>CAVQGG010000011.1:0-1566328 GCA_963711985.1 uncultured Solirubrobacteraceae bacterium | reverse complement strand
GCGACCGGCGGCTCACGGCCTCCCAGCGGAGGGAGCCGCCTCTTTGGCACTCTCAGGGGGAGAGTGCCAACACCCTCAATATATAGAAGATCCGATCGAGATCCAAGGATGATCGGCAGTCCTGCATCGAGACTGCCGGGGCGAGGCTAGTTCTGGGCGCCGCCGAAGCCCTTGATCGCCTCGGTCATCCCCGTGGGGTTCTCGAGGATCTGGGAGAAGCGCACGACGGTGACCGTGTCGTCCATGGACACCGTCCGGCCGTAGATCTGCTCGAGGAACTTGATCAGCTCCTCGTGGCGGCGGAACTCGGGGTTGTCGTGCTTGATGTCGCGCGGGGAGAGGTCCGCGAGCTTCATCACCTCGACCTGGTCGATCACCGCTTCGAAGATCCTTTCCCGCGGCGAGTACTGGTAGCCGATCGTGACGAGCACCGCCTGGTTCTTGCGGTACTTGCCCGACTTGTCGCCAAGGCGGATCGTCGCCGTCTTGCGGCCCCGCTTCAGCTCGTCGGCGAAGATCGTGGAGTAGAAGTTGAGGACCTGCATCGCGCCCCGGCAGGCTATCGGTCTTTCTGCAGGTGGGTCAGCGCGAGCGTGACCATCTCGCGCTCGGCCGTGTGGCTGAGCGCCGTCTGGGCCTCCTCCAGGGGAATCCAGCGCACCTCCTCGACCTCGTCGTCGTGGTCGGCGGTGTCGCCTTCCACATAGGAGAAGAGGAAGAAGGCGACGGACTTTCCGATCGTGCGCCCGTCTCGCCGGTACCAGTAGCGCGACTCGCCCAGCTCGCACACCGGCTCGGCCACGATCCCGGTCTCCTCGCGCACCTCCCGCTCGGCCGCCTCGATGATGCTCTCCCCGGGATCGACGTGACCCTTGGGCAGCGCGAGCACGCGCGAGCCGTCGGCGGCACGGCGGGTGGGGACGATCGCCACCACCTCCTCGCCGCGCACGACCACGCCGCCGGCGGAGTACTCGCGGTCCTGCGCCCTGGGCGTCCGCTTGCGCGCGCCCCTGGAGGACCTCGAGGACCGCGAGGGCCGGGAGGACCTAGAAGACATACTCCTCGAGCGCCCTCGGGTTGTGGACCACCAGGCGCCCCCGTCCCTGGGAGATCACCCCGGCGCGCTCCAGCACGGCGAGGAAGCGGCTGGCCGACTCGCGCGAGGAGCCGGCGAGCTGCGCGAGGTCGGCCTGGGTGGCGGTCACCAGCACGTCCGAGGCGCCCTTGCCGGCGGCGATCTCCTGCTCGACCAGCTGGCTGAGGACCACCGCCACGCGGCTCTGCACGGTCTGGAAGGACTGGCGCGAGAGGCGCTCGTTCATCTCGCGCAGACGCCGGCCGAGAGCGATCACCAGACGCGCGGCGATCTCGGGGTGCTCGCTCATCAGCCTGCGCATGTCCGGGCCGAGCACGCCGACGACGCTCGTCGGCTCGATCGCCTCGACGGTGGCCGAGCGGCGCTCGTCCTCGAACATTGCCAGCTCGCCGAAGATGTCGCCCGGCCCGAACGTGGCGAGCGTGATCGTGCGCCCGTCGCCGTGCGTGCGGATGGCGCGCGCGTGCCCGTCGCGCACGACGTAGCAGGTGTCGCTCGCGTCGCCCTCGCGGAAGACCGCCTGACCCGGCTCAAAGCGCCGGGGAACGGCCAGCTGGGCGATCCGCTGCAGGTCGCCGGGCTCGAGCGTCGAGAACGCCGGAACCCGCCCGAGCAGCTCGACCACGTCCGCTGAGCCCGTTGTGCCCATCGCCCACGGGATACCACAACGGGGGGTGCCGGATGCCGGCTGGCGCTATCTTCAGACCCATGGTTCCGTGCAAGCGGCTGTTCGCCGGCCTGACGGCCGTGGCGGCGCTCGCGCCGGCTCCCGCGCTGGCCACGTCCCCTCCGGCGAGGGCGGGTAAGAAGAGCGCGGCCGAACGAGCGCTGCTGGACTCGCGCGAACTGTGGGCGACGATCGACGTGTGCAACCCCGCAGACCAGCCCGACACGGTCGGCATCCGCGGCTCGATGCCCGGCGACGGCCAGCCCCACGACCGGATGTACATGAGCTTCCGCCTGCAGTACCTGAACGCCAGCAGGCACTGGGTGGATCTCGCCAGCGGCGCGAGCTCCGGCTTCGTGGCGGTCGGCGGCGGGTCCTCCGCGCGCCAGGGCGGAACCAGCTTCGAACTCAAGCCCGTGGCGGGCCAGCCCGCGGTCACGCTGCGCGGGGTCGTGGACTTCCAGTGGCGGCACGGCAAAACCGTCGCGGTCTCGGCCGACCAGCCGACGGCGGGCGGGCACAGGAGCCTCGCGGGCGCCGACCCGGCCAACTACAGCGCGGCGACGTGCGTCATCGGCTGAACAGCCGCGGGTCGTTGGTGATGATCCCGTCGACGCCCACGGCGGTCAGCCGCTCGATCAGGCGAGCGTCGTCGACGGTCCACACGTAGAGCTCGCCGCCGCCTTCCGCCACGGCGCGGACGAGCGCCCGCGTGACAACGCGCCAGTGCGCCATGATCGCGTCGAAGCGGCCTTCGGCGAGGGCCGTGCGGGCGCGGCGCGGGAGCATGGCGCGGTAACCGGTCAGCATCGCCAGCGCGGGTATGGCGGTGAGCATGTCGGTGGTGTAGTCGCGGCGCACGCGCGGCACCGACCAGCCCAGGCGCAGCGCCGGCTCGGCGGCGCGGATCTGCGCGAGGCCGGACGGGAACATCCCGCTGACGAGCGTGCGCGGCACGAGCTCGAGGTCGCGCAGGGCATCCAGCACGCGCAGCTCGTAGCCGGGGAGCTTGATGTCGACGTCCAGCTCGAGGCCGGCGAAGCGCGGGCCTGACAAATGCTCGAGCGCCTGCTCGAAGGCGAGGGGCGTGCGCGCGCGCATATCCTCGTGGTCGTGTGCCACCAGCAGGCGGCCGCTGCCGTCGGCGTGCTCGCTGAGCACGTCCAGCTCGATCATGTCGACGTCGTGGCGCAACGCCGCGTCGAAGCTCGCGAGCGTGTTGCCCTGCTCGATGTGCGCGGCCCCCTTGTGGCCGACGCGGCGCGGGCGCCTGGGCGATGACTCGATCATCGCCGCTCACGATGGCAGAAGTCCCGGCGAGCGGGACGAGAGCTAGACCGAGCGCAGCGGTTTGCGCGCGGCCTGGATGGCCTCGACGGCGGCCTTCGGCCCGATGTAGGGCGCTAGCGCGGTGAACGCGAGGTGGTCGACCAGGCACGGCAGCCGCGAGAGGCGACCGTTGGCGACGTAGCCGGAGATGATCGCCCACAGGGCGCCGCTGACCGCTTCCAGGGCCACCTCCGGCCCGCGCCGCGGCTGCGGGCCGTGCTCGGTCAGGAGCTCGGTGAAGCCTTCGACCGACCGCGTCATCCGTCCGACCATGCAGGGGCCGACCTCGAACAGGTCGATGAACGCGATCCGCAGCAGCGCCTCGTGAGCGACGAGGTAGTCGACGAGGGCGCTCATCGCCCGGTAGACGCCATCCGGCCAGGAGGCGGCGCTCTCGAAGCTGCCCCTGACCGAGTCGAGCGCTTCCTGGACGAATTCGTCCAGCACGGCGAGGAAGCACTCCTCCTTGTTGGCGAACTGCTTGTGAAAGGCCTCGGTGGACATGCCCGCGAACTGTGCGATCTGCGGGTCGGTCAGCCGCGAGTAGCCTTCGTCGAGCGTCAGGTGGACGACCGAGCCGAGCAACCGCGCACGCTTGTCCTCGCGCGCGAGGAAGGCCGCGGGTGTGGGCGGCTGGTGCGCTGGCGTGGCCAGCCCGAACACGCTCAGCCGGGCGGCGGCCGGGGTTCGGTAGGACTCGATCCAGTCGAGCACTTCGTCGGTCAGCGTGTACAGCTCCCGTTCGCGATCCTCGAGCATGCGCATGAACACGACGTGGCGAACGCCCCCGACGATCCCGCGGGAGGTCAGCCGCGGAAAGCCGACCCCGTCGGGCGCCTTCTGGAAGGCGCCCGCGACGAGGCGCTCGAACGTGAAGCCGGCCAGCTGCATGCGTTCCCTGGCCTTCGGTCCGATCCCGAGCGAGTCCACCAGCACCAGCCTGGGTCCCTTGGGGTCCGCGGCGACGTCGTCGAGCAGCGCCTTGCAGCCCGCGTGCAGGCGGTTAGCCCAGCCGCGCTCCTGCTGCCAGGCGTCGAGCACGCGCTTGCGGGCCCGGGCCACGACGATGTCGTAGGTCGCCAGGAAGCACTGCTCCTTGTTCGAGAACAGCTCGTAGAAGGCCCTGCGCGAGACGCCCGCCAGCCCGATCACGTGCGCCACGGTCGTGGCCTGGTAGCCACGCTGGGAGACCGACTCGATCATGGCTCCGTAAAGGCGCGCCCGCTGGTTGCGGGCGACGTCCTCTCGGTCCATGCCGCTCGGTCCGTGAGGCAACCTGCGGTACAGCGGTGCGACCTGGCTCCCTGTTCGACTCATCCCCACGCTCCCTGTTCGACCCATCCTCGCTATTCCAGAAGGTAGACCATTTTGGCTCCGTGCGCAAAGTTTTCTCGACTTTTAATAACAAGGTAGTTGGAATGATTCCACCGGTGTCTCCATCAGGCTCAAACGTCCGACAGACAAAGCGATTCGGCCCACTGCACAAGAATGCGCGGACATTGCGGATTCGGCTCGAACAGTGCGGATTCGACCTGTCGGAAGCCGACAGGGTCGGGTATCGGACCGGGGGCTCGCGCGCTCGGACGCTCAGGCCGTGAGCGTCAGGCGGCGCGGACCGGGGTGGAATCCCAGCTCGACGAGGACGCCGGCGAGGCTCGAGGCGATCGCGGGCTCGCCGTCGATCCGCTCGAGCGCGAGCTTTCCGAGCCGCCCCGCGCGGACCGCCTGCGCGAGCGCCGCCAGCGCCTCGCGCAGCGGGTCGGACTCGCGTCCGCCGGACGCGTCGGCGAGCGTGACCAGGCCGCGCCCGCCGCGCTCGACGTACAGCACGGGCTCATCCGCGACCAGGACGACGTAGGCGCCGGCCACGCGTGCAGGGCGGGCGGGGCGGGGCTTGATCCCCTCGCGCTTCGGCCACGGCAGCGCGGCGCCATAGGGCTGGGCGGGGTCGGCGGCGGCGATCACGAGCGTGTGCCCCCGCTCGTCCTCGCCGCCCGGGCCGCCTGCACGCCCGGCCGCCAGACCGGGCGCAGCGCGCAGCCGCTCGACGGCGCCGGGGAGCGCGAACTGCGCGCCGCCCATGCCCTCGATGAAGTAGCCGCGCCGGCAGATGCCGAGCGTCTCGAGATTGGCAGAAGGTGTCGTAGAGCATCGCGAAGCCGCCCCTGATGCCCTCGGCGAGCACCTGCTCGCGGGTGACGATGCCGTAGCGCTCGAGCAGCAGCTCGGCGAGCGTGCGCCGCCGCTCTGCGGCGCCGGACGGCCCCTCGGGCCCGCCGCGGAAGACGGGCTCGGTCAGCGACCAGCGACCCTGGACCTGCGACTGTGCGCCGGTGCGCCGCCGCCCGCTGAAGCGCGATCGACCCACGGTGGGGTGGCCGGCGCGCCGTCCCGCCAGCGGCCCCTGGCCGTGGCCGCCGGCCGAGCCGTCGGCGCGGGCGAGAGCCAGGCGCGGCGCGCGCAGGGGCGCCCAGGCGTCGTTGGTGACCTCGCCGGCCCAGACGAGGTCCCACAGCGCCTCGCGCAGCGCCTCGGCGGGGGCATCGAGCTCGGCGAGCAGGTCGGTGAAGAAGGAGGGTCCGGCGGCCAGCCGCGCGCGCAGCAGCTCGTGCTCGGGGTTGCTTGGCGGCTGCGCACCGGCGCGTGCCGAGGATCCGGCGGCGGGCGGCCCAATGGCCGGGGCGTCCTCGCGGAAGTACAGCGCCACGCGCCCGGAGCGCCCGAGTGGACCTGCGCCGACCCAGACGACCTCGCCGCTGGCGCAGAGGCTGTCCATCCAGGACTGGGAGTACGCGCCGGTGCGCCGCGGCAGCACGTCGCGCTCCCAGATCTCGACGGGCAGCGCGAGCCCCTGCAGCCCCACGAGCACCTCGCGCAGCCGGTCGACGCCGGCTCCGGCGCCGGAGTGCCGGTCGACGCCCTGCCAGGAGGGCAGGAAGGCGGCCAGGCGCCGCTGGTCGGCGGGCTCGATCTCCTTGCGCAGCGCGGCGAGCGAGGCGCGCCTGAGGCGGCGCAGGACCTCGACGTCGCACCACTCGCGCTCGCTGCCTCCTGGCCTCAGCTCGCCGCGGACGAGATCCCCAGTGCGCTCGAGCTCGCGCAGGACGGCGCAGGCGTCGACGCCATAGCGGGCGCGCAGCTCGTCGGCGGTGAAGGGCCCGTGCGTGCGGGCGTAGCGGGCGACGAGCTGGCTGAGCGCATCGGGTACGTCCGCGAGGAAGGCGTCGGGCAGCCCGCCGGGGGGCACGGCGCCGAGCGCGTCGCGGTAGAGGCCGGCCTCGTCGGCTGCCACCCAGCGCTCCTGCCCGCCGACGCGCAGGCGGACGGCGCGCCGTTCGCGCTCGAGCTCCTGCAACAGCCCGTCGGCGTCGATGCCCTCGAACACGCGCTCTGAGACCTCCTCGCGGCGTGAGGTCGCCGACGTGTCGGAGCACGTCGTGCAGGCCGTCGCGGCCGGTGGCGCGGGTCATCTCCGAGCGGTGCTGCAGGTCGTCTTCGACGCGCGCGAGCGCGCCGGGGTCGATCAGCTCGCGCAGCTCCTCCTGGCCGAGCAGCTCGCGCAGCAGGTCGCGGTCGAGCGAGAGCGCGGCGGCGCGGCGCTCGGCGCTGGGGGTGTCGCCCTCGTACATGTAGGTGGCGACGTAGTCGAACAGCAGCGAGGAGGCGAAGGGCGAGGCGGTCTGGGTCTCGACCTCGACGAGCGAGATCTCGCGCGTGTGCAGGCCGCGCAGCAGCTCTTGCAGGCCGGGCACGTCGAGCACGTCCTTGAGGCACTCGCGGTAGGTCTCGAGCACGATCGGGAAGTCGGCGTAGCGGCGGGCGACCTCGAGCAGGTTCTGGGCCTTCAGCCGCTGCTGCCACAGCGGCGTGCGCCGGCCGGGGTAGGCGCGGGGAATGAGCAGCGCGCGCGAGGCGTTCTCGCGAAAGCGCGCGCCGAACAGCGCGGAGCCGCCGAGCTCGGCGGTGACGGCGTCCTCGACCTCCTCGGGCTCGAGCAGCACCAGCTCGGCGGCGGAGGGCAATGACTCTGCTTCGTCGGCGTCGAGGTCGGGGAGGTGCAGGACGATGCCGTCGTCGGACCAGATGACGTCTGCCTCCAGCTCGAAGCGCTCGCGGATGCGCGCGGAGAGGGCGAGGCCCCAGGCGGCGTGGACGCGCCCGCCGTAGGGGGAGAGGACGCACAGGCGCCAGTCGCCGATCTCGTCGCGGAAGCGCTCGAGCACGATGGTGCGCTCGCTGGGCAGCACGCGCGTGGCGGCGAGCTGCTCGCGCAGGTAGGCGAGCAGGTTGCGCGCGGCGCGCTCGTCGAGGTCGTAGTCGCGCTGCAGCACCTCGGCGTCCTGCTCGACGGCCCAGCGCGAGAACGCGCCGATGGCCTGGCCGAGCTCCTTGGGGCGCCCGACGGAGTCGCCCTTCCAGAAGGGCACGGCGCCGGGGGCGCCGGGGGCGGGCGTGACGATCACGCGGTCGCGCGTGATCTCCTCGATCCGCCAGGTGGAGGCGCCGAGCAGGAACGCCTGCCCGGGGCGGGCCTCGTAGACCATCTCCTCGTCGAGCTCGCCGACGCGCCGCCCGTCGGGGAGCGTGACGGCGTAGAGCCCGCGGTCGGGGATGGTGCCGGCGTTGGCGATGGCCAGCTGGCGCGAGCCCTTGCGCGCTCGGATGGTGCCGGCGAGACGGTCCCAGACGATGCGCGCGCGCAGCTCGCCGAACTCTTTTGACGGGTAGCGCCCGTCGAGCATGTCGAGCACGTTCTCGAGCAGCTCGCGTGAGAGCGTTGAGTAGGAGTGCGTGTTGGTGACAAGCGCGTAGAGCTCGTCAACGGACACCCCTCCGCTCTCGGGCGCGCCGTCTGCCGCACGCGACCCGCCCGCGGCGCCCCCGGCGGGCTCCGCTGAGACGGCGATGGCGACGATCTGCTGGGCGAGCACGTCGAGTGCGTTGCGCGGCACGACGGTGGGCTCGATCAGGCCTTCGTGCATGCGCCGGGCGACGACGGCGCACTCGAGCAGGTCGCCGCGGAACTTGGGGAAGATCCGCCCGCGGCTGACCTGATCGACGCCGTGACCGGCGCGCCCGATCCGCTGCAGCCCGCGGGCGACGGACTTGGGCGACTCGATCTGCACGACGAGGTCGACGGCGCCCATGTCGATCCCGAGCTCGAGCGAGCTGGTGGCGACGAGGCAGGGCAGCTCGCCGGCCTTGAGCAGCTCCTCGACCTTGGTGCGCTCCTCGCGCGCGAGCGAGCCGTGATGCGCCCGCGCGATGTCGGCGTCCCCCTCCGGGGAGGATGCGGCGAGCTCGTTCAGCCGCAGCGCGACGCGCTCGGCGGAGCGGCGGTTGTTGACGAACACGATCGTGGAGCTGTGCTCCTTGACCAGCTTGAGCAGCTCGGGGTAGATGGCCGGCCAGATCGACCCGCGCGTGGCCTCCCCGCCGGCGACCGGCTCCAGCGGGTCGCGCTCGGCATCGACGGGACCCCCGGGTTCGGTCATGGACTCGACGGGCACCTCGATGCGCAGGTCGAGCCGCTTGCAGGCGCCTACGTCGATGATCTTCACCCGGCGGTTGGGGCCGACGAGGAAGCGGCCGATCTCCTCGAGCGGATTCTGGGTGGCGCTCAGGCCGATTCGCTGGACCGGTCCCCCCGGCCTGCGCCTCGAGGCGCTCGAGCGTGAGCGCGAGGTGCGCCCCGCGCTTTGAGTGGGCGACGGCGTGGATCTCGTCCACGATCACCGCCTCGACCGCGCTGAGCGTCTCACGCGCGTGCGAGGTGAGGATCAGGTAGAGCGACTCGGGCGTCGTGACGAGGATGTCCGGCGGGTTGCGCGCCATGGCTGCGCGCTCGCGCTGGGGTGTGTCTCCCGTGCGGATGCCGACGCGCACGTCCGCCGCGCCGGGGGTGGGCTATACCATTCAAGGGCGCGCGGAGATTGCGCTCGATGTCGTAGGCGAGCGCCTTCAGCGGGCTCACGTAGACGACTCGCGTGCCACGCGGCACCTGCTGCGCCGCCGACGCGCTGCTGGCGCTCAGCCGGTCCAGAGCCCACAGGAACGCAGCGAGCGTCTTCCCCGAGCCGGTGGGCGCCGACACGAGCACGTGCTCCCCGCCGGCGATCGCCGGCCACGCCTGCGCCTGGGCGGGCGTCGGAGCGGCGAACGCCGCCTCAAACCACGCCCGCACCCGCGGGCTGAAGCTGGACACGGGCACGCGCCGAGAATACCGCGACCCGGGGAACCGGCCTTCGCGCACGTCGCGGCCCGTGAAGGCTCCGAGGGAAAGCTGGCATCGGGGCCCACCGCCCAGCGCGGTGGGCCCCTAGCTTCACAGCACTCCTACCACGTCACGTCTGCTCTATTTTTCGCTCGCGATCACGGCTTCGCTCGAGGCCAGCTTGAGCGTCCCGTTGAGAATCGTGGTGTTGTGTCCAGCGGCAGACGGCAGACCCAGTTTGGAGTCGAGGAGCGGATCGATCAGGAACGAGAACAAGCCGCCGCAGCCTGTCGCTTCGGGTGCGGCCCACGCGTTGTCGACCACCGTATTGCCGGTCACCTGGATGAATGTAAATTCATCTTTGAATTCGAATTCGCCCGCTTTCCCTGAGATTGGTTTGTTTGGAGCTGGCGGTTCCGTTGTACCTGTCGTGAGGTTCCACGTTATCGGATGCGCATCCGAGCCAACGTAACATTCATTTCCAAGGAGCGGGTTTTCGAATTGGATCTTGATGGGCAACGATAGCGCGACGCCCTGTTCGGCGACCAGATTGTCTTTGTTGACACCGATGTCGCTGGCGGGCTTCGCCAGTTCGGTCGTGGCGTTCACACCGGTCGCTCCATTTTCAAACACGACTTCGCAGGCCACCCTCTCGAAGAAGTTGCTGATTTCATTGCACTTCACCAGACCAAGCAGCCCACCCGGGACTTTCTCTGGAGTTTTGGAGAGGCTTTCTTTGTTGAGGGCTTCGACGAACGTTTCTGCTTCGGTTTCTTCGTTGCGAATGATTCCGCCCTGAAGGGTGATCGTCTTGGTGACAGGGACGGCTTGTTTGCCGAGAATCGCTTCTCCGCTCGTTGACTGGATGTAGACGCACAGATTCACTTCTTTGGTGAACCGTGGACACTGGGAGAACACCGCGAAATCGCCGGTGGGGGACTTTGCGAGAGCTGGCACCGCCGTCGCCAGAGCCGCCGAGAGCACGATCAGCGCAGTAGTGACGATCAAGATCCGCCGGCGAATGCCCGCCGGGCGCTCTGCATAAGCATTGGTCATAGTTCCAACCTACTTTCTGGTATAGTCGGTGAGACTGCGACAGCAGCGTATGGGATGCGTTAGCGTCCCACAACCGCTGTTTCCCACTCTCGGAATAATGTGAGTTCTCGGCTTAGTTGGATCGCCACTCCACTGCAGGCCCAGCTACGCTTCGGTTCAGGTTTCGTTGCGAGCGGAGCTTCCGGCGGATGCCGCTCGAATCGCGCAGCCACTCTTTCGAGCCTTACGGTTCCGCGCGATGGTCGAGCGCGCCGCTCGCGAGCAGCGAACACAGAAGGACCTATCTAGCCGCGCGCGTGGAGGTCGAGCCGCGCTCTTGGAAGCAGAGCCGCCCGGGCGCGCGGAGCGACACGAACGCCACGACTCATCGACGCGCGGCTTCCAGCCACGCCCTACGGGCATCCCGCTCGACGATGACGGTCACGTACCACATCAGGCTACATCAACCCCAACGACAACCGGCGAGCGGCGAGCGGCGAGCGGCGACCAGCGAGGCCACGTCAAACGTCGAACCGGGACCACCGCAAGCGGCGACACTCAGCTTGAGCTTGTAGTCGGCGCGCAGATAGATGTCGGTCGAGGTGTCACGACCACCAACAACGACCAGCAGGGACAGCCGCGAGTGTCAGTCGAACCTGGTGTGCTCGATCCGCTCGAGCAACCGGACCCTGCGTGATCGACCGAGTTGCTATGCGCGAACGTCTCCGACTATCTCAGCCGATTGTCTATATCTCGACAAGCGTCATATGCAGGTGAATTTGCGCCAGCCTCGCCATCACATTTGGACCTCGCTGCCACCGCTCGACAGGCGATTGTTGACGGCTGTGGTGATCTCCGCCATCTTACCGACTCAACGATGCACGACAGTGGCGCAACGCAACTGGCGCGTCCCGTAGCAGAAAGGAGACCCAACGCGTGCCTCCGATTGGCCTCGCTCTGGCTGCGAGCCTAGTCGCACCCGGCAGGACGGCCGAGGTGGACCGCAACCGAGACCTCGAGATATCGCGAACGGACCGGCGCCGGGACGTCTGAACCATTGACGATGGGCGCCCCGGCGCCGGCAACAGCAACCCATGCCGATCGATGCATCGGCAGAGCGGGTCAATGATATCCGAGGTGCCCGGTCGATCCGACTGCCGTGGCCCACAAGGCGCCGCTCAGGGCCTCGGCCTGTTGAGCGCAGAGGCAGCCGAGACGAGTGACGAACACCCCCCTGCCAGCGAGCGAGATCATGTTGTGACGCTGCCCCGGCCGGCTAGCGGCGTAGCTCGCCGGTGCCTTTGGTAGACGATAACGACACGGCCTGCCAGAAAGCTGATGCGAGTAGGAAACACCGCTTGCCAGAAAGCTGATACCAGTAGGAAACACCGCTTGCCAGCAAGCTAGTTGTGGCATAGCCTGTCACACGCGTGGTTGGATCTGCCACACTCGCTCCGACCATGTTGGATCTCGGCTGCCGGGAGCATCTGATTGACGATGGGCACACCGGCGGTGGAGCAGCAAACCCAATAGAGCCAAAGGAGATTCGCTAGATGCGAACTACACGAACACTCATCATCAGCCTCCTCGCAGCGTTCGCGGTCAGCGCGGTCGCGGCTGGGACGGCGTCGGCGGCATCGCCGGAACTGTACTTCCAGGTCGGAGGAGCCAAGATCACAAAGGCCTATGCGTTCTCGGACACGAGCGGGGTGAGCAAGCTGTACAGCTCACTCGAAAAAGGCGCCACGCCAATAGTGATCGAATGCGCAAGCGACACGAGCGCGGGCCTGCTCCTCACGGGGGGGCTCACGTCGAATGTTGCCACGTTTGAAACATGCAAATTCGTCGCACCCACACCTGCGGCAATCATCGAAAAATGCACGGTGACATCTGTGCAGTCGTGGGCGCGCGACAGCCTGGAGTACGGGGGCGGGACCTCGGAAATCGTGGATGTCTTTGAACCACCGCCGGGATCGACCGTATTTGCCGTGGTCACCATCGCAGGATCGAAATGCTCGATTGCAGGGAAATACAACGTGACAGGCAGTGTGATCGCGAGAATCAAAACGGAAAGGACAGAAGCAAAAACCGGTGAAGCGATATTTGCGACCGTAGAAGGTAAAGGCAAAGTTCAGGAACCGAAAGAATACGAAGAAACGAAAAAGGAGCGAAAAAGGTCGACGTGTTGGAATTTTCGAAAGAACCGGCCACGTTCGAAAGCAAAGACACAGTCGAACTGGTCAGCAAAGAAAACTGGGGCGCGTACTGATTCCAGCAACTGATTGAACGGCGCAAGCGTGGGGCCGCGGGAAGTAAGTCCCGCGGCCCCACTTCACCGTCACCCGGCTAGAAGAGCGAGAGGTGGAGGAGAGAGAGCCCGAGAGAGTCAGGCAGCGGATGGGCAGCGGGCGGTCAGCGAGAGAGGGGCGGGCGCACGATCGGGCGTGATGAACCAGATGTGGCCCTACCCCGTGCTGATCGCACACGACCTGATGAGCTGGACAAGAACACTGCTACTCGACGGCGAGCTCGCCGAAGCCTGCCCCAAGCGGCTGCGCTACCGGCTGCTGCACACAGCCGGCCGGCTCGCCTTCCACGGACGGTCGAGCACAACTACGCCTACACGCACCTGGCCCTGCGGCTGACGCCAGCCAGTGAGTCCACGAGGTCGGACGGCGAACCGGGCGAAACACCCCGCGAAGCACGCCCGCGAACGCGCCGCCAAGCACCGCCACGAGCACCTCCGCCGACCACCCACAGCCACCCAGCAAACCCTCACCACGTCCACGCACCACCACAAACAGCAGAAGCACCCAATCATACCACTACTGAATGATCCGGGCTAAGACGAGTAAGAAACACCGCTTGCCGGAATGCCAATGGAGGCATAACGTCTTACTTGCGGTTGGTCTGCCACATTGCTCCGGCCTATGTCTTTGGGTCTCAGCTACCTAGGAGCATCCGTTGACGATGGGCGAGCCCGCGGTGAAGCAGCAAACCCGACAGAGCCAAAAGGACATTCGCTGGATGCGAACTACAAGAACACTCGTCATCAGCCTCCTCGCAGCGTTCGCGGCGCGGTGGCGGCTGGGACGGCGTCGGCGTCGGAACTGTTCTGGGAGGTCGGAGGAGCCAAGATCACAAAGGGCTATGCGTTCTCGGACACGAGCGGGGGCCAGCAAGCTGTACAGCTCACTCGAAAAAGGCGTCACACCAATAGTGATCGAATGCAAAACAGACACGAGCGGGGGCCTGATCCTCCCCGCGGGTATCGCGGCGAATGTTGCCACGTTCGAAGGATGCGCCTTCGTCGCACCCATACCCACACCACTCATCGAAAAATGCACGGTGGCATCTGTGCAGCCGTCGGCGCGCGACAGCCTCGTGTACTCCGGGTCGGCAATCCGGGATCTCTTCGAACCACTGCCTGGATCGACCGTGTTTGCCGTGGTAACCATCACAGGACCGAAATGCTCGATTGCGGGGCAATACAACGTTACGGGTAGTGTACTTGTGAAAATCGGCCGCGAAAACAAACAGGAAAAAACGTGCGTAGTGACGTTTGCAACCGTAAAAGGTGAAAGTAAAGGCCAGGAATCGACAGAATACAAAGAAACAGAAAAGGGAGCAAAAAACAGCTGCGTTGAAATTCTCGGGAGAACCGGCCACGTTCGCAAGCAAAGACGAAGTCGAACTGGTCAGCAAAGAAGAATGGGGCGCATTCTGATTCCAGCGACCGGTTGAACGGCGCAAGCGCGGGGCCGCGGGAAGTAAGTCCCGCAGCCCCACCTCACCGTCACCCGGATAGAGGAGCGAGAGGTGGAGCAAGGAGAGCGAGCCGGGGAGAGTCAGGCAAAGGAGGGTCAGCGAGGGAGGGGCGCACGCACGATCGGGCGTCTGCTCATAGCCCTCACGTTCATTCTGCTCGTGTCGTTGCCGAGCGCGGCGTACGCCGAAGGCGTCTGTCCCAACGAAGCGCTGCGTGCCGAATCGCACTCTACGGCGCTTCCGGAATGCCGCGCCTACGAGCTGGTCACGCCCCCCTACAAGGAGGGGTGGCCGGTGCTGGGCGTAGCCCCGATCGTGGAAGGCCCGGAAGGCGTCGTGCGCGCGGAGGGCGAGAGCTTCGGCGTGTTTGCGGGGGCGGAACGAGATGGGCTGAACGCTAGGTATGAGTTCACGCGCACGCCGACGGGGTGGACGACGAGCGCGCTGGAAGTCCCGGCGTCGCTCTACAACTACGCCGAATCGGGTTCGAGTAAGGACAGCGCCGACCTGACGCGCGAGCTGTGGCTTTTGCCTCTCCACCCGCCGGCTGAAGAACCCCCCAGAGACAGGGAACTCGGCTTCTACGTGCGCGAAGCGGGCGGAGAGTTTGCGTTCGTCGGCCCGTTCCTCTCGCCGGCGAGCACCGGCGCTGAAGGCGCAATCGTGAGACAGCCCGGAGCCTCGAGCGATCTCTCGCACGTGCTGGTCGGCGTCGAAGCGCTCCCGGGATCGCTGTGGCCGGGCGATGAAACCGAAGTCACCGGCCCGTTGTTGTTTGGGCGTTGGTCCCTCTATGAGTATTCGGGGACCGGCAACAGTGAACCCGCGCTGGTTGGGGTGGAAAACAAAGAAGCGTTGCACGGCTCGCCCGCGCTCAACGACGGCGCGCAACTGATCAGCGAGTGCGGCACCGAACTCGGCAGCGGCGACGCGAAAAGCATGTATAACGCGATCTCCTCTGATGGGTCGATGGTCTACTTCACCGCGCAGCACAGCGCCTCGTGCGCGGCACGCCAACCGGCGGTCAACCAACTGTACGCGCGCGTGGACGGCGAACGCACGCTCGCGATCTCCGAGCCGCCGCTGACGCTGCCGGGACGGCAATGCACGGGCACCTGCGAATCCGACGAGATGACCGACCGCCGGGAAGGCATCTTCCAGGGCGCCTCCCAGGACGGCAAAAGGGCCTTCTTCCTGAGCGAACAGCCGCTCGTGAACGCCGACGGGGACACGACGATGGACCTCTACATGGCCGAAATCGCAGGCGAAGGCGCCGGGGCTCATATCGACCGGCTGGCGATGATCTCTGAAGGCGATGAAAGCGACCCGCATCGCGGTGAAGGCGCGCAGGTGCAGGGTGTCGCGCGCGTCAGCGAGAACGGCGAACGCGTCTACTTCGTCGCCAAGGACGCGCTCACGACCAGGCCCGATCTCTCCCTGCCCGCCGGCCGTCAGACCGCCGTCGAAGGCCAGGACAACCTCTTTGTCTACGACGCCGTCACCGGCCGGATCGCGTTCGTCGCGACGCTCTCGAGCGGCGATGGAGCCGACTGGGAGCTGAAAGACCTTCGGCCGGTGCAGTCCACCGAAGACGGCGAATACCTCCTCTTCTCCAGCAGCGCCGACCTCACCGAAGGCGACACGAGCACGGCTCCGCAGCTCTTCGAGTACGACGCGGCGAGCGAAACGCTCGCGCGCGTCTCGATCGGCCAGGAAGGCTTCAACGAAGACGGGAACGTCAACGACTCCGCGTTCTCGCCGAGCATCGAAGCGCCGCTAGACGATGCGGACGATTCCCCTGTGGCTGCGGAGGATGGCCTCGATCTCGCGCGCGATGGTGCGGTCTTCTTCAACAGCGCCGACGGCCTCACACAGCGGGCGCTGAACCGTGTGCTTGCGGGGCTGGGCCCAGAGGGCGAACAGGTGTGGGCCAACAACGTCTACGAGTACCGCGAAGGGCACGTCTACCTGATCTCCGACGGCCGTGACACCGCCCAGATCTCCGGCTCCTCCTCCACGGTGAGCCTCTCCGGCATCACCCCGTCGGGCGACGATGTCTTCTTCAGTACGGCCGACCCGCTCGTGGCGCAGGATACCGACACGCAGGTCGACGTCTACGACGCGCGCGTGGACGGCGGCTTCCCGGCGCCGGCGCCCTCGGATCTCTGTGGCGAAGGCGACTGCCGGGCCGCGTCTGGCGCGCCGCCGCAGCTGCCGCTATCGGGTGGCAGCGAAACGGCCGCCGCGGGCGACAACCTGGCGGCCCCCGTCGAATCGAAGCCCGCCCCCAAGCCCTTGACGCGCGCGCAGAAGCTCGCCAACGCGCTGAAGGCGTGCAAGCGGGATAAGGCGAGGAAGAAGCGAGCGGCGTGCGAATCGGTGGCGAGGAAGCGCTACGGCCGGGCAGCGAAGGCGACGAAGACGAGCCGGGGGAGCAGATGATGCGGTTCGGGATGGGAGCGGTCGCCCGGGGCCGGGTGCTGGCGTGGTTCCCGGCTTTGTTGCTCGCCGCTGCGTGCGTGCTTTTGATGGTGTGCGTCGCGCCGGCAGTCGCATCGTCGACGGGGCCGGGCTGGACGGTGCGCTCGCTCGGCGAGCCGACGGACTTCTCGAGCGCCGAGAACGCCGAATGCCAGGCCAAAGAACACGAATGTGCGCGTTATGTGCTGCTCGTCACCAACGCCAGCGCCCACGCGTCGAGCGCGCCGGTGACGATCGCGGACACGCTGCCCGCGGGCGTCACCGTCGCGAGCGTCCCCTCGCCGTTCGCGGGCAAGCTCGTGGAACCGAACGAAACCGGAGGCGAAGAAACACCGGGCTTCAGCTGCACGACGACGCCGCTGCGCTGCGAATACGCTCCGAGCGTGCCGGCGGGCGCCATGCTCGTGGTGAGGATCGACGTCGAAGTCTCCGCGTCCTCCGGCACGCTGACGAACTCCGTCACGGTGCAGGGCGGCGGGGAAGGCTTCGCGCATGTCTCGAGCACGGGGCACAACCCGGTGAGCTCGCAGCCGGCGCAGTTCGGCGTCGAAAGCTTCTTCTTCGAACCGCACGACGAAGCCGGCGCGCCGGACACGCAGGCCGACGGGCACCCCTACGCGCTCACGGCGGGGTTCTTCCTGAACAGGGTCCACGTCAGGCTTGGAGCACTATCGAATTATTCCTCGCCGCAGCCGTTCAAGGGCGTGGTCGTAGAACTGCCGCTGGGGATGGTCGGCGACCCGCTTGCGACGGCCGCGCAGTGCACGTTGACCGAGCTGGACCAGAACGTCGTCGGCAAGAGCTTCAACTTGTGCCCGAAGGCGAGCCGTATCGGCACGGTGGTGCTCGACCAAGAGCGGATTCCCAAGGCGACAAGCAAAGAAATCTCGGCGCTCTACAACATGGTCCCGGAAGGCGGCTACCCGGCCGAGTTCGGCTTGGCCTACTTCGGCCACGCGGCAACGATGGACGCGAGCGTCGTGCCGAGCGGCTCCGGCTACGCGCTGCGCGTCGCGCTGCCGGGCACCCCGACGGTGGCCGCCGTGACGGGCGTGGCCCTGACCTTCTTCGGCGACCCGGCCGCGCAGGACGGCGGCGAAGGCCCCACGGAAGCGTTCCTGACCAACCCCGTCGACTGCTCCGCGGAACCGCTGAAGGCGCGTATCGAAGTCGACTCGTGGGAAGACCCGCAGCGGTGGGTGAGCGCCGAAGACGTCGCCTACCAGCACATCAGCGGCTGCGGGCTGCTGCAGTTCGACCCGTCGATCGCGTTCGCGCCGCAGACGACGCAGGCCGACGAGCCCTCGGGCTACACGTTCGAGCTGGAAGTGCCGCAGGCATTGAACCTGCCCAGTGATCTCGCGACCCCGCCGGTCAAGGAAGCGAGCGTCACGCTCCCCGAAGGCGTCGCGATCTCGCCGGGGGCCGCGGAAGGGCTCGCGGGCTGCGCCGAAGGCGCGGAAGGCATCGGCCTCGGCCACGAACTGGGCAACGGCGAGCTCATAGGCCCGGACGGCCTGCCGCACGCGGCGCCCGGCCACTGCCCGGCCTCCTCGCAGATCGGCACGGTGCGCATCAGGACGCCGCTTCTCAGAGAAGAACTCACCGGCGAGGCGTTCCTCGCGCGGCCGAAGTGCGGCGGCGCCGGCCAGGCCGCCTGCACGCCCGAAGACGCCACGAACGGGACGCTGTACGGCGTCTACCTGGAAGCGGAAGGCTCCGGGGTGCTCGTCAAGCTGCCCGGCAAGGTCTCGGCGAACCCCGCGACCGGCCAGATCACCGCGACCTTCAGGGAAGACCCGCGGCTGCCGTTCAGCAAGCTGGAACTGAAGCTCCTCGGCGGTTCCCAGGCGCCGCTTGCCAACCCGCAGAGCTGCGGCGTGGCGAGCACGACCTCAGAGCTCGCGCCGTGGTCGGCGCCGATCACGCCCGAAGCGACGCCCTCCTCTGCGTTCACCGTGGATTGGAACGGCGCGGGCGAACCGTGCCCCGCGAGTGCGCCCTTCAGCCCGGGGCTGCTTGCGCAGTCCACGCAGCCGCTGGCTGGCTACTCCAGCCCGTTCACGCTTAGCTTCTCGCGCAACGACCGCGAACAGGACCTCTCCCAGATCGCCGTTCACATGCCCCCGGGGCTGCTGGGCGAGATCTCGCAGGTGGCCCGCTGCGGCGAACCGCAGGCCGCCGACGGCGATTGCCCGGAAGCCGCGCGGATCGGCAGCGCGACGGTTGCGGCCGGCTCCGGCTCGCACCCCCTGTGGCTCTCGGGGCCTGTGTACCTGACCGGCCCCTACGACGGTCAACCCTTCGGCCTGACGGTCGCCGTGCCGATCGTCGCGGGTCCGTTCAACCTCGGCACAGAAGTGGTGCGCTCCGCAATCAGCGTGAACCCGGCGACCTCGGCGATAACGGTCACGAGCGGATCGCTGCCGCAGATCGTCGATGGGGTGCCGTCCAGGATCAGGACGGTCAACGTGACCGTCAACCGGCCCGGGTTCATGCTCGACCCCACCAACTGCTCCCAGCAGGCCATCGCCGCGACCGTGGCGTCCGTCCAGAGCGCCGATGTCGCCCTCTCACGGCCGTACGCGGTCACGGGCTGCGCGAACCTGCCATTCAAGCCGTCGTTCACGGTCTCCACACAGGGCGCCGCGAGCAAAGCGGATGGCGCCTCGCTGGACGTCAAGGTCGCCCAGAAGCCAGGGGAAGCCGACATCCAGAAGGTCGATGTGCAACTGCCGCTGCAGCTTCCCTCACGGCTGAGCACGCTCAACCAGGCATGCACCGAACAGCAGTTCGCCGCCAACCCGGCGGCGTGCCCGACCGGCTCGTTCGTAGGTTACGCCACCGCGCACACGCCGATCCTGAGCACCCCGCTTACCGGCCCGGCGATCCTCGTCTCCCACGGAGGTGCGGCGTTCCCCGACCTCGTTGTAATCCTTCAGGGCGAAGGCGTCACGATCGATCTGACGGGCAACACGGACATCAAGAAAGGCATCACCTACTCGCGTTTTGAAACGGTGCCCGACGCACCGATCTCGAGCTTCGAACTGAAGCTGCCCGAGAGCCCGCACTCCGTGCTAACGGCCGACGTGCCGGTGAGCAAGAACTACAACCTGTGCGGGACCACCCTCGTGATGCCGACCACGATCGTCGGCCAGAACGAGGCGCAGCTCGAGCAGACCACGAAGGTGACGGTGACCGGCTGTCCCAAGGCCCAGAAGAAAGCCAAGAAGAAGGCGAAGGCGACGAAGGCCAAGCGGGCGCACACATCCGCGGGCACGCGCCACGACGAACACAGCAGGGGCGTCAACTGATGAGCCCGCGCAGGAAGAGACTTGCGGCTTGCCTGGCCGTGCTGGCGCTCGGCGGCGCAGGCCTGACGCTCGGCACGCCGGCGCTCGCGGCCGGTGGTTTCACCCTGGAATCGTCGTTTGGCAAAGCGGGCGTGGGGCTTGGCCAGTTCAGTGAACCGCATGGGGTTGCTGTGGAAACGGGCACGGGTGATGTGTTCGTGGTCGATACGAACAACGAGCGTGTGGAGAAGTTCGAACCTGAAGCGGGCGGCAAATATAAAGCGGTCGGGGTGATCGAAGAAGGGCTTCGCGTTCGGTCCTTACTCGGGGATCGCGGTCGACAACTCCTCCGGTACGCATAAAGGCGACGTGTACGTCGCCAGCAAAGAAAAGGTTTATCAGTTCAAACCGAAAGGCAAATCCGGCAACGAACCCAACGAATACGAACCCACGGGCGTAGTCCTCGCGCTCCCCGAAAAATTCGAAGAAGAAAAAGCGACGATCGAACTCCATGAAACGGAAGTGGGTGGTGTAGCCGTCGACGCGAGCGCTCGGGTGTACGTGACCGATGAAAAGTGGCTTGGGATCTTCGAACCGACGGGCGCGGAGATCAACCTGAACGGAGAAGGGGACCCGCAGAATCTGAACGGCAACGGCGGCTCGGTGCGAGGTGTGGCGGTAGCGACGCGTACGTGCTCACCCCCCATGCTGGCGAACTGGACGTGTTTGGGTGGACGCTGAACGCGAGCACCCACCAGCTGGAAAACAAGACCGAAATCGCCGCGAGCGAATTCTACGCGGTGGGCGTCGACCCCGCAGGGCGCATCTATGCATACGATGAAGAAGGCGCAAAAGCAACGCACCACGTCGACGTGTTCGCGGCCGGTGCTGGTGCGCACGCCAGCCCCGTCGAAGAATTCGGCGCCGGGACGATCGGCGAATCGACGGGCATCGCCTACAGCCCCCACGGCGGCGGCACCGTCTACGTCACAGACGCCACAAGCAACCAGGTCCACGTCTACACGCACGGGAGCGCAACCCCTCCGGAAGTGCGCGAGTGCAGCGTCACGCCGAGCGCCGAAAGCGCGACGGTGTCATGCACGATCGAGCCGGAAGCCGGGGAAGCGACGTGGAAGCTCGAATACCGCGCGCCGGCCGGCACCTTCAACAAAGCCACCGGCGGCACGGTCACCGCCGAAGGCGAAGTCGACGGCGATATCACGGGCCTGGAGCCGGCCTCGGAATACGACTGGAGGATGAGCGCGTCGAACACGAGCGGCGAAGGAGCAAGTCAAGGTGTGTTCGTCACGCAGGCGGTAGCGCCAGCCGCGATCGCAGAAGCAGCCTCTGCAATGCTCGCGCGTAGCGCGACGCTGAACGGAAAGGTCAACCCCGAGAACAGCACCACTGCCTACCGCTTCGAGTACGGCCCGTGCGCCTCTGCCGAAGAAGCAAGTTGTAAGACGAGCCCGTATCCCGACAGCACCCCCGAGGCAACGAGGTCCGGTGACGGCGCCGTCGCGATCAGCGAACACGTGGAAGAACTACAGCCCGGCGGGATCTACCACTACCGCGTGCTGGCCGTGGACTCCGTCGGCGAAGCCTCCAGCGAAGAAGAGGTCTTTACCACCACGTCGCTCGCGCACGCCGAAGCGATCACCGGCGCCGCGAGCGCCGTCTCGCAGACGGCGGCGACGATCTCGGGCACCGTCGATCCCAACGGTCAGCCCACCAGCTACGCGTGGGAAGTGGGCACCACGACCGGGTACGGCACCTCGGTGTACGGCTCCGCGGGCGAAGGCAGCCGGCCGCAGGCGGTGACGCTCGCGCTCACCGGCCTGCTCGCAGACACCACCTATCACTACCGGCTGCTCGCGAGCAACCGCAGCGGCACGGTCTACGGCGCCGATCAGACGTTCACGACACAGGCGTACAACACCCCGCAAGCGCTGACGGTGCCGCCCGCCCCACTGCTGATCCCCATGCCCGTGTTCCCCGCGGTGAATACCGCAACGACCAAAGGGCTGACACGTGCTCAGAAGCTCGCGAAGGCGCTCAAGGCGTGCAAGAAGGACCACTCTAGAAGCAAGCGGGCAGCGTGCGAAAAGAAAGCTAGGAAGACTTACGGGACAAGAGCGAAGAAGCAAGCAAAACAGTAAGAATGACGGAGGGAGTCTAATGTTCAACGGAAGGTGTCTAATGTCTAGCCATGGAGGGTGTGTAATGTTTAATTGCTCAAATAGTCGTCGGATGGGGATTTCTAGGATGAGGGTCCGTAGCGGGCTCGTCCTCGCTTTGGCTTGCGCGGCGACTCTTGCTGTGGGTGGGGGTGTGGCGCAGGCTGCCTTCACCCTGGAATCGTCGTTTGGATCGGGACCAGGCTCGGGGCTTGGCGAATTCAACGAACCGCATGGGGTTGCTGTGGAAGCGGGCACGGGTGATGTGTTCGTGGTCGATACGAACAACGAGCGTGTGGAGAAGTTCGAACCTGAAGCGGGCGGTAAATATAAAGCGGTCGGGGTGATCGAAGACGGCTTCGCGTTCGGTCCTTACTCGGGGATCGCGGTCGACAACTCCTCCGGTGCGCATAAAGGCGACATGTACGTCGCCAGCAAAGAAAAGGTTTATCAGTTCAAGCCGAAGGCCGGCCACCCCAACGAATACGAACCCACGGGCATAATCCTCGCGCTCCCCGAAAAATTCGAAGAAGAACACGCGACGGAGGAACTCAGCGAAACGGAAGTGCGTGGTGTGGCCGTCAGCGAATCGAGCGGCCAAGTGTTCGTGACCGATGAAAAGTGGCTTGGGATCTTCGAACCGACGGGCACGGAGATCAACCTGAACGGAGAAGGGGACCCGCAGAATCTGAACGGCAACGGCGGCTCGGTGCGGGGTGTGGCGGTAGCCGGTAGCGACGTGTACGTGCTCACCCCCCATGCTGGCGAACTGGACGTGTTTGGGTGGACGCTGAACGCGAGCACCCACCAGCTGGAAAACAAGACCGAAATCGCCGCGGGCGAATTCTACGCGGTGGGCGTCGACCCCGAAGGGCGCATCTATGCATACGATGAAGAAGGCGCAAAAGCAACGCACCACGTCGACGTGTTCGCGGCCGGTGCTGGTGCGCACGCCAGCCCCGTCGAAGAATTCGGCGCCGGGACGATCGGCGAATCGACGGGCATCGCCTACAGCCCCCACGGCGGCGGCACCGTCTACGTCACAGACGCCACAAGCAACCAGGTCCACGTCTACACCCCCACCAAATACGCGTTGACGGTCACGAAGAACGGCACCGGCTCGGGCACCGTGGAATGCAACACCGGTAGCGGGCCAGGAGCATGCGCCGCGGAATACAACGAAGGCACCAAAGTCAAACTCACCGAGACGGCCGCTGGTGGCTCCACGTTCGCCGGCTGGTCCGAAGCGTGCACCGGCACCGGCAGCTGCGAAGTCACGATCACCGCCGCTACAAAAGTGACAGCCACGTTCAACCTCACTCCCCCCACCAAATACGCGTTGACGGTCACGAAGAACGGCACCGGCTCGGGCACCGTGGAATGCAACACCGGTAGCGGGCCAGGAGCATGCGCCGCGGAATACAACGAAGGCACCAAAGTCAAACTCACCGAGACGGCCGCTGGTGGCTCCACGTTCGCCGGCTGGTCCGAAGCGTGCACCGGCACCGGCAGCTGCGAAGTCACGATCACCGCCGCTACAAAAGTGACAGCCACGTTCAACCTCACTCCCCCCACCAAATACGCGTTGACGGTCACGAAGAACGGCACCGGCTCGGGCACCGTGGAATGCAACACCGGTAGCGGGCCAGGAGCATGCGCCGCGGAATACAACGAAGGCACCAAAGTCAAACTCACCGAGACGGCCGCTGGTGGCTCCACGTTCGCCGGCTGGTCCGAAGCGTGCACCGGCACCGGCAGCTGCGAAGTCACGATCACCGCCGCTACAAAAGTGACAGCCACGTTCAACCTCACTCCCGTCACGAAAGAAGGCAAGCTCACGGTGTCGGGCTCGGCCACCGTCTCCGGCGGTAAGGCGCTGCTCAAGCTCAGTTGCTCCGCTGCCGGCGCCTGCTCCGGCAAACTCGAGCTCACCATCCAGATCAAGCAGCGCCACAGGCTCAAGACAGTGGTGATCGGCCGGGTGTCCTACGGCATCGCCGCCGGCCAGTCCCAGACTGTCAAGGTCAAGCTCTCCGGGGTCGCCAACCACCTCCTCAAGCAGTTCAAGACCCTCGACGCGACTCTCACCGGCCCAGGGGGGCTCAAGCGCACGGTCAAGCTCAAGCTCAAGCTGAGCCAAGAAGCCTCATTGGAGAAGCGCAAAGCATGAGGCAAAGGTATGAAGAGACAGGCGAGACTAAAAGGATGTGATGTCACGATGCACAACCCGCTGAAAACTGCAAGGTGGTTACCCCTGGCCGACGCTAAAGGTGGGGCGGGGCTGGCGTGCGCGGCAGTGGCAGCGACGGCACTTGCTGCGTCAGGCTGCGGCGGAAGCTCGACGCGCTCGGCCAGCACCACCGCGAAAGTGTCGAAGACCGGGGCGACGCAGAAGAATCGCGCGGCCGAATCGCCGCAGGCGCAGCTTTCGAACCAGCCGCCCCCAAACATCGAACTGTCGAGCCCCGCGTTTCGGCACGCGGCGAGCTCGCTGCATCAACTCCCGCGCGAGTACACGTGCGACGGCGCGGACATCTCGCCGCCGCTTCGCTGGCACGGTATCCCACCGGACGCGGCCGAACTGGTGCTCTTCGCGATCAACCTGTACCCGGCGAACGGCAAGCTGTTCTTCGACTGGTCGGTGGCCGGCATCAATCCAAAGCTTGGCGGCCTGCAAGCGGGCCGGCTGCCGTCGGGCGCGGTCGTAGGACGTAACGGGCTCGGGCACAACGCCTACTCGATCTGCCCACCGGGGAGCGCTCGCGAACAGTACGTGTTTGTGCTCTTCGCGCCTCCGAAGAAGTTGTCGGCTCAGCCCGGCTTCGAACCGTTGGCGCTGCGCAGCCAGATCCTGGACATCGCTCCGAGCGCCGGCCTGCTCAGCGCGTCATATACGCATTAGCCGGAGCTGTTCTTCAAGGTCAAAGGATCGCGGATCACGAAAGCCATTCCCTTCGAGGCGAGCGCTCCTCTCTACGTACGAGCTCGTCGCGGCGTGTTCGGTCAAATCGGTGAGAGTCAGGTAAAGCGTGGTGAGTGAAGAAGAAGCAGGCGCACGTTCGGGCGTCTGCTCATGGCCGTGACATTCGCTCTGCTCGTGTTGCCGCGCACGGCGTACGTCGAAGGCGACTGTCCCAACGAAACCGCCCGCGCCAAAACGCACTCGTAGAGTCGCATCGCTAGGCGATAGCCCGCGCCGGTCGCCACTCGCTCCGGCCGACAGTGACGCGCGCGCGCCGGACAGTCGTCTGGCCTCAGCCCTCGGCTGCGAGGCGGAAACGACACGGGCGATCCGCGCCCCAAGTTGTCCTTCATCGCCAGCACGATACGAGCCCGCTGCCTAGGGCATATACCACTCTAAACTCTAGTGTTTATGAGTGTCCTGGCCGATACGTCGAACTATTGTCTGGTTATCCGCCAATTGAACTTCCCAGACCGGGACGTCTTCCCGGGCCAGGAGAGAAACCAGGTGCCAATGCCCAGAACGAGTTCGCCAGCCGCCAACGCTCCCAACGACGGGCAGGAGCCCGCGTGGTCGATTCCCAGCCTGCGCGAGCCGCGCTACTCCCAGTCGCTTGAGCGGGGCCTGGCGATCCTCGGCTGCTTCACGCCCAAGCGCCCCGTGCTCGGGATCGCCGACATCGCCGACGATCTGGGCATGAGCCGCTCGACGACGCACCGCTACGTGATCACGCTGGTCGCGCTCGGCTATCTCGAGCAGGGCGCCTCGCGCAAGTACCGCCTGGGTCTGCGCGTGACCGACCTGGGGATGTCCGCGCTGAACTCGACCGGGCTGCGCGAGCACGCCCACCCCTACCTGGAGGAGCTGCGCCAGCGGACCTCCTACACCACCAGCCTCGGCGTGCTCGACGGCGCCGAGGTCCTGTATGTCGATCGCGTGCGCAGCTTCCGCCGCGGCCAGGGCAAGATCGACCTCAACCTGCACACCGGCTCGCGCCTGCCCGCCTACTGCACCGCGATGGGCAAGCTGCTGCTGGCGAACCTCCCCGAGCCCGAGCAGCGCGAGCTGATCGCCTCCATGAAACTGACCAAACGCGGACCCAACACGATCACCAGCAAGAAAACGCTGCGCGACGAGCTCGACGAGATCCAGCCAGCCGGCTTCGCCGTCGACGACCAGGAGCTCGCCGCCGAGCTGTACGCGATCGCCGCGCCCGTGCGCAACGAGGCGCGCGACGTCGTCGCCGCCGTCGACCTGGCGGCGCCCAGCTCGATGATCTCGCTCGAGGAGCTCGTCGACGCGCTCGGCCCGCACCTCGTCTCCACCGCCGACCGCATCTCCGCTCGCCTCGGCTACAGGCGCGACGACGAGAAGAACTAACCAATAGCCTTGCGGCCATGCGCCGCTCGCTCGCCCTGCTCTGCCTGCCGCTGGCCGCGCTCGCGCTCGCCGCGTGCGGAACCACGGTCTCGACCGCCGGATTCAAAGGCGAACAGCACGAAGTCGCGCAGACGGTCGCCAACCTCCAGGCCGACGCCACGGCCGCGGAAGAGAAGAAGATCTGCGCCGATGACCTCGCCGCCGCCCTCGTGACGCGTCTCCGCGGCGCCAAGGGCTGCGAAGCGGCGATCAAAAGCCAGCTCGCCGAGGTCGACAACCTCGAAGTCAGCGTTAGATCCGTCCAGGTGGCCGCCGGGGCCAAGACCGCGACCGTTCAGGCCAAGAGCATCCACGAAGGCAAGAGCACCACCAGCAGCCTCTCGCTCGTCAAAGAAGGCGGGAAGTGGAAGATCTCAGGGCTGTAGCCGATCCTCAGCGGATTCCCTCGAGCAGCTCGCTCGGCGAGGAGAAGCTCCAGGCCACGGGCCAGCATGACGAGCGTGTCCAGGCGCGGGAAGTACCTGCCACGCTCCAGCAGGCTGATCTCGGTGCGGTCCAGGTCGCACAGCTCCCCCAGCCTCTCCTGAGAGAGGCCGGCGCGCTCACGCTGATTGCGGAGGTTGAGGGCGAGCTGCGCGCGTACGTCGTCCACGACGGGCACCCTGCTGCAAAAGCAGACAGATGTCTACGGACAATTGTCTGCGGCGGAGCATTGACAGCGCATCTAGCGCCGACTCAGCCCCAACCGAAGCGAACAGGTGTTCGCGTTCCGTCCGACAGGATCTCTACGGTCGAGACAAATCGACGACGATCCGGGAGGACCAGCATGGGCGGCCCGACGAGGCACATCATCCGAGAGCACGATGCGCGAGACCTGTCGGACATCGCGACTGAGTCCGTCCACCTCATCTGCACCAGCCCGCCGTATGGATCCCTGAAGGAGTACCCCGATCATCCGGGGCAGCTCGGGAACATGCCGGTCTATTCGAACTTTCTGGACGAGCTCGACGAAGTGTGGCGGCATTGCCTTCGCATCCTGGTCCCTGGCGGTCGCCTCGCTTGCGTCGTGGGGGACGTCTGCATTTCGCGTCGCCGCGGCGGGCGACATCATGTCTTGCCGCTCGGCGCCGATATTCAGGTGCGGGCCCGGCAGCTCGGCTTTGACAACCTGACGCCGATTCGTTGGCTGAAGGTCGCCAACGTAAGCCTCGAGGCGTCTCGATCGTCTCGTTACCTCGGCAAGCCGAATCTTCCCAATGGCATCATCAAGAACGACATCGAGCACATCCTGTTCCTGCGCAAGCCCGGCGGCTACCGCAAGCCAACCACTCAGATGGAGCAGCGATCGAAAATCGACAGCGAGGAGTACAAACGCTATTTCGCGCCGGTGTGGAGCGACGTGGCCGGTCAAGTGCGCAAGGGCCACCCGGCGCCGTATCCCGTCGAGATCCCGCGGCGTCTGATTCGTATGTTCAGCTTCGCGGGGGACACTGTCGTGGATCCCTTCTGCGGCACCGGCACCACGGCGCTCGCAGCGATGGAGCTCGGTCGCCACTCCATCAGCTACGAGATCGCCCCAACCTATGTGGCCATGACCGAGAAGCGGCTGCGATACTCGAAGCTGACCGGCATTATCAAGGTGGAGCGAGCGGCGGCGCCTACCGTCCCGTCTATGGTGCAGACTCCGCTGCGTGTCGCCACCGCAGGCGCTGCTTGATCACCTACGCAGCGAGGGCTATCACCCGCGCTCCCCGAAGCATTCGGACGCCCTGGGCGAGGCGATCGTCGCCGACCTGCTCGTCACCTGCCCATCGATCGCCGAGCGCGCCGCTCGCGGCGAACTCGTCTATTGGCTCAACTTCGACCTCCACTACGGCACCGCTCAGTGGAATGTCGATCTCGTGCTCGGCACACCTCCCGCTGGTGCTGTGGTCCCACGCGGCAAGCCAATCCTCCGGACACGACCGTCCTCGGTACAGATCGCGCTCGAGTTCAAGGCGGTCATGACCGAGCACCGTAAGGCGATCAAGAACCGCAAGCGCGATATGGAGGCACATCACGAGCACGTCCATAACTACGATCAGCAGGCCATTGCAGGCGGTGTCCTCATTATAAATGCGTCCGAGACCTTTCGTTCTCCGCTACGCGGCGGGACGATCACGACCCACCCAAAAATCGCGGACAAGGTGCAGCACTGCATGAACGAGGTTCGCGCGATCAGTGTCCGGGGCGGACCGAGCGGCTTCGGGCTGGACGCAAAGACTGCCATCCTGGTGAGCATGGACAACGTCAACCTTGCCGGCACCAGCTACTTCACAACGCCACCGGCTCCGCAGGTGGGGGATCCGCTGCACTACGACTCCTTCATTCAGCGGATCTGCTCTGAGTACCGCCACCGATTCGGCGCCTGATGCTGGTTGAAGGCAGATCTTGGACGCAGCTCCGCGAAGGCCTCAATCAGCTCAGGGAGCGCCCGTACTGGCGCTCGTAGTAGGCGCGGTACTCGCCCGAGCGGATCGGCTCCCACCACCACGCGTTCTCGCGATACCACGCGACGGTCTGCTCCAAGCCCTCGCCGAAGCGCACGCGCGGGGACCAGCCCAGGGCGCGCACCTTCTCCGAGGAGAGCGAGTAGCGGCGGTCGTGGCCCGGCCGGTCGCTGACGTGCTCGATCTGCGACTCCGCCGCCCCCGTCAGCTCGACTATGCGTCTGACGACCGCCATGTTGGCCTGCTCGTCCGGGCCACCCGCGTTGTAGACCTCGCCCACCCGGCCGTGCTCGAGGACGTGGCCGATCGCGGCGGCGAAGTCGGTGGCGTGGATCCAGTTGCGCACCTGCATCCCGTCCCCGTACACAGGCAGCGAGTCACCGTGCAGGGCGTTGAGGATCATCAACGGGATCAGCTTCTCCGGATACTGGTAGGGGCCGTAGTTGTTCGAGCCCCGGCAGATGAGCGCGGGCAGACCGTAGGTGTGGAAGTAGCTCTGCACGAGCAGGTCTGCGCCCGCCTTCGTGGCCGAGTACGGCGAGGAGGGACACAGCGGGCTCTCCTCTGTGAAGGTGCCCTGCTCGATCGAGCCGTACACCTCGTCGGTCGAGACCTGCACGTAGCGCACGCGATGCTCGCCTGCCTGCCTGTGGCCTTCAGGGTGCGCCCCCGACGGGGGTGTGCCCCTCATGGTGCGCGCCGCCTCCAGCAGCACGTAGGTGCCGAGCGCGTGCGTCGAGACGAACGCGTCGGGCTCGGCGATCGAGCGGTCCACGTGCGTCTCGGCGGCGAAGTTGACGATCGCCTCCGGCGTTCCAACCTCGATCGCCGCCGCGACCGCCTCGCGATCCTCGATCGCGCCGCGAACGAAGCGGAAGGCGGGATCCCCGACGAGGTCCTGGAAGTTCTCCTCGCGCCCGGCGTACGTGAGCTTGTCCAGGACGGTCACCTCGTCTCCGTGCTCGCGCAGGCGCTGGCGCGCGAAGGTCGAGCCGATGAACCCCGCGCCGCCGCAGACGAGCAGTTTCATGCGCGCATCATCCCAGCCCGCGCCGCGAGGTAGCCGGCGAGCCCGTCCTGCCAGGGCGGCAGCGGCAGGACGTCGTCGCGCTCGGACTCCAGGACCGACCACGCGGGGCGCGGTGCAGGACGCGGCATCTGCGCCGTCGTCGCCGCCTCCACACGGCAGTCGACCTCCGCCTGGCGGAAGATCTCCTTGGCGAAGCCGTTCCAGGAGACGTGGCCGGCGCCGGCGAGGTGCACGAGGCCGGCGACCTCGCGCTCGATCAGGCCGAGCAGCGCCGGGGCGAGATGGCCGGTCCAGGTCGGGCAGCCGACCTGGTCGGTGACCACCTGCACAGCGTCGCGCTCGGCGGCGAGCCTGAGCATCGTCTCGGCGAAGTTCGCGCCGCCGACCCCGAACAGCCAGGCGCTGCGCGCGACCGTGTGACGCGGCGATGCGGCAAGCACCTGCTGCTCGCCGGCCAGCTTGCTCTGGCCGTACACCGATCGCGGCCCCGTTGGATCGGACTCCACGTATGCGCGCGGCGCGCCGGAGGCATCTACGCACGCCTCCCCACTAAACACATAATCGGTAGACACGTGCACGAGTGGCGCGCCGACCGAAGCGGCGGCGCGCGCCAGGTTGCCGGCGCCGTCGGCGTTGACGGCGTGCGCCTGCTCTGCATGCGTCTCGGCGCCGTCGACGTCGGTCCAGGCGGCGCAGTTGAGAACGACATCCGGGACCATGCGCTCGAAGGACTGCTGCACCGGACCGGGGTCCGTGATGTCGAGCTCCCGGAAGATCAACCCCGATCAACTCGTGGCCGGCGCGCCCTCCCGCGCGCAGCACGTCCAGGCCGAGCATCCCGGCGGCGCCTGTCACGAGCAGTCTCACGGGAGCAGCCTCACAGGATCGAGATGTCGGAGTTGTCCCCGACCATGAACCGGTATGCGCGCGGCTGGCGATCGCCGCGGCGCACGGTCACGTTGCGGCCGAGCAGCGAGGACTCCATCCGCCCGTCCAGGTCCGACACGGTGCAGCCGGCGAGCAGGATCGAGTGCTCGACCTCCGAGCCGGAGATCGCGCAGCGCTCGCCGATCGACGTGTACGGGCCGATGTAGCAGTCGCTCAGCCGCGCGCCGGCCCCGATGATCGCCGGGCCGCGCACGGTCGTGCGCTCCAGCCGGGCTCCCGGCTCGATCACCACGCGCCCGTCGACCTGCGAGTCGATCAGCTCGCCCTCGATGCGCTCGCGCAGGTTGTCGAGGATCAGGCGGTTGGCCTCCAGCATGTCCTCCAGGCGCCCCGTGTCCTTCCACCAGCCGCGCACGATGTGCGGTTCCACGCGCATCCCCGCGTCCACGAGGTGCTGGATCGCGTCGGTGATCTCGAGCTCGCCGCGCGGCGACGGCTCGATCGCGCGCGCGGCGTCGTGGACGGCCGCCGTGAACATGTACACGCCGACCAGCGCCAAGTCGGTGGCGGGCTCGGAGGGCTTCTCGATCAGGCGCACCACCCGGCCCACCTCGCCGGGCACGGACGGGGCGAGCTCGGCGACGCCATAGTTCTCGGGGTCGGGAACCGGCGTGAGCAGGATCAGCGCGTCGGGCCCGTGCTCGCGGAAGGCGGCCACCAGGTCGGAGATCCCGCCCTGGAGCAGGTTGTCGCCGAGGTACATCACGAACGGGCTCGCCCCCAGGAACGGCTCGGCCGTGAGCACCGCGTGCGCCAGGCCGAGCGGCTCGTCCTGGACGATGTAGGTGATGCGCACGCCGAAGCGCGAGCCGTCGCCGGCGGCCGCTTCGATCTCGGCCCCGGTCTCCGGGGCGATGATGATCCCCACCTCCTCGATCCCCGCCTCGGCCATCGCCTCGATCCCGTAGAACAGCACCGGCTTGTTGGCCACCGGCACGAGCTGCTTGGCGCTCGTGTGCGTGATCGGGCGCAGGCGCGTGCCCTTGCCTCCGGAGAGGATCAGTCCCTTGAGGGGTTGCATGGCGGGAGGAGCCTACCGGTCGATCCGGGGCCGAGCGGAGGAGGGCTCCCCCGTCAGCCGCCTTCTTTGCCCGCCAGCTCTTCCGCGCGGAGCACCAGCGCGCCGGCGCGCACGCCGAGCACCCGCGCGATCGCGAACAGCAGCACGAAGTCCGGATCGAGCCGCCCGGCCTCGAGCGCCCTGATGCGGCGCTCCTGTACGCCGCTCGCAGCCGCAAGCTCCCCCTGGCTCAAGCGGCGCCGCTCGCGCTGCTCGCGCACAGCGTCGCCCAGCAGGGCCAGGTCACGGGATATCGGTGGGCGCTCCGGCAAAGAAAAAGCTCGCAAACTGGTCTGAATACGATTGTCTGAGGGACGGTTACGCCACGCCTGTCCTAACTCCTTCCCGGCCGAATGAGTAAGGCTCCCGGCCATGCCTCCCGCCAGGAAGTCCAAACCCCGCAGTCGCGAGCACGCTGCGATGGCCACGGCGATCGGAGAGCTGATGGCCAAGAAGGGGATGAATCAGAGCCAGCTCGAGAGCGCCTCCGGGATCAACGGGAGGCGCATCGGCGACTACGTCCGAGGCCAGCACAGCCCGAGCACCCGCAACATGAGAAAGCTGTGCAAGGCGCTCGACACCACCGTCGACAAGTTGATGGACCGTGCCGAAGATCTGGTGTCGGAGACCTGACACGGTGGACGCCTGCGGTCCGCCGTCAGTAGGTCCCGCCGAGCTTGCGATGGTCCCAGCTCGCGCGACGACGCTCCACGAACTCCAGCGCCACGCGCTTGAGGGCCTGCCTGTCCACCATCGCGCCGACCTCGCTCGGCAGCTCCGTCGCCGGAGGCTCGCCCCGGGGAGATGCGTAGCGGGCGAAGATCTCGTGCCCGAGCGCTTTGACCGTTTCGAGCTCGCGGTGCACGACGACGTCGCACTCGAGCATCACGCCCCGCAGCTCCTGATACAGCTCGCCCGCCTCGACCTGCAGCGTCGCGTGCGCGTCGCGCTCGAGGTTTCGCACCTTCTGCGAGACCGCGTACGTCCATGCCCACAGCCGTGGCCCGGGCCTGCCGGCGGGGACTTCTCGCAACACGTACCAAAGCGGCATCAGGTGCGCCCAGCCACGCGGTCCGATCGTCGCACACGTCACCGTGCGCTCCTCGGCGAGGAACGCAACCGCCTCGGCGTCGCTCATCTTGATCTGCTCGCGACGGCTCATGCGTGAGGGGAGCGTACTGGCCCGCACGCGCGCGATCCGCGACACCCGCGACAGCATCGTGATGTATCATGCTACAACAATGCTCACCGTACCGGAAGCCGCCAAGCGCACAGGGCGCAACCCGGAGACCGTGCGTCGCTGGATCCGCGAAGGGAAGCTGCGCGCGCACAAGGTCGGCACGCAGCACGTGATCGACGAGCGGGATCTCGAGGCGGTCGAGCCTCCCGACATGCTGCCGCTGCCGAAGGGGTGGGGGAAGACGTTCTGGGGTGAGCCGATGCCGAACGTCGCCGCCTGGATCAGAGAGTCGCGGGCCGGTCACTGAGTGCTGGTTGTCGATGCCAGCTTGGTCGTCACCTGGTCCACTGGAACTCGCGACCTCGACGAGCTCGCCCCCGGCGCTCGCTGTGCGCCAAGCTTGATGTGGTCTGAGGCTCGCTCGGCGCTGCACGAGCGCGCTTGGCGTGGGGACATCGACGGCGACGCAGCGGCTCAGGCGCGAGCACGGCTCGATCGCGTCGCAGTCGAGCGTCGCGACCACCCTCGGCTGGCGCAGGAGTCGTGGCGTATCGCCGATGAGCTCGGCTGGGCGAAAACCTACGATGCGGAGTATGTGGCACTGGCGTCGCTGCTCGGCTGCCGGTTGGTCACGGTAGACGGACGCCTGCGTCGCGGCGCCGATCGGCTCGGCTTCGTGCTCGGGCCGACTGAGCTGTAGGGACTCAGGCCGGCGCCGGCGCCGCGCTCGCCTCGCGCACGCGCGCGACCGCCGCGCGCACGGCCTCGCGGGCGTCCGCGGGCTCGAGCACCGCGGCGTCGCCGGCTTCCTTGAGGATCTCTCGAACCAGCCAGTCGACTCCGGCGAAGCTCAGCTCAACGATCACCGCCCCGTCGCTCCACTCCTCGACCACCCGCCGCGCCTCGCGCGCCCAGCGCGCGCGCTCGGGAGAGACCCACACGCGTGCGGTGGCCGACGCAGGCACCTCGCCGGTGCGCAGCCAGCCGTCGACCTCCGCCGCCGGGTCGACCTCCGGGCGCGGCTCGAACTTCTCGCTCGTGATCGTCACCCGCTTGATGCGGTCCAGGCGAAAGTGGCGCACGCCGCCGCGCTCGGGGTCGAACGACGCCACGTACCAGCCCTCGCGGCCGTTGGTCAGCGCGTAGGGCTCGACCCTGCGTGGCGAGAGCTCGTCCTCGTTCTCCTTGTAGTACTCGAGCTCGATCATCTTGCGCGCGACGATCGCCTTGGAGACCAGGCGCGCCACGTCCGAGTCATCGCCCGCGGTGGGCGCCACCTGCAAGCCCTGCTCCATCGGGTCCTCGCCGAGCGCGGCCACGATCTTCTCGCGCGCCGAGGTGAGCGAGCCCTCCGGGATGTGCTCGCCGATCAGGTCGATCGCCGCCACCAGCGCCTTCGCCTCGACCGGCAGCAGGCGGGCGGGCCGGTCGAAGTTGTCGCTGTAGGGCTCGGGGTCGACTTCGATCTCCCCCTCCTCCTCGTTGATCTCCGCATACAGCACGTAGGAGCCGCCGCCGAAGTTGACCACGTTCAGGACGTTCACGTCCTCGCGCAGCTCCTCCTCGCTGATCTGCAGGCGCTCGCAGACCTCCTTGATCGCCACGCGCTCGCCCTCGCGCCCGGCCTTGATCAGGATGCTCGCGAGCGTGACCAGGCGGGCGAAGCGCTCGGGGCGGATCGCGGCCTCGGGGCGGACGGAGCCGCCCTCCTCCTCGGCGCTGGCCGAGTCGCCCCCCCGCCTCGTGCGCGAGCGCGACGGCCCCGTTATCCGCCCCCCCGCCGAGGCGCCGCCGGCCGTCGCCGCGGCCGAGCCGCGCCCGACGGGCGCGAGGGCGGGCGCATCGCCGTGGCGCTCCTGCAGCAGCCCCAGCCGCCGGTGGAGCTCGCCAGCCAGCTCCTCGGGGCCGAGCAGCCGCGCGTTCGCGCCCAGCCCCAGCACCCACGAGATCAGGCTGCGCGGGCTCGAGTAGCCGGTCAGGAAGATCGTCTCGCCGTCCTCCTCGCAGATCTCCCCGTAGCGACCGAAGTGGCGTTCTACCTGCCAGGCGATCCGCTCGGAGATGAGGATCTTCGCCACGCCGCGCTCCTCGCCGAGCTGCCAGTCGGCGCGGTTGGCATACGAGCGCGGATCGAAGTCGGAGGGCCGGTGGAAGTCGTGCTCGGCCTTGGTCGCGTAAGAGACCTTGCCGCGGATGCGCGACAGGCGGAACACGCGGATCGCCTTGCGCTCGTGCGCGTAGCCGAGCAGATAGAACTGCCCGCCCTGGAACAGCAGGTGATAGGGGTCGACGCGGCGCATGCTGAGATCGTCGCGCTCCATCGTGTAGTACTCGAAGACGATCGTCTTGTTGCGAAAGATCGCGGTCTCGACCTTGGCCAGTCGCGCGGACAGCTCGTGCCCGCCGGCCGAGGCGGTGATGCCGAGCGCGACCGAGCGCTGCTCGGGCGCCCGCAGCGGGCTGGGACGCCCCCACGTGATCTGCTGCAGCGCCAGGCGCAGGGGCTCGGCGTACGCGAATTCGCCGTCGAGCAGGCTGAGCGCTGTCTGCAGCGCGGCCAGCTCCTTGTCCGTGAACTCGATCGGGGGAAGGTGGAAGTTCTCGGGGCGCAGCGAGTAGTTCTCCTGCTCCGCCGCCCCGTCCGCTGGTCGGTCGACGGTCAGCTGGATGCGCAGCGATTCCAGCTCGGAGCGATCGGCGTAGAAGCGCCGCGCGAACGCGTCCTCGTTCATGCCGCTGTAGCCCTCCACGTCGCGCCGGATCTCCAGAGCCGTGACCGGTCGCCGCTCGGCCATCAGGTACGAGATCAGCGACAGCTGGCGGATCAGCTTCTCGGTGTCCTTTGCCATCTGGGTTCGCGTTAAGGGAGGTGGTGGGTTGAGGGGGTCGGGCCGTGGATGGCAGACGCCGCACGCCAGCGCAGACGTGCCGGCGGCACGGCGAGCATCGTAGGTGGCGTCTGACGCCGCGGAACGGCGGCCTCAGACCGCCAGATGTCTTGACGCGGACCCATACACCCTGAAAGATAGAAGCCAGCGGCGAGACGGATACGGCACGGCTGAATCGGCCCCCCGCTATTTGCGGGGATTCAGGCGGCTTCGCGCGCGGGTGCGGGCGCCTGGCCGTCCTGCGCCGGCTCGCCGCCCCGCTCGGCGAAGAACGCGCCGGCGCCGATCGCCCGGTCGAACGGCGACCAGCGCCGGCCCGGGGCGAGCTGCTTTTCGAGCCGGTCGAAGCTGCCGAGGCGCCCGCCGAGGTTGTCGATCATGTGCACGAGCGTCGCCTCCCGCGTTGCCGGCACGACCGGGCTGCCGTGCTCGAGCGCGCCGTGGTGGGAGAGGATGATGTGGCCCACCGCCTGCGCCAGCTCGGTGGGGAAGCCGTCGATGTCCTCGACGATGCGGCGGATGCGGTAGTAGCCAAGGGCGATCTCGCCGTGCAGCCTGCCGGCGTCGGTCAGGTCGATATTCTGCGGATCGTCGGTGTAGGCCTCGAGCTTGCCGATGTCGTGCAACAGCGCGCCGGTGACCGCGACATCGCGGTCGATGCCTGCGAACGTGGCGCTGATCGCGCTGACCGCCTGGGCGACCCCGAGGCAGTGCTCGAGCAGCCCGTGCGGGTAGGCCTGGTGGTAGTACTTGGCCGCCGGAGCCATCCGGTAGCCGGCCCACAACTCACAGTCCTCGCCGAACACACGCTCCAGGAGGATCCGCAGGTGCGGCTCCTGGATAGTGTCCAGCAGCTCTCGGATCTCGCCTTCCATCTGCTCGACCCCGCGCGCGGGGCCGCCGAGCAGGTCCTTGAGGTCGAAGCTCCCCGGCGCGGCCGCCTGCAGGCCACGCAGGTTGATCTGCGGCCCGAAACGCGGGTGCACGGTGTAGCGGCCGCTGACCCTTACGGGCGTGCCCGCGCGCGCCAGCTCCTCGGCCTCGTCCAGCTCCTCCCACACCATGCACGCGACCGCGCCGGTGCGGTCGCCCAGCTGCAGGCGAAGGTAGTCGCCGCCGTCGCGCCGCTGCCGGCGCTCGGCCTCACGGACCAGCAGGACCTGGTCGATCTCCATGCCATCGGTCAGCTCATTCAGGAGCATGGCTTGAAGGTAGAGATGGCTGCGGACGGGACACCCGGTGGCTCTCGACGAGCGCGCTGCTACTTCTGTGCCGCGCTACCCCCCGCGGGAAGGCGATAGGCCGTGAGTTCGGGGGTCTGTTCGCTTGCGAGCGCCACGCCAGCCGGCACGATCAGGGTGTCGCCTTCGACCGCCACGCCCGTGTTCGTTCCGGCCGGCAGTTTGCTTTCCCATGCGACGCTTCCGCTGTTGGCGTCAAACGCGTACAGCACCCCTTCGAAGGTGGTCGCGAACACGAGGTCGTTGACCGCCGTTGCGGCCCCGAAGGCCGCTGAGGGCAGCTTGTGGGTCCACCTGACCGCACCGGTGGCCACGTCGAGCGCGACCAGTTCGCCGGTCGAGGGCCCGGATTCGGAGGTTTCGGTCTGGGAGGTGATGGTGACCGAATGGTTGACGACTGGCACGAACACGGTCGACCCGTTCGTGGCCATCGGCGCAATCACTCCTCCCAATAGCCCGGGGTAGACCGTCTCGGGCAGCTTCAGCTTCGAGTATTCGTGCCTCATGGCGTAGATGCCGTCGCTGTCGTGGCCGTTGTGGATTCCCACCGAGCGCTTCCACAGCAGCTTGCCGGTCTGGGCGTCCAGGGCCAGGACGAAGCCGGCCTTGCCGGCCGCGATGACCACCTGCCTGCCTCCCACGTTCGCGAGGATCGGCGGGTCCTGGAGGTCGCGATCATAGAGGTCGTGGGGCGTCAGCTGGTAGTACCACTGGATCTGGCCGGTGCTCGCGTTGAGCTTGACGATCGAGTTGGTGTACAGGTCCAGGCCCGGCCTGCTCGACCCCCACGGAAACTGATTCGGTGCCGGGAAACGGGCCCGGGTTGCCGATCCCTATGTACATGGACCCATGTTCATCGAACGCCGGCGCGTACCACAGCCCACCCCCCGAGTTGATGTCGACGTTTTCGGTGACCACAGGTCTTCGGGCACGGTGTCGAAGTGCCACAGCTTCCTGCCCGTGCTGCCTTCCAGCGCCCACAGGATGCCGACGCCTTCGCCCTTGTAGAACTGGGTCGTGTTCCCGGGCACCGTCGAGACGTAGACGACGCCGTCGTGGTAGCCGGGTGACATGTCGATGCCTTCGTGTTCGTTTCGCACGAGATTGACCGACCAAAGCTGTTGGCCGGTCTTCTCGTCGAGCGCGAAGGCCGAGGTCGTGGTCGCACCGTACACGCGTCCCCCCTCCACGACCAGACCGTTGGGCCCCTGGTCGGGTGATTCGTAGGTCTTCGTCCAGATGACCTTGCCGGTCTTCAAGTTGATCGCCTGGACGTTTGACTCGAGGTCCTGGGAGAAGATCACGCCGCCCGAGATGATCGGCGCGGACGAGTAGCTGCCGTACTCGCTTTTCGCGGTCAGCGGCAGCGTCCACGCGGCTTCGAGCTTGGACACGTTTGCGCTGTCGATCGGACCGCCGACATAGCGAGTGTTGGACGTGTTGAAGTTCGGGTAGCCCGAGCCGGTCAGCAGCGAGCTTTCAGCCGAGGGAGACGAATGCAGCGACACCGCCACGGCCACGGCGGCCACCACGACCACGACGGCGACCGCCGCGAGCCATCCGGCCTTGGGGATCTTGCCGGAGATGTTGGGGATGCCGCCTCCCCGGCGCGGGCGAGCCCCACCGCGCGCTTGCGCGCGGCGTGCCTGCGCACGGCGTGCCTGGGGTGAGCGAGAGGGCGACATCGAGCGTTGCGGACGCTAATCGGCAAGGGCGGGCGATGTCAATAAAACGAACAGTTTGTTTCTCTTTACATGGAGCGTATGGGGCGTGGCGCGTGCGCCGCCGGACCGGAGCCACAGGATGCACGTTCAGGCCTTCACGGACGCCGCGGCCGGTGAGGGCTGCGACGCCCGCGGAGACCTGGCGCGGGGGGACGCCTCGATCTCTCCCCGAGCATCGCCGGAGAGGTAGGGCGATGCTCAAGCTCACGCCGGCTCCCAGCCGCGCCGCTCGGCTCCGGCGGTCGGGCGGGAGGCCTCGACCGTTCCGTTGCTGACTGTAGTTCCATATATGCGACCTTCGCCAGCGGTGTTTCCTACTCTGCGCAGCCCGCCTGGGCAGGCGCTCGCTTCGCGGGCGCCCGTTCCTGGGTAGGGGGCGTGTTCTGGGGGGTGCGTGCTCGAGCCTGCTGCCCGCTCCGGCCCATAGACTTGACGGTCCATGGGCAAGCGAGCATGGACGTGACCACGGCACCCGTTTCGAGCAGCGGGCCGAACGGCGCGTCGGACGGCCTCGGAGGTTCGACCGGGGTGCTGCCGTCGCAACGGTTGCGCGAGGCCATCGCGCGCGAATGGATCCTCGCCGGCCCCTGGCGGATCCCCCCCGAGTCGGTGCAGCCCGCGAGCGTCGATCTGCGACTCGGCGAGCACGCGTGGGCGCTTCGCTGCAGCTTCCTGCCCGACAGCGACTCCACGGTCGAGCAGAAGAGCGAGGATCTGGCGTTCGAAAGGATCGACCTGCGCGACGGCGCCACGCTCGAGCGCGACCGCCCATATCTCGTCCCGCTGATCGAGGAGCTGCGCCTGCCCGGGGAGATCCGCGCCAAGGCCAACCCCAAGAGCTCGACCGGGCGCCTGGACGTGTTCACGAGGGTGCTCACCGATCGCAACCACCGCTTCGACGAGATCGCCGCCGGCTACCACGGCAAGCTCTACCTGGAGGTCGTCCCCCGCACGTTCGCCATCCGCGTCAAGACCGGACTTGCGCTCAACCAGGTGCGGCTGATGTCCGCGGACGCGCGCCTGACCGACGAGGAGCTGTTCGCGCTGCACAGGGAGTCACCGCTGCTGTACCTGGACTCCCGTCCCCTTCCCGAATCCGAGCTCTCGCTCGCCGACGGCCTGTTCCTCAGCCTCGACGTGTCCGGCTCCGCCGAGGCCATCGTCGGCTACCGCGCCAAGAAGAACAGCCTGCCGATCGACCTGACCAAGGTGGGAGCGCTGAGGTGGCGCGACTACTGGGAGCCCGTGCACCCCGAGCACGGCGGGCGCATCGTGCTCGAGCCCGAGGTCTTCTACCTGCTGCTCTCGGCCGAGGGCGTCAGCATCCCGCCCTCCTACGCCGCCGAGATGCTCGCCTACGACCCCACCGCCGGCGAGCTGCGCACCCACTACGCCGGCTTCTTCGACCCCGGCTTCGGCTACTCGGCGACCAGCCGCCGCGGCAGCCGCGCGGCGCTCGAGGTCCGCGCTCGCGACGTCTCGTTCATGGTCGAGCACCGCCAGCCCGTCTGCAAGCTCGCGTTCGAGCGCATGGCCGAACAGCCCGACGTGCTCTACGGCGAGGACATCGGCTCCAACTACCAGGGCCAGGAGACGATGCTCAGCAAGCACTTCCTCGAGCACGGACGGCCGCAGGATGGCGTGGCCGCTGTAAGTCCGCAGTAGTGCGGCCGCCGCGCCGCAACCGAACTAATCGACAAATTTTGTCTCTATCTAGATAGAGACAAATTTCTCCAAACTCGCGCCGAAAGAACGCGCGAGGTGAGAGACACCCCTTCCCTTGCTTGCGACACATGTCTATGTTGGCGCGGTAGTCCAAACGTGGAGTTTTACAGACTGTCGATGGCTTCTCAGTTTGGGAACTCTCAACAGGCCTGGCTCCCAAGCCCTCAGGGCTGAGTGATGAGCGCTCTGGAGGCCGGTCACAACCTCAAAAGGAGCAGTGGAGATGAGAAACATGCATTTCAAGACGATTCTATTGGCCCTGGTGGCCGTGTTCGCGATGAGCGTGGTTGCGTCGGCGACGGCGTCAGCGGCGTCGATGCCGTTAATCGTCAACGAAAAAGGGGCATTCCCGACCAAAACCGGCTTCAAAGGAACGAGCAAAGAAAGCACGTTCGAAACAAAAGGCTCACACCCCGCGCTGAAATGCAAAGAAGACACGATCAGCGGCAAACTCACCGGGCCCTCGACGGACACGGCGGAAATCAAGTTCAAAAAATGCAAAGCCTCGGTCCTGTCGTGTAAAACCAAAGGCGCCTCGGCAGAAGAAATCGTGCTCAAAGTAAAGAGCAAACTCGTGTGGCTGAACGAAGCCGAAACCGAACCGGGCGAGGATCTGGAACCGACGGAACCACCGGTGACGATCGAATGCACCGGGCTCTCGAAAGAGACCCTGAAAGTCAAAGGGTCCACCCTCTGCTCGATAAGCGGGTACCACTCATTGTCACTCACCGGCACGATCACCTGTGAACAGTCGAAAGGGATTCAGAAACACACGAAGTACTAGTTAGAAAAAGGCGGACCAAAGAAGACTTCACCGAAACCGAAGGGTCGGGCTTCGAAACCTTCAAATACGAACCGTCGGGCCTGGCCAGCACGGATTCGCTCGAATATGAAGAAAAGGTGGAAATCCATGTAGCCACAGGCTGAGCCTGTATCGCCGCTTCGAGCGCATGCGGTGTGCGTGGGGCGATCGCCTCACGCACACCGCGCTCACCGCGTCGGCCCGCCCCCGCCCGACGCCGAGCGGACGCCTACGGCTCCAGCCGGTGCGGCCCGCGGTACAGGAACGTGACCTCGCGCACGTTCTCCTGCCCGAGCATCTGCATCAGCAGGCGCGTCAGCCCGAAGCCGAAGCCCGCCGTGCGGCGGCGCGCCGAAGCGGAAGAAGTCCAGGTAGTACTGGATCGGCTCGGCGTCCACGCCCTTGTCGTGCGCCTGCGCCAGCAGCTGCTCGTAGCGGTGCTCGCGCTGGGCGCCGGTCGTCAGCTCGATGCCCCGCCACAGCAGGTCGAAGCTCTTGGTCAGCGTCGGATCGTCGGCGTGGCGCATGTGGTAGAAGGGCCGCACCGTGGTCGGGTAGTCGGTCACGAACGCGAACTCGTGGCCGTGCGCTCCTTGACGATCGCCGACAGCGCCCGCTCGCTCGGCGGGTCGAGGTCGTGCCCGGCGCCCGGCGCGCTCGTGGCCGCGCTCGCGCAGCAGCTCCTTGGCCTGCTCCAGCGCTCACCCGCGGGAACGGCAGCGTCGGCACCGACCAGCTCGGTGCCGAACGTCGCGCTCGATCTCCTCGCCGTGCGACGTCCTTCACGACCCGCCAGCACGTGCGCCAGCCAGCGCTCCTCGAAGGCCATCACGTCCTCGTGCGAGTCGATCCACGAGATCTCCACGTCCACGCTCGTGAACTCCGTGTCGTGGCGCGAGGTGAACGACGGGTTCGCGCGGAACACCGGGCCGACCTCGAACACCCTGCCGAAGCCCGCCGCCATCGCCATCTGCTTGTAGAACTGCGGCGACTGCGCCAGGTAGGCCTGGCGGTCGAAGTACTCGACCTTGAACAGCTCCGCCCCCGACTCGCTGGCCGAGCCCATGAACTTCGGCGTGTGCAGCTCGATGAAGCCCTCTTTGCGCCAGTACTCGCGCATCGCGTGCTCGACCGTCGTCTGCACCTCGAAGATCAGCCGCCGGTCCGGGCGGCGCAGGTCCAGGTAGCGCCAGTCGATGCGCTTGTCCAGCGCCGAGTCCGGCGCGATCGGCAGCTCGGGCTCGGCCAGCGAGTCCACCTCCAGCTCCTGCAGAGCGCAGCTCCAGGCCGCCCAGTTTCACGCGCTCGTCCGCCACCACCGTCCCCGTGACCGTCACCGCCGACTCCGCCGTCAGCGCCGAGACCGCCTCGTTGAGCTCGCTCGGCGGCTCGTCCTTGGCCAGCACCACCTGCGCCAGGCCCGTTTCGTCGCGCACGATCACGAACTGCATCCGCTTCTGGTCGCGGATCGCGTGCACCCAGCCGCGGATCGTCACCGTGCTCGCCGACCTTGCGGGCAGCTCCGCTATCAGCGTCCGCGCTATGGCAGCGCCTATCTGCGCGGTCGCACGCCACGCCGGCCAGCTCCGTGGCGAGTGAGGCCCTGAGGAGCCGGTCCTCGCTGCAGGCCTCCTCGCGCCAGCTCGACCTCGACCGCGAACTCCTCGTCCTCGACCGGCTCCAGCAGCTCGATCGCGCCCGCCTGCAGCAGGTCGCCCTCGCCCAGCTCCAGCGCCGCCAGGCGCTCGGCGCGTGTCGCGCACCACCACCCGTGCGACCGGCGCGCGCATCGGCCGGCGCGCCTGCGGACTTGGCCTTGCGCACCTCGCGCAGCACGTCCGCCGCCACCTCCAGCGCCACGTCCTCCGCGATCGCCGCGCCGCTCGGCTGCCGCGCACCGCGCGCTCGCGCCGCGGCCGAGCTCGCTCGGCGTCGGGCCACGGCGCGCGGTGCACCGAGCCCTCCTGCCACCACGACCACACCTCCTCGCACACGAACGGCAGGAACGGCGCGAACAGCCGCTGGAAGACCGACAGCGACAGGCGCAGCGCCAGGCTCACCGACGCGCTCACCTGCGGGATCGGGGTCGTAGCGGCGGCCCTTGACGAGCTCCAGGTAGAAGTCGCAGTACCACCAGAAGAAGCTCTCCGCGCGCTCGAGCGCGCGCGCGTAGTCGTACTCCTCGAAGCTGTCCGTCGCGTCTCGCCACGACCGCGGCCAGGCGCGCGATCAGCGCGCGGTCGAGCGGGTGGGTGAGCGCCTCGCCCTGCGGCGGCAGGTCGGCGAGCGCGAACTTGGACGCGTTCAGCAGCTTCACCGCCAGGCGCCGGCCGACCTTCATCTGCTGGGCGTCGAACGCCGTGTCGGTGCCCGGCCGCCCGCTGGCCGCCCAGTAGCGCACCGCGTCCGCGCCGTGCTCCTCGAGCAGGTGCATCGGCGTGACGACGTTGCCCTTGGACTTGGACATCTTCTTGCGGTCGGGGTCGAGCACCCAGCCGGAGATCGCCGCGTTGCGCCACGGCAGCACGTCGTAGTCGAGATGCGAGCGCAGGATGGTCGTGAACAGCCAGGTCCTGATGATGTCGTGCGCCTGGGGGCGCACGTCCATCGGGAACACCTTCCCGAACAGCTCCTCGTCCTCGCCGGCCCGGCCGGCGATCTGCGGCGTGAGCGAGGACGTCGCCCACGTGTCCATCACGTCCGGGTCGCCCGCGAAGCCGCCGGGCTGCCCGCGCTGGTCGGCCTCGTAGCCGTCGGGCACGTCGGTCGAGGGGTCGACCGGGCAGCTGCTCCTCGCGCGCGGGGATCGGCTGCTCGTAGCGGACCGCGCCGCTGTCGTCGATCGGATACCAGACCGGGAACGGCACGCCGAAGAAGCGCTGGCGGCTGATGCACCAGTCGCCGGTCAGCCCGTTGACCCAGTCCTCGAAGCGCGCGCGCATGTACGGCGGGTGCCAGTTGCAGCTCCCGCCCGCGCGCGATCAGCTCCTCGCGGTGCTCGATCGTGCGGATGAACCACTGGCGGCTGGTCACGATCTCCACCGGCCGCTCGCCCTTCTCGAAGAACTTCACCGCCCGCGTGACCGGCTGGGGCTCGCCGACCAGGTCGCCCGACTGCTCGAGCAGCTCGACGATCCGCTTGCGCGCCTGGTTGATCGTCCTGCCCGTGCAGCTCGCCGTAGCTGGCGCGCGCCCGCTCCAGGTCGCTCGGACTCCCAGCCGGGCGTCCCCCACGGGACCTCCACCAGCCGCCCGTCGGGGCCGAGCACCGAGCGCACCGGCAGGCCGAGCTCGCGCCACCACATCACGTCGGTGCAGGTCGCCGAACGTGCACACCATCACCAGGCCCGTCCCCTTGTCGCGCTCGACCTGCGGGTGGGTCAGCACGGGCACGCGCGTGCCGAACAGCGGCGTCAGCACCTCGCTGCCGACGAGCTCGCGCTGGCGCTCGTCGTCGGGGTGGGCCAGCAGCGCCACGCACGCCGGCGATCAGCTCGGGGCGCGTCGTCTCGATCAGCGCGGGCGTCGCGGCGCTCCGGCTCCCCGCGTCGGCCGGCGCGAAGCGCACGCGGTGCATCGCCCCCGGGCGCTCGCGGTCCTCGAGCTCGGCCTGCGCGACCGCCGTCTGGAAGTCGACGTCCCACAGCGTCGGCGCCTCCAGCTGGTAGGCCGCGCCGCGCGCCAGCAGCCCCAGGAACGAGCGCTGGGAGATGCGCTGGGCGAGCGCGCCGATCGTCGTGTAGGTCATCGACCAGTCCACCGACAGCCCGAGCGTGCGCCACAGCTCCTCGAATGCCTGCTCGTCGGTCTCGGTCAGCGCCAGGCACAGCTCCACGAAGTTCGGTCGCGACACCGCCACCGGCTCCTTCTCCGACGGCTCCGCCGGCGGCGTGAAAGTCGGGGTCGTAGGGCACCGACGGGTCGCAGCGCACGCCGAAGTGGTTCTGCACGCGCCGCTCGGTCGGCAGGCCGTTGTCGTCCCAGCCCATCGGGTAGAAGACCTCCCTCCCGCGCATCCGCTGATAGCGCGCGACCGTGTCGGTGTGCGTGAAGGAGAAGACGTGGCCGACGTGCAGCGAGCCGCTGACCGTCGGCGGCGGCGTGTCGATCGAGTACACGCGCTCGCGCGGCGCCGAGCGGTCGAAGCGGTAGACGCCGTCGCGCTCCCACGCCGCGCTCCACTTCGGCCTCCAGGCCGTCCAGCGTCGGGCGCTCGGGGACGCGCGCGTGCTCGCCGCCCGGACGCTCGGGCGCGTCCGCGCTGCTGTCGATCCCGGATGGCCGATGAGCCGGCAAGGCTGTGGATCGTAGCCGCCGTCAGCGTCAGTGGCACTCGGGAGCGCCGCCCTGAAAAAAAGCGACACGGCATCGCCGCCGGGTATAGACTGGCGCCCGCAGGGAGGCGAGCGGGAACGAAGGAACGGCGTCAGCTTGTTTACGAAGAAGGTCCCAGCGGGTGTGCGCGTCAACGCACCGCCACGTTGGGCTGGAGGGAGCCGAGGTGTCGGAGGGCCATAGTCGGGGTCATGGTCGGCAACTCCTCGGCGTGCTCGTCACGCTGGTGGTGCTCCTCGTGGTGTTCGCCGGGCTCGTCGAGGGGACGCGCTCGGTCAAAGGCCTGGGCTTTGAGCCCGCCGCCGTGGCCGCCACCACCGGTCCCAGCATCTACCTCTCCACCTACCCCGACAGCTACGCCTGCCACGGGAGCAACGGCGGCCCCGGAGGCGGGCCGCACCCGGAATGGGTCACCTACTGCCCGAGCACGAGCATCAAGGTCCCCGCGTACAGCACGATCACTGTCACGATCAGGCAGTACGACACGGGCAGCTCGGTCCACAACCCGTTCTTCGCCCAGGTCAAAGGCACGGTCGGCAACGTCATGTTCGTGAACGGCAGGCCGATGGCGCAGGTCAACCCGGAAGAAGTCGCGCACACCTTCACGATCCAGACCCCGCCGAACACGCATCAGACCCAGCTGTTCGTGAACGTCCCGCTGCCGGGCGTCTCTGAAAAGGCTCCTGAAACCGAACATATCGCGGGCCAGGTATATCCGGCGCCGAACGTGATCGTGTTCAAATTCAAGACCGGCGGGCCCGGACAGTACGTGTGGCACTGCTACGTGCCCTGCGGCGAAGGCCTCGCCGGCGAAGGCGTGGGGGGCCAGGAAGGCTTCGGCGGGCCGATGGCGACCACCGGCTACATGGCCGGAACGGTCACGGTGACCTGATCGAATGCCGTGGGCGCCCCGGTGATCACATACGGCGCGTGCTGGGCATCTGGGCGGTGCTGTCGGTGGTCTTCGTCGCGCTGACGATCCTGATCGTCCCGCTCGTCGAGCGCAAACCGGCGAGCTCGGTCGCCGGCTTCGCGAGCCTGACCGACCTCGTCTTCACGGCCCTCGCCGTGCCGGTGTCGCTGTTCGTGTGGGTGTTCGTGTTCTACAGCGTGTTCGCGTTCCGCGAGAAGACGCCCGCGAGCGGGCGGGTCGAGGATCTCGAGGACGGGCCGCCGCTGCAGGCCACGTCCAGGCAGCAGATCGCCTGGCTTGCGGTCACGTCCGCTCTCGCCTTCTTCACGGTCGGCTGGGGGATGTTCGGCTTCTACGAAGAGACGACCAAGTCCGCGGCCAACGCCCTCGTGGTGAACGTCACCGGCCAGGAGTGGACGTGGACCTACGCCTATCCCAAGCTCGGCGTGCAGAGCCACCTGCTGGAGCTCCCGCTCGGCAGGCCGGTGCAGTTCCGCGTCACATCCGACGACGTGCTGCACGGCTTCGGCCTCGCTGCGCTCGGGATCGCGATGGACGCCAACCCCGGTGAGTGGGTGGCCACGCCGGTCGTCACGCCCAACAAAGCCGGCACCTTCGAAGTGCGCTGCATCGAGCTCTGCGGCCTCTACCACACGTTCATGTGGTCGCAGGTCAAGGTCGTCCCTCCAGCGTCCTTCGCGGCCTGGATCAAGGCGAACGGGGGTAACGCGAGTGTCCTGACCAGCGCCGGGGCCGGAGCTCAGAAAGCGGCGCCCGCCGGCGGCGAAGTGGAAGAAATCACCTGATGAGCTCAGTGCCAGCAACCCACAGCGAGGTCACCCCGCCCGCCCGCAGGCGCCGCGTCCTGGTTCCGAGCATCCTCTCGGCGCTCGTGCTCGGCCTCCTCGCCGCGATTCTCGTGGGGGTGATCGTGCACGGCCTCGTGAGCGGCTCGAGGCGGGCCGATGACACGATGGTAAGCGCCTACCTGGCCTGGTTCATCTTCTTCCTGGTCGGCATCGGCGCCTTCAACTTCCCGGTGAAATGGGGCCTCGGGCGGCCCGACACGACGCACGAGCAGGAGCTGGAGCTTGCCGGCAAGGACGAGGGCGTGTGGCGCTACTTCCGCTTCTGCACCGACCACAAGGTGGTGGGCATCCAGTACCTGGTGACGGTGCTCGTCCTCTTCCTCGTCGGGGGCGTGGCCTCCTGGATGATCCGGCTCGAGCAGGCGCGGACCGGGGCCAAGGTGTTCACGCCCGCGACCTACAACACGATCGTGGGCATGCACGGCCTGATCATGATCGCGACCACGATCATCATGCTCAGCGCCGTGATCGGCAACTACATGGTGCCGATCATGATCGGCGCCAACGACATGGCCTTCCCGCGGCTGAACGCGCTCAGCTACTGGATTCTGTTCCCGGTGGTGCCCGATCCTCCTCAGCGCGATCGTCCTCGGCGGGTTTCCGACCGGCTGGACGGGCTACGCCCCCCTGGCCGACCAGGCGGCCGTCGGCATGGACGCCTACTGCATGACGATCGTGATCTTTGCGCTGTCGATCGCGCTCGGAGGGATCAACATGGTGACCACGGTCGTCACCATGCGCGCGCCCGGCATGACGTGGGGAAGGCTCCCCACGTCGGTGTGGGGCATCACCCTGTCGACCCTGCTCGGGCTGATCGTGTTCCCGGCGTTTATGGCGGCGGTGGTGCTGACCCTGCTCGACCGCACGGTCGGCACGTCCTTCTATGAGGCCTCGCTCGGCGGGAACAACTGGCTCTACGAGGAGCTGTTCTGGTTCATGGGGCACCCGGAGGTGTACGTGATCCTGCTGCCCGCGCTGGGCGTGGTCTGCGACATCGTCCCGGTGTTCACCCGCAAGCCGCTGTTCGCCTACAAGCTGGTCGTCGGAGGTGAGATCGGCATCGTCGTGCTGAGCATGGCCGTGTGGATGCACCACCTGTACTGGTCGGGGGCCAACCTCCCGCTCGACCTGCCCACGATGCTCAGCACCGAGGCGATCTCGATCCCCACGGGGCTGATCTTCTTCGCGCTCATCGGGACGCTCTGGCGCGGGCGCATCCGGCTCGAGCCGCCGATGCTGTTCGCGCTGGCCTTCATCTTCAACTTCCTGATCGGGGGCGTCACCGGCCTGTACCTCGCGGACGTGCCGACCGACGCGATCTTCCACAGCAACATGTTCACCCTCGCGCACTTCCACTTCACGCTGGTGGGGGGCACGGTGTTCGGCTTCCTCGCGGCGTTCTACTACTGGTTCCCCAAGATGACCGGGCGCCAGCTCGATCCGTGGCTCTCGAAGCTGCAGTTCTGGCTGTTCGAGATCGGCTTCCTCGGTGTGTTCATCCCGCTGTTCCTCGCCGGGATCCGCGGGGAGCCGCGCTGGCAGGCGGACATCGTGCCAAGCGTCGCCGCCGAGAACCTCATCTCCAGCCTGTTCGCGATCCTGATCGTCGCCTCGGTGGCGGTGCTGGCCTACAACATCCTCGCCTCGTGGATCGCCGGCAGGCGCGCCGAGGTCAACCAGTGGGGAGGGCGCACGCTCGAGTGGACGCTCCCGAGCCCGGTGCCGTTGATCAACTTCCCGCACCCCGTGCTGGTGACCGACGGTCCCTATGACTACGGAAGCGGCGGACCGCGGGTGATGGGCCGTCCGACGCTCGCCGGGGCCGGCGTCGACACCGTGACGTTCGCGGCCCCTACACCCCACGAGGGCTCCCGCGCCCGCCAGGTCCTCTACGCAACGCTCCTGCTGATCGTGTCCGACGCCGTGTTCGTCCTGGGGATCTACCTGGCCTTCCTGTATCTGCACGGGCTGAACACGCAGGGGCAGTTCAAGCCGTCGGCGGAGTCCACGCCGTCGATCCTGGGGAGCGTGCTCGTCACAGCAGCATCCGTGGTGGCGGCGTCGGCTTACAGCTGGGGGCAGAGGGGGCTGCGCTCGGGCGACTCCCGCCGTGTGCGCACGGGGTTGACGCTCGCCTGGGTCATCTCGATGGTCGCGTTGGTGGGCGACGTGGTGATGTTCGCGGGATTGAAAGACCCGCTGCCGCTGCACGCATATGGCAGCTTCATGGGGCTCTTCATCGTCTATCACGCGGTCCGCCACCTGCTCATCGCGGTGCTGGTCGGCGCGCTCGTGCTGGGCCGCCTGTACAGCGGCCGGCTGGCCGGGCGCGACTACGTGATCCAGGCGGCCGGTTACTGGTTCTGGTGGATAGCCATCACGGCCGTGGGCATGACGGTGCTGATGGCGACGATCAAATGAGCGGGACGTGGTTGACTCCATACCTCTGGGACTGACGTGGGGGGCGTTCTGGCTGCACCTCCTCGGTGAGCGGCGCGCCGCCGTGCTCACCGGGCGACCCCGCGACAGACGCGCACGCTCGCGCGCGCTGATGTTCTACGCCGGGCTGCTGACGATCGTGATCGCGCTCGCCACGCCGATCGAGACGCTTTCCAAGCAACTGCTCTGGGTTCACATGATCCAGCACCTGCTGCTGCTCACGGTCGCCGCGCCGCTGATCGTGCTCGGCGCGCCATGGATGTCGCTCTGGCGTCCGCTTCCGCTGGGCCTGCGACGCACCGTTGCCGGGACCCTCGCGCGCGCGTCCTACCTCGCGCCGCTACGCGCGCTCTGCCACGTGCTCGCACGGCCGCTCGGCGCATGGCTGGCGTTCAGCGTCAACCTCGTGCTCTGGCATCTGCCCGCCCTGTACGACCTGACGCTGCGCAACATCGACGTGCATGTCCTCGAGCACATCACGTTCCTGGCGTTCGGGATCCTGCTGTGGGCCCAGGTGATAGCTTCCCCGCCCGCCAAACCGACGCTGTCCTACCCGGGACGGATCGGTTACATGGTGGCCGCGATGATCACGAACGTCGGGCTTTCGATGTACCTCGCGTTCGGCAGCGCGCCGCTGTATGCCCCCTACGCTCAGCTGGCGCATCGGCCGGGCGGCATCTCGGCGCTGGCCGACCAGCAGATCGGCGCCGGAATCATGTGGAGCGCAGGAGACCTGCCGTTCGGGATCGCCATCGCCCTGCTCGTGCAGGGCTGGCTCACAGCGCATGAGGCCGCGACCCGGCAACCAGCGGCGCGCAGCTTGGGCTGGGACTGACGTGAGCGGCCGGCGCAGGCGCATCGGCTGGATCGCGGTGGGAGCCCTCGCGCTGATCGCGGCGCTGTCCTTCGCAGCGCTGCTGTCATGGCATGAGGCCGGCCAGAGCAGCTCGGCGGCGGGCGGCCCGCCCGCTGTCGAAGCCGGGGGCGGCTTTCCGATCCGCGGCAAGGTTGCGCCCGGCTTCACCCTGGCGGACCAGTTCGGTCGAACCGTCTCCCTCTCCTCGCTACGCGGCCACGAGGTCGTGCTGGCGTTCATCGATTCGCGCTGCGCGACCGTCTGCCCCCTGACCGCCGCGATCCTGCGCGAGGCGCTGCTCCGCATCGGCCCCGCGGATTCCAGGCGGGTGGCGCTGGTTGCGGTCAACGCCGATCCAGCCGCGACTCGCGTGGCGGACGTCTATCGATTCTCCGCCGAGAACGGGATGCTTCACGAGTGGATGTACCTGACCGGCTCGCCCGCCCGGCTCAAAGCCATCTACAGGCAGTACAACGTGTATGTATGCGTCGAGCCAGACGGCGAAGTGATACACGACGCAGCGATCTTCATCATCGACCCACACGGGCGCGAGCGCCTGTACTACGAGACGCTGGGCACGAGCTCGAGCTTCACCGTCGAAAGTGAGACCAGAGCGATTCTCGCGGGCATGCGACAGTGGCTGCCGGGCGGGCTCACCGCCGCCGCGGACGGGAAACCCGAACCGCGCGCCGCGAGGTCCTGACGCCGGCGGGCTAGCTTTCGCGCGGGCTGTCAAGGGTGTTGGGGTGCGTGGTGACTCGCCGTGGTGAGTGACCGCGGTATTTGCGAAGAAGCAGGGCCTGGCTCCCGGCAGCCGCTCGGGTCGGCTGGCTGATTAGGCTGGGCGGCCTCCGGGATGTGCCGACAGGTGCGGCTCATCTTGCCTCCATCTTTCGGGCACCGTAGACGATGTCTGCGGGGATGCGTCCTTGGGTGAGGCGTCCGTGATGAACGCGGTCGGTGTTGTAGTAGCGCAGGTATGTGTCGAGCTCTCGCCTTAGACCGGTGTAGGCGGGGTAGATGTAGCGGGCGAACGCTGGTCGCCAGCACTCCTCGAGAATCGTCTTGTGCAGTGCCTCGACGTGACCGTTGGTCTGAGGGCGTCCTGCGTGAATGCGGGTGTGCTTGATCTGTAGCGTCTCGAGAACACCAGCGAACTCGGGCCCACGGAACTCGTTGCCGTTGTCTGAGAGCATCCGTTCAAGGCGCCAGCCGGCGGCCTTCAGCTCGCTGGCGACGCGATGGGCGAACTTGCTTGTCTGCCGGGCTGTGGGGTTGCGCTGTTTGGCGATCACGAGCTCCGCCCAGGCATATGAGGAGCACACGTCGATCGCGGTGAGCTGCCAGATCGCGCCCTTGGTGCCCTTCAGCCGCCCGACATAGAAGCAGTCGATCCCGACGAGCTCGCCGGGCCGATCGACGTCGATGTGCCGCTCGGGCCCAGGATCCCTGGGCGGCTCATAGGGGGCTGCGTAGCCCGCGATCAGCCCGAGGCGCTTGGCGCGGGTGTTCAGTCCGTGGCGGCAGAGGACCTTCCATACGCCATTCGCCGAGACGATGATCCCGCCCCACTTCTCGCGGGCGAGCTCTGAAGCGACACGCCGGGGCCCGAGCCCGGGATGGGCGATCGAGAAAGAGACGATGCGCTCCTCGATCATCTTCGGCAGCTGGTTGGGCATCTGCGGCCGGCGACGCTCGCGGGGACGGAGCATCTCAAGGCCATGCCGGTCGACCTGGCGCTTCCAGTGGTAGTAGGTGGAACGGTGCACACCGAACGTCCGGCACGCCGCCGAGACACTCGTCCTCGCGGCCTCTGCGAAAAGCTGCTGGCGGTAGCCGAACAGCACGTCATCCTTAGTCATCAGGCTCTGCTCCTCTTCACTTTGCCGGTGAAGGAGGCAGCTTGAGCCGCGGTGCAGACGGGTCCCGCCGATCGGCGGGACCCGTCTGACCTCAAAGACCTATCGAGCCCCCGACTGTCGGGAGCACTCAGAGACAGCCCAGATTAGGCGCCGTCGGGGCGGCAGGCTTTCGTGTGCGCCGTTAGGAGTGGCTGCGCGGGCGGGCGGCAAGCTAGGTTGCGCCGTCGTGCGGCATAGCTGTCAGGCCGTCACCGCCCACGCCGCCGGGAGCGAGCGTAGCGCTGATCGTCGTATGGATGTTGGGATTGAAGTAGTCGCCAGCACAGGCGGCAGGCGTGGCGTGCGAGAGCGACGCGTGCCTGCATCGGGCGGAAGCCGCGGGCGCGGAGCTCGCTGTCACGGACACGAAACGCCTGGCTGCTTCCGCTCAGGCCCCAGGCGATGCCCATGAGGGCGTTGCGGTGCTCGGCAAGGCCCTGACGGCTGATCCGTCCACGGCGAGTGATCGTCGAGGACTGGTAGCTCGCGGGAGCAAGCCCAGTAGCGGAATACAGGTGTTCGGGTGTCGGCCAGCGGTCGATTGGCAGGGTGTATGCGCTGAACTCGCCAGCCCTGACAACGGCGACCCCGGGAAGGCTCGTGAGGATCTGTCCGTCACTTTCCGCCAGAAGCCCGGCGAGCTGGCTCTCGGCGAGCGCGATGTCGGATTGAAGCTGCTGCCAGCGCCGCAGATCCTGGCCCAGACGGGCCGCACGCAGCTCTGCGTCCGCCGGCGGGCCGAGCAGGTGCTTCCAGCGCCCTGCCCAGAACGCGGCGGTCGCGGCGGTCATCCGCCCCGGAGCCCTGGCGATCAGGGACCTCTTGCTCGCGGCCCGTCCTCCAAATGCGGCGGCGCACTCAAGGACCGCCTGGCCGGTGGGAGACTCGAGCTTCAGTGCCCGGCCGTGGCCCGGCGGAGCCGAGAGGCCGGGACAGAGCATGTTCAGCTGGTCATGCAGACGCTGCTGGAGCACCCTGCGCGCGTCGACGAGCTGAGAGCGGTAGCGAACCGTGCCCAGCATCGCCTCCACCACTTCGCCCTCGGCTGGCCGCCCGGCGCCCTGGCGCACAAGCCAGACCAGCGCCGCGCAGTCGCGGTCATCCGTCTTGAAACGCCGAGAGCCGAGCTGCGCCCGGGCGGCTGTGGTCTCTGACGGCGCGAACAACCGCAACGAACCCGGCCAGCGCCGCTCGATCTCCACCGCCCACGCCCGGTGAAGCGCGCCCGTCGCCTCCAGTCCGATCACCGGCGACCCGGGAACACCGCTCGCCCCGATCAATCGATCGAGCTCCTCGATGCCGTCCCGCAACACCGGCAGCGAGACTGGCTCGCCGATCAACCCGCGCTCCCCACTGGTCAACCACACCCGATTGAACGCCTTGCCCGGATCGATCGCTACGACCAACGACGATGCCGGCACCTCTCTGCGCAGCAAATCCAAGATACACCTCCCAAACGAGCAAAAGAAAGACCCTCCCGGCCAGCGCCGAAAGGGTCAATCCCCAGCCGGAGTCAAAGATCTATCAGCTGCTCATGTTCACGTAGCCGGTCGCTTCGGTGGGACTGCGCACGTTGGCCGCGACCTTGTTTTCGTAGTTGCCCTCGATCGTCTGGATCTGGCCGTCGGGCAGCACGTCCCTGACGATCCCCACGTGTTCGTCGCCGAAGACGATCAGATCGCCGGGCGCCGGCACCACGCCCGGCGCGTTCGCTATCGCCCGCCCGGTGCTCTGCGCCCACGACCAGACCTCCGAGACGGCGCCCGCCCCCTGGCCCTGTTCGCCGATCGGCTCCCCCGCCTGGCGGGCGACCCAGGAGGCGAAGTACGCGCACCACGGCGCCCCCGGGATCGCCCCGGCGGTGGCGCTGCGGTACTGGGCGATCGCAGGCGATTCGTTGGATCCGGGGGGCTGCTCTGTCTGGCCGAGCTGGCTTTCGGCGATCGCCACGATGCGGCTCCCCGGCGATCCCTGAGCCGCCGCGTCCACGGGCGAGAGCGCCGAGGAGCCGGCGACGCCGTCGAGGCTCTGCAGCGGATAGGAGGAGCTGAGGCCGGCGGCGCCGGTCAGGCCCGCGGCGCTGGTCAGGCCGGTGGCGCTGCTCAGGCCGGTGGCGCTGGACGCGCTGGATCCGTCGAGCATCGCGGCCGCCGCCGCGGAGGAGCCTTCGGAGGGGCTTTCATAGCCGGCGCTCGCCTGCCTGAGCTCCGCTGCGAACGACGATTCGCCGGTGGCGCCGGGCGCCGAGGGGCCTTTGGTTCCGCCCGTGAGGGCGCCGCCCGAGCCGATCAGGGCGGCGGGGTCGGCGAGCGCCTGCCTGATCGCCGAGACGCGCTCCAGCGTGGCCTCGAGGGTCATCGCTCCGGTAATCGGCAGCGAGCTGCCGTGGTTGAGAGCCGAAAACGAGAGACGGGCGGCCGTCGCGGGGTGGGCGGGCAATCAAAAGTGGACGGGCGGCCGTCGCCGCCCGTCCAACCACCGTTCCCTCGATGAAGCGGCGGTATATGGCTTGCGCCGGCCCGTTGCCTGACCGCCGAAGCGTTATGACCCACCTGTGCGCGGCGACCGATCGGAGATCGGCCAGCGACCACGTGGGCTTCGCTGCAGCGGTGGCGTCCTCTAGGCGCCACCGCTGAGGAAGGTCTTGATCTATTCCAGAAGTTTCAGCGTCGCGTCGGGCAGCTGGTTTGCCTGCGCGAGGATCGCAACGCCGGCCTGCTGGAGGACCTCGTCCTTGGTGAAGCTGGTCATTTCGGTGGCCATGTTCACGTCGGTGAGGGCGCTCACAGCCGAGGTCAGGTTCTGGCTGTAGACTTCGAGGTTGGACTGCGTGTACTGGATGCGGTCCTGCACCGCGCCGAATTCACCAGCGAGGCCTGAGACTTTGGCGATCGCTTCGCTGATTTCCGCGAGCCCTGTGGGCTTGTATTCGCCGATGTATTCGTTGACGACTTTTTCTGCGGCGGCGAGTTTCCTAGTGGCTATGTTGATCGCCTTCACTTCGGCGGCAACAGCTTCTTCAACTTCGGTTGCGGTTTTGGTTTTAGCGTCTGTCGCTTCTGTTTTCGCCAGTGTCGCCTTTTTCGCTTCCAGTGCTGTTACTTCTCCGGCTACTGCTTCTTCTTTGCCTTTCAGGAGGGCCTGTTCCGCCGGTTCCATTTTACCGAGCGCTCCCGAGGTGAGCCTTGCTCCAAGTGTGGCCGTGTTGATCTCTTTTTCGATCGACACATACAGCTTGACGGTTGTGACGCCTACGCCTTCGCCGTCGTTCGCGCCGACCTGGAAGCGGATTTCTTCGGCGGCGTCGAGCAGGTTCTTGCCGTTGAACTGGGTCGTTTCACCGACGCGCTTGATCTCGTCGACCAGCTGTCCGACCTCGGATATGATCGCCTTCTGGTCTTCTGTTGAGGTCGTGCCGTTGGAGTACTGCACGGCGAGCTCGCGGATGCGCTGGAGCATCTCGTTGACGTCGTTCAGCGCTCCCTGGGCTGTCTGTGCCAGGGCGACCGCGTCCTGGATGTTTTCGCTCGCCTGGTTGAGGCCGTTGACCTGGCTCTTCAGGCTTTCGGCGATCGCGTAGCCGGCTACGTCTTCCGACGCCGAGTTGATCTTGAGTCCCGAGGACAGCCGCTGCATCGCCTGCGAGAGCATGTTCTCGGTGCCGTTCAGGTTCCTGCTGGCGTTCAGCGCCTCCAGGTTGTTGTTGATCGTGAGGCCCATGCGTTCATCTCCTTGATGACGTTGTTTGGATTGGTCCAGAGCCGACTCCATGTCGACCCACGCCGATTATCGTCAGCGCGCCGGGAAACTTGAGGCTGTTTTCCTCTTGCCGACGTGATTCCCGGTCCCGGCACGAATTCCTGCACGTGGGCGCGCTCAGGCACGGACGTCGATGTGCGGGTGCTCCCCGTCGTCTCCGGTCCGCTCGGACTCCGGTGCGGGCGGCGGCTCTCGGCGCCCGCGCTGCTGTCGGTCCCTGGACGGGCGATCGCGCTCGCGCGTGATCCGCTCGGGCCGCTCGACGGGCGACGCTCCCCGTGGGATCGCGGGCGGGCCGGGAGCGATGGGATGGATCGGGTCCATTGCCGGCTCCCGGCCTTAGGAGGCCGCCCTCCTGCTCGAGCGTTCGACCGGCGCCGCGGGCAACTCGCGCCGGGCGCTGGCCGCCCTGGCGGCGTGGGAGGCCGCCAGCAGCTGCTGCTCGCGGCCCTTGATCTCGAGCATCACCAGCCGGCGCCACAGGAACACCGCGCCCGCCCACGCGGCGACATAGCAGACGACGCCGGCCGCCAGGGCGCGCAGGCCTGCCTCGGCGATCGTGTTGGTCGGCAGCGACAGATATCCGCCGAGCAGGAACCCGGCGAGCCCGCCCCAGCCCTTGGCCCGCGCGACCCCGCGCGCTGCTCGTGGGTGGGCAGCCACGCTCGGCCCGTCCGCGCCCGACTCGGCGCCCTTGGCGTCCTTGGCATCCTTGGCGCCCTTCTTCGCACCCTTGCCGCCCATGGCGTCCTTCTTTGCATCCTTGGCCTTTGCGGCCTTCTTCTCGGGTGTCTTGGGCGCGGGCGCAGCCGCAGCCGCCGCCGGGGCGGCCGGAGCCTGCTCGGTCGGTGGCGGTGTCTCGGTCGCCGTCTCAGTTGCCATAGCGGTCGTCCGTTTCCAGGCCGCGATGCCGTTCGGCACGCTGGAGCTCGAATATGAAGCGGACCAGCCTACGCTGGTCGAAGTCGCTGATCGAGCTGAAGGCGACAGCGCGGCGTCCGTGGGCGTCGACCCGCACGACAGAGCCCCTCCCGCCGACCAGCGGCTCCCCCGGGGTGAGCGTCAGCTGGAACTGGACGTCGTCGCCGACCCTCAGCGAGTCCGGCCCCGCGAGCAGGAGCCCTCCGCCGCTGATGTCGACGGTGTAGCTCTGAACGGGAATCTGATCCGGTCCGCCGCACACGAGCACGGGGCGGGCGCACATGACGCGGACGTACTCGCGCTCCTGGAGCACCTCGATCGAGCGCGGCCGGTCGATGCGCAGGACGTCGGGATCGGAGGGGTCCTCGATCTCGACCGTCCCGCTCAGGCGAGCGCGCCCGTAGGCGCCGACGAACTCGAGCATCAGCCCCTCGAGCTGGCGTTGGCTCAGTGGCGCGGTGGGCACCATGATGGCGACCAGCAGCGTGTCCGGCCCGCACTCGAGCACCCGCGCAGGGATCCTCACGCCGGTGGGGGGGATGAGCGTCACCGTCTGCGAGCGCTCGGGCAGCGTCACCGGCTGGGACTTCTCGGCGTTGCCTCGCCCGAACTTCATGGCAACAGCTTCTCCGCCAGACCAGTCGGACCGATCTGCCTCAGCCGCCACCCGCCGGCGCGGCCTCGCTCGAGCATGTACTCCGGGGCGAGACCGAACCTGCACGCGGCCTCCACGGCCACTCCGATCTGATCCGTCTCGTCGGCATGCGTGACCGCGAGGGCGTTGGCGCCCAGCGGCCGCAGCGCCTGCAGCAGCTGCGCGGCCGCGGTCGCGCCCAGCGTGGCGGGGAGCGCCACCACGACGCGCTCGGGCTCCAGCTCGGCCAGCAGGCGCGCGAGCTCGCGGACGCCCGCGCGATCGGAGGGGGACAGGCTCGGCGTGTCGAGGACGGCCATGCCGTCGCCTCGGGCCCTGCGCAGCGCCCGCAGCGCGCGCGGGGCGCGGGCGGGCGAGGGCTTCATGATGTATGGGCTGAGGATCATCCGCAGCTCGCCCCGCTCGGCCTCGCGCGTGATCGTCGCGCAGCTCGCCGGCAGCGAGCTGCTCTTGCGGTAGGCGCCGAGCAGGGCCGCGCAGCAGGTCGTCTTGCCGGCGCCGCCGGCGCCCACCACGACGATCGCGGCGCCCTTGGTGGGCAGCGGGGGCGCGACCGGTATTCGCTGGGCGAGCGTCGCGCGCACCGCCTGGGCCAGGCCGGAGCGGGGCGCGAGCGCCAGCGCGTGCGCGCTGGCCCCGTCGATCAGCTCGCGGGCCATCTCCTCGCCGATCCCATAGCGCTGCAGGCTTCTGGCCACGCCCGCGCGGGCGCGGGCGTGAGAGTCCGGAGCCACCACGCGCCGCTCGCTCGCCGTCCGCTGCGGCGCAGCCGCCCGCTCGACGGCGGGCGGGAACAGCTCGGGCATGTCTCGCGGGATCAGCTCCTGGAAGTCGCTGGTCCACGCCACCGGCTCGCCGCGGCGCTCGGGGATCGACCCACGCGGAGGGATCTTCGATCGGTCGGCTCGCGCCAGCGCGGCCAGATGCGCGGTCACGTACGCGCTGCCAGCTCCGGCGGAGGGCGCGGAGGGCTCGCGCGTGTCGAAGGGCCCCGGTGCGGACGTGGGTGGCGCGGATGCGGGCGTGGGTGGCGCGGGTGCGGGCGGACGCTGCGGCGCGGGCCGGTACCCCAACGTGGGCCGGTACCCCGGCGCGGGGGGCTGCGCCGCCGCGGGCGGGATGGGCGGCGCGGGCGGCGCGGGCGGCGCGGGCGGCACGGGCGGCGGCGGACGCTCGGGCTCGGGCCGGGACGGGTAACGGGTGGGGGGGTGACCGGTGGGCGGGTAACCCAATCCAGGTGGTTGCGCCGCCGCGGGCGGTGCGGGTGGGGCAGGTGAGGCAGGTGGGACGGAGGGCGCAGGCGCCGGGGGGCTGACCTCTTCGTCGTAGACGTCGATCGCCGGAGCACCCGGCATCGCCTCTATCTCCACGAACGGGTGCTGGAAGAACCCGAGGACACCGCCCGTCAGTCCTTCGCGCCGGCGCACGATGATCGCCTCGGCGCCCAGCTCGCGCTGGATCTGGGGTACGAGCTCGTCGACCGAGCGTCCGCGGTAGACGCGGGTCGCCGCGTCGCCACCGTTGCCAAACCGTGCGCGAGCCTCTCGTCCCAGCGCTTCGAGCAGCTCTCCTGGAGTGCTCATGCGTGAATCACCCCGATCGTTTCGACGTCGATGCCCGGTGCGATCTCGTTATAAGAGCACACGGCGAGGTGCGGCTGGGCCTGGGCGATCAGGCGACGCAGGTGCCGGCGGATGCGCGCCGAGCACAGAAGCACGGGGCGCGCGCCGCGTGCGGTGGCGTGCTCGACCTGGGCACGCAGCGCGGTGACGATCGCCTGCGCTCGCGGCGGATCCATGGCGAGATACTCCCCGTCTGTCGTCTGGGTGATCGAGGTGGAGACCTCCTGCTCGATTGCGGGGTCCAGGGTTATCGCTTGCAGTCGCAACTGCTCGTCCAGGTGGGGAGCCGTTATCGCCCGGCCCAACGCCTGGCGAGCGTACTCCGATAGGAGGCTTGTGTCACGTGTTGTTCGCGCCTTGTCCCCGATTGCCTCCACGATCGTGCCGAGATCGCGGATCGGCACACCCTCCGCGAGCAGCGCTTGCAGCACCCGCTGGATCTCACCGAGCGAGAGCGCCTCGGGCACGACCTCCTCGACGACCGCCGCGTTGGTCTCCTTGAGCTTGTCCAGCAGCGCGCGAACGTCCTGGCGCGTGAGCACCTCGGCGGCGTGGGCGCGGATCGTCTCTGTCAGGTGGGTGGCGATCACCGACTCGGCGTCCACGACGGTGTAGCCGAGCGCCTCGGCCTCCGCGCGGGCCGACTCCTGCACCCACACCGCCTCCAGCCCGAAGGCGGGCTCGCGGGTCGGGATTCCCTGCAGCTTGCCGCTGGCGTCGCCGGGGTCCATCGCGAGCAGGTGTCCGGGCATGATCCGCCCGCGTGCGACCTCCGAGCCACGCACGTTGAACACGTACTCGTGCGACTCCATGCCCAGCTGGTCATGGATGCGCACCGGCGGGATGACGATGCCGAGGTCTCCGGCGAGCTGGCGGCGGATCATGCTCACCCGGCGCAGCAGCGAGCCGCCGGAGCCGCCATCCACGAGCGGCACCAGCCCGAAGCCGATGGCGAGCTCCAACGCGTCGACCCCGACCTCGGACATCGGCTCATCGCCCGGCTTCGGCAGGGACGCCTGGGCGGCCGCGGCACGGGCCGCGACATCGGCGTCCGTGGCGCCGGGCAACCCGTTGCGCACCGCCCATCCGATCGCCCCGAAGATCGCGGCGATGAGCAGGAAGGGGAGCTTCGGCAGGCCCGGGATCAGCGCGAACAGGCCGATCGCAGCGGCGGCGACGAGCGGCGCCTTGCGCTGGCCGAGGATCTGGTTTGCGATGTCCGAGCCGAGGTCCCGGTCGGAGGCGGCGCGGGTGACGATGATGCCGGTGGCGACCGAGATCAGCAGCGCGGGGATCTGCGCGGCGAGGCCGTCTCCGACGGTCAGCAGCGAGTACTGGTGGGTGGCTTCGCTGAAGCCAAGGTGGCGCTGGAGCATGCCGACGACGATCCCGCCGACGAGGTTGATCGCGGTGATGATGAGCGCCGCCATGGCGTCGCCTTTGACGAACTTGGAGGCGCCGTCCATGGCGCCGTAGAAGTCGGCCTCGCGGGCGATGTCCGCGCGCCGCTCGCGCGCCTGCTGGTCGGTGATCAGGCCGGCGTTGAGGTCCGCGTCGATCGCCATCTGCTTGCCGGGCATCGCGTCGAGCGTGAAGCGCGCGCCGACCTCGGCCACGCGTCCGGCGCCGTTGGTGACGACGACGAACTGGATCACGACGAGGATCAGGAAGATGACCAGCCCGACGATCACATTGCCGCTGACGACGAATTCGCCGAACGCCTTGACGACGCTGCCGGCGTCGCCCGTCGTGAGGATCAGGCGCGTCACCGACACGTTGATCGCCAGGCGGAACATCGTCGTCAGCAGCAGCAGACTGGGGAACGACGCGAAGTCCAGCGCCTTGCCCAGGTACATCGTGGCGCACACGATCGTGAGCGCCCCGGCGATGTTGATCGTGATCAGGAGGCTCAGCAGCGCCGACGGCAGCGGCACGACGAGCATCGTCACCACCATCACGACCGAGACGGCCGCCAGCAGGTCGGTGTGGCGCAGGAGCCTGCGCAGGCCGGGGCTGTTCACGACGCCAGCCTCCTGCGCGCCAAGGCGGATCGGCCGGCGAGCCGGTAGACGAAGGCGAGCACGCGCGCGACGGCGGCGTAGAGCTCCTCGGGGATCACCTGGCCGATCTCGACAGACGCGTGCAGGGCGCGCGCGAGCGGCGGGTCGCTGATGACCGGCACGTCGTTCTCTTCGGCCACCCGCCTGATCTGAGCGGCGATCAGGTCCTTGCCCTTGGCCACCACCTCGGGCGCGGTGCGCGTGCCGTCATACATGAGGGCCACCGCGAAGCGGGTCGGGTTGGTCACGACGACGTCGGCGTCGGGGACGGCAGCCATCATGCGCGCGCGCGCCGCCTGCATCTGACGGCGACGCAGGGCCGCCTTGACCTCGGCCGAGACCCCGTACTGGCGATTCTCGTCCTTGACCTGCTGCTTGGTCATCTTCAGCTGCTGCTCGTGACGCCGCCGCTTCCAGGCGTAGTCGAGGACCCCGATCAGCACGTAGGCAAAGGCTGCGTGCTCGGCGACTTCGAGGGCTCTGCTCCCGGACAGCGCGCCGAGCCCGACGGCGGAGATGCCGACGACGGAGGCGAGCCCCGTCAGCCCTGGCAGCAACGCCAACGCCGCCACGGCGCCGACGACCGCGATCTTGGCGATCGTCTTGAGCGCTTCGAAGGCGGCGTTCGGCCCCACCAGGTTGCGCAGGCCCGAGGCCGGGTTGATCCGGCGGAAGTCGGGTTTCAGGGCCTGCGGGGTGGGCCTGAAGCCGACCTGCGCAACACCCGCGAGCACGCCGGCGAGGATGCACGCCCCGGCGACCGGGGCGACGGCGAGGGTGATCGTGGAGAGCGCCGAGTGCATCAGCTGGTTCAGCCCGGCGCCGGTCGTGGCCTGGCCGGACTCGGCGATCTCGGCGAACATCTCGCGCAGCGTCGAGGCACCTGCGTCGACGATCCGAGGGCCCATGATGCCGAGCGCAAACAGGCCGGCGACGACCACGAGCGAGCCGCCGAGGTCGTGGCTGCGCGCCACCTGCCCCTTCTCGCGCGCGCGTTTGCGGTGCTTGGGTGTGGCCTTCTCTGTGCGGTCCTCGCGGGGCATGTCTCAGGCCACGTGCAGGGCGCCGAGGGCGTCGCCCACGCTCACCGAGAGCTGGTTGGAGATCCAGTTGGCGGTGAACGGCAGCGAGGCGCCGACCACCAGCAGCGCGACGGCCACCTTCGTGGGGAAGCCGACCGCGAACACGTTCAGCTGGGGGACCACGCGCGAGACGATCCCGAAGGCGACGTCGGTGATCAGCAGCGCCACGAGCACGGGCGCGGCTACCTCCAGGGCGCCGGCGAACACCGTGCTGAAGACCTGCTCGGCGCCGGCCACCAGCGAGGACAGCCGCGGCCCGCGGGTCAGCGGAACGAGCTGGAAGGTGCGGTCGAGGCCGCGCAGCGTCCAGGCGTCGCCGCCGATGACCAGGAAGATGAGGGTTCCCACCAGCGAGTAGAAGCGGGTCATGACGGCGCTCTGCTCGCCGTTCATGGGGTTGATCAGGCTGCCGTAGGAGAAGCCGGAGAGCACGTCGATCACCGAGCCCGCCGATTCGACGGCCGCCATCAGCACGCTCAGCGTGAAGGCGAAGGCGAAGCCGACGAGCAGGCCCTCGACCACCAGGCCGGCCAGCGTGAGCGGGTCGCTGGGAATCTGCTGGCCGTGCAGCGCGATCGGCGCCAGACCGATCGAGATCGCCACCGCGATGATCCCGCGCACGCGCGGCGGGATCATCCCCGAGGAGAACAGCGGCGCGATGAAGAACAGCGGCGTCACGCGGGCGAGCACCAGGATGAAGCCGGCGAGCTCGTTGCCCGCGAGCTTGCTGAGCAGCTCGTTCACGAGCCCACCATCGTGGGAATGCCCGTGTACAGCGCGGTGGTGTAGGCGACGAGCTGGCCGAGCATCCACGGGCCGAGCAGGACGATCACCACGGCGACGGCGGCGAGCTTGGGGATCAGCGACAGGCTCTGCTCTTGGATCTGGGTGACGGCCTGGAAGACGCTGATCAAGAGGCCGACGACGAGGGCGACGAGCAGCAGCGGTCCGGCGATCTTCAGCGCCAGGCTCATGGCCTGGGTGGCGAGGTTGACGACGGTGTCCTGATTCACGGGGCGGCTCCTAGTGGAAGCTCTGGATGAGCGCTTTGATGACCAGGTCCCAGCCGTCGACCAGGACGAACAGCAGGATCTTGAACGGCAGCGAGATGAACGTCGGGGGGAGCATGATCATGCCCATGCTCATCAGCACCGAGGAGACGATCAGGTCGATGAGCAGGAACGGCAGGAAGATCAAGAAGCCGATCTGGAACGCGGTCTTGAGCTCCGAGACGATGAACGCCGGGATCAGCACCTCGGTCGGCACTTCGCCGCGGGTGTGCGGCTGCTTGGCGTGGGCGAGGCTCACGAACAACGAGATGTCCTCAACGCGCGTCTGGCGGAACATGAATTCGCGCAGCGGCTCCTCGGCGCGCACGAGCGCGGCGGTCGTGCTGATCCTGTGAGCCTCCAGCGGTTCGATCGCGTCCTTCTTGATCGCGCCGACGGTCGGCGCCATCACGAAGATCGTCAGGAACAGAGCGATGCCCACCAGCACCTGGTTGGGCGGCGCGGTCGTGGTGCCCACGGCCGTGCGAATGAAGCCCAGCACGATCAGGATGCGACTGAAGCCCGTGACCGTGAAGAGGATCGCGGGCACCAGCGTCAGGCCGCCGACGAGCAGCAGGATCTGGACGGCGTTGCTGGATGTGACGGGCAACGCCGTGCCCACGTTCAACGCCGCACCCACGTTCAACGCCGCACCGTCCATTCGCGCACGCGCTCGAGCAGCCCCGACGAGGGCGAAGGCATCCGCATCGGGTTGGGACGGGAAGCCCACCCACCCGCGACCGGGCTCGGATCGGGCATCCCGCGCTGACCGGACATCCCGCGCTGACCGGACGTCCCGCGCTGCGCGGCCGTCCAGTCCTGCCCGGCCGTCCTGTCCTGGCCGGTCACGCGACCCGTGCCGGCGACGAGCTGGCTCGCCGCGGCCGCCAGGCGCGAGCGCTCGGGGGCCGCTCGGGGACGAGCAGGCCGGCGTCGCGCGCCTGCTCCTCGGTGTAGCGGTGGATCGGCGCGACGCCGTGCTCGGTGCTCCCGAGCAGGACGTAGTCGCTGCCGGCGCGCACGAGGTGCACCGAGCGTCCCGAGCCGAGCGTGAGCGCGGCCACGCTGGCCAGGCCGGCGCTCGACTGATGAGAATCCCCCCCGCCCCGGCCGGCCTTGACCTGGCGCAGGATCCAGGCAAGCCCCCAGATGACGGCGATCACGATCGCAAGGCCCACGATCGTGCGCACGATGCTCGCCCCGCCGGTGCTGGTCGAGTGCGATGCGGTCGTGGACGGGCCCAGATCGAGCGGGGTGTCTTCGCCACCCGTCTTCGAGGACGGTGTGAACGCCGACGCCGGGCACGCGAACGCGAGCAGGCAGGCGCCGAGCACCGCGGTCACCTGTGCGACCGCACGGGGAAGCAGGATCGACTTACTCATCGAGGGACGACTCCGAGGAAGAGTCGCCCCGGTTATCGGCTCTCGAGCGGAGGTCTTGAGGGGGACGCCCGGTGCGCGGCGGCTACTGGAGCAGCTCGTCCACCTGCACGCCCCATGCGCCATCGCCGGTCACGACAAGGCTGCCGTTGGCGAAGCACAGCCCGTTGGCGAACAGCTCGACCGGCGCCTCCGCTCTCTGGTCGAGGTCGATGACGGCTCCCTGTGCCAGCTCGAGCGCTCCTCCGAGCGGCATGTGGGTCCTTCCCAGCTCGGCCCAGACGCGTACGAAGATGCTGCGCAGGATCTCGCGGCCCTCGGGGGACGCGCGCGTCTCGTCGAGGTGCGCTCGCGCCCGTTCGAGCTCGCTGCGACCGAGCTTCGCGTACGTGTCGGCCCGTATCGCAGGCTCGCCGGTGGACGCGAGCTTGACCGCGCGTCTGGCCCCGCTGCGCCCCGGGCGCCCACGGCCCAGCGAGATCCCCTCGGCGAACAGCAGCACGCCGTCCCCGGCGCTGTCTTCCAGTTGCAGGAGCGCGCCCGGGGTCAGCTCGAGCATGCGCTCGATCGGCATCTGCACCGAGCCGACCTCCGCGCGGAGTAGCACCTGCGCGCCGGCCACGCCGCGGCGCAGGGCGTCGGCGCCTTTCGGGTCTGCGCTGCTCGGCTGGCCGCCCCCGCCGCGGATTCGCTCCGTGATGGGCTCGATCGCGGCCCACGGGATCAGCAGCGACATCGTCGTGGCCAGGCCGTCGATCTTGAGCTCGAGCGTCACCGACAGCGTGGGTTCGCCGATCGGCGTGAGCACCCCCGCGTCCCCCTCCACGTCGACCTCGCCGCGCGCCAGCTCCGGGCCGCCGAGCTCGTCCCACGCCACCGACAGCTGGTGGACGATCGCGTCCAGCACGCCCCTGGTGAGCACCCAGTCGATCTCGCTCAGATGGCGCTCGGCGGGGGGAGCCTGGGCCGCCTCGCCCCCGAGCAGGCACTCGAGCGCCTGCAGGACCAGCTGCAGCTCGACGCTCAGCAGCATGTGCCGCCCGATCGACTCGGCCTCGACGGCCACCGCGATCGAGTCCGCCGGGAGCTGCGCCTTCGCCGCCGCCCACGTGTGCTGGCTGATGTCGGTGACGACGAGCTCGACTTCGGCTTTCAGCTCGCCCGCCAGCCAGCCGCCGAGCGCCTCGCAGAACAGATCGAGCGCGCGGGCGATCCGGTGCCTGAACTCGGTCGTGAACTTGGTCGGCTGGGAGAAGTCGATGGCCCGTATGTGCTCGGCGGCCTCGCTCGAGGACTCCTCAGCGGCCGCCCGCTCGGGCTCCTCGACCTCTGGCACGTCGCTGTGCTCCTCGCCCTGGCTCACGCTCATGCCCGGCTCAGCCCTCCTCGGCGGGCGATCCGTCCGCATCCGCGGCCTGTGCGGGTATGGGAGCCCCCCACCCGCCTGCTGGCCGTCGCCCTCGCCGTCCGCCTGGGCTGCCGCCCCCTGTGCGACGGACTCCATGAGCTCTGGCTTCGCCTGGCCGTCGAGGATCTCGGTGATGCGCAGACCGTACTGCTCGTCCATGACGACGACCTCGCCGCGGGCGATCGCGCTGCCGTTGACCAGCAGGTCGGCCGTCTCGCCGGCGAGGCGCTCCAGCGTCACGATCGACCCGACGCGCAGATCGAGCGTCTCCCCGACCGTCATGTGCGTGCGCCCGATCTCGACGCTCAGCTCCATCGGGATGTCGCTGAGACGGCTCAGGTCCACCTGGGAGGCGGCCTCCGGGGTGGGAGGGGATCCATCAGCGCCCTGCTCGAACTGCTCGTACTCGATCGTCTCGGTCACACTCTCTCCTATTGGACGGTGAGGTCTGGGAACAGCACTGCTTCGACCTTGACATCGGTCTGCTGCGCGATCGCCTGCAGGATCTGTTGCTTGATAGCGCGCCGGCCCTGGTCGCTCACGAGTGTTTCGCCGCTCTGATTCGTCACGGCGTTCGTCACGATTTCACGGAGCAGCGGTTCCTCTGGCAGCGTCCCGGCGGCGTTTTCCCCGCTCGAAGCGCTGGCGTCGGCGGCGGCGCCGTCGCTCTGCCCGGGCGCGAGCTCGAGCGCGACCGTCAGCTTCGCGAAGCGGCCGTCTTGGAGATTGAGCAGGAAGGGCGCCGGCAGCACGTAGATGGTCCCCTTGATCTTGTCCTTGTTGACGGGCTTGGGCTTGGTCATCGAGTAGCCGACCCCCAGTATGAGAATCGGCAGGGCCACGCCGAGCATTAGCTTCTTTTTCTTGAGCATTGTTGAGTCATCCCTGACTATGGTTCGCTTTCGCTTTCGGATCCGTAGATCCGTCGCATGACAATCTCCACGCGCCGGTTGCGCGCGCGACCGGCAGCCGTCGCATTGCTTGCCAACGGCCGCTGTTCGGCGTTGCCGGTGGCAGTCAGCCTGCGCGGGCTCACTCCATGGGCGATCAGGAAGCGCACGACCGTGCTCGCGCGCGCCGTCGAGAGCTCCCAGTTGCTCGGGAACTGGCTGCTTTGGATCGGCACGTCGTCGGTATTGCCTTCGACGGAGAGCGGATGGGTTTCGTCGATGTTCAGCAATGCGGCGATCTCGGACAGCAGCCCGTGCGAACGGCTGTCCAGCGTCGCCTGGCCGGACGCGAACAGGAGATCGTCGGTGAGAACCTTGATGACCAGGCCGCGCGGTTCGATCGTGGTCTGGACGCTCGCGGCGAAGCCGTGCGAGGCCGCGTACGCGTCGAGCTCCTGCTTGATGTGCGCGAACTCGGCGGCCTCGCGCTGGGCCGCGGCTTCCCTGGAGGCGGCTGCGGCCGCGTTCGACGAGCCGTGCATGGTGCTGTTCTGCAGGCTGCTCGTGCCTTCGGTGGCGACCGGCTCGATCGCCTGCAGTTCGACGCTGCTGGGGGTTTGAGCCGCGTTGTTGGTCGCGCCCTGCTGGGCGATCGCTTTGCCGCCGGGCAGGATGTTGCCCGAGAATGCCGCCTTCAGCGACTTCTGCAGGGTGTGGTACTTGGAGATGTTGACCGAGGAGATCGAGAACAGGACCATGAACAGCGCCATCAGCAGCGTGATCATGTCCGCGTAGGTCAGCAGCCAGCGCTCGTTGCTTCCCTCGTGCTTCGCGCCGCCGCGACGGCGGCGGCTGTGTCCGCCGGCCATGTTCAGGCCGCCCTGGCCTGGTCGAGGCGCGTGACGTTGTCTTCATCGCCGGAGGAGCGCTCGGCGGGCGGCAGGTAGGACATCAGCTTTTCGGAGACCAGCCGCGGGTTATCGCCGGCCTGGATCGAGAGGATCCCCTCGAGCGTCATCATGCGCAGCTCCACCTCTTCGGCCGAGATCGCTTTCAGCCGGTTGGCGACCGGCAGGAAGACCACGTTCGCGGAGCCGACGCCCATCAGCGTGGCGATGAACGCCGCGGAGATCGACGGCCCGAGCGTGGCCGGCGCGGCCAGGTTCTGGAGCACGTGGACCAGGCCCAGCACCGTGCCGAGGATGCCCATCGTCGGCGCGAAGCCGCCCGCCTTCTCAAACGGGGCGGCCGACGCCTCGTGGCGCGCGGCCATCCCGTCCACCTCGGCCTCGAGGATCGCGTGCACCATCTCCGGGTCGGTGCCGTCGACGACCAGCTGCAGGGCGTTGCGCGTGAAGTCGTCCTCGATCTCTCCCAGCATCGCGTCGAGGGCGAGCAGCCCCTCGCGGCGGGCCTTGTCGGCCAGGGACACCAACCTGTCCAGCTGGCCGCGCATGTCCGGCGGTTCGGTCGAGAAGACCAGCTTGTACAGGCTCGGCACGCGCTTCATCGGGGTCATGCCGACGCTCGCGAGCGTCGCGCCCCCGGTCCCGCCGAGGATGATCATGAGCGCGGGGATGTCGATGAAGGAGGCAGGACTCGTCCCGCCCATCATCGAGCTCAGCAGCAGGGCACCGAAGGCGGCTCCGATTCCGATGGCCGTTGAAGCCTTCATTGCTCCCGTTCATCGGCTGTCGCCGACAATCCTTCAGTTTTGCCCCGCGCGTATGCACGAACGGCCGACCCGGACGACGCCCGCTGCCCGTTTGGGCCTACGTCGAGTCGTCCTCAACCGCCGAGAGCCACGCGGACTCGCGGTGGATGGGCGCCGGCGAGGGTTGGCGCTGCGCGGCACGGCGCCTGAGCGCGTCACCCAGCACCGCGGCCCGGTAGGCATGGACGGCGGCGGCCACCTCGGCGGGCGTCTCGGCCACCACGACCTTCGCGCCGGTTGCGAGCGTGATGACCGTGTCGGGCGTCGACTCGACCGTCACGATCATGTCCGTATTCAGATGGAACGGCTCGTCGCTGTGGCCGAGCCGGTTGAGCGTGATCATTGATACACCCCCTCGTGGAGGACATTAGCCACAGGGTGGGACGACTTCCTGCACCGCCGCCCCACCCCGGGCTCCTCGGAGTTGTCCCTCTTGCTGGCGCCGTCCTTTCACGGCGATCTGGGATTTCACCGCGCCGCGCGAATCGCGCGCACGGGTTCCGCTTGGTGCATCGGCTCCGCTTACTGCATGGTTACGAGCGTCCCCAGCATTTCGTCCGCTGTCGAGATCACGCGCGAGTTGGCCTGGTAGCCACGCTCGGCCGTGATCATGTTGGTCATCTCGGTCGCCATATCGACGTTCGACATCTCGAGCTCGCCGCCGATCGTCGCCCCGAAGCCCGGCGTGTCGGGCGTGCCGACGATCGGTGTGCCCGAGTTGGCCGTCTGCCCCCACAGCGAGCCGCCCAGGCGTTCCAGGCCGGATTCGTTGGAGAACGTCGCCAGCGATACGTATCCCGCGGTCACCCGCTGCAGGTAGGTTTTGTCTTTTTCGTTCTCGTCGGTGTAGCTGACGGAGCCATCCTGGCCGATCGAGACGTTGCTGGAGCCTGGCGGGATCCTGATGTAGGTGCCTTCTTTGCCGGGTGCGTAGGTGTTCCCGGTTGCGGCTTCGGCGACCACTTCCGCGTTGTGGCCGATCACGTATTCGCCCGACTGCGTGGTGAGGAATCCGGCCGCGTCGGTCGTCAGGTCTCCCGCACGCGTGTAATCGACGTTGGCCGGCAGACCCTTCGTGAGTTCTGCTTCTTTGGGATCCCCCGGGCCCACGCGCAGGAAGCCGTTGCCCTCGATCGCGATGTTGAGCGGGTTGTTGGTGGTCTGGAAGGAGCCCTCGGTCATTTCGTTGATGGTCGCGTCGACCTGCACGCCGAGCCCGATCTGCTCCGGGTTGGAGCCGCCGTTCGTGCTCGTCGGGCCGGAGGCCCCGTGGATCACCTGCGTGAGTGAGTCCGCGAACGTGACGCTCGCGGCCTTGTAGCCCACCGTGTTGACATTCGCCAGGTCGTTTGCGGTCTCGTTGAGCATCGCCTGGTTCGCGTCGAGGCCGCTGATCGCGGCATACATTCCAGCCATCATCGTGACTGCCCTTCCTTTCGCGGCCTCCTCGACGAGGTCCGGCCGTAGTTGTCGGTTGCCGCTGTTCTCATGCGATCACGGCACTGTCGATGTTGGTGAACACGTTGTCCTTCATGTGTTCGGATCCCACGGCCGTTACGACCGTGCGGTTGCTGACGGACACCACGAAGGCGGTGCCGTCGACAAGAACCAGGGAGTCGCGTGCGCCCTTGCTCGCGGCGCGTCCGACTCCCTCTGAAAGCCGTCCGAGCGTGGCGGAGTCGAGCTCGATCCCACGGCGCTGGACGCGGGCGAGCGCGTGCTTGGAGAACTGCAGTTGCTGGGGCTGGCCCGCCTGCGCGAGCGCGTCGGCAAAGGACTGGTCGGGCTGGCCGGCGGCCGCTGCCTTGCGCGCGGCGCCGTCCCGAGCCCCACCCGCTCCCGCTGCGCCGGCCGGGGGAGCGCTCCCGCCCACCCCGCCGAGGCCGCCGGGGGGCACGAGCGCGGGATTGGAGATCGGGCTCACTCGACTTCCGTGATGCTCGAGAGGGTCACGCCGGCGACGCCTTCGACGGTCACGGTCGTGCCGGAGGCGTCGGACTGGACGCTCTGGACGGTCCCCGTCGCCGGGAGGCCGGAGGCGCCGTTGTAGGAGACGGTGTGCCCGATCAGCTGGACAGCGCCGGAGAGCTCGTTGGCGTTCGCCAAGTTGGTCATCTGCTCGACCTGCGTGAACTGGGCGAGCTCGTTGAGGTATTCGTTGCTGTTGCCCGGTTCCAGCGGATTCTGCGCCTGCAGCTGGGCGATCATCAGTTTCAGGAAGTCGTTCTGCCCGAGAACGCCGTTCGGATTTTCGGGCGTCGTGGCGCCGGAGGCGGGCGAGGCGCCCGCCGCCGAGGTGGCCTGTGCGGTGATTGCGGGTGTGGTCATGGCGGTTCGTCCTTTCGTACTTGGTTCAGGCGAGAACGTCCACGAGCCCGCCAGCTTCCAATCCGCCCGGCACGCCGGAATCGGCGGGCTCGCCGAGCGTCTGTGCGGTCTCGTCTACTTCCTCGGCCGGCGATCCCGCGGGAGCGCTCGACCCGCCGGAGCTCGCGGCGAAGCGGCCTTCGCGATCGCGGGCTTCGGACTGGCCGAAGGAGCCGATGTCCAGCCGCAGCAGCGACACGCCGAGCGAGCTCAGCGACTGGTGCAGCTCGGAGCGCCCGTCTGCGAGCGCCTGCGCGGCGGCCGGGGTTTCAGCGCTCACCCGTGCCAAAAGGCCCTGGCTGGTCTGGCTGAGACGGATGCTTATGTGGCCGAGGTCTTCCGGCTGCAGCGCGATCCGCGCCTGCGTGGCTCCCTGCCGGACGGCGATCTCGATCGTGGCGCGGATGGAGTCGATCATCTCCTGCATGCCGACCCCCGAGCCCGGCGTCGGGATCGCGCCCGTCCCGGCGGAGGGGGTGCCCGCCTGTGCCTCCGTTGCGGCCGGCGAGCCGGGGAGCGGGCTCGCTTCGGAGGCTTCCAGGTCTACGCTCGCCTGCGCCTGGGCGCCGGGTTGGGTGCTCGTGGCGGTGCCAGGTCCATGGGAGGCGCTCGTGCCGCTCGCGGCCGGCGGGGCGGCGGGCGAGCCGCCCGAACCGGTCTCGCCGCCGCCGGCGCCACCCTGGCCGCCTGTCTGGGGGTGGCCGGCGGCCAGCGAGGAGGCGGGATCCGAGACACCGCCCCCGCCGCGCGCCGACGACGCTCCCGCTCGCCCCTGCCCGGACTGCGTGGTGGCACCGCCGGGAGCAGCTGCCCAGGACGCGGTGGGCGTGACTGTCGCCGTGCCCTGCCCCTGCGTGGAGCCGGCCTGGCCGGAGGCTGCGGGCGCTCCGGCGCCTTCCGCGGCGCCGGACGCGCTGGCGCTCGCCGCGAGCGCGTCCTGGACGCTCGCCCCGGTGCTCGCGAGCGCCGAGGTGCTGGCGGGCGAGGAGGTACTCGTGGGAGCCGAGGGGCTGGTGGAGGAAACGCCCTCGTCGGGGGCCCCCCGCGGAGACGGCGCGTCCGAGCCGGTCTGCGGGGCGCCGTCGGAGGCGCTTGCGGACACCCCGAGGGTGGACGCGCCAGAGGCGGGAGGGACCGCGGGCGCGTCATCCGGGCCTGCGCTCTGCCCCGCAGCGCGGGCGATCGCTTCGTCGGAGGCGGGGCTGGAGACGGGAGCCGAGGCCGAGCCGCCCGTGGACGGCGAGGGCGGGAGGGCGCTGGAGACGGGCGCCGGCGGCTCGCCCTGGGCGGGCGTGTTCGCGGCTGGGTCCGCTTCCGCGCTCGGCGCTGCCGCGGCGGATGAGGACGGAGCGCCCGTCGCCGCGCTGCCGGCGGGCGCCGACGAGCTCGCGGACGCCGAGGCGCTGGTCGCGCCTTCGGCACCCGAGGGGCCCGCGCTGGCATCCGATCCAGCTGCGCGTTCTCTACGGCGGGCGGCGGACCTTTCCCTGCCACTCGCTTCGGCGCTTCTCTGCTGATGGCCTTCCGCGGTTGCGGTCCGGGCCGACTGTTCGGCGAGCGCGCTCTGGAAGAGCGGCCCGCCCGGTGGGGCGCCCGGCGGCGCGCCGGAGGTCGGTGGCGAGGAGGACGCCGGGGGCAGGAGTGCCGCTTCGACGTTCATACGAGAGCTCCCGTGGCGGGCGCGGGATGGGACTGTCGGTAGGCTTCCGCGTTGCCGAGCACTTTGGAGACGTAGCTCTGGGTTTCGGCGTACGGCGGGATGCCTCCGTACTGCTGGACGGCTCCCGGCCCGGCGTTGTAGGCGGCCAGGGCGTCTTCCGTGTTGCCGCCGAACTGGTTCATGAGCTGGCCCAGGTAGCGCGCGCCGCCTTCGATCGATTCCGCCGGGTCGAGCGGGTTGGCGACGCCGAGCGAGGACGCGGTGCCGGGCATCAGCTGGGTCAGGCCCGACGCGCCGGCGCTGCTGGTGGCGCTCGGGTCGAAGCCCGACTCCTGCTCGATCAGGCCGTGCAGCACGGCCGGGTCCAGGCCGTTGCGTGCGGCCGCCTGTTCGATCAGCGATTCGTATTCGCCCGATTCGCCGCTCCCGCCGGCGCCCGGAACGGCCGGCTGACCCAGCCCTGCGGGCTGTCTGCCCGCGACACCGGAGGCGTCCGCGCTCGTGGCCGCCTGCAGCGCGGAGGCGAAGTCGACATTTGCGGTCTGGGGGTAGGAGTAGCCCGTGCCGGCCGCGGATGCGAGGCCCGGCGAGGCGGCCTGCCGGGCCGCTTCGATCAGCGCCTGCAGCTGCTGCACGCGCTGCACGACGGCGAGCTCGCCAGCGGGGATGCCCGCGCCGGCGCCGGCCAACGATTCAGCGCTCATGCGCGGCTCCTGCCGAAGCGCGTCGCGGCGATCTCGTCGAGGACGCCCTGCTCACGGCGCGCCACCTCACGGTCGTGTTCGCCGCGGTGGCGCTCCCGCAGGCGGTTGAGCATCTCGTGCTCGCTGGCCGCCGTTGCGAGCTCGGCGTCGCGCTCGGCGACGTCCGCCTCGCGCTGCTCGAGCTCGCGAGCGCGCAGGCGGCGCTGTGCCTCGGCGCGCTCGAGGAACGCCTGGCGGGCGAGCAGATCGGTGGCGCTGACCGCCTTGGTCTCGGCGACGACGGTCCGCTGTTCCGCGCGTGCATGCTCGAGGCTGGCGTCTGCCGTGCGCAGGTCGGCCACGGTGCTCGAGCGGCGTGAGATCGCATCCGCCAGCTCGCGCTGGGCGAGCTTCTCCTTGCGCTCGCGCACCACGCGCACGCGCTCGAGACGGAAGCGAAACGCAGATCGGGGCACGGTCTGGTTATCGGAAGGCGGGTCCGGTTCTTGAGGGCTCCTGACGCGACGCCCGCCCACGGGATCTCGGCCCACGCCGAGGGCCGCTCACCTCAGATGCTCAGCCCGAGCGCCGGGATCGCCGGCGGCTCGGACGCGGTGTACGGGTTCTCGGCCCGCGGCGCCGGCGGCGAGCTCGCTGGGAACCTCTTCGGCGTCCGGGATCTCGCCGCTGGCGCGCTCGAGCTCGCTCGCCAGCGAGGAGCCGAGCTCGATCAGGCGCGCGTCGGTCTGGAGGGGATCGCTGCGCTCGTGCACCGGCTGGCGCAGGAAGCGCTCGATCCGGGAGCGGTGCGAGAGAGCGGTGTCCAGGGCGGGGTCGCTGCCCGGCCTGATAGGCCCCGATCGCCACCAGGTCTTCCTTCTCGCGCAGCACCGCGAGCGCTGCCCGCAGCTGTTGACCGGCCTGCTCGACCTCCGGCGAGACGATCTCGCCGACCAGGCGCGAGACGCTGGAGAGGACGTCGATTGCCGGGTAGTGGCCCGCCTGGGCGAGCGAGCGCGTGAGCACGACGTGTCCGTCGAGGATCGCGCGCACGGCGTCCGCGATCGGCTCGTTCATGTCGTCGCCGTCGACCAGGACCGTGTACAGGGCGGTGATCGAGCCGCTGGTGCTCGTCCCGGCGCGCTCCAGCAGGCGCGGTAGCAGCGCGAACACGCTGGGCGTGTAACCGCGCGTGGCAGGCGGCTCGCCGATCGCCAGCCCGATCTCGCGCTGGGCCATCGCGAAGCGCGTGACCGAGTCCATCATCAGCATCACGTCGTGGCCCTGGTCGCGGAAGTACTCGGCGATCGTGGTGGCCGTGAAGGCGGCCTTGATGCGCACGAGGGCGGGCTGGTCGGAGGTGGCGACGACGACCACCGAGCGCTCCAGCGCGTCGCCGAGGTCGCGCTCGACGAACTCGCGCACCTCGCGCCCGCGCTCGCCCACGAGCGCGATCACGTTGATCGAGGCGCTCGTGGAGCGGGCGATCATGCCCAGCAGCGAGGACTTCCCGACGCCCGAGCCGGAGAAGATGCCGAGCCGCTGTCCGCGCCCGCAGGGCACCAGGCCGTCCAGCGCGCGCACGCCCAGGCCGACGCGCTCGCGGATGCGCGGCCTGGAGAGCGCGCTGGGAGGCGCGGCGATCGTCGAGCGCGCGAGGACCGGAGTTCTATCGGTCCCACCCGGGCGGGCGGGACCGGATACACCGGATACATCGAATCCATGCTGGCCGTCCTCGGGGATCCCCAGTCCGTCGACGATCCGCCCGAGCAGGTGCTCGCCCACCGCAATGCGGAACGGCGCGCCGCTGGCCAGCACCCGCGTGCCGGGGCCGATGCCGTGCAGTTCCCCGAGCGGCATCAGCAGCGTACGCCCCTCCCTGAAGCCGACCACCTCGGCGGACACGGCAGCACGGCTGCGATCCGTGCCCACGAGGCACACCTCTCCGACCTCCGCCTGCACGCCGGTGGCCTCGATGATCAGCCCGATCAGGTTGCTGACGAAGCCGTGGCGCCTGGCGAGGTCGGCCTCGCGGATGGCCTCGGTGGCTCGCCCCAGCAGCGCTGCCGGCGGGCGAGCATCATTCACGCGGGCCTCGCTCACGCGGCCCGCTCGGCGGTCTGCAGCGAGGCGTTCACAACCTCGCGCGCGCGCTCCAGCTGCGTGTGCACGCTCGCGTCCACCTCGCCCTCGGCGGTGCGCACGATCGCGCTGCCGGCCCCGACGCGCTCGTCGGACTGCACGTCGCAGAGCTCGACGCCACTCCCCTGCGCCGTCAGCTCGCCGATCGCCGCTCTCACCACCTCGAGGTCCGCGGGGTTGACCAGCACGGTGATCCTGCGGCGGTCGCTGATGCGCCGCAGCGCCCCCTGCACGACCTCGACGACCAGCTCCGGGCGCGCCTGGAACGCGCCGGCGAGGATCTTGCCGGCGAGCGCGAGCGCCAGCTCGATGGCGTCCGCCTCGACCGCCTCGACCACGTCGGTGCGCAGCGCGTCGATGCCCTGGACGGCCTCGCCGAGCGCGGACGCGGCGGAGGAGATCTCGGCCGCGCCGTGCTCGTGCCCGGCGGAGCGGCCCTCGTCGTAGCCCTCCGCGCGGGCGTGCTCGCGGATGCGCTCGGCGTCGGCGGTGGCCTGCGCGAGCATCCGCGCCGCCGCGTCGCGCGGCGGAGGCTCGGAGGGCTCGAGCTGCTCGAAGGCGTAGCTGACGGCCGCGTCAGACAACCGCTTCGCTCTCCTCTTCATCGCCGCTGGCGATCACGATCGTGCCGGCCTCCTCGAGCCTGCGCACGACCGCCACGATACGGCTCTGGGCCGCGTCTATGTCGCGCTTGCGCTGAGGCGGCTGGATCTCCATCTCTTCCTTGAGCATCTCCGCGCCGCGCTCGGACATGTTCGCTCAGCACGACCTCCTTGACGTTCTCCGGCGCGCCGCGGAGCGCCAGCACGAGATCCTTCTGGTCGGCCTCGCGCAGGACCTGCTGGACGGCGCGCTCTTCGAGCTTGACGATGTCCTCGAAGACGAACAGCATGCCGCGCACCTCCTCGGCGAGGTCCTTGTCGGCCGAGGCGAGCTTCTCGAGCACGTTGCGCTCGGTGGTGCGGTCGGAGTGGTTGAGGATCTCGGCCAGCGTCTTGGTGCCCCCGGCAGCGGAGTACTCGCGCTCGGCCACCGCGTTCAGCTTGTGGCGGATGACGTCCTCGACCTGCTGGACGACCTGCGCACTGGTCTCCCCCATGCGGGCGATCCGCAGCGCGATGTCCGGCTGCTGACGCTCGGGCAGACGGGCGAGCACCTGGGCCGCGAGCGTCGTGTTGCAGGCTGGCGAGCATGAGCGCGATCGTCTGCGGCGACTCGCTGCGCAGGAGCGCGGCGGTACGCTCGGGCGGGACCCGCTGCAGGAATTCGAACGGGGGCGTCTCGGTGCGGGCCGAGAGCCGGCCGAGGACCTCGGCGGCGCGCTCGGGCCCGAGCGCGCGCTCGATCACCCCGCGGGCGAAGTCCAGGCCCCCGGCTACGCCCAACTCCCGGGTGCTGGCCAACGCGGCCAGCTCGCTGAAGATCGAGTCGGTCGTCTCCGCCCCCACCGAGCTCAGGCTGGCCATCTCCATCGAGAGGCTCTCGATCTCGTCCTCGGCCAGTCGCTGCAGCACGTTCGCGGCGCGCTCGGACCCCAGCGCGGCCATCAGGACCGCCGCCTTGCGGGCGCCGGGCACGGACTCGACGGTGGCGGGCAGGCGCTCGGTGGGAGCGGCCGGCAGCGCCGGGACGGTGTCCGCTGGAGAGTCGCCGGCCATCCGAGGCTAGTCCTCCTGCATCCAGCTGCGAAGCTGCTGGGCGACCCGGTCGGGGTGGCTGTCGACGAGCTGCTCGACCTGCTCGGCGGATGCTCCCGCCGCCGTCATCGCCATGGCCGTTGGCGCTGCCGCCGCCGCCCGACGGCGCCACTCCGGCCATCGCCGCGGCCGGCCGCGGCGAGGTCTCGCGTTCGAGCTCGGACAGCCGCATCGGAGCCTCGAGCTCGCGCAGCCAGACCGGCTCGTCGATCGTCTCCTTTTCGCGGTTGCGCAGCGAGCGCGTGGTGAAGAACAGGAACAGGATGGCGCCGAGGCCGAGCAGCACGTACTTGGCGTCGCCGAGCGGGCTGCTCGCCGGCGCCGCGGCCGTGGACTTCGCGAAGGCGACCTGCCCGATCGAGATGGTGTCCCCGCGCTTGGTCTGGATGCCGGCGGCGTTGGTGATCGCTTCGCGGATCGCCGGCAGCGAGGCGGCGGGCACGGAGTGGTCGAGCAGCACCGAGACGTGCTGGCTTTCGACCGTCCCGGGCGCGATCGTCGAGTGAGTGACGGTCTTGCTCACCCCGAGCTGGGAGTTGGTGGTTTCGTGCTTGTAGTTGGATTTGCCGCCGGCTGCCGCTCGCGGCGGCGTGGTGAGGTTTGCGGTACCCGTCACGCCGCCGGCTCCGGTGCCGGTGCCGGTGAGCGTTTCGATCGTCTTGCTCTGCTGCAGTCGGCGTGCCGGCCTTGCCGTATTCGAGCGATTCCTTGGTCGTCTGGTTGACGTTCATGTTGGCGTAGACCAGCACCTGCGCCTTGCCCGGCCCGAGCGTCTGCGCGAGCATCGCGTCGAGGCTCGCCTCCATGCTCTGGTCGTAGCGCTGCTCGGCTTCCTGCACGTTCGCTGCCCGATCCGCCCGCGCCACCGGCGGCCTGGGGCCACAGCAGCTCGCCCGAGGCGTCGGTGATCGTGACCTTGCTCAGCTGCAGGCCGGGGACGCTGGAGGAGACCAGCTGCGCGATCCCGCGCACCGAGCTCGGATCGAGCGAGGTGGTCCCCGACAGCAGCACCGCGGCGGAGGAGGCGCTCTGGTTTTCGCCGAAGACCTGGTTCTGGGCGTTGGGCAGCACGAGCTCGACCTGCGCGCCGGAGACGCCCTGGACGCTGTCGATCGTTTCGGCGAGCTGCCCCTGCAGGGCGCGCTGGTAGGTGACCTGCTGCTGGAAGTTGCTTTCGCCGAGGTTCTGTTTTTCGAACAGCGAGAAGCCCGGCTGGGTGTTGCCGAGCAGGTTCGCGCCCGCCAGCGCGACGCGCGCCTTGGAGGTCTGGTTGGACTGCACGGCGATCGCGGTGCCGTTGTTCTGCAGCTCGTAGCTGATCCCCTGCGCGCTCAGCGTGCTCGTCATCTTGCCGGTCTGGGACGGCTCGACGCCGCTGACCAGCGTCGTGTAGCTCGGCTGGGAGACCGTGTGCACGAACAGGTAGACGAACAGGATCGCGGCGACCGCGGCGGCGCCCGCGATCAGCCATCCGCGGGGGGTGAGCCTGGAGGCGAGCTGGGCTGCGGGCGGCATCGATCAGACCTGCGTTTGAAGATGCTCTGGGCCGCTTCGGTGGCCTTGGTGCGGATCTGCGAGGCGAGTTCCATCGCCAGCTGGGCGTCCTCGACCGTCACGACGGCGCTCTCGGGGTCGCTGACCGTCCCGGTGGCGAGCGCCTGCGAGGCGCTGGCGGCGCTGTCCTGGGTCTGCTCCAGCGAGGAGATCGCTTCGGTGAGCTCGCCGCCGAAGCTCGCCCGATTCGCCGCTCGCGCCCGCGCCGCCCGTGCTCGACTGACCGCCGTGGGCCAGGCCTTCCGCCTGGCTCACCGACAGTCCGCCTCCCAGTCCGCCGATCGGCGGGATGATCATTTGAGCAACCCGAGGGTCGAGGTGAACATCGACTTGGCGGTCTGCATGGCGGTCACATCGGACTGGTAGGACTGCGACTCGGAGATCAGGTCGGTCATTTCCGTGACCGTGCTGATGTTCGGCATCTTCACGTAGCCCTGGGCGTCGGCTTCGGGGTTGCCGGGGTCGTAGACCTGCTGGTCGGGGGTGGTGTCGCTGACGATCCCCGTCACCTCCACGCCGCCGGCGGGCTGGGCGCCGCCGCTCCGCTGCGATCGCGCCCGAGAGCGCCCCGCCGAAGCCGCTCGCCGTGATCCGACCTGCGCGAGCTCCACCTCCTGGCGCTGGTAGGGCTGGCCGTTGGCCGCTTTCGTGGTGTCGGCGTTGGCGAGGTTCTCGGCCGTCACGTCCATGCGGATGCGCTCGGCCGTGAGGCCGCTGCCGGCGATGCCGATCGCGTCGAAGAGACCCATCAGGCGGCGGCCCCCATCGCCGAGCGCAAGATGTCGTTGCGGGCGCCCAGCACCTGTGTGAGCGCCTGGTAGTCGAGGCCGTTTTCGGCGAGCTTCGCCGATTCCTGATCGACGCTCATGCCGGTGCCGTTGGGTCCTGCTTCCAGCGGCTTGGTTTCGGTCTGGAACTGCGACTTCGCTCGGCGATTCGCCGCCGTTCATCGCGCTCTGCAGCGCCGACTCGAAGTTGACTTCCTGGGGCTGGTAGCCGGGGGTGTCGGCGTTGGCGATGTTGTTCGTCAGCGCCGTCTCGCGCTGCCAGGAGCCGCGCATCGCCGCCTCCAGCAGCTGCTGGGTCGAATCCACGAGAGCCATGTTGAAGTGCCCGCCCTCCCTGTCCTTTCCGCCCTCCCTGGGCTGAAACCGACGCTCTCCATGAGGTCGCTCGCTTCGTGGCCATCGAGGGGCCGCCCCCGTGATCGGCCGATCGGCGCAGACCTTTAGGGCTTTGGGTCGGTGTAGGGCTTGTGTCTAGGCGCTGCGATCCAGGCGCGGGCGGCGGCGGCAGCTGGCCGGCGTAGCCGTCGGCCGTGCGCCTGGCGCGCGTCGCGGTGGCGAGCTCTGACAGCAGCGGCCTCGCGCAGGCGGATCAGCTCGATGCGCGTGCGCTCGTGGATCAGCCGTGCCCGTTCGAGCAGCTGGGCTGCAGCGGCGGGCGGCTGCGCAGGCAGATCCGCGATCAGCTCCTCCCAGCGAGCCCCCAGCGCGGCCAGTCCCTCGATCTCCCCCCTGCCCGCGAGCTCCAGTTCGAGCTCGGCGTGCTCGTGGATCGCCTCGTAGGGGCCCAGCGAGGGCTCGACCCCGCCGTCGAGCGCTGAACGCGCTCACCCGCGCGCCACCTCGGCCACGACCTGGCTCCAGGCGTCGCGCAGCTCGCCCAGCAGCTCGCTGACCTCCTCGACCTTGGCCGGGTCCTGGCCCATGCGGGCGGCGTTGAGATGCGCCAGGCAGAACAGGTAGATCGCGTGCAGGCGCTGCGAGATCTCGCCCTGGTCGAAGTCGAGCGTGCCGTCGAGGTGAGCGATGATCCGTTCGCCGTGGCGCAGGGTCTTGTGCGCGCGCTCGATCTCGCCGGCGCGCATCGCGATCGCGGCCTGGCGCAGGAAGCGGCCGGCGCCGTCGTAGAGCAGTCACCACGAGCTGCCCGGGCGTTGCCGCCAGCACCGCGCCCCTGCGGTAGGCAGCGTGCGATGCGGCGACGTTGCTCATCTCACTTCGTTGATCGGCCCGGCACGGAGAAAGTTGAGGGCCGGCCGCTCGCTACACGCCGCTTGCTCAGCGATTCGGTCTGTTTGGTCAGCCAGTCGCCCTGTGTGGTGTTCTGCGAGATCACGCTTTCCAGCTTGGCGTAGGTCGCCTGCAGCGCTTTTTCGCGCTCGAGCGAGCATTTCGTTCATCGTCGCTGATCTGCCTGCTCAGCTGGGTGATCTGGTTCGCCGTCGCCGTTGACCCGGGCTTCGAGCGCTCCGCCGCGGCCCGCCCGCAGCCGTCGACCAGGCCCTGGAGGTTCTGTGACCACTGCTGGAGCATCTGCTCGACGCCGGCCGGGTTCGTCCTGAGCGCTTCGGCGAGCTTTGCCGGGTCGAGCGTCAGCAGCCCTTCGAGCGACGCCTGTGAGGAGGTGCCGCCGCCGGTCGGCGCCCCCGTGCTGATGCCGATGTCGGACGGGCTGGACATTTCGGTTCGGAGCCCGGCGATCGGTTCGTACATGGCCTCGCGCATGCTGTCGAGCAGGCTCGTGAGTTCCACGTCGCCGAACAGGGTCCCGGTGGCGAATTCGCTCGGCGGCCGGCTTCGTCGGGAGGCTTGGTGGTGAGCTGCTGCTCGATCGCTTCGACCGTCGAGTTGTAGAGCTTGACGAACGACTGCACCTGGGCTTCCACCGCGGCTCATGTTGGGGCCGGGCGGCTGCACGTCGATCGTCACCGGGCCGGTGCGTGGTCAGGCCCGTCGAGGGTCAGCGTGACGCCCGGCGATCGCGTTCGGTGACGGTGTTCGAGCTGGAGGTGCCGGCGACGCCGTCGACCGTGAATTCGGCGTTCTTGCCTTCCTTGGCGGTCCCCGCCTCTTCGGTCAGCGCCCCGCCCGGATCGCTCACCTTGATGAATTCGCTACCGGTGTTGCCGGTCGCGCGGTTGGACAGCACGATCGCTCCCGTCTTCCAGCACCGCCGCGTAGACCGTCGCGCTTGCTGTCGGCGTTGATCGCGCTCGCCAGTTCCTTGCGCGCTCTCGCCGGCCTTGACGCTGAATTCGTGGCCGTCGATCGTGATCGTCTCTTCGGCGCGCGGGCTGCGTGAACGTGAAGGTGCGCTGCGCGGAGTTGGCGAGCTGCGTGACTTCCACCTCGTAGCCGCCGACGCCGGCGCCGCGCGGTGGTGGTCGGCGCCGACCCGCGCGCGGTTCGCTCGAGGTGACCGTCTGCGAGCTTTCGAACAGCGAGGGCAGGTCGAATTCGGAGGCCGCGGAGCGCGAGCTGCTGGAGGCTGCTCTGGATGCTCTGAAGCGCCGTCTGCTCGGCCTGGAGCTTCGCCTGCTCGGCGCGTCAGGTGCGTGACGGGCTCGCGTTCGGCGCCCATCAGCGCCGAGATGATCGAGCTCGTGTCCAGCCCGGAGGCGAGGCCCGTGACATCGATCAGCGGCGCGCCGGCGGCGGAGTTGATCGTCAGGCCGATGACGTCGACATGCGACGGGCCTAGTCCAATGGCTTTCCGGCGGCGAGCTCGACCGCCTCGGCGGCCGAGAGCGTCCTCGACGGCGTCGCCCTCGCGGTCGTGGATCTCGATCGTCGGCGCGCTCGCCGGTCGCTCGCTGTCGAGAAGCGCACCTGCGCGTCCGCTTGCGCGCAGCCGCTCGTCGATCGCGGCCGGCGGCGGCGATCTGCTCGAGCACCTCCGGCGGCGGGCCGCCGCGGCTCGCTTCGATGGCGAGCGATCGCTCGCTCGCCGCGAGCTCAGACACGAAGGCGCCGACGTCGTCGGCGCCGGCTGGCTCGCGGAGGGCAGGCTCGTGGATGGGCCCGCAGGGCCTGTGCAGGCAGGATCGGCGAGCTCATATGGTGTTTTCTCCCTGAAAACGTGTGACGCGGTCCAGTCCCTGGGCCGCCTCGCGCTTGGTTCACTCATGGTCATCGACGTCCTTCGCGGAAACCTTTAGCGTGATCTCCTGCGACTGCGACATGCTCTTGCGCGGGTCGCATGCGCCTGCCGGCCGCTGCCGCTACGCCGCCGCGCGCCTGCGCGAGCAGCTGGCCGCGGCCTCGTTGTCGGGATCGCGCGAGAGCGCGGCCGCCGCGAAGTCGCTCGCCTCGCGCGGCATTCCCCTGCGCGACGGCCACGCGGGCCAGGCCCACGCAGCGCGCGCGCGTCCGGCTCCGCTGCGGCAGACGGCCATCCACTCTTCGCGCGGCCGAGGCCGCGAAGCCGCGCCGCAGGTACATCTCGGCGAGCAGCTCGCGCCGCTCGCGCGCGCTCAGCGGGGTGCGCTCCAGCAGGCCGAGCAGCATTTCGAAGGCCTCGAAGTCCTGCACCCGCAGCAGCGCCTCGAGCATCACCGCGCAGCAGCGGCGACGGCCTCGACGCCAGCGGCGCATCGTCGTCGCTCCGCGCGCGGCGCAGCTGCTGCCAGGCCGGCGAACAGCTCGAGCTCCGCGGCGCGGCATCCCCGCGGCGCGGGCTCGCTGCAGCGCGCGCCGCCGCGCCGGCCGCGTCGCCCCCGGCGATGCGCGCGAACAGCTCGGTCCGGCAGGCGATCGCGGCGAGCGGATCGTCGCTCGACAGCTCGGCCGCCTCGCGGCGCCGCCTCCGCGTAGCGGCGCTGCGCGAGCAGCGCCTCGGCGAGCGCCACGCGCGCCCGGCCGGAGCGCGGCTGGCGCTCCAGCACGACCTGAACTGCGCCTCGCCGGCAGCGCTCGCGCCGCGCCTCGTACAGCGCGGTGCCGAGCATGAAGCGCGCCGCCGGGGCGGGATCGGGCAGGTGCCGCTCCAGCTCGCGCGACGACCGCGTCGGCGCTGCGTGCCGTCGGCCAGCAGGGCGCTCGCGTACGGCAGCACCGAGCCGACGAAGCGCGGGATGCTCGCGCAGGCAGCGCTCGAGCAGCTCGATCGCCTCCGCGCGTGTCCCCGCTGCGCGCGCTGCAGCTCGGCGAGATGCAGCCTCGGCAGGTAGGTGCCGCAGCCGACGCGTCGCCGTGTAGCGGCGCGGCGCGTCGCCCATCTCGATGCAGCGCTCGTACAGCTCGATCGCGCGCTCGTGCTGCCCGAGCGCGATCGCGGCGAGCGCCTGCTCGAGCACGAGGTCGGTGAAGCTCGGGGAAGCGCGCGAGCCCCTCCTCGGCGCGCGCGAGCGCGTCCTGCGGGCGGCCGCAGACGCGCAGCGCCTTCACGAGGCGGCGCATCAGCGCCGGCGCGAACTCGTAGCTGTCGCGGTCCGCGAGCGCCTGCAGCAGCTCCCACGAGCGTTCGAACTCGGCGAGCGCCGCGCCGCGGCCTCGCCGGCGGCCGCGTACTCGGAGCCGAGGTTGTAGTGCAGGAACGGCGTCGGCGGGCCTTCGGCCTGCTGCAGACGCAGCAGCTCGATGTTGCGGCGCGACTTCTCGCGGCTGTCGCGCACGACGCCCGAGGTAGCCGTAGTGCTCGACGCGCACGCCCGTCGCCTCGATGCGCTCGGGCAGGTAGCCGGGCAGGCGGTGGGCGATCTGCTCGTGCAGGCGCCCCTCGAAGCGGTACTCGGGGCGGTTGCGGAACATGCGCAGCGCGTTGTGGGTGACCGCCGTGCCGTCCTCCAGGTCGCCCGTGTAGTTGGTCTCCGACAGGTAGAACGCCTCGCGCCAGGTGCGCCCGGTCAGCGAGCGCAGCAGCTCGGCGTCCTCGGCGCACGAGCACCTCGTCGGCGTCGAGGTACATCAGCCAGTCGCCGCCGGCGGCATCGAAGGACACGTTGCGCGCCTCCGCGAACGACCCCGTCCACGCGCTGCTCGATGCACGCGCGCGCCGAAGGACCGCGCGATCTCGATCGTGGCGTCGGTCGAGCCCGTGTCGACGATCACGATCTCATCGACCGCCGCCGGCAACCGCCGCCAGGCAGCGCGGGAGCATCTCCTGCTCGTCGCGCACGATCATGCACAGGCTCAGCCGCAGGCCCTCGGCGGGCTGCGCGCGCGCGGCGATCTCCAGCGGCCCGGCGCGAGAGCTCGGGCAGCGCGGCGCGCAGCGGAGCCCGCGCCTCGCAGAGCTGCGCACGCGGACGGCCGGCGCGCGGCGAGCTCCTCGAGGTTGCGCTCCACGTCCTCGAGCTGCGGGTCCAGGCGCTTGGCGGCCTCGAACATCGCCTCGCGCGCGTCGCAGGCTCCAGAGCTCGTGCAGGACGACCGCCGGCGTAGTTCAGCAGCGTCGGCTCGCTGGGCTCGCGCTCGAGCGCCTCCAGAGCGCCCGCGGCGAGCGCCGCCAACAGCGCGGGCAGGCGCGCCGGCCGGGCGTGCTCGCGCCCGCCGCGAGCCCCAGCTCGATCAGGCTCACGCGCCGCCCAGTAGCGGCGGTGGGGGTCCTCGATCGACTCGACCCGCGCGAACAGCCGGCGATAGCCGTCGAGGTCGCCGGCGCGCGAGCAGCCGCTGGGCGCGCGGCGGCAGAGTCGGTCGCCTGACGGTGCTCGTCCGGGCGAGTCTGAGCCTGGGGAGCGGAGGGCCATTTCTGGCCCGGTCATCGACCGCGCGTGCGCGATATCTGAGCGCCTTCAGCTCCGCGCCGAGTCCGCCGCGCACCGCCGCGACGCGCCGCCAGCGCAGCTGCCGGTCGCGCGGGCCCGCGTTGCGACTCGATCGTTACGACCGGGGCAGGGAATATCGTCGCGGCCTCGAATCTACTGCCGGTTAGACCGCCGCAGACCTCGACGCTCGGACGCGAGCACGGTGCCATAGCAGGCGGGCCATCCCCCTGTCAGTTCCCTCGATATCAGAGCAGGAGAATGGAAATAATCGGAAAGCGCGCAGCCAGGGCGCCGGCAGCAGAGGTGCTGGCGACCTGGCACGAGTACCGGCGCACGCGGAGATCGCGAGCTGCGCGACCGGCTGATCTTCATGTTCATGCCGATGGTCCGCTACATCGTCTACCGCAAGGTGCGCGAGGTGCCCGCCCAGTGCGACGTCGAGGACTTCCTGTCCTGCGGCCTGGAGGCGCTGATCCGCTCGATCGAGCGCTACGACCCCGACAAGGGCGCCACGCTCGAGCAGTACGCGTGGACGCGCGATCCACGGCGCGGTGCTCGACGAGCTGCGCCGCCACGACTGGGCGCCGCGCTCGCTGCGACGCGACGAGCGGGCGATCAACAACGCGCGCGAGAGCTTCCTCTCGATGCACGAACGCCAGCCCAACCGCGAGGAGCTCGCGGCGCAGGTGGGCATGACCCCGGTCGAGCTGACCGACCGCCTCGACCAGGTCGCGCTCGCGGAGGTCGGCTCGCTCAACCGGATCGTGCGCTCCGACGAGAGCGCCACGATCGAGCGGATCGACACGCTCGAGAGCTCCGACGAGGACTGCGACCCGATCGCGCAGCGCCGAGCGCCGCGAAGCCAAGGAGCGATTCCGCAGGGCGTTCGCGCGGCTGACCAAGCAGGAGCGCGAGGTGGCGGTCCTGCTGTACGTGGAGGACTGGACGCTGCGCGACATCGGCGAGCGCCTCGGCGTGTCCGAGAGCCGCGTCTCCCAGATCCACACCCAGCTGCGCCGCCGCCTCTACGAACAGCTCTCCGGCGAGCTGCCGCTGTTCACGGCCGTCCGCTGAGCGCGCCGGCGACGCGCGCGGCGCGACTCTCAAGAATCCCCGTCCGCGGTCGAACACCCGGGAGGAGATGGATCTCGGCCTCTACATCGCCGCCTCGGGAATGGTCGCCGAGCAGGTCCGCCAGGACCAGCTCGCCAACGACCTGGCCAACGCCTCGACGCCCGGCTACAAGCCCGACGAATCGCCGCAGCACAGCTTCGGCGAGGTGCTGCTGGCCAACACGCGAGGGCGGAGCGGCGGTCGGCTCGGTCGACGAGGGCGTCGCGCTCGGCAAGACCTACACCAACATGACGCCCGGCTCGATGCAGGAAACGGGCGAACCGCTCGACTTCGCGATCGAGGGGAACGGCTTCTTCGCCGTCAAGACCGCCCAGGGCGTCCGCTACACCCGCGACGGGCAGTTCACGACCTCCGCCGCAGGGCGTGCTCACGCGACGCCAACGGCGACCCGGTGCTCGACCAGCGCGGAGCGCAGATCAAGGTCAGCGCCAGCGGCACCGTGCCGGCGGGCGCAGTGGGCATCTTCGAAGTGCCGGGCGCGGTCAAGCAGGGCGAAAACCTGTACACCGGCACGGCCGGCCGGCAAGCCGAGCGGCACCGTGCGCCAGGGCTCGCTCGAGGGCTCGGGCGTGGACGCCGCCAAGGTGATGGTCGAAATGATCACCTCGCTGCGCAGCTTCCAGTCCGGCCAGCAGGCGATCCAGGCGATCGGCCAGACCCTGCAGGAGGCCGCCTCGCAGGTCGGCTCGCTGAACGGCAACGGCTAGCGCACCCCGCTCAAGTCCGCTCGGCGGCGGCCGATCACTGTGGACGAAAAGCTCCGAGCCGGGCTGGACCGCCACGCGGAAAGCCCGGCTCGCCGACGACCACGAACACAGGACGGGCTGATGCTCGAAGGCCTCTATTCCGCAGCCGCAGGCATGTCAGCGCAGCAGGAACAGCTCGACGCGATCAGCAACGACCTCGCGAACCTGTCCACGAGCGGCTACAAGTCCGAGCGCGTCGCATTCAGCGACCTGCTCTACAACCCGGTCGACATGGCCGGCACGGTCAGCCACCGACGGCGCCGGCGCGAGCGCCAAGGTGATCGGCCGCAGCGAAGCGCAGGGGTCGATCCAGGAAACTGGCGACCCGCTCGACCTGGCGATCGAAGGCGAGGGCTACTTCCAGGTCACCCGCGCCAACGGACAGAAGGCGCTCACCCGCAACGGCACCTTCGGCGTCGACGCGAGCGGGACGATCGTCAACTCGGAAGGCAACCGGCTGACGCCGCCGATCAAGCTGCCGGCGGGCGTCTCGCCCAGCGAAGTGAGCATCGCGCCCGACGGCACCGTGACCGCCGGCACGCACAAGCTCGGCCAGATCAAGCTCGTGACCGTGACCTCGCCCGAACACCTGCTGGCGGACGGCAGCGGGGATCTGACGCCGACAGCCGCCAGCGGCACGCCGCATGCGGCCACCGGGAAGATCCACCAGGGCGCGCTGGAGGCCTCCAACGTGAACATCGCCAGCGAGATGGCGCTGATGGTGAGCACCCAGCGCGACTACCAGCTGAACAGCACCGCAATCCAGACGGAGAGCCAGATGATGTCGATCGCCAACCAGCTGCGGCCGTCCTCATGAGCATCCAGGGCGCCAGCGGGTCCGCGGGCCTGCCCGTCGTCAACCAGGCGCTCGAGCCCGAGTGGGTGCGCCACGGCTCGGCCTCGACACAGAAGGCCTACGAGAGCGCGCTCGCATTCGAAGAGATGCTCGTGGAACAGCTCTCGAAGTCGCTCACAGCCACGAGCGGCCTCGACGGCGAATCCTCGCAGGAAGGCGAACCAGCCTCAGAAGAAGGCGGCTCGTCCGGCGCGAACAGCGGCGAGCTGTCATCGCTGCTGCCCCAGGCGCTCTCGAGCGGCGTGATGAACGCCGGCGGGCTCGGCCTGGCGGCGCAGATGACCCGCGAGCTGGAAGGCGTCCAGAGCGCTGCGCAGACAAAGGTCACCGGAGGCACCGGCGCATGACCCCGGCGGCGCTGGTCGCACACGAGGGCTCCCAGCGGGATCGCGCGCTCGCCGCGGATGTGCTCGCTCACCTGGACGCGCAGATCGAGTCGGCGCGGAGCCTGCTCGAGGTCGTGCTCGAGCAGGGAGCGGCGATCCGCGCGCGCGACGTGCACGCGGTCGTTCGCCTGGCGGGAATCCTGCGCGGGGAGATGGGTCGCAGGCAGCTGCTCGAGGAGGAGCGCTCGCGCCTGCTGGCACGCAGCGGCGAGCGGCTGGGCGTGCCCGTCGAGGCGGTCACGCTGGCCCTGCTGAGCACGCTGATGGACGACGCCGGCGCCAGGCGCGCGAGCGCGCGCAGCGCCGAGCTGAGAGGCCTGCTGCACGAGCTCCAGCGCGAGCACTCGTGCAACCGCGCGCTGATGCAGATCGAGCTGGGCTTCCTCGACCACCTGATGGGAATGCTCTCGCTCGACGGGGTCAACGGCTACGACACCCACGGCTCTTCCAGGCCCATCACGCGGTCCCGCCCCCACGGCGCCCTGCACGTACTCGACCTGCACGCCTAGCGCCATGTCGATCCCCACATTGCAAGGACTGCAGACCGCGCTCAGCGGCCTGATCGCCGAGCAGACCGCGCTCGACACCACCGGCAACAACATCGCCAACGCGAACACCGAAGGCTACTCGCGCGAGACGGCCATCCTGGAACCGAACCCACCGCTCGTGATCCCGGCGATCTCGGCCCGGACGGGCGAGGGCGCACAGCTCGGCACCGGTGTCAGCGTCACGACCATCACCCGCATCCGCAACGACTATCTGGACGCCCAGTACCGCACGCAGAACAGCGCCCTGAGCGGCGCGACCACGCAGTCGGAAGTGCTGGAGCAGGCCCAGAGCGCGTTCAACGAACCGTCGAGCGCCGGGATAGCGAGCCAGCTCTCGGCCTTCTGGACCGCCTGGAACGACCTCGCCGACTCGCCCACCAGCGAAGCGGCCAAAGAGGCGGTGGTGGCGGCGGGCAAACAGCTGGCCACCACGTTCAACGAGCTCAGCGCACAGCTCTCGACGATCTCCAAGCAGACCACCGAACAGTACGAAGCGCTCACGGCCCCCTCGGGAGAAGTGGCGAACTACGCCAATCAGATCGCGCAGCTCAACGGTCAGATCAAGCTGGCCGAAGAAGCCCACCAGCAGCCCAACGACATGCTCGACCGCCGCGATCTACTGCTCGACAAGCTCTCCGCCCTGGCGAACATCACGGTCACCGAACAGCCGGACCACACCGACACGGTGAGCTTCGGCGAGGCGGCCAAACCGCTCGTCGAAGGCACGACCGTCAACTGGCCCCAGGCGCTGACCGAAGGAGCCGGCGGCCGACTCGGCGCGCTGCTCAGCCTGACGGGCCCCGAAGGGGCGCTGACCGCCCTGCAGACGGGACTGGACGGGGTGGCCGAAACGCTCGCGAGCACCGTCAACGCACATCTCGAAAAACCGTTCTTCTCCGGCGCAAGCGCCGCGACCCTCGCCGTGGCGGTGGCATCCTCCGAAGTCCAGGCCTCCTCCACCAAATTCCCCGGGGGCAACGAAGTGGCTCAGGCGATCGCGGCGCTGCGCGGCGCCGCCGCCGAACAGGACTACGCAGCGCTGGTCGAGAAGGTGGGCGGCGACGTACAGACGGCAAAGGACGACGAGACCAACCTTCAGACGACGGTCACGGCGATCAACGATCAGCGCCAGAGCGTCTCGGGCGTCTCGCTCGATGAAGAAATGACCAACCTGATCACCTTCCAGCGCGGCTACCAGGCCTCGGCTCGCACGCTGACGGCGATGAGCGAAGTGCTCGAAACGCTGATCGAGCACACCGGAGTGGTGGGGCTGTAGGCATGAGCGACCGGATCACCCCCGCGATGGTCACCAGCTCGACGCTCAACGACCTCAACTCTTCCCTGGCGGCCCTGCAGCGGACCAGCGAGGAACTGTCCTCCGGCAGGACGATCCTCGAACCGTCGGACAACCCGTACGGCGCCAGCCGGGTGATCGATCTGCAGAGCCAGCTCGACGGGCTGAGCTCGTACGAAAGCGACGCGCAGGACGGGATCTCGTGGGAGAACACGGCCACCAGCGCGATGTCGAGCATCAACGAAGTCGCGCAGCGCGTGCGCGAACTGCTGGTGCAGGGCGCCAACGGGACCTACAACCAGGCCGACCTCGAAACGATGGCGCTCCAGGTCGAACAGCTGACGGAAAGCGTCAAGCAGGACGCCAACACGCAGTACGCCGGCCAGTACGTGTTCTCCGGGACGGCGACCACGACCGCACCCTACGAACAGGGGGCAAACGACGAATACAAGGGCAACGCCGAAACCGTGAGTCGCGCGGTCGGCCCCGGAGCGTCGGTGACGATCACCACCAACATCTCCACCCTGCTCGGCGAAGGGGGCGAAGACGGCAAGCTGCTCGATACGCTGCGCACGATCGCCAAAGACATGCGCGGCGGCACGGCCGAAGACAAAAACGCGCTCGGCACGACCGACCTGCAGAAGCTCGACACGAACATCGAAGCGCTGACCCAGCTGCAGGCGGCGGCGGGCAGCGCGACCGATCAGCTGCAGGCGGCCCTCACTCGCAACGAAGACCTGCAGACGTCGATCACCGAGGCCCTGACCAACACCGAGGACACGAACGTCGCCGCCACCTCGGTCGCGTACGCCAACGAGCAGGCCGCCTACGAGGCCGCGCTGCGCGCCGCTGCGACGATCGTCCAGGAATCCCTGCTCAACTTCCTTCAGTAGATGAACGCCAAGGAGACGCGCACCATGCCCGTGACATTCCAGAGCATCCGCTTCGGGACCGTCGAGATCCAGACAGAGGACGTGATCGAGTTCCCGTTCGGGCTCATCGGCCTCGGGGGCCTGCGCTACGCGCTGATCGACCGCAACCCCGGCACGGGGTTCCTGTGGCTGCACGCGGTCGACGACCCCGCGCTCGCGCTGCCCGTGGTGAGCCCCTACCAGTTCTTCCCGGCGTTCTCGCTGCAGATCGCGGCCGAGGATCGCGAGCGCACCGGACTCGAGGAAGCGGCGAGGGAGCAGCTGTACGTGACCGTGCGCGCGACGCCCAACCCGCTCGACATCACCGCCAACCTGCGCGCCCCGCTGGTGATCCGCGAAGGCCGCGGATACCAGGTCATCAACACAAACGAGGACGCTCCGCTGCAGGCGCCGCTGTTCACGCTGCCCGCGCAGCCGCGAATTGCTTCATAATCGGCCTCGATGCTGATCCTGACGCGTCGTCCCGGAGAGCGCGTCGTCATCGGCGACGAGATCCTTGTGACCGTAATGGGCATCAGCGGCCACACGGTCCGGCTCGGGATCGCGGCACCGGCTGGCGTGCCGATCTATCGCGAGGAGATCTGGCTCGCGGTAAAGGAGGAGAACCGCGCGGCCGCGGCCGCGAACGTCGACGCGCTACCCGCCGCACCCCCCCGGGCGAGCGCCCGGGAGCCCACGCAGACGCCCGCCGAGGAGCCCACGCAGACGCCCGCCGAGGAGCGCGCGGGGGATCCGTGAGCGATGCTTGATCTCGCTCTCGCCGAGGTATAGACTCGCGGCGACCAGGGGGTCAGCCCTAACGGTCGACCCTGGTGGTAGCGCGCCTCGTCGGCGAGGCGGCCAGGTTTGGGGCAGCGACGCCCGCCCACGAGCCCTGCACCTCCCGAGCGGATCGCCTGCTGCCGTCCAATCGAGGGAGGAGATGTCGATAATGTCATCGATAGGAGCTCGTTCCAACCGGGCCATGGCGCGATCGCGCCATGTGGCTGTTGTGGCGCTAGTGGCCGTGGCCCTCTGCGCCACCGCCGCCAGCGCCCTGGCAGCGAATGTGAACATCGTCCGCCAGGGCAAACCGCCGACTGGGAAAATTCCCGCCAACACCCACTACTTCACGACCATCCAAGCCGCAGTCAACGCATCCACGGCCGGCGACTACGTGCTCATCGAACCCGGCGTGTATGACGAAGCGGTCAAGGTGACAAGTGCCCAGTCCGGGATCTGGATCAGGGGCATGAACCGCAACACGGTCATCGTCGACGGCCAGCACAAGGCGGGCAACGGAATCGAAATCCACGAGGCAAACGACGTCTGGGTTGAAAACCTCACCGTACGCAACTTCGACCAGAGCAAAAGCTGCGGAGACGAATCTTGCGGCAACGAGATCTGGTGGAACGGAGGCGCCGAGTCGGGCAAAATCGGAGCGCACGGCTGGTACGGCGCATATCTCACCGCCTATGACACCGGACTCCTGGGTGGTTACGGCATATTCACGAACAACGAGATCGAAGGCTCCTGGGAAAACATCTACGCCTCCGGTTTCAACGACTCGGGCATGTACCTCGGCGCCTGCCAGGAATGCAAGGCGCGTATCACGAAAGCGACGATGGAAGACAACGCGCTCGGCTACTCGGGCTCGAACTCGGGCGGCAGCCTGGCGATCGAAGACTCGCTGTTCCGGCGCAACTCGTCCGGCGTCGTGCCGAACTCCGAAAACCCCGGCGACCCGCCGCCGCCGCAGGACGGCGAATGCAACCGGCCCGAAACGCCCTCCACTCCCACGCCGACGATCACCACGACCGACATCGCACGCTGCACGATCATCCGCAATGACGTGATCGTCGAAAACAACAACCTCGAAGCTCCGGGCCTCGGCACCGCCGCCGAACTGTGGGGCATCGGGGTCATCCTGCCGGGCGACACCGCCGATCTGGTTGAGAAGAACATCATCGCCGAGAACCCGATCGACGGCGTGCTCGGGTTGGAATACCCCAACCCGTTCCCGCCGACGACCAAAATAGAAGAAGAAGAAAAAGGCTATGGAACGATCTTCTTCCCGCTCACCGGGAACCGGATCAGCAGCAACCTGTTCCTCCACAACGGCTACGACCCCGCCTACAGCGGCAGCGCCTACGCCGGCGACGTGACGCTGACTGGCGGTTACGGCGAACTGTTCGGCGGACCGCCAGCACACTCGACGAACAACTGCGTCAGTCGCAACGCGCTCACCGACGCGACGTTCCCGCCGAAAATCGAGGGAGAGTGGGGTTGCCAGAACACGACCACCCCGAACCCGGGATTCGGCGGCTTCGGTCCCGAGGAATTGCCCGAATCGGTCGAATACATCCTCCGCGACAAAACGGAATCCGACCTGAGGTCCTCGGTCGCCCAGCCGGCTCCGCCGCCACAGCCGACGATGCCGAACCCGTGCAAGGGAGTGCCCAAGAACCCGCTGTGCTCGTGAGCCGCTAGCTCGCGGTCACATCCGGGCCGACACGATTGTCGCCGCCGCCCCCTTCGCAGGGGGCGGCGGCGCTCAAAGCCGGTCCGGGCCGTGGGACGTGGCGAGCGCACGAAAGCGCTCGCCGCGCTCCTCGAAGTCGCGGTAGTGGTCGTAGCTGGGAGCGGCGGGCGAGAGCAGGATCACGGCGCCCGGCCCACCCAAGCTGCGGGCAAGCGTTACCGCCTCCTCCATGTCGGCTGCCGCGAGCGCGCGTGTGGCCGCCACACCCGCGTCTGCGGCAGCGGCGAGCAGGCGCGGGCCGGTGGAGGGCACTCCGATGACGGTCGCACCCGCTTCGGCCAGCGCACGGCCGAGCTGCGCATAGTCCTGGCCCCGGTCCTGGCCGCCGCCGATGAGCACGATGTCGCGGCCGGGGAAGCTCGCAAGCGCAGCCAGGCGTCGACTCGGGCGTGGTCGAGATGCTGTCGTCGACCCACAGGACCCCCTCGCGCTCGGCGACCGTCTGCAGCCGGTGAGGGAGCGGGCCGAAAGCCGGTCAGCGACGCCGGGCAGCGCCGGCGGCGCGACGCCGGAGGCTTCCAGCGCCGAGAGCGCGGCACAGAGGTTGAGCGCGTTGTGCTCGCCGCGCAGCGGCAGCTCGGCGCTCGCCACCACCAGCTCGCCCTGCGAGCGCGATCCCCCCGGCCAGGACATCCCAGCCGTCGGGCACGCCGAAGCGCCTGATCTCGATCGCCGGACCGGGCGGCCGCCAATCGCTCGTCGCGCGCGTTGATGCACGCCGACGCGCACGCCCGGGAGGCCCAGGACGCGCAGCTTGTCAGCAGCGGTAGACCGCCTCCGACCCGTGCCAGTCGGTGTGCTCGCGGAACAGGTTCGTGATGAGCGCAACCTCCGGCCCCGATGTCCAGGTCGGCGATCTGGTAGCTGGAGAGCTCGAGCGACGGTCGACCTCGGCCGGCTCGCGCGTCGAGCAGGTCAAGCGCGGGCACGCCGATGTTGCCCGCCAGCTCAGCACGTCCGCCCGGCGGCGCGGGCGAGATGGAACGCGAGCGCCGCGGTGGTGCTCTTGCCCTTCGTGCCCGTGACGCCGATCACGCCCGCTCCCCCGCGCTCGGCGAGCCACAGCGCGGTGGCGGTCGTGACGGGCACCCCGGCCGCGCGCAGCGCCCGCAGCTCAGGCCGGTGGATCGACACGCCGGGCGAGCGCACGACACCTCGCAGTCGGCGAGCGCGTCGCCAGCGCCCTCAGCGCCGGTCACGATCCGCGCGTCGGGCGCCCGCAGCGTCTCGCGCACACCGTCGGCGGGAGGGGCGTCGAAGGCCGCCACGAGGATCCGCGCCGCGGCAGGCGCCGGGCGAGCTGCTCGGCGAAGGAGCCGATCTCGCGGCCGGCGCCCCACACGCCGATCGCGCGCGCCGTCAAGCTCCGAGAAGCGCACGGACATCCGCCAGCAGGGCCGCTGGCACCGCGTGCTCGTCGCTGAGCGCGAGCACCTGGTCGGGATCGCCGCCCGTACGGCGGGATAGCGCGGCAGCACCTCGGCCACGAGGCGCCGGAGCACGCGATGCCCGCTCCAACGCGGGTCGTTCGCGAGCAGCCGGATCGCGGCGAGGCTCTCCTGCTCCTCGCCGACGCACTCGAACGGCTTGTGCCCGCCGGTGGCGGTGAGCAGCGCGAAGCCCTCGAACTGGCGCTCGTCGTCGAGCAGGTCACGCGCCGAAGACGGCGCGCAGATGCTCGGGCTCGCTGAAGGGCGCGAGCGCCAGGAACACGAACCGGCACTTGGGGCAGTCGCAGCACCACGACGCGGCGCGCAGCGCCGGGTCGATGCGGAAGATCGCGTTGCAGCTGGTGAACGCGCCGTGGTAGCGCTCCATCCGCGCGAACGCGCGCGCGATCGCCAGCTCCGACGCCGGGCGCAGGACCGAGAACAGCCGCAGGCCGCCCGAGACCTCCGCGAGCCGCCGCGCTCAGCAGCCGCTCGGCGCGCAGGCCCTTGCTGAACTGGTGGTTGACCTCGACCCCGTCCCAGCCGAGGTTGCCGCTGGAGGCGGAGCGCTCGTTGGCCATCGCGACCGCGTCGAAGCCGTGCAGCGCGGCCGTCAGCAGCGCCACGCAGGAGACGATCGCGGTGATCGGGACGTGGCCGTTGAGCGCGCCGGCGCGGTTCAGCGCCGGCAGCCCCGGGTCCAGCGTGCGCCGCGCGAGCAGATGCGGCAGCCCGGCGACCGCGACCGTGCGCGCGATCGGCGGCGCGTCGCCGATCGAGAACAGCGCCAGCTCGCAGCCCGAGCGCGCGGACGATCTCCAGCGCGACGACCGAGTCCTTGCCGCCGCCGATCGGCACGAGCACGCGCCGCCCGAGCGCCCGCCGAGCTCGCCCACGCCGCCGGGCGCCGGCGCCGGCGCCCGCGGAAACCGCGGCCGCGGCAGCCCGGCCAGGCCGTTGGTGTAGGCGAGCTCGCCGAGCCCCTCCGAGTAGAGCGCCTCGAGCAGCGCGGCCGCGGCGGGCGGCGGCGCGCCCGTCTCGCAACTGACCTGCGGCGGGAGCGCCATCTTGAAGTAGCTGACGCCGGCGACCCAGTGCAGCAGCGCGAGCAGCCCGTCGACGCGCTCGCGCTCGGCGTCGCCGCAGCTCGCGCCGGCGATCGGGCAGGTCGAACTCCTCGACGAACGAGATCTCCTCGTCGAGCGCGTAGCGAAGCGTCACGTGTCCGTTCGCGTCCAGCTCGCGCGCCGAGGAAGCGAAAGCACTCGAAGGCGCCGCGGGTCGAACCGCGCGGGCGCCTGCCTGGCGTCGGTTGCCATGGCCTCAGCCTAGAGCCGTCGAGGGCGGCACGCGGCCCTCAGGCGAGCCGGGAGGCGGCCCTCGAACTCAGTCGTTCGCGGTGACCGTCTCCAGCAGCTCGCCGAAGCGCTCGCGGGCCTGCTCGCGGCGCGTCGGCAGGTGCTCGCTGGGCACGCCGTCCGCGGGCGGCTCGTAGCCGCGCAGGACGTGGCGGGCGACCGACTGGCGGTGAACCTCGTCGGGACCGTCGTAGATGCGCGCGGCGCGCGCGAAGCGGTACATCTGCTCGAGCGGCAGGTCGGTGGAGTAGCCGAGCGAGCCGTGCACCTGCAGGGCGCGGTCGACGACGTCGTGCAGCACCTTCGCGCCGTAGAACTTGATCAGCGCGATGTCGGTGCGCGCCGCGCTCGCGCCCTCGGTGTCCATCACCCATGCCGCGTGCAGCGTCATCAGGCGCGCGGCCTGCATCTCCGCGGCGCTGTCCGCGATCCAGTTCTGGACCGTCTGCTTCTCGGCCAGCAGCGAGCCGTGCGCGTGGCGGTAGGTGGCCCGCTCGCACATCATGTCGAACGCCCGGCGCGCGACGCCCAGCCAGCGCATGCAGTGGTGGATGCGGCCCGGGCCGAGCCGGTGCTGGGCGAGCATGAAGCCCTCGCCCTCGCCGCCGAGCAGCGCCTCGGCGGGCACGCGCGCGCCGTCGTAGACGATTTCCGCGTGCCCGCCGTAGGCGCCGAACTGCTCCCACGGGTGCTCCATGGTCGGCACGTCGCGGACGATCTCAACGCCGGGCGTGTCGCCGGGACGATGAACATCGACGCGCGCTGGGACGGGCGCGCATCGGGGTTGGTGACCGCCATCACGATCAGGAAGTCCGCGATCGAGCGCGTTGGAGGAGAACCACTTGAGACCCGTCGATCACCCAGTCCTCGCCGTCGCGCACGGCGCGGGTGCGCAGCTGGGTCGGATCGGAGCCGGGGGTGTTCGGCTCGGTCATGCTGAACGCGCTGCGCAGGTCGCCGGCGAGCAGCGGATGCAGCCAGCGGTCCTTCTGCTCGGGCGTTCCGGCCAGCGCGAGGATCTCGGAGTTGCCGGAGTCCGGCGCGGCGTTGCCGAACGCCAGCGGCGCGATCGGCGAGGTGCCGAGGATCTCGTGCATCAGCCCGAGGCGCACCTGGCCCATGCCCTGGCCGCCGAGCTCGGGCGGCAGGTGCGTGGCCCACAGGCCGCGCTCCTTGACCTGCTCCTGCAGCGGCGCGATCGCGCGGCGCAGGCCGTCGAGCCCGAGCTCGTGCCAGATCGCCTCCAGCGGCCAGATCTCGTCGCGGACGAAGCCGGCCATCCAGTCGAGCTGCTCCTGGAAGTCGGGATCGGTGGAGAAGTCCCAGCTCATGGCATCGCATCCTCTCGGTCGGGCGCGGCGGGGCGGTCACGGCAAGGGTACAGTCCAGTTCTCAACGTCACCCGAACGAGGAGCCACGACCATGACCACGAACCCGCAACTCGTCACGGGCGTCGACTTCGTCCCGGTGCCCGACCCACGACCTGCAGGCGGCGGTCGAGTTCTACGGCACGACGCTCGGGCTGCCGCGATCGGTCTATGCCCGGAGCGGCACTTCGCGGAGTTCGAGACCGGCAACCTGACCCTCACCGTGATCGACGCCGACGCGATGGGGATCGGACACAACGTCAACGCGAACGCGATCGCCCTGCACGTCGAGGACGTGCAGGCGGCACGCGCGGCGCTGGAGGCGCAGCGGCGTGAGCTTCGCCGGCGAGACTCTCGACACGAGCGTATGCCACATGGCCTTCTTCACCGACCCGGACGGAAACGCGCTGATGCTCCACCACCGCTACGCGCCGCGCACGACCGAAGCCTGAGCGTCCGTATATTGGCGCATGCGGGGCCGCAGCCGCTGGAGATGACGCTCCTCCCGGGCGCCCGCGCGCTGCTCGCCGTCCACGCTCGCGAGCTGCCCCAGCGCGACGACCTGTGCGGCGCGTTCTGCGGCGCGCTGGCGCTGCGCGCGGCCGGCATCGAGACGCACGACGGCGAGCCGCTCGACCAGGACGCCGTCGCGCTCGCCGCCGGGCAGCGTCGTCTCCGGCGTGCGCGACGCCGGCACCCTTCCGCACGGCGAAGGCGGCCGGCGCGACTACCGGCTGTCGCTGCCGCTCGTCGAGGACCCGGACGTGTCCGGAACGACCGCCGCCGGGCTGCTCGACGCGATCGCAGCGGCTCTCCGGCGGAGCGCTCGCGGCGATCCCCTACAGCGGCCCGTGGACGCGCGGGCACGCTCGCCGGCCTGTTCGACCTCGCCGCCGCGCTCGAGCGTCCGGTGACGCTCGTGGCGAACCTCGCCACCCGCCACCTGTGGGGCGGGCGGGCGAGCGTCAACCAGCTGCTCGGCTACCTGTTCGACGGCGAGCAGGACGGCCCGCCGCCGGACTGGGACGTCGGGCACTTCGCCTGCGTGGTCGCCCGCGTGCGCGGCCCGGGCGGCAGCCTGTACGGCGTCGCCGACACCTACCCCGCCGCTCGGCGACGGAGGCGTGCACGTGCAGCCGCAGGAGCGGCTGGCGGCGGCGCTCGCGCGGCGCGGACATGCCGGCGGGCGGCATGATCGTGGTCGTCTTCGCCGCAGGACGCCGCGACCGTGCGCGCGGGCGCCGACGCGCTGGGCCTGCGCGAGGGCGTCTGGGACAACGGCACCGTGACCCGCGAGACGCTCAGGTGAGCGCAGGCGAGCTGGTCGCGCTCGTCTGCTGCGACCTCGGCTCGATCGTGCGCGGACGCTCGGTGTTCTCCGCCGAGCTCGCGCAGCACCTGCGGGCGGGCGTCGGCTGGGTGCCCGCCAACCACGCGCTCACGCCGCTCGGCCCGGTCGCCGAGCCCAACCCGTTCGGCTCGACCGGCGACCTGCGCCTGCTGCCGGACGCAGACACCCGCGTGCGGTCGGGGCGGACGGCGGCGGAAGCGCGCTGGAGCTGGTGCTGTGCGACATCGTCGAGACCGACGGGCGAGCCTTGGGAGTGCTGCCCGCGGAGCTTCCTGCGCGAGAGCCTGCGCGAGCTCGAGCGGGAGCTGGGCGCCAGGCTGCTGGCGAGCTTCGAGCACGAGTTCCAGCTGCTGCTCGACTTCCCCCCGGCGCTGCCGTTCTCGCTCGAGGCGCAGCGACGCGTCGAGCCGTTTCCCTCGCGCGTGATGGGCGCGCTGGTGGAGGCGGGCGTCGAGCCCGAGCGCTTCTTCGCCGAGTACGCGGCGCACCAGTTCGAGATCCCCGTGGCGGCGGCCGAGGGTATGGCGAGCGCGGATCGCGCGGTCGTGCTCAGGGAGGTCGTGCGCGAGATCGCCCGCCGGGAAGGGATGCGCGCGAGCTTCGCGCCGCTGCTCGACCCCGCGCAGGCGGGCAACGGCGTGCACATCCATCTCAACCTCCTGGACGCGAGCGGCTCCTCCCTGCTCTACGACGCCACCCGGCCGGCGTGCTTGAGCGAGCTCGGCGGGCGCTTCGCCGCCGGGATCCTGCTGCACGCGCGAGCGCTGAGCGCGCTCACCGCCCCGAGCCCGGTCTCGGGCGCGCGCCTGCCGCCCCACCGCTGGAGCGCGGGGGCGGTGTGCCTGGCGCAGCGCAACCGCGAGGCGCTGCTGCGGATCCCGCCGCTGCTCGCGCTCGCGGACGCCGATCCGGCCGCACAGCTGCACATCGAGTATCGCGGCGCCGACGCCACCGCCAACCCCTACCTCGCCCTCGGCGCGATCGTCCGGGCGGGCCTGGAGGGGGTGCGCGCGGAGCTTCCGGCGCCGCCGATACTCGACCGCGATCCCGCTCAGCTCGACGCCGAGGACGCGCAGCGCTTCGGCGTGGGCGCGCTGCCGGCGACGCTCGAGCGAGTCGCTGCGCGCGCTCGCCGACGACGGCACCGTCCGCGGGTGGATGACGCCGCTGCTGTACGACGCCTACGTCAGCGTCAAGCACGCCGAGCTCGACGCCGCCAGGGACCTGGACCTCGAGGAGCTCTGCCGGCGCTATGCCGCCATCTACTGAATCCACCGAGCAGCTGCTGCGGCGGCTGCTGGACGGCGTCGAGCGGGAGCTTCCGCGGGCCGTCGCGCTGCGCCACCGGCTGCACGCCCAACCCGAGCTGGCGCACAGGGAGGAGCTGACCGCGGCGAGCGTCGCCGCCGAGCTGCCGGTCGCGTGCCAGGCGGTAGCCGGGACGGGGCGGCTCGCCCGCGTGGAGCCCAGCGGCAGCCGCGGCGCCGGAGCCGGGCGGGCGGGCCCGATAGCCGTGCGCGCGGAGCTCGACGCGCTGCCCGTGCAGGAGCACACGCGCGCTGCGTTCGCGGCGGATGGCGGCGTGATGCACGCATGCGGGCACGACGTCCACATGGCGGCCCTGGTCGCCCTCACCCGCGCCGCCCACGAGCTCGGCGATGCGCTGCCCGCCTCGCTGCTGGCGGTCTTCCAGCCGAGCGAGGAGGCCTACCCGTCCGGCGCCGAGCTGCTCGCCGGCGACCCGCTCGCGGCGCTCGCGCCGGCGGCGGTCGTGGCGGCGCACGTGCATCCCGAACTGCCGTGGGGCGCCGTCGGGCTGGATCCCGGCGCGGTCAACGCATCGTGCGACGCGGTCGAGATCACCATCGAGGGCGAGCCCTCGCACGGCGCCTACCCGCACCGCGGGCGCGACCCGATCCTGGCGCTCGCCCAGGTCGTCGTGACGCTCCACGCCCAGGTTGCGCGGCGGATCGACCCGCTGAGCCCGGCGTCGCTGACGGTCGGCGTGCTCGAGGCCGGAAGCGCGGAGAACGTGATCCCGGCGCGAGCGCGTGCACGGGCCGCCCTGCGCGCCCACCAGCCGGAGGATCGGCTTGCGCTGCGCCGGATGGTCGAGGAGGTCGTCTCCGGAATCGCAGCCGCCCACGGCTGCCGGGGCAGCGTCGAGCTGGTGCCAGGCGAGCCGGCGCTCGAGAACGACCCGGGTATCGTCGCGCTCGCGCGCGAGCTGCTGTCGAGCGCGGGCTTGACGGCGGCCCGTGAGTGGCGCTCGTGCGGATCGGATGACTTCGCCTTCTTCGGCGCGCTCGCTCCCGTGGCGATGGCGTTCGTGGGGCTCGACGGAGCGCAGGGCTTCGAGGCTCGCCCGCTGCACCATCCCGAGCTGCTGCCGCCCGACGAGGCGGTCGGTGCCGTCGCGCGCGTGCAGGCCGTGCTGTACGTGGCCGCCGCGGTCTCGTCGGCCGGTTCGACCTGAGCGGGCCGCCTATACGATCGAGTGGTGCCCGGGCTGCGCCACGTGGATCCGTATAAGCGACGAGGCCGCCTGTATCTCGCGCTGTGCCGGTTCTCTGCCACCAAGGCAGGCGCCTGGCTCGCCGTCAACATCGCCTGGAAGGTCGACCCGCACCTGCTGAAGCTCACGAGCGGTCGCTTCAGCACCGCTGGGCCGCTTGCCACAGCGCTGCTCGAGTCGCGGGGCGCGCGGACGGGTCAGCCGCGTCGGAATGCCACGCTCTACTTCCACGACCGCGATCAGGTGACGATCATCGCGTCGAAGCGGGGGTGGCCGACGAACCCAGCCTGGTACCACAACCTCCGCAAGCATCCCGACATCGTTTTCGGCGGCCTGCCGTTCCGCGCCGAGATCGTGGAGGACGAAGCCGAGCGGCAACGACTGTGGGATCTTGCCGACCGCGTCTTCCCCGAGTACGCCGACTACCGCGAGCAGGCCGGGAAGGCCGGGCGGATCATCCCGATCTTTCAGCTGGTTCCTCGCTAGCTCGACCGAGTCTCTCGCAGACCTCGAAGGGCGCTGGTGTGTCGAGCTGCGGTGTCAGAAACGAGGCGACATATCGAGCTACGGATAGCATTGGCTCAGTGCCCGACCGTCTCTACTTCACGGACTCCGATGAGGCCAACCAGCTGCTGGCGTCGGACCCGATGGCGCTGCTGATCGGCTTCGCGCTCGACCAGCAGGTCACCGTGCAGAAGGCGTTCGCCGGACCGCTCGTGCTGCGAGAGCGCCTCGGCGCGCTCGACGCCGCGACGCTGGCCGCAGCCGATCTCGAGCCGGTGTTCCGCGCCAAGCCGGCCATCCACCGATTCCCCGGCTCCATGGCCCGCCGCGTGCACGATCTCGCCGCGCACGTGCTCGACGGCTATGGAGGCGACGCCGCGCGCGTATGGACGGGCGCTGCCGACTCGCGGGAGCTGCGCGCCAACCTGGCCGCACTGCCCGGCTTCGGCGAGATGAAGATCAAGTCGCTCGGCGCGGTCCTCGCCAAGCGCTACGGCGTGGACGCCGCCACAGAGCTCGTGCCGGCTCATCCCACGCTCGGCGACGTCGACTCCCCGCAGGCGCTCGTCGACTACCAGGCGGCCAAGCGCGCACACAAGGCGGAGTGGTCGAAGCTCAAAGCGCAGTCATAGCGCAGCGCTCGGGGCGACGCCGATCTTCGGAGGTCGGGGACTCAGAGATCGGGCAGGTGCTCGATCTCGGGAGAGCGCAGGGCGATCCCCAGGCCGCGCAGCGACACCCTCCCCGACTGCGGGTAGAAGCACATGTCGGTGTGCTCGCGCGTGCCGTAGGCCAGGTAGGTGAGACCGTCCGCGCCCGCGCGCAGCGCGTGCGCGACGCCCGTTCCCGCCGGACGCGAGACCACGTCGCCCGCCCGCAGCGGGTGCTCATCTGGACTTGACGCACCACGCCCCCACAACTCCAGCACGCCATCCCCCTCGAGCATCACGAAGATCTCCTCCTCCTGGGAGTGGCAGTGGGCCGGCGCGCCCGCTCCGGAGGCCTGCAGGACTACGTGATTGAGGCCCGTCGCGGCCGCCCCGGTGGCCTGGCCGAGGCGACGCGCGCGGCCGTCGAAGATCGCCTCCACGTCCTCCAGCGCGACCACGTTGGCTGGGCGCTCGGCACTCGGCGGCGGGCACTCGGGAGGACCGCAGGCGGCCTCGCGCGCGAACGGCGTGTCGCCGTCGCCGAGCTCGACCCAGCGCGGAAACGACCACGCCACGCCGGCGCGGGGAAGCGCCGTGAGCGCCGGGTCGCGCCGCTGGCCGAAGACCAGCACGTCGAGCCCTCCGGCACCGCCGCGCAGCGTGTGGGCGCCGCGCCTGGGGCGGTGCACCATGCAGTCGCCGCGAGTGACCGCGCACGTCTGACCTTCCTGCCACAGCAGCCCCTCCCCGCCGAGCACGAAGAAGATCTCCTCGTCGGCGCCATGGTCGTGCGCGGGCGTCGAGAAGTGCCCTTCCGCGATCTCGATGCGGCGCAGGCCGACCGTGCGCGTGCCCGCCTGACGTCCGAGATCGCGCCACATCCCCTTGATGTGCCCGACGGACAGCTCGCTCGTGGGGCCGGCGTGGAGATTGGCGATCGTCATCGCCACGCGACGCTATCAGCCACCGCCGCCCACGATCGGCGGAGGCGTCCCCTCGGCGCTGCCGGCGAGCGCCTCGTCCCAGTCGCACACCAGGCACGCGTGGCGGAAGGCCGAGCGGGCGAACGCGAGCGCCGTCGCATGCGGGTCGGAGCCGGAGTCGAGATCGTCCCAGTCCAGCACGTACTCGCCGAGCTCCGCCTCCCAGCGGGCGCCCGCCGGGGACAGCGTCGCGGCCGCGAACCCCTCCGGCGCCGGGTGCGCGTAGGCGTAGAACGCCGCCCGGCCGTAGCGGGCGTCGCCCGGCCACCAGCCGACCGCCACCTCCTGCGCGTCCATGGCGTTGCGCATGATGAAGTCCTCGGACGGCGGATCGGCGGGCAGGCCCGAGAACAGGTTGACAGCGAGGTCGAACGAGCCCCACCACGCATTGACCGGCGTGGAGCGGCCGCGATACGGCGCACGGAAGGCGCTCAGGACGAGCGCCGCGCGGGTCGCCGCCGCGAAGTAGGAGGCGACCTGGTCGGCGTCGTAGCTCGCGTGCTCCTCGTCCTGGTCCAGGGGCACGCTCCACGGCACCTCCTGCGGCGTGGGGTTGATCTCGACGGCGCCAGCCAGGGCGCGGATCGCCCCGAGCAGCTCGCGCGTGACCTCGCCGACCGCCCGGTCTGGCGTGAGCGCGATGCGCCGCGCGCGCCCGTCGCTGTGCTCGACGAGCGCCTCGTGCGTGCGCAGGTCCAGCGCGACCACCACTGCGCCGGAGCCGTCGGGCGCCGGCAGCGGAAGCGTCTCCCAGCCTCGCGCCGTCAGACGCAGCGCCGCGTGCTGCAGCTCCGGCTCGGGCGGTGCGATCGCCACCGCCAGCTTGCCGAGGACCTGCGTGTGCGCGTGCAGCGTGTCGCACGTCGCGCTCCAGCGCTCGTACGGGAGCATCGTCGGCCAACCGGCGGGCATGGGGGCAGCGTAGCGGGCGGGCGCTGCGGTTAGTCCGCCGGAGATGGGACGACGAGCTCGCCGGCGGCGCGGGCGAGCTGCGCCAAGGCGCCGGGTCCGATCGAGTAGGCGGCGACGGCCTGCCCGGCCATGTTCGCGGCCTCGCCGGGCGAGAGCAGCAGGCGAGCGGCGACGAACGCGGCCGGTGCGAGGCTCGGCGGATCGCGCACGACGGGCGTCAGCTGCTCGCTGCTGTTCGCGCACAGCCCTCGGTGGAACATCGCGTCGCGCATCTGAGCCAGCAGCGATCGGCGCGAGCCGCCGCGCCCGGCGCTCCCCAGGAGCAGCGCGATGGTCCCGTGCGTGCGCACGCCCGCGCGCCCCACGGCGGGCGGGGACCGCAGCTCCTCGCCGAGCGTCAAGCGGACCTGCAGCTCCGGGATGTTGAGTCCGCTGGCGGCCGCGTTTGCGGGCTCGACCGTGCGGGGGTTGCACTCGATGTACCGGGGCGCGCCGTCCACGTGGAAGTAGTCGAGCGTCAGCCCTCCGTGCCAGGCCAGCGCCTCGCCGAGCACCGCGATGTGCCTGCGCGGGGCGACGTGATCGACGCTGAGGCGCGCCGCCGCGCTGCCCCCCATCCCGACTCCCCGCTGCTCGCTGGTGTGGGTCCCCACCAGTCGACCCCGGTCGAACAGACCCTGCACCTGGGCGTATCGACCCGGCGCGGGGCGTTGGGCCATCACCGGGACCTCGCCCAGCAGCGTCTCCAGCGCCGCGCCCCGCGAGCGCTCGTCCACGACCTCCCGAACTCCCTGCCCGGCCGTGCTGAACGCCGCCTTCAGCCAGTAGGGATACGGCATGTTCGTCAGATCATCGACGCCCGCGACCGTCCGCCAAGCCGGTTGCGGGAGCCCCAGCTCGTCGAGCATGCGCGCGAACTCCAGCTTGCTCTGAACCCGCTCGAAGGCAGCCGCGTCTGCGACCGCGACACGCACTCCCGGCGCCAGCAGCGGCCCGGCGCTTGCCAGCAGCCACGCCTGCTCGTGCGTCGGGAGCACCACGTCGATCCCCCGCTCCGCGACGACGCGTCCGAGCGTCTGGATGTAGCCGAGCGGGTCGGCGCCGGCATGCGGGCAGCGGTGGACCCTGCGCACCCACCGACTGAAGCGCACCAGGCACATCGGATCGGGATCGAGCACCTCGAGGTCGTAGCCGCCAGGCCCGAGGCAGGTCACGACCTCACGCGAGGTGAGGCTGGAGCCCTCGGTCAGCAAGACTCGCAAACCCGGCACGCCGGTAAGCATCACACTTGGGCGGCGGCCCTGCGGAGCGTGTGAGCGGGTCGGATGCGGGTCTCGAGCAAACGGCGGGAGTAAGGTTCGCTAGGTGAGTGGAGCTCCTGAGTCCAACGGGCACAGCGCCAACGGCAACCGGGACCTGTCGAGGTCGGTCGCCGTGGTCGGCGGCGGTTTCGGCGGCGTCGGCGCGGCGGTGATGCTGCGGCGCGCGGGCCACCGCGGTGTCACGGTCTTCGAGCGCGGCGAGCGGGTCGGCGGCGTGTGGCACCACAACACCTATCCCGGCGCCGCCTGCGACGTTCCGTCGCACCTTTATGAGTTCTCCTTCGAGCCGAACCCGCGCTGGTCGCGCCGCTACGCGCCCCAGGCCGAGATCCAGGCATACCTCGAGGACCTCGCGCGGCGCCACGGGGTGCTGGATCGGATTCGCACGGGCACGGAGGTGACGCGGGCGCGCTGGGACGAGGGGCGCAGCAGGTGGTTGCTGGAGACGAGCGCCGGCGCCCACGAGGCCGACATCCTGATCACCGCCTGCGGCCAGCTCTCGGTCCCAAAGATGCCCTCGATCTCCGGGCTCGAGAGCTTCGACGGGCCGACCTTCCACACGGCGCAGTGGCGCCACGACGTGGAGCTCGCAGGAAAGCGGGTGGCCGTGATCGGCACCGGCTGCAGCGCGATCCAGAGCGTGCCCGCGATCCAGCCGATCGTCGAGCACCTCGACGTTTACCAGCGCTCGCCGGGCTGGACCATCCCGAAGATGGACTTCACCTACTCCGAGCGCACCCGGCGGCTGTTCGAGCGCTTCCCCGTCCTGCAGCGGCTCGACCGCATGGCGATCTTCGCCTTGATGGAGCTGGGGGCGCTTGGAATGACCTCTCAGAGCTGGCTGCTCGGGCCGTTCCGCGCGCTCGCCCGCCGTCAGATCGACCAGGCGATCGATGACCCGCAGCTGCGTGCCGCGGTGACCCCGACGGATGAGATCGGCTGCAAGCGGCTGATGCTCACCGACGAGTGGTACCCGACGCTCACCAGGCCCAACGTCGAGCTCATCACCGAGCCGATCGCCGAGGTGACGCCGCGCGGGGTGCGCCTGCAGGACGGCAGCGAGCGTCCGGCCGACGTGCTCGTGCTGGCGACCGGCTTCAAGACCCATGGCTTCGTCGCGCCGATGGAGATCGTCGGGAGCGCTGGCCGCGCGCTCGCCGAGGAGTGGGCGGAGGTGGCGCGCGCCTACCTGGGGATGAGCGTCCCGGGCTTCCCGAACATGTTCCTGCTCTACGGCCCCAACACCAACGGGGGAACGGGGTCGGTCATCTATGTGATCGAGGCGGGGGTCAACCACGTGATCGCGGCCCTCGGCGAGCTGGAGCGCCGGCGCGCACGCCGGATCGAGGTCACGCGCCGGACAGCCGAGGACTTCAACCGGGAAGTGCGCGCCGCCCTCGCGGACACCGTCTGGCACACGGGCTGCACGAGCTGGTATGTCGATGAGAACGGCAACGACCCCAACCAGTGGCCGTGGCTGTGGAGCGCCTATCGCCGCCGAACCGCGCGGATCGAGCCCGGCGCCTACGCGCTCACGAGCTGAACGCCACCGGACGGCATCAGGTGCCCCTCACAGCCTGGCCGTTGTCGGCGATCAGGACGTGCACCTGGGAGCCGAGGTAGGTGTAGTCGTAGGCGCTGCAGCCGCCGCTGAAGCGCAGCTGGACGCTGTCGTGATGTCCCTGGAAGTAGCTCGCGAACAGTGTCACCGTCCCGTGTGTCCCCACCGGGCAGCTTTCATCGTCGCTCGCCGACACGGTCACATCCAGCAGCAGCCCCGCCCCCAGATGACCGAGGCGAGTGATGTTCGTCGATACGCGCGAGGAGCCCCCGACCGCGAGCACCAGGTTGTGCGAGGGGTGACCGGGCACACTGTCCTCGTTGCAGATCGTGCCCGTCCCGCGCCCGTTGGTCCACGTTCCACGCCCGTGGGTGTAGGAGGAGGTGATCCCGGGATGGGGCGTGGAGGGCGGGCTGGTCTCGGTGAACGCCCATGCCTCCCCGGAGGGGATCACCGAAGAGGCCTTCAGCGGGCACGTCGCCGGGTCGGCTGACGCTGCCCTGGCGGGAGCTTCAGCGAATGCGCTCAACCCGATCGCCACGCCAAGCACGCCCGCCCAGTGGAGGTGCCGCCTCGATCTTGTCGGGAGACCGTCGAACATGCTCAGTCCGCGGCGAACGGTAGCTGAAGATGAGCGCGGAGCGCGGTGCAATAGGCTTTCGCGCCGCAGTCGAGCGCCGAAGGGGTGGACGGATGACTCCGCGCGAGGAAAACTCCATAAAGGCAGGCGGCTGGCGCGTGATCGTCGCCTACGCGCTGGTGTGTGCGGCGACGCAGGTGCTGTGGCTCAGCTACGCGGCGATCACCACCGAAACGGCCAGGCGCTACGGCGTCTCGGTCAGCGCGGTCGGGTGGCTCGCGGAGATCTTTCCGCTGCTGTATGTGGTGCTCGCGATCCCGGCCGGGATTCTGCTCGATCGCTGGTTTCGCCCGGCGCTGGCGGCGGGTGGAGCGCTGGTCGCACTCGGCGGGCTGGTGCGCCTGGGCGGCGAGACGTTCGCCTGGGCGTTGGCCGGCCAGATCATGGTCGCGATCGCGCAGCCGGTGGTCCTCAGCGCGGTCAGCAAGCTCGCCGGCGAGTACCTGCCCGTCGATCAGCGTGCGACCGGCATCTCAGTCGGTTCCGCGGGCAACTTCGTCGGGATGCTGCTGGCGCTGCTGCTGGGACCGACGTTGGGCGCTCACGGGCAGCTCGAGCGGCTGCTGGTGCTCGAGGCCGTGCTGGCGGTGATCCCGGCGGTGGCGCTGGCGATCGTCCTGCGCCGTCCCGGCCATGAGAGCAGGGAGCACGCGGCGATCGAGGGCAGCGCCGCGCGAGCATTGTGGGAGCTGCCGCCGATGCGCACGCTGTGCGGGCTGGTGTTCCTCGGCTTCGGCATCTTCGTGGCCCTCGCCACGTGGCTGCAGACGCTGCTGCACCCCTCCGGCGTCTCCGAAACGGCGGCCGGCGGGCTGCTGGTCGGGATGGTGATCGCCGGGATCCTCGGCTGCGCGGTGCTCCCGCCGCTCGTCGCGCGCCGGCACGCCGAGCGCGGCTTCATGCGCACGGCGGTGCTCGTCGGCTGCCTCGGCTGCGTCGTCCTGGGCGCGACGCCGTGGCTCGGGGTGCGCGCGCTGGCGATCGTGGCGATCGGCGTGGTCCTGCTGCCGGCGCTGCCGGTCATCCTCGCCGCCGCCGAGCAGCTCGCGGGCGCCGCCGGCGCGATCGTCTGGATGGCGGGCAACCTCGGCGGGCTGATGGTCGCGCTGCTGGTGCAGATGCTCGTTCACCACCCGCTTGCCGCGTTCCTGGCGATGGCCGGCGTGTCGCTGCTCGGACTCCCGCTCGCGGCTCGCCTCACCTCACCGGCCGCCGAGGGACGCGGCGGCACACCGGCCCCGGCTGCAGCCGGCTGAAGGCGCCCGGCGATGGAGGCCACCTGATGTCCAGCTCGAGCGATCCGCCGATCCTCCGCACGCCCGATGAGATCACCGCTCCGTGGCTGAGTGCCGTGCTCGGCTGCGGGCCTGTGCGGTCCGTTGAGACCGTCGCCATCGGCACCGGCCAGATGAGCCAGAGCCACCGCGTGAGCTTCGCCGCCGCGGACGAGGAGCGGCCGCGCAGCGTCGTCGTCAAGCTCGCCTCCCTCGACCCGAGCAGCCGCGCCACCGGGATCGGCCTGGGCGCGTACGCGCGCGAGGTCCGCTTCTACCGCGAGCTCGCCCCGCGGATCGGGGGTCCGCTGCCGGTGTGCCACCACGCCGGCCTGGACGAGCGCGATGGCTGGTTCACGCTCGTGCTCGAGGACATCGCCCCGGCGCATCAGGGCGACCAGATCGCAGGCTGCGGCGTGAGCCAGGCACGGCTTGCGATGGAGGTCCTCGCGGAGCTGCACGCGCCGGTCTTCGGCGATCCCGAGCTCGGTCGCGCCGACTGGCTGACCGCGCCGTCGCCTCTCAACCAGGCTCTGCTGAGCCAGCTGCTGCCCGCGTTCCTCGAGCGCTACGGCGAGTCGATCGGCGGGGCGCACCGTGCCCTGGCCGAGCAATTGGTCGCACGAGCCGACGGTTGGATGGCCGAGCGCCCGGAGCCGCGGGGCCTGGCGCACGCCGACTACCGCCTGGACAACCTGCTGTTCGGTGAGCACGGGGCGCCGCGGCCGTTGACGGTCGTCGACTGGCAGACCGTCGGCTGGGGCTCGCCGACGCTCGACGCCGCGTATTTCCTCGGCTCCGGGTTGAGCGTCGAGGATCGCCGCGCCGAGGAGGAGAAGCTGGTGCGTGTGTACCACGACGCGTTGATCGGACGCGGCATCGAGGGATTCACCTGGGAGCAGTGCTGGCGCGAGTACCGGCGCATGACCTTCCATGGCGTGATCATGGCGGTCGCGGCGTCGATGCTCGTCGAACGCACCCCGCGGGGCGATGACATGTTCATGACCCTGTTCGCGCGCCATGCCCAGCATGCCATCGACCTCGACGCCGTCGAGCTGCTGCCCGCGGCCGGGTCCGGCCGGCCGCAGGCACCGGTCCCGTCGCCGGCCGACGAGCGATCTCACGCGCCGACGGCCGAGCAGCTGTGGAACGAGAGCTGGTACTTCGATGCGGTCGACGACAGCGGCCGCCTGGGCGTCTACGTGCGGATCGGCTCCTACCCCAACCTCGGTGTGTCCTGGTACACCGCGTACGTCTGCGGAGCGGATCGCCCGTCGGTCGCCGTGGTCGACTTCCAGGCGCCGCTGCCCTCCGACGATGGCCGGCTGGCGGTCGTGACGGAGCGCCTGCGGGCCGAGCACCTCTGCGAGGTCCCGCTCGAGCGCTTCGCGGTCACGCTGTCCGGCAGCGGCGCCGCCCACGCCGACTCGTCGGCTCCCCTGCGGGGCGAGGAGGGTGAGCCCGTCGATGTCGCGCTCGACCTCGCCTGGGAGACCGCCGGAACGCCGTACGGCTATCGACTCGCCACGCGCTACGAGATCCCCTGCCGGGTCACAGGGACGATCCGCGTCGGCGAGGAGAGCATGCAGCTGCGCGGCACCGGGCAGCGCGACCACTCGTGGGGCACGCGCGACTGGTGGGCGATGGACTGGGTCTGGAGCGCCGCCGAGCTGGACGACGGCACGCGCCTGCACGGCGTGCAGCTACGGCTCCCGAACCTGCCGACGATCGGGATCGGCTACGTGCAGTCGGCCGTGGCGGGCGTATCCGAGCTCGACCGTGTCGACGCCACCGAGACCGTGTCACAGGACGGATTGATCGAGCGTGCGCGGATCGGGCTGTGGCCGGCCGGGGTGGAGCTGGAGGTGGAGCCGATCGCCTTCGGCCCACTGCGGCTGCAGGCGCCCGACGGACGCCTCGCGCTGTTTCCGCGGGCGATGTGCCGCCTTCGCGCAGCTGACGGGCGCACAGGCCTGGGCTGGGTGGAGTGGAACCTCAATCAGCGCTGAGCTGACTAGATCGCGCGTTCGCGGCCGCTCCAGTAGGGCTCGCGCAGGCGGCGCTTGAAGATCTTGCCCGTGTCCTCGCGCGGCAGCGAGTCGCTGAACTCGACCACGCGCGGCGTCTTGTAGGCGGCGAGCCGCGTGCGGACGTGCTCGCGCACCTCCTCGGCCGTCAGCTGCGCTCCGTCATGGAGCTCGACGTGCGCGGCCAGCGCCTCGCCGAAGTCCTCGTCGGGGATCCCGAACACAGCACAGTCGCGGACGCCCTGCAGCGACAGCAGGCAGGCCTCGATCTCGGCGGGGTAGATGTTGACGCCGCCGCTGATGACCATGTCGCTGCGGCGATCGTTGAGGTAGAGGTAGCCGTCGGCGTCGAGGTAGCCGATGTCGCCGCAGCTGATCAGGCCGTCGCGCTCGACCCCACGGCGCTTCTCCTCGTCGCCTTCGTAGGTGAAGTCGGACACGATGTCGAGCCACATGTAGACCTCGCCCGACTCGCCGGTCGGGCAGCTCGTCCCCGTCGGCGTCGAGGATCTTGACCACCGCCTGCTCGAGCGGACGCCCGACGGTCCCCGGATGCGCGAGCCACTCCTCGCTGGTGGCGAACACCACCGGGCCCGTCTCGGTGCCGCCGTAGTACTCGACGACGATCGGACCCAGCCACTCGATCATCGCGCGCTTGACCTCGGGCGGGCACGGCGCGGCGGCGTGCACGACCCAGCGCAGGGAGGAGAGGTCATAGCGGGATCGCACCCGCTCGGGAAGGGCGAGCAGGCGCACGAACATCGTCGGGACCATCTGCACGACCGTGATGCGATTCTCGGCGACGATCCGCAGGAACTCCTCGGCGTCGAAGCCGGTCATGATCGTCATGTCCATGCCGCGGATCGCCGCGCCGTGCACGTACACGTGGGGCGCCGAGTGGTACATCGGCGCCGGGATCACGGTGCGCTCGCCGGGCGCGAGCTGGAAGAGCTCGCCGAACAGCTCCCGCAACGCCTCGCGCTGCGCGTCGGTGCCCGGCGTGCGCACCACCCCCTTCGGTCGCCCGGTCGTCCCGGAGGTGTAGATGATCGTGGACGGCGCGGTCTCGGGCAGCTGCGCCCACGGCTCGTTCTCCGCCAGCCAATCGGGCCACCACAGCGCGCCGTCGGGCAGCTCCGCGGAGCCGTCCCCATCGGCCGGCACGAGCACGACGGCAAGGGCTTCGGGCACGCTCGACGCGATCGCCGGCCACAGGTCGGCGTGCACGACGAGCACCTTCGCGCCGCTGTCGACGAGCACGTGGGCGATCTCCTCGCCGCGCCAGTGCCAGTTGATCGGCACCGCGCTCGCCCCCAGCGGCACGGTCGCGATCGAGGCCTCGATGTACTCGATCGAGTTGCGCAGCAGCAGCGCCACCCGATCGCCGCCGCCGATGCCGAGCTCGAGCAGCCCCCGAGCGGCGCGCAGCGCCCGGTCGTGCAGGTCCTCGTAGGTGGTGAAGCGACCGCCACAGCGGACACCGATCTGCTCCTCTGGCGGCATCGACGCGGATGCTAGCCGTCTCGGCGGGCGGCTACAGGCCGTGATGCGGCCACTCGGGCGTGAGGTTGCCCGCCTTGAACGCCGCCGCTCCCAGCGTGTGGGGATCGCGTCGCATGAACATCGAGATCACCATCTCGGCCTCGATGCGCAGGCGTTCCTCGAGCGTGCGCCCGACGCCGCGCATGATGCTCTCCTTGTCGCTGCGGATCGCTCCCTGGGGCAGCGCGGCGATCTCGTGCGCGAGCTGCTGCGCGCGCTCCAGGGCCCCTCCCCGCGGCACGATCTCGTTGACGAGGCCGATCCGCTGCGCCTCCTGGACGCCGATGCGCCGCCCGGTGATCACCAGCTCCATCGCCTTGGCGAAGCCGACGACGAGCGGCAGCCGCACCGTCATGCCGTCGCCGCCGACGATGTTCCAGCGCCGCTCGAGCGCGCCGAACTCGGCGTTCTCGGCCGCTATGCGGATGTCGGCAAGCAGCGCCGTCTCCAGGCCGGCGGCGAACGCGTACCCGTTCACGGCGGCGATCACCGGCTTGAAGATGTCGGCCTTGCGCGTGTAGCCGCACTCGCCGGGGCTGTTGTGGAGGCTGACGCGGAAGGCGTCGTAGTCGCCGATCTCGCTGAGATCCGCCGCGTCCTGCAGATCCCAGCCGGCGCAGAAGGTGCTCTCGCCGGCACCGGTGATCACCAGGACGAACGCATCGTCGTCATCACGAAAACGCTGCCAAGCGTGATGCAGCTCCGCGTTCATCGTGCGGTTGACCGCGTTGTGCTGGTCCGGGCGGTTGTAGGTCAGCGTCACGACATGTCTGGCCTGTTCGTAGCGCAGCGTCTCGTAGTTCATCGGTCCTCGCTTGTGTTGGGGGCCCGCGGCGGCCCGTACGGTATGCACGAGCGTCGATGTCCACCTCGATCATGCCGCCCGCCGCCGACTGGCCCTCCCTGGCTCCGCATCCGGGGACGATCACCTGGCGCTACGCCGGCGACGCGCGGGTGCTGATCGCCGCCGGCTACGCACTGCTCCTGCAGGTGGCCCACCCGACGGTCGGAGCCGGCGTCAGCGAGCACTCGCAGTTTCGGCGCGATCCGTGGGGACGCCTGCTGCGGACGCTCGACTACACGTGCACGATGGTCTACGGCGGCCCGCAGGCGGCCGGGGAGATGGGGCGACGCATCCGCTCGTTCCACAGGCACATCAGCGGCACGAGGCCCGACGGGCAGCGCTACCACGCGCTCGAGCCGGAGGCCTACGCCTGGGTCCATGCGACGCTCGCCGAGGCGATCGTGGCCGCCCACGAGCGCTTCGGGCGGCCGTTCAGCGATGAGCAGCGCGAGCAGTTCTGGGCCGAGTGGCGCTCGGTCGGCCGGCTGCTGGGCATACGCGCAGGCGAGCTGCCGGCGGATTGGCCGAGCTTCCGCGACTACGTTCAGGAGATGGTCGACCGCGGGCTCGAGCACACACCCGCGGTCGATGAAGTGCTCGAGGCGCTCGCGCGGCCGGCTCCCCCCGATTTGACGGCGCTGTACCGCCCCATCTGGCCAGTCGCGCGCCTGCAGCTGGGTCATGTCGTGGGGCTGACGACCATCGGGCTGCTGGCGCCGGCGCTGCGCCAGCGCTTTGGAGTCGGCTGGACGCGCGCCAACGACCTGGAGTTCCGCGGTCTCGGCACTGCGCTGCGTGCTGCGACGCCGCTCATGCCCCCGTCGTTGCGCAACACCGGGCCGGGCTACCTGCGCTGGCGTCGAGAGGCGATCGCCCGCGGGGACGTCGCTGCGGGCGCCTGAGCGGCATGTAGAGTCGGCGGCCGTGGACGGCGCCGGTACAGCTTCACAGGTGTCCGTGGACTGGCGGGCGTGGCACTCGGGCTACGAGAATCCTGACTCTGAGCTGGGTCGGCGCCTTGCGCTGGTGCAGGCTCAACTGCGCGCCGCGTTGGACCGGGCGGCCCCTGGCCCGATACGGGCGATCAGCGTGTGTGCGGGGCAAGGGCACGATCTCATCGGCGTGCTCGCCGAGCATCCACGGCGGGCGGACGTCAGCGCTCGCCTGGTGGAGCTCGACGTGCAGAACGTGCTGCTCGCCCGGGGTGCCGCGCGCGCGGCGGGCCTCGACGCGGTGGAGATGATCGCTGCGGACGCGTCGATCACCGATGCCTACGTGGGCGCGGTTCCAGCCGATCTGATTCTCATCTGCGGAGTGTTCGGCAACATCGCGGCGACGGACATCGCGAACACGATCGAGCATCTCGGGCAGCTCTGCGCCCCGCAGGCAACCGTCATCTGGACCCGCCACCGCCGTCCACCTGACCTCGTACCCCACATTCGCGAGACCTTCCAGCACTCGGGCTTCGCTGAGGTTGCGTTCGAGGATGCCCCGCCGTTCGGCGTCGGGGTCAACCGCCTGCTGGTAGCACCCCGGCCACTGCAACGCGGCGTCAAACTGTTCGATTTCATTGGCTATGAGGCGCTCTGGCCCCACCTGAGCGCCGGCAAACGCGCCGCTCTGGGCGCTCTCTTCCGCGCGGACTGCTCGCTTGTCGAGCTGGTTGAAGCTGTGCGCGCGCTGCCGCACGGTCTCCCGAGCGAGCACACCGTGGAGAGCATGCTCCTCGAGGCTCGCGGTACGAGCGCCGCCAAGCACCTGTTCCTCGCCCAGGTGCTCGCGCAGCGCTTCCCGGCGACCGAGCCGGCGCTCGTACACCGCGTCTACCGGCTCGATCGCGCTCGCGCGCTCGCGCTGTTCGGCCCGGCGATCGCCGAGACGGTGCCGACCGAGGGGCTCATCGACGTGCACCGCTATCTGACGATCACGCTGGAGGGGCGGCGCATCAGCCTGGACGTGACGGTCCCAGGCCCGCCGTGGGACGGGCGATCGCCGCTTGCGCTCGCGTGCGGACCGGGACGCGACCTCCCAGCCGGCGCGGACCCGGACGCGGACATGAGCGCGCTCGAGCGCGAGCACTGCGACGCCACGCTGCGAGAGCCTTTCCTGGCGGCGCTCGTTGCGGCGAACGCGCCGCCGACTGCTTGATGCGCCAGGACCTTCTCGTAACGCTCGAGGCATCGGCGTGGCCGGCTCGCGCCCATGCAGCAGGGTCAGGTTCTCAGTCAGGCCGCGTCCTGGGCTAGACCCTCCCAACGCGGGACCTCACAGCCGTGTGAGGCTACTCGAACCCGGAGATGCCCACTGTCTGAGCTATTTCGTCGATAATGTCAAGGGCCCGCCGGTCGTCATTGAGATCAAACGCAATCGCAGCCTCGTGCGCCAATCCGTCGCGCGTGGGCTGCACCTTCGATCAGGGAGCGCCGCAAGGTAGCAAGCGCAGCCTGGGCCGTGCCTTCGAGCCGCCGCAGGCGAACGATCAAGTCGACGGACTGCGGCTGCGTGCACGTCGGCCTGCCGGCCCGCGTGTGGATCTGCGTTCGCTGCGGCATTTGAGACTCCCTGCCACCGGCGAGGCGCCCCGCATGGTCGGCGCGGCGGTCTGCGAGCCTGCGCTTGGCCGAGGTCGTGGCCGAAGTCAGGCGACCGTTCTGCTGGATGCGCATGATCTGTCCAGTGGGCTTGCGCACCATGGGCGCGCTGCGGTCGACCCCGATCATCCGGTAGTCCTCGGGCAGCTCGGCGATGCGGGAGCGCTGCTGGTAGGTCAGCGTCGTTGGCTCCATCGTGTGCTCCTCTCTCTCGTGCCCACACTTTGACGCAATTTCGGAGCGAGCGAGGGGCGAAAGCCTGAGGTCCGCGACGGTTTGTCGTGCCTTGTGGCGTCTACCTGTGCATAGGCCAAGGCGGGGTGGAGGCTTAAGCTCAGCTGCGCCGTTGCCGATAATCGCGGAGAGAAGACGCACGAGACCGTGCTGGCTCCACCGGGGCCGCGTATTCCCTCCCAAGATGAGAGAAACGATGGAGCGACACGGAAGCCACGACCACTTCGAGCCCGCGATGGTTTGCCGGATGCGGCTCGAGAACTCGGCCACGCGTGGCTGGAGTCGACCGCAGGAGCTGGCCGCGGCAGGCGGGCCGAGCTCGCAGGGGTTCAGGCCGTGTCCCGCCGCGTGACGAACCGCGAGGAGTTCGAGCAGCAGCTCGCCCTGCACGCACGCCAGCACGAGGCGGTCGCGCGACTCGGTCAGCTGGCGTTGCGCGAACATGAGCCGGAGAGCTCATGGACGAGATCGTGATCACCGTGGCCGGCATCCTCGACGTGGAGCTGTCCGGCGTGCTCGAGTTGCGTGACGACGAGAAGATGCTGGACCTCGTCGCGAGGGTTGGCCCCAACGAGCTGGCCGCGACAGCCATGCCTGCGGGGACAGGCACGCTAGCCGGCTACGCGCTCAGTACACATCAGCCTGTTGTCACTGAGGACTATCTCACCGAGACGCGCTTTGACACCCGGCGAATACTCGACAAGGGCATGGTCAGCGGCATCGCTTCGATCATCGAGGGCGCCGAGCGACCTTTCGGCGTACTTACCGCCCACGCGTCTCAGCATCGGCGCTTCAGCGCAGATGACGTGAACTTCCTCGTTGCGGTCGCAAACGTGCTCTCCGCGGCCGTCGAGCGCCACCGCAGGGAGGAGGCTGCCCGACACGCCGCCCTGCACGACCCGCTCACGGGACTTCCAAATCGCACGTTGGCGCTTGACCGCGCGGACCTCGCTCTCGCAAGACGCCAGCGCGACGGTACCGATGTAGCCATGATCATGCTGGATCTCGATCGCTTCAAGGTCATCAATGACTCACTTGGACACGCGATCGGCGATCAGCTGCTGGGTGCGCTGGCGACTCGTCTACAGGAGACGCTGCGGCCCACCGACACCGTCGCGCGCCTGGGCGGAGATGAGTTCGTTGTGGTCTGCGAGAGTCGCGGCGGGGTGCGCCAGTTCGTTGAGCTCGCCGAGCGCATTGGCGCCGCCGTCAGTCGACCGTTCCTGCTGGCCAGCGGTGAGCACTTCTTGACCGCGAGTATTGGCGTGGCGGTCGCTGAGCGCATCGATGACACGTCGGCGTCGCTGCTCCGCGACGCGGATGCCGCGATGTATCGCGCCAAGAATCGCGGCCCGGGTCGATTCGAGCTCTTCGATGCAGTCGTACGCGAGCAGGTCCTTGCCAGGCTGCACACTGAGCAAGAGCTGCGCCAAGCGCTCGACCAGGGGCAACTCTGCGTGCACTACCAGCCGATCATCGATGTGGCCAGCGGCAAGCCCGTGGCGACGGAGGCGCTTGTCCGCTGGATGCACCCCGATCGTGGGCTCGTTCCCCCGCTGGACTTCATTCCGATCGCCGAGGAAACCGGCCTCATCATCGACCTCGGGCTACACGTGCTCGAACGGGCCTGCGAGCAGGGCGCGGCGTGGCAGCGCCAATTTGAGATGCCACTGCAAACGTTTGTCAACGTCTCAGGGTGTCAACTAGCAAACTCCATGTTTCCCGCAGAAGTCGCGGACATCGCAAGGCGCTGCAATCTGCTGCCCGGAACCCTCGGCCTAGAGGTCACCGAGAGCGTCCTCATCGAAGACATGGACTCACCCATCACCGTTCTCAGCAAGCTCCACGCAGACGGGCTACGGTTGGCACTCGACGACTTCGGCACAGGCTACTCATCGCTGAGCTACCTCAGGCTGTTTCCGCTCGACGTCGTCAAGGTAGACCGCTCGTTCACCGACGGCCTCGACGGCTGTCCGCAGAATGTGGCCATCCTAAGAGCGATCGTCGAGATGTGCCACGCCCTTGGCGTCTCCGTAGTGGTGGAGGGCGTCGAGTCTGCAGTGCAACTCAAGCGGTTGAGCCAGCTCGGCTGCGAGCACGCGCAGGGCTACCTGCTGTGCCACCCGATGCCGGCTGAGCAAGTCAGCGTGTTCCTCAAAGGCCGTCTTGCTTCAGGCACCATCGAGACAGCCACAAATGGCCCGTCGGCCTCGCTCGCCCATGGCGACGGACAGCACCGCCCGAGAGCATCCCAGACGATCGCCGCCGTGCGTCGCTCCAGAGGCTAGTCGAGCCTACGGCCGCTCCTCCGCGAGGGTGACCGGTCGCCCGGCGCACAGGAGATGGGGCCGCCGATCACCAAGAACGACCTGCAGGGCGAGTGCCTGGTGACGATCGGCGACCGCGGCCCGACCCAGAAGGCCGGTCGGCGGGGGGCGCACGGTAGCGCTGACGGGTCTAGGCTACAGGCCCTCGTTTGGAGTTCGAGGCACCGGCTTCCCTGACGATAGGAGTGACTGCGATGAGCACACAGACGACCATCGACAGCGACGAGCTCTTCATCGGGGGTGAGTGGATCGAGCCGCGGGGCGCCGAGCGCATAGCTGTGATCGCGGCGAGCACGGAGGAGCCCGTCGGGTCGGTGCCGGAGGGCACGAGCGCGGACATCGACGCCGCGGTGAGCGCCGCGCGCGCGGCGTTCGACGACCCGAGCGGGTGGTCGTCGTGGCCGGCCGAGGACCGCGCACAGGCGCTCGAGCGGCTGGCCGGCGCGTTGGAGAGCCGCGGCGAGGAGAGCGCACGGCGCGTCTCGCTGCAGAACGGCATGCCGATCTCGATCGCGCTGGCGACGGAGGCCCTGTTCCCGGCCGTGCTTGCGCGCTACTACGCGGGGATGATCCGGCAGGCCGCGCTCGAGGAGGATCGCCCAGGGCTGCTCGGCGGCACGATCCATGTGGTCAGCAAGCCGGTGGGTGTAGTTGGCGCGATCGTGCCATGGAACTACCCGCAGTGCCTTGCGATGTTCAAGCTCGCGCCGCTGCTCGCGGCCGGCTGCACGGTCGTGATCAAGCCGAGCCCGGAGACCGTGCTCGACAGCCTGCTGCTCGCCGAGGCGATCATCGAGGCCGGGCTGCCGGCTGGCGTCGTGAACATCGTGCCCGGGGGACGGGAGCTCGGGGCATACCTGGTGGAGCACCCGAGCGTTGACAAGATCGCGTTCACCGGCTCCAGCGCGGCGGGACGCACGATCGCGCGGCGCTGCGGAGAGCTGCTGCGGCCGCTCACCCTGGAGCTCGGCGGCAAGTCCGCCGCGATCGTCCTCGATGACGCCGACCTCTCCCAGTCCGCCGAGGCCCTGTTCGGCGCGACGTTGGCCAACAACGGCCAGACGTGCTACCTCGGCACCCGGGTGCTGGCGCCGCGCTCGCGCTATGAGGAGATCGTCGGGCTCCTCGCCGCTCTCGCCGGTGCCCTGCAGGTGGGCGACTCGCTGGACCCCTCGACGCAGATCGGACCGATGGTGAGCGCCCGTCAGCGCGAGCGGGTCGAGGGCTACATCGAGAAGGGGCGCGCCGAGGGCGCGCGCGTGGTCGCCGGCGGCGGTCGACCGGAGGGTCAGGACCGCGGCTGGTTCGTGGCGCCGACGATCTTCGCCGACGTGGACAACCGCCACACGATCGCCCGCGAGGAGATCTTCGGGCCAGTGCTGGCGGTGATCCCCTACGACGGCGTCGATGAGGCGGTCGCGATCGCCAACGACTCCGAATTCGGGCTCGGCGGCAGCGTGTGGACCAACGACCCGGAGCGCGGCCAGGATGTCGCCATGCGCGTGCAGACGGGCAGCATCGGCATCAACCACTACATGGTCGATCCCGCCGCCCCGTTCGGGGGCGTCAAGGCGAGCGGCATCGGACGCGAGCTCGGCCCCGAGGGCCTGGCGGCCTACCTGCAGCTGCAGTCGGTCTACAAGGCGCCGCCCGCGGAGCCCGCGGCCGCGTCGTAGCGAGACGTCGCGCATGGCGGCGCAACCCGAAGCGGAGATGCGCGGAGGCAGGCTCGCCGGGAGGCGGATCCTGATCGTGGGTGCCGGGCAGCAGGACCACGGCCTGGGGGACCCTCCGATCGGCAACGGCCGCGCGATGTCGGTCCTGTTCGCGCGCGAAGGCGCGGCGCTGGCACTTGCGGATGTCGACGCCGCGAGCCTGGAGGCGACCGAGGCGCTCGTGCGGGGCGAGGGAGCGGAGTGCGTCAGCGTCCTCGCCGACGCCGCCGAGGAGACCGGCATCGAGGCGATGTTCGAGCGCGGGCGCGCTGCTCTTGGCGGCCTGGACGGGCTCGTCATGAACGTCGGGATCGGCGCCGGGTTCCGGTTCGCGGGCACCTCGGTGGACGACTGGGATCGGGTGATGGCCGTCAACCTGCGCTCGCACTTCCTCGGCTGCAAGCAGGCGCTTGCGAGCTTCGACGAAGGCGGCACGGTCGTGCTGGTCGGCTCGCTGGCGGGCCGCGAGTCGATGCCGATCCCCGCCTATGCCGCCTCGAAGGCGGCGCTCGAGGCGGTGTGCCGCAACGCGGCGGTCGAGGGAGCGCCTCGCGTGCGTGTGAACGTCCTGGCGCCCGGCCTGATCGACACGTCGCTGGGCAGGCTCGCCACGCGGCTGAGCCCTGCGCGGGCGGAGGTTCGCATCCCGGCTGCTCGCCAGGGCACGGCATGGGAGATCGCGCGGTGCGCGCAGTTCCTGATCGGCGAGGACTCCTCCTATGTGACCGGACAGACGCTCGTGGCCGACGGCGGCCTGAGCGTGGCGATCAGGACCTGAGCCGCATGGCGCGCATCCCTCCGCTGCAGGCCAGCGCACGCTCCGCGCAGTCTGAGCCTTTCGACCTACCCCCATTCCAAGCGGATGTGCGGGCGCAGGCCGAGGAGCTCGCGGCCCGCTTCGCCGGGCGCCAGCGCGAGGTTCGCCTGCACCCGTTCGAGCACGGCGAGCTTCAGCCCGAGCTGTGGACGGAGATCAGCGATCGTGGCTGGCCGGGCCTCTTGGTTCCGTCGGCTCACGGGGGCAGCGATGGCGGACTGCTCGCCTACGTCGTCGCGATGGAGGCGCTGGCCGCGTCGAACCTCATCCTGTGGATGCCGGTGCTCACCGCGGCGATCGGCCACGCGATCGCCGAGGTCGGTCCGGAGCACGCTCGCGAGCGCTGGCTGGCGCGGATCGCCGCGGGAGAGACCTTCCTGGCGCTCGCCGTGACCGAGCCGCAGTCCGGCCACAACGTGTTCCGCAGCAAGACCACCGTGCGCCGCGAAGACGACCACTTCGTGATCAACGGGCTCAAGGCGGTCACCTCGGGCATCGATCTCGCCGAGTGCGTGCTGGTCTTCGGGCGCTCACCGCGCGAGGCGGAGGGCACGCCCCCGCGGTTCACGACAGTGCTCGTCGATCCAGGCTCGCCCGGCATCGCGCGCGTCGAGTTGCCGATGCGCGGGCGCGAGGGCGCGCGCCAGTTCCAGCTCACCTTCAGCGACGTCGAGGTCCCGCTCGACGGGCTCGTCGGGGCCGAGGGCCAGGGCCTGCTGGCGCTGTGGCCCTTCACCCACATCGAGCGGCTGCTGACGGCGGCGCTGGCGATCGGCAACGCCCGCTACTGCGTCTCGCGCGCACTGGCCCGCGCCGGCGAGCGCACGATCTTCGGCGAGCTCCCGATCGGCGCCGAGCAGGCGATCCAGCATCCGCTCGCGTCGCTGCACGCGCGTATCGAGGCGACGCGGCTGCTCGTCTACCGGGCCGCCCAGCGGTTCGACGCCGGCGCCGACACGATGGCGGTGGCGGGCGAGGCGAACATGGCCAAGCTGCTGAGCGCAGATGTGCTGTTCGACGCCGCCGACCACGCGATGCAGACGCTCGGCGCCGCGGCATGGGACGAGCGCGAGGGGATGATCGACCTTTATCTCGACGCTCGGGCCGCGCGCTCGGCGCCGATCTCCCAGGAGCTCGCGCTGAACTTCATCGCCCAGCACGTGCTCGGCCTGCCCAGCCACCGCTGAGCAGCGCACCCGCCTGAGTGAGTGCTCAGCTGCCCCAGACCTCCCTGGCGGTCTCAACGATCAGGCGGAGCTTGGCGATCTCGTCGTCCTGCGTGAGGAGGTTGCCCTCGACGGTGGAGGAGAAGCCGCACTGCGGTGAGAGGCAGAGCTGGTCTGAGTCGACGTACCGCGAGGCCTCCTCGATGCGGCGCTTGAGCATGTCCTTGTCCTCGAGCTCCGGGCGCTTGGTCGTGACGAGCCCGAGGACGACCTGCTTTCCCTTTGGGACGAAGCGCAGCGGCTCGAACGTGCCGGAGCGCTCGTCGTCGTACTCGAGGAAGAAGCCGTCGACCTCGAGCTCGCTGAACAGCGCCTCCGCGACGAAGTCATAGCCGCCCTCGGCGACCCATGAGGAGCGAAAGTTGCCTCGGCACATGTGCGTCGTCACCGTCATCCCGTCGGGCCTGTGCGCGAGCGCCTCGTTGATGTGGCGGATGTAGACCTCGTGCTGGTGTTCGGGGTCGCCCCCGATCTCAGCCACGTGCTCGCGCTCCTTGGGGTCGTTCATGTACGCGAGGCTGGTGTCGTCGAACTGGAGATAGGTGCAGCCGAGCTCGCCGAGGCGGCGGACCTCCTCGGCATAGGCTCCGACGAGGTCCGACCAGAACTGCTCCATGTCGGGGTAGAGCGTCTCGTCGACGGAGGCCCGGCCGCCGCGGTAGTGGACCATGCTCGGCGAGGGGATCGTGAGCTTTGGGGTGGCCGCGACGACCGCCTCCTTCAGGAATGCGAAGGCATCGCCGAAGATCGTGTGCTCGAGCGAGATCCGCTCCCCTACGTGCATCGACGGCGGCGTGAACTCGATGTCTCCCTGCTCGTTGTGGAAGGCGACCTTCAACGAGCTGTCCATCACCTTGCTCACCCCACCGAGCTGGTAGATGAAGTCCATGTGCCAGGATGCCCGGCGGAACTCCCCGTCGGTGGCCGACTGCAGTCCCACCTCTTCCTGCAGCTTCACGACCTCGCGAATCGCCTCGTCCTCGATGCCGCGCAGCTCCTCGGAGTCGATCTCTCCCTTGGCATGACGCTCGCGCGCCCGAAGCAGCCGCGGCGGCCTCAGCAGGCTGCCGACGTGATCTGCGCGGAAAGGCGGGGTGGTGCGTGCGGACACGGCGGGGAGGATACAGTCGACCCGGAGCGCGGCTGTCTCAGCGGCGCTCCTCGAGGGTGCGCTCAGCGGCCGCAAACGCCGTGTTGGCCGCCGGGATGCCAGCGTAGACGGCGGTGTGGATGAACACCTCCGCGATCTCCGCCTCGGTGAGCCCGTTGCGCAACGCGGCCCCGACGTGGATCGCGATCTCGTTCTCGCGGCCGAGCGCGGCGAGCAGCGCAAGCGTGACGGCGCTGCGGGTACGACGGTCGAGGCCGTCCCGCGTCCACACGCCTCCCCACGCGTAGCGGGTGATGAACTCCTGGAACGGTTGCGTGAACGCGGTGGCAGCGGCCACCGCGCGGTCGACATGCTCGTCACCCAGCACCTCGCGGCGCACCTTCATGCCCGTCTCATCGATGGGTTCGCTCACTGTCGCTCCTTCGGGTCGAGGTGGTCGAGGATCGAGTTGGTCATGGCGTACGCGAGCGGCGGTATTGCGTGAGCGCGCGATCGACCAACGCGCGCGCCGCGCCGAGATAGGACTCGGGCTCCAGCGCCGCGTCGAGCTCCGCGCCCCCCAGGACAGCGGCCACTTCGGGCGCCTGCAGCAGCGCCTCGCGCAGCGTCCCGTCCGCCTCGGCCGCGTGCCGGGCCGCCGCCTGCACGAGCTCCTGCGCCGGCCACCAGCCCAGCCGCTCGGCCAGCGCGCCCGCCACGCTCTCGGCCATCACGAGATCGCCGGCCGCGCGCAGGTTCGAGCGCATGCGCTCGTCATCGACCTGCAGGCCCTCGAGCATCGCCCGCGCCGCCGCCGCCGCCGATCCGACCAAGCGCAGCAGGTCCGACAGCGCCTCCCACTCGCTCTGCCAGGCGCCGGCCGCACGCTCGTGCTCTCCCACCATCGCCGCATGCAGTGTCGCCGCGAGCCCCGGCGCACGGCGAGCGCAGGCGAGCACGGCGACGGCCGCCACCGGGTTGCGCTTGTGGGGCATGGTCGACGAGCCGCCGTCGCCGGTGCCGGTGCCCTCGCGCACCTCGGACACCTCGTCCTGCGCGAGCAATGTCACGTCCCGAGCGGGCTTGGCGAGCGCTCCGGCCAGCACCGACAGAGCCGAGGCGATGCTCGCCACTCGCCCCCGCTCGGCATGCCACGGCAGCACCGGCTCGACGAGGTCGAGCTCGCGCGCGAGCCCGCCAGCCACAGCCGGCCCGTCCTCACCGAGCGCCGCCAATGTCCCGACCGCTCCCCCGAGCTGAACCGCAAGGGCCCATTCGGCGGTCGTGAGCAGGTTGGCTCGCGCCGACTCGATCCCGGTCAGCCAACCTGCCGCCTTGAGGCCGAACGTCACCGGCAGCGCCTGCGCCAGCAGCGTCCGGCCGAGCATCGGCGTTTCGCGGTGGCGCTCGGCGAGCTGCGCGCAGGCCTGCGCGGCGCCGGCAGCGTCCGCCGCGATCGGCCCGAGCGCGCGCTTGGCCACCAGCATCGCAGCCGTGTCGAGGATGTCCTGGCTTGTGGCGCCGCGGTGCAGGTGGTCGGCCGCCGGCTCGGGCAGGAGCGCCCGCAGCGCCCGGACCATGGGCGCGACGGGGTTGCCGTAGGCCGCCCCCTGCGCCCCGAGCTCGTCGAGGTCAAAACGCTCGGCCCGGCATGCTGCCGCGATCGTCGCGGCGTCCGTCTCGGGGATATGGCCTTCACACGCGCGCACGCGCGTGAGGGCGGCCTCGACGTCGAGCATCGCCTGCAGCCATGCCCGGTCGCTGACCTGCGCGGCGGCTCCGCCGCGCGCGAACAGGCCCGAGAAGAGGCCTTCAGAGCGCGAAGAAGACAGTCTCGTTCAGCCCCTGCAGGTGAATGTCGAAGCGGTAACCGCTCTCGTGTGCTCGCGCCAACAGCGTCCCGCGTCGCTCGGCCGGGACGCTCGCGAGCACCGGGTCGGCCGCGTTGGCCTCCTGCTCGTCGGCGAAGTAGATGCGCGTCACGCAGCGGTGGAGCAGGCCGCGGGCGAACACCGAGACGTCGATGTGCGGCGCCTGCGTCGTGCCGTCCCGGCCGGGCAGCGGGCCGGGCTTGACGGTGCGGATCGCAAAGCTCCCGTCCCCGTCCTCGCAGCCGCAGCGCGCAAAGCCGCGGAAGCCGGCGAGCGCGGATGGCCCGCCGTGGCCATGGAGATCGGCGAAGCGCCCCTCCGGGTCTGCCTGCCAGGTCTCGATCAGCGAGTCGGGGACCGTCGCGCCGGCGCCGTCGTACACGGTCCCTTCGATGCGCAGCGCCCCGGGCACGTCCTTGCAGACCGCCAGCGGGCCCCCCTCCCACGGCAGTCCGATCGCGAAGAAGGGGCCCACGGTCTGCGAGGGCGTCGTCGGGAAGCTCAACGGGCCTCCTCGAACGGCGTCGCGTCCGGGCCCCGCAGGTAGATGTCGAACTCGTACGCGAGCGCCCAGTGGGGCCGCGTGCGCTGCAGCGAAAGCCGCGAGAGCAGGCGCTCGCGCGCCTTGGGGTCGGCCAGCGAGTTGAAGATCGGGTCGTACTGCAACAGCTGATCGCCGGAGAAGTACATCTGCGTGACGAGCCGCTGGGCGAAGGCCCGCCCGAGCAGGGAGAAGTGGACGTGCGCGGGACGCCAGGCGTTCTCGGCGTTCCCCCATGGATAGGCACCCGGCTTGATCGTCGTGAAGCGATAGCGGCCCTCGTCGTCGGTGACGCAACGTCCGGCCCCGCTGAAGTTGGGATCGAGCGGCGCGGGCCAGCGGTCGGCGCGGTGCGCGTAGCGGCCGGCGGCGTTGGCCTGCCAGATCTCGACGAGCGTGTCGCGCAACGGCTTGCCCTCGGTGTCGAGAACGCGGCCGACAATGATGATGCGCTCGCCTATCGGCTCGCCCTCGTGCTGGCGCGTGAGGTTGCTGTCGCGCTCGTCGATCGTCCGGTCGGGAAAGAGCCTCGGACCGGTGATCTCGGTGATCGTGTGCGGCATGTAGAGCAGCGCCTGCTTGGGATGGCGAAGCGCGGTCGACCTGTACGGAGGGAAGTCGAGCGGCGGATGGGCGTCGGCCGGCTCACGCGCATAGCTTTCCGGCGTATCGGTGAGCATCTCGTCGCTGCGCATCCCGGCGGGGAGGTTAGTTGACACTTCGCTCCTGTCCTGACCAGTGGGGATCGCGCAGCTCCCGCTTGAGGATCTTGCCGGCGCCCGACTTGGGCAGCGCCGTGGTGCGCAGCTCGATCGAGCGCGGAGCCTTGAAGTGAGCGACGCGCCGGCGGCAGTGGGCGCTGAGATCGGCGACCGACACATCCTCACCCTCCGCGACCACCACCACTGCGTGCACCGCTTCCCCCCACTGCGGATCGGGTATCCCGAACACCGCCGCCTCGAGCACCGAGACGTGCTCCATCAGCGCTGCCTCGACCTCGACCGAATAAACGTTCTCGCCACCGGAGATGATCATGTCCTTGAGACGGTCGACCATGTACAGGTAGCCGTCGCCGTCGGCATACGCCCCGTCGCCCGAGCGGTACCAGCCCTCGACGAGGGCGGCGTCGGTGGCCTCGGGGCGCTTCCAGTAGCCGAGCATCACGTTCGGACCGCGCACCCACACCTCCCCGATCTCCCCGGCGGGCAGCTCCACGCCGTCCTCTGCGCGGATCTGGACCTGCACGCCGGGCACGGGCGCTCCCATCGAGCGCAGGCGGGTCTTGTAGGGCTCCTCGCCGGCGGCGCCGCGGCGATGGTCCTCGGGCGTGCAGTGCGTGACCGTGGGAGCGGTCTCGGTCATGCCGTAGAACTGTGCGAGCTCGCACTCGAATCGCGCGAGCGCGCGACCCTGCAGCTCGGGGGATATGGGCGAGGCGGCGTACTGCAGGTTGCGCAGGCTGCTCAGATCGGTGGGCCGCTCCTCCAGGACGCGCAGGAGCATGTCCAGCATCGTCGGCACCAGCACGGCGTGCGTGATCCGCTCGCGCTCGATCGTCTCCGCGACGGCGTTTGCGTCGAACCGCGGCAGGATCACCTGGGTGGCGCCCACCCAGGTGGCGGCAAACAGGTTCGAAGTCCCCGCGACGTGGAACATCGGCGGGATGTGAAGGAAGCGGTCGTCGCGGCGGTGTCCTGTCGCAACCAGGTTGTGCCGGGCGTTGGCCAGGAGATTGCCGTGGCTGAGCATGACGCCCTTCGGCCGCCCCGTAGTCCCTCCCGTGTAGGAGATCGTCGCCAGCTCATGTTCGTCAAGCCCGGGCGGCGATGCGGGCGGGCGGGCGACGAGCTCCTCGTAGGCGAGCCATCCCTCGGGGCGGGCTCCCGGGCCCATGTGGACCAACGCGCGCAGCGAGGGGCAGCGCTCACGCAGCTCATCCCCGAGCTCGATCCGCTCGTCGTCGAGCAGCAGCACGTCGAGGGCGGAGTCGTCGATCATGAACGCCAGTTCCTCGGGCGTCAGGCGGAAATTGAGATCGACGAGCACCCGCCCGAATGCCGGCACCCCCAACCACCACTCGGCGTGGGCGATCGAGTTCGGGGCGAGCACGCCCACCCTCCCGCCGCCGGCGACGCCCAGCTCGTCAAGCGCGGCGCCAAGCCCGCCCACCCGACGGCTCAGCTGCGTATAGGTGACGCTCCGCTCGCCATCTATCAGCGCGGCCTGATCGCCGTATAGACGCGCCGCGCGCTCCAGTGGCCAGCTCAGGTCGCCGGTCGTGGGTGCTCGCGCGATGACCGGGCCGGTGGCGGGGACTCCCCGGTCGACGGTGGGATCATCGACAGTCCTGGCCATGCGAAGCCTCCTCGTCCGAGCGGGAGAGTATCAGGCGTCGTGAGCCAGGATGTAACATCACGATGCCTTATATGGCATGAGGCCAAACACGAATCTGAGGAGACCAATGGTGGGCTTCAAGTGAAGTTCGTGATCATCGTCGAAGTCAAAGACGCCGCCAAGCCGGCGCTCGTCGCCGAGTGTCTCTACCACTATTTCGCGTGATCCCCTCCGCCGGGACACGATCGTGAGCATCGATCTCGAGGAGATCGTGGCCATCGACGTGCACACCCACGCCGAGGCCTCCGCCAACCAGCCACAGGATCCCGTGACCGGCGAGCTCCTTGCGGCGGCGGCGAGGTACTTCGGCGGCGATCCACCGCAGCCGACCGCCCAGGCGGTCGCCGACTATTACCGCGCGCGCAAGATGGCGGCGGTGATCTTCACCGTCGACGACGAGGCGGGCCTGGGTCGACGGCGCATCCCCAACGAGGAGGTCGCAGAGGTCGCGGCCGCCAACGCGGACGTGCTCATCCCGTTCGCGAGCATCGATCCACACAAGGGCAAGCTGGGCGTGCGCGAGGCCCGACGCCTGATCGACGAACACGGCGTTCGCGGCTTCAAGTTCCACCCCAACACCCAGGCCTTCTGGCCGAACGACCGCGATTTCTATCCGCTGTACGAGGTCATCGCGGAGGCTCGGCTGATCGCGCTGTTCCACTCCGGCCAGACGGGCATCGGTGCGGGCATGCCGGGAGGGGGCGGGGTGCGTCTGAAGTACTCGAACCCGATGTGCGTCGACGACGTCGCGGCCGACTTCCCCGAGCTGAGCATCATCCTCGCCCACCCTTCCTTCCCGTGGCAGGACGAGGCGCTGGCGATCGCCACGCACAAGCCCAACGTCTACATCGACCTGTCGGGCTGGTCGCCGAAGTACTTCCCCGAGATCCTCGTGCGCTACACGAACACGTTGCTGAAGGACAAGATGCTGTTCGGCTCGGACTATCCGTTGATCACGCCCGATCGCTGGCTGGCGGACTTCGAGCAGCTCCCGATCCGTGAGGATGTGCGCCCGCGCGTGCTCAAGGACAACGCCGCGCGCCTGCTGGGGCTGCGCGGCCGCTAGGCCCGGCCCGCGCGGCCGGGTTCGCCCGTCCCCGCCGGCGAGAGCCATGCTCCCGCGTGCGGTTCACCGTGGCGTTCAACACCGCCGCCGTCGCCGTCACCGGATCTGGCTGCCGGTCATCGCACCTGAAACCCGCCGAGGCCGCGGGGCGCGGCGGCGGTGACCTGAACATCCTCGACTCGTGCGTTCGGCGGCCCCCGCGTGCAGAACTCGATCACCTGCTGCACCGCGTCCGCTGCTCCTCGAGATGCGCCTCGACGCTGCCGTCCGGCAGATTGGCGACCCAGCCCGCCACCCCCCGGCGCTCGGCTTCGGCGCGCGTCGAGTCACGGAAGAAGACGCCCTGGACATGCCCGCGCACGATCGCGCGCCGTGCCACGAGCTCGTCCTCTGGCCGGGTCACGGGCTGAGCGCCTACTCCTCGACCAGCCGCCGCTGCGCTGCCCAGCGACTCAGCTCGTGGCGGCTGGAGAGCTGGAGCTTGCGAAGCACCGCTGAGACATGCGCCTCGACGGTCTTCGCCGAGATTCCGAGGCTGGGCGGCGATCTCCTTGTACATGTATCCGCGCGCGATGTGCTGGAGCACCTCCCGCTCGCGCGGCGTCAGCAGGTCGAGCTCCGGGTCCACCTGGGCGGGCGGGATCTCGCTCGGCGAACGCGTCGAGCACGAAGCCGGCCAGGCGGGGCGAGAAGACGGCGTCGCCCTCGCTGCACGCGGCACACAGCGTCGGTCAGCTCGGCGCCGGAGATCGTCTTGGTCACGTAGCCGCGCGCGCCGGCGCGGATCACCGCGATCACGTCCTCGGCCGCGTCGCTGACCGACAGCGCGAGGAAGCGAACCTGCCGGGCGGCCTTCGGCCACGCGCCGGATCACCTCAACCCCGCCGCCGGCCGGCATGTGGACGTCGACCAGAACGACGTCGGGCTCGAGCTCCTCGATCTCCCGCACGGCCTCCTCGACGTCGCCGCTCTCCGCCGACTACCTCGATCCCCTCGCCCAGCCTCTCGCGAACGCCGGCCCGGAAGAGGGCGTGGTCATCGACGATCAGGACCCGCGGCGGCGGTCGCGCCGCTCACGGCGTGCCCCCGCGATCGACCGTGATTTCGACCTCCGTGCCCCGCCCGGCGAGGAGCGCACCACCGCCCGGCCGCCGGCGCGCCGCATGCGACCGATGATCGACTCCCGCACGCCGCGCCGCTCGGCCGGAACGCGCCGCCGGGTCAAAGCCGGCGCCGCGGTCGCGAACGAAAACCTGGACGCGGCGCTCGAGACCTCGGCGTAGACCGAGACCGGCTCTCGCCACGCGAACTTCGCGGCGTTCAGCATCGCCTCGCGCGCGGCCGCGAGAACGCGGCGCCGCCCGTCCATCGAGCGCAGTCGCCGACGGCGACGACCTCCACCGAACCCCCGCGGTCTCCTCCACCTCGGCGGCCGCCGCCTCGAGCGCAGCGGCGAGAGCCGATCGCCGGACTTGGCCGATTGCCCGTCGGTCAGCCAGGCGCGAAGCTCGCGCTCCTGGCGACGGGCGAGCGCGGCGACCCGCTTGGGGTCCTCCGCGCTCCGCTGAATCAGCGCCAGGGTCTGCAGCACCGAGTCGTGCAGGTGGGCTCCAACGTCGGCGCGCTCCTGTGAGCGAATGCGCTCGGCTTTCTCGGCCGCGAGGCTGCGCGGCCAGGCGCCGCCATGACGGAGCGAAGATCAGGGCGAGGGCGACCAGGACGGCGAGGCCGGCGAGCACCGCCTCCCCCGCCGGGCGCATTGCACCATTCGCCCACAGGAAAGCGAGCCCGCGGCGAGCACCAAGCGCGACGCCGAGGCCCCCGCGGCTCACCTCCGGCCGGCGGATAGCGCGCACCGATGAGGACCGCTCGCGCAGCGCGCGGCTGGGCTGTGCGCGGCCCAACCGCGGCGCCTGCGCGGCGCCGTTGTCGGGCGCCCGCCAGATCAGCAGGGCGCCGACTGCCGCGACCGCGGCCGGCCAGACCATCGGCGTCCCCCGGCCAAGGACCGGTCGCGCGAACGAGCAGCAGTCCGCTCCGCCATCAGCAGGCCGGCGCCGATCGCGATCCGGTAGTGCCCGCCGCGCGGCGGGTTCGCCTGACGCTGAGCCGCTCTCGCCGGTCATCTCAGTCGCGGCCGGCGCCCCCGCGAGGCGATGCCGCTGGCGAGGAGCACCGCCCCCAGTCGCGGCGATCAGAGCCGGCGCCATGTAGGCGAAGCCAAGGTCGAGCTTGCCGTCGGCGTCGATCACGACGAGCACTCCCAGCGCGATCACGGCGAGACCGGCCGCCAGCGCGGTGATATTCGGCGATCGCTCATCGGCTCCCACTCTGCTCGGGATAGCAGGCTTCGTTCGTGCCATAAGCCCTGGCTGGAAGCTGCCACTGCCGTTGGATCCCCAGCCCCGATCTAAGGGCCGGTCCACCACGAACAGTGCCCCGAGCCCGACCTGGGCATCCAGCACCAGACGGGCGCGTCCGCGGCGGCGGTGAGGGTCGGTTGTCCCAATTGACGTCAGGCCCCCCGCTCTGGCGGTCAAGCGCCCCGACGTAGCCGCCGCCGATTTGCGCTTGGGTCGCCACGCACACGTCCTTTGGCACGACCACAACAGCTTCGCCCATGCCCAGGCGGACGGGCAGTGCGTGTCGCCGGCTGGGAGCGGCACGCCGCGCAGGTCGATTTCGAGCCGACCCGCGCCGAGCTGGTAGCCGCGCCGCACCTCCTCACAGCGTGTCGGGCGGTAGGTGCGATCGCCGACAGCCGCCATGGAGGTCGACGTCGGCGGCAGCGGTGACAACCACCGAGAAGGCGAAGGCAAATGCCGGCAGCGCCAGCCAACGAGCCCGCCCGTGAACGCGGTGAAGGCAAGGCCGCACCGATCGCGACCACCGGCCAGCCGGCAAGCAGGCCCTCGGTACCGGCGAGCCACGCGCCCGCCACCGCCACCAGTATCGACCACCGCCGCGAGGGCCGTCAGGAATGCGAGAAATCTCAGCAGCCGGCGATCGGCGCTTGTGCGGCCGCTGCTCCTCGCGCGGCTGCGCAACCGCCGCCAAACCACCGTCGCGATCGTCCCCACCAGCGCGATCGACCCGAGGCCTGAAGCGAAGCCCCCGGCAGTGCCCGAGCACCGCGCGGTCGGCGGCACGGAGGGCCATCCCTACCGCCACAACGATGGCGACCGCGCCGAGGATGCTCACGCCAGGACGAGCGGCGGAGGCGGATCGGCGGCCGGCTGGCCCCCTCTTCGGGCACGAGCAGCAAGAACGCCAGGTAGAGCCCGATCTCCCACCCCCGAGAAGATCGCAAGTCCAACGAACGCGATGCGAAAGAGGATCGGATCGACACCGAAATGATCGCCGAGGCCGCTGCAGACGCCGCCGACCAGGCGGCCCCGCCGCGGACGGACGAGGCGACGCGGGCGCTGGTCGATCGCGCTCGACCTCAGCGCCTGACATCGACTGCCTCCCTTCCCGCCGCATTGCGGGCCGATCCTCGGCGCGGTGGCCGCAGCGGAAGATCGGAAATCCCCGCTGCACGGCCCCCGCTCCTTCTCACCCGCTCGCGCGCCGCGTACAGGAGGACCGGGCTCGCGACGTTTCGGAGCTTGCGCTCGCCGCACCTCTTCGAGCCGACAGACCGCTGCCCACGCGCCGCAACCGCCACAGCGGCGGTGAGCAGGACCTCCCCCGGTCCCGCCAGCGCGGCGACGCGGGCGGCCACATTTACAGCGGCGCCGATAGAAATCGCCATCGGACTCGATCGCCGGGCCGCAGTGAATGCCCACCCGCACCGGCGGGTCGCGCCGGCGGGCAGCGCCCGCGCAACGATCCGCAGCCCGGCCGCGGCGGCCTCAGCCGGATCGGCGATCCTCACCATCACGCCATCGCCGAGCGTCTTGACGACGTGCGCGTCTTCGCCCGAGCTCTGCCTCGACACCGAGCCGCATGCGCCACGCCAGCTCGGCCGCACGAGCGTCGCCGTGGACCTCCGTATATGTCGTGAAGCTGGCGATGTCGGCGAACAGGAAGGCCGCGTCCGACAGCGCGACCGGCGCAGCGCCGCGCTTGGATCGGTGGCCGTCTTGAGCATGGGGACAGTGTCCGCCGACGGCGCCGGCCGCGCAATCGGGAATGTCCCGTAGCTGTCCCCAATAGGCTCCCGGGCCACGTCGAGGCTGTTCGGTGCTACTGGAGCGCCTGGTGGGTGGCCAACCCGAGCGAAGTCCTATCCATCCGTGGCTTCGCGAGCAGCGACCCCGGCCGCGTCCAGCACCGCGGCGGCGTGCTCCAACGCGAGCCGCCCGGCCGCCTCCAGCACCGCGGGTCGGCGCTCCAGCTGTCCGACCTCGGGCCCGCCGCGCGCAAGGCGCAGCCCGTACACGAAGGACGCGCGCGCGCCGGGCTCGCTCGTCGCGGCCGCGATCTCGCGCACGGCGAGCCTCGTAGTCGGTGGCGCGGCGGTGGTGCAGCTCGACGAGCGCCGGGTTGAGCCTGCGCAGCCGGCGCTCGATGATCCGGTTGGCAAGCGCCGGCGGAGGCGTGCGCGAGACTCCGAGCGGCCGCGTCATCAGCACCAGCACGTGCGTCGCGCCGAGCCGCACGGCCACCTTATGCGGGATCGGTTCGGCGAGCCCGCCGTCGAGCCACCGCCGCCCGCGGAACTCGACCGGCCCGCCGCCGATCCAGGGCATGCGGCTCGACGCCAGCAGGGCGCAGCGCAGATCCTCCTCCGAGCGCAGGTCGGTGAGGTCCTCGGCGGCCGCGGTGTCGACGTCGACCGCGATGCAGTGCAGGGGGATGGGGCTCGCCACGGTCCTCGAATGGCGCACGGCGTCGAGTCGCTCGTCGACGTGGTCGAGCGTGAAGGCGACGTCGATCGCGGCGCGCCCGATCAGCAGCCGGTACGGGTTGATGAAACGACGCGTGGCAAACGCGGCGTGATAGGCAACCAGGCAGCCCTCGACCACGCCGGCCAGGAACGCCGCCGCGTTGAGCGCTCCGGCCGACGTGCCAACGACGAGATCGAAGCACTCGAGCAGTCGCCGGCGCTCCAGCGCGCTCGCCATGCCCGCGGACACGACCCCACGCATCCCGCCCCCCTCCAGCACGAGCGCGAGCCGCTGACCGTCCGCGCGCGCTCCGGGCCGCGTGCGATGCGTCGCGCGCTCGCGCAGAAGCGCCAGCACGGGGTGCGGCTCTGACACCGCGCAGACGATACCGCCGGCACGCTCACCAGCCCATCGGTATCGTCGGCCCATGGCAGGCAGCCCTCGCGTCGTGTGGATGCCGGGTGGCGTACGCACCGAGATCCACCTTGCCGGCGACGACACCCGCGGCGCGTTCTGCCTGCTCGTCGACCACCCGCCGGCGGGCTGGTCTCTGCCCGCTCATCGACACGCCAACGAGGCTGAGACAATCCACATCCTCGCAGGCGACTTTGAGATGGATCTGGACGGGACGCCAACCCGGCTATCCGCCGGCGAGACCGTCCATATCCCCCAGGGCATCACCCACTCCAGCGCCAACATCGGCCGGCAAGCCGGGCGACGGGTCGTGCTCTTCAGCCCGGCAGGCATGGAGCACTTCTTCTTGGAAGCCGGCGCGCCCACTCCGGACAGTGAGCCCGATCTTGCCGCTGCACTCGCCTGCGCCACCCGTCACGGCTGGCAATTCCTCACCCAGGCCTGACTCGTCCAGCCCAGCAGCCCGGTCGAGCGGGACCCTGGGCGACACAGCTGATCGAGGCACGGACGGTGATCAGCCCTCCCGCTGGCCGGCGTGTGACACGCGCCGGCCAGCCCACGAAACGATCAGGGCTCGTTGGTTCTTGCGGTCATGAGCGTCTCACACGACATCGGCAGAGACGGCGCGCCGCCGCGCGCCATCAGTGCGCCAACGGCGCACATCATCGAGCGCCTCCGCTGTCACCCTACTCACAAACACCTCGCCGCCGCTCAGCTCGGTACGCGTCAACTCGAACTCACCGAGCTTCTCGCGCACATAGTCAGCAGCAAGCTCGTTGGACGCCTCGGCCGCCGCCTTGTCGTGAAAGACGCTGACGGTCTCCACCATTGCCTCACCCGTGTCCAGCGCAAGGTATGCGACAAACCCGGGTTCCTGACTGATGGCGGGGGCGAACTCATCGTCAACGCGATGCATGAGCGAATCGATCGTGCCTGCGCCCATCCTGTAGTGGCGCACGCTCGCATACATGGTCTTACCTCCTCTGGGCCGTCAAATCCTCTCCACCTATCGGACTACGCCAACCTGGGCGCGACCGCATCCGAGCAAACTACGGATCGCGATCTGGATCCCTCCACGGCTTGAACCCGACCAGCGGCAACGGCGAGCAGGCGCTCTTGACGTAGCGGGGTCGTGCGCATCGCCAGGTCCGACCGGCCCAGATCACGGGTATCGCGCTACAATGACGCACATGGAGCTCGTTGGTATCCGCGAGATGCGCCAGAACCTCAGCCGCTACGCGCAGCGGGCTCGGCGCGGAGAGTCGTTTCTGATCACCGATCGCGGCCAGGAGATCGCGCAGCTCACGCCCGCACCAGGACGCGCTACCGCTGTGGATAGGCTGGTGGCCGAACGGGGAGCCAGCCGCGGGCAGGGCAGCCTGCTTGACGTTCTCGAGCAGCTACCGGCGCCGATCCCCGGTCCATCCACGGGTGAGGTGCTCGACGAGCTGCGCTCTGAGCGCCTGTAGCGCGCTTGCCGGACTATCTGGACACGTCGGCGTTCATCAAGCTTGTGCGCTCAGAGCCCGAGAGCGTTGCGCTGCGTCGCGAGCTTGCCGGGCGAGAGCCTCAGCAGCGCCCTGCTCGTCGTCGAGGGACGACGCGCAGCAGGGCGCTACGGCGAGCTGGCCGCCAGACGCGCCCGCGCCGCCCTGACCGCGGTCACGCTCCTGCCGCTCGATCACCGGATCCTCGAAGCGGCCGCTGATCTGGACCCGGCCGAGCTTCGCTCGCTGGATGCCCTTCACCTGGCGACCGCCGTGAGCCTGGGCGAGGACCTCGAGCGCCTCTACTGCTATGACATCCGCCTGGCAGACGCCGCAAAGGCTCTCGGCATCGAGGTCTCTCACCCCCCGCTGAAACACCTGCGGGGTGCGTAAATTCGATCGGGGCGTGTTCGGCGGCGATTGTTGGTGGCCGTCGTTCTGCCGCGTCCTCGTCAGGGACGTGCCGAGCGCGTTGCTCCGCCGTGGGCTCGCGAGCAGCCGCCCCCGCGCGGATACGCTCGGTTTTGGGACCGCGGGGCGGTGTCGCGGTCCAAAACTCGAGCGGGCGCGACGACCGTCCACACGCGCTGGCGGAGGCCGTGAGACCGGCACCGCGGCCGATGAATGGCCCTACGCGGGCCGCTGCCTGCCGGTACGGTCGCGGTGCTTGCACCCTGGCCAGCAGCAGGGCCGGCGCTGGCCTTCCTCCAGCTCCTCCTGGGTCCGCCGAATGCGGCGCTCTCGGGTAGTCTCCTGCTTGGCATCCTCGACCCAGCAGATGAACTCGTTGCGGGCTAAAGGCGTGATGTCCTTCCAGGCATCGAGTGCCGTGGCGTTGGCGATCAGCGCCTCACGCAGGTCCGCGGGCAGTTTATGCACCACCCCACCGGGCACTCTTCGGCCGCTCACAGGCCCATGGTAGGGAGCCGGGACGCAAGCCCGCTTCACCATCCGCTTGTGGGACGCCGTTCCCGCCCAGCGCACCGCCACCAGCACCGTACAGCCGGCCTTGATCGCGTTTAGGATCGACCGATGTTAGAGCGTCTCCGGGCGTGGTCGGGCGCGCTGACCGTGACGCTGGTAGCCACGGCCCTAGTGGTCCTCGACCTCAGCGACGGGCCGGTCCGTCGCTACTGGTCGCGGCACACCTTCACCTCATCGATTTTGTCCGGATTCCTCGTGCTGCTGCTGACCGTCTTGATCGTCGACCGGGTGACGCGTATGCGACAGCTTCGAAACCAATCCCGCGTCATCTCCGTCCAAGCGCTGGTCATCGTTGCTCAAGGGGCGCGGACAGCCGATGCGATCGCACGCAGCTCGTCGTCGACTGAGGATCGTGAAGAGGCTTCCGGTGAGCTGCGCACGTACACTCAGATGCTGCTCACAAGTGCGCCAGTCCTAATCGAAGGAAGAGCTTCGCGAGCGTTTCTAGAGACCGCCCAGCGCGTCGCCGGGCAGTTCTTCCAGACCCTCAGCAATGTGGGAGAGCAAGGAGTCGAGGACAGAAAACCAGGGGTCGAAGATGCGGTGGCGCAGTTGCGGGACGCCGCGGCGCCGCTTCTAGCCGTCCTCCCTCGCGAATGGCGCGAGGCCGTGAGCCCAGACCAGGCCGGCTCACCTTGACACTGCGAAGTTGCTCCCGGGTGGCCGAGGCAATGGGCGAGGACGCGAGGTCCGCCGAGCTCGGGGGACCTCAGGGTGGGCCGCTCCGCTCATTACCCGCGCGGGGCGCGCGGGCGCGCGTACACACCGGAGGCGACGCCTCAGCTTGCGCGCTCGACAGCCGGAACGAGCCCCGTGCCGCCCGAGCGCGAAAGCTGCTCCTTAGCCGCCGTCGCTCGCGCAACCCCTACGGCGCCGACTCCAGTGGCCACACCTCAACGACCCCATGTGCGATCGCACATGGGGTCTTGGAGACGAGGCTGACCGCCTCTTCGAGAGTGGGGGCCTCGATGACCGCGAACCCGGCGATCGGAAGGTCCGACCGCAGGAATGGTCCCACGGCGGTGTCCATGCCCGCCCCGTCGTGATTGCGCACTTGGATGGGCTGGCCGGCGATACCCATCAACGCTCCTTCCGCGCGTAGGCGCTCGTCGTGTTGATGGGCCGCGTCGCGGCTTGCGTTCCAAAACCAGCCCATTTGCAGCGATTTCTCTAATGGCGAGACCCGGACTCGAACCGCACTATCCGCGCTTGAGCTGAGGAGGTCCCTGCTCATGCCATCGTTGCGCTAGCGTCGCCAATGCTGCCCGTGCGGCTGGTTTGGCTAACAACGCGGAAGCGACTACGAGCCCGTGGAGCCGCCCGCCGGAGCCAGGCCGAGGTCGGCGAGTGCGCAGTCGCGGCTGGAGCAGAGACATAGGCGGCCTGACCTGGTACCGCCGGCTGTGCAGCGGCTGCATTGACGGCTTGGGCGATGAAAGCAGGCATCTGCCCTGCCCTATCGGCGGCCTGGCAGCAGGTACAGAGCGACCAGGTAGCAGGACAGGGCACCCAAGGCCAGTCGGGCCATGAGCAGCGAGCTGACGTTGTGGTTGAAGTCGACGAAACTCGCTCCGTTGAAGCCCGCCCGATGACCAGACCTGCTGCTAGCACAGACGTGACCCCAACCCAGCCGGATCGGAGCGCGACGGCGCGGATCGCGTGATGTTGTCGCTGCCGCAGACGGTCTCGCCTGACGCGGTGACGAGCAGCGGGAGCCAGGACTTGCCGGTGATCTGGCGTGCAATGCGACGGCCTTCGGAGCGGTTGAGGGCGTCAGGGAGCAGTCCCCATCCGTAGCTTCGCACGATCTCGGGTTGGCGGCCGGCAACTTCCAGCGGGTCGAGGCCGTTACGGCAGGGGTGGCCGGACCCGAAGGTGCGGATGGTTCCCCAGCAGACGTAGAGCTTCACGGCCGGGTTCCGGCGAGCAGCCGTTGCAGCGCTATGGGGATGCCCGCAAGGTAGAAGAACTCCTCGCGGAACTCTCGGATGAGCGCGGCGGTCGTCCAGGGATTCGGCGCTCCGAGCTTGTTGACGCGACCGGCCGCGCCGAGGCGGAATAGGCGCTCGAAAAGATCCTCCGTGCGCAGGGCAGGTCGCAGCGTCCCTCGGATGTGAACGTCGGTCGCGGAAGCATTGCGAAAGCGGTGCGCCACGCCGGCTCCCACGTCCACGTGCTCGCCCGGGCCAGCGAGAATCTTCTTGCCGGCGACCCTGAACGTCCCAGTGCCGTCGAGCACCTCGAAGTGCTCCTCTTGAAGGAGGTGGACGTGCGGCGGCATGAACGCCCAAGGGCGCATCCGGGCCTCGATCACGAGCTCGGCCCCGGCGGCGTCTGCGGCGGTGCGGATGAAGGTGATCGTTTGCCCGATCCGCGGACTCTCGATCGTAGTTCCAGTCGTGGCCATGGCTACACTTTCATACGAGATGGTAGATATATACCCGAGCGTATAGATATGCGCCATCGAACGCAAGCAGAGCGACGGGCGGACACACGCGCGCGGCTGCTGGTCGCGGCACGGAGCACCTTTGCTGAGCGCGGCTACCACGCTTCCTCAGCGGAGCGCATCAGCGAGCAGGCGGGCTGCACGAAGGGGGCGCTTTATGACCACTTCGGGTCCAAGGAGGGCCTGTTCCTGGCACTGCTTGACGAGCAGTACGCATCGCGGATCGCCCAGGCACGCCAGATGCCAGCTGCGGCGCCGTCGCAGGCAATGCCGTTTGATCGTGAGTTCGCGCTGCTGTTCCTTGAGTTCGTGTGTGCCGCTGGGCGCGATCAGAAACTGCGCCGACGCCTCGCCACTGGCCTGCGCGCACTGAGATCCGCAACCGCGGAGCAGCTCGGAGACGCCCGGCTGGCCGCTGCGGTGGGTGCGGCAGCAAACGGTGCGAGCATCGAGGCCCTTATCTTCGGTCAAGCCGAAGGCGCCGACGTCTTCGACACCACGCTCAAGGCACTGCTCAAACGCTGAAGCAAACATCAGTCAAGGCATCACGCAGCACTGCTGCTTTCCCGCAGGGAAAAGTTCGCTCCCCGAGGCGCCGCTTTTCGTCTGGCGGCCTGACCGCAGGCGCGTCGGACCGTCGCTCGAGAGCACACGGTAGGTCGCGGCGACGCGGTGGGTGCGCAGGGTGATGTGCTCGTCGACCGCCCAGCTGGCTGAGCGGGCGGCGTTGCGGGACGCTCCCTGGCGCGAGTCCACTCACCTGGTCGCGCTCTCAGTCGCATTTAGGGATCGCGGCGGGGTCAAGCCCAAGCACGCCGGCGGCCGCGCGCGCCGCCAGCACCTCATCGTGCGGCGCCTGTCCGGCGAGTTGGATGACCGTGCCCTCCATGGCACCGAAGAAGGCGAGCGCGACGGCTCTGGCCGGCGGTCCGGCTGGGATCGTCCCCGCTCTGCGCCCCGCGCTGATCAGGCGCGTGCAGCGCTTGACGAGACCTTCGGAGACCCGTTCGAGGCGACGCCCGACAGGGTGATCCTGACCGCTGAACTCGAGCCTGAGGGCCGTCGCCACCCGGGCGACGTCTCGCCGGCAGTAGACGGCGTGACCGCGCGCCAGGACGATCAGCGCGACGACTGGATCGGGCTCTCGCTCGACCGAGCCGGCCGACCTCCTGCCTCCATGTCTCATCGACCCAATCGATCACGGCCAGGGCGAGGTCCTCCTTGTCCTTGAACTGGTGATAGAGCGCTCCGCGGGTGTAGCCGGCCTCGCTCGCCACCCGCTCCAGGATGAGGTCGCCGTAGCCGTAGCGGGAGAGCCCCCTCGCGGCAGACTCAAGCAAGGCGCTGCGCGTGCGCGCGCTTCGGTCGGCCTGCGTTGAGCGATCGCCACTCGCGGGCGCGGCCGCCGTCGACCGATGGCCGGATCGTGATGCGTACATACATGCATGTATGCTACCGTCTCCGGCTGACGTAGCCCACGATCGAGGCAAACCCACCACTACCGGAGGTTCTGTCGTGCCGATGATTGAGCTGACAACCACGAAGGGGGCGTTGGACGACGCCACCAAGGAGCGACTCGCCGGCGAACTGTCGACGATCGTCCTCGAGCTCGAGGCGGCGCCCTTGGCCGACTTCGGCGACGCTGCGCACATGCAGGCGCTCGCGTGGTGTTTTGTCGACGAGCAGGAGGTGTTCGTCGGCGGCCAGGCCCACGCGAAGCCGATCTACCGCGTGACCGTCACGATCCCCGAAGGTGCGCCCGGCGTATTCGGTCCGCTTGCGAAGCGGGGGCGCGAGAAGCTCGTCAAGCGCGTCACCGCGGCGGTTCTGGCCGCGGAGGGCAGCGAGAACACGATGGTCGAGGCCCACCGCGTCTGGGTCCAACTGCAACAGATCACCGACGGCCACGGGGCAGGGTTCGGCGAGGTCATCACATTCCCCGAGCTTGTGGCCTACGCGTTGAAGACTGACGAGCCGGAAAGCAAGACGGGCCGCATGCGCAAGGCAGCGATGCAGTCCGTCGGCGCCGTGAGTGCGGCATAAGCAAAGCCGACCAGACACTCCGCTCATGCACCCTCTACAGAAAGGTCGCGTAACAATGCAACCGTTCCGCAGCGCAGCGTTCCGCAGCGCGGTCGAGACGGGCGACACTGACCGCGTACTCGAGCTGTTCTCGCCAGAGCCTGTGCTCAACAGCCCCGCTTTCTCTCATCCCTACCACGGACGCGAGACGCTCGGCGTGATCCTCCGCGCCGCTATGCGCGTCTACGAGGACTTCCACTACGAACGCGAGATTGGTGGCGAGGGGGACAGCGACCACGCACTGCTGTTCAGAGCGCGTGGCCCGACCCCTTAGATTCGGTCCGCCGTGTGAGAGTCCTTCTGCTCATGGAAAATGGGCGAGAGGAGGACCGATCACGTGAAGCGCAGACGACACACGCCGGAGCAGATCGTCAGGAAGCTCAGGGAGGCCGACAAGATGCTGGCCGACGGCGTCGAGGTGCCCGAGGTCTGCAAGGCACTGGAGGTTTCCGAGGCGACCTATCACCGTTGGCGGGCGCAGTTCGGCGGGATGAAGGCCGACGATGTGAAGCGTTTGAAGGAGCTCGAGCGCGAGAACTCGCAGCTGAAGCGCCTGGTCGCGGACAAGGAGCTGGAAAACCTTGCGCTCCGGGAGATCTCGAAGGGAAACTGGTGAGCCCGTCGCGTCGACGCTCTGCGGTCTTCATGCTCGAAGACCGTCTGGGCCTCTCGGAGCGCCGGGCGTGCCAGATCGCCGGGCAGCACCGCTCAACCCAACGCCGTGAGCCCGTCGTCGCCGAGGACGATGCTGCTTTGCGAGCACGCCTGCGGGAGATCTCGCGTGAGTGGCCGCGGTGGGGTTATCGCCGTGCCCACGCCGACCTCGTCAGCGAGGGCTGGCAGCTGAACCGCAAGCGGGTGCAGCGCCTGTGGCGCGAGGAGGGGCTGCGTGTCCCCCGGCGGCGCCGCAAGCGCCTGCGGCTCGGGGACTCAACGGTCCCCGCGAGCCGTCTGCGGGCAGAGCGCCCCAATCATGTGTGGGCGATCGACTTCCAGTTCGACCAGACCGCCGACGGACGGATCCTGAAGCTGCTGCACGTCGTCGACGAGTTCACCCGGGAGGCCCTGGCGATCAAATGCGAGCGGCGCATCGACGCCGACGCCACCGTTGCAGAGCTCGACCGCATCGTTGCTACGCGCGGCCGAGGACCAACGTTTCTTCGCTGCGATAACGGGCCGGAGATGACCGCGAACGCGCTGAAGGACTGGTGCCGGTTCTCCAAGGCCGGCAGCGCATACATCGAGCCGGGATCGCCGTGGCAGAACCCCTACGTCGAGTCCTTCGGCAGCCGTGTCCGGGACGAGCTGCTCACCGTCGAGCTGTTCTCCTGCCTGGCCGAGGCCAAGGTCCTCGTCGAGGACTGGAGAGAGGATTACAACCACCACCGGCCACACTCAGCACTCCACATGAAAGCGCCCGCCCGTTTCGCCAAGGCGTGGAGGTCCCAGCACGAGCCGCCCGCCGCCTCGCTACGTTCGCCCTACGGGCTCACTCCGCGAGACGGCGGCACCCCTACCCTGCAACAGAACAACACCCACCGACTCTCACAGCAGGTGGACCCATGAACGGGGTCCGGTCACGCGCGTGGGGGACCGCGTTCTACACGGGTGCGACTTCCTTCACAGAGATCCTGACGGGCTGATAGACGAGCTCACCGTGATGGTCCGCCCGCGCTCGGCGGTGCTCGCGCTCGCAGAGGCGATGAACGTCGAGGTTCCCGCCGTCCAACGCGAGCTGGGCGTGGAGGCGCTCGCGTGAGCCCCTCCGACCCGCCCACCTAAGACCACCACTGGGAGCTCGCGGTCCAGTCTGCTTAGCGCGTGCGCGTTGAGTCCTCCTTGAGGGGCAAGTGAATGACGCCGGGGATGTGGAGTTCTTGATACTCCTCGTGGGGCACGACCTCAACGAGTTGGGCGCCGCGCTCGAGTAGCTCCTTCACAGCTGCGAGATCGACAGTTGCGCATCAGCGCCTCGTGATTGGGGCACCTAGAGCACTTCCACCCTCACGGCGGTGGCCCTCGGGGCAAGTGAGCCGAGTCTGCGCGGCTTCACTGGCCGGAGGGAGTCCTGGTCCGGCGATCGTGCGACGCCGCGCCAACGACATTGGTGCCGCGCGACAAATACCATGCAGCCTCAAACGCCAGCGCGATAACAAGCACCGCTAGCACCGCCAGCTGCTCGTCGCCATTGATAAGGCTGCGGCCGACGCCTGCCTCCACGAACGCAAAGACACTCAGCGCAAGCCAGCCGGCACCCGTGATCATGCAGTGCGCGTGACGGCATCGCCAGAAGTTCGCGGCACACCAGCCGCCGCCCGCCAACGTGGCGACCCCATCCACCGCCAGCTCTCCACGCACAGGAAACAACGGAGCGACGATCAGCAGGCACATCACGGAGGCACAGCAGACGACCAGGGGCAGGCCAGTTCGGGGCACCATCCGGTCGATCCGCCGCTTCAGCTGCGAGTCGGCCGGCAACAGCGCCCGCGACCAGCCGAAGAGCGAGCTGCTCTGGCCATGATCGGCGGAGCATTGACGCTCATGCGGGGGCTCGCTCACCTAACACTGACGCCACGCCTGCGTCATCGATTCCCCCGACCACCCAGTCTTCACCTCGTCGACGCGCGGCGAGCACCTGCTCGGCCGCCTCCCGAGACTCATCGCCGCGGGCGAAGAACTCGTAGATGTCCGGGAGCTTGAGGATCTGTCCCGCTCCGCCCAGCGTGCCGTCCTTGATCTCGTTCGTGAAGACGGCCACGCGGCGCTCGGGATGCGGCCAACCGCCGTCCTCCGCCTCGACAACGGCCTGGGTCATCCCCGCGATCACCGCGGCGCGGCGTTCGTCGTTGTACTGGCCCTCCGGAACGTGGCAGACGAACCGATAGCGGGGCTCCTGCGCCGGTTCGCCGGCTACGTACATCTCGTGCCGGTGGACGAATACCCATGCGATCCGTCGCCCCATCTCGTTGGTCGGGTCAACTCCCTCGTCCTCGAGCAACGCGTCGGTGATCCTGCCCAACAACTCGCGCTCAGCGCTGGGCGAGAGGGCGCCCTCGGATATGTGTGCGTCACAGAAAGGCATCGTGTGCTGTCCTCCCTCCGGACTCGCGGCCGGATTGTGGTACTTGATTGCAAGCCGTTTTCTTGGGCGCCGTTAGCGTTCCGACGACCAGCGGGGCGTTCACGCCGAGCCCTGCCCGAACCGGAGACACAAGAAACGTCCTCCTCGGTGAAGCCATATGGTACCATACATGCGTGCCTGTACGTACCTTGTTGACTCGCCCCGCCGCGCACACGCCGGCAAGGGGTCCGCGTTCGACCCAAGCTGAGCGCCGGGCGCGTTCGCGCGCCGCGCTGTTGGAGTCGGCCGCGCGCGGTCTCTCCCGCTACGGCTACGGCAACGTTGTCCTCGAGGATGTCGCGCGGGAGGCGGGCTACACGCGCGGCGCCCTCTACCACCAGTTCAAGGACAAGGAGGACCTGGCCCTCGCGGTGCTGCACTGGGCCGACGAGACGTGGCAGCGCGAGGTCGGCGAGCTGGCCGACCAACAACCCGACCCGGTTTCGGCGCTGCTCGCGATGGCGCGCGGTCACGCCGTCTTGTGTCGAGGCGACATCGCTCGCGTCGCGATGGCACTCAGAGTCGAGTTCAGCGGTCAGGACCATCGGATTGCCCACGAGCTAGAGCACGTTCAAGCAGCGCTCCTCAAGCGCTTGGTTCGCCTGATCAACGCGGGGCGCAGAGACGGGTCACTTCCGCCCGGACCGCCCGCCCGGGCGGTTGCGCTGGCGCTCATCGGAGCGCTGGAGGGCGTCGTGATCGCGCTCGCCGGGCAAGCCCCGCACGATGAGGTCCTGGCCATCCGCGCGGTCGCGGGCGTTCTCGGGCTCGACGGTCCGCCAACACCTTCAGCCGCGTGATTGATCCGATGACGAGAACTACGCCAGTTGCGGCTGTTTGTGCGGCAGGGAATAGCCCCGGCGCTCCTCGCGATCAACGAGCAGCTGACTTGCGTTCAGCATCGGGGACGCCGGTCGTCGTTACGGCGAAGAGAGCCTTGCTGAGCGCCGTCGCGAGCAGGCGCGCATCTTGCTCGAAGCTGCCCACGCTGAGCAGGCAGCAGTGGGTGTGAAGCGGCCATGAGCGAGGTCTACAAGACCATTCGCTACCAGCGCGACGGGGACATCGGCATCCTGACCCTGGCCCGTCCCGACAAGCGCAACGCTCAAAACCCGCTGATGTGGGAGGAGCTGTCCCAGCTCGGCGCCGAGCTGCTGTCTGACGAGACCCTGCGATGCCTGGTGGTGACCGGGGAGGGCTCCACGTTCTCGGCCGGCATCGACCTGGTCGAGGGCATGGCCGGGATGGCCGACGCCGTCCGCCAGTCCGACGACGAGGACCTTCTCGCCGCGGGCCTGTCTGCGGCGGGAACCTTCAGCTGGATCCCCAACCTCGGCTGTGCCAGCGTTGCCGCTGTGCGCGGCCACGCCTACGGCGCCGGCCTGCAGCTGGCTCTGGCGTGCGATTTCCGCATCTTCGCGGAGGGGACCAACGTCGGTCTGCTGGAGACCCGGTTCGGGCTCATGCCCGACATGGGCGCCACCGTCCGGCTGCCCCGAATCGTCGGTGAGAGCCGGGCTCGGGAGCTGATCCTGCTCGGCGACGTCATCGACGCCGCCGAGGCCCTGCGAATCGGGCTGGCCAATCGGGTGGTCGCGGACGGAGACCTCGACACGGCCGCCGCCGAGCTCGCTGGGCGCCTGACCGCCCAGCCGCCGATCGCCGTGCGGGGTGCCAGGCGGGCGATCGACGCGGCGTGGCACCGCGGCCCGGAGGAGAGCCTCAGGTTGGCCCTGGAAGAGCAGATCCGCTGCATCAAGTCCGAGGACTTCAAGGAGGCAGGCCGGGCGATGGCCGAAGGCCGGAGCCCACAGTGGCGGGGGCGCTAGATGGGGACGACACTCAGGCCCTCGTGAACCAGTCGTCACCGATTGAAGAGAGATGCAGGTGTACCCATGAGGCTCCCGAGCACCGCGCACACATCCCGGCCCTGGCGGATCCACGAGCTCACCCACGATTTCCGGCTCGAGGATGTCTGGGCCCTGCCGACGCCAGGCGGCCCGGACGACTTCCCTCGGCTGGTGGCGGGCATCGCGTCGGGCGACCTGTCGCAAGACCCCTCCCGCGCCACCCGCGCGCTCTGGGCGATCCGATGGAAGGTCGGGGAGCTGCTCGGTTGGGACGGCCCCGATACAGGCATCGATTCCAGGGTGCCGATGCTTCGCGACCGCTTGCCAGCCGATCTGCGCGACACCCCGTCCGGCCCGGACTTCGCCGCGCTCCCGTTCGCCTCGTTGTATTTCCTCGAGAACGAGTTTGCTGCGGAGATCGCCAACCGGACCGTGCACGGGGTCCTGCATCTCGGCTGGGTCCCGGATCAGACGGGCGGCTACCGCGGCCAGATGGCCGTTTTGGTCAAGCCAAACGGACTCCTCGGGACCGGCTACATGGCCGCAATCAAACCGTTCCGGCATCTGATCGTTTACCCGCAGATGATGCAACAGATCGGGCGGGCCTGGCACTCTTGACGGCTGGCCAGAACGCTAGCGCGTCGTTCTTTGGTGGCGACCTGGGTGTCTGGCGCGCCAGATCAATTGTTGCTAGTCACGACGCCGTCTAGCTCGGACCGCGCGACATCTCGAGTCGACTCGCCGGAAGCCGGCCCAGAGGCCACCCGCATCCACGCCGCAAACCCTCAACCACCCTCAAGGAAAAGGACCTGAAAAAGGACCTGGCGCGCAAAACGGGCCTCGCAGCGCCCCCTCAAACCGCCGCGTCGACCACCTCGAAACCAGCCCACCTGCAGGCATCTTTAGAAATGGCGAGACCCAGACTCGAACTGGGGACACCACGATTTCAGAAGGCCCGGAAAACCCGTTTGAGAGTGGCGATTAGCCGGACTTTTACTAGTAGGCGCCCGGACGAACGTGTCGTCCGTTTGCAGGCGTTTTCGAGGGGTTCTGGTACCGGCCTGGCACTCCGGTACCAGTCGTCGACGCCGGGTTGCAGGTGGTCGGGCTCGCTCGTGACGCGAGCAGGGCGCAAGTCGCTCGACTGCGCTGCGGGCAGGGTCCGAGCCAAACCGCGTCTGACGCCACCGGCATTCATGCCTTGCCGGCCACCAAGCGGGCGCGACCCCGCGCGGCGCGCACTGAGTCGGTGAGCGTGGCGGTGTCGTACGCGCCGTAGTGACGGCGTCCGTTGATGAAGAACGTCGGGGTGCCCGACACGCCGCTCTCGTCAGCGCTGGCGACGTCCTCGCTCACGCGCGGTGCGAACTCGCGGTGGTGCAGCTCCTTCTCGACTCGCTCTGAATCGAGCCCGAGCTCCGTGGCATAGGCGACGAGATCTGCCAGCGCCAGCTCGCCCTGGTGCTCGAGCAGCGTGTCGTGCATCTCCCAGAAGTGGCCTTGGGCGGCGGCCGCCTCCGAGGCCTCGGCGGCGATCTGCGCGTTCGGGTGCACGTCGTTGAGCGGCAGATGGCGCCAGACGTAGCGGACATCGTCACCGAACGAGGTGAGCAGCTCACGGATGACCCCCTCGGCCTGTCCGCAGTACGGGCACTCGAAGTCGCCGTACTCGACGAGCGTGACGGCAGCGTCTTCCGGGCCACGGCTGTGGTCTCGGTCCGGATCGACGTCTTCGGAGAGATCCAGGATGTCCTCGGCCGTTCCCACGACCTGCCGCGCCCGTACCTGCGCCGGCAGGCGTCTGACGACGCGCAGCACCGTCCAGCCCAACAGCGGCGCGAGCACGACCGACGCCAGCGCGCCCAGCTTGGCCTCATTCAGCGACTGTCCCGTGAAGGCGAGGCTCGAGATGAGCAGCGACACGGTGAAGCCGATTCCGGCGAAGGCGCCTCCGGCGACGAGCAGCGGCGGGCTCAGCGGCGAGCGCGGGCCGCGCATTGCCGGTCGAGAGGCGATCCACGAGGCGCCGCTGATGCCGACGGGCTTGCCGACCACGTACGCCACGAGGATCCCAAGCGTGATCGGCGAGCTGATGGCGTGTCCTAGCAGCGCTCCCGTGAGGTGGACGCCGCTGTTGGCGAGCGCGAACAGCGGCACGACGACGTAGCTGGTCCAGGGGTGAAGACTGTACTGGAGTCGCTCATTGGGCGAGATTGCGAATATCAGACTCTGCCTGACGGAGCTGCGCGAGCTCGGGCGTGGGCTGCTCGCGGAACGCGCGCGCCAGCACGGTCGCACGCTCAAGGTCATCGCGCCCCGGTGTGTAGGCGCTTATCGCAAGCCCAACAGCGAGGCCGCAGACGACTGGGTCGATACCCGACTCGTACGTGGCCACCCACAGCGGGATCGCCAGTGTCAGGAATACGCGACGGCGCCATGAAGGCACGTACGTGCGAAAGGCGAGAATCACGCAGTAGAGGGCCAGCGCGACCGCCAACGCAACGAGCGAGAGGCGAGTCGTGTAGACGGTTGCGATGACGAGCAATGCGCAGAGGTCATCGACGACGGCCAGCGTGAGCAGGAAAACACGCAGCCGGGTCGCGGCGCGCGGCGTCAGCAGCGCCAGCGCGCCCAGCGCGAACGCAGTGTCGGTCGACATCGCCGCCCCCCAGTCGTGTGCACCGGGACCGCCCGCGTTGAACGCGAGGTAGATCGCGATCGGGCACATCATGCCACCCAGCGCGGCAGCCGCGGGAATCGCGAGGCGCCTGCGCTCTCGCAGCTCGCCGAGGTCGAGCTCGCGCTTGGCCTCGAGGCCGACGACGAGGAAGAACAGCGTCATCAATCCCTCGTTGACCCAATGACGCAAGTCGAGCGAGATCGAGCTCGAGCCGAGCTTGAACGTCAGCTTCGTCGTCCACAGCGACACATAGGAGTGAGACCACGGCGAGTTCGCCCACAGCAGCGCCACGATCGCCCCCGCCAGCAGAACGCTCGCGCTGCCCGTCTCGGTGCCGAGGAAGTCGCGCACCGGGCTCGCGAGGTTCCGCGCCCACGCTGTGCGGCCTTCGTAGGGCGAGACCTGTTCGTCCATCGTGACCTTTGATTATCGCCCGCGCGTCAGCTCCGGACCCGCGCCGGCCAGCTCGCCCGACATTGAGCGGGACTCATAGGCTTGCTGGGCGACCAACACTCAGGCACAGCTCCACAGCGACGCCGCTCCAGCCTCAGAGGCGTCCCAACGGGTACCGAACTGGTACCGGGACCAAGATGACGGAGATTCCGAGCCTCAGGAGGACGATCCGGAACTCCTAAAAGGTGCTCCTGAGCAGGCAAGAAGCGAGATGGCGAGACCCAGACTCGAACTGGGGACACCACGATTTTCAGTCATCGCAGTGCCCTCCATTTTGCTCGCCCACGGAGCCTACATCGGGGCCGCTTTCTCGGTCGCGCCGAGCCCAGTTCCGTAGCCGAATCACCTGTATCTAAGCCAAAAGCAAGTCCCTCCGCGATCTGTTCGGCAGGGTCGGCGCGCGGCTTACGGGGATCGAGCCCCAGCCGTCGTGATACCGCCGGTTGCCGGTGGATACCAGGGGGTTTAGGACGGAAAAGGGGGTCTTCCGTCCAAAACCCCGAGGCGGGCCTTCGACTCTCGTGCCAGGCGAACGGCGAAGCAGGGCGACTTTCAGCTGAGCTGAGGGAGTTGACGGGCTCGCTGCTCGCTGGTTCGCGGGTCGGGCGGCAGCGACTCCCAGCGGCCCTCTTCGACTATCACCGGGAGCTCGTTCTCCGGGACGTGACGCTCGAACAGGGCCAGGGTCTCGCCGAGCTCGGTCGCCGCGGGCGCGAGGATACCGTGTAGGCCAAGTTGATGCGCAGCCTGGCCAACGCGCTGGCATGGGCCGTGGCCACCGATCAGGCTCGGCTGATCCAGGCCGACTAGCGCGAGAGTCTCGTCATCGCGCAGATCGAGCACCTGAGTGATCCGGACCTGGACCTCGAAGACGGTCCGGGGCCCAACGAGATCGGCGGTCATGCCCTCAACGCCGTCGACCAAGCGCCGGTATGCCTCCACTACAACGGAGTCGACCGGTCGTCCGAGGTAGATAACGGGATAGGTGTTTGGGAGCCCCCAGCGGCCGCCGGCGGTGCTTCCAGCGAGAGTTCGGACCTTGGGGCTTGCGTGACGTTGGAACCGTCCGGCAACGTCGATGATGGATCCGCGTGCGACGTTCGCCGCGAGGTTGCGGTCCACGCTACATCGCCCCCGTCTCTAGTCGCTCCACGGCATTTAGGACCGTCGCGAAGTCACCCTGCTCAAGCAGATCGATGGGCCGCTGGCCGCCGAGATCACGGTTTCGGCCGTGGATCCAGATGTCGATGCCCTCCGGCCGGTACACGTCGCGAAGTCGATCGACGATGTACGCGAGCTCAAGCAGCCGGTCTCGCTTGGCCCCAGTGGGACGGTGCGTGCCTGCCACCCAGTGCTGCACCTGTCGTTCCTTGACCCCAGCGATGCTGGCCACCTCTGCAGCCGTCAGGGCAGTCTCACGCAGGTCTTCGACGATCCGTGCGTAGTACCCGGACTCCATGAGGGATCCTGCTGGCATCAGTACCTCCTACGGTCTAAACGACATATCTAGCGACAGGTATGATAGCATGCTACGCGACAGGAGGTTTCGCTATGACGTCAGAGCTTCTAATTCGCCCCGGCATGAACGATCACGAGGTGATCGCCGAGCTTCCTAGCGCCTGCTTCTTCGCCAATGCTCGTCCCCGGAGATCGCCGCACCGCCATCGATCGACTCGTCGCGGACGCACACATCGCCCGTAGACGCCCGCAGCTCGCGGTGGCTGCGGCGTCAGCTGGCGTCCCCTACATGGTCGACCCGTTGACCCACTTTTGGCAGACGGATCTGCGGGAGTCAGACGCGCTCGCCGCACTACCCTACGGCTCCGCGACCGCCCGGAGCGCCGACGATTTCACGCACCCACTCAGGCGCGAGTCCCTCCTGGCATCTGCGATCGACTTCGAGGTCGAACAAGGCGCGACGCTGGTGATCCCGCCCTATCTGTACGCGCGCACGCCCGATGATCCATGGTTCGAGCGGTCGCTCGAGCTCCTTGAGGCGACCAGCCGACGAATGGAACGGATCGGCCTGCGTCTTCCGCAATTTGCCGTTCTGATGGTCGGCCATCAGGGCTTTGCGAATCCGTCGTCCTGGGCCGCGGGCATTGATCGATTCGCTCGAGTGGCGCGAGATCACGGCGCTGTCGCGCTCGGGGTTGGCTTCTCGCCGACGAAGCCCGCAGATGGCTACTCCAAGGTCCTAGCGACGTTTGCCGCGATGAGCCAGGCAAAGCAGGTCTCGGGGCTGCCCGTCTACGCTTGGCGCCAAGGGATCTTCGGGGCAGGCCTGACCGCCGCCGGCATCGATGGCTATGAGACCGGCATCGCTACAGGCGAGGCGTGCGACATCACACGATCAATCGCATCGCGGCGACCACGCCCGGAAAAGAAGCAGAGCGGAGGCAATCCGCCCGGAATATTCATCGACACGCTCGGCCGCAGCGTTCCCGCGAAGGTCGGACGGCTCCTCCTGCAGTCGTCACTCAGGGCGCGTGTGATGTGTGACGATGAGCGCTGCTGTCCCGACGGACCCGCAAGCACCACCGCACACCCCAGGGAGCACGCTATTCGCATGCGATCACGCCAGCTGCGATCACAAGACGCGCTTCCGCACATCAGCTGGCGCCTACATCAGCTCTCAAAGGACGCCGCCGCCGGAAGTACGCTTACCCTGCAAGCTAATCAAATACTTCAAGCTGCGGGTATGATCGAGCGACTTCCGGCAACCGGCCTCGAGGCCATGGCCAAGGTCGCCCGCCACCTCCTCTCCGACAGCACAGCAAACGCCGCGTAGCCACGGATCGAGGGCGAGCGCCCCGGTTCGACAAGCGCGCCGCAGACTAGCATTGACCTGGTATTGACAGCATCCCTCGAAGCCGCTTGGCTCCCCCTTCTGACCAGGTTCTCGGATAACGTCGCTCACACATGCGCCGTCAAAGCGACCGCTTCGCCCTGCCCACCGTACGCGGAACTCCGGTCGAGCTACGCCCGAGGACGGCGGAGCACGCGACTGTCGACAGCGATCGGGAATGGCTGAGAAGCGTTCCCCGTCCGTGGGCAGTCGATCTCTTCGCCGGTGCCGGCGGCTTGAGCCTTGGCCTCCAGGAAGCTGGCTTCCGCGTGATCGCTGCAGCCGACCACGACGAGCGCGCGACTCAGACACACGCCGCGAACATCGCCGGCATGGCCTGGACGCTGGATCTTTCGGAGCCCGCGACCTTTATCGAGCGGCTGAAGCAACGCGGTGTCCGCGACGTCGACCTCGTCGCCGGGGGACCACCCTGCCAACCGTTCTCTCGCGCAGGCGCCTCGAAGCTCCGCAGTCTTGTTGAGAGCGGCGTACGCGATTCTGACCATGCGCGGATTCATCTCTGGCAGACATTTCTCGGCGTCGTTGATGCGCTCAAACCCCGCGCGGTACTCCTCGAGAACGTCCCCGACATGGCGAGGTGGGCAGACGGGGAGATACTGGCCGACTTGATGACGGCCCTGAGAGAACGGGGACTGCAGCCAGACGCGCGAGTGCTCAACGCGTGGGAGTATGGTGTGCCACAACACCGCGCGCGCCTCTTCGTCGTGGCCACGAGGGGACGCGCACTGACTTGGCCCCGCAGGCGTGCGTTCGTGCCGCTTGTGGACGCGATCGGCGACCTCCCGGTAATTCCGCCCGCGCAACGAGAGCAGGAGCTCGCCTACGCGGGACCTCCGTTGACGGATTTCCAGAAACGGGCGCGTCGTGGCATGACTGGACATCGGGGCAAGATCGTTTGGGATCACTGCTCTCGCGATGTAAGAGCGGACGATGCGGAAGCCTTCGCCTTGTTGCCTCAGGGTGGTACCTACATTGATCTGCCTACGCGACTCAGACGCTACCGTTCTGACATTTTTGACGACAAGTACAAGCGCCTCTCCTGGGACGATGTCTCGCGTACGATCACAGCTCACATCGCCAAGGATGGGTACTGGTACATTCACCCGGATCAGGACAGGACCCTGTCGATCCGAGAGGCGGCCAGGATCCAGACTTTTCCGGATCATTTCCGCTTTGCCGGACATCCAACCGTGCAGCTTCGACAGATCGGGAACGCAGTGCCTCCTGCGCTCGCGCGTGCCGTCGGGCGCCGTGTGATGGCAGCGCTGCAAACACGGCACGTTCGCCGCCCTAGCGCGAGTAGCCGACTGAGTAAATGGGTTCCGCCAGCGGATGCCGTCGACCCTTGGCTGGCGGTTGAAGACCCCTGGCTTGTTCTCGCGGGTGAGCTGACGTTGCGACACGCGTCTCCGGGCGCCATGGCGGACGGCTGGACGGCTTTGATGCGGTCAGGCCGCACCCCTCGTAGCACCGTTGCGTCGAGGCGTCGTCTCGACGAGACGCTCGCAGCGAGCGGGATCACTCCGGCCAGACGCGCGATGCTGGGAGCCGTGGCAAAGTCCGTAGTGCTCAACCATGGCGGCAGCGTCCCCGTTGACGAGACGATGTTGCGCGAGCTGCCCGGGGTGGGTGAGAGCGTGGCAGCTGCGGTGCGCACGTTCGGATTCAACCGCCGCGCCGTCCTGCTCGATGCCGCGACGAAACGGCTCGTCGCACGCGTGTCCGGCCGAGACTCCTCAAGCACGTGGACGGCAAGACTCGAGCTTCACCGGCTCGCTGCTGGAGAAGGACCCGATAGGCAGTTCAATCTGAAGATCCGCGCGCTCACGCGCTCGGTCTGCTCACTGGACGAGCCGATGTGCGGCGAGTGTCCAGTCGCCGGCGACTGTCGGTCATTTGTGGCGAATAGTCGCGCGAAGCGCGGTCTTGTAGCTGCGTAGAGGCGGACGTGGCGGAGCGCCCCAAATCCCACTCGGACGACCGCGTTTCGCCGGCGCCCGGAGGCAACGATGTCGAGAGCGCTGTCGCATCCAAGTATTCGATCCAGGCAAGCGCCCTCCCGGAGACGATCCTCGTTCGTGTGCTTGCGGGAAGCCGCAGAATCGGTGAAATCACTGGCCCTGCCGTCCCCTTATGGCTCATGGCTGAGCCGGTTGAGCTGGCGCTGGACTTCCTAGAGGCGCATGGCAAGACCTGCCGGCATCCGTTGCAGTGCACTCACGTACCTGGCCCTTTGCGTCCTCTGCTCAAGATGCGCCGGGCCGCAAGGGCACAGCACCGGGACAAAGTGCATATGGCGTTGTGGAGATACGAGCACTCACCGATAGTGGAGTTGGTGCGCTCCGAGGTGATCGCCCGACATGAACAGCTCGCCGACGATCTCAAGAGCGGGGCGTTCTTCGGTGCGAGTGCCTTCGAAAGAGCGCTCGACGGCCTTGACGCCTCGTGCGCCAAAACTCTCGCTGCGGTCCTCTGGGCCCAAGGCCTCGACGACGCTCGCAGCGCCGAGCTTCTTTGGCCTGCTGCCGGCACTTGTGCCCGCCGCCCCGGACAAGCCGGTACTGCCGATGCCCGCGGACACGCCAACACCTCGTGGCGAGCCCACCGAGAAGCGACGCCAGCGCGACAAACGGCTTGCGCTCGAGCGTGAGGTCGGCAAGCTCACAGGTGAACTCTCTGAGCGCAGGCCGATCGGAAGTCGCGGGCGGAGCAGTTGGCGTCCACGAGGCGCGAACTCGAGACGGCCTCCGCAGATCTAGGTGCGACACACGGTCGCGTCGGCGAGCTTGAAGGCGAGATAGCCACAGCAAACACGCGAGCCCGCTCTGCAGAGACACAGCTCCGAGAGGTCGAGCGTCAGCTCAAGCAGGCGTCCGGCGCCAACACCGCTTACCGAAGCGACCTCGACCGCGCTCGCAGCGACCTCAATGCAGCCGAGAAGGAGCGACGCATGGTGACCGGGCGACTCGCCAACGTGCAGGCGCAGCTCCAACAACTCGATGCTCGCCTTGCCGCTCTCCCTCGTGATACCGACGCGATCGCCGACTGGCTAGACCGCGAGGAGACACGCCTTCGCGAGCTTGAGTTCACGGTCGAGGGAGGTACGCGCGAGAGGGTCGCCGACGAAAAGAGGCTACGCCGCAAACTAGAGCTAGCCTTTCTCGAGGCCTATCCTGAGTACAAGCAAGGCCGCCCGCCCCCTCCCGACTCCACGCGCTCGCTGACATTTCGCGCCTTGGGGGGCGGCAACGAGGTTGGCCGTAGCGCCTACCTGATCAGCGTTGGGATGCATGATGTGTTGATCGACTGTGGTATCGCGGTCGGCGCCAGAGACAGAGATGACCAGGTTCCCGACCTGTCGTCATTGAAGCGGCTCGACGCTCTCCTGCTCACCCACGCTCATACGGACCACATCGGTTGGGCGGCTGCTCTTGTCGCGCAGCTCGACTACTTCCCGATCTACTGCACTCAGCCCACGGCCGAACTGCTGCCGGTGATGCTGCGCGACTCACGAACGCACTACATGCGGGCGCTGGCTCAGCAACAGCTTGAGCGACAGTACAATCCGGATGCCGCCGCTCCGGTCGAAGCGTATGATGGTGAGGATGTCGTCGACGTTGAGTCGCGTTTGCTTGAGGCACGCGTCAATGGCGCCACCGGCGTAGGTGACACCGATCTGATCGCCACTTTCTTTCCGGCGGGCCACATCCTAGGCGCCGCGAGCATTCTGCTAGAGGGGGGCGGCAGACGTGTCGTGATCTCTGGAGACATCTCGTCGGATCACCAGCGCACAGTTGGCCCGTTCACCGTCCCGGAGGGTCTCGCCGACGTAGATCTGCTGGTGCTCGAGTCGACGTATGGCGATCGCCCGCGCCCGCCGGCCAAAGAGGCCGAGGAACAGCTTGTCGGCTTCGTTGCGCAAACGGTAAAGCAGGGGATCGCGTTGCTGCCGTGCTTTGCGCTCGGACGGGCACAAGAGGTCCTGGCGATCCTGACGAGCGCTCGTCACGCAGGACGCCTACCGAGCGATTTGAGAATCCTGGTCGACGGCATGATCAACAAGATCAACCCAAGCTACATCGAGCAAGCAAAGCTTGACGCTGGCGAGTTCGTTGAAATTGGCGGCCAGCTCGACCGAGAGTTGGTCATCCAGTCTGCCACGCACGAGATGACGCCGACCGTGGTTGTGACCACATCCGGGATGCTGAACGGCGGTCCAGTGATCGAGTGGGCACGCAGGCTGCTGCCGGACCCGCACCATCGTATGGCATTGCTCGGCTATCAGGATGAGGGTGCTCCGGGCGGCCTGCTCAAGAAGCTGGCAGCAGGCCGGCCTCCCTACTCGGTGAAGCTCTATGGCGAGGCCGCAGAGGTATTTGCCGTCACGGTCGCCGCGCCGGTCACGTCGATTGGTCTGTCAGCACACGCGGACCAAGACGGACTCATGCGCTATGCCGCGGCTGTACGGCCGAGGAGGATCGTGCTCGTTCACGGGGATGACCACGCTCGATCTGCGCTGCGCGAGCGTCTCATCCGGGAGGGGATCTGCCCAGACGTCGAGCTGGCCCAAGTTGTTAGCGTGCCGTGAGCCTGTCCACGGACCAGCGGCTCACCCTGCTCCACATCATCTGTGACGTTGAGGAAGGACGGGCGGCGGCGCCGCGTGTTGGAGGCCCGATCGGTCGGTTTCTTGCCGAAGTCGGCGTCCTTCGCAAGCGAGTCAAGGAGTGTTTGCCACACGACGGCAGCTTTGTTCGAGGCCGGGACATCGGTGCGATCGGTCTCACACCATTGACACCCGTCAGCGAGCAGATCAGATCCGAGCTAGTGGGCGAGGTGGGGTCGGCGGTCGCCTTCAGCGAGGAGCTTGGCGGGTTGGTCGATGTCACGTTGTGGGCGAAAGCCGGGTCCGCCAATCGTCTCCGCACTCTGTGGCTGCAGACAAACTGTCGCGCTTGCCTAACGGGCGCCTACCGTTGGTTTCCCCCACGTCGATTGACGCCCGGCACCGCGTCCGTTGAAGAGATGCCTACTACGTCGAGCCTCTGGCGAGCTCGATGTCTCAAGTTCGTCGCGGACGAGTTCCTGGCAGCGCCGTCAGCCGTCAACTATCGCTGGGACTCGTTCTTCGGCGCGCCTGACTTCAGGGTCTTTCGTGTCGTCTCCCTGTTTCGCAGGTCCGACGAATGGCTCATCGTGCCCGGCAGCGAGAAAGGACTCGCGCGACCGATCGCCGTCTCGTGGCCGGATGCACGATTGGCCGGGCCAGAGTGCGAGTTGGCGCTGGCGATGATCGCGCGGAACCCTTGGGACGGATGCTGGAAGGTCGCGGACGCAGCGCCCACCGACCCCGGCGGTGTCTTGGCGCACCTCATCACTTGGGCAGACCACCGGCGCGAGCTTCTAGGCCTTACGGCGCCACCGAGTTCCGAGGTGGCAGCTTTGCGCTCGGTTCTCTCGCGCATCGGGCACTCAGCACCGACTGATGAGGCCTTTGCTCAAACCAACCTGGCGCGTGTGGTGGCGCCGCTCGCCAAGCCGCTGGCGGCTTGGGCGCGGGGCCTCTCTTCGTCACGGAGCCCAGCTGACGAACGCACCGTTCACGAGTAGACGCTCGAACACGTCGGCAACGGTTCCGGCGGGCTTGCCGATAACTCGGACGCCCATCTCGACGTTCCCGACGAAGCCGTGGCGAGTGAGGTTCGCGGAGGTGACAAGGGCATCGCGTGCGTCGGCCACTATCACCTTTGCGTGCATCTTTGCCATTGGTTCGGACGCTTGCTCGGGCCAGGTGTAGAAGTGCGGATGCGGAGCGTTCGGTGGCCAGGCTCGCAGAATGGCCGCCCGATTTGGCTCCTCACGATGGATGATGGCGGTGACAGCGACACCGCGCGTGGCGGCTTGTCCCATGGCTCGCAGGGTCTTCGCCGCGAGGCCAGCGAGCGCAGGGTCGGCTGTGACGCTGTAGCCGACCAGCAAGAGTCGCTCGGTCGCACCCGCGACGATATCGCGCGCGACGCCGCCCGTGGTCCGCACGCGCACGCCCTGCTGAAGGCGCGTGGCGGCTATCTCGACCTTCGGAGCGTCCGCGCGTACGCGTTCCGCTGTGAGGACGGCGACGCGGATGGCGGTGGCGAGTAGGTTCACATCTGCGGTGGAGTCCAGGAGTCGTCTGATCGGCCCGAGCCGTCCGCTTGGTATGGCGAGGCGGGTCTGGAGCGCGCCGGCGGTCGCGTCTGTTGTGATCTGACCGGCTTCGAGGTCGGCTGCCAGCTGGAGCAGGACCTCAGCGCTTGCCGCTTGAGCGGCTGCTGCCGCTGCCTCGGTGAGGCTGCCGGCGGTCACTCCCGGAAGAACTCGGTGTCGAGGTGTGCGACTGTCTCCACCACGTGCAGCTCGGTCCAGATAGCGGTTGCTGCGCTCACAGGAGGTCTCCGCGACGAGTAGACACGCGTGGCACGCAGCGCCGTTGAGGTGTCCCATGGAACCGGGCGGGGCGTGGCCGCACAGTGGGTCGGACGAGCAGTAGGTTGCACGACGCAGCGCTGTGGTGAGTATGTGCTCGAATCTGGACGTCTCGCCCTGATCCGCCAAGCCGCCGAGACTGCCGTCGGAGTCGGGGGTTGCCGTGTATAGCAGGACTCCGGCCATCGGGGCCTGGGGCTGTGCGCTCGAGTAGATTCGCTCTCTGATGGATGTTGCTGAGTAGCCACAGTCGAGGGCGAGGGCGTTGATGAGCATGTGAGCGATCGAGTGCAGGAGCACGAAGCGGGGCCCTGGGTAAGGGGCGTCCGGTAGTTCACGCACTCGTCGCCATTCTTTGTGGGCCCGCCCCATCTCGGTGACCCGGCCTTTGACGGCCGCCGCTTGCTCCCAGTTGCTGACCTCCTGCTCGTTGAGCGTGAAGAACACGCCCTCTCCGAGCAGTTCGACGGCGGGGCGCCAGCCGGGGTCATCCCTTGCGAGAGCCTGCCGGGTGACCTCCTGCTCATGCTCGTCTCCCTCGATCAGGATGTCGGGGGGGCTGTCGATCCTCGTGAATCCTGCGAGCGCCCTCACCTCCCTCAACCGACGAACGACAACGAGTCGCTCAACCAGTGCGGCGTGGGCCTCGGGCACTGCCATGTGCTCGGTTTGGAACTGTCGATCCGCTTGGGAGATCGGATCCGAGGGCGCGCACAGGGCTTTGTACTCTTCGAACCTCAGGTCCGCCGGTGTTGGTGGGTCCGAGTCAACTCCACGGCGGGCCTGGAGTGCGTCCCAGACCTTGTCGGCGGAGAAGGCACTGAGACGGACGAGGAACTTCATCCCGTTCTCGAGTTCGTCCTTCATGTGCACGTTCTCGAGACCGTCGTAGTACGTGATCGCGGCGTGCACAGGGTCGTCCCATTCGGGTATCGAGAGCGCGCTCTGTACCACTGAGAAGTAAAGGTTTGAGGCACCGCGGAGGACGGTCCGCACGCTTTCCTGGCATCCGGGCTCCGCGTCGCTTGTGCCTATCCACGGTCGCTCCCCCGAGCACGGCCCAAGTACCTGAGGTGCGTTCTCGTCGAAGGCGTCTGCCATCGAGCGGAATTTCTCGCATGCGCGGCACCGTACGAAGAGGTCGCTCACCGCGCCTGATCCGCTCCCCTCGTAGAAGGTGAGCTCCAAGGGGTCGCACGAGACTGCGCTGGATCGATGGACATATTCGGTCCACGGAAAGTCGTCGAGGTGCCCGGCGGGACAGGCGACCACGAAACGTGCCGGATACACGACGGGACCGGCTTTGGGCACCGTGACGTTCTTGTGGCCCTCTTTGTTATGACATCGGAATCGGCGGCCGTCGAAGAAGAAGCGGTCGTAGCTTGCGAGTCGATCGCAGCGTGGACAGACGAGGTAGCGTGGGAAGACGAAGGCTGGTACACCGCGGACGCCGCGATCGGATTTCACCGGAGGCCGGAAGAGGTTCTGCACGCGGAGCATCGCCCGCAGTCGTGGCTCGTCGATGCGTTGGTCGTCTCCGACGTCCCAGTGGTCGAGGCTGGCGGTGATTGTGGAGGCGGTGCGTTGATCCACGACAGCACCCGGCCCGAAGGTCGTGATGAGTTGACTAGGCCGCAGCTCTCCTGCGATCAACGACCGAGGTTTATTGGCCGGGGGCACGAACACCTCTCAGGTAGACGAGGCTCTGTTCCTCGACCTCTCGTAGCGAGCCCGGAACACGCCAGTGCCCGTAGAGGCCTCCCTCGGCCGGCCGCATGAGCACATCGGTCGGCGGCGGATTGGCATCTGGGATCGGGTGTCTCCAGCCGTATCTGAGGGCTTGGTGAGCAAGATCACCCCATTCATCGCGCAGCGACATGAGTTCGCGGAGCACCTCCTCCTCCACCCCGGGATCGCCGAGGATGCCGGCGACCCGGTCGAGAACCTCCTGTTGCACCGAGTCCGCGTCCGGCGATGAGGGGTCGAAGTTGGCCGCAGCGGTCTCCTGGGAGAGCCCGATGTCTCGGAGCCTGTGCATCGCCACGAATGTGCCGGCCAGCCCACGATCCCGTGCTCGTGAGGAGAAGGGGGTGACGCTGACGGCCTCGACGTTGCGATACAGCGTCGCGTGGTAGTGCGCGAACCGCTCGAAGTGAGACAGGTCGCGAGGTCGAACCCAGTTATAAATCGTGACGACGAGCCCGGGGCCCTTTCGCTGTCGGCCGACGCGGCTGGTTGCCTGTATGTACTCTGCCGTCGTCTTCGGTTGACCGAGGACGGTCATGAGGCCGAGCCGGTTCACGTCGACGCCGACCGAGATCATGTTGCTCGCGAGAATGGCATCGAGGGGAAACGGCGAGTTGGCATCGCGCGGAGCGTTGTGGGGTGTCTTGAGCCTCCGTAGGAGCTCTGGTATCTCGCTGGAGCTGACGCGACTGGTCATCTCAGCGAAGACCGGCCGGTTGCGTTTCGGCAACCCGCGCGCGGCAAGTTGTTCCATCCGGGCGCGGATGTCGTCCTCCATCAGGCGTATCGCGCCTCCCAGCTCTCGGATGCTGTTGAAGTAGGCGACCTGGGTGAGGTATGGGTCGGCCAGCCCCGGATCCTGGGCGGCCAGTCCGGCGCCAGCGCTCAGTAGCGCTGCGGATGTTCGGATGAGGGCGGTCTTCATGCTCTTGCCAGGGGCCATGATTCCCACGTAGAGCCGGCCGGGTGTGTCCTTTGATGTCGGAGCCTCACGGGCGAAAAAGGAGTTCTCGGGCTCCAAGCCCAGCGGTGGGAAGACTCGAAGCTCTCGACCAAACAGGGACCTGACCTGCTCGTAGGCTCGACGGATTGTTGCCGTGGATGCGACGAGCTTTGGTGCGATGGCTTGTCCGTCCTGGGATCGGCGGCACAGTGCGTCGACGGCGGTCTCGTACAGGCCGACCATCGTTCCCAGAGGCCCCGATATCAGGTGAAGCTCGTCCTGGATGACGAGTTCTGGTGGGGCCAGCTGCTCGCACGGCCCGACAGTGCCCCCTTTGTGGGTGGATGGGTGTTTGGAGTCGGGCGTGAGAAAGCCGCAGACCGTGCACTCTCGATCGACCCGGCCGAAGAGAGCCTGAACCTGCCCCTCCCATGGCATCTGTGCGAACTTGTCAACGGTCGCGATGACAAGGTTGGGGCACTCGCGGTAGATCTCCTCGTCAACCACTACGACGGGGAGCCCCTCGCTCGAGGCGGGTCGCGCGAAGTCACAGTCATGGCGGGGACAGTGAACACGGGTCCGGAGCGCGTTGCCGTCATCCATCCAGACAAGCGGATCCGAACGCGGGAGGCTCTCTCCGCACCACGGGCATGACTCGAGCTGACATGGGTTTGAGCGGTCGTCGGCTTCGTCGGCACGTAGTCGTGTGAGCGCGCGCCGAGAATCCTCGTGCCGGTTCGGGGTCGCTTGGCGACCGAGCCACAGTCCGATCGAGAACCGGCGCGCTCCCCAGGTGGCCTCGTCTTTGCGACGCAGGATCTCGCAGGCGCACAGAAGAGTTGCGGCGCGCTGGAACTGTTGGATCGTGAGAAGCCTGAGCGTGTATCGCATCAGCACTGCAACTCCGGCATCTGTGCGCAGGCCCGGGAGCGGTTGCAGCCGCCGCAGTGCCATCGTGAAGGCGGCGAGCCCGAGATAGGCCTCGGTCTTGCCGCCGCCCGTTGGGAACCAAAGTAGGTCTCCAAGCTCCCGCTCCGGGTGTGTCGGCTCGACGATCCCGCGAATCGTCAGCAGGATGAACGCCAGCTGGAATGGACGCCATGTGCCGGCTATGGTCGGCGACGACGGCGCCTTCGCTGGGTCGTCCTGGCGTGCACTCGCCCACTCGGAGTGCGAGCGCTGCAGCAGCATTGCCGTGTTCGCGAAGGAGAACGCCCGCCGTGCGACGGGGCTCCCCCGGAGCAGATCGATGGCTCCGTCGATCCGGTCGGCCGCCTCGTCGCACCGCTTCAGATGCTCGACGGCCGTTGCCTGCAGATCGGCAGGGAGCTGGTCAATGGCGTCTCGCTTCGTCGCGATCCAATCGCGATACGCGTTGGCGAGCGGTTGAAGTAGGGCGCCCAATGCCTCGCCGTCGGCTGCGTTGGCGAGTTCCGCCATGTCGAAGGACACACCCTCGATGGCGTAGGGCTGTACCTGGGGAAGCTCGAAATGAGGCAGCGCGGACGTCTCGATCGTCGCTGCCCGGGCCGAAGCGTCCTCGGTCCAGGTGACCGCAGTGCCGTGACCGACCGCGAACTCCCTACGGTTGCGGAAGAGGAGCGCGTTGGACTCCATGTCCGCGTCGGTGGCCGCTGAGAGCGTTTCTGGCTCGCGTGGTAGGAAGCCCGCGCCGCCCTCGCACGAGGCCTCCAGTGCCGGCTGGAAGATCCAGGTATCGGCGGGCGGTCTCCCTTGATCGGGTCGTTCACGACGGTTGACCAGGAACAGGCTCACCGCTAGGCCCTTGTCCAATGGACGCGTGACGTGCTCTAGGAAAATCTCGTCGTCGTCGCGGGCCCGGGTGCGCTGAACGCCCTTTCTCGGAGCGAGCGTGACAGGGATCTCTTGGACCTCGGTCGCGATCCGCCTCCAGCGCTGAGGGGCTCGCCGCCTTCGCGTTGGTTCGCTTCCGCCGGCCGCGTCACCGGTGGGTGCCGGCTGGTCCTGATCGTCCTTTGTCTCTGGCAGCCGCTCGTAGTCCCCCCAGCGGACGGTCACCAGCAGCTTGTCGACCTCGGGAGGAACGAGGCACGACATCCCGATCGACGAGGGCGACAACGCCTGCGACATGGGCGGACCGACGTCCGCTTCGCCGACCTGGTCGCTACCGGCGTCCGCTATGCCCTCCTCGTCCTCGGTGCCGCTGGAGGAATCGAGCACGTCGTCCTCATCATCGGCGACGGTGGTCCCGAAGGGAGCCAGCATCCCTAGCAGATAGCGTGTCAGGGGCGACTCGTCGATCTCCTCGCCCGGGTCGGATGGCCCGAGAAGCTCATATCGCAGAGTCTCCACCAGCGCGTCCCTGGCGTCCGTCGGATCGGACCTCTTCCAGAACCCGGGCTCCAATGGCACCCTGGCAATCTACCGGGGAACGCGGCAGCCGTACACTGCGTCGTGCATGGCGCATGGCCTACCGTCCCCCGCCATCATCCCCTCAGGTCAGCGCACACCTCAGCCAGGTGCGGCGCAGAGACACCGCGCCCGAGATGCGGGTGCGCTCGCTGCTGCACCAGCGTGGTCTGCGTTTTCGTGTCGATCAGCCCATAGCCGGGCTCCCGCGACGGCGAGTCGACATTGTGTTCCCGCGTGCCCGCGTCGCTGTCTTCGTCGACGGGTGCTTCTGGCATGGATGCGCGGACCATTGCGTTGCACCCAAAGCGAACGCCGCTTGGTGGAGCGAGAAGATCGCGGCCAACCGCCGGCGTGACCAGGAGACCAATGTCGCGCTCGAAGACCTTGGCTGGACCGTGATCCGGGTTTGGGAGCACGAGCGGCCGTCTGACGCGGCTCAGGAGATCCAAACGATCGTGACGGAGCGCGCTGGCGCCCGTCGCTAGGGGTTTAGGACGGAAAAGGGGGTCTTCCGTCCTAAACCCCCCCGGCAAGATCGATACGCAAGCCTGCGACAGCGAGCGCATTCGACGAGGCGCCGATTGTTCTACAAGATCGGAGGCCTGCTCGCCTCGACCGCCAGCTCGGACAGCTTGATGGCCTAGCGGCGCCGAACCTCGAGATCGTGCACGGGGCCCCGGGGACCTTATCCAGGAGCAAGACCTGCCGCGACTCATCCGAGAGTCGCTCGACGAGCTGAGAGCCGTGACCGCGAGCCGATAGTCGCCGGCCAGCCTCGCCGAGCAGCAAACCGTCAGGCTGTGACCCGGCGGGTCAGGAGCTTGGGGCGAGACGGCGGCGCGCCTTCTGCAGCGAGGGGACCGCGTTCTTCGCGCCGCTGAGCACACGAGCGCGCACGTCCACGCTGGCCTTCTTCGCGGCGATCGTGATCTCCTCACCGCTTGCCGGGTTGCGGCCCTTGCGTGCCTTCTGCGCCGGCTTCAGGCGCACGGTGAGCTGTACCAGGCCGCCGATCTTGACCCGCTCGGCGTCCCCAATCTGGTCGAGAACGACCGCCTCAAGCGCGGCCAGCGCGTTCTTTGCGTCGGTCTTGCTCAGGTTCGCACGCTCGGCGACGGCAGCGGCAAGTTGGGTTTGGGTCAGCATCGGATCTCCTCAGCGGTTGCTTGGTCGACACGCGTGAGTAAAGCCGACCGAGCGGACGCGGTGGGCGGCCGATCGGGCGGCGCGGCGCGGCGCGCCACCATCTACGCCGATCACCCCCATCGCAGAGTGCTCGGGCTGGGCCTGTCGGCACACCTGCACGCACGAGGAAGACGCACTGAGCTCTCTCTCATCCCGCGGCGACAGTAGTCATCTCTTGCCAGCCCCCAGTGCCGACCGTTACCCTCAACTCACGATGAGTAAGACCTCAACCAGAGGGTTAGACTCGCGCATAGCGGCGGGAGATGTAGACATCCAGGTCCACTTGTCCACCCGCCCGCGCGCTGAGTTCATCGCGCGAGCCGCCCGTCCGAAAATGGGCTCGATATGTACGCGGTGCAAGCCTGATAACTCGCCATGACAACGCAACTGACATCCCGGCCGTACGGCGACGGCTACGAGCTCGTCGCCGAGGAGCGGGTCGTGGGCAAGTTGGTATGGGTTGCCGCGCGCTTGCCCGAGCGCCAGAGCGCGGGATGGTGGCTTGAGGTTCCGGGCGCGGGGAGCGAGCTCATCTACAGGGTGCCCGCGAAGCTCGCCGGCGAACCCGATCGAGCGCGGCGAGCCGGTGAGCCGGCGTCGCTAGGTCTTGCGCTGGCGATGATGGCCGACCGCGCGGAGGGCTTGCTCGACCGCGCCGCGCCGCGGCGACAGCCAGAGCGAGACATATAGCCCGGCTTGAACCGCGTCGTGGGTAAGACTCGCGGGTTGCCTACACCCCTGCGGCATGATCCACCGCGTGAACTATCCGCGGATCAACCAATGCCGTCATCTGCTCCGCGCGGGACGCCGAGCGATCGTCGCGGTCATCCTGGGCGGGTGCGGCGCGCTGCTCGCGATCCTCACGCTGGCGAGCGCGTGGTGGTTCGCCTCGACGGGCGCAACGACAGCCGCGGTCGGGGCTTTCGTCGTGCTCGGCGGCCTGACAGCGAGTGTCCTGGCTGGCTCCGCCTACATGCTGCTCAGGGCGCGCCGCGGGATCACGCTGGCCGAGCGCAACCGGATCGGCGCGGAGAGCGAGGATTACGTGACAGCGACCCTCGAGGTGCTCTGTCGCGATGGGTGGCGCCGTCGGGGATCGGTGAACTGGCCCGGCGTGGGCGACATCGACAATGCCCTGCTGTCCCCGGGCGGGGAGGTCGCGTTTGCCGTGGAGACGAAGACCCGCGTCTACTTGTGGGAGCACCTGCAGCGCGTCTATGAGCAGGCGGGCTGGCTCTGTCGCCGCCACCGCTGTCGCGCTGGGGCGGTCCCGGTGCTGGTCCCCGCGCGCGAGCGCGGCGTCGAACGCCTCGAGCGGGGCGTGCTCGTTGTGTCCCCGGACCGGCTCGTCCCGGCGCTGCGAGTTGCGTATGAGACCGCGAGATCCATGGCCCCGTGAGCGCCCAGGACATTCGTACGTTTCCTACACCCTGTGCGTATCGTCCGATCTGATGGGTGCCGCAGGCAAGAAGCTCCACAGACACGGTGCGCGAAGCAAGGCGCGCAGTCCCGCCGCGTCTGTCAGCGACGGCGGCTACGGGGCACCGCCACATCCCGTGCGAATCCGGGCAGGACAACGGTTCTGGCCCAGGTCCGGCAAGCGCCGCCGACCGATCGTGGTCTGCGCTGTCGGTGAGGACGGGGTCGTCCGGGCGCGGCGTCTGGATGGCGCTGGGGAGCGTGTGAGGGTCACAGCGACGCGATTGGTGGCCCGGCGCCCTGACGGACAGGGCCGCTACTACCAGTTCATCGCGTGGGCGCCGCGCCGGTATCAGACCTGGGCGGTCGTCGTCCGCGTCGATTCCAGCGAGACGATTCTCGTGCTGCCCGAGTGGCATCCGGCGCGTCCCGTGCGACTCCCAACCAGGCTGATGCCCGAGGACGCCCGGCGTACGCAGGAGTGGTTGTCGCTGCGGGCGGACCTGTCGGTGTCGGCCGCCGGGCAGCTGAACCCGGCCGTTCTGTCCACGTGCGCGGACCCCGGCCCCAAGCTGTGCAGTCGACCGGCATGGAGACCCGTGTCGTGAGCACGCCAAACGAGCATCGCTCGCGGGCGCCTGCCCGGCGCAACCCGGATCGCATGTTGCGTGACTTCGGCCGCCATCTCGGCTGGCACGGGCGCACCCGCCAGGTCAACGGCGAGCTCGAGCGCAAGCTCGCAGGCCTCGATGGGTTTGCGTGGCACATCGAGCGTGACCTCGCGATCTGCTCGGTGCCGATCCCATTTGTCCTGTTGGGCCCCAGCGGGCTTTTTCTGCTGCAGGCCAGTCGTGGACAGTGGACAGCGGAGGACATCGATCTGATGAGCAGAGCAGCGAAGACGCTGGCCAGCACCCTGGCGGAGTATCCCGACGAGGCTCACCCGGCGATCGTGATGCTCGAGGACGATCAGCCGCCGCGCCAGCACTTCACCGCCGCCGGCGAGGGCCCGTGCTGGATCCTCGGAGACGATTGGCTTTCACGGTGGCTTGATCGCTTCTGCGACCACGGTCTCTCAGAGGCCGACATCGCGGTGCTGCGCGATCACTCAGACTCCGTCCGGATATGCGAGCGTCAGCGCGTCCTGCGTCCGCGAGGCGAGGGCTAGGCTCTTGACTTCCCCGCTGTTTGAGAGACCATCTCTATCGAGCATGGGGAGAGAACGTGGCCCATCCGGAGGAACCATCAGCGCAGCACACAAGCGCCGCGCCCGGTCTGGCTGGGCTGATGTCTGCGTCGGATCTCGAGCACCTGTCGACGTATCTCAGCGAGCACATACTGCACGAGCTGACCCTTGTGTTGGCGGCATGCGAGCCACCGGCGCGCAAGGCGATCCTACGAGTACTCCGTGAAGAGGCTGAGGCTTTCGGGGACCGCGTGCTGATCCTCGCCCTGGCACGTGTCGGCTACGCATCCGACCCCCCGGGGGCGGGCGGATGAAAATCCGCATCGTGCGCGGGCAGACGCCCCAGCAGCAAGCGGACGCTCTGGCGAGGGCCAACCTCAAGCGGCTCGAATCGGTGGTCGTCAACGCGGTCCAAGGGAAGCTGCAGGCCCGCAAGATGTGGCTCGACAAGAGCGACTTGGAAGCGGCCTACAACCTCGGCTGGCACGGCGTCTGCCAGTACATCACACAGGGTGAAGAGGTCAGCAACCTGACGGGCTTCCTGATCGATATCACCTACAAGCGCGCGTTTGATATCTACCGCCAGCGGCACGAGGGCCAGCACGCGGACGCTGACCTGGCGACGCGCAGCGCGGATGGCGATGTCGTCGATCAGGTCGATGACCAGCTCAAGATCCAGGAGCTGATCGCGCGCATGAAGCGTCGCCTCAACGAGAACGAGCGCAAGGCCGTGACCCTGTGCTTGCTGCATGGTTTCAGGCGCCGCGATGCGGCAGACATGCTCGGCATCGAGCAGGCCTCCTTTCAACGCATCATGGACAGCGCGACCAAGAAGCTCGGCGGGATCGTCGCGGAGATCGACGCGCGAGGGTGCGGCGAGGACGAGTGGTCGCGACTCCTTCGCAGCTACGCGCTCGGGCTGCTCTCAGAGACGGACCGCGACTACGCTCGCGCCGAGAAGCACGTCAAGGAATGCGAGGCCTGCGATCGGTATGTGATGGGTCTGAAGGGTCTCGCGGCGGTGTTGCCGCCTGTCGGCCTTCCCTTCATGCCGATGTTGGGCCACGAGAAGGCGATCCTCGCCCACCTGTATCGCATGTTCGGCGGCAGCCATGGTGGCGCGAGTGGCGCGGCCGCGGCCCAGACGGCCGGCGGAACGGCCAGCGCGACGACCGGTGGAGGAAGTCTCGTTGGCTCGATCAGCGCCAGCGCCGCCGCGAAGGGCGCCGCGGTGATCGCCATCGCGGTCGTGGCCATCAGCATCAGATCCTCGCACGATGCCACCAAGCACCACCCGTCGCCCCCGCGGGCCGCTACCGTGCGGGCGGCACCCGCGGTAGCGGCTCCGGCGTTGGCGTCCAAGCCAGCGCTCGCGTATTCGCCGCGAGCCCTCCCTCAAGCGACGCACAAGGTCGCCCGGAGGTCGCGTCGCAAAGGCGGCGACGGACCCCAGCGCCGGAGCACCTACGTCGCCCGTCACATCACGGCCGCGGTGCCGAAAGCCGCGTCCTCAGCCGAAAGCGCGGTGCAGAAAGAGTTCGAAATCGAACCGACCACACGCGGCGCGTCCGCGACATCGCAGGATCAAAGCGCGCGCGCCGCCGCCAACCAGGACTCGGGCACAAGCGCTCAGTCGGAATCAGCCGAACGCGAGTTCGGCCCCGAACAGCGGTGATGTCGCACTCCGCGAGCCCTGGTGCTCGCCGACAGAGATTTCCTCAAATCGGTTAGGGGGCAAACCGCGAAGTCACTCGACGCCTTTTCAGAACCAATCTGGAGGCGTCGTTGCTCGACCGCTCACAACCCGCGAATCTGTTTGACGCTGCTCGGCCCGAGAGCGAGGCTGCATGCACATCTACGCGACCTCTGCCGCACCTGGAGCGGACTTTGCCACCCCACTCCCGGCGCGCCCGGCGGCCCCGTCCAGTACGCGCGCCGCGTGCGCCGCGTGCGTCCGTAGCTTCACGGTTTCAGGGGACTGCGCGTCCGCGGCTCGCGGAGATCGCCTCGGCGGCTCGCCGGCAGGCGAGATTCCTCCCAGCCGCGATCGTGGTGCTGATCCTCCTGACCCACCCGCTCGGATGTGGCCGCTCCACTCCCGCCGCTCCTGCTCGGCGCGCCGCTGTACCCGCGTCGCCGCCGGCGGTGCCAGTCACAGCGGTGACCCGGCCCCAGCCACCGACTGTCCCGCGGCCGCGACCCCAGATACGCCGGGCGCCTCGCACAGCGCCTCACCGCCTCGCTCGCGCTCTCACCCACGCTGCGCCAGCGCCAGCGCCTGGGCCTGCGCCGAGCGGTGACCAAACGTTGCCCGTGGCGAGCGCGACGCGCGTGAGCGTGCCCGCGCCCGCCTACGTCCCGCCGGCTCCCTCGCGGCCGTACACGCGATCCACGCCTTCAGCGAACCGGGGCGAACGAAGTGGCGAGTTCGGCTTCGAAACGTAGGGAGCTCACCAGTGAAAACCACACGACCTCTGGAGGAAACCGAATGACCCCGAACGTTCGAGCGGCGCGTGCCCGGCTCAGGCGCGCGCTGATAGTCACACAAGTCGAGCTCGCCGTGATCCTGATCGCCAAGGCCGGCGTCGTCCCACTGCTGTTCAAGTCCGATTTGGGGATCCCGGAATCCTCCAAGGTCGAAGGCATCGACAAGTTCGCGCAGTTCATGGCGTCGCTGTCGACCCCGCTGTTGATCGCGCTCGCGGCCGTCGCGCCGCTCGCGCTGATCTTCGGCGCGGGCGCGTTGATGATCGGTAACAGGCGCGCGTTGACGATCATCGCGTCGACGATCGGCGCGCTCGCGCTCGCCGCATCGGCAACGGGCTTGGTCAATTAGCGCCGTCGTGTCCGCCCCGTTTCACATGACGGCGAGTCGCGCCCTGCTGCCCGCCGGGCGCCGCGACGGTCCAACCCGCCCTCGCGCGGGCTTGGCCTGCGCGGCAGCCGGGGTAGGGATCGTGCTCGTAGCGGTTCTCGCCGGGTCGCTCACAGACCCGTCCTCGGCTAACGCGGAAATCCCGGTCCTCGGCCCGGCGGTGAAGGCGATCGGCGGTGTGGGGCACGCCATCCTGCATCCGCTGGACACGGTCGTCGAAGGGTTCGTGAAGATCCTCCAGGCGATCTTCGGGGGCATCGAGGCGCGGCTGATCACCGGCGTGATCAACGCGCTTTTGACGATCCCCAATTTCGATAACGGGCACGTCGCGAGCTTGGAGAGCACGACGGTCGCGATCGCCGCCGGGATGCTATCGGCGGTCCTGTCGCTGTCGATCCTGCGGTACTACCTGGCGGGCTTGACCGACAGCGGCTCGGGGGGCTTTGAGGCGCTTCAAGCCCTGTCGCGGCTGGCGGGCGCGGTCGGATTCATCATTCTCTGGCGCGGTCTTTTCAACACCGTCGTTGAGATCCCCAGGCTGTTCAACGAAGCGCTGTTGGGGAGCGGCAGCGTGCAGCACAACGTGGCGTTGCTGTTCGACGCGGCGCTCGTCGTCGGCTCCGGCGCGTTCGCCCTGAACGCCGGGATCGGCCTGATCTTCGTGATCGTGATCGGCTTCATCGCGGCGCTCACATTCATCGCGCTGCTGTGGATGAAGGTGCTGCTGTCGGTGCTGCTGATGTTCCTGTATGTGAGCATGCCGCTCGCGGTCGTGGTGTGGCCGATCCCGGAGCTCTCCTGGCTCGCGGCATCGGCAATGAAGACGTTGTTCGTTGCGTTGATCGTGCCGTGTGTGTGGGCGATCCTGTTCGCGCTCGCGGCGGCCGTCAACGCCGACGTGCTGACCTGGGTGCCGACGCACAGCGTCATCGACACGGTGATCGTGCGGCCGCTGGCCGGGATCACGCTGATGCTCCTGTGCCTGACGATCCCGCGGTTTCTGGTGCGAACCGCGATGATCGGCCCGCACGCCCAGCCCAGCCGCGGCCGGCTATGGCGGACCGTGACGATCGGGATGCTCGGCTCGCGCGCGGTGAGCGGTGGCGCGCGTGCGGTGGCCGGGGCGGCGGCGGAGGGCAACCCTGGCGCACAGCGGATGATCGACGCGCTGCCCTCACCCGCACGACCGCCAAGCGAGCCGGGCAGCGGCGGCCTGGGCGCCCGAATGGTTTTCGGGCGCAGCGGCTTCACCGGCGAGAACGGCAACGGGAACGCGACCGGCAAATCCGGGTCAAAGAGTGGAGCGGGGTCTCAGGAGGGCTCAGGGGTTTCCGAGCAACAGCCAGGCGAGCAGTCATCTGGCCAGGGTGCCGCTGCTCGTGGCGCCGCAGGCGGAGCGGAGGCTGTGCGCCGAAGCCAGCAGTCATTCTCGGTCGCGGGGATCGACCGTCCCGCGTTCGATCGGGCTGGTGCCGATGACGCATGGCAGACGATGCAGGCGCGCTCGCAGATGTCCCCGCCGGACACGGCGGGCGTGGTCGCCGCGATGGGGCATTTCTCACCCGAGACGCAGCACGGCCTGGCGTCATTTCAGGCGGCGAATCCGACGCGGATGCGGCAGTTCGCCGCCCAGCACGTCGGCGCCGCGGGGCTCAGTGACGGACAGCGTGACGCGCTGCTGACGCTCGGGAGTGCGCCCAAGGACACGCTTCAGAAGGGGATGGCCGGCGCGATCGGCAGGCTGGACTCACAGCCCGCGAGCTCTGAGCAAAGCGCCGGGGTGACCGCCCCGACGTCCTCCGGCGAGCAACCACCGGGCGCCAACCGCGCCGCGAGCCCACGCCCGGATACACAACCGTCGGTGGACCGGCCGTCCGCCCGCTCGCCGGAGGTGCCCTCGGGTGAAAGCGCTCCGGCGTTGGGGCGGAGCCTGGGGGCGGATCTACCCGAGCAGCCGCGGGGCCCGGCGAGCACATCGAACGCCACCGCCGAGAGCCCGTCGGGCGACCTGCCAGACCCCGAGCCATTTCTCGACTGAACGGATGCCCTGAGTGAACCCCGCGTACAAGCATCTCTCAGACCGTTTGCGGATCGGTGAGCTGACGATCCCGCAGACTCATCTCGCTGTTCTGCGGGCTGATGTGCGGCCTGGTGTTCGCGCTGTACCTCTCGCCTTTCAGCCCGTATCTGACGCTTTTCATCGCGATCTACATCGCGAGCATCCCGACGGGCACCGTGCTCTTGGCAAGCACCACCGAGTTCGACGCCTGGCTCTACCTGCGAGCCGCGTTGCACGACCACTTCACCGACGGGCGCTACATCGCCGGGCCCGGCGCTAACTGCCAGGGATATGAGATCGAGCCCGACGAGGAAACCCGGCGATCAGCAGCCGAGCGCGAGGAGCAACTCATGGACCTGGGAGCGATATGGGACTTCTGAGAACGGCCGGTGCTGGGGAGGCGCACCGCATGAAGCAAGCGGGCGAGCTGCTCGCCGTCGAGGCGATCGACCGCACCGGGATGGTCATCACCAGCGAGGGCGCGCTAGTGCGGATCATCAACGTGACACCGCCGAACCCGCTGATCCTCTCAGCGGAGGAGCGGGTGCGCATCGCCCAGGGCTACTGCCATCTGCTCTCGCGGCTGCGAGCGGACCAGAGCCTGCAGTTCTACGTCGTCTCGCGCCCGATTGACCTGGATGAGATCCTCGCCGGCGCACGGCGGGAAGTGAGCTACACCGCCGGCGATCCGCCCGCGTCACTCGACGGTGAGGATGTCGACCCGTTGGCGGTGTCGCGCTGGCGGCTATACGCGGCGATGGAGGAGTCGCTGCGCCAGCACGCCGACGAGCAGGCGGCGGTGCAGACCTCTTTCTATGTGGTGTGCCCTTATATCCCGGTGCGCGGGCAGCGCCATGCCCTGATCCGCGAAATCCGCTCGCGCCGCGGGAGGCTCCCGAGCGGGCCGCTGAAGCGCACCCTGAAGCTGCACCGGCGAGCGACACGTGAAAGCCTCGCGTTCACCGAAGGGATGCGCTCGGAGCTCGACGCCCTGGCCCTCCCTAGCCGGCTGCTCAACGGCGAGGAGGTCGTGGCCCTTTTGTGGTCGCGGTTTAACCCGACGCAGTCAGACCGCGGGCGCAAGCGCCCACCAAGGACCACCGAGATATTTGGTGAGCTCGACCGGGAGGTGGACGCCAAGCAGGCGCGGGAGGTGGCACGGCGGCTGCGGGGTCTGATCGCCCAGTCGCCGATGGACTTTGATCGCTCGGCGCACCACGTCGAGATCGACCGGGATGTCGAGCAGACGATCTGGGTCGCGACGACTGCGGATAACACGCAGATGGGGTGGCTGATGGGCTCGATGATGACCCGCGAGCCGTTCACCCTGAGCGTGCATGTGCGGGCGCTTGACCGCCGCCGCGAGCGCGGCCGGTTGAAGATGCGCTACCGCCGCGTGTACACGGTCAACCGGGGTGCGGAGGCCCGCGGGCGTGTCCCGGACTTCGACCGCCTGGCGCAGGAGGAGGAGTCCGCTCATTTGCTCCGGGAGATGTCTGGGCATGAGCGGGCGAGCCTGTTCGAGACGAGCATCTATCACTCCACGCGCCGCGGCGGACCGGACCCGGATCTCGCGGCGCTCGGGGAGGCCGTGGACTTCTGTGTCGAGCAGTTGAGCTCCACATCGGACGTCGCGGTGAATCGCGGTGCTCACCACCAGAAGCGGCTGTGGCCCTCGACCCTGCCGTTGGGCAGGGACGTCGCCAGGTACACCTGCACGTACGCGACGCGCAACGTCGGGGATTGCGTGCCGCTCGCGGGGACGAGCTGCGGCAGCCCCGTCGGGGTGCCGTTCGCGTTCTCCTCCCCCGGGCGCAACCTGGAGCTGTTGAACCCGACCGACCGGGTTCACGACAACCAGTCGTTGGTGATCGTCGGCAAGTCCGGAGCGGGCAAGACGATGATGACGAACACGATCATGGCGCGGTGCCTGGCGCTCGGGATCGGCCGGGTGTTCGTGATCGACCGTGCCGGGCACTACGCGATCCTCACGAAGCTCGTCCACGGCGCGCGCCAGCTCGATATCGGCTCGGACGATTCACCGTGGGCGATCAACGCCTGGGACACACCCAACCAGACCGCGCCACCCCGGGAGAAGGTCGCCTATCTCGTCGCGCTGCACGCGAGCATGATGGGCGATGAGGGCTTGAGCGTGCTGGAGCGCTCGCAGCTCGGCACCGCGATCCGGGAGGTGTACGCGCAAGCACACGAGGAGAACATGGGCGCTCGCGAGTCGATGCTGCAACGGGTGCTGCTGGCGCGTGCGGGTGTGGAAGCGGACGCTGGGGCGGTTGAGATCGCGGCGACGTTGCGGAATCTCGCGGGGCGCCTCGGCGAGTTCTGCGGCGAGGGCGCCTACTCATATTTGCTTGACCGGGAGACGAATATCCCCGAGGACAGTCCGCTGATCGTGTTTGACACCCGGAACTGTCCGGAGGCGATTCTCGGGCCGGTGATGTTCAGCATCATCGAGCATGTCACCCGCGAGGTCCGACGCCACAGCGAGGAACACGCGCACCTCGTCGGCGTGCCCGGCGTGCCGCTGCTGATAGCTGCAGTGCATGCTCGTCATCGACGAGGTGTGGCACAAGGTCGCAAGCCCCGAGGCCGGCGTGCACGTCGCCGGCCTCGCGAGACAGGCCCGGCACCTCGGGCTGCTGCTTTTGATCTTGAGCCAGCAGCTCTCAGATCTCGGGACCGAGCACGGGTTGCCGCTGCTGCGTAACTGCGGGATGGCGGCCCTGTTGAAGCAGCTGAACGCGGACGAGCTGGAGTTCGCGCAGCGCGCGCTGGGTCTGAGTGCCGAGAAGACCGCGATCGTCGCGAACCTGCAGACCGTCAAGGGCCGCTACGCCGAGCTCTTCTGGCTCAATGGCCCCAGAGGGATGGGACGGGTGAGGTTGCCGCTCGCTGCAACGGAGTACTGGTGCTTTACCTCCGAGCCTCACACCGACGTGCCGATGCGCAACGCGATGATCGCCAAGCACAACGGCGAGGTGTGGCCCGCGATCCGCGAGCTCGCGCGCAACGGCGTCCCCGTCGAGACCGGCGAGTAACGCAGGCATGGGCTCAGGATCGGAGAACACGAGCGGGGGGCTGCTTGTAGCTGGGCTGGCCGCGATCCTGGTCGCGATTCTCGCGGTACTGGGCTTGATCGTCGTGGTCGTCGCCGTCATTTTTCCAGCGACGAGCGCATCGTGTCAGACGCCAGGCAGCACCGCGGGAGTCGCGGTGAGCACGGTGAACGTGCCCCCCGGGTTGAGCGCGATGGCCCGCGAACTGTGGAACACCCCGTTGCGGATGCAGGCAGGCCACTGGTATCCGGTGGGCGCGACCGAGTATTACGCTGGGGACGGCACCGGCAGCGGTCACTTCGGGTCGATCCCCGACCCCGGGCAGGCGAACCTCACCGAACACCCAGACACCTTCGCGGAGCTGTCGCTGCTCCCCACGAACCCAGCGAACGGTGGCACGTTCACGTTCAAGGACGCCAACGCGCTCGGAACGCTGCCGTATATGACAGGGCTACGGGTCGCTCGGGACGGCAAAAGCATCGTTGTCTATAAGAGGGATACCGGCTACGGGCAGGGGCCAAGCGAACACACCCCCGAAGGGTTCGAGTACCGCATCGACTTGTGGGGTCCTTCCGCGCAGGCGCTCGGCGTCTCAAAGGACCAGGTCGATATCCAGCTCGCGCCGAAGACAGGTGCCGGAGAAGTCCTCGAAGCGACCCCCGGCGCGAGCGAAGCCGACGAATCCCACGAAGCCTCAGGTGAAGGTGAAGGTGAATCGCAGTGCTCCGGTGAACCCGTCGCCGAAGGGCCGCTGCCGCTGACGGCGGGCGAATCGGCGCAGATCCTCCCGGATGGCCTCGCCGCCGCGCCGAAGAACGCGCCTGCGGCGGTGCAGGCGATGGTCGCCGCCGGCAACCGCCTGTACGGGACGAGCTACCTGTATGGCGGTGCTCACGGCACTCCGCTGAGCGAGCTGCAGCCGGCCTATGACTGCTCCTCGGCCGTGTCCTTCGTGCTGCACGCGGGCGGCGTGTTCGGCGAACAGGCCGAGGACTCCACCGAACTGGAGTCCTACGGCCAGCCAGGACCCGGGAAGTACGTGAGCGTCTATGCCAATTCCGGGCACGCGTTCATGTACGTCGCCGGTCTGAGATTCGACACGTCCTTCGAAGGCACCGACACCGGCCCCAACCACGGTAAGAGCGGGCCACGCTGGCGGGTTTTTGACCATGTCCCCAACTGGGCGCCGTGGGTGGTCCGCCACCCCCCGGGGCTCTGAACGAAGGAGGCTCCAAGATGACCGCGAGAGCTCGAGTTGTTCTTTCACTTGCTCTGCTTGCCGGGATCGCACCGCTGCTTTGCGGGTGCGGACTCGCGGGCGCCATCAACCACAACGCTCGGCGCGCCGCCGGTCCCCCGCCCCAGGCCAACCCGGGCGAGCCGCAGGGAACGCTCCCCGCAGGGGCTGAAGCAGAACAGACGCCCAGGCGACCAGCGTCGACTCCCGAACAGGCAATCACCCAGTTCGCCGCGCTGTACATCAACTGGACCTACCACACCCTCCCCGCGCACGAGAGGCAACTCGCCGCGATCGCGGTAGGCGACGCGCGCCTGGCCGAGCGCCAGGCGGCCGCCACCGCCCAACGCGACACAACGCTCCAGCAGGGGCACATCTACAACCAGGGGAGCGTTATCGCGGTGAGCCGGGTGATCGGCGGAAGCCCTGGGCAGTACGCGGTCATCACCCGCGAGCAGACGGGCGGCGATGAGGAATACGCGGGACTCCAAGCGGCGTTTCACATAACGCTCGCGACCGTTGCGGCGGTAAGAGGGGGCTGGGCGGTGGAACAGTGGCAGCCACAGTCGTAGTCAAAACGCCAGGTCGATCACGCGATGCGTTCACTTCCTTCCAGAGAACGAACCCGGCGTGGTTTCACACGCAGGCGAGCAGTCAACAATACAGGCGCGCTGCCCGCGAGCGGCCTGTCGTTCGACCAGACGCCCGGGCCGTTGTTGCAAGTGGTAGGGCTGGTCGGTGGCGCGGGCGCAAGCACCCTCGCGTATCTCACAGCCGCTACCGCCGCCGAACAGTCAGGGGCTCCCGTGCTCGTGTGTGACACCGGCGGCCCGACCGCCGGCCTGGCCGTCTACGCGGGGGTGCAGAGCGCACGCACCCTCGCCGACACCGCCGAGCGCGTGAGTGCCGGGGAGCCAGTCAGCGGCGGGCTGTTCGCGCAGGCCGAGCCTGGCCTGCGGGTTATCGCCGGGGAGCCGCAGTTCACCGTCGCTGGTGAGAAAGAGGGCGTGCAGCGGCTCCTGCGCGACGCTCGTCTCGTGCACGGCCTGACGGTCGTGGACGGTGGGACCCTCGCCCGCGCCGCGGAGCAGGCCGCGCTCGCGCTCGCGACTCACGTCGCGTGGGTGCTGCCCGCCAGCGAGAGCGCGCTCGAGCGAGGACGGCGGGTGCTGTCGCGGATGGCGCCGCTTGGGCGGCCAGAGCTGATCATCGCCCGCGCCGATGCGTGCAGGCCACCGATCGACGCGCTGGGAGACCTTGCGGATGAGCGGCGCGCCCCACTGGTCCTGATGCCCCACCTCCCCGCGCTAGCCGAGCTCCGCATCGCGGACGCGTGCGAAGAAGCGGCGCTGACCCTGCAGGCGATCGCGGGACTCCTGCAACGACCATGACCTCGCGGACCGACACTCCCCTCACCCGGCGACGGGTGCTCGCCGCAAGCGTCGCCGGCGCGGCGCTCGGCGGCCTGGCGACCCATGTCGTTTTCCCGGCGGCTGCCCGCGGGCTCCTGGCGGTCCACTTCGCGCCGGTGCGCCACCAGGCAGCGGCGGCCGCCGGGATCTGGGTGCACAACGCGACGATCTTCCTCGGGTTCGCGGTGTTCCTGGGCTGCGCGCAGCTCCTGCAGGGCAGTGAGCAACTCGGGCGTTTCGAGCGGGCAACCCTGCGAGCGTGCGATGGGGTCCTGTGCCTTTGGGCGACGGGGACCTGCACGCTCGCGGGAATGCTCATCGGCGCCTACGGAACGCGGCAGGTCAGGGCGTTCTGGCCGCAGGCGCCCGTCGAGGTCGCGGCCTGGGTACTGCTGATCGTCCTCTACGTCGACGTGCGCCGGCGGCGGGCCACCGTCGCGTTCACGGCCCGGCGCCTCGCGATGATCCTTGCGCTCCTGGCGATCGGCGCGGTCCTCGAGCTGTGGGCGGGAGGCTGAGCGTGCGCGTGCGCCCGAGCCACATCCTGCTGCTGCTGATCGGGCTGCTCATGTCCGCCGTGATGCTCGCCGTGCTGATCCCCAAGCTCGGCCATCTCAGCATCGCCAAGCCCACCCCGACGAGCCCGACGACGGGCCCCTCGAACACACCGCAGGGCGTCCCGCACGCGCATTCAGCGCACCACGGGTGGCTCACCTTCGCCCACGTCCTGTTGATCATCGCCGTCAGCTTCATCCTCAGCGTTATCTCGGTGGCGGGGTGGCTGATCTATATCGCCCGCAGGCGCCTTGAGAACAGGCTGACGCGTGAGTACGGCCTGTATGAGATCAAGCTCTCGATGCACGACCAGACCCGCGAGCGGGATCTCGTCGCGATGGTCGAGGCCGCGCTGAACGCCGTCCGGGCCTTTCCGGAGGACCGCGGCCGGGACGGCCAGCCGTTTCTGGCGTTTGAGGCGCACTTCGGCCCTGGACCGAAGGGGGAGATGGAGTGGGTGCTGTGCGTGCGCTGCGAGCGCACTCTCGTGGGAACGCTCGACGGGATCATCAGCTCGGCATACCCCGACGTCCGCGTCGGCTACGAGTTCATCGGCCCGCCGGAGGAGATCGGCGGGGTACTGGGTGTCCCCGGGCACGTTCTGCGTTTCCGTAAGGATCGCGCGTTCGTGTACCCGATCGTCGGGGAAGTCGAGACGGACTCCTCAAGCGCGCTGGAAACCATCGCGCAAACGCAGGCCGCGGTCGGTGTGCCGAGCACAGTGCGCTTCCAGCTGACGCCGTGTGTGCTTGCGGTCGAACGGTATGCCCGCGAGCGCCTGCGCCTGCACGAGGAGCGCCTCGTCGCGCGCGACGCCGGGATGCTCAGCACTTTCAACCGGACCGAGATGTCCGCGGCGACCGCGGTGCAGGACCACGCGTGGTGCTGGCTCGAGGTGCAGGTCGCGGCCGACAGCCGCCAGAACGCCAACCGGATCGCGGCCGCGGTCCAGGCGCGCAGAGGAGAGAACCGGCTGCACCGCCGGTGGATGATCCTCCGCGAGGACCTCTACCGCCGACGGTTCCCCTCGGCCTATCCACCCGTGCTTCCAGGGATCACGCTGCGCTCGCTGGCGTCCTCCAGCGAGGTCGCGCAGCTGATCGCGCTCCCGGGGGCCCGCATGAAGAACGTCCCGCTGCGGCGCCTGGCGCTGCCGCGTATACCGGCCCCGCCGGAGATCGGGATGGCCGGCGAGGACCCCCAGCCAGATCTCCCACCCGCGGCCAACCCAACAGAGCAAGGAGCGCCCTCGTGAGTGCGCTGCGCCAGCTGCCCTACGAGATGCTGCCGCTGCTGCGCTCCTCAAACGGCCCGGTGTTTCTGCACCCCGACGACCGCAAGTACGGGGTGCTCGCCGTCGGCGGGCAGGGGTCGGGGAAGACCTCCGCGCTGCTGCGCCTGTACCTATCCGACATACGCGACCCCAACGCGTGCGTGATCGTGATGGACCCCAAGAGCGAACTCGCGCGGACCTGCCTGGAGACTCACCCCGCCCGACTGCCCAAAGCGGGTGTGGTTTCTGGACCTGGGACGCCCCAGATTCGGGATGAGCCCGCTACGTCTCGCCGCGGGGAAGGGTCTCGCGGAGCAGGCCTCGGCGATCGCGGACAACATCGTGCAGGCGATCAGCGACACAGCCGAAGGCCAGGTATTCCAGAGCTCGCGGCGCTACCTCTACCACGCCGTCATCGGAGCGCTGGCGCTCGCCCAAAAGCACGGTGGCCTGGCGATGTTCGAGGACGTCTTCGCACTGTTGCTCCCAGCGCGGGATGACCTGCGCGAGCAGGCGGTCAACGCGTGTCAGGAGTACGCCGATCTCGATCACACCACCGAGTTCTTCGCCCGTGTGCTCCCGGAGGAGCTCGACAACAACCGCTCCAACACCTACCAGCGCCTCGACCCTCCCCGCAACAAGATCGAGACGATCCTCGGCTCCCCCGCGCTGCGCAGGTTCTTCAGCAACCCGATCGATGTGCGTCTCGCGGACATCGTTCACGCGCGCGACATTTTGCTGATCGACGCGAACATGGCGGGGCTGGGCGAGGAGGCCTCGCTGGTGGCGATGCAGTTCTTCTCACAACAGCTCCACGCCTTCATGCAGGGCCAGATGCACCTGCCATGGGAGCAGCGCGCACGCGTGTGCGCGATCTTCGAGGAGGCGGGCAAGCTCGCCAAGCGTAACCTCGTAAACCAGGCCGCGACGCATCGCGAGGCGCGCCTTGAGCTCTCGATCGGCCTGCAGTATCTGAGCCAGCTCGGCGCGGGCGCGGACTCCGCGTCGATCACCGATGAGATCCGCAAGGGAGTGACGAACCTCTTCCAGTCACGGTTCCTATTTCGGCTGGGTGAGCCCGAGGACGCCGAGGCCGCCACACGGATCGCGATGTCGGTCTACCAGACGATGATCCGCGCCGACCAGGACTCCCGGGAGCTGCTGCGCATCACCCCCGAGCAAGCCCTCTACCTACCGGTCTGGCATTGCGTCGCATCATGGATCGCGGGCGGCGCGCGCGCCCCCAGCTTCATCGGGCAGACCTACCCGTTCCCGCGCGTCAACGGGGGACCGTGGGCCGAGCACCACATGCGGCTGCTCGAGGAAGAAGTAGGGCCCTACCCCGAGACGCTGCCAAAGACCTACAAGCGAACCGGCAGCTCCGCCAGCACCAACAACGCGGATCCGACGCTGACCACGCCAACCGCGAAAACCGGCGAGAGGCCCCCGGTCACGCACCCGGCGAAGGGCGAGCAATCGCCGCCCGTGCTGGCACAGGATCCCGCCGCGCCCGCGCCAGACCCGCCCCGAGCGAAGGCGGCGAAGCCGCCGGCCGGGAAAGCGATCACGCCCGCCCCCGATGGCGCGCCGAAGCGCCCCGACACGGCTGCCTCAAGCGAACGACCGGACGTAGAGCGAGAGCACGTCCAGCCGCTGATCCGCGAGGCCGGGGAGCTCCCCGAGGTCAAGCGCAGCCCGGTACGGCGTGTGCTCGGGGCGAGCGCCGCGCCGGACGGGCCGCAGCGACTGTTCAGCGAAGACGGCGGACCGGAGAGCATCCGCGAACTCGCCGCCTACGTCGACCCTCTGCTCGGCATCCGCTCCCTCGAGGAGCAGCCACTGTCGACGCGGCTGCCGCGCCTGTACTCGGAGGATTACGCGATCCTCGCGCTGCTCGACCGCGTCGGGCTGGCGCTCCCCGGGATGCTGCGGCGGGCGGTGATGCCGAAGGTCGCCGAGCGAACGATGCGCGGCCGGCTACACGACAAGCTGCACCGCCACGGCCTGATCGCCCGCTGGCCAATCGTGCTCCGCGACGCGCCTCGCGGATCCCTGCCGTACCTGTACTCGCTGACGAAGTTCGGGATGCAGGTCGCCCAATCACGCCAGCCCCCGGCGATCCCCCCGTCTCGCGAGTTTCGCCAGCTCGAGGTCGAGAAGGCCGGCCGGCTCAGGCACAACCTGCACCTGCTCTCCTGGGTGATCGCCCTGCACGAGCAGCTCGGCGACTACGCCACGGACAAGTGGCGTACTCCGCGCTGGCCCGCCGGCACATGCACCGTCCCGCAGACCGGCAACGGACGCAACCGCCACCAGATCACGCTCAAGGACATCGTGCGCCCCAAGCACATCGGGATCTTCGACGTCCAAACCAGCGACTTCGGCCGCATCGAGCCAGACGCCATCTGCGAGATCCACATCCCCGAGGAGCGGCTCACACTCGACCTGTTCATCGAGCTGGACCTCACCGACCGCGCCTCCTACAACATCGAGAAGTTCCGCCGCTACGACGCCTTCCTCTGCGGATGGTGGACCGAGCATCGCCGCTACCGCCAACTCCGAACACGGCCCGGAATCCTGTTCGTCTGCACCACCCCAGAGATGGCGATCGCTTACGCACGCGCGGCGGACCAGACGATGGCGGGCAGCATCGGTGTTACCGGCAGCCCAGCACAGGACCGCTACTACCCCGGACGCGACCACATCTTCTTCGCCACCGAGAGCGACCTGCACAACGGAGATCTCGCGGCGCTCGCGCTGCCACCGCTGCCGCCCCACCTGCGCAACGCGCTGGAGGGCGCCAGCAATCTGCCGCTCAGCCGCGTGCGGCTGTTCCCAGAGAAGCTACTCAGCGCGACGCGCCGGCGCGGCACGCCCTGAGCTGATCCGCCGGGGACGTGCAAGGATCCACATGTGCATCAGCTTGCGGGTCTGCACCCTCGCCGCACGCGAGCCGTTGGGCTGGTCCTCGGCGTCGCGGCTCTGGTGGCGCTCGGACTGCCGCTCTTGGCTGCTGGCGCTGTGCACGCGCCTCGCCACGTCGATGCCCATCAACGAGTGCCGGCACACAAGGCTGGTCTGTGCCGTGTCCCGCGGCTGACGGGTCTCGTGCTGTCGCTGGCTCGCGAACGATCCGCAAAGGCGGGCTGCAGAATTCGGCTCGCGGGCGCGCACGTCCAGGTCCCCAGCCTGCAGACCATCCGTAGGCAGGCCCCTCGCGTGGGCCGGCGCGGGCGGGTCGTCACAGTGTGGGTCAATCCCGAGGCTCCGTGGGTGATCGTAGGTGACTCGCTGGGCGAATTGCACTCCTGAGCAGGGCTTTTGGACGGTGAACCGGCCCGGTGGAACCCGTGTACGCCTCGCAGGGGCCGATTGGGACTACAGAAGGCCGTGGCGGCTCTGCGTTGGGACGGAGCGAAGCGTGACGCGAGTCCGGCCAGGAGGGACGCCACCAAGCGTGCCGCGCTGCCTCCACCGGCAGCAATGATCGCGGGCCGCGACGTACCCTTGGGAGCTCGCCCCGCACCGTCAGGAAACGCCTGCTCACACGCAGGTTGCGCGTCCCGCGCAACCTTGGCTGCCATCCAGCGAAGCGGAGCCCGGCAGTCAAGGGCGGCCCGGCAGGGCCGAGCGCAGCGAGCCGCGCAGCGGCGCCCTTGACGGGCGGGCGGAGCGGAGCTACTCGCGCCGGCGTCCGGCCGCGATCGGCGCAGAGTTCACCTACGATCACCCACGGAGAGCCTCAATCCCGTGTGCAGTGGTTCGGCGGCAGCCGGACCCGGGATCAGCGAGCCGTTGATCACCGCAGGCCCTACCGAGCTGATCAGCGGCCTGTACATCGTCGGTGGACCGCTCAGGCTGTGGTCGGAACCGCGCTGCATGCCACGCCCGGGGGAATCGGGAGCCGGAACCGTCACGGTCCGAGACCCGGCCAACGGGTCGATCGTGGCCTCTCAAACCGTCACACGGGGGCATCTTGCAACGATCCCTCTGGCCCCCGGCACCTACACGATCCAAGGCACGTTCGGCAACGCGACTATCAACGGACAGCCGGGAGAATCGTTCCCCACAATGGTCGAAATCCAGGCCGGAAAGACGGTACGCCAGGACGTATTTCTGAACGTGCCGTAGGCAGGTGAGCTGGAGCATTCTCAAGAGGACGCTCGCCGTCGTGGCGCGGTCGACAGCGATGCGCCTCTCCGTGCGCTGGCCTCTCACACCCGATAGCCCGAGTGGCTCGTGCGCCGACCGAGCCTAGGCGCGGTGCGCCGCCGGAAGCAACGCACCCACACCGGAGGAGCAGTAGCCAGCGGAGTGCCGCCGAGCGCTGATGCTGATCGTCCCAAGCGGTCGCCAAGGTGACGTGGTCCAACACTTCCGCATCGGCCCCAAGGGAAGGGGGAGTACGGTGAATGGCGCCACCGCTCGGCAACTTGGGGCCTTCCTCGCGTAAGGAACGGGGCGGGGCCCGTAAGCGCTTTCGAGTGGCGCTCGGCGGCCGACGTGCCACGGTTGATGACCGATGAGATCGATGGACGAGAGGTGAGCTCAGCGTGCTGCAGATCGTGACGAAGATGTATTTCCGAGAGGGTGTACCGCTGCACTCGACCGTCCACCGCGAGGTGCTCTACACCAATCGCGGCTTCCTGCGCGGTGGCGTGGTGGACCTGCCCGTCGGCGAGCTTGCCCCATCCACCGGGGTTAGGCCGGTATCGACCGTGACGTTGTCGGTGACCGAGCACCTTGAGGCGGAGCATCCGGACGGCCGGCCGTCAGTGATTGTCGCGACAGGCGGGACCGAGCTCGATAGACGCGGTGGCCGACGTGCTCTCCTTCGGACTCAACGCGGTCTTCAGTCGCGATGGCGACCTCGTCAGGAGGCTGGTCCCCGGCGCCCTCGACGGGTCGAGCCAGCCGTCGGCGTCGAAGCTGTTTCGGCACACCTTCGACCCGCACCGCTTCGTTCCGGATGCCGAACTCGAAGAGATCCGGCGGTTTATGACGCAGCTACTGGCCTTGAAGCGCAGCCACTTCGAGGCGGCCATGCGCGCGATCAGACGTATCGTGCACGCGACACAGCACGCGGTCGACGACCCGACCCTCGCCTACGTGGACCTCGTCGCAGCCGTCGAGTCGCTCAGCGAGGGTACAAGCGTCCCGGCTCCCACCTGGGACCGTCTGAATGGGCGCAAGCGACAACTAATCGATGCGGCACTGGAGGGCGCGGAAGCCAGCGTGGCCGAACGGGTGCGCGAGGCCGTTATGGAGGCTGAACGGCTTGGGGCCAAGAGCAGGTTCGTGGCCTTCGTGATGGACAACGTCTCGCCCGAGTATTTCCGGACCGAGGCGGCCGACGCGGTGAGGCCTGTCCGGGGCGCAGATCTAGAGCGCGTCGTGAAGCTCGCCTACGACATCCGATCCCGCAACGTGCACGTGCTAGAGGATTTGCCGCCAGAGGCATGGGTCCTCGGCGACGGGGCCGACACGGTCTCGCCGCCTGACACGGGGACCATGCTCAGCCACGCGGGGCTCGCACGTCTGGCGCGGCACGTGGTCAGGAGCTACATCAACCGCGCGCCCGCCGAGATCGATTCGACCTTCAACTGGCGGGCCAGCCTCCCAGGGAAAGTGCAAGTGCGGTTCGCCCCGCAGTACTGGATAGGGAACGCTAAGGGCTTCGACTACCGGTCCGCCAGCCGGTATTTCTCGGGCTTCGTTGAGCATCTCGCCAATGTGTTCGCTGGACGCACTGAGGGTATGGCCCCTATGCGAGAGGTGTTGGCTCGAATCGAGCAGATCTCGCCTGGCATCGCGGATGGACCAGACAAGACGCTCATGGTGGCGATCTACGCGCTCTGGCATAGCGCTCTCGCGGCGAGCGATCATCGGCCGGACGCCGCGAACTTCTTGGCGAAGCACGAGCATCTCTTGCTGCGAGTTGAAGCGCCTTCGTTTGTGGTCGGGCTCTTGACGGATCAGATGCCCGAATGGACTGACGACGACTGGCATACGCTGGCGACCGAGCGGCGGGCGGAGCGCTCGACACGCCGCCACCTGGAACTGCCCGCCGGCTTCGACGCCGCGCTTCTAGTCATGGCCGCTGAGCGGCTGATGGAGGCTGGGCGTGCCGACGAAGCGCGCACGCTCGCGGGCTTCGCTGTCGAGGAGTTGCCTGGCTACGAGCCGCTCATGGCGTGGGAGGCCAGGCTAGCGGCCGGCGAGCCCTCCGAGCTCGACCTGCGTGCGCTAGTACTGCGGCTGGAGCCTGGCGCCGGAGTGCAGGGGGAGACACCTCCCGGCGCCGAGGAGCCGGAGGGCCCGGCCGAGCCGGAGGCCCCAGAGCACCAGTCCGGCGGGCCTCCGAGCGTAGACGCGCCCGCGTTCGGCGACGAGCACAAAGCCGACGACATCAATGCCGCCGATGACGAGGCCAACGCCGATGATGGGGCCGATTCGGACTCGGACGAGCCGCGAGCGCGCTGACTGCGTACGACGCTCACCGGGCGCCGACAGCGCGCGAATCGACCACCGGGCGCACCGTAAGCTCTGCCGGTGAACGTTGAGGAGCTGATCGCGCTGTTGTTGGCCGAGCGCGAGCGGGTGCTGCCGTTTGTCGGCTCCGGAATGACGATTGCGGCGGGGGCGCCATCATCGAACACCCTGGCGGGCGAGCTGGCCCGCAGGGCTGGGATCGCTGCGGGCGGAAGCCTCACGGAGATAGGCGCCGCCGCCGAGAGCGCTCTGGGTGCCGACCGGGCGCGCGAGCTCCTCGCCGAAGTGATCACCGGCCTGCGGTTGCATCAGACCCCCGCGCTGACGGCGCTCTGCGGCGTCCCGGGCGGTCGGGTGCTGACCACCAACTACGACGACGCGATCGAGCGCTCCGCCACCTGGCGTGGTGTCGAGCCGCTGCCGCTGGCCCCCACGGACCCGCGCATGCTCGACACCCCACGCGGGGAGGAGCTCCAGGTGGTGCACCTGCACGGGATGCCGGGCGACCCCGGCTCGCTGGTGCTTCCCGGCGCCACGACGAACGCGCTGGTCGCCAACGACGTGTTCACGACGTTTCTGCGCGCCACCATGGCTCACTCCCATGTGCTGTACCTCGGGTTCAGCCTCGGGCTCGCCGAGCTCCACCTGCGCGCCATCCTCGCCTGGCTCTCGGCGGCGGTGAGCGGTGTGCCCGACCACTTTCTGCTCCTGCCCGCGTGTGAAGTGCGTGATCGCGTAGAGGACATGGGCGTCCTCGCCTCTTTCGACTTCCTCAAGATTGTTCCCTACGACCCCGAACCGGACCATGTCGCGGTCGAGCGTGTCGCGGTGGCGCTCGCGCCGCGTGCCGGGAGGGAGGGCAGCGAGGAGCGCAGCAGTCGGTCGGAGCCAACGTGGGTGCAGCCGATCTTGGTCAGGGCCGAGCCGGACGATGACCCTGAGGCTCTGCAGCAGCGGGTCGCGAGCTTCGACTATGGCTGGGCGGGCGCGGAGAGGATCGCCAGCCCCGGCGATGTCCTTGACTCACCGCGCGCAATCGTGATCGCCGGTCCTGGGATGGGCAAGACGACGCTCCTGAGGCGCCTGCCGTTCACGGCGGCCGGCCGCACGTGTGCCCGCGGGGCTCTGCGCGATTTCTCACCCGTTGGGGAGGGGATGCCGCCGGAGAAGCTCGATCGCCCGCCTCCTGCTTCGGGTGGACGACGACGAGCGAATCGCGATCGAGGATCTGCGCGGCGGCGACGCGCTACTGCTGCTGGACGGGCTCGATGAGGTCGAGGAGGACGTCCGCGACGATGCTGTGGTGGCGATCGCCGCTGCCGCATCGGCCTGGCCCGATCACTGCTGGGTGGTCACTGCGCGCCCCGGTGGCGCGGCCTACGCACTGGCGGGCGAGGATTTTGCGCAATTCCACATCCTCCCGAGCAGGCGCTGGGCCAGGGCTTACCTTGAAACCCGCAGCGTCCCAGCCGACAGAGTGGAGCGGGCAATGCTCGACGGCTACGGCCTCGGTGACCTCCTCGGCGTGCCGCTCTTCGCCGAGCGCCTCGCTGATCGCCTGCTCGACAACCTGGAGGCGAGCTTCAGCCCGCTCGAGCTCCTGGTGGACGAGCAGTACGCCGCAACGGCGCGGGAGGCGCGCCGGCACGGTGAGGAACGCGCTGACCTGAGCGACTGGCTGCGCTCGGTCGCGATCGCCTTGGAGCTGCGCGGACGCGCCAGCGCCGAGGCCCCGGAGCTCGCAGCGGTGCGGGGGCCCGGAGGCCTTGCGGCGGAAGAGGCTCGTCGCAGGCTCGTCGATGTTGCGCTGCTGGCCGACGTTCCGGGGAAGGCGGCCTTCCCCCTGAAGACACTGCAAGAGGGTCTCTGCGCAGACGCCATCCTCAAAGCCGAGGATCCCGTCGCCGTGCTTCGCTACGCGGCAGCTGCGGAGGTCGCCGGGGTCGAGCGCCTGCGCGAGGACATCGAGTTCACGATCGATCTGATCTTCGAGCACGCCGACCGAGGTCTGCGGGAGGCTCTCAAGGAGATCGACCCGATGCGCTGGGCGCGCACCCTCGTGACCCACGGTGACCTCGCTGACGCGCGCGACGCGCTCCGAACGATCTGGGGGTGGCACATCGAGCGCGGCCTGAGCCTCATCGGCATCGGGGAGGATGGGCTGCGGACCTCCCGACGCGCAGTCCGGGCGATCGCCGAACGCTGGCCCGAGCTGATACTCGAGCGCCGAGACGAGCTGGAAGGCGAAGCGCGCGACGGATCACCCTTGGAGCGGGCGCGCGCCCTGGCAGTGCTCGGTGAGCTTCCCTTCGACGACAACACCGATGGCTGGCTGCTGCCACGCCTTGAGGACAGCGACCCGCAGGTCGCAGCGCTGGCCGCCCAGACGGCTGGGCGACTGCATGTAGCGAGCGCCGAGCCGGGTCTGCGCAAGCTCTTCGCTGGCGACGAGCAGCGCGTTGCGAGGGCCGCCCTCGCGGCCCTCGTCGAGATTGTCGAGGTGCCGATACTGGCGGAGATCGGGCCGCAGGCCGCCGGCCGCAACCTGCTGCAGCCCGTCACCGAGCGGCTCCTGGAGCGTCTGGACCTCGACACCGGAATCGAGCTGGTCGCGCGCTCCGGCCATGTCGACGGTGTGCTGCCCTGGCTGATGGAGAGGCTGATAGAAACCGCTCACGCCGACGCTTGGACGCCGGCGAGGGTAGCTGCGCTGATGCGCGCCTGCCATCAGATGGGCGGTGGCTCGATGCCTGCGGCGCTCCTCGCCGAAGTCTTCGCCAAGCACCCTGCCGAGGCCATCTCCTCGGTTCACGTCCATCGCATCGGTGAGGGCCCCTACGGGCCACCTGGTCAGCTGCTGCCTCTCAGTCGCCTCGACCCCGCGCTCCTCTCGGGAGACGTGCACCGCGAGCTACGGGAAGCCGTCGATCGCTCCGTCAGGGAAGAGGACGAGCGACAGGAGCGCGCCCAGCGCCACGAGCGCGCTCTGGAGAGGCTCAGGTCTCAGCTCGACACAAGCAGTGGCACGCTCCAGCCGGGCGACCTCGATCTGACATACGGCTCGCTCCGGAGCCTAGAGCCGCGGTACCGCGAGATTCTCGGCGAGTTCGTGAACCGCTGGTGGCCCGACGGCGGGCTGGTCACGGGCTCGGGCGAGGAGCGATTGGACGAGCCGACTCGGAGAATGCTGATGATCGGGGCGGAGATCCGGCCGCCAATCGAGACGGCGCGCTGGCGTGAGCTGCTGCAGGCCCATCTCGCGGCCCATGAGTGGGCTGAACACGAGCTCGCCGGCCACGGCGTCACCACCTGGCTCGCGGCCACCTACCGCGAGGGTTACGAGGGCAAGATCGCCACGAGGATCCCCGCCGCGGATGCCAGGTCGCTCGCCAGGCTCCTCGCCATCCCAGGTCGCGAGGGACGGTCGCGACGGTTGACCGAGCTTGCGTATGAACGCCTTGGCCAACTCGACAGCGATACTGCCGGCTGGAGCGGCGTCGTCGCGGTGCTGATCGAAGACGGGCACCGCGATGGAGCTAGAGCACTTCTCGAGAGTGGACTGCCAGATACTGCACGGGGAGCGATCACCGAGAGCCTGGCGCAGCACGGCGAGGCCGCCGCGCAGGTGACAGTCCTCAAGGGCCTCGCGCAGGCCGTGCAGCGTGGCGAGTCGCCGCAGCGACCGCATTGGCAGGCCACGGAGCATACGCCGGAGGTGGTGGCCGCAGCCGCGCGCCTTGCCGAGGTGGCGCTTGATCACGACAGCGAGGACGCGCTGGCCTTCGCGTTCGGCGTGATCCAGAGTAGGTCGGACGAGGGATCGTTGGCGCTACTTGAAGCCCTCGCCACGAGGCACCGGGCGACACGGCCCTGGCTTCAGCTGAGCGTCGAGTCCGTGGCCAGGCGCATTGCGACGCGTCAAGTCCTCCTCCGTCTCCCAGAGGCGCTTGATGGCGTGGCGGCCGAGTTCGAGGTCGAGGCGGAGAGGGCGGTGCCTACTCAGGTAGGCCCCATGCCTACTGCGTTCACGCGGAAAGGGCAGTAGGCCTCCACGACACGTACTCCGGATTCTCCGGGGGTTCGGCCTCATAGGGGCCGAGGGCGGCGGTTCGGGCTCGGGCTCGGGCTCTAGCGGAGACTCGGACCCCGAAGATCAAAGTGACGCTCGGGGGGAAGCGGCGTGAGGGTTCCAGTGATCCTCAAGCCGCTCGCGACCGAGCTTGGCCCGTGCCCACATGGCCTTACGGCGAACAAAGCGGCATCGATCCGCGAATACGAATCATGGCGTCGGCGCTTTTGGTGGGCCTTGTTCAGCGAGGGCATCTTTCCGCCGCCGCACTTCCCACCAGCAGGACGAGGCTTTGAGCACGACGCGCTTTGCCCCCTGCACGGTCTTCAGGTAGAGCGCGAGGTACTCATCGGAGGGATCAAAGGGCGGCTTTCGCGGTTCGGCCTGACGGCTCCGCCGGAGATGCCCGTGGAGCCGGCCGGCCTGCGCATACGGCGCCCCCAGTGGCTGTGGAGATGAGTTCTGCGTGTCGCGCTGACGGCTCCGTTTGAGGCTAGCGAGACATCCGAAGGCGGCGGCAACCTTGGCGAAGCGTGACGTGCTGAGCACGCTCGCCAGTCGGTCGCGGTATAGCGCCCAGATCGCGGCGTACGCGTCCCAGTCGGTGATCATTTCTCCCCAGGCGCGTAGCTCGCACAGATCGCTGATGGCCTTTTCGGCGTCGTGGAGTTCGATGTACAGCACGACGGCGGCGGCGCGGCCGGATCGGCGGCGTTCTCCGCGGGCGAGTAGCGCTTGCACGACGCCTCCACCGACTGCGCCGATGATCACACCGCCAACACCGATCACGGCGACTAGCGCAGGTTCCTTCACGGGCTAATCGTATGGGCGTAGGGTTCGCGCATGGTGGACCACAGCAGGCGGGTGTCCCCGAGAGAGAACGTGGACGCCATCAAGGCACTCGTGCGACGCGGGGCCAGGGCCATTGCCTCGTGGACGCAGAGTCATCCGCTTCGACGGTTTCTCAGGCGTAGAAACGTCCTTACGCTGCTGGGCTTCGCGGGTGTGGTCTTGAGCGTCGCGGCCCTCACGATGCTGATTGACGTCGGCAAGGCCCAGGTGGTCGCCGCCGAATACCCAGGCCAACACCGGGCCAATCTCTTCGACAACTGGTGGTGCTGGGTCGCGTTCGCTGCGGCGGTTCTGGGTCTCGGACTCGCAGCGATCGCTATCAGCGCCAACAACAGCCAAGCGACGGCGCGCCGGGCGTTCCCGAACCTGTCCGTCATCCCCTACTCATGGGCCGCTCCGGACGAGGTTCCGCTTGGGCGCACCGTGCTCGTCCCGGCGCCTGGACGGACCCTTGAAGAAGCCAAGCAGGAAGCAAAGTTGCGGCTTGTCGCTTACGGGCTCTTGATCACGAATCACGAGCCAGACAGGAGAGCGAACCTCACGTTCCGGCTGCGCCACGATATAGCGCCGCCAGCGGGCTATCTCGAAGGCGTCGATGAGTACTTTTTCTCCGTGGCCGACCGAGACCTGCCGGCCGCTGTGCCCGCCTTTGCCGATCGGCTCGACGATATCGTGCGCCTTGATCCCCAGGACTCAACGCATGGGGAGGTGGTCTTCGATATCTCGCCGCCCGTTGGGGATCTGATCCGCTGGGACCAGGAAGCCGAGATCGTGGTGGCCGATCTCGTGTCGCGCACGCACAAGAGCTTTGCCGTGAATAGGGGGGGCATCCGTGGTACTTGACACACGTCGAGGTAAGGTTAAATGTCGTTCGCCTAGAGCTCATCCCCCTGATCCAGCTGTTCGCGTAGCGCTCGTCGTGAAGAACGATCTTCGGCTTGGCGAGATCTCCCGCGGCGCACAGACGCTCAACGATTGCGTGGATTCGCGGCGCGTCACGCGGGGATACCGTCTTGGGCCGCAGTCTGGTCCAGCGCTCCGCGACTGCAGCCTGCAGACCGGTCACGAATGCCGCCCCGACCGCAACTGCGAGCCACGGACTGAGGTCGACCAGCAGCCAGATGAGCCCGGCGAGGATCAAGGGAACAGCAAGCAAGCTAGCCACGCCGGCAAGCTGCACGCGGTAGCTGACATGAAACACCCGATTCGCCGATCGCAACATCGCCCGGATCATCGTGGACTGGCGCTGCCAGCCGGCCGAACGACCTCAGAGCGACCGCAAAGCGCCGAACGCAGGAGTCGGTTCTAGCTGGGTTGCTCTTGTGCATCGGACGAAAGGGAGCTGCTGGGCACCGCTGGTCGGACACGCTCGCTCCGTCGGGCGCTTGCAACAGCCGAAGGCGGCCGGCGAGCAGATGCAGGGCGGCGCACGATGCCTTCGCGGTCTCGACGGGTCCCTACGCCGACACGCAGCGTCTCGGAGCTTGGGGACGTCTCGTTACGTATCGAGGAAGTCCCACTCGCTGCCCGTGACCCAGCGCAGCGCCGACAGCTTGCCGTTGATCATCCCCCACTCGAACTCCGTATAAGGCCCGAGATTCTCCGCGCCGTACTTCGCCTCGACCCGGGCGCGGCCGCGTGCGGCGCCGCTCCCTATGTCCTCCGGAAGGTCGGCCTCGTTTGATTCGCCGCCGCGCGACCGGTCGTACCAGACGCGGTCGAAGAACTCTTCTTCGGCGCTGCGGATTTCCTCCCAGTTGCGAGGCTCCTCGTGGAAGGCGAACTCCTCCAGCATGTCGTCGAAGTCCTCGGGGAAGTGCTCTGCGAGCGCGGCCACGAGGCTGAGGAAGTAACCCGACTGCGGGCCGTCAAACAGATTTGCGAGGCCGGGGTGTGGGAGGCGGTTGTCGTCGCCCACGGCCGAGAAGTCCTTGACGTTCGCCGACACGAAGGCGTAGCGGTCGTCCGATCCCAGCGCGCCCGTCATGGCTGTCGCATACACCGTGAGCAGCAGAGCATCGGCCACGCTGTTCTTCCCACGGTGGAACGGCGCGCGCTTCGCAAGCGCCCACGCCCCGACCGTAGCGAAGTCGTCGGGGCTGGGGTCCGCGCCCACGCCCTCGACGAGCAGTTCGTGCACGTCGTCGAAGTTGCGGGTCGCGATTTCCTTGATGAGCGGAACACGCTGTGCGAGGTTGTCGAGCTCGGCCAGAGCTGCGTCCTTCTTCTCCTGCCCGAACTGCTCAATCTCGTCACGCACGCGACGGAAGTTCGCTGACAGGCTGCGCGTCATGTCAGCTTCGACGCGGCTTCGGTTGCGCTCGAACTCTTCGAATACGAGCTCCGGCACGAGAAGCGTCAGCCGCTTTTCGTGGACGAGCACGCGGACAGCGACGATGAGCTTCTGCCCGTTGACATCTTTGGCGAGGTCGAGCCAGACGTTCGTGTCAGCCAGCACGTAGAGCATGAAGGCAGCCTATAGCCAGCGACCGGGACCACTGCATGCCTCGGACGGCGATTCCGGCGCTGCACGATGGTTCGAGTGGGGCCGTCGGTCTTCCCGGCGCACCTGAGCGAGGCGGGCGAGTCAGTGCATGAACTCGCCTGCCCCTGCGATCAGGTCGTGCCCTTCGTGCAGTGCGGCTTCTCAGTGCCTTCCGTAGGACAGGGTCGCTTCATGGCACGGTTTGCAAAGCACCTGGCAGTTGGCCAACGTATCGCTGCCGCCCGCCAGTTTCGACTTGATGTGGTGGAACTGAGCGGTGGCCCAGCTCAACACGACGTTGCATTTCTCGCAGCGACCATTCGCGCGACGGAATGCAGCTTCCTTCACGTCGTCAGGAAACCCGTCTGCCATTTTGCTGCTCCAATCTGCTCCCGGGCGCCCTGCGGTCACAAGGCAAACAGAACCCAAGCGCTCGTGCGGATGCTCTCAAGCGATGCGGACGGTCTTGAGTGGTATGTCCGCCGTGGATGGAAGGATGCGCCTGCGCCTCCCGGCGTGCTCCAATCGACGGTTCGCGGCGCCCCGGGCGGTCACCCGGGGCGCCAACCACTTTGAGAGGCGGTGTCAGACCACCACCGGGATCGGCGCGAGCAAGGCGCTGCCGCCGGCAGGCTCCTTGCGCCGAATTGGCTGCCGCCTACTGAGTGACCGGCTTTGGGAACCTGGCGGCGGTTCGCTTGACGTTGGAGAGTGAGACGGCGATCCAATGAAGCACCAGCCTGAGTGACGCCCAGTCCCGACAGCCGGCAGCGCAGAGATCTGCTCTTGCGATGCGCGAGCATCCGGCCTCTGCTCGCGGCCGCCCTCGTTTGCGCGGACAGGAGGGACACCGTCCCGCCTCGCGGCCGGGCGCCGGCCTGCGGATTCGCGCATGGCGATGAGCGTGTCTCTTGAAGCCGCACAAGAGACACTTGAGTTGAGCGCAAGTGAGGGCTCCAGTCGCGGTGATCACGCGGCGCCTGCAATGAAGCTGCGGTGTTTGGCTACAACCGTGAACGCGAACTCCCGGCGTCAGCCGGGCCCGAGCCGCAGCACCGCGCCAAGCGGGGCGGGCACCACGCGCGGCTGCCCGGTAAGCCTGCGGTAGAGATCCTCGTCGTCCCCGGGAAGCACATAGTACGACCGGCCGACCGGCAGCAACACGTCCGGAATGTGGTCGGGCGAGCCTCCAGCGGGCACAACCGCGATGAACTTCCGGTAGGCATTTGGAAACTGCCCGTAGAGCTCCTCGGTGATGAGCGCGCCCTCCCACCGCGCCCCCCGACCTGCGACGGGGTTGCCGCGGAGCTCGACCCGTTCCTTGTACGCCGACGAGGCCAAGCAGAGAACGTGGTCCGCGCCCCGCACCTGGTCGGTCATCCACCGTGGCCAGAACGGCGGATCGTGCTCGACGAACTGGTCGATCATCGCTTCAACCCCCCGAAGCCGGAGCGACTGCGCTAGCTCAAGCGCTCTCTCGCGGTGACCGGCCAGCGCGCGCTCGTGCGCATAGCTGACGAAGACGCGGATCGGCTGCGCGACCGTCACCCGCCGCCCCACCTAGCCTCGGACGTAGGCGAGGTTGTGACGAACCGCACCGGTGAGGGCATCGTCCGGGCCGAGCACTTTCTCGCTCACGGCGAGGATCTCGGCCAGCAGCGCTACCGCCTCCTCGGTCCGTCCAATCGCCTCGAGCGCGGCCGCGAGGTTCGATCTCGCGACGAGTGTTGATGGGTGCCCAGGTCCAAGTAGGCGATTGCTATCCGCGGCGGTCTGCTGCCAGAGCACGAGCGCGCGCTCTAGCTGCCCGCTCTGCTGCATTGCGGCTGCAAGCTGCGCGCGGTGGCTAAGCGTTGATGGATGGTCTATGCCGAGCACGGCTTCGCTGTCGGTGAGCGTGTGCTCGAGCAGCGCGACCGCCGCGTCGACGCGACCCAGCGACTGAAGCACCACGGCCAGGTTTGCTCGCGTGCCCAGCGTCGAGGAATGAGCCGGACCGAGGACCCGCTGGCTGTCGGCGAGCGTGCGCTCCAAGAGCACTAGTGCGTCTTCGAGCCGGCCGGCCGATTGAAGCGTCGCGGCGAGGTTTGCTCGCGTGCTCAGCGTCGAGGGGTGATCCGGCCCTAGGACGCGCTCGCTGTCGGCGAGCGTCTGCTCAAGCAGCGCGGCCGCCCGGTCGAACTCACCAGTGGCGTGTAGCGCACCGGCCAGATTCGACCGCATCGTGAGCGTCATTGCATCCGTTGGTCCCAGAGCACGCTCGGATGCCTCAAGCGCGTCCTCAAGGAGGGGGACCGCGGCCAGCGCGTCACCGGCATCGAGGAGCGCCCGGGCGGCCTCGATTGCCAGTCGTCCAGTGGCCGCGATCGCGTCCGCCGACGTCGTCTCGGGCGTGTGCGCGAGCGCTTGCCGCGCGAGATCACGCAGGGCAGCGATCTCGCGATCGTCGCGACCGCCGGCATCTCGCCGGCGCCCCGCGGCTCGCGCGAGGAAGCCGATGACCTCGCTCCACGGGGTGGCGCGCCGCAGCACCTGAGCGATCAGTGGATGCGTCGGCGCCGCCCCCGAAGGCGTGATCCGGATCAACCCCACGGCCTCGAGCTCGGCGAGCGCTGCGCTGACCTCGTCGGGATCAGACCTCAGGAAGGCGTCGTCCGCGGCGCCTTGCAGGAGCGCCACTGGTACGGCGATCCGGTCGGCCGTCGCGAGGACCTGACCGATCCTTCCGGCGACCGGACGGCGCTGCGCGAGGTCCTGGAGTCTTCGCGCCACGGCAGATCCGATCGTCTCGGTGGCCTGTGGCGCTGGCTCGGTCAGCGTAGCGAGCAGCCCGTCGATGCGGTCCTTGATCGGCCCGCGCTCCCTGTCCAGGACCGCTGAGATGAGGACGACGCTTAGCGGCGTGGCAGGTCCAAGCGCCGCCATCAGCTCGGGCAGCGCGTGGCGATCATCGTCGTCGAACCGCGTCCCCAGCCGCCGTTCGAGCAGGCTCACCGCGAGTCCATAATCGAGCGGTCCAAGCCGTACGACCGGCCCGCCAAGGCCAAGCTCGCGACGGGCGATGACGATCGCAGTGCCGCTCGCGGAGGCGGGCGGTATCCAGCGAGGCAGCCATCCCCGAGCTTCGTCGGCGTCATCGAAGACGAGGAGCCAGCCGGCGTCTGCGCTCGCGAGCCGCTGACATGCCACCGCGGCTAGCTGCTCGGGACCGGCACTCGCCTCAACGTGTCCAAGGCGTTGTCCGAGATCGGCAAGTCTGCGGATGACGGTCTGCTCGGAGCTGGCGCCGATCCACGCCACGACATCCCACCGATCACCTGCGGCCCGGCACGCTGCTGCTGTCGCGAGTGTCTTACCGGCGCCCGCCACGCCAACCACCTCAACAGGACCCGAGCGCTCACGGGTCGCGGTGTCGACCGCGGCGAGGATGCGCTCAGCTACGCCGGTCTCCACGTAGTCGGGCGGGACGATGGGCGCGGTGAGTACGGCCGACTCGCCAATTGCTCCGTGCGCTTCCGAGACGGCTCGCGCGATCACTTGCGCCACCTCCTCGAGCGCGGCAGGCGTGTCGAGGCGAATTGCCGGGAATTGCCGAAGCGTCGGAGGCAGCTCGCTGGCATCGATGTTTCCCACCAGTACGGGGACGAGGAGCGATTGCCCGCTCATCGCGCCCATCGCCGCTGCCATCCACTCGGCGGCCATCCACTTCGAAGTCTGCGCGCGCGGCCCGAACAACACGACCGCCACCGCCGCGTTGCCGAGCGCGTCCTCGATCGTGCGGTACCAGTTCTCGCCTGCCGAGATAGTGTCCTCCGCGAGGAATACGCGCAGGCGGTCGGTACGCAGCGCCGAGGCGAGGCTCCGTGCAAGTTCAGCGTCTTCGCTGACGTGGCTGAGGAAAACGTCGTAGGACTCGGGGTCGGGCATCGGGATCTAGTCGTCTTGCGGCGGGTTGGACGGCCACATGATCACGCGCGTGGGCGTCTAGCGCTGCACATGATGCCCCTCACAGCGGCGTGCGCGGCACCTCCCGCCCCGATACGTCAGCCGCCTTCCAGTCGCGCAGCCGCCGCCACCCGTCACGCCCGAGCATTCGATCTCCTTGGGCATCCACCCGATAAGGAGCACGCGTTGGACCGTCGTGGTTGCGGATGGCGCGTCCCGACGGGGCCGGCCACGATTCCCCATGCCGGCGGCAGGCCGACGGCGACCGCTGCCGGGAAAGACGGGCAGCGCCGGCGCGACGCTTCCGCTCCGGAGTGCCAGCACAGGCGAGGCGCGGGCTCCGAATGACACCTGCTTTTGGTAACGGCGGCGCTGACCGCGCGTGCTGCGACCGCACCTCCTTTGCGCGGAGGGTGTCGCACAAAGCCCTCTGCGAAAACCTGGGCGGCATCCGCTGTGACGGCCATAGAAGGCACCCAGAGCGTCGAGGCAGAGCAGAGCGCGACGCGGCTGAGCGATGATCTTCGGGCTTTTTGACCCCACCTTTAGAACGGACACAATGAGGCCTTCGGGGGTTTTTGCGACAGCCTCCGCGGAAAGGAGGCCCGTCCCGCATAGCCAGGGAGACGCCCGAGCTGGACGAGTTCGGAGCGTATCGTCCGGCGCTCGCACAGTCGAGATGATCTCCTCGATGTCGATGCCTGGAGACTGGCGGTTACGGCGTCGTGCTGCCGCGGCGCCAAGGGCGCAGCGCGAGCGAGAACCCGCCGACTGACGTGAGCATCGATCCGGCGAGCTTCACAGCCCGATGGGCCTCGTCCTCAGCGATCGGCCGCAGTTCGTGCGCCCAGCGGTTGCGCGCTCTCCTCACTGCATTTAGCTCGGTGTACAGCTCGTCGCTGAGTTCCTTCGCGATCGAGAGCGTCTCCGTAACGACACCGGCCGTCCAGTCGCGCTCCTGCAGCTTCTTGATACGCGCTTTGCTAGCCCCCTGCCGTTCTATGTACTTGACCCAGTGAGCGTTGAGCATCTGCTCCGAAAGCGACCACGCAATGATCAGGGCGAGCCCATACTCCTCGTCCTCGGCGGCCTTGGCCGCGCGCAGCAGGAGGGCGGCGGTTCGCGCCCCGTCGATGGCGCGCGAGCCCAGGAGCTCGTCGAGGAGCCCCGACGCAAGATCGAGCGTCGCCCGCTCCACGATCAACATTCGTGCTTTCTCGTCGTCGAGCGCTGCGCCGCCCAGCGTCGCGGACACGAGCGCGGTCAGCGGCCTTTCGTCGAAGAAAAAGACCGTGCCGTCGGGCAGGCCGATGTCGGTGACGTGCACGACCTCTGCCGGCGTGATGACCTGCGCCCGGTGGCCCATTTTCTGCTCGGCCAGTAGGGCCGTGTGGAGGCACGCGAGGAACGCATTACCGACGGCGACGCGACGCTCGTCCATCTCGACGATCGCGTCGACGTCGTTGTCTCTGACGGCCTCGGCCTTCGACGTCTCGTGCCAGCCGCTGAAGTCGATGAGCACCAGGCCCTCGCGGGTCACTGAGATCTCCAGGCCAATCTGGAGGCGCGACCGCCAGATGGACTCGGTGAGCGCCTCCTTCGTTCGCTCCGCGGGCTCGTCGCCGCACCAAAGAGGCGGGTGCAGCAGGAACGCGAAGCCGGCGTAGCCTCTCGTCTCTTCGGAGTCCGGCATCGGACCCGAGCGTACCGCGAGGTGGAGTCTGCCCTCCCGCGAGATGGCCTCCCAGGCGCCCACCCCGACGTGCCCCGTGGCGCAGGCGGGAACCGTCGGGCACGCTACTCCGAGCCGCGGCTCCCGCTCACGCGGGCGAGCGAGCGTCCGAGCAAAGGCCGCGCTCATGCTCGCATCGAACGAGCATCGAAAGTCAAGGCCGTTCTGCGGCATTACTGCCAGCGGAGTTAGATCGATAGCTTCAAGGGGTGCCGTTGGTGGCACGTACTCCGCCGCGGATGTATGTCAGTCCGCCACGAACATTTGCTGTTGAGCGCAAGACCCGCGTGCCTGCTGGGATTGTCGATTGCCGGCGGGGCGGCTCTACACGGGACAGAAGTCGGCCGCAGTTCGAGCACAAGACCTCCCGTGCGTGGCTTTCGTTGCCGGCACGCAGGTAGGCAGCGAGCCTGAGCGACCATGCAACGGGACGAGCTGGACTAGGCGACGGACGACCCGATCGTCCATCATCTGCGTTCGAGGCAGGTGGGCCGACCGCAGCGAGCAGATGGGCGGATCATGATCGCGACGGCGTGGGCGAAGGCGCTTGAGCTCGCAGGCACGTCTGCCGAGCACGATAAGGAGATCGTTGAGAGTCCCTACCTGAGCTGGCGTAGCTCGCTGCACGATGTCTTAGGTGAGGTGGGCGATGCCGGAAGTTGCCAGGAGGGTGGGATCGACAAAGAGCAAGGCTGCCGTAGTCCTTGGCTACTCCGCCGTGAACCTCTTCTAGTCCGCCGCGAAACCGGTGCCACGATGCCGCGAATCCCCCGTGATCGCAGCGTATGGTCGATCCCAGGCCCACTAGAACGCGGCGGTCCGCAACTCGGCCGGCGATCAGGGCGCGACACCGACCTCTCGATGGGTGCGATGCCCCGCGAACGTTGGGATTCGCGTCGACCGGCGGCGGATTAGGACACGGTGACGAGATATAGGTCGTGACCGATGGGTTCCTCGCCTGTCGGTTCGATGACGCTCTAACGGTGCGTCCCCGTCGATGCAGGTCCTCCCCCGCCGATCGCCGTCTCCGGCGATTCTCCCGGCCGGTGCTCTGCCACTACACGCCCTCGCTTCGCTTGTCTGCCGCCTCGTCTCGTGAGCCTGCGGTCCACCGTCCCCTGCTGGCTTCTACGGTCCTGGTTGAGCAGCCCGATGGGTTCTCGGTCTGGTTGCCTACACCCCGCTGGTACGGTCCCCAGCTTCTTTTGTTGTCACGACCCCTGGTCTTGACTCCCCCCGCGTGTCGGGGCCCTGTTGTAACCCGGTAGTCATAGCTCGCACATCCTGCGCCCGCCCTCACTCGGGATCGCCGCCACCACGCCCCCCTCACGGGACCAGCGCTCTTGGTGGACTCGGTTCTCCCCCGCTGGCGCACCCCCGATCACGGCTACCCATCCCGGCCTTCCATGCCTCATCCCGGCCGCCCATCGTCCCGGCGCCGCGTCGCGGAACACCCCGTGCCCACACCGACGCTCGCCGCCGGCGCGCACCCATCCAGAAAGGAGCCACCCGTGTCCGAGACGGCCGACACCAGCGCACCCCCAGACCCACGGCACGTCGTAGTGACCGTGACCACCATCCGTCTCGCCAAAGACGGGAAGCCCGAAGCCACCCGCCACCACATAGCCCAAGGCGAGTTCGACCAAGCAGTGCTCCACGCACTCAAAGGACGGCTCGAACCATGGGCGCTAGACCAAGTCCTCGGACGCATCCGGGCGCGAAGACCCGCGCACGGAGAACCCGTCCAGTACGAAGGCTGGTTCGGGGAGCGAAGGCAGCTGCTGGTCGCGGTGCGACCCGCCGACGAGAGTGATGCCACGACGGCCGGGAGGAAGCGGGTCTTGAAAGGCCTGTTCCTGGCGGAGGCAGCTCCCGCGGCGCCCGCCGCTGTCGTTGTGGCCTGAGCGCTCGGTCACTCCTCATCGCCCACGCGTCCGGTTGTGAGCGGCGCCGACGGGCGTGCGGGTGAGAGGCCGGGAACAACCAGCGGAGCATCCCATCCCGGGCCTCACTGGCCGCGGGCCAATAGCACGACCGACGGAGCCCCAGCACGGGGCTCTTCTCATTTAACGACAAGGGAGATGACCCGATGAGCACCGTTGAACGTGATGAGTTGCGCGAGCTCGCGCGTGAAGTTCTCGCCGACTGTAAGGAGCGCCTGCAGAAGACCGTCGAGGCCGCCAACGCCGAGCAGCTCTCAGAGACGCTCGCGCTCTCACAGCGCGGGCTGCTCGACAGCCGCGGACTGATGCTCTGAACCCCCCGCCTGAACCGTCCCCGCTGATCTCGGACGGCCCCGTTCACCGACCAACGCCCGCCCGTTGGGCGGGAGAAAGGCCCCTGCGATGCGCAAGCGCATAACACGCACGATCATCGTCCTGACCCTGCTGAGCGCGGTCAGCCAGCAGGACTTCAAACCCCTCGTGGATCTCATCGCGTTCCCGCTGGGGATCTCGCTGTTCTTCATCGCGCCGCTCACGGTCCTGGCGGTCCTGCTCTCACCATTCGCGCTCGGCATAGGCCTGTGGCTGTTGTGGCAGCGGCTGCGCCACGGGCGCATCCCGGGATGGGTGCACGAGCTGATCCCGGCGCGAGGCAAACGCCGCCGAGGACCGGCCGGGTCGAGGCCGAGGCGGCCGTACCGTCGCGACCCGGGCGAGGCGCCGACGCTCGAGCAGTCAGCCCTCGCCACCGGGTCCGCGGCGCCCCTGGACCGCGACGGCTCGCCCGCCGCACGGGCTGCCGGGGAGATGGCGGGCGTCCATCACGGCTAGCGCGCGGCACCCGACACGCCCGCGCGTCTCACGCCAGCCAGCCCGCACGGCCGCAGGACCAGGGTCGTGCGGGCTGCAACTCCCGCAGGGGCACAGCGCTCCGCGGCTCGACAAGTCAACAGGAACACACGGAGGAAACGCAGATGAGCACGTTCACAGCAACCCGTCCCGTGACCCTTGCACCGTCGGTGTGCGAGGAGCACCTCGACGACGCCGAGCAGGCGCGCGTCGAACACCTGGAAAGTCTCCCCGCGCGGCTGGAGCCCGAGGCCCTCGCGCAAGTGATGGACCTCCACGAGCAGGGCAAGACGCCGAGGACGATCGGCGGGCGTCTGTCGCTGCACCCGCTCGTTGTCAGCATCGAAGTGCGCCGCGAGCTAGAGCGTCGCGCCGAAGAGCAGCAAGCCGCCCGCGACGACGCGCGGGAGCAGAGCGCCGCCGCCGCGGCTACCGGAAGCAGCGAGGAGGAGCTGCCCGCGCTGCTGAGCCGCCTTGAGATGAACCGTCTCGCGAAAGGCAGCTACATCCCCAACAAGCCGATCCGGACGATCGTCGAGCGCGCTGTCGCCAGGCGTCCCGGGATGAAGGTCAGCGCCGTACTCCGAGAGTTCGGGATCGAGGATGTCACTCACGCCAAGCGGCTGCTCGGCTACAGCCCCTACTCGGGGACAGACCGGCCGGCGGCGACGATCAGCGTCGAGCACGCGACGCGTCTGCTCGACGCGTTCGGGCACGACCCCGTGGACGTGGCCGGACTATGACCACGCAACCAAACAACCTCGAGACCGACGGCCAGCCGGACAGCAGGCCGGTGGAGCTGAGCGTCACCTACCGGCAGAGCGACGGGGAGCTCCGGGCCGCGGTGATCGCAGTCGACGCGAACAACCTCTGGACGGTCTATGACATCCCGGCCGAGGACATTGATGGCGCCACAGGCGTGGTCGTGGATCACCTCGCGGGGGCTGAAGAGCGACTCGGCGCGGCGCTCGGCGTGCTCCTCACGTATGTCGATGACCAAGTCGCGTTCCACAACGGCGACCGTGAGCGCCACAGCCCGGAAAGCCCCCTTCCGCGGGAACCGCAGGAGGTCGACATCGCGCGGGTCCGACGCGACGCAGAGCGTGCGCTGAAGGCCGCCGAAGCTGACCGCCAGCGCGGCAGCGACCCCAAGAACGCGGAGTGGCTACAGCGGGTGACGGATCTCGCCGAGCAGCAGCGCGCCGCGATCCACGCCGGACGCCAGGCAGAGCAGCAGCCAGAGCCTCAGCCGCTGGCCGCGTAACCCGCGAGAGAGGAAGGAGAAGCCTGATGGCAACAGCAACAGCAACAGCTGAGCGTCCGCGGGCCAGGCGCCGGCCCGCGCGCGTAGAGCCGACGCTCGCGATGAGCGTTCGTCTGCCCGACGGCCGGGAAACAGAGCGGGAGTATCCGGCGTCGCGGCATCGCGAGATTCACCTCGGTTTTCTGCACCGCGAAAGCCGAGGGTTTGTGAGCTCGCCGCGGGGCACCGCGACAGCCGCGGTGAGCTGGCGATCTACACCCGCCGCCACCCCGACCACTTCCTTGCAGGCGGGGCGACGGGCGGCCCGGACTGGCCTGCTCCCCTGACGGCGCTCGCCTCTCACCACCACGAGCAGGGGCAGGAGCTGTTCGTCGGTGTCGCGCCGCGCAGCGAGCGGCGCGCCGGCAAGGAGTTCGTGCATTACAGCCAGTGGGCGTGGGTCGACGTCGACGAGCCCGACCACGCCGGTCAGGTGCGGCGGCTGCTCGCAGGCAAGCCCGCGCATATCGAGATCGAGTCCGGCGGCTCAGAGGAGGGGGAGCCAGAGCGCAGGCACCTGTACTGGCTGCTGTCCCGGCCGTTGTACGCCAGGACGATCACCGGCACGGACGGCCGCGTGATCCGTAACCCCGCGGAAGTCCGCCAGCCGACCTCAGAGACCGGTCGCACGCGGCTGGTGGGCTACCGCGACCTGGACACCGGGGAGGTCATCACCGACCGTCCGCCCGTGCACTGGATCGAGCGGACCAACCGCCGGCTGATCCACGCCCTGGGCGTGCTGCACCGCGAAGGCGAGCGGGTTCACCTCGCCGACCGGCAGTGCGCGGAGCGAGCCCGCGTGCTGCGCCTCGCCGGCTCGATAAACGGCAAGACCGGAAGGTATGCGCGGATCGCGCGCCTTGACCTGTGGCTACCCGCGTACTCCCCGGAGGTGCTCGTCGGCGATCTGTGCGATCCGCCGAGCGCGCGGCCGCAGCGGCGCAGTGTTCCCCACCGCTTGAAGTACGACGCGTACAAGCTGATCCCGCCGGAGGTGTACTTCAAGCGGCTCGCCGGGATCGACCTGCCGGCGCGCGGCAACATCAACTGCCCCTCAGCCTCACACGAGGATCTCGTCGCTTCGTGCAGCGTCGGGCGCTACGGCTGGCGCTGCCACGGCTGCGGCGCCGGCTGGTCGGGAGTGGACCTGACGTCCGCGCTTGAAGGCGGCCCGACCGGCGATGAGCTCGCCGCGTCCCCCGAGGCGTTCAAGAAAGCCAAGCAGGACTTCCGCCGTGCGATGGGTGAAGTCCTCTAGCCGCCGCCCAGCACCCCCCGGCGCGGCAGGCCCCTCCAACCCGGGGGTGCTGAGAGCTCAGCCCCGTTTCACCCAGACCCGCGGCGCCAGGACGGGCATCGCGGCATGTCCGTATCCGCCCGTTCGGGCGGGCGCTCACTCACACAACACCAACCGAAAGGCAGAGAACGATGACCAGCAGGAATCACGCAGCCGAGTCCGCCGAGAGCATCCTCGAGGAGGACGAGCAGCTCGGCGGGGACACCTCCACCGTGCAATATGAGTGCAGCATGCAGGAGCTCGAGGAGGCGGGCTTCCATCGGGGTTTCTCGATCCGTCACATCGATGAGATGCCCGAACACGAGTCGGAGTTCATTCCCGGCCCCGCCGGCCAGCTGAGCGGGATACGTGACTGCCTCGCGGCGCTCTACCGCGTTCCACCCAAGGCGCTGCTGGAGCTGGTCGAGATGTTCGACCTCGACTGGGGCAGCGCTCCGTATGACCCGTATACGCCATTGCCGTGACGCTCTCTCGGCACGAGCTCCGAGCCTGGACCTCACGAGCGATTGATGTCCCGGTGGCCCTGCTGGGGCCGCCGTGCGAGCGCAGCATGATCGCGGGCGCACTCTCGCCCGCCAGCTGCTGAGCCTCGGCAGCAGGCACACAGCTGGGCGTCCCTCCGGGGTCGCCCCCCACAGAGACCATCGAGCCCGCAGAACGCGGGAGCGATCAAACGACGCCGCGCGGCCCCCCCTTGTGCCGCGCGGCACGAACAGGAGGTACACGAACGCAATGACTCCAACATCAAACACTCCAGGCCACGACCCGAAGAGCACCGCAGAGGACCGGCGGCTGCGAGACCCCGACCGCGTGAAGCGAGACAAACGTGAAGTCAGCTATGAGTGGGAGCTGGGCAAGACCGAGGACGACGCGACCCGGCTGGTCGTGCTCAGCATCAGCCACCACAAGCGCTCGCGGGGAGGCTCCTTCGCCGCGTCGCTATGCAACATGACAGTGAAGGAGATCGGCTTCATGACCGAGCGCAGCTTCTCGCCGCTGTCAGCGACACGCATCAGCCTCGAGGCCGTCCCACGCTTCTCATCCAAGCGCCTGGAGGAGTTCGCCGCCGGCGCCCTGCAGCGAGTCCGCGACCTGTACGAACAGGGAGACCCCAAGGTCCACGGCCACTTCCAGGAGCAGGCGTGAGCGGCCCAGCGGACGTCGTCGCCGCGCTCGCCGGGCAGCCCGCCGCGGACGGCGTGCCCGTGACCCCGCAGGCGCTGATCGACCGTCACTGCCAGCCCGGGATGCAGAGCGGCTGGCGCAGCGAGCGTCGCGAGAAGCTCGATGTTCAACGCCGGGTTCTGCGGCTTTGACGGGCGCCACGGCTACGACGACGGACACGGCCTGATCGAGAACCTGGCCGCGGGCGGCTGGCGTCCGTTGCCCGAACTCGGCGACTGGCCGCTGATGGTGTTCCTGCTCTGGCCAGCGCGGTCCTCTGACGCGCGGTTCGCGATCGCTCACTACTGCGAAGGCGACCTGGCGATCGAGGTTTTCGACGGCAAGTCCGCGGCCGCGATCGCGCTCGGTGAGCTCCGCGAGCAGTACCCCGCCTGATCCCCGCCCACCCGTCGCTGACAAACCATCCCGGGGCCCGGACGGGGCGAGCGCCAGCCCCCGCCCCGTCCCATCCGGGCAATCAGGGTCTCTAACCGGAAGGACACACCATGCCAGCAGCAGCGCCCGCCGAGGAGCGGGACCCCAAGAGCACCCCAGCGCAGCCCAGTGCCGCGGAGCGCGAGCAACTCGAGACCGACGCGCGCGCGACATATGAGGTACTGCGCGCAGCACAGGGCGGACGCACGGTCCCAGTGCGCATCCTGGGGGAGCAGCACGTGCGCGAGGACCTCGGCCGCATCCCGACCGCGGCTGACTGGCTGCGAGAGATCAAAGCGCAGCCGTGGATGAACCGCTCGCGACGTCTCTCCCGCGAAATCCCCGAGGAGCCCAGGACATGAACGACACAGACACAGTCACCGTGCGCTTCATTCCGCAGGCCTGGGTCAACGACTGTGCGATCCAGGTGGACCCCGCCGGCCCGACCACGTTCACGGTGCCTGCCGGCGACGCTCAGAACGCCGACGGGGATTGGCTGGCAGACCACAGCGACGCCAGCGATCGGCTACAGACTCACGAGAACGCTCCCCGGTGGATCCGCCAGTGGAGCGGCCCGTTCGAGATCGAGATCGAGCACCAGTAGGCGACACCACGGCCGTCCCCGACGCGCCGACAGACCAACGGCCCGTCCCCGAAGCGCGAGGGGGCGGGCCTTTCAACGACCGAAAGGCAGAACCCGCGATGAGTCACGTCTCAATCACCACCGGCGGGGTCGACGTCAGGCTGCTGCGCAAGCAGCGTAACTGGGTGCTCACCCTCCCTGCCTGCGATGAGCGCGAAGGACTGACCAGCCTCCTCGACCATCTCCTCGACCGCGCCGAGGGCTACCCCGACACCCTGGCCGGCGCAGCCTGCGAGAACCCCTCGATCGAGGTCGACTAGCGGGTCCGAGCGCCGACTTTCGTCCGCCACTCGGCTATCCGCCACTCTCCTATCTGCCGTTTTCCCCCGCTGAAAGGGCCCCGCCCCAAGCCAGTGGGCTGCTGGGCGCGGCGCTAGCCCAAGCCGCCCTCGACGGGCCGGCGGGTCAAACCGTCGTCCCGTCTTGCAGCACCCGAGACCGTCCGCATCCACGCGCCCCTCTGAAAGGAGCCCGGGAACGCCGCGCGGTTTCACCACGAACTCGCAGCGCCCACATCCGGGCATCGCGAGCAGGCCCGTGTCCCCCTCGCCCCGGGGGCACGGGCCTTCCGTCGTTCAAGGGCGCGAACCGCACAAACCCCAGGCCCACAGAGGCCCACACGAAAGGACCGACATGACACACACCACAGAGAACCCCAGCAACAACGCCTCCCCGGCGAGCGCGCGCGGCACCGAGCCCCGCTCGGTCTCGGACGGCTGGCAGCTCAAGGACGTCGTCCGCACCGTCCCGGCGCGCGTCGGCGTCTCCCCCCACGCAACGGACACGTGCTCGCGGCTGCTGCGACGCCGCGTCTTTCTGCCCGGCGTATAGGCACGCCGCGCAGCGGCACCTCAGACGGGCCCGTCATGGGTCACCGCCAGCAAGCGCGCCGCGCCTTGGCAGCACCCGAAAAGCACATCCACAAAACGAGAAGGAGCAACACGACCATGCAAAACGCAAACCACCACCAGCCCGCCACGAGCACCGCAGCGACCGTCCCCACGACTGTGGTGGATCCGCACGCGCCGGCGAGCCGCCGCGACGCACTTTGCGCGCAGCTTCATGTGCACCGTCTGGAGATCGCGCGGATCGCGGCCGAGTACCACGAGCGCGATGTCCCGCCGAGCGAGATCCCCGGCCTGCGGCGGATGCTTGCCGCCGCGCGGCGTGCCCGCGACCTCAGCTGGGCCTGCGAGTTCGAGCTCGCCTGAGGGCCGCAGGCCTGATCCCGTATCAAACCCACATCGATGAGAACACCGCCGAGGTCTTGAGGATCTCGGCGGGAAAGGAGCGCAATGACTCCCGCTCACTCAGCGCCCACTGTCGTCCTCGGCGCGCTTGTCCAGATCGACGGAGCGTGGCGGCAGAACCCGGCGCAACGGGCGTTCGCCGGCGACGCCTACATCTACGTCCGCGCCGGCGAGCTGCCGGCGATCGATGACGCCGTCGCGGACCCCTTGTGCAAGGTGAAGCTGTTCCACCCCTTCACCCGCTTTACCTATTATGCCTACGCGCTAACCGAATACCTCGGGGCCGGACCGGTGCTCACCGGGCTTGTCACCGGGCTCGTCGAGGACGAAGTCGGTGACACCGCGCTGCGCGACATCGCAGAACTGCGAGTCGCCCACCTCCCGCCGGAGCGTGACCTGCACTGGCACCCCGCACCCCTCAGCCAGGTGTCCGCAACCGCACGCACCTGACAGCTCGAGTGAATCCCGGGCCGCGGCCCACCGCGGCGCCGCGCCTCGACGGCGCCTGACCGGTCGCGCCCATCCACCCCCTAAAGCGAAAGGCTTCTCATGGACCCGATAGCCAACCTGGCCTCCCAACACGCGTGCGTCGCCGAGATCAACGCAATCAACGCTCGCTGGCGGGCGACCAGCGAGCTGAGCCCGGCCGACCTCGCGCGGCTCGCAGAGCTCGCCGAGCAGCTCGCAGAGCTCGTCGAAGCACTCGACACGTGGCGCGCGAACGGGGGCTTTGACCCGTATACAACCACCTGCGTCGCGAGCCTTGTCCGATCGTGCACCGAGGGGGTGCCCGCGCATCTGATGCGCCAACTGCTGGACTCGGTGATGCACTACATCGGCCAGGACGTGCGCGTCAAAGTCATGCACGAGGTGCCCGCGGCCTACAACGCATTCAACGGGCGTGAGATCGTCTCGACGCACGTCGCCGCGCCACCGCCGCGTCCCAGCACCACGAACTAACGCGTCTGGGACGCAAGCACCGGCCAACACAAGGGCGCGCGCCGCCTGTGCAGGCCCACAGCCCGCCGGGCGCGTGCCGCTCGAGCCCGTGGGCCGCGGCTCCCGCGCGCTGTCTCCCCGGCGGATACACCAGCTAGGAAAGGAAATGAGACCGATGAGAGAGAACGACCTCTCGCCGTACGTCACCGCGATGCCCGAGAACACGGTGCGAGTCAAGCTCCCCCACAGCGAGGTCGCGATGCACATGCAAGTCGCCGGCCGCGACCGCTGGGTCGCCGCCAGCGGCAGGGCGGCGCAGATCTACAGCGACGACGGGCAGCCCTTCAGTTTCCCCGTGCTGTTCGGGGAGGCTGGGCTGGACGAGCACGGCCTCCCGCAAACGCTGCCTCGAGCCAACGTGCACAGCGTTCACATTGTGCTACCGCGACGCGGCCAACCACAAGAGCACCAAGCGCGTGGTCATCGCGGACGCTTGGGGTGAGGAAAGCTTTCGGATCAGCATCGCCCCGAAGCTCGAAGACGGCGTCTTCTTTACACCCTGCCAGGTCGGGCTTCCCGACGCCCACATCACGCCGCTGGGCGAGCACGACCACCCGAGTCATTCGTTCTGGTCGCCGGGAGCAGACCCGCTGCTCGGCGACGTGTTCACCGTCGTGCGTGAGCAGCCGACCGTCCGCCTGACGTGGCGGCAACTGTGCGAGCGCTTCGACGCGGCCAGCCCGTCCGGGTTTGACCCCGCGCAGTGGCCCGGCGCTCGCTGAACGCCCCCATCCCCTTCGCGGCCCGCGCCAACCCAACAGATAGGAGTCTTCACCATGACCAACGAAGCTAACGATCACCACACGAGTCCCGGCCCGCGCCTCGCCAGCGAAGGAGAGCCCTCGGCGCCCGCCGCAGGAACGGCGTCCAACGGCCGCCGCGTCGCCGAGGAGATCAGCGGCGATCCGCTGCGCGAATACACCGCCGAGGCGTTCTTCAGCATCGACGCCGCGAACGCGTCCGCGGCGCGGAAGGTGCTCGAGGCGGCCGTGGACGCCATCGATGCGCTGCTCGCAGGGCGCGCTCACCGCGACTGCGGAGACGGGCGCTCGCGCATCCAGCTGTGCATGGAGTGCGAGCGCGACCGCTACGCCGTCGAGGAGGCGTGAGATGACCGCCGCCCGATCCGAAGAACCGGTCGAGCACGCTGACATCCTCAAGGGCACGATCGACGCGGCCGCCGCGGTATTCGCCGCTGCGAGGAGCGAGGCGAAGCCGTATGTCGCGGTCGCCGTGAGCGACACCGACGAGGCGTCGCTGATCGGCGCCTCGTCGGTGCGCTCGGTCGCGCAGGCACAGGCCTCGCGGGCGTCGGGTGACCGGTCGGGCGCATGGATACGCGCCTACGTCGTCGCGCCCGCGACAGACGGGGGTTGCGTCGTGCTCAGCGGCGACGTCGTGATCGGCCGACCGGCCAGCAGCTGACCCGGTGCATCACCCGGCTCGCCAACAACCACAGATGAAAGGACAGAACTGATGTCTCACCATCCCGCTACCGGCGCCGCGCCGGTGACCCAGAACGAGCGTCGCGCTGACCGCGCGATGCACGCGATCGAAGCCGGCAGCGACTGCGAGTTCCGCGACGGCGTGGTCGCTGGCCTGGAGCGTGACGTCAGGGATCTCCTGGCCAACCTGCGGCACCTGTGCGACCGCTGGGGCCTTGACTACGGCGCGGTCGACGCCCACGCGCAAACCACCTATCTCGGCGACCACACGGAGGCGCCGCTTGTCGCTCTCGGAGCGCCCGGCGCACTCGACCGGGAAGCCGAGCCGGTCCGGGTCGTGATCGTCGACCACGACGCGCGAGTCAGCTCCTTCGCGGCCAGCGCGCCAGAGCTGTTCCCCGAAGTGTGCGACCCGCTGGAGATGGCCGAGGAAGCGTGGATGCTGCTGGTAGGCGCGCTGGTGCACGGCCGGGCAGCGGAGGACCCTGGCTCCTCGCCCCGGCGGACGCTGTTCGTCGACGAGCGCGAGAAACCGGTCCTCGCCAAACAGCTCAGCGACCTGCGCGTGGAGCTGCTCGAGGACCCCGGACTCGCCGGGATGGACCTCGCCGAGCCCGACCCGCCGCTCGCCAGCTACCTGATGGGGACGCCGACGCACCGCAGCAAGTGAGGTAGAGCGCGGGCAGGCAGTCAAGCGGGTGATCCGCGCTAGCCAACCGCGCGCGAATCGCCTGTCGGGAGGTGTGACTCGCTGACGCCTGCCCGCGCCGCGAACGGTAGCCGCCGGCGTCCCCGCACCGCTTGTCAACAGCGATCACGTCCCTCCCGACCTCACCCCAGGCGCACGCTGATGCCAGCGGGCGCCATCACCACTGATCCGACTCGGAAGGAACCCCCGAATGGCACATGCCGAACACGAGGCGCGCCTGCAACGGTTGCGTGCCCTCGCCACCACGACAACGACCAGCGAATGGGGACGCGAACGCGTCCGGGGGCTCGTTGATCAGGAGCCCGACGTTCCTGGCGCTCAATGCCCGCGTTTCGCCGTGCTCGCCGAGCACGCCGGTGAGCGAATGCTGTTCTGCAGCGATGACCCTGCCGCCATCGCCGCCGAGCTTGCGGAGCTGGCGGTCGGTGAGCTCCCCCTCAGCGCCGAGGCGGTCATCGACCTCGACACCGGCGCACGACACGCCGCGTCCACGCGAGCGAGCGTCACGTTCACACCACCACTCCCCGGCAGCGCGCCGCGGTCGGCGGGAGAGCCGCGCCAGGCGACGCTGACCTACGGGCACCGTGGCGCACTGAAACTCGCGGCGGACATCGTCGCCGAGCACGCCCGCGAAGCCGGCGAGCACGAGGAGCTCACCGACACGGTGCGATGGCTCGAGGACCTCCTGGCGCAATGGGAGACCACGCCACCAGCTGCCTCGCCGCCGGCGTGAAAGCGATTGCGCCAGCGCCGCCCCGAACGCACCCCAGCCCAGACAGACCTGCCGCGAACGAGACACGCCGCTGAACACGGACCTCCTTCGCCGGGGGCCGCGCAGCTCACCCCTGATCCGAAACGCAAACGAGAAGGAGAAACCAGCATGAACACCCCCACAACGACACTCCCCGTCCGCTCCGTCCGCGAGGAGTCCGCGTCGCGCTGCGTCGCGCTGCGGGCCGTCGTCACCCACGATCGGCTCGATGGCGACGTCGCGATCCTCAACGACACGCAGACGGTCGCGATCACCGATGACCCGCAGGGCATCGGTGACCTGTTCGACGCCGCGCTCGCCGAGAGAGCCGAGCGACGCGTCGTGCTCAGCGAGCTCGCCACCGTCACATCGGCCGCGACGGCGGGCCCTGTGATCTTCGAGCGGCTGCTCGTCGCCGCCGACGGGCGCGCCGTTCACGTCGAAGCGAGCGTGCTGCCGCTCACAGACCACGAGCGCCAATACCTGCAGGAGCTGCTCAGCGACACCTCCGAGCCCGACCTGGCGCGCGAACTGGCCGCGATCTACGCCGCGGACATCGAGCAGGAGCAGCGCGCCGCAGCCGGGGGAATGCCCGTGTGCTTTCTCGACCAGGCCAGCGCCACCACCGGCCCGCAGCGTCCCTAAAGCCCCGGCCAGCCGCGCGCGGCTGGCGGCGGGTGTCCCACCAGCCCATCGCCGGCCGCGGCCCAGCGGCTTCCCAGACATTCCCGCCCCGCGCGGGGGGAACGAGAGGAGAAGAAAACATGCTTGTACTGACCCGTAGGGCCAATGAGTCGATCCAGATCGGCCCGAACATCGAAGTGAGCGTCGTGGCTATTCGGCGCAGCAAGGTGCGCCTGCTCGTCAGTGTCCCCGCCGGCGTTGCAATCAGCCGCGCCGAGCAGCCCGGAGGCTACATCCGGACACGGGTGATCCTCAACCGCAAAACGGGCGAGTCGCTCCGGATCGGGGCGCACATCCAAGTGAAGGTCACGAGGATCAGCAACAGCGTGCGGCTCGGCATCGTCGCCCCCCTCAGCATTCCCATACTCCGCAGCGAGCTGGCCGACCGGGAGGTCCGCCGGCTGCCCTCGCCCATGCGGCCGCTCCCCAGAGCCGCATGAGGAAACCTTCAGCCGCGCTCACCGACGCGCTCGCCGCGCTCGAACCGCGGATCGAGGAGGCGCTCAACCGTGGAGGCGACCCGCTGATCACCTGGCGAGTCGGAGAGATGGTCCTCAGCTACGTGCCCGGCGCCGTCGAGACAGACGACCTGCTCGTCGAAGCGCTCGGTAACAGCACGCTCCCCGATGTCGTGAGAGAGGTCGCGTTCGCGATCGGCTCAGACGACAACGAGGAGGAGGAGATCCCAGAGGATGAGGCGACTGGCGCGAGCGAGCGTCCGTGACCTCGCCGCCCAGCAGCCGACAGGCCCGCGCGAGGCGCTCCCCCGCGCGGGCGTTGCCGAAACGGCACGAACACCCCCTGGCCGGCACTCGAGTGCCAGCCACCAGCGGCACGAAAGGAGATCACCTCATGGCGATCACGCTCACAGCCGAGGACGTTCGCGACCTTTAGGCGGGTCACACGATCAACGTCATCACCGAGGACGGGACCGAGGTCGTGCTCGGCCCCGAGAACGCTGGCGACTACGCCCTGGAGACCGCGACGGGGCCCTACACGCCGTCAAAGGCCAGGACGTTCACCGCGGAGCAGCTGAACACCGCCGCGAACCGTGCCGCGAACGAGATCCTCGAGGCGATTGATGCCCCCGAGGAGGGAGTCCGCGACGCGCTCAACCTCCAGGTCAACGCCACCGCCTACTTCCTCGAGCACCCCGACGCGACGCTCGCCGACGCGATCACAGCCAACTACTCCGAGCGGCCCGAGACGGTGCTCGCGTGGGCGGTCAGCTGACCCGGCGTACGACCAGCCGCCGCGCGCGCCCGCGGCCTCGGAGCAGCCGCGGGCGTGCGGCGCCCGAACCCGACCGAGAGGAGCCACGATGCCCACCCCAACATCCGGCGCGCCCGCCGCGTCCGCCGACTCGTGTCGGTATTCCGTCGCCGCACTTGAGGACGTTGCTGTGCTTAGACCGGAGACGGTCGCGCTGTGTCACCGGGTGCGCACAGCAGAATCGGTCCACTTCGATGCGTACTGCACGGTCTCTGACCGGCGCAAGAAGACGCTCTCGGGCGCGCTTCTGGCGCTCGAGCGAGTACAACGCGACGAACTGCACGACGCGGTGCAGGCGCTGCGCGCTCACTGTGCCGAGGATCCGCAGGCCGCTGAGGAGGAGCGGGTCGCGCTGATGCGCCTGCAGGTCGAAGGCGAGCTCGCGCTTGCGGCCCGGGTGCGCGTCGTGCGCGGCGGCGAGGAGCGCCAGGAGATCCGCGCACAGGCGAACGAGCGGCGCGCAACGATCTTCGAGACGCGCGACGCGCTCAGCTGCGGCCTCGGCTGGCCCCACCGTTTGGAGGCGGTCCTCGTGACCGCCTGGATCTACGAGTCCACCCAGCCGGACGGCAAGTTCACCTACCGCGGGCGCGCGCTGTACGTGAGCTCCTACGACACACATAACGTCAGTCACATCGTGCGGGTGCAGGACCTCGAGGTCAACCGCGGGGAGCTGCATCTGGCCTGGGAGCCGCACGAGCATTGGGGCAACGCCGACCCGCACGGCGACATCGCGATGCGCGTCGCCGCGCGCCCGGATCACCCGCTGCCGCATCCACTGCCGCGCTGGCCAACCGAGTCAGACGTGCAGGGCATCGACCCACGCGTCCGGATCGCCGTCGGCGAGCAGACCAGCCTGCTGTAGAGCCAACACGACCGCCGGCCCCGCCGCCCGAGATCAACGCCCCAACCAGGCGAGGGCCTCTCGTCCCGGGCGAGCTCACCGCCCGCTCACCGCGAGCGCGCCAGTCGTCCCCAAGCCGCCGCGTCGCCGCGGCCCCACGACCACTTTGCATGGAGGTGCAACCAATGACTGAATCCGACGCCCCCAACTCAACAGGTGAAATGCTCGAGCGTCTGCGGATTCTCGCGACGCCCTGCACGCCCGCCGCGCGTCAGCGGCTCGCAACAGTCCTCGACCAGCCATCCAGCGCTCGGCGATCGTGCCCGCCGCTGGCCGTTCTCGTCGATCGCGGGCGCGGGCGCGGGCTCGAACGCCTGATCACTCTCGGCTACTCCGAATGGGAACTGTCGCGTGTGCTCACCGAGGCGCTCGACGCCAAACCACCGTCGCATGCCGTGCTGCTCGTCGACCTGGCCAGCGGAGAGGAGCGCGAGGCCCGCAGGATGGTGTACTTCGCCGAGAACGCGCTCGTGCTCCCGGCATCGGTCGGCGATGTGATCACGCTGGACCTCGCCGACCGCGTTCGCGACGCAGAGCGCGACCCGCAGCGCGAGCGCGACCTCGAAACCGCACGGCGGCTGATCGCCGACGGCGAACCGGTGCCGGCAGCGCATTTCGCGGTGATCATCGATGTCCTTGAAGTCGACCTCGAGACGCGGCGCAAGGACCCGCAGCGAGACCTCGATACCGAGCGTGAGCTCGCCGCCGCGCAGCGGCAGATGATCACGCGCGAGCCCTGGAGGGATCTGCCGTGCAACGCGCCGGCCGCGGAGAACGCCGGTTGCGATCGGTGCGGCAGCTATGACCGGGCGCCGCGCAGCCGCTACTGCACGCACTGTCTCGCCGAGGGCTACGTCGTCTACGTCGATGGTGTGCTCGAGACCGGCTATCTGCACGACAGCCCCGATGACGCGCGCGATGAGGCGCAGCTGGTCAGCGAGTCCGCTCCCGGTGAGACGGTCGAGATCCGCGGCCCCAACGGGTTCCGCGAGACCTTCCCGCCGCACGAGCCGCGCAGTCAGTGATGCGCAGCTCACCACCAGCGCGTAAGACGCCGCTGAAGCGCACCACAGCGATCGCGCCGCGCGAGCAGCCCCTCGCCCGGCGCACCGCACGAAAGCGGCGGCCGATCAGCCCCGCCAGCCCCGCCCAGAAAGCCAAGATCGCGGGCGCGCGGTGCGTGCACTGCGGCGCCCCGGCCACCGACCCGATGCACCTGTGGCCCCGCGATCTCGGCGGCTGCGACGACCCGTCATGCGTTCTCCCCGGCTGCCGGACGTGCCATCGCGCGTTCGATGAAGGAGCGCTCGACTTGCTCGCGGATCTCGTTCGCCACCACAAGGCGGAGATCGCGCACGCGCAGCTGCACACGGACCCGATCTCGCTGCTGGAGCGGCTCACCGGCTGCGAAGTCGTCCTGCACGCCCGCCACACACGCCAACGCGACCCGGGACCCCCTCCAGGCAGCCCGACCGCCCACCCAACACCGTGAAGGGAGAAGACCCATGTCAACCGTCTACCCGCCGCGCGCTGCACGCGCTGCTGGCAGCCACGTAAGGGCCTGCCAGCAGCGCCGCGCACGAGCACGGCGCGCCGCCGAACGAGAACGGGCCGCCCGTGAGCGGCGCACCCGAGCACGTGACGCACTCCTGATCCGCGCCGGGCTCCTCGCCGTCCAGCCCGTCGCGGAGATCCACCATCAGCTCACCCGGCCCGTGATCGACCTCGCCACAGCCCGCCGGAAGGCCCGTGAGATCGAGAGGACCATCACGCTGCTGGTCGCGGCAGCCATGTTGAGCGAGGCGACCGCCGCGCGCTACCGCGCCGAACTCGCGGAATTGAACACAGCCATCAACGCACGCGCCTCGACGGGGCGCGGCGCGACCTGAACGCGCCCCGCCGTCTGCTGCTCGTCCAGGCAGCGAGCCGCATTCCTGTACTTCCGCTGCCCATCGCGGGCAGCGCGACTGCTCCTGAAAGGAGCTCCCCTATGAATCCGACCGTCCTTCTGGCCGCCGCGCGCCCGCTGCGCGCGCTACCGGCGCTATCCCTCGACGCCACTCAGATCCCGCCGCTGCAGCGCCCAGCGCCGCCCACGATCTCGATCGCGATGCCCGACGGCTCGACGCTGCAGCTGCCGGGCAGCGCGTGGCCTGCACCGGACATCTGGGCGGCCAGCGAGCGGCGCGCCGCGCTCGGCGAGCGCCCGCCGGTGGAGATCCGGCGCCTCACACGCGCGGAGTCCAACGTGCTCGCCGCCGACTGGCACCCGCTCGGCGCCGAGACACGCCCGTTCGGCTATCACGCCTTCGCGCTGTTCGTGCGAGGAGAGCCGATCGCGCTCGCGACCGCCGGCAGCACCCACAGCGCGGTCGTCGACACCGGCCACGGACTTGACCGGCGAAACGTGATCGAGCTGACCCGCGTGTGCCGCTCCCCGCAGCCGATCGCCGCGGGCAGCGCCCGGGTGATCCTGCGCGCGTGGCGGGACTTCCTCGCCGTCCCCTACTGGCCCTATTTCCCCACCGTGGAGAAGGTCGCGCTCGTGTCCTACTCGCTGCCGGGCAAGGCCGGGCACCTATACCGCCACGACGGCTGGGAACGCCTGCGCGGCTGCCAGGGCTCCGGCGGCGGCGGCACCTGGTCTGGCCCCTCACGCGTCGGGCGACGCCCCGAGGCACTGTGGGTGTACTGGCTCGCCGGCCCCCGCGCCGCCAGCGAGGCGATCGCCTACCGCGCCGGCCCGCAGGCCGTGCAGGCGCAACTGCGTCGTGCGGCATGAGCGGGCCGCTGAAGAGCGAGACGGACATGCTGCGCACCCTCGCGCGCGGCACCTACACGCTGGCCGCGCTCTACGCCCACGTCGAAGAGCACGCCGACGTCGCCCGCGACGACGGACACTCCCCGTCAGCGCCTGGGCATCCGTGGGATCCACGGTGGCGGCACCGCGTCCGCGGCTGGCTCGCAAACCAGCGTCGCGCCGGCCGCGCGCAGCGCATCACACACGCGGTCTGGGCGCTCGAGGGAACCCCCGAGAATCCCAGGCGGATGCTGTTGATCACAGCGGGTGCCGGGGACCCGCAGATCGAGCTGCAGTGCCGCGACGCCGTCGCGCTGCTCGGCGACGTCGACGGGCCGCTGGATGCGGTCATCACCGACCCGCCGTGGGGCCTTGAATGGGACAGGCCGGGGTCGCGCAGCCAGTACGCGCGCGCGGAGGCGAAGGTCCTCGACGGCTATGTCGACGTGCCCGCCCGGAAGTACCTGGCGTTCTCGCGCCGGTGGATCGCCGCCGCCGCACGGGTGCTGCGACCCGGCGGGCAGCTCGTGGTCGTGACCGGCCCGCAGCGCGCCGCGCACGTGCAGATCGCCGCCGAAGAGCACGGTCTCACGTGGGTATGCACGATCGTCGCTCGTCGCGAGTTCGTCGCGCCCAGCACACGCCGTCCCTCACCGGCTCACTGGGCGATCACCGCGATGTGCCGCGGCCCCGTCTCCCACCGCCGGCGCGTGTTCAACGCGCCGCGCGACCAGCGCCGCTCCCACAACGGGGGCCTATACCCGACCGACCTATGGCTCGAAGGTAACGGCCGAGCGGACAGGCCCGGCCTGCTGCGTTATGCCACCGAGCTGCCCGGACCGTTGGCCAGGCGCATCGTCACGACGTTCACCAGCGAAGGCGAGCACGTGTCCGATCCGATGATCGGCGGAGGGGCCGTCCAGCGCGCTTGCTGGCAGACGGGACGGCGATTCACCGGCGGTGACCTGAACCCCACCGCCGTCATGTACGCCGCCGCGCGGCTGCTCGCCGAGCACGCCTGGCCCGCCGAGCGTCAACCCCAGCTCCCGCTCGCCGCCTGGACGAGCGGGTAGGCGCGCGGGCTTGTTCCTGACCATCCCTCCACCTCGCCCAAAGGAGCCCGAATGTCAACCGGAAACCCAACTCAGCAACATGACCCACCCCCGCGGTCGGGAGGTGAGCGGCCGTGAGCGTCAACAGCTACACCGACCTCGCCGCGCACGCGGGACACCGTGTCGCCGTCGTGATCTACGCGCAGGAGAACGCCGCGGTCGAGTGCGAGACCTGCAGCGTGGTGCTCGTGGACTTTGCCCGCGCCGATGAGACAGAGCTCGCTGAGCTCCTCGCGCTCGCTGAGCAGTGCGGAATCGCCGAGGACACGCTCGACGAAACCGTTCACGACATGGCCGCAGCCACTGGCTCGTCGGTCAACAACGAAGGCCGCGACCGCCAAATCGCCTACCTGCAAGCCGAGATCGGCACACGCGCGACGCGGGAGCTGCTGGATCGCGAGCGCCAACGATGACTCAGATTCCACCGCCGCCAGAAGGCATCGAGGCAAGACGACGTCGGGCTTCCGCCGCTTCCTGAGCACGGCGTGTCCGACCACCGCAGTCCAACCCATCGGCCTCGGACACGACCGCGCTGTCGCCCTCCTGGCGACAGCCGTGCTCGCCGACGCCCGCCAACCCCGAAGGGAGAACCATATGGCAACCCTATTTCCTGCTGTCCAACCTGCTCCGTCCGAAGCGTTTCAGGCGCAGGCGCCGCGAGCGTTCGGTGCGCTGACGCCGTGGGCCGAACTGGCCGGTGCGGCGCGCGAAAGCGACGCCTACCACCAGCTGATGCGCTGCTTTCCGCGCTGGAGCAGGGTGACGGACGCGCTCAGCCGCGACGCGCTCGTGGCGCTCGCCCAGAACCGTCCGGTTGACCCCAACAGCCGCTACTCGTGGCAGGGCCGGTTCGCTCACGCCGAAGGAGTGCTGCGCCGCCATGCGCTGGCGAAGGTGGACCCCGGCACGCTGACCGCGGAGGCGATCGAGCAACTCGCCAGCGGCCAGGCGGACACCGACCGTGCCGCGGGCCTCGATTGGAGCGTCGTGACCGTCCCGGCACAGGCGCTGGACGGACGGATCCGCGAAGCGAACCGCGAGCTCCCGGTCGACCTGGATCACCCCGACACGTGGTATCGGAGCGCCGCCAAGCGCGCGGCGATCGCCCGCCGCTACGGCCTCGTCCCCGAGCTGGCCGATGACATCTCGCGGTGGGCGCTCGCGAACGTCGCCGAGTTCAGCGAGTCCGACATGCGCTGTTGGCAGATCGGCTCGCGGCCGTGGCTCGCGCTCGCGCGTGAGGTGATGAGCGTCCCCGAGCGGGTCGAGCGACCCGTAGGGGTGTTCCTCATCCCGGACGAGCGCACCGGACACGGCTGGCGTCTGGGGCCGGTGCTCTCCCCCGAGCTGATCAGCCTCGTCGACTCACTCGGCGGACAGATCCATCCAGGGCTCCTCAGCGCCTCCGTCCCGGCCGAGGAGGTCGATGAGTTCCTTGGCCGGATCAACATGCGCACGCTGCACGCCGGGGACATGTCGATCGCCGAAACCTCGGCCGGGCTCGGGACGGCACTCTCCAACTCGCTGGGCCGGCCGGTGCATCCCGGGCTGCCCGTCGACCGCCTGGAACGCTGGGGGCGCCTGCACCTCTCGAGCTTCCGCGGCGGACCGCTGGAAATACGGGTCCTGACCCGCAGCGTGAAGTCCTTTCCGGTGCGGCGCCTGGGGTCGGTCCGTGCCGGGAAAGCGAAGGACTACGCGTTGAGCGTCGCGATGGACCTCGGCGAGGCCGTCGCGATCGCCGTCGAGCGCGAGGTGCCGCTGCTGCTCTCCACCGAGGCCTCGGGCTATCTCGCCGGCACGGTCCGTGTCGGGCGGATGAAGGGCCGCCCCGGGATGCTGACCATCACCGAGGCGGACGGCATGTCGGCGATCACACGCCGGCTCCTAGCCGAGCAGGCCCTCACGCTGCTGCGGGAGCTGAAGGCGAGCGGCGCGAACGTGGTGCTCGACTCAGGCGCGCGCGAACTCGTGCGCATGACCGTCGTCGCACCGCTCGACGACGACCCGGTATTGAAGGACCCGCAGCGTCGTGTCGCCGCGCTGAAGGTCGTCGGGTCGGGCCTTGACATGTCCCAGACCGCGACCGGTAAGACGATCACCACCGGCCGCGCGATCTACCACCGCGCCGCGACCATCTGCGGATTCCGCGGCCTCGTGATCGCCGGGCCGCGGCTGATCAACCAGTGGTTCGAGGAGCTCACCGTTGGTGCTCCCTCGCGCGGGCTGCCGCCGCTCGCTCCGAACTGCGAGGTGCTGATCATCGACGAGCGCATCCCCGTCGCCGCGCAGATCCGACGCTTTCACCGCGACCTCGGGGACCGCCCCGGCGTCGTGCTCGTCGGGACCGGGGTGATGGAGCGTTTCGCCCGCGAGCTGGCGGTCATCCACTGGCACTTCGCGGTCGCGGATGAGATCCACCGCTACCGCAACCCCGCCACCGAGGCGCATCGTGCGCTCGCGGAGCTGCGCTTCGGCGCGATCGCGGACTTCTGGGGGCTGACGGGCACCCCAGCCGGGAAGGAGGCCGCGAACATCGACCGCCTCGTCGGACTGTGCGTCGCCGACCGCACGCTGCTGGAGGAGCGTCTGAACACCGTCGAAGCGGGCGATCTGATGGACGAGGTCAACGCCGCGAGATTGCGCGTGAACTACGGCCCGCACGCGGTGCGGGTCACGAAGAAGGAAATGAAGCCCTACCTCCCCGACGTGCTGCCCGCGGAGCCGTTGCCGATCGAGGCGGACCCCGCGCTCGCGGAGCTGATGAAGGCCCTGCGGGAAGGCGGGAAGGCGGCGTACCGGCGGCTGCTGGAGGTGCTGCACGCGCTCAAGACGCTCGACAAGCACAGCGCGCTTCACCGCGAGGCGATGAAAGAGTACGCCCGCCAGCAGGGAATGGTGCTCGGACACGTCGACCGGTACGTCGACATCGGCGTGGACCCCGAGACGCTGACGCACTCGGCCTCGCTGCTGGCGAAGGCACTCGTCCGCGAAGGCCTCGTCGCCGAGGCGATGAAGGGCGGCGGGGACGGGCTGCCGCTGCTGCGCAGCATCGTCGCGCAGAGCCTGGCTGAGCGGGCCGTTGAGGAGCAGATCCTGGTGTTCGCCGAGCGGGTGTGGTGCCTGCGCCAGCTCGCGCAGACGATCCGCGAGCGCTACGGCATCGAGGCGTGCGTCGCTGACGGCTCAATCGACAAAGACGAGTTCGAGGAGCTCAAGCGGCGCTTCACCGACGGGGAGTTCCCGATCCTGTGCCTCAGTCGCATCGGGCATGAGGGACACAACCTGCAGGTCGCAAGCGGCATCGTGCACCTCGATGTCCCGCCCGTCCCGGATGGCATCGAACAGCGCGTCGGGCGGGTTGACCGGATCGGCTCGCCGCACGCGTCGGTGTGGACGTCGATCCCCTACATCGTCGGCGGCGGCACCGAACACATGGTCAAGATCGTCGCGCCGCGCGGCGGTGAAAACCACCAGATCCTCGACGCGCCCGAAGGCGTCGGCGCCGAGGAATCCACGATCGCTAAGCAGCTCGGCGTGATCACCAGCCAGGTCGCCGAGAACAAGCAGCAGGAGGGCTACCTCTCAACCGCCGCGCGCCTGCGCGTCGCCGCCCGCATCTTCGGCGCCTGAGCACCCCCGGGCACCGCGCCGCGCGCCGAGCCGCACGCGGCCACAAGCACCCCCCGCGTTCCATCCACGAGCGGGGCGAACGCCCCGCACCAAAGGAGACATCTATGGCTACAGCCACAGCAATCGATCAGGCGCTCGCCACCGTCGATGACCTCGCCGCCGAAGGAGACCTCACCGCCGAGGCGAGAGCGCTGCTCACCCTCGACGCGACCACGCATGAGGCGATCGTGCTGCCGGACGGGCGCACGATCTATCCGCCGTCGCTGTTCGGGGAGCCGCTGCACGAGGTCGCGTGCCGGCTACTGGACGCGCAGGACCCCACCCGTTCGCGCTACCTGAAGCTGATCGGGCCTCCCGGGACCGGCAAGAGCCAGATCGCCAGGGCGATCGCCTACACCAGCTGGCGCCAGCAGAAGAAGAAGGTGATCAAACGGCACGGCAGCCCGTTCTACGGGCTGATCGAGCTGCAGCCCGGCCCGTCCGCGGATGAGTACTTCTTCCGCTACGACTTCATCCCCGACCCCGAGGACGCGACCCGCGTGAAGCTCGTGGAGGCCGCGTTCGTGGAGGCGATGCGCAACGGCTGGCTGGTCGTCATCGACGAGGTCAGCATCGCCCGCGACGTCGCGCTGCTGAGCCTCAACGGCACACTCGACGGGCGGCTGATGCTCTACCTCGCGGCGACCGGGGAGACCGTCACCGCGCAGCCCGGGTTCGGGGTGATCCTGACCTATAACCCGGGTCTCGTCGGCGCGACCGACATCCCCGACGCGTGGCACTCGCGGTTCCCTGCGACCGTCGAGGTCTCAAGCAACTGGGGGGCGCTGCGCGAGCTCGGCGTCAACGGCGCGCTGGTCGACGCGGCCGAGAAATATGACGGCAAGCGCAAGAGCGGCGAACTTGCGTGGACACCGCAGTTCCGGGAGATCGAGAGCCTGCACGTGATGAGCGACCGTGTCGGGGAGCGCGTCGCGCTATCGATGTTCATCTCCGGGCTACAGGAGCAGCTGGAGACCGGGAAGCTGCTCGCCGCCGACGCCGCGGCCGCGTGCCGGATGCTCGACGAGGGCGGCTTTCAGCGCTTCAAGGTGAGCGCCGGCAAACGCAAAGCGGGCGCCTCGAACGCGATCCCGAACCTCGAAGGATACCCGCGGGCGGTGACACGCTGATGCGCGCGCTCGCCACCCGCGATCGCGGAGAGTTCTCCCGCGGCCTGAACCGCGCTGCCGCGTCCCGAGGAGCACTCGACACGGTCTACCGCGACCTCTCCGACCACTGGACCGTGCTGATGCAGGAGCTCTACCCCGTGTGGGTGCTGATCGGCGCCGGCCTGTCAAACCCCGGGCACATCGAAGTGCCGAGCCGCACCGTCTACCTCGACAGCGAGGAGCTGCTCGGCTCGCGCGAGGAGATCCTCGCGGGGCGTCTTGAGCGCTTCCGGGTGCTCGTGTGCTTCGGCGTCGCCTTTCACGAGGTGATGCACGCCAAGCACACCAAGCGCTGGGTCATCACCTACGACGCGCACCTGAAGGACGAAGGCAAGACGGTCCTGTTGAGCGATCGCCGGCTGCTCGAGGAGCCCCGGATGGAGGCGCACGGCGTCCGCGACTACCCCGAGGCCACCGCGCGCGGCACGTTCATCCGCCGTGCGCTCAGCGCGATGGTGCCCTGCGTACTCCTGCGCCGCTTTCAGGAGGAGGTCATGGCCGCCGCGCTCGCCGGGGCGCCGCTCACCCGCGACATGTGCGGGCGCGCGATGACCTACCTCGCGGCGCGCACCCACTATGACGTGGTCGATCCCGCGACGCTCGGGTCGCTCACGCCGCTATGGGAGAGCGTGCTCGGCACAAGCGACATGCAGGCTTTGCATGACCTCTACGCCCGCCTGATCTGGGTGCCCGACGGCGACTGCAAAACGATGGACGCGTTCGCCGAGGAGTACCGGGAAATCATCGGGGCGCCCGACCCGCCAGACCCCACCAGCGGCGAAGGAGCCGGCAGCACCGACACCAGCGAGGAAGCCGGCGGCAGCGGCGGCGGGGCTGGCGGCGGCAACGGGCAGGAGATGAAGTCGCTCGGTGAAGCCCTGGAGGACGCGCAGCAGCAGGCGCAGGCCGGGCAGCTGCAACAGCTCAATGAAGACGTCATGCTGAAGGACCTGCTCGACCGTGCCGAAGGCGCCCCCGAGCCGCAGACGGGCGGGCGAGGGACGGGCGCGCCGACGGGCCGGATGCCCAACCGCGGCGTGAACCGTCCGGCGCACCCGGATGAGATCCAGGCCGCGGCCCGGTTCGCGAACCGCCTGGAACAGGCGCGCACCCAGGCGCTCGTGCAGCTCGCCAAGCGCACCCCGGGCGGGCGTTTTGACGCGCGCAGCCACATGCGCGCGCTCGCGCAACGCCAGCACGGGCTGCCCGTCACTGCGCACTCGTGGTCGATCGAGCGCACCCGGCGCAACCCGATCCAGGCCCCGCACGTGATCTTCATCCTCGACACGTCCGGGTCGATGGCGATCTACGAGTACGCGCTCGGACCGGTGACGTGGATCCTCGACACCGCGGTGCGGATCGTCGGCGGGCGGATGGCGACCGGGCTGTTCGGCAACTCCGCCAGCCTGCTCTCCGACGGCTCGCAGCCGATGCGCCTGGTGCCGGCGATCCGCACCGGCGGCGGCACCGCGTTCGCAGGTGACGCGATCGAGATGTGCGCCGAGCACCTGGAGATGGAGAACATGAACCGGCCGCGCCTTGCGTACATCTTCAGTGATGGGGGCTGGTTTGACACGGAGGCCGGCGTCGCGAAGATCGAATGGCTCATGAGCGTCGGGGTCCCGGTGATCCACATCGCGCTGCTGCACGAGCCGCTCAGCGTCCAGGCGTCGCGGATCACCGTGATCACCGACCCGGCCGACGCGCTGGAGGTCGTCGCCACCGACACCGTCCAGATGCTCCAGCAGGGCCCCCGCGCGCTGCGAGCGGCCCCACTCGCGCTCGCGGCCTGAACCACCCACCCCGACCGAATCCACTGCGCCGCCCACCCCGGGGCGACGCTCACCCGACCCAGGAGGTACCGATGTCCAAGCCAACCGCCGCCAACGACAAGGTGAGCACCCGCAAACCCGCCGCAGGCCGCAAACCCCCCAAGGCACGTGCAGCACGGCCCGCGGCCAAGGCCGCGCCCGGCAAGCCTCGCCGGTCCGCCAGCGCACGCAAGCCGAACGGCACGCGCCAGCGGCGCACCAGCGGCGCGCCGGCCGTGCCTTCGCGGCTGTTCGACGTGACCAACGCCCAGCACCGCGCATTCGAGGGAGCGCTGGAATGGATCCCTCTCGAGCAGATCACGCTCGCGAAGAACCCGCGGCGAGACATCAGCCCGGAGGGCATCGACCGGCTCGCGGGGATGCTGATGGGCGGACAGCTACAGGCCACGATCGGGCGGCGAACCGCCCCCGAGCAGGTGCTGCTCTACGCCGGGCAGCGACGGTTCCTCGCGGCGAAGCGCTCCCACGAGCTCGCCGGCGGCGAGGGGTACGAGGGCCGCAAGCCCGTCGCTGTGCTGCTCGTGCTGCTGCTCGACTACGAGCCGACCGCGCGCGACATCCGCCGCATCCAGGCACAGGAGAACCAGTACGAGGAGCTCTCGATGCGCGACCGCCAGTGCCAGTTCGAGGACTGCTGGCTCGACCGCGCCGGCCTGCCCGAACAGGAACGCCTCGCGAGCGTCTGCGAGGAGCTCGGGATCTCAGCGACGCTGGCGCGCAACCTGCGCCGCCAGCTCACCCTCCCAGTCGATCTGCGCATCCGGGTGGCCGACCGCCCGACCGGCGATCAGCTGTCGATCACGATGGCGAACGTCCTCGCGGAGATGAACGAAATCTCCCCCGAGCTGACTGAGGCCGTCGCCGCAAGGGTCACCACCAGCGAGCACCACCAGCAGGCGCTGGCGAGCATCGGCGCGTTCGTGCAGCGCACCGTCGTTGAGAACGAAGATCTCTACGCCGTCCGCCTCGATGAGGGCCTGGCGATCATCGACGGCCACGAGCACATCGAACGCGCACGCGCACACCTCACCGACCCTGGGCGCGAGACGCTCGCCACCGCGATCGCCTGCAAGCCCGAGGAGCTCGACGCAGAGCTCGGGAAGCTCGCCGAGCGGGCCGAGCGAGCGTCGTTCAAGCTCGACGTCGACCGCGCCCTGCGCGAGCGCGCGAGCGCTGGCCGCTACGCCTGGGTGTATGACCGCGGCACCGACTACGCGGACGCGGTGTGGGTGATCGCGCCGGAGTTCGTGATCGGCGCGATCCACGAGGCGATGGACGGCCTGGAGACACAGCCCGTCCGCGACGAGAGCTACTTCGGCGCCGCGAAAGTCACCGACGAGGACACCAAGCAGGCGGCGGCCGCCGAACGCGAGCGTCGCGCGCAGGCACGCGAACGCCAGCAGAGCGCCGCGAACAGCAACCTCGGGCTCGGGCACGACATCGCGGCCGGCCTGATGGACCCCCGCAGCGAGCAGCTCGACGCCGTCCGGCGCATCCTCGCGCACCTGCTCGTCGAGCACTACGCGCCGATCATCGCCTACGGCGCGGGCTGGAGCGACCGCGCGCGCCAGCAGCCCGTCGGTGACACCGGGCGCTTCGAGCCCAAGCACATCGACGCGATCCTCGACGAAGAGCTCCAGCGCGCCCTGGAGGACCCCGACCCGCTGCACGGCATCCTGGCGCTCCTCAGCCGCTGGGCTGCCGCGTTCGTGCTCGACATCAACGGCATACCAGCAACCGGGCCGCTCGGCAGCGCACGCGTCGCGCGCAAGCTTCAGCGCGCGCTGCCCGAGGGCTCAAGCGAGCTGCGCACAGCAGTCTGGGAGCTGATCCGCCCGATGCTCAGCCCCCACCTCGCGGAACTGAACCGGGACGCGTTCCTCACCGACGACACGCTCGCACCCGCCGCGGACCTCGCCGCGCACCGCGCCGAGAGCGCACTCGCGGACGTCGACCTCGGCGAGGAGCACCTGGCCGCCTGACCCGCACGCAACACCCCAACCCCGACGGGCGCAAACACGGCGCCAACAACACCGTCCCGCGCCCGCGCCCATTCCCGGGGCGGGCGCGGGAGAACCCGAAAGGAGCCAGCCCAATGGCGAGTTTCATCTTCGGCGCCGTCGATCACACAGGCGCCCCGCTAACCGACCTACCCGCCGAGCTCGAGGCGAGCGTCAACCGCGGCCACCTCGCCTCAAGCGACGCGCCGCTGCCCGGCACGCCCGCACAAACATCCAGCGGGGCGCGGGCATGATCGGCGAGCCCCGCGAACGGCGCCGCTACAGCGCCGTCATGCCCGAGAGCGCATACAAGCGCGGACGCGAGCCGCGCCAGCGCCGCCGCCGCCGCGACGCGTTCGCCGATCTCGCCGACGGCCTGGAGCGCTACCTACGCCGCGCGGAGGTCCCCGGCGAGCGAGCCGACTGGGCGGCATGGGCGCTGCGGCTCGCAGCCGGAATCAGACACGCCGACGCGCCCGACCAGTCCAGGTGGTTCGTCCGCGTCCACATCGAATAGCGCGCGGCAGAGCGCGCGAACACCGCGCCTGCTTTCCCTCGCCGCCCCAGGCAACGACAACCCGAGAAGGGAATCCACGATGCAACACCCATCACTCACCGGCGTCCTGCGCCGCTACCTGCCACGCGGCCGCGCCGCCGTCGTCGTCGTCGCGCCCTGCGAGCACCTGCAGCACGGCCGCAGCACCCTCAGCCTCTCCGACCCGCCGCCGCGCGACCCGGAGGTCATCTACCGCGGGGAGCGGCGCAAGCTCACGCGCGAGGACTGGGAGCGTCTCGGTTTCGAGCCCAGCGAAGCGATGGAGCTGGCCGGGCGCACCTACCCGCGGCTTCCCGGCGTCAGCGTCACCGTGCTCAGCGCCGATGGCGCCGGGCCACTCGAGCACTATCCCCTCCACAGCCCCAGCGGATTTGAGTGGGGCTATGAAGGCTCCGGCCCCGCCGATCTCGCGCGCTGCCTCCTGCTGCACTACCACGCCGTCACCCCGACCCGTCGCGGGCACTTCTACCCGCCGGCGCCCGACGAGCTTCCCGTCAGCTACCAGGCGTTCAAGCGGGACGTGACCGCCCGGCTACCCCAACACGAGGGGTGGACACTGACCCGCCACCAGATCACCGAATGGATCGAAGCGCGCTCGTGAGCAGCGGCCAAACCCGCCAGCTCGCACCTCCCGAGGCTGAGCGGACAGTTGCGCGCCACAGCACTCAGCGGCACCGCTAACTCGCCGTCGTCTCGCCCAAGCGCGGTCTGACGTTCCGAGCCCCGCGCCTACCGCGACCGAGTGCGATGGCGCGCCGCCAGTGACCGGGGTCATCCCGACCGAAAGGAGGCGCCGATGCGCCTAAAGCACACGATGTCTCGTCTGCACGAGCTGCGCAGCTCCGCGCAGGGCGCGAGCGCCCTGCTGTTCTTGCATGAGCTCTCCGCCGAATGCACGCTCGGCCAACCGCCCCGCGGAGCGCGCTGGGAGCGCATCATCGCCAAACCCACCGAGGAGTGGGGGCAGGCGCTCGAGGACGCCTGCCAGGCGTGCCTGGCGCAGTGGCCCGAGCAGCTCGAGGGGTTCTTCGCTGAGGCGCGTCTGAGCGAGGAGCAGCCACAAGTTCTCGCGGCCGCAGTCAAGGCGATCGAGGCCGCCTGCGCCAAGGCAGACGGTGAGGGCCGCCGGACGATCCTCGCCGACGTCTTCCAGGAAACCCGCGGGCTCAGCGCAAAGCAGGCCCGCGGCGCGTTCTTCACCCCATGGAATCTCGCGGCGATGATGGCGGACATCGCCGGCGACGCCGCGCAGGAGACGTGGGTCGGGGACCTGGCGGTCGGCGGCGGAGCGCTGCTGCTCGGCTATCTCGAAAGGTTTCGCAACCGCCACGGCTTCCTCGCGTCTCGCGCGGTGACGCTGATCGGTGTTGACATCGACGCGCGCTCCTGCCAGATCGCGCGAGCGAGCCTGCTGCTCGCGGGCGCGGACCCCAGCCAGTTCTGGATCTTCCACGGCGACAGCCTCGCCCAGAAGATCGCCGGGCGCGACCGTCGCGACGGCGAGCTGAAGATCATCAACTTCGATGTCCTCCTCGGCAACCCGCCATTCGGGCAGAAGGTGAGCATGACCGCGCTCGCCGAGCATGCCCGACGCGGGCCGCTCGTGATCCCCGACCACATCCTCAACCGCGTGATCCCGAGCCGAAGCGCACAGCCCGCGCCCGACACCGCGCCCGTCGCGACGTCGCGACCGAGCTCGCGCAGCGCCAAACACTCCCGCCGCCGCGCCGCCTGAGCACCCCGCGGCCGACGGCGCGCCATGCGTGCGCCGTCGCACATCCGGCCCGACACCGTTGCGCTCAAGCGCCCTCTGGCGGGCGTGATCACCACTATCGAAAGGAGCGGCTTGCATGCTGCTGCTCACCACGCAGGCGTTGCCGCAGATGCGCGAGTTTCGCCATCCCAACCTCGGCCGGCTACTCACGCCCCGCCATTTCGCGCGGCTAAACGACACGCTCGCCGAGGGATTCTTGCTCGCCGCAGACAACGATTGCTTTCACTCTTACGCGCCCGAGACGATCGCTCGTATGTTCGCCGCGGTCGCGCCGATCCCGTCGGTGCTGGCCAGGATCCGGACCGCGTGGCCGCAGATGAACCCGCGCGCGGTCGAAACCCTCACGGGGCCCGGGGCGGGCGCGTGGCTGGATCAGGCGGCGAACGCGCCGAAGGTCCATCCCAACCTGTTGTGGGTCACCGTGCCGGACGTGCTGCGCTGCGCGTGCGGCGCCCCCGAGCATTGCCGCGCAGCGGTACAGGGCCCCGACTGCCGGCCCGTCGGGGACGCCGACGCGACCCTCGAGCGCTTCCGCGAATGGCACATGTGGATCGCTCACCTGCCGCTCGCGTTCGTGCTGCAGGACGGCTCTGAGCGTCCCGGCCGGGTGCCGTGGAGCGCGCCCGGGCTGCGCGCCGTATTCGTCGGCGGCTCAGACGCCTGGCGGCTCGGGCCCGAAGCGGCGCGGCTGGTAGCGACCGCGCGGGCCCGCGGGCTGCTGGCGCACATGGGCCGCGTCAACAGCGCCAAGCGGATCCTGCACGCCAAGTCGATGGGGTGCACCTCGATCGACGGCACCCAATGGGTGCGCTGGCGCGACCGCTACCTCCGCGAAGGCCTCGCGCTGTGCGCGGACACCCAGCCCGTCGAGCTGCACTGGCAAACCCAGCTCGCCATCTAACCCGCTGGTACGCGGAGAGAAAACGCGACGCCCGCGCCTGGGTCATCACTCGCACCGACGCGCTCAAGCGCTGACGGGCGCGAGCGCACCGCCTCGCCACAAACGCGAGACCAGCGACATCAACCCCGCGCGGCGCACGACCCCTGGCAGTGCGCCGCCGCTCTGCGAAGGAGAAACCCATGCCCAACACCCCCGACGCGCGGGCGAGGAGCCTCGCGCGCATACATGTCTGCCGGGTCGCGCTGAGCGACGGCAAGGCGCTGCTCTGCCCGGCCTACCCCAGGAGGAGCGCATGAGAACCCTCGAGGAGGTCCGCGAGCTCTTCCCGCTCGGCGCGGTCGTCGAATGCGTCGCGAACACCTACCGACCCGTCCTGAACGGGTCGACGCGCCGCGTGACCGGGGTGCGCAAGTCCTCGCTCGACGTCGAGCTGCTCAGCGGCCACGACGCCGGGCAGCCCGGCGGGTTCGTGATGGCGCTCCCCGCCCGCGCCGGCGACGTCCTCTCGCTCTCCGATGACACCGTCACATTCCGTATCGGTCGCGGCGATCACACGTGCACGTTCCGGGTGATCTCATGAGCCTGGCCTGGAAGCCGATGCCCCGAGCCCGCACCTACTACGTGCGCGAGCCGGACGGCACCACGAGCGACTACCCCACCCTCGCCGAATGCGGCCGGCGGGCCGCGCAGATCATTCGCGACGCTCTCCACGCCGGCCCGCCGGGCGGGCCGCCGGTCCCGCACCCGGACGTGTTCCTGATCACCGGCGAGCTCGAGTCCCGTGACTTCCCCCGCGATTGGAACGACCAGCAGATCCACCGGTTCACCGCCGCGCGCGACCGCGCGCTCGGCCTACGCGAGAACTGACCACCACCACGAAAGGAGCCACCACGCCCACGATGTCCACAACCCTCTGTGAGCACTGCGGCGACGAGCTCGAAGGCAACGAGCAGATCCTCTGCCGGGAGTGCCGAAACGAAGCGCACGGCCTCTGCCGCTGGTGCGGGGAGCACCCGCCCGGCGCGGACGGCGAAGTATGCGACCCCTGCGCCGAGCGCAGCGCGATCGCCGTCGCGAGCGGCAGCTTCGACGGCATCGAGGATCTCCTCGCACTGCGCGCCGAGCTCGCCGAGCTGCCCGAGACCGAAGACCCCGAGGTCTGACCCGCGGCCGCATGGCGCGGCCCCGCGATCCGCCACCGCAATCGCGGCAACACGAACCCGGCCCGGCGCGCAGCCTGCGCCCTGGGCCGGCCTACCCAACCCCCTCAAGAAGGAGATTCACCCATGACTCTCACCTCCACCGCCTTCCAGAGCACCGGACGCCCGATCGGCCCGCCGATGCTCTGCCGCACGCTGGACGTCGTCCCCGAGGACGAGCGCTACCTGTCCTCGGAAAAGCTCGACGGGTGGCGCGCACTCGCGGCGATCGTCGCCGGCGGTGTCGCGCTTCGCAGCCGCGAAGGGCACCCGGTCACCGCCGTCCCCTACATCAACGACGCGCTTCGGGCGCTCGCGTCCGCGGGAACGATCCTCGACGGGGAGCTCGTCGACCGCGCCCGCCCGCGCCAGCTGCGGCGCACCAAGTCGATCCTCGTCTCCCCCGAGCCGCACGTCTGGACACCCGAGGACCCGCCGATCACCTACGCCGTGTTCGACCTGCTGTTCCTGGCGGGCCGCGACCTCCGCGAGGAGCCGCTGCACGAGCGCCTCGAGCTGCTCGCCGCCCTGTTCGACAGCGACACCGCGCGCGTCCTCACCACGCTACCGGCCGGGGCGCCGCTGCTGCTGCATGTCGAGCATCGCCCGTCGAGCCGGGTCTTCGCCGAAGAGGTGCTGGGCAGAGGCGAGGAGGGCGTGATGCTCAAGCTCCGCGACTCGCTGTACGTCCACGGCTCGCGCACCGCCGGCTGGTGGCGCTACAAGCCACAGGAGACCCTCGACGCCGAGTGCACCGGCGTGACGCGCGCCAACGGACGCACTTCGGGGCCGATCAGCTCGCTCACGTTCCGTCTCGCGAGCGGCGCGTGCGGCCAGGTCAGCAGCGGCCTCAGCGAGTCCGAGCGGGCGCACATCACCGCGCACCCCGATCTGTACGTCGGGAGGGTGATCGAGCTCGCCAACCACGGCGTGGAGGCGAGCGGCGCGCTGCGCCACCCCGTCTACCGCGGCGTACGCGACCCGCGTGACAAGGCCCCCGCGCCACGACCGCGCAAGACACCGCGCCGCGCACCGGACGAAACCGCGCTGGCCAGCGCAGCGGCCGGCGGCAAGCGCAAGCAGCGCAACTACGGCGCGATGGGCGATGGGAAGCTCCGCGCGAGCATCGACTCGCTGCGCGCCGAAGCAGGCGAGGCGTACGAGCGCTGCCTGGAGCGTGGCTCCGGAGACCCCGCCGGCGACCTCCGCGCCGCCGTCAAAGCCGCCGAGGACCGCGGCCTGAGCATCTAGCCCACCGCGACCGGCCCGCAACGGGCCCGACGAACACGTCCGGCGGGCCACCGCCCAGGCATGCCTCACGCCCCCGAGAGCCCGAACCGCGCTGGCGCGGGCGGCTCGCCGGATCCAGATCCATCACCCAACGAAGGAGCTGCATCGATGTCTGAGACAACTCTCGCCGACGGGACGCTTTACACCGCGCTCGTCACCCGCCGAAACGGCTGCGACATCTACGCCGCCGCGACCGCGACCGCCCGCGACGGCGCTCTCGCCGCATACTGCCGCGCCTACTGGAGCGATGCCCTCCGCGTCAACCCAGAGCTGGGCAAGGAGCCACCCACCGACGACGGGGAGACGATCACCGGCTACTTCGCCACCCTCCAAGAAGAGCACTGCGACCGTGGCAGCATCAACCTCGACGCGATCCCGCCCACGCGCGTCCTTGACGACGAGGAGCTCGCGAGCGCACTCAAAGAGGTCGGCGAGCTGACGCGCGCGCTCTCGCGCCAGCGCGCCACGCTCGCGCGAGAGCGGATCCGGCGCCTCGCCGCCACGCACGCCATCAGCCTCAAGGACACGACCTCCGCCGGGTTCGCGCTCCCCGAGCGCCTGCCGCGCGAGACCCGCTGGGAGCTCGAGGGGCTGCTCAACGCGGCCATCATCAGCGCGGGCGAACAGGATCCCCACACGCCCACCGGATCCGCCAGCGAGCGTGAACCCGACATGCCGACCGAGATGTCGTGGGAGCCACCCAGCGCGCAGGAGATCCGCGAGCGGATCGTGCGCGAGCTTCCGCGGCGCCAGTTCAGGCGGCGCGTGCGCTGGAGCGTGGCGCAGCTCGAGCGGATCGCGGCGCTCAACCAGGCCGCCGAGGGCGGCGACGGCGAGGCGCGGGAGCTGCGTGAGGGCATCGCCGAGAACACGCGGCGGCTGATCGCGGCGCGCCGCGCCCCGACCGCAGGCACCGACTCCTCCCCGGCCGCCGCCGCGCAGGTCGCCTATCTGCTGGGCGTGGAGGTGCTCGTCGACCTCGAGGAGAGGCGCGTAACCCGCGTCGTGGCGATCGACGAAGCGATCGAGCTCGACGCCGAGGAAGGCACGCGCGAGCAAACCACGCTCGCCCCGCTCCCGCCCGCCCAAGCAGCCGACGCGCTCGCGATCGCCGAGTCAGCCCGCGAGCCGTGGCCGGCGACGGAATTCGGGTTCTAGTGCCCGGCGCGTATCAGCGCAGCGGGCCGTGGGACCCTCCCGGCACGCTGCGCGATCTGTGTAACTCGACCCCTGAAAGGAGTGTGAGCGGTGTCCCAGAATCCAAACAAGCCGGCTTCTGAGCACGGTCAGGCACCGCCATCCGGCCGGCGCCTGAACCTGGTCGAGGGCAACTTTCTTAACCCGCCGCGCAAGCCGGTCAACGCGCTCAAAGAACTGAACCGCGAACAGCGCGTCGCGGTCAGCTGCCCGGAGGAGCAGGTGCTCGTGATGGCAGGCGCCGGGTGCGGCAAGACCCGTGTGCTGACCCACCGCGCCGGGTTTCTACTGGAAGCCCGCGGTGTTCACCCCGAGTCGATCCTCGCGCTCACGCTCACGAACAAGGCTGCCAGGGAGATGATCGGACGTCTGAAGTGGCTGTGCGGAGCAGAGGCCGAGCGGATCCAAGCCGGCACTTTTCACTCGGTGTGCGCGCGCGTGCTGCGCAGCCACGCGCAGCTTGTGAATCGCAGCGCACGGTTCAGCATCTATGACGAAGACGACGCGCAACGAGCAGTTAAGCGGCTGCTGAGCAAGGCCGAGGAAGCTCAGATCAGCTCGGCCGCCGTCCTGAAGGAGATCTCCGTCAACAAGAACCACGCGGTCCCGCTCAGCCGCTACGAGTCGCTCGCGATCGATCAGACGAGCTTGATCGTCGCGCGCGTCTGGCGGCAGTATGAGCTTGAGCTCAGACGCGGTGACGCGCTGGACTTCGACGATCTGCTGCTGCGCACCGTGCAGCTGCTGAAGGGCAACCCGGATCTGCGCGGCGCCTACCAGCAGAAGTGGCCGCAGCATCCTCGTCGACGAGTACCAGGACACAAACCCGACCCAGGCGCGTCTGCTGGCGCTGCTCGCCGGACGCGCCGACCCGCAGCGAAACCTGATGGTGGTCGGCGATGACAAGCAGGTGATCTACGGCTTTCGCCTCGCCGACGTGCGGCTGATCCTCGGGTTCGGAGAGGAATACCCGGGCGCGACGGTGCTGACGCTGAAGCGCAACTACCGCAACTCGCCGCAGGTTCTCGCCGCCGCGAACGCGCTGATCGCGCACAACCTGTTGCAGCGCCCGATGGCCCTCGAGGCGGACAAGAAAACCAAGCACGGTCCCGAGGTCATGGTGCACTCCTCAAGCACCGACACCGAGGAGGCGAGGTGGATCGCATTTCAGATCCAGCGCGCGATCGAGCAGGGCATCCCCGAGCGCAACATCGCCGTCCTCGCGCGGTGGGGGACGATCGTCGAGCGAGTAGAGCACGCGCTCGCGGCTGCCGGTATCAGCTACCAGGTGATCGGCTCCCGCGGGTTCTTCAAACGCAAGGAGATCAGGACGGCGCTCGCTCACCTTCGTCTGCTCGTGAACCCGCGCGATGAGGCCGCGTTCGCGAGGGCGCTTGGCATACGCCCCAAGGTCGGGACGGGCACGATCGCGAAGATCATCGCCTACGCCGACCGCAACCGTCTCACGCTGCTGGAGGCGGCGAGCGCGATCGACCTGATCCCGGGCGTCCCCAGCAGCCAGGCACGCGAGAACGTCAGTCGCTTCGCCTACGACATGCTCGCGTTCACCGGGCAGGTCAGCACCCGCACGGTCAGCTCTTTGGCGCACGAGGCGATCCGGATGCCGCAAGGGGTCGCCGACACCCTCAGCGAGGACGAGGACGTCGAGCAACGCTTCGAGCGCCTGGACGCGCTGTGTGACGCCGCCCGCACCTATGAGCGCCAGACCGACGAGCCGACGCTTCAGGGCTGGCTGGCCGACGTGATGCTCGCCGGCCGCGATGACCTCTCGGGCCCCGACAGCAAGAGGGGCAGAGTCACCGTCGGCACGATCCACGCCGTCAAGGGCCTTGAGTGGCCGAACGTGATCGGCGCGGGCTTTGAGGAACGCGTCATCCCCTCCTACCGCGCCAGCACCAAAGAGGAGCTCGAAGAAGAGCGACGTATGGCCTACGTCTTGATGACCCGCGCCGCGCGGGTCCTCGTTCTCTCCTACGCACTGCGCCGCGAAGGTCGACACACCGGGCCGAGCCGCTTCATCGCCGAGGCCCTCAGCGCCCTGAGCCAAGAGCGCGCCGAGCAGCCCCAGCCCGCCGAGGCCACGGCTTCGGCGGGCACCGCCGCATAGCCGTCAAGCGATCCCGGCGGCTCAAAGAGACGGCTACACGGCCGTCGTGCTTCGCCGCGTCCCGGGACACGAAGCGCCACCAACTGACAAGTGAAAGGACACAGACACATGGCAGAACTACTGCTGCCCGCGGGCTCCTATGAGGAGGCACTCCCGGACCTGCGCGCCCCCTACCAGCCCAGTCAGATCCGGCCGCTGATCATCGCCGTACCCAAGAACGAGCAGGCTCCCTGCAAGATCGCGCTCTACACCATCGGCGAGACGCTGATGGACCGCTTCAACCTCGTCTGCGGCGCCAACTGGGAGCGCCCCAAGTTCACGATCGACATCCACGACGAACGCGAGGAGCTCACAGACGAAGACAGGAAAAAGGTCCTGCACTACTTCAAGATTACGTGCACCCTGACTGTGTTCGGCAAGGAGCACGAGGATTTCGGGGAGGGAGAATCGGAGAACCCGGCGCTCGCCGAGTACGACGCGCGAGCGCAAGCGTTCAAGCGCGCCGCGCGCTGGCACGGCCCCGGCCAATGCCTGTACGTGTTCGGCGGCGAAGAAGTCATCATGTGGCGCGGCGCCGGGGCCGGCAAGCTGCAGGTCCCGAAGTCCGGCACAGAACCCCACCGGCGTCCGTACTTCGACAAGCAGGGCCGCAACGCGATCCGCGACGAGTACGCACGCTGGCTGAGAGACGACGGCGAAGCGCTCTTCGGCGCGCCGCTTGACCACCTCAAGATCGCGCACGAGATCAAGGCTCGCATGACAGCGCGCCTCGCCGCGATCCCCGCGCCGGCCACGCAACAGCTGGCGATCGTCGAGCCACCGCCGTCGAGCACGCCAACCGGGCAGGACCCGGACGGCGAGGATCACGGCCCCGAGCAGCCGCCGGCCGGCGAGCCTTCGCAGCCGGTGACCGGCGCGATGCCCGACGAGCCCGCGTCAGCGGCGGCGATCCAGGCCGCCCAAGACAGCGGCTACAGCGAGCGCGTCGCGAAGGCACTGAGCAACCTCGCCGCAGCCCAGGATCAGTCCGGCCCGCTCAGCGACCCACAGGAGCGGGTCGTGCGCAACTGGCTCGTCGCACTCGCGCGCTTCGAGGTGCCGGAGGCGACGGTCCTCGACGCCGTCGCGTTCGTCGCGAGCGCATGCGACTGCCAGGAAGCACGCCAGGCGAAGCTCGCGAAGTGGCTCTCCGCCAAGGCACAAGAGAACCCGGCCTCCACCCATGACGCCGGGAGCGTCGCCGCGGACGCGCCCGCATCCGAGAACGCCCAACGCGCCTCAGCGGAGGCCCCGCCGGCGCACCATCCCGAAAGCGCCGCCCCGCAGAGCACTCAGCAGGACGCGACGGCGCAAGCGGACACCGACGCGCAGGATCTCGCGACCGCCCGCGCCTATGTTCGGATCCACCGCGCGATGGACGCGCACGCCTACGACGACCGGGCCGTAACCCAGCTCGCCGCGCTCGCGGTAGGCGCCGGGCCACGCGGACACGTCGAGTGGGCGAAGGTGCCCGCGGACGTGCTCGAGATCATCGCACAGCTCCTCGAGGCCGCCGCGTCGCTCGGGTGGAGCACCGACACGCTCAACAAGGAAGTCCTCAAGGCACACGAGCGAACCCAGCAGGGAACCCCCGCGGGACGGTTCGCCGCGTTCGCGAACCACCTGATGAACGCCGCGGAGACCCGCACCGCCCAGGCGGCGTGAGCGCCCCGGCGCCTTTGAGTGGGGGGAAACGCTCACCGCCATCGACAGAGAGATGTGTCGCATTCCCCGCATTCCCCGCCTCGCAGTCCGCGAGAACAGTCCCAACCCTTGCAGGCAACCGGCGAGCCCGCGCACCGCCGAGAAAGCCGGAGCTTGCGCTCGCACCTGACCAAAGCAAACCGACAGCAATCCAATCGGGGCCGGTACCTGAAACCTGCCCCTCGGACCAATCAAGGAGAAAGAACCATGGCCGCAACGAATATCAACCGGGTCGTACTCACCGGCAACCTGACCCACGACCCGGATCTGCGCTCGCTGCCCAGCGGCAACTCGGTGTGCAAGCTGCGCCTCGCGTGCAACACGCGCCGCAAGAACGGGAGCACCGGCGAATGGGACGACAAGCCCAACTACTTCGACGTCACCGTCTGGGGTGCCCAGGGCGAGAACGCGGCGCGCTTCCTGTCCAAGGGACGGCCCGTGGCGATCGACGGACGGCTCGAATGGCGTGAGTGGGAGACCCAGGAGGGCACCAAACGCCAAGCGGTCGACATCGTGGCTGACTCGGTGCAGTTCCTCGGCTCACGGAACGACGGCGACGGCGGAGAACCATCCGGTGCGGAGCAGGACTTCGTGCCCGTGCCGGCCGGTGTCGGCGCCGGTGGAGCCGCCAGCGACGACGACATCCCGTTTTAGGCAGACGCCCACCCGGGGGATCGGACGCCGAGCCGCTCACGGCGTCCGATCCCGCTCACGAAACGAAGGACGGAAGACCTATGGACATCATCTGCCCCCGCTGCCTGGAGCCGTGGGACTCGAGCTACGTCCAGCACGAGATGACCCCAGAAGAACGACAAGACCTACAGACCGGGAAGGGTTGCAGCTGCGCCTGCCGCGCAAACCCACCCTCGAGCTCCGAGAAGACGGCCAGCGCGAGCGCCGCACTTCAGCTCCGCGGCGAGGACCTGGACGGGGCCGCAGCCCTGACGGAGAACTTCGGGCTCAGTCACTAGCCACTCCGAAGACCCGCATGCTCCAGTCCCAGGCCTCCAACATCCCTGGAGGTCTGGGCGCCGGAGTGGCGCCGGAGTGCCGCTCCGATGAGCACGAGACCCTGAGGCAGGGCCGGCGCTCGAGGACCAGCCGGACGGGACAGCCAGCCCCCCTTTTTTTTGCGTGATGGTTGCCAACCGGGTGCGATCGCATTCAACCGCCATGATCTCCGCGTACGTTTTTTGATCGCTGCGGCGCACCGCAGCTCAGCCCTATCGCCTGGACGACCTCCGCGACGTACTCGTGGACGCCGTCGGCGTCGCGGACCGAGCTGCAGGCAGTGGCGGATCAAGAGAAGTCATGTCGCGGGGGCGCATCCCCCGAGCGCTCCTCAACCGGCCGCTGCGGCGCTGCCAGCCTCACGAGCGGCTTCCTCACGAGCTTCCCTACGCATCTCAATCGCGCGCCGCGCGCCCTGCGACAGCAGCATCGCGCTTTCGGCGACGTCGCGATTGACCTCCGGAGTGGTCTCGACGAGACGGTCCCCACACACAGTATGAGCACGATCAAGGCCCTGGTATGGAGGACGAACACCATTTTCCATGCCTTGAGAATACCTCACGTCGGATCCTTTCTCCCGCCTTCGATGCGTTCCGCCAACAGTCGCGCGAACGGCTCTACATCCCCGGCGTCCGACAGGAGAGCTCCCCGTCACCGCATCGTCGTGGGCGATCATCTCAGGGTCATCAAGGAATCTGACGTTTGGCAGGCCGAATGACCACAACGCGGAGGAGAGCACCACGAAGCTCGTACGGTGATTGCCGTCAGCGAAGGGATGCACGCGCAGGATGCCTGCATACAAAGCGCCAGCGGCTCGCGTGCAGGCCATCAGCTCAGACGCCGCCGAGCCACTGAGCGCATCTACGCACTGGTTGAACGAGACGCAGACCTCCTCGAGATCCTGCCGCAGGGTCTCGGGCGAGCTTCCCTCGAGCTGGCGCATCCCGCCGGCGGGCATCACCACGCCGAAGAAAGCCCGCTCCTTACGGAAGCGTCCACCGTCATGGGGAAAGCAGCGGGCGAAGATCGCGCCGTGCCACCAGCGCACGCGCTCCGCGTCCATCCGCAGCGGCTTGCGCCAAAAGGCCCTCTCCGCATCATCGAGGACACGTCCCAGCTCGTCCCCGAGAACCCGCCAAGTCTCCTGCGGCGAGAGACGACCCGCCCTGTAAAAGCGCGAGCCCTCGTTGTCGCGATAGCGCGGATGGTGAGTCTCGTTCACCCACCGAGGATGGCATCCGGCGCGGATCGCAGGCGATCGCAAAGGCCGCCCTTTTTTTAGCCGTCGTCTGCCAACCGCGTTGGATCGCTAACGGCTCACGGTCTTCCTTCAGCGTGCTCGGCTGGTTGATACTCGAGCCCGAGGCGTGCGGCGATGTTTGCCAGGCGCTTGTCTGTGGTCCATAGCTTGGTGTCCGCGGTGAGTCTGCTCGCCGCGAGAAGCTGGGCGTCGACGTAGCCGATCCCAGCCCCGGACAACGCTTGTTGCTCGATGAGCAGCAAGACCTCGTCATGCTCGGCGAGCGTGGCCTGCGGGAGCCCGCGCAGCAGCGCGAGGATCTCCGCTCGATGGGTCAGGTTGCCCAGGGCAAGCTCTCCGGTGACCCAGGGGTGAGCCAGGACGGCGTTGTTGTCGAGCAGATCGGCGAGGACGTTGTTTCCGGAGCGCAGGTGGTCGATCCACAGAGAGGTATCGACCAGGATCACCGGGCTTGGCTGCGACGTCTGGGGACACCTTTCAGAGCGGGCTCGGTTCCGCCCAGGCGTGCCAGGCGCTTGGCGCTCTCCCTTTCGACCAGGGCGCGGAGCGCCTCGCGCACGAGCGCGGTCTTCTCGCTCGTGCCGGTGAGCCGTTGGGCCTCTGCGAGCAGGTCATCGTCCAAGGCGAGCGTCGTGCGCATAAATCTGGCCCCTCTTCTCAAGGCGTTAGGATGAGCATCTAATGATGCCACAAATGATGCCGGCGAGAGGGCTAATGTGATCATCGTGAGCGATGCCAAGCCGCACAGCGACGCGAGCCCACCGGGTCATCGCCGGCACCGTACATCGACGTTCGCAAGCCCGCGTAGCCGATGAGCAGCACACTCCACAACCTCGATGCGATCCCCCACCCGGCAAAGTCGCATGGGGGAAGCGGCACTCGAGCACCGACATCTAGGAAGGGCCCGCACGGCAGCGCATCGGGCGGGCGAGGAGCGACTGTGAGCAGGAGCGATGAGTGCGAGCAAGTCCCGAACGGCTGCGAGTGGTGCGCGGAGCACCCCTTCGACGTGTGCCGCGCCTGCGCACGCCTGGGCCGCTCAGCCGCACGCCTGCTGGACGCGGGCGGGCTGAGCGCCGAGCAGGTCGCGGAGATGCTCGAGCTCGACGTCGCGCGGATGCAGCGGCTGGTGCACGAGGAGCGCCAGGTTCGTGACCTGGAGCGGTACAAGCGCGACCGGATTCCCCTGGCGCCGATCCAGGCGCTGTTCGCGCGCCGCCAGGAAGAAGACCCGAGCCTCAGCAAGACGCGCGCCGCGGAGCTCGCCGAATACAACAGCCGCGTGGAGTTCCTGCGGACGATGGGTTTCGTCCGGACCGCTTCGTTTGTCCGTAAGGGCAAGCGCTACCCGGGGAAGCACCGCACCGAGATCGGCGTCGAGGCGGCCGGAAGGATCGTGCGCGCGATCGGCTACGCGCCACGCGAAGTCCAGGATCTCTGACCCAAACCCTCCCGCGGCCGTTCCCGGGCAGCCGCTGGGAGAGCCAGTCGACTCAGCCAAGGTCGGGTGACTGGCGCGTGGAGCCCCGACGGGTGCTGGAGCGACGACGCGCCGTCGCGCTGACCGGCCACTACCGAGATCAGGAGGGACTACCGGTCAACGAGATCGCAGGCCGGCTGGGACGCACACCGGCGACCGTCCGTGCCTACATGTACGACCCGGACGGGTCAAAGGCACGGCGCGTCAAGGATCGCTACCGCGGGGTCTGTGGATCCTGTGGCGCGAAGACCACCGGGGAAGGACCAGATCGGGCCAGGCCGCTATGCGCACAATGCAACGGCCGGCACAGTGCCAAGTGGGACAAGAGCATGATCGAAGCCGCGCTGCGCGCATGGGTGGCCAGACACGGCAAGCCGGCGAAGAGCACCGACCTGTCGCTCAGCTACGCGACGAGCCAGGCCGGCCGGGACGGCGGGGTACGTCTGCGGCGACTACAGGCCGGCTGGGAACACGGACGCTGGCCAGCTCCGAGCGTTGTGCAATACCACTTCGGGACCGTCAAAGCGGCCAACCGCGCCGCACTCCAAGCCACAACGAGCCCGACGCCGAGCGGTTCAGAGGAGTGTGGAGGGGGCGGTCCGATGTGAGCGACGGTGCGAGCGCTTCCGCGGCTTACGCCGTAGCGGCCGCGGCCTGCTTGGGATGCCAGCCGCGTCCCTGCTTCTCCACCTTGCCTTCCTGCTCAAGGCGGGGTAGGACGCGGTAGAGGTAGTTCTGCTGTATGCCCATCTTCGTCGCGAGCTCGGGGATCGCGACGCCGGGCTGCCCCTGAATGAGGGCGAGGGCCTGGGCGCCACGCTTGCCGCTACCTTTGCGCCGACCCCCTCGGGTCCTGGCGGCGCGCCCGGCGGTTGTCGCCTTCGCGGCCGGGGTTGTTTTCGCGGCGCGGGTCGCGCTTGCGGCGGGCGGAGAAGCGTTCTTGGAACCACGGGGTCGGCCCGGCCTCCGGCGGCGGCCACGGGGGGCGCGTGGCGCCGGTGCGGACGCTCCGTTCGTGGACGCTGGGATGCCGTCCAAGGCTGCGGCGGCGGCCTCCAAGCGGTTGTACTCGTCCACCACGCCCTTCAGCTCGGTCAGCCGGGCGTCGATCTCTTTGCGCTTATCGGTGAGAAAGTCGGTCACGGTACTCTCCTCAGCAGTCGGCGGGACATGGCACAAGGTATCGCGTGGCTCGGCGTGACCGAGGTAGGACCAGGTAGCGTCTTGGGTGGCATCTACGTTGACGCGACGCAAATGCGCCCCGCCGACTTCCGCGAGGTCCGCGAGCGGATCGACTGGCTGCGCCGGTCGCACTACCTCGACGGGCCAACGACATCGACTGGATCTTCCGCAACCAGTTGTTCTCCCAAAGGCGATTTGAGCAGGATTTAGAGAGAGAAATAGAGTGAGCTGAGGTTCAGTGATCCGTGTTGATCACGAACAGCTTGGGGATGATGTGCTCGCGGACGAGTGAAATCGCTTCGTCGAAGCCCAGCTTCGGGCCCATGAAGCGTATGAGAGACGCACCGTTGTCGCCGGCCTTGTTCAGCGGTCCTTGCCACTCGCGTGGGCGGTGCAGCGGGATGAGCAGGTCCTTGATCTCGTGTAGGTCTTTGTAGGCGCCGGGAAAGGTTTCGAAGCCGATGTCGAGCTTGCGCTGTACGAGCCGCTGGAAGTCCTCGGCTGTCAGGGTCTCTCCGAATTCGCGGCCGATCCAGGCGAGGTCGAGGTAGTGCTTGATCAGGCTGCCGGCGGCCCAGCCGACGACCTTCTCGGCCGCTTGCTCAACGATATCCATGACCGGCACCTTGAGGCTGCGGGGCTCGATGACGAGCTCGGGGTATGGATGGCGCAGCGCGAGCCACTCGGCCGGTTCGAAGAGGCCACGTTGACTGACTGTGAAGGAGAACTGGCCCTCGATTGGGTCGCCGGTGACCGACGCGAAGTAGGCCTCGTAGTTGATCGGCTTGACGTCGACAAGCTTGGGCGTCTTGCGGCCCCAGTTGGTGCCGGGCTCGGGGTAGACCTGCAGCTGGTCTGTCTCGAGTCGCAGCTTGCCGGTGAGCTCCAGCTCGTCGAGGCGTCCGCGCAGCGAGCTGTCGGTGTCCTTGATCGTGAAACGGTTGGACCCGCGCAGCCGCAGCGCCATGCCGCCGGTCAGGACGAAGTCCTCGTCGAGCGCGCCGGTGTCGAGGAGGTGAGCGACCGCTGCGATGCGGACGATGTCCCGGGTGATGTCCTCGAAGTCGAGGCCGTGCTCCTCGGCGTAGCGCTCGACGTCGTAGCCGCTGGGCCAGTGGACTATCACTTGCCGTACTCCAGCCACGCGTCGATGGCCCGCAGCGGGACGTTGAGCAACAGCCCGGTGTCTCGGTCGCGGGGCCATTTCCCGGGCTCGGTGTTCGACGCGTCGAAGAGCACTCGGCCGCTGATCGGGCGATCGATGAGCAGGCGCGCCTCGCGGGGCCGCCCCGACTCCCGCAACAACAATGCCGCGCGCACACACACCGCGCGGCTGCGCCGGCGGGCGAGGTCGAGCAGCAAGGGAAGGTCGAGGTCTCCTTCGCGCAGCGCGCGCTCCCAAGCGCGCACCCACATCTCCGGGCGCACGCACAGCTGGGGCCGGTCGAGCGCGTCGATCAAGGTACGCTCGATGCCCGAGCGGATGTAGAACGTCTGCCCGCGGATGCGCTTGCGCTCCACGCCGAGCCATCCGTCGCCCTCGTCGCTGTCGTAGGCGACCCTGGTCAGGTGCACCGGGATGCCCGCCAAGACCTCGAGCTTGGGAAGCCGCGAGCCGCCGATGCCGACATACAGGTCGCCGGCGCTCTCGTCGGTCAGCCCGTGGTCGACGATCGCCGATGCGAAACCCAGGTAATAGCTCCAGCGGTTCTCGAGGGCGGCGGCGACGAGCGCCCGCCGGTCGGCGGCCTGCCTGAGGCTCCTGGCGCCCGCCGGCAGGAGCACGTACGCGCCACGCGCAACGCGTACCACCTGCTGGCGTGCGGCCATGTCGGACAGACGGCGTGCCGGCCGCTCGTTGCTCGTGAGGTGCTTGCGGACTCTGCCCTCGTCCTCGGGCAGCTGGACGTAGAGCCGCCCGGCGCTCGCGAGCTCGTCGAGCAGATCGCGGTCGATGTTTGTGATGGTGCGCGTGGGCATAACCACCGCTCCCATAGTACATGTAAACGGTACTTTAGCAGTGTTCAGTAATGTCCCGCATGAGCCAGAGCGCCAACAGCACACGTTGAGTGGACTTCAGGCATGCTGGCTCATGCCAGCGCACCATCGCAAGCAACCTCGAGGAGCGACTGCCCGACCTGTTCGCACCGCTGTCGAGGCCGTAGCAACTCGGTTCGCTTGCCCGCTGGGGCAATCGGCCTGTTGCGGACCCGGAATGGGGATACTATGGGTAGTTGAGCTGACCCTGCGGGCAGGACTTCAGCCTCGAAAGCCCGAAAGCCACCGAAGCGCCATTCGCGCCGAGGCGCGGAGCTTGAGGCAATGATCGAGACCCCGGGGCCTAGCTCAATGATCCACGCGTCGGGTCTCGTACCCTCTTCCTATCGCGCGGCACCTCCATGAGGGTCAGGAGGTTCTCAGCAATGCAGACTCCACCAACCGCGGACGGAGCACCCCCGGCAGACTCGGCGCTCCCCACGCCACCAGTAGTCCCGCAACGCTCGACACGCCGAGCAACGGCGCGTCGCGCGAGCGACCGTCGCGCCGCAGCGCGTGAGCACAAGGACGACATCGACGGGCGCATCATTGGATACGTCAAGGAGCACCCGCAGGGCACTACCGGCGACATGGCCAAGGGACTGAACGCCGATCGCGGCACGATCGCCGCGGAGGTGTCGAACATGGTGAGAGCCGGCGAGCTCACCAAGGGGCCAGAGCCGCACACACTCTCAGCGACCGAGTGATGTCCGGAGCGGGCGCCTTGGACCAAGAGATCGGGCCCACTATCACCGCCGCGCTGGACGATGGTCCTCTGCGAGGCACACGCATCGAGGCTCAGGTCGTCCAGGGCCGCCCCCCGAGCACGGTCGACGTGCGAGCCGACGACGAAAGCACCTGCCGCTACTGCCTTACGGAGTGGACCCAGAGCGGCCCGTCCGCGAAGTACACGTTCCTCTACCCCGTTTAGACGCGCCACCACCTGCTCTGCGACACCCGCACGTGCGAGCATGCTCCGCGCACCGGCACCACATCCGGGGGGCAGCTACAGTTCCGGCCCGAATGGACGACGAGGAAATCGACGAGCTGATCCTGAGCCGGTTGCGACAGCGCCGCGCCCAGCAAGCGGGGGACCGGACCGCGAGCGCGGCGGACCTCGCCACCTTCTTCAACGAGCCCCAACCCCGCATCCAGAACCGGCTCCGAGCGCTAGCTGACCAGGGCCTGATCAAGGAGTCCTCCGCCGCGCCCGACCGCTGGATGATCGTCCTCGCCAGCGACCCCAGCGACGACGACTGAGCCAGCCGCGAATCGACTAGCCTTCCTGTTTCCGCGCGTGGAAGGGTGGCAGAGCGGTTGAATGCACCGGTCTCGAAACCCTCCCGCCGGAGAGTCGGCCCTTACAATCGTCAGCGTGCAGGCTTTGCTCGTCGCTGGTCCGAACGACCAAGAGGTCCGGGACGTCCCCGATCGACCGCCGCCGCATATCGACGTCGAGGTTGATGTCGGGCCGCCGTGGAAGCCAATTCCCGAGGGTGGAGAGTTCCCGCAAGCGGTCTGGGAGACACACCGCTACGTGCTTAGCAGCGTCGACAGCGACCCGAACGCGCCCGAGCCACGCGTCCGCTACACCTATCTACACAAGGTCCCTGAGGATTGCAGCTCGCCGTGTGCGCTCCATCTCGGCGGAAATCCGTAGCAAATCCGGATGGGGTGGCGTCCTGGGGTTTCGAGTTGGCCGGCTTCCCAGACCAGCCAGTTGTGCCAGACGCCTGCGGCGAGGGCGAGCACTCGTTGGCAGACGCGCGTGTCCAGACGCCCTCGGCGATGTGACCGCCGTGGTCCTCGAGGGAGAGCTGACCGTTGAGCGGTGTCGTTGATCGACTCGATCCACTGGCGGTCGCCGCCGAGGTTGGTGCGCCACAGCGTCAGGGGTGCGTCGCGATCTCGCTTCGGCCTCGAAGGAGGGGCAGTGTCTTTACGGGCGGGGCGTCCTCCTCTTCGCCAAACGCCTACCCGGTGCCGGCTGAGACATCCTTTTTTGGGAGACCAGTCCGCGAGTCCACCGCCGAAGGGTGAGTGTCGCCGGCCACCACGGGCGGTGGACGAGTCCAACCCACGAACACGCTCCAGTTCGTAGGCGAATGCAGGGCTACGGAGGCCGGTCCGGCTGACGATCGGAGAGTCAGCGAGGGAAGCAGCTCTCTCCGCCGCGCGGCTGCTCGCTGCGTAGAGTGAAGCCATGAGCGACAGCACGATCACCTACGAGCAGGCACGTCTACGCCTCCATGACCACTTAGGCGAGAACGTGTACGCGGGGCTTCAGGTCCGTGGCGAGAGCGGGATGTCCGAGGTCTTTAGCCTGCACGGGAGGCTCAGCCACCCCCTCGGTGAGCGCCCCGGCGAGTCGATCCCGGCTGGCACGCGCGACATCTTCGGGTCTGCCTACGTGATCGGGGAGCAATCACTACTGCTGCCGTCTCTCCCCGGCACGATTACAGAAGCCAACGACGGGATCGAGTTTGAGCTAACCGATGGGCTCGTCCTCCGGATCGCGTGGGCCGTGAACCCGGAAGATGCGCACGGGTACACACACGATGACGCCCTTGTCGATCTCACCGGCCATATCGGCAAAGACGTGTCGGTCTGGCTCACCATGACGGACGCGGAAGGGCGCTTCTGGACCGTCCTACCGCCCCTTAAAGGTGTTCTCGGCAAGCAGACACTCGGCACGGTCGAGCCCGGAGTCAGCCACGAGGCGGTCGTCAGCGTCAAAGGTACGCTCGACTACATGTACACGGTGGACGGGACGGTCTTGAACCTGCCGCCTTTCCCCGGCAGGGTCAGCCGCTACGAGCAGGGCATCCAGTGGCTGTTCGCCAACGGGCTGACGCTACGCATCAACCTCTCGGGCGACACCGACGCGTAGGGCCCACGCCCGCTCCGATACGGGACCCCTCCGCTCGCGCGGCGCCTGCCCCAACCAGCGGCGTGAAGCAGACGCGGCGCGCCGATCCAGCCCGATCGAATCCGCGGCGCGATCCTCAAGCAAGCACACAATCCCGCCGAAAATGCAAACACGGTGGGCATTGAAGACAGATGGTATATGCGGCGAACACCACCGCCGTCACGGCCACCACCGCCGTCACGGCCACCACGGCCGTCACGACCACCAATGCGGCCATCGCCACGACCGTTGCCGCGTCGTCGAACTGGAGCTGGCGTCAGGTTGCTGATCATCGCACTCGTCGGCATCATCCTGATTCTGGCCACGATGTTGACGATTGGTGAGGCTCAACGCTGCCGCGAAGGGTTCCAAGCGCCGGTGTGCCGCATCTAGAACGTCCTTACGGCGTCAGCTGCCGGGCTCGCGCACATGCGACCCTCCACTACAAGCCACCGAGCACCACAAAATCCTCCGCTGCACCCTCCAACGCCTCCCCGTCCTCCTCCTCGCCAAACGCCTGCCTGGCTCCCTGTAAACCCACAGCTACAGGGTCAGCTGTCGGTCTGCAGCTGCTGCTTTCTTGATTTGGAGAGGGACAGCAAGCCGGTCCACCCCGATTCAGGTCGAGCAATCGTCGCCACCGATCGTGCTAACTTGACGACCGGATGGACGCTGGACCCACCCAGGTCATGCTCGATCCGTCGCTGCTGCTCGATCGCCCGACGTTCGAGCGGACATACGCCGAGCTGGCACGAATTCAGACCGACGAAGCTTCTCCAGCTCTTCGTCAGCTCATCGCTAGACGCGCTCTACACCGCCGAGGGGTTCCCTGCGACCGCCGGCTTCTTTGCGACCGAGCCCGATCTGGTGGAGCCGGCAGAGATCCAGGACCGACTGGCTGTACAGGGAATCGCCGTCTTCGAGCGCCCACCAGGCGTCGAAAGGGAGTACGAGAGCTTCTACGGTGCGCTTGGGGAGGCGGTGAACCAGCAGGTAGTCCAGGACATCCTGTTTGACGAGTGGTTCTTCCTCACACACGAATCCTGGCTCCTCTCACGCATCAAGGCGCCCTTTCAAGCGATGGTCAAGGCCGGCGAGATGGGTATCGAGCTCCTCAACCCGATCGTACGACAAACATTGAAAGAGGACTCCGCCTACGTTCTCAGCACTATTGACCGGCTGCGTGCGCTCTCGAAGTGGATCGCCGTGGGCGGGCCCCCCGTGGCGTGGCTGCTCAACCCGATCGCCGGTGCACTCGCGTCTGGCGTAGCCGGAGGCTTCCTGCTGATCGACCCACCCCCCGGAGAGTGACTACAGCCAGGAGCGCGCCTCCGGTAGGAACCTGTGCCGCGTGAATCAGGAAACGCTCGGTTTTCTCGCCGTTATTTTCCGCTCGAGCCAGTCCCACGCGTTGTAGACCGCCACTCCCAACTCGTCAGGATCTTGCAAGCTATCTCTGATCTCGGCATAGACGCGAAACAAGACAGCGTATGTCGTGGCTCCTGGCGTACACCATCCGATCGCCTTCTGAATCACGGCGCGATAGAAGTCGTCGTCCGGAGCATCGCTGGCAAGTAGTTCAAGGTGCTGCTGGAGGCCCTCATGCGCCAGCTCGCGCTTCATCCACTCCACCGGGCGTCCACGCCGGGTGCCCATGACCTCTGCGAACTTGTCAGGACTCACGAGAACGGATTATAAGCTCGCCCAACGCTTCGCTCAATTGTCAAGTGCTGCTGCACTACGGTGCCGTAATGGTGGCCCTCCGCCCATCCGTGTCCCTGCTCGAGGGACCCCCGTGGGTTCGCCGGACCAGACCCGCACCGAACACCGCCGGTGAAGATAGAGATCGCTTGGGACGGTACTCTCGGCCGGAGCCCGATCGCGCCGCTTGACCCCCGGTTTTACTGGAGCGTCGCGCTGCGAAGCCTTTGCATCCGCTCCTCCGCCCACGCCCTCGCTCCTCGACTCGTTGACGCGAAGCGGTAACACGAGCCGATCACCGCGGCCGTGCAGCTCGCTCGACCCGCGCGCCGCGCGCCGTCAGCTGCCATGCGTTGGCCGTTCCCTTCTCCTGGCCCTCGCCGCGGTTCTCGACGAGACTCAGCCCCGCGAGCCTGGTCAGGAGCTTGGAGATCTGGCCCTGGTCGACGATGCCCGCGCTTTCCGCGATCTCGCGGTTGCTCGCTCCCGGGTGCTCCGCGACGGCCATCAGAACCCGCACCGTGCGGTAGGTGAGGCGCATGTTCAGACCTTCGAGCGGGTCTTGGCTCCTGGCCGGCGGGCGTGTGTGCCTGTCCCGTGGAATGGGTGCCGGCCTGCTCAGTTCCCGGCTCGCGGCCTTCGCTCCGAGATACGGGAGCACGATCATGCTCATCAAGGGGCCGAGCAGATCCGTCAGCGACTCCTTGCCGCCCTCGAGCACGCGTGTGTGCAGAACCGCGAAGATCGCTCCAACCGCTCCTTCGGCCGTGATCTCCGGCTGGTTGCGGGTCGCCCTAGTGGCGAGACGTCCCCGATCGATCACCCCCGCCAGTTCGTCGAGAACCTGCGAGCGGCGCTCCAGGACTCGCTCGCCGGCCCCCAGCGCCTCGATGACGCACAGCCTGGCGAGAGCGGGCTCTTCGTCGATGAACAAGAGCAGTCTCGCCAACGCGGAGCGGATCCCCTCACGCCAACCGGACTCGCGCTCGTATGCCTCGCTCGCAAGCAGCCTCGCCTGGGAGATCGCCTGCTCGAACGCGGCCAGGAAGCAGTCCTCACGGTCGGCGAAGACGTCGTAGAAGGTCTTGCGCGAGACCCTCGCCCGGCCGATGACGTGCGCGACGGTCGTGCCCGCGTAGCCGACCTCCTCTACCGCCTCCACCGTCGCCGCGAGCATTCGACTGCGCTGAATCTCTGTCACCTGAGCCCGCGGCAGCCCGTTTGGACCAGAACGCAGCCGCGCAGTTGCAGTACGTGTCTCGTAACGAAAAGCCATCTGTTGCCGTCTAATCGCTGCTTCGCCAGGATTGACGGGCACGTGAGACGGGCGCCGACGCTGCCCACGGCACCAGCGCATTCGCCCCCGCGACCAGTACCGGGACGACGCATCCCCTCTTCACGAGATCCTCCGTAGCGTTGATTGGTGGCCCCGGACAATGACGCGCCCCGGCGACGGGGGCAAGAGGACGTTTAGCACATCGCAGATACGGCGTGTTGCCAGAGCTCGGCGCCACCTTTGTTTGACCTTGTCTCACAGCTTTACGACAGTCGTACTCGACGCGGTCTGCTTGCCGACGACTAGGCCGGCTCGCACGCTCGTCTTCCTGTGACGACTCTGGGCTGCCTTACCGGCGCTTGTGAACGCCACTTGGATCTTGTGGGTTCCCGCGTTCAGGCCCTGCTTAACAGTCGTCTTTAGGTACCTGCCTGAGATCCTTACGCGGCCCTTCACCGAGGTCTTAACCGTGACCACCACAGTGTTCCCCGTGATCTTAGTCTTTGTCACCTTGACCGTCGGCTTGGCCGGCTTACACCCTGTGACGGCGATCTTCGTGCTCTGTTTGACCACCGCGCCGTTCTGGCCGGTGATCGCGGTCGGCATCGCGAGGGTCTGCCCGCAGAGGCTGTAGTTCGCGCTTGCGGGAAGGTCCGTCCCGAGGATCGAGTACGGGCCCGTCGGGAGCTTCAGCTCGAAGGTGCTGATCGGCGCGTCCGGGACCGTTTTGAACGTGCTCGAGGTGATGCCGTTTTTGATGTTCGTCTTCCCGTCCAGGATCAGCGTGATCCCTTCGCCCTGCAGCACGATCTCCAGGTCCGGGAACGCCGCACCACCGTGGCTGACCAGGTACGCGGGGCCGGTCGAGCGGACGTGCCAGGACCGGCGTCGCCGCCGTCGCCGTACCGACGTCCGATTCCCTGGGGCAGCCCGCGGGGTTCGCTTCGAACACCGCTCGCCAGACACGCCTTCTGCAACGTCGTCAGGCGCGAGGGGAGCTGTATGGGCAGGTCCACCTTGACCGACTTGATGTTCGCTTACGCCGCCCGGCTGCGGGCCACCGTTCGAGGCGACCTTCACGTCCAGGCTCGCGCCGTTGGCTTTGCTCGCCCGCCCTGGGTCGAGGCGGTGAAGGAGGGCTTGAACGGCAGACCCGCGCAGCCGGTCGCGGCGAACGGGCTCGATACCTGGACGCTCTTGGGCGCTTCGCCGGAGCCGAGCGGGTGTTCGCCCGTGATCGTGGCGCCGATGCTCATGCGCGAGCAGTTGGTCGGGTTGAACATGAAGCCCGGCCGGTTGACTTCGACGCTGACGGTCTGCAGGCGGAACGGCACGCCGTCCTTCATCTGCGGCAGCGGATTCGAGGTGATCGTGAGCGCCGCGGTCACGCGGGTTGACCGCGATCGAGGCGCGCACCACTTCGTCGCCGAGGTTGAACGGGCCGGCGACCGCGGGCACCACGACCGACAGGCCGAACGGGGCGCCCTTGTAGGGGCCGGTCAGGTACACCCGGCCCGGAGAGCACGTAGGGGTGCGAGCCGGCGCCAGCGGCGACCGTGGTGGTGCCGATCTGGCTTTCGGGCCCGCAGCTCCCGGCGTTGGCCTGCGCTTCGCCGCACTCGGGCACGCCCGCGATGCTGCCGAGCAGGCCGGGCGGCGTCTGCAGCGTGATGCCCGCCAGGTCCTGTTCGCGGTCCTTGCGCGAGAAGGTCACCGTGAACGGCGTGAAGGCGCCCGCGAGCGGCGTCTGGCTCTGCGCCAGGAAGCCGGGGCGGAACGGATCGCCTTCGCAGCCGGTGACCGCGAACGAGAACGGCGGTGTGGCGCTCGGCGTTTCGGGTGCGCTCCACGGTTCAAGGGTCGAGGTGGTCGTGAACGTGCCGCACGTCTGCGGGTTGGCCAGCGGGGCTCGCGCGCCGCCCTTGAAGTGCAGTTCCAGGTCGCTGAAGGGAAGCTGGGGGTTCTCGTCGAACCTCGCCCGCAGCTGGCCCGGCTTCAGGCCCGTCGTCAGGCTGTGCGGCCCGTAGCCGCCCGCTTCGACCGAGCCCGCCAGCTTGACGATCACCCCCGAGCCTTCGGCTTCGAGGTAGAGGCCGAAGATTCTCGCCATTTTCGGCCTTGGCTTCGGTGCATTCTTCCTGGCCGGACCCGCCGCACTGCGGCTCGGCGAGATACACGTGGCCTTCCAGCGCTTCTCCGAGCAGCGGCGTCTTGATCTTCACCGTGCCGATCTGCGATCCCAACGGACAATGCCCGGGCGCGGCGTGCGGCAGCCCGTCCGCGGCGAGTTCCTCGCCTTCCTGCACTTCGTGGCGGAGCGCATCGTGGCTGCCGAGGTCGATCCCTTCCGGGCCGCTCGCCGGACAGCCGACGAGCCCGTCGGCGCCGCCCGGGGAGACCGACACCCCTTCGGGCAACGTCACTTCGGCGTCGCGCAGCTCCGGGGTCGCCAGCGCAGGGAACGCGTTCGGCGCCTGCGGCACGCCCAGGCTGAACGTATAGCCGGATGGTTCGTCCGCCTGTGCCGGCTCCGTTTCCGGTCTCATTTCGATCGACGGGTCGAACTGGAGCATGTCGCAGCCGGTGAGCGCCCCAGTCGCACCGGCCTCATAGACGGGCGGCGATTCCGCGTCCACCCAGCGACCGGGCTGCTCCCACGAGTCGACTTCGAGCTTCGCCGTCTCTTCAGCCGGCGAAGCGGAGCAGCTCACCGGGTTGGTCAAGAACGCCGACGGCGAGACCGTGGGTTCCCCGTTCGCATCGAGATCATGCTGGGCGGGATCCCCGAAGATGGTCAGCGACACGCCCGTGATTTCAAACGCGCGCACCATGCCAGGAGCCGCGATGCGCAGCGCGTATCCCGCGGCGCTCGGCACGACGCTCGCCTGCATCACGATGCCCTTGCCGGCTCCACGAACCCGAGCTCGGCGGGATAGCCGTGTTCGGGGGTTATGTTGTACAGGGCCGAGGTGAGACTCGCTCCGTGCTTGCCAGCGACGAGCCATATCTGCCTTCGAAGCCGACCGTCACCTCTCCCACGCGGCTCGCGGAGGGACACCCTGTCCCCGTCACTTTGGCGACCTTGTCACCGTTTCAGTTGGCTCTCCGGGCAGGTCGGCGCCGCGAGCGGGTCGCCCACGAAGCCGAGCGGAAGATAGACAACCACGTTCTTGACCCACTGGACCGGCGAGACTTCGTCGACTCCCGAGGAGCCGATGAGACTCGTGAGGTCGAACGTCGCCGTCACGGAGTTCGGGTGATCGCCCGCCTGCACGTCAGGTGCGCCGTTCACGCCATAGGCGGAGACACTGAAGTCCTGCACCCCGAACGACGGCATGGACCCGTTGACGGTGTTCGCCGCGGTCTGCGGCTGGCCGGCCTCGCCGCTCTGTGCCGCGACCGCACCGCCACCCGTCACCTTCACTTCGTTGGTCACCTCGACATTCGCCGGGGTCGTCACTTCCACCTTGACCTGTAACGAGCAGCGTGTCGCCCGCCGGCACCGGGTTTGCATATTCGCACTTCGCCTGCCACTGTTCCTCGGGTGCGGGTGCGATTTCCGTGAGCGCGCATGTGAAGCCCGCCGCCGGTTCGCCCCATTCTTTGGCCGATTCCGGCGCTTCAAGGTTCTGCTCTTCGACTCCCACGGCCTTCAGGCCCTTGGGCAGCGTGTCGAGGATCGTGACGGTCCCTGCGGAGGCCCCGCCGCCGGCGTTCGTGACGGACGTCACGTAGCGGTCGCACACTCGACCTTTTGCGACGCACTCGGCGTTGTCGGCCTGCGCGAAGTTGGTGGGGTCCGCGAGCGAGGAGACAGCCCAGCCGGGGGAGGGGTCGCCGCCGCCGCGGACGGGGCACTCACCGAGCAGCACGCGGCCACGGCGGCCAGCGCCCCGAGAAGAGCCGGCAGTCGTCGGCTATGGCGGCATCGCATCACCCCGTTCCTCCTCATCTCTTTTTCTCGTCGCCTTTCGCCTTGCTGTACGCGGCGTGCTTGCATGGTTGGTATCCGGCGCGGCTTGTGGAGCGGCCGAGCGGCCGGCTACCGGAGCCGCGAACGCCCCGGTCAGCCGTGCCGGCTCGGTGGACCGTGAACACCTCACCTGATCGTGAACGCCTCATCGACGACGTGCTCTCTGCCGCCGTGACCGCTCACGAGCTTGAGCGTGTAGCCGCCGGCGGCCAGGTACCCGCTCGATCTCAGCACCAGCCGCGTGCGCCCGTGTACGCTGCGCGCGCTGCCCGTCGCGTACACGACGCCGGCGCGCGAGAGCGACGCGCGCGCCACCGAGCCCGTGGCGGTGAACTTGACCGTGCCCGAGACGAGCTTGGTCGTGCACTGCTGCTTCTTCTTCACAGCACCGTCTTGCACGTCACGAGCTCGACCTTGCCCGCGGGACCGGCAGGACCCTGCGCGCCGGCAGGCCATTCGCTCCGCATCGCCCTTCCGCCCTGTGCACCGGCCGCACCGGCGGCCTTTTTCGCCCTGTTCGCTCCGGCGAGCCCTGTTCGCTCCGGCGAGCCCTTTGCGCCCGGCGAGCCCTTCAGCGCCCTTGGACCGGCAGGGCCTTCTTTGCCTTCCGGCACGATCACGCCCGTGCCGAACCGGCCGATCTTTTCAGTGCCAGCGTCAACGAACCACATGCTGCCGTCGGCACCCTCCGCGATCGCCCTCGGTTAGCTGCCGCTCGGGAGCCCGAACTCGGTGATCGCACCGTTCGGCGCCACCCGCCCGATCGCCGGCGTCGATCGGTGAACCACATGGTGCCATCCGGTCCCGGAGCTATCCCCTTCAATGCCACATTGCTTTTCGAGAGGCCTTCCGTGTACGCCTTGACCGTGGGCGACGCATCCAGCGTTATCGTTATCTTTCCGACCCCCTGTTCCTTATTGACGAACCACATGTTGCCTTCCGGTCCCGCGGCTATTGCGTTATACCTCTGGTTCTGTTCCGGGGGCGGCGGTCTCCGTGATCGTGGGCGTCGCACCCGTCGTTATCTTTCCGATCGCCTTCGTCGAGCCCTCGTCGGTGAACCACATATTGCCATCCGGCCCCGCAGCTATCGCAACCGGTTCCGCTCCGGTCTTCAAGCCGGGGCGGGTGTACAACGTGATCACCCCACCCGGCGTTATCTTTCCGATCGCCGGCTTGGTCTTGTCGGCGAACCACATGTCGCCTTCCGGTCCCGCGGCTATCGAGACCGGCTTATCTGCATGGCGGCTCAAGCCGGCGGTGTATTCCGTGACCGTGCCAACCGGCGTTATCACCCCGATCGCGGGTATTTCACTACCAGTTTCTCCCGTGTTGACGAACCACATGTTGCCTTCCGGTCCCGGAGCTATCGCTTCCACCAGCTCCGCTTCGGTTGCCAGCCCGGCGGCGAATTCTTTGTAGACGGTCGTCGGCGCGAACGGGCTGAACCACCCGATCACCGGGTTAGTGGACGAGAGTTAGCCCGTAAACCACATTTCGCCTTCGGGCCCTGCGGCTATCCGCCCGCGGTTCCGGGATGTTCGGGATGGCGTACTCGGTCACTGAACCCAACGGCGCACCCCACGCGCTCGCCGCCGGCAGCCCTATCGCCGCGACGAAACCCGCGATGGACACCAGGACGAGAACCGCACGCACCCTAACGAAAACTCTCCTCATAATCACAATCCTTTCCTTGCCGTGTATCGGTGTCATGTCGATCCAGTCCCGTACCGTGACCGCCGGCTATCCTCCATCCGTCGCTCGGTGGCCTTTGGCCTCGCGCCGTAAAGCTTCCTGGCGCGCGCATCGCACGTGGCTCGCTGTCTGGCGGTCTTCTTCGCGCACGCCTTCACCGCCTTGGAGAGCTTCTGCGCACGCGTCAACGGCTTCGGCTTTGCTTCGACGCTACCGGCGGCGGCTTGGACGCCGCCGGCGTGAGATTCCCACCGCCGGCGAGAAGCGCGCTACCGCCCGCCGCGGGCGCCGCAAACGGCGTGGACAGCGGCCCCTGGCAGGCATCTTCCACACAGCCGGGCCTCCCCGCCGGGGCGGGAAAGCCGCCTTCCACACGGGCGTCGTAGATGTCCTGCTGGGTGTCGGTGTCCTGGGGCACCAGCGAGTCGACCGTCGTGAAGAAGACGTCGCGACCGGACTCGTCGGCGCCGATCAGCCCCACAGCAGGTCCTTCTTCGGTGCCCCCATAGATCAGGTAAACGTCGCCTTCGCGGTAGGCGTAGACGTTCGCGTCGCCGGCGAGCGCCCCGGGCGTCAGGGCATCCCTGCTTTGGAAGAACACCTCGCCGTCTTCGGCCAGCGCAAGTCCAGTGCTCCCCGACGTGGCATTCATCACACCGGCGTATTCCTGTACGGGGATGCTCGGCGCGAGCGCGGGCTGTTCGGTGTTGCCGTCACAATCAAAGCCTTCTTCCAGCTCGCCGCTGGCCGCACATGGGTACACGCCCGGGCTGCCGAGCGAGGCGCGCCGCAACGTTTCGCTCTGCGCGTCGTACTGGAAGAGCTGCGGAACCGTGCTGGTGTCGCCAGCGGTCAGCTCTTCAGCGCTCGGGAACACGAGGAAGCGACCCGCTTCGCAGCCGCTTTCCGCCGGCGGGCATGCATTGGCCTGCACCGGACGCCTGTCTATGGCCTGCCAGTCCGCTGCGTCGGACGGCGCGAGCGTAGCGACGAACGCGGTCTTTTCCGTGACCGTGTCATACACGTAGAGGTTGTCCGCACCAGCCGTGGGGCGGCATTGCGCGGCGCTCAATTCGGCTTCACAGCCACCGCCCCTCGCTTCGCCGTGAGGACTCCCTTCGCGACGAAGTAGACGCGCGAGCCATCCTCCGAAATTCTCGCGACGCCCAGCACCTCCGTGTTGACCCCCGGCGTGGCCCCGCCGTTGGTTTGAGAGGCCGAGCACCTGCGACCTCACCCGCCGGCGCGTTGAAATCGTCCCCATAGAGATCGTCGCCCGCTTTGGTGCCCCGGGCAGCGGCTGTTCGCTCGTGAAGAAGACCTCTGACCGTTTTCATCGGCGCCCTGGAAGACGCCTCTTGGGCGCGGCCCGTGTGCACAGTTCGCCGCTCTCGCATTCGCCGCCGGCGCCACCGGGCAGCACGGGCTCTGAGATCGCTACCGTCGTTCCGCTCCGTCGACCCGTGCGTAAAGTTCGTTCACAGTGGTTCCGCCGCGCATTGCACCGCTGTGAAGAACACCGTCTCGCCGGATCCCGAAAGAGCGTTGTACTTCTCGTTTTCGCCGCCCAGCTCCGTCGCACACTCGCTGATCAGCAGCGCGCCTTCATTGACGTGCGGACTGCCGTGCAGCGCTTCCTGGTTGGCGACCCCGACAAGCGTCGGTTCGGCATTGCCCGTGCCGACATATTCGTAGAGCGATCTGCTCGGCGGCGTGTACCCCGGCCAGTTTCTGTGGTCGTGAACAGCACGTGGGCGAGATCGTCCGATACGCCTTCCATTATTATTCCCCCAACCGGGCCCGACAGGTAGGAACCGCGCAACTCCTCCCGCTTCTTCGCGCGCATAGGGACCTGTTTCTTTCTTATTGTTCGTCAAACTGAGCATGGTCTCCGTCAGTTCCGCATTTGCGACGACAGAGCTTCCCCTCGAATGCTGCTTCCGGATATTCGGCGACCGGCGGCTCCAGCGCGGTCGTGCTCCATCCCGATTCGCCGCGGGTAAACAGGTAGCTCGCGAAACCGATCGCCCGATCGTTGCCGGTTTCCGCGAAGACACCGACGCTCGAGGCGATCACGCGCGAACCGTCCGCCGAGACAGCGCGGGCCGGGAAGGATGCCAGAATCCCTCCTTGTAGGAAGGAGTGACCAGCTCATAGGCACGGCACTCGGGCAGGTAGGAGCGAAAGCCCGGAGAAGCTTCGTTGGGGCACGCCGCCCGGTCGGCGTCGCCTGCGGCGAGGGCCGCGCGCCGGCAGCAGCAGTGCGGCGAGCGCCACCAACAGCGGCGCGGCGCACCGGGCGCGCGCCGTGCCGTTCCATGGACGCATGGCATCTCTATCCATCCGGGGCCCCTCCTTCCCCCAGCCTTGCTCGTCTCACGGAGTCTCCGAGGCCACCCGGCCCATGAGATGCCGGCCGGCCACGGCGAGGGCGATCACAACCCGGGGCCGCCGGCAGCCCCGGGTTGCTTTCACCGGAATCTCCGGCTCGCATCTACCTAGCTAGCATTTAGATCTGACGTCGAATGCTTTTCCGTTGACGAGTTCCACTTCATCGATGCTTTCAATGGCCGCCGCGTATGGCCCGAATTTCAACGTGTCTTTTACCCGCGGTTTTACTTCGGTGCAGTTGGTTGGATTCTCTTCGAGTTGATATTCTTCGGGGCTCTGCGTCACTTCTTTTTCCACAGTCTTCGTGACGGCGAAAGTGAGCGTGAGGACTTTTTCTTCTTTATTGATCGGCGTGACCTGTCCAATGACGCTGCCCTTGACTTCGTAGGTGCCGTCCAATGCACAGCCGCTGATAACGATGGTGACAAAGACTTCACCCGCTTCCGGTTCAAAGTGGTCGACGACTATCGATTCGGGCCCAGGGGGCCAGTACGCCAGCCTCGACTTCAGTTCTTTGGTTTTGATCGTGCCAGCAGGTTCGGTCGACGGGCCATTCACCGTACATGCCGAGTATGCGGATCCTACTTCCCACAGTTTTGTGGTAGCGTTCCATTTCGCTTCGTACAGTTTGCAGCCTGTGTAGGTGACCGTAACTTTTTCGTTCGTACCGGCTTCCCCGGATACCTGATTAATCCACCCGGTGTCGGTATCGGCGGTGCACACGATCACCTGTTTCAACGCGCTGACCCACAGCCTCGATACGCCGCTTTTGGACTTGATTTCCAGTTTTCCGCTGAGCTCGGCGCCTTTGTACGAGTATGTCGGTACTTCGGCCTGAGCCGCCGCCGCCGCGACCGCGCTGAACGCGAACACTGCGAGCAGGCTCAATAGGCCTATTCTAATTCGTGACATTCTGTCACCAATCTCCTTTGCTCTTGATTACCAACTACGGTGCCCGCCGGGGTGCTCATCGTAAGAGCCGCTCCGACAGGGTCCTGCGGTGAGTTCGGCTTGACGGGTTGGTTCCCGCCTCGGGGACCCCGCATACAACGTGAAAACCTGAAGGTTCCATCGCTACGGTAGCCCCCGGGTCGTTCCGGCGCAAGAAGCGGTTTCTATCTCATGGAGTGCCCTCGGTGATGCGCCGCAGATCAACCCGGCCGGTGCCTGTCCTGATAGCCGTCCGCTGTCGAGGGGTCCGTTCGCCCGCAACGGCATCACCGAGCGCCGCCACGCGGCAGGCGCCGATGACAGTCGTCGCGACCGTGAGCCAGAGAACCGCGATCGAGATAAGGATCACATCCGCTTGCGCCATTCCCCCTCCTATGCCCAGCTTCCCTCTCCGCTCGATGCCGCCGCAAGCCGTCCACGTCTTGGCCAGGGGTGCGGGCGCCACGGCCCAAGGGAAAGATCGTGGCGCCCGCTAGGAGCGGGGGCCAGACACGCGAGCGTCCGGCTGTTCTTCACTGAGGTATGATCTCCGACGTAGTGTTGATTGGTGGCCCCGGAGCGCTCGTCTTTCCGAGAGGATGTGCTCCGGGGCCGGTTATGTAGCGGTCTGTCTGCGTCGGCAGAAGAGGTCGGCTCCGGAGGGGCCTCGGGAGACCCGCTGCTTGGGACGGCGTGGAAGTCCTCGAGCTGATCTGGGTCGCTGCCCTCCTCGTGATCGACTTCGACGATCCCAACCGGCGGAACAACTGCTCGCGCCAGCAAAGTGACCAAGATGACGGTTTAGCACATCGGAGAGCCGGCGTGTTGCCGAGATGAGTCCGCCGTTTCGCCACAAGACGCCCGCAAATGCGTCCTTTTGTCGGTGCTCGAGGACGAATCTCCTGCAATTCACGGAAAGTCCAAATAGGAGGACGGTTCGCCGTCCAGCCTGAGCGGACGAACCTAAAACTTTCCTAAAGCCGGCGAAGAAGACGCTTTGCGAAGGTTCTGGCCAATGGGGAGCGCCCCAAAGCTTCTTCTACTGCGCCAACGCCAACCGCCGCGAACGCAACGGCGACCGCGTCACGGGCACAGCTAAACCGCCCGAACCGCGTGACCGGACAGCATCCTGCGCGCAGGCCGCGCAGCTTCGGCTCAGCGGCTGCGGACGAGCTCGTCGTGGCGGCGATATCCGAGCCGCGCGGAGATGCGATCGGCCGTGGAGACGAGGTGCGGGCCGAGCGCGTCGACGAGCTCCTCCAGCGAGATCGTCGAGGTATCCGCGGAGAGGCCGAGCGCGGCGGCGACCTTGCCGGAGACGGCGCGCACTGGGACGGCGATCGCATGCACGTCCCTCGGCAAGCTCCTGGTCGTTGACGGCGAAGCCTTCCTCGCGTATCTGCTCGAGCTCCACGCGCAGCGCGTTCTTGCTGGTGATCGTGTTCGGGCCGCGCTGTGCCAGCTTCATCGAGGCGAGCAGCTCGCTCTGCTCCCGCTCGGGGAGGTTCGCCAGCAGCACCTTGCCCATCGCGGTGCAGTAGGCGGGCAGGCGCGATCCCGTGTCCAGTCCCAGGTCGATCTCGTTGCGGAAGCTCGGCGCCCGGTCGACGTACACGATCTCCCCGCCGTTGAGCACGGCGATGCTGACGGTGTAGGAGGTCTCCCGCCGCAGCTCCTCGAGATGGGGATGGGCGTGCTCGCGCAGGCCGGTGGCGTTCAGCACGGACATCCCCAGGTCGGTGACGCCCAACCCGAGGCGGTAGCGTCGTGAGGAATCCTGCTCGAGATAGCCCAGCGCGAACAGCGTGATCACGTAGCGGTGGGTAGTCGAGCGGCTTATCCCGAGCTCGTCGGCGATCTCGGCGATCCCCAGCACCGGGCGCTCGGGCGTGAAGCAGCCGAGGATCGCCAAGCCACGCTCGAGCGACTGGGAGTAGCGCGGTTCGTGCAGACGCCGGTAGCGCTCCGAGCGCTGGGAGCCGTTTTCCGTTGGGCCGGAGCGAGCGCCGCGTGGCGGACTCACATGCGCCCAATCGCTTCGCTGTTGCTGTTCCCCTGCGCCATCGTGATTATCATGACGGCTCTCGCGTTCAGGGTGTAGGAATTGGCGTCCCAAATGAACAGAGGCGTTAACTTAGGACGCCGCGCGCCGCTGCCGCAGTCGTGCGACCTGAGAACCCTCGATGTCTCTTGCGGAGCATGATCCGCGAGCCTCGCCCTGGCGTGACTATCACGCTGCGCCATCGCGCCGTCTCGATCTTCTCACCGACGGGCACCAGCTCAAAATCGCCCAGGACGGTCTCGAGGACGGTGCGCATCTCGAGCATCGCGAGATGGTGGCCGGGGCATCGCTTGCGTCCGCCGCCCCACGGCATCCAGACCTCCGGTCGGGGCGGGGCATCGAGGAAGCGCTCGGGCCGGAACCTGTGCGGTTCGGGGTACAGGCTCGGGTCGTGCTGCATGAGGTGGATGCAGCCGACGAGCTGGACGGGCGGCCGATAGGTGGTGCCCGCGATCTCGAAGGGCCGGCGGACCACCCGGGGGATCGTGAACAGGAAGACGGGGCGGTGGCGGAGCACCTCCTGAATCGCGGCCGTGAGATACCCCTCGCCACCAGCGTCCAGGTCGTCGACCAGCCGTCCCGCGATGAGCGGCTCGTGCGCCAGCAGCTGAAACGCCCACGCGAGCTCGGACGCCGTCGTCTCGTGCCCCGCGAGGATCACCGACACGATGGTGTCTCGAATCTGCGTAATGCTCAACTGATCGTTGTCCGGGTGCTCGCCACCAAGGAGCATGGAGAGCAGTCCGCTGTCCCGAGCGCCGCTGTGCGCCTCCTCTTCGATCAGCTGCGCGACGATCTCATCGACCGCGGCGCGCTCGACGAGGAAGCTCCTCCAGATGCCTCGCCATCCCGGCAGGCGTCTGAGCGGGGGCTCCTGCAGGGTGAGGCTTCGCGTCACCGCAAACATCGCGAGCAGTCTCCTGTGCAGCTCCCGCAGTCGCGCTTCTTCACCCCCAAATATCGTTTGCAGAATCACCCTCAATGTAAGTGCCCGTAGATATGGGTGACTCGCAAAAGAGGTGCCGCGCGGCCATTTGGCAACCTCGCGCGCCGCGATCTCCCGCACCATCCCCGCGTGCTCACCGATGCGTCGATGGTGAAACGCTGGCAGGATCGTACGCCGCCCACTCAGATGCTCCTCTTCCTCTGCCAGCATGAACGACCCCTCCCCGACCAATGGCACGATCGCCCTCCCCCCCGCGCCGGGGTGAAGAACGTTCGCGGGGGCGCCGACGATCGCCTTGATGTCCGCCGGGTCTGACATGAACACCATCGGCGGCCTCCCGACCGCGTTGACGGTGAAGCGAGCGCCGTACCGGCGCCGGCACCATTCGAGGTAGGCGTGCGGGTGGCGCCAGAACGCGAGCGTCTGGACCGCCGAGGGCAGTGGTGGGCTGGGCGGCTGTTGACGAGTTTGATCTCGCATGTCTTCCTCCTATGTCGCTCGTTGTCCGTAGATGAGCCGCCAGACCCGCAACACCGGCATGAGCAGGCGTGTGAGGGGACCGGCGGCGTGTGTCAGGCTCCGGGTGAGCGCCCGCGTCTGAGGCGTGCGGACGCTGTCCTTGGAGAGGTACATCGCGATCATGCAGCTGGCGAGCACGAGGTGGCGCTCGCCGTCGCGCAGCGACGCCGTTCTGTCAACGGAGACGGCGAATCAGCTCGGCGATGCGCTCGGCCGCGGTGTCGGTGCTGCCGTAGTGCGCGATGTAGCTGTGCGCGGCGTTTGCCGCGTCCTCGGCGATGTCGCCGTAGCTGTCGAGCATCGTGCCCGTGAGCGACACCCACGGCAGGTAGACGGCGTAGGTGTCCTTCGCCTCGCGTGCGCTCGCGGCCGGGATCGGCGGCGAGGGCGAGCAGCGCGAGGACCGTCAGCCAGGCGCTCGCGCCGCCCGACCACTCAAACCAGGCAAGCTCGTTCTGACCGGCGAAGTGCTGCGCCTGCCCACGCTCGCAGCAGCTCGTCGCGCCGTCTCGGGTCCGGCTCGTGGTTGAGCGCCAGAACCTGTGTCAGGCACGCGGCGCGATGCAGAAGCGGCCTGGCTGCCTCATACGAGGGAAGTCGCACGCATATCTGACGACACGTGTCGACCAGCGCGCGGACGTATCCTCCGTCCCGTGCCCAGGGGTGATAGCGGTAATAGTCCGAGACCTCCAGGTCTGGGTCGAGCGCCTCGATCAGGGCGCGGTGCAGCTGGCGTCCGTTCGCGGTCCCGGCGTGAGCGGCGCGCTCGCTCGTGCAGTCCAGAAAGTCCGCCAGGATCTCGTAGGCGACGAGCAGGCGCAGCAGCTCGCGCGAGCGGACCCGTGGCAGGGTCCAGAACAGCGCCGCGCCGTCGATGTTGGCGCGCTTGTCGCTCGATCGCCGCGAGCGCGTCGTGACGCAGCGCGTCATCCGGGATGCCCGCCGCGACCGCGCGCCAGCTCCTCGACCTCGCGGGATACCTCCCTCAAGCCCCACCGCAGCTCGCGGATCGCGGCGCCAGCCAGGGCGCTCAGCGCCCGGGCCGACAGGGCCGCCGGATGCCGGGCGCGGCTAGGCGGGCCTGACCATCGTCGCGCGCACGCGAACCGCGAGATAGCCGGGCACGGCCACGATGGCAAGCGCCGCGACGCTGACGACAGCAACGCTCGTGAGTGCGATGAGAGGGCCAACACCGATCACCAGTGGGAAGCCTGTGACCGTCGTCAGTGCGTGTGAGAGCAGCAGCTGGCCGTAGACGCCGAACACGCGCGCCGATCGAGCAGCCGGCGAGGAGCAGGACCGCGCTCTCGAAGCAGAGGGCGCGCCAGAGCAGCCCGCGGGTGAAGCCCTGGCGCTTGATGTAGGCGATCCGCTCGCGGCGCTGCCAGATCAGCGAGGCCATCACGCCCGCCATCGCGAGGATCGCGGCGATCAGGACGAGGGTCGCGATCTGCGTCAGCCGCGACAGACCTTCCCGGCTGACGCTCTTCCACTGGCTCTCGCGTTCGCCCGCCGTCTGCACGGCCAGCCCGGAGCCCGGCCCGAGCGCCCGGATGAGGAGTGTCCGCCCTTCGGCGGGGGAGACTCCGGGCGCGAGGTCGACGTTGAGCGCGCTCGCCGCGTCCGAGCCCCAGGCGCGGGCGTAGTCTTCGGCGTTGATCACGATCGCGCCGGGCGGCCATCCGGCGTTCGTGCTCAGGCCCGCGAGACGGAACGTGGTGGGGTAGGGCGAGGGGAGCGTGAACGACTCGCCGATGTGCAGGTGCAGTTCGTGGGCGATCGCTTCGGAGAGCGACCGCCCATCCGTGACCGCGCAGGCGCGCGTTCGCCTGGGTCATGTTGCCGGCGCTCAGCTGACCCGGCGGGATCAGCTGCGGCCGAGCTGCGCGGCGGCGCTATCACCCACACGCGGCGGTCGCCGACGTTCAGGAAGCTCGCCTCGATAGATCGCTGACGCTGCGCAGGCCGCGACAGCCCGGTCAGCTTCGACGCGACCGACGCCGGGAACGGTGTCGTCGCCAGCGTGTTGTCGACTCCCGAGGGCGACACCCACAGGTCGGTCACGTGGTTCCATTCGTAGGCCGTGCGATTCAGCCCGTTCTGCAGGTTGTCCTGCGCTCCCGTGATCGCGACGCTGCCGAACACGGCGATCGCGCCGGTGGCGGCGACGGCCAGCGAGCGCACCCGTGTCAGCGGGTCCCGCAGCTCTTCGAGCGCGAGCACGGTCGAAGCCGCATGGAAGTGCCGCTGGACGCGTTTGAAGCCCGCGACGATCCCGTCGAACAGGAACGGCAGCAGGGCCAGCATCGCGGCGATCAGCGTGAAGCTGCCCACCGCGGCCGCCTGCGGCCGGAAGATGAGGATCAGCGTCGTGATCGCCAGGCAGACCGTCCCGGCGAGCGACGCGAAACACGCGTCCAGCCGCGAGGCGCCCGCTCGGCCGCGGCCGAGCGTCGCAGCGGACGGGCGAGAATGTCCCGCAGGGGCGCCAGCACCCCGACGAACGCCGCCAGCAGGCCGGCGCCGACCGCGAGGGCCACGGTGGGCCACGTCACGACCCTCTGCGAGCCGACGGGGAACGCGAACGACAGGTAGCCGGGCTGGGAGTGGAACGCCTCGATCGACAGGACCTCGCCGACCAGCAGCCCGAGCACGCACGCCAGCACGCCGATCACGAGCGCGTCGAACATCAGCGCCTGGACGGTCATCGTGCGGGTGGCGCCCCGCCGGCGCATCGCCTCGATCATGCGGCGACGCTCGGGCACCGTCAGCAGCATCGCGTTGAACGCGAACAGGAACCCGACGATCGCGCTGATCACCGAGAACAGGCCCTCGCTCTGCTGAGCGGGGGTGGACGCGACCGCGAACAGCTTCGCGTCGAAGTCGGCGGGCTCGAGGTTCAGATGCCACGCCGCGGCGAGCCTCGCAAGGCCCGCCCGGACCTCGGTCCGCCGTCCCGGCCGCACCTGCACGAAGACGCGGGTAACCCGTCCCGTCATGCCGCCGACCTGCTGGGCGTAGGCGACGGGCGCGAGCGCGACCTGGCTGTGGACGAGCGCGCCGACGTCCGCTTCCTGCAATGTGATCCCGAGGATGGTTCTGACCACGTGCGCGCCGATCTGCAGCTCGATCGGCCGCGGAGCGACGCCTGCGGGTCGACGACCGCACCGCGCCTCGAGCCGGCGTGCTCCAGCGTGCCGGGCTGCACGAGCGGGGCGCCGGCGCCGATCGCCGCGGCGATCGGCGCGGGCAGCGCGATCACCTGCTTGGAACGCGAGCTGGCGTGTGCTGAAACGCCGCAGCAGCGGTCCGCCGATGGACGCGAACCGCGGGTCCGCCCCGATCAGGTCGACGGACGCCCGGCCGGCCGGGCCGATCACGCTCGCCTGCTGCTCGAGCAGCGGCAGCGCCGCGCGCACGCCCGGCAGCGACCGCGCTTCGCCCGCGACTCGTTCTGAGACGCCTTCGGGGCCGCGAGCGTCGAGCTGGTATTGCATCGCGCCGACGAGCTGCTTGGAGAGCTGGCGCACCGAGCCGTCGAGGCTCGTGCTGGCGACCTGGGAGGCGAACAGGAGCGCCACGCCGACCGCGATCCCGAGCACCGCCAGCAGCTCCTGCACCGCCACCGCTCCGCTCCCGCAGCCGCGCACGGTAGATGAACAGGATCTCCCCGAGCGACATCACGGCGTCAATGCTCCGCGAGCTCTCTGGCCGGCGTGCAGGTACAGCTCGTTGGGGTTGTACTCCTGAAGCCGCCCGTCGCGGAGCTCGTGGACGCGATCGGCGAACGCGACGGCCTGCGGGTCGTGGGTCGCGAGCAGCACCGCCGTACCGCGGTCGCGGCAGAGGCTGCGGATCAGCCACGAGGACTTCCCTGCTGCGGCGCGTGTCGAGGTTGCCGGTCGGCTCGTCCGCGAGCACGAGCCTCGGTTTCATCGACAGCGCCTGCGCGATCATCACGCGCTGGCGCTCGCCCATCGAGAGCTTGTTCGTCGGCTGCTTCATCCGCTCGCCCAGGCCGAGCTCGACCAGCAGCGGTTCGATCAGGCGCGTCGCGTTGCGCGGATCGGTTCGCAGGAGCTTCAGGGCGGCGTTCTCCCGCGCGAGCGCCGCGGGCATCAGCTCGCTCGGCTGGCCGACGATGCCGAGCACCCGCAGCAGGTAGTCGGCGTGCTCGCTTTCGGAGAGCTTGGAGATGTCGCGCCCGTCGACGAGCACCGTTCCCTCGATCGGGCGCCTGGAACCCCGCGATCAGGTCGATCAGGGTCGACTTGCCCGAGCCGCTCGGCCCGTAGAGCGCGACGAACTCGCCGGCCGCGATCGACAGCGACACGCCGTCGACCGCGCGGACGGCCTCCCGGCCGGCGTGGTAGTGCTTGACGAGATCGCGGGTCTCGAGCATCTCAGGACCCGGTCATCCATCCCCGGCCTCCGTCTCTGCCCTTGTGCAGTGGGATCACGTCGGGGTCGGTCAGATCGGCCATCAGCTTGAGCTGCCCGCCGCTGAGCTGCCACACGCGATCGGCGGGCAACGCCGCCGCGTGATCGGAGACGGCCATCAGCACACCACAGCCGAGATCGTTCGCGAAACCGCGCAAGATCTCCATCGCCGCCTGCTTCTTGCCCAACCCCAGCCCGTCGATCACGTCATCGACCAGCAGCACCCGCGGCCTGCCGACGACCGCCTGCGCGAGCTCCACCAGCGCCCGCTGCCAGTCCGACAGCTCACCCCAGCGCAGCTCCGCGGCGCCCGCGACGTCCAACTGCGTCAACGCCTTCTCCACACGCAGACGCCGCTCACGCCAGCCAAGCCAGCGACCCGTCGCCAACGGCAGCTCCACATAGTCACGGACCCGGACGCGCACCTCCGGCCCGGTCCTCGCCGCCCACCCGATCTCCGTGCGCAGCACGCGCGCGAGCTGCCCGTCCGAGAGCCCCGTCAGCTCGAGATCGCAGAGCCGAACGGACCCCCGGTCCGCCGGCAGGCTCCCCGACGCGACCCGCAGCAACGTCGTCTTGCCCTGATCGCGCGTGCCGACGACCGCCACGATCTCCCCGGCCGCCACGGACAAGCGACACGCCCTCCAGCACCGACACCCGATCGCGACCGCGATCGAACGCCTTCCAGACACCATCCAGCAGCAACACCTCACCCATGACGCGCCTCCAGCGGTGAGGCCGGCTTCCCTGGCGATCTCCTCCAGCCGCTCGGCGATCAACGCGTAGCGTTCCGAGCGCGAGGACCAGTGCATCGGGTCGGCGTAGAGCAGAACCTCACGGATCCGGCGCGCGTAGTCGGCCGGGTCGGTCTTCTTGAGTCGCTGCTGGCGGAGCCTCCAGGCCGCCTCCTTGTACATGTCGTCGCTGATCGCCTCTTCCTGGCGCACCATCTTGATCAGGCGCGGCAGATCCTCGAGCCGGCAGAACTCGATCCGGCCGTACATCGCCTCCCGCAGCGCCGGCATGGCGCTCGGCAGCTCGAACATCCACGTGTGGAAGGCCTCGAGGCCCGCCGGCGTGGCTTCGTAGCGATCCAGGGAGCGATCGTTGCCGCGTTCCAGGTGGGTGCGGCGGACGCGTCCGCTGTGCGCGAGCCGCGGCAGCGAGCTGTGAGCCGTGGACCGCGCGAACCGCGCGCGGCTGAAACGCTGACCCAGGCAGTGCCCGATGTGCGAGACGGTGTCGTTGGGCTGCTCGATCACGATGCCCAGCACCGCCATGCTCCCGGGCAGCTCAGCGGGGTTTACGCGCGACATGTCATCAGCCTACGCCATCTGGATCTGTACGCGTCTGCTGGAACAGGCCACGCCAAGGGCGCGCGCGCCACGGCCCGAGGGAGAGGCCGTGGCGCCCGCTGGGAGCAGGGACCGGACGCGCGTGGGCGTCGCACGTCCGGGCGCCTTCCTCAAGCGCCGCTGGAGGAGGGTTTGCGGTCGCTCAAGCTTCATTAGGGATCTACTCGCCGGCACACGTTCGTCGCTCAAGGGCCGGGGGCTAGGCGCCCCTTGAGCAACGCCAGCTGGGAGCAATAGTGCAAATGTAAGACTGTTCATTGGCTCATGGCGGCGTATAGCGCGCACTAGATTTCCTTTTATCTGTTGTGGTGTTGATTGGTCTTGCTGGAGTCATACTTTTTGTGAGCCAGCCTCTCGCAGCTTGCGCGTTGCCTCTTTGGCTTGCGCCTGCATCTGCTCAGAGCCTTTGAGAGCTTCTGCGCCCGCGTCAGCGCTTTGGTCGTACCTTTGGTTGTTGTTGTGCTCGATTCCGTCGGGAACGCGATCGCGGAGGTCGCGAGCAGCGGCGCGTTCAGCGGCAGGACGATTGGCGAGGAAATCGTCGGCGTCGTGAACGACTGATCGGTGCCGTCGGCGGTGCCGTCGGCGTTGGTCGCCACGATGCGGTAGTGGTAGGTCGTGCCCGGCGCGAAGTCCTGCAGGGTCACGGTGATCATTTCTGCGCTCGCGCTCTGCCCGGCGCTGCCGAAGATCTTCGCGCCACTGTAGCTCGTGTCGGTCCCCAACTCGAACTCGTAGCTGGTCTGAATGCCCTGCGGGTCGACCGCGCCCGAGATCGTCGCCGTGGTCTGCGTCACACCGCTCGGCGGACCCGTGGTGACGAGTGGTGGTGTGGGTGCAGCGGTCGTGAACGTGTGATCTGACCCGGTGACGGTCCCCGCCTGGTTGGTCGCGACGAGACGGTAGTGGTAGGTCGTGCCTGTAAGCAGCGCGGTAAGCTGCTGAGCCACCGTCTGATCACCGAAGCCTTCACCCGCGCTGGCGGGGAGCGTGCGGCCTCCCGCGCTGTAGGGGTTCGCCGTCACCGGGTTGTAGCCGGCTTCGTCTACGTATTCGAAGTAGTAGGTGGTCTCGCTGTGCTTGGGGTTGATCGTGCCAGAGAGCAGCGCGGCCGTGCGGGCGATGCTTGACGCCGCCGGCGACTGGTCGTTGACGGTCGGCAGCGCCGCGAGAGTCGTGAACGTCTGTTCTCCACCGTTGCCGGACCCGGGGAGGGTGCTGGTTCCCACGAGCTCGTAGTGGTAGGTTTCGTTCGGCTCGAGGCCGGCCAGGCGCGCGGTGACTTCGACCGACACGCTCCCGTTCCCGTCTTCGCTGGAGGGCGGTTCGCTTTCGAGGAGCCACGCGGTTGCTTTCGACCCGAAGAGGCTGGTGGCACAGGTGCTCGGCGTGGTGCATGGGCCGTATTCAAACAGCGAGGTCGTTGCGAATCCTTCCGGGTTAACGGCGCCGTTGAGCCGCGCCGAGGTCGCGGTGATCGCACTCGCGGGTTCGGTGACGGCTACGGGAGGCCCGGGTACTTCCGCGAAGATGTGGACGTCGTTGTTCTCGAAGTCGCTGACGTAGATCTCGTTGTTGAACGGGCTGTAGGCGATGCCCCACGATTCGCCGATTTCGGTGGCGCCGAATTCCTTAAGCGACTTGCTGCCGGCGATCGCCGTCGAAGCGTACTCGGCGACATGCGATTTGCCCGCGGCTTCTTCATCGAGCACGTACACGTTGCCTCTGGCATCTACCGTCACGGCCTGCTGCCCGATGCCTGCGGCGATCACTTCTTCGTGTTCGAGCACGTGGAGCGCCGAGTTCAGTTCAAGCTTGACGAGGTCCCGTTCCGACGATTCGTTGTACGTCGCGACGTACACGTCGCTGCCGGCGACCGCTACCCCTTCGACGCTGCCGTAGGTGAATTCGTGCAGTTCCACGACCATCGCGCTACCGCCCGCTTCAAGCTCGTACACCGTTTTCGCCTTGCCGTAGTACACGTTCCCACTGGCGTCCACCGCGACGCTGTGCACCGCGCCGAATTCTTCGACGGCCGACGCTACGCACCCGGAGCCCGGACCCGACAGCTGGCATTCATACACGTATTCGTTGGGTTCGTTGCCCGACGTGCCTTTCGGCTTGAAACGATCCACGAACTTCCCGCTCGTCACGTACACGTCGCCCGTCGTCGCCGCGGTCGAGTTGTCGACCGCCACCCCGGCGCCTGCCCCGAAGGAGGGCGCTTCGAATTGCGTCTGCGGCGTTTCGGCGCCGGTGAACTCACCGAGCACCTGCGTCCCTGCCGCGTTGTACTTCACCACCCGCCCATCGCCGCTGTCCATCACAAACACATCGCCCGTGGACACTTCCACGGCCACACCACGCGGTTCTTTGACCAACCCCCCCGTAGGCGCCGTCTTGCCGAACGAAGAAGACAGCTCGAACTTGCCCGCCAGCGCCGGCGCGGGCCCGAGCAGGAGTCCTGCGATCGACGACGCGAGCGTCGCCAGGACGATCAGCCTGTATCTGCGAACGTCGGTCATCGTCCACCCCTCCGGTTGTCGTGACCACGACTGGCCTTTCGTGCCTTCTTAGCTGTCTTCTTCTTGGCTGCCTTGGCCTTCGGGCAGCCGGTGACGGCGATCTTCGTGGTCTGCTTGATCTGCGCGCCGTCTTGGCCGGTGATCGTCGTGGGCATCGTCAGCGTCTGCCCGCACATGCTGTAGTTCGCCTTGGCGGGGAGGTTGGTCCCGAGGATCGAGTGCGGTCCCTCGGGTAGCTTCAGCTCGAACGTGCTGACCGGCGCGTCGGGGACTGTTTCGAATTTCGAGTAGGTGATGCCGTTTTTGATGTCGGTGTTGCCGGTCAGCTCGATCGTGATGCCCTGACCCTGGAGGATCAACACGAGGTCGGGGAACGCCGCGCCGCCGTGGGAGACCAGGTAGGCGGGCCCGGTGAGCGGCACGTTCAGGATCGGCGTGTCAGCGGTCGCGACACCGACGAGCGACCCGGCTGGACAGCCGGCCGGATTGGCGGCGAACTGCGCTTCGGTGCACGCCTTCTGCAGCGTCGTGAGCCTCGACGGCAGCGCCTTGGGCAGCGATACGTCCACCTTGGCGATGTTCGCCTGACCCGACCCCGAGGTGACCTTCACGTCGAGGCTCGCCCCGTTCGCTTTGCTGGTCTTCGCCTGGGTGGAGACCGCGAAGGACGGATTGAACGCCAACGCGGCGCAGTTCGCCACATGGAAGGGGCTGGACACGGCGGCGCTCGCGCCGGCGGTGGAGGCGATCGTGCCGGTCACGCTCAGCGCCGAGCAGTTGGTCGGGTTGAACATAAAGCTCGGCCGGTTGATCGTGACGTTTACCGTGCGCAGATCGAACGGGATGCCCTGCAGAATCGTCGGCAGCGAGTCGCTCGTAACCGTGACCTGGGCGGTGCGCGGGTCCACGGTGATCGCCGCGCGCACGATCTCGGTCCCGAGGTTGAACGGGCCGGCAACAGCCGGCACCACGATCGACAAGCCGAACGGCGCGTCCCTATACGGGCCGGTCAGAAAGACGCGACCGCCCTTGACCCAGAACGGGTCTTCACTGGGGCCGGCCGCGACCGTCGTTTCCCCGATCAGGCTTTCAGAGCCGCACGCGCCCGCAGACGCCTGCGGTTCGGGGCACTGCACGACGCTCTTGAGCACCCCCAGCAGGCCGGGAGGCATCGTGACCTGCAATCCGCCGAGGCGCTGTTCGCCGTCCTGGCGCGAGAACGTCAGCGTGAACGGGCTGAACGCGCCCGCCTGGCCGCTTTCCATCCCGGCCGTGAAGGACGGCGCGAAACCGCCGCCGCAGCCCGAGGCGACCGTGAACGAGTCGCTCGGCGTAGCGGGCGGACCGGAGAACGGGGCAGACCACGGCGTCAGCTGCGTGGTCGTCGTGTACGTCCCGCACGCCGGCGGGGTCACGAGCGGCGCCCTGGGGCCGGTGAAGAAGTTCAGCTTCAGTTCGCTGAACGGAAGCTGCGGGTTGTCGGCGAACGTGGTCGTCAGCTGGCCCGTGCTCGGGTCCGCTTCGACATGACCCGCCAGCTTGACCAGCGCGCCGCTGCCTTCGGCGACGAGGTAGATCGCGAGCAGCGAGGAGAACGGGTTGGAGCCCTGCGCCGGACCGGCGTTGCCCTGCTGGGCGAGATACACCGACCCCTTCAGCGGCGCTTCGAGCAGGGGCGTCAGGATTTCGGCTTCCCCGATCTTCGAGTCACCCGGACACGAGGGCTTTTCCGCGTTGCTCAACCCGATCTCTTCGGGCGTGCACGCCCCAAGGCCGCTCGCGGCGGAGGGCGATACCGCCATCCCCGCCGGCAGCGTCACGACCGTGTTCTTCAGGTTGGCGCTCGCCAGTCCTTCCAGGCTTTCTTCCTGGGGGACCTGCAGATCGACGCTCAGCCCGCTCGCCGAGTCCGCCGCCACCGTGGAGGGCTGCGGCTGCACGCCGATCGACGGGCCGAAGGCGAGCGCCCCGCACCGTTCGACCGCATGCATCGGGGGGGAGGACTGCTGGAGAGGCGTCCAGCTGTTCGGTTCCTGCCACGAATCCGCCCGCATGCTCGCCGTCAGCGTGCCCGCGCAGGACGACGGCAACGTGAGGAACGGCCTGCCCGTCCGTGGCACCGGGCAGCCGCCAGGTTTAGGTTCGAAGATGCACTGACCGCGTTCTTTGTCGTGGCTTTCGTCGGACGGGCTGCCCCACAGGGTGAGCTTGGTGGCGTAGATCGGGACCTTCTGGGTGATGTCCGAGACATCGGCCGACAAGCCGTAGTCAGAGCCGGTGCGCACTTTGCCCACGATGTGAACGATTATCCCCACCCCGGTCGCGTTGAAGGCGAACTCACCTGGCACGCCGGGCGCGGTCACCATGTTGAAGACCGGGCTCTTACTATTCCCTTTATCCCTTCTTCTTCTCCGAAATCAGCGAGCCCGGTGTAGATAGTGACGACTCCCACCGCGGAGGCGTTTGAGCATCCGCCTGTCAACTCGAGTTCCGTCTCCGTGCATCTTTCTTTGGTCGCGGTGGGATTAACGATCAGACCAGCGGGCAGGTTCACTTCGAGGCTCTTGGGATCCCCGTCGGGAACGATCGGCTGTTCGCTTTCACCGGTTGCGTGGTGGTCGAACACGATCGTGGTCGTCATCGCGTAGGGATGCGACCCGGCCTGCGCGGCGGGCAGAGCTTCCTGGTTGACGATCGAGTTTTCAAACGTTTCGATCCCGAAGCTCGCCCACGCGGGGCTCGCGAAAACAAGCACCGCACCCAGCCCCAGCGACGCGGCGGCGAGCGCCCGCAGGCGTGTGCAGGTCGTCTTGACCGCAGTGAACGTGGTCATGAGTGGCGCCCTCCCACGGTTCCGCGTGCACGAGCCGACTTGCTCGCCTTCTTGCCGTACTTCTTTCTGGCCTGCGATTCGCACGCCGCTCGCTTCTTCCTCGGCTTCTTCTTACACGCCTTCAGCGCCTTCGCGAGCTTCTGCGCCCGCGTCAACGACTTCGTAGCGGGCGTCAACACGGGTGGCGTGAGAGTCGGGGTGAGGTTCCCGCTGCCGGAGAACGTCGCGTCGGTGGAGGGCGCGCCGAGCACCGGCGGCGAGCCCGGCGCGCCAAGACACGCTTCGCCCGTGCACGGCGCCGGCGGCGCCGGGGGGTTCTGGGCGGCGATGCCGCCATCGACGCGAGCGTCGTAGAGGTTGGCGTTCTCGTCGGGTTCCTGTCCCACCAGCGACTGGCGGGTGAAGAAGAACACGTTGTCGCCGTTCGCGCTCGCTTCGCCGAATTCCGATCCGCTGCTGCTTTGACCGGTGGAGATCAGGTAATAGCAGCCTCCGGTGGGTTCGCTGAAGCTCTCGCTCGAGCGTTCACACGTGCCTTCTCCTTCCCGCTCCCACTCGTACACGTTCATCTGGCTGTTCACCACGGTCTCGAAAAAGACGCGGTCCCCATCTTCGGAGAGGTTGCGCGGCAGGAAGGCGTTCCGGCCGGCGATCGCTATCTCCCCTTCTGTATGCACGAGGTACGACGCACTAGCCAGCGTTGTCGGCCCGCCGCTGGAGGCGCTGTACAGATCGAGAGACCCGCCTTGGAAGAACAGCACCGTCTTGCCGCCAGGAGTGACACGCGAGCTCTTCCCGTTATCGGCCGGTCCGTCGGATTCGCCTTCCACAAGATAGTCGCGCCAGTCGGCCTCGTCGCTACCTTCATAACCGGTGGCGTTCACCGCCAGCCCGGTGATGAAGGTGGTGACGCCCTCGTGCCACTCATAGAGGTTGGCCTGTCCACTTGCTTCAGTGGCACCGCTCGCGAGGACGGCCCTCGCGACGAAGTAGGCGTAGGAGCCGTCGTCGGAAACCCCGAGCGTCCCCAGCACGCCTGCACCGGTCGACGCCCCCGTCGTGAGATCTTCCAGTGCTTCGCTTTCGACGTCGAAGCGATAGAGATCCGGACGGCCCGAGGAGGCGGTCGAATCGTCGGTCAGCTTCTCTTCGCTGGTGAAGAAGACATAGCGACCATCGGGGGTCGCGGCACGCCAGTACGCCGGCTTCGTCCCTACCGGGTCCGGCACGCCGCGCTGCGACGCCGACACCTGAACCGTGACGGCGTCGTACTCGCGCACATAGATCTGTCCCGTTTCCACGTCGCTGAAGAACACGCGTGAGCCGTCTTCGGAGATCGTATCCTGCGTGTAAAAATGGCTCGTAGCCCCACCAGGCATCCGGCCCCGGCCTTCAGGTGCGAGCGCCGGACCGCCGGGACCGGCGACCGCCCCGCCGGCCGGCGCGCTGCCGTCGGGCAGCACGCCGACGAGACTCAGCTGCCCATTGTCCCATTCGTAGAGATAGGGAGCTTCGGTCGCGTCGTGGACGCCCGGTATCAGTTCCGCGCCAGCATCTTCAAAGAGAATGTGAGAGTCATCGGAGGAGGCGCCGTCGAAATAGAGTTCGCCGGGACCAGCGGCAAGCAGCCGGTAGGAGCCGGTGGCGTCGTCGCGAAGATAGAAATTCTTCTGACCGGGTGTTGCGCCCGGCGCAAGCAGCAGAGGTCCCTTCGCCGCCACGAGCGTGTAGGCGAGGTCTTCTGTCAGGCCCCCCACCATCGTGTACGTGCCGGGGTCGGATTCGGGCAGCAGCCCCTGGATCAACCATTCACCCCCGCCGCGAGCGGCGAGATAGGTCAGAAAGTTCGCCGCGCCCGGCACCCCCGGGAACGGCAGGAGGGAGCCGAAGGTCACCCCATTGCCGGACGGAGAGCTCTGCACGGCGGTACCAGCCCCCATGGCATCCGCGAGGTTCTTGTCGACAGGCGAAACCTGCTCGTAGGCACGACAATCAGGGAGGCCGGTTGGGTACGGTTCGTGGGTTATGGGATCTTCAAGGCCTCCGCTTCTGAGGGATTCGTTGGGGCAGGGTTCCGCCGCCCGAGCGGCAGACGGGAGCGCAAGCGCGCCCCCGGCCGCGGCCGCAAGCACAAGCATCATCACCGTCGACAGCCTCTGGCGAACTCGGTCCCCCATAGTAAGCGCACTCCCCATAGCCTGCCTCGTTTTCATTCGCCCAACAGTGGGCTGAGAGGGCCGCATCATTCGGCCATCTCAGCCCAATCAAGAACCTACTGTGAGCTAGTGTCTACTTCAAATGCGAGGTCCTAGGCTTTGGCTCTCCATGCTTTTTTCGATCCCAATTCGACGCTCTCAGTGCTTGTAAACTTCGCTACTGCTTTCCCTAGTTTCAGTTCGCTGCCTGCCGGTTCGCACTTAATTTCGTGTGCCACTTTTCCTGTTTCCCCGCTGGGGAGTTTGCACTGCTGTTTGCCTATGACTTCGTATTTTCCTTCAAGGGCACAGCCTGTTATCGGTATCGTAACAAAGACAAGACCGCTTTCTGGTTCGAATATTATGCCTAGCGCTGATTCGAAGACGGTCAGGTGATTTTCGAATTTGAAGCCGATCGTTCCCGCTGTTCCCACCGTGCATGTTTTCTGTTCTTCCCCGGCTGTGTTGAAGGCTTTACATCCTGTGAATTCAACTTTGCCCAGGGAAGCCCCTCTTGGTTCGATGAAGCCACTGTCGGTGTCGGCGGCGCACTTAATCGTCAGAAGTTTTTCACCCACTAGTTCCGACGCTCCGCTTGTGCTGGTTACTGCGACCGGTTCAGTGATTGACACCCATTCCCAATTTCCGGTAGTCGGAGCTTCTTCTTTTTCACATTTCGCTTCTGTTGTATATTTCCCCGTCCCCGCTGCCACTTCTTTGCATATTTGAAATGCGTGCGCCGACGCCGAAGCCGACGCGACCGCGCTCAGCGCGAACACGGCGAGGAGGCTCAATAGGCTTATTCTAAGTCGTGACATGTGTCGCTAATCTCCTTTACTCGGGATTACCAATACGTTGGCCCACCGGGGTGCTCATCGTAAGAGCCACTCTGGCACGGGTCCTGCGGCGAGGTCGGCTCGACGGGTTGGTTCCCGCCTCGGGGACCTCGCATACAACCTGAAGGCTCCATCGCCGATTACGCTAGCCCCCGGCTCGTTCGAGCGCAAGAAACGGTTTCTATCTCCTCGGCGAGTAGCTCGAGCTCCGCGGGGTGGCCATCGAGCAGGCCTGCGCGCACAGCGCGCGCGCCATCGGCCACGACCCGCTTGACTATCACCGGCGAAGGCATCACCGGCGAAGGCATGAGCGCACCGGGGTCCTCACGGAGCCTCAAAGAGACCACCCGCTCGACCAGTCGCCTCGTGCGCTCGGTACGCGCAACGGCCCGCCGGCCCTGCATCGAAGGCTCCACCAGCACGAGCCGCGCGGCGTTGGGGTATGCGGCCACCTCGTGCGCGAATGCCTCCACCAGGGCGCGCAGCCGCTCCAGTGGGCCGCCCCCCCGGTGACATCCAGCCCGCACCGCCCCGCGGCGAGGATATGCATCTCGGCGCGGCCAAGCGAACTCAGCCATAGTAACGCGCGATCGTCTGCAGCTGGCTGAAGGCGTCGTGGGAGATGAGCAGCACGACGATCAGCGTTCCAACGACCGGACCCCAACGCCGCCCGGCGCCGCGTGCGGCTAGTGCGAGCACGGCGCCGAGCAGCGCGAGCATCGGCAGCAGGTAGCGGGGCTCGTTGTAAGGGCCGTGGTTCTGCAACTGGGCGGCGTACGAGCTGGCGCCGACGAGCGTCAACACCCCGATGCCGATTACGGCGTACACGACGGGCTCGGCGACACGCTTTCGCAGTGCGACACGCGCGTCTACGAGCGCGCGGATGCACAGCATAGCGATCAGGCCGGCTGGAATCAGCGCTATGTCGTACACCCAACCTGGGAACTGGGTGTCGAGCCACCCGTACAGTCCGATCATGCCGTCAAACCAGACTTGGCGCGTAGTGAAGATCCCCGGGAACCAGCTTGTCATGCCGGGCAGCGGAGGCAGGTAGAACTGCCAGATGTAGCTGACCTCGCCAGTCGCGTGATGGCCGCTGGTGAGAAAATCGATCACGCCCGAGGCAAAGCCCAGCGCGGGACGACTGGTGGTCAGATTGATCAGCATGTAGGCGACTACCGGGCTCGCGCCGATCGCCAGCGCGAGCGCAAGCGAGCGGTAGGCGGCCGGCGCTCGGGTGCGTGCGGTACGACGGGAGAGCACGACAAGGCCGAGGACCGCTCCGGGAACTAGGCCGGCGAAGTTCAGCTTGGTCAGCAGCCCCACAGCGATGACCACACCTGTCGCGACCGCAAGTCGCCGCGTCAACCCACGCGCGAAACCTCGCGCCAGACACCAAAACAGCGCAGCAGAGACGGCGAACAGCATCGCGTCCGGGTTGACGCCGCCGGATATGAACCCGAGCGTCGGGTCGACCGCGACGCCGAGACCGCCGACCGTCCACGCCCACCGCACGCCCGGAAGTGCCTCGCGGATGAACAGGAACACGAACAGCGCGGTCAGTCCCGCCATCATCGCGCTGAGCAGCCTCATCAGCTGCAGCTGATCCAGGATCGTGCCCCCCGAGCCCAGGGCGTACGGGATCGTCTGCAGCGCGTAGTACAACGGCGGCTCCGTGCTCGCCACCCCGGCGTACCCGCTACCACGCTTGGACAACGGGATGGCAAGATCGCGTTCGAGCTTGCGCTGCTGCGCGATCGAGGAGATCGGATGGTTCGCCGGCTCCCTGCGCACCTGAAAATAGCGCAGGTCCTGCAGCGCAACCGTCTCCTCCGGCGAGTACGGCAGCCCAGTCGACGAACGCCCTGGCGACTGCGAGGGTAGATGCCCGGTCTCCGCGAGCTGCTGGACATAGGCGAAGTGGTCTTGCTCGTCGGGTATTTGAAACGGCGGGGTGATGAACGACCAGCAGGCGGCGTTCATGATCGCAACCAGCGCGCACACCCACGCCGCGGTCGGCAGCCGCGGCAGCGCCAGTCGTGGAAACGCCGGGATCGACCAGCTCGGCTGCCTTCTGCGGACCGGACGCCTGCGGGCCGGCCGCCGCTCGGCGGCCCGTGCCCGCCTGTTGAACGCCCGCGTGCCCACGGCGGGCCGTTTCGCTGGAGCCCTCGCCGGCCCCCTTCCACTGTCGCGTCTGCTCATCTCAGCTCCCTCAGCAGGATCCATGAGCACAAGGTCACCAGCCCGGCCATCAGCGTTGCGAGCAGCAGCGCGACCCAGCTGCCGGCCCAGGCACGCCCCAACCCCATGTGGCGGACGGTTAGCAACGCCAGCGACCACCACGAGCTGTGCCCGCCGCGCAGGTATTCGATCCTCATCCTCCCCGGCAGCGTCTTCCCCTCTCCCCTCGCCGCCGACGCCGGCTTCGTCAGCTGCCCCTCGATCGTGACGATTTCCCTCGTCGGGCCCAACTTGAAGCAGACCGTGACACCACGAACAGCGCGGTCAACCACTGGCCTGATCGGGACTGTGACTGTACCGCCGGTCCAGCCGCTGCCGCGCACGCCACGGGTCACCACGCGCCCGCCGGAGACCGCCTGCACGCTCACACTCGGTGCGATCGCCGCTTCCAGTGACAGGCGGATCGCGGAGGTCCCGCGTGGCAGCGTTTCGCCCGCCTGGCACGCGCTCGCGTCGCCGTTCGTGTTCGCCACTTCGCCTACGAACGGAACTGCGTTTGTCCCCGCGAGCGTGGTCGGCGCACCCGACAGCGTCACCGCCACGGCCACGACCGTCAGTGCCAGTCCGACACCAAGCGCCAGCGAAACACGCGTCGTCGCCATGAGATTCAAGTCGGATGTCGTCTACCTCGACGTCTCCTCCGGTGAGGTCACGCTCGCGTGTATCTGTAGGAGGTCACTCCCTGCACGCGCGCCAGTCGCTCCACCTGCTGGTGCAGCGCCTCAGCGTCGAAGCCAGGCCCGAGTGGCAGCCGGTGCGGGAGCGCGAACAGCGCGACGATGTAGATCTGTTCTTGCCCACGTTCAGGGCAGGTCGAGTAGCCGTCTTGGCCGAAACTGTTGCGCCCGACCACGGCGCCGGCCGGCAGCCGGCCCGCCGCGAGCCCGCTGAGTGCCGGACTGAGACCCGCCACCGCCCAGTCGACCGAGCTCTCGCCGCGGCGTTCGTCGAGGATGAACAGCGCCAGCTCAGCCGTGCCATGCGGCACTTCTTCCCAGTGCAGCGGGATCGAGAGGTCGCCGCCATCGCAGGTGTAGCGCGCTGGGATGAACCGTTTGGGCAGCAGCACTGGGATACGCAATTCGATCGCATCCACCGGCGGGGACACGGAGGTAGAAGTGTGGGTAGACGACGTGGTGTTAGGCGCGGAGGTAGTGGTTTGGGTGGGGGTAGGCTGCGACGTTGTCCCAGCCGACTTTGCTACCGAGGTGGATCGAGAGTGGCTGCTGCCGCAACCCCCGAGAACCGCCACACCGACGACGGCCATCAGTGCTACGAGTGACCTCCCGCTACTTCGCATTTGTATGTGATCTGACAGCTTCATCTACGCCTCCCGAGTTGGGCGTTGGGGTCCACGGCATCGGTCGTGGACCCCAACAGCAACACCAGTGCGCCACTAGCCAGGGTCTGCCGCGTTCTGCAGCAGACCCACTGTGGCTAGACGGTTGCTTTTGGTGTTCCTATTCGCTTGCCCGCACCGCTGGCGCGTACCCGTCTTCGAGCTTGCCCGTGAGAATCGCGGTGTTGTGTCCCGACGCAGCCGGCACACCGAACTGGGAATCGACGAGCGGATCGATGAGGCCCGAGAGTGCCCCGCCGCACCCGTTCGCGCCAGGCGCCGCGAACGCGTTGTCCACAAGCGACCCTCCGCTGAGAACCACCAGCGCGCCTTCGTACTCGATGCTCAGTTCGCCTCTGCTGCCTTTGATCGGTTTGTTCGGTTCGGGTGGGCTCGTCGTTCCCGTCGTGAGGTTCAGGATGATTGGGTCCGATTCCGAGCCCACGTAGCAACTGCTGCCGAGCAAGAAGTTGCTCAGCTTGATCTTCACCGGCAGCTGCAATGCGACGCCTTCTTCGAAGATTAGGTTCTCGGTGCTCAGTTTGATCGCGCTCGCGGGCTTCGCGAGTTCGGTCGTCTCCGTTACACCCGTCAACCCTTTATTGATCATTTCTTCGAAGCGTTCTTTTGCTTCCTTGGGCCACGATTCCGGCGGTTTGGTTCCGAACAGACCACCCGGCACGTACAGCGCTGTTTTCGACAGCGTTTCGCCGTTTTCCGCACCGACAAATTCCACTTCTCCCGTTTTTTCGTTGGGAATCGTCCCGCCCTGCAGCGTGATCGTTTTGTTGATCGGGACCGTCTTTTTGCCGACTGTGAATTCGCCGCTTGTCGTGCTCGCGAGGATGCACTGCGTCACCGCGGCATTACTCAACGGACAATCCGCAAACTGAGCAAACGGCGGCGTCGGGTGATGTTCGGCCGCTAGGGCCGGTGAAGCGATGCTTAGCGTGGCCAGTGGTATGGCAAGCGCCAGGATCGCCCGATTGATGCGTATAGCACGCATTGAATTTCCTTTCATTTCTTGTGGTGTTGATTGGTTTTGCTGGAATCGTACTTTCTGCGAGCCAGCCTCTCGCACTTTGCGCGTTGCATCTTTGGCTTGCGCCTGCACGCGCTCAGAGCCTTTGAGAGCTTCTGCGCCTTGGTCAGGGCCTTCGGCTTGGTGGTCGTCGTCGTGACCGATGGGAAGATCGGCGTCGGCACGAACGCCGGCACCGGGGGCAGCGTCAGCATCAGCGACGTGGTGGCGCTGTACGCGGGCGTCGTGAACGTCACGTCCGCGCCCGGAGCGCTCGTGCCGTTGCGGTTGACCGCCGTGAGGCGGTAGTGGTAGGTCGTGCCCGCCGCTAGGCCCTGCAGCGGGATCGAGACCGTCACGGGTTCCGTGCCGGAGCCGGCCGATCCTGCGAGCTGCGTGCCGTAGGCCGTCGTGGTGCCGATTTCCAGCGTGTAGGTGCTCGCCCAGCCTTCCGGGTCCACAGTGCCGGAGACGGTCGCGCCCGTCTGCGTCACGTCCGTCGCCGCGCCCGTCTGCACACCCGGCTTGTTTTCGGTGCCGGTGGTGAACGTCTCGTCGGGACCGTAGGTGGTCATGCTCTGTTCGTTGGTCGCGACCACGCGGAAGTGGTAGGTGGCGCCGACATCCAGGCCTTCGATGCGCTGGCCCACGACGTCCTCGACGAGCCCTGAGCCCGCCCCTTCGTCCGACGTGTGCTGCCCGTACACCGCGGTCTGGCCGTATTCGAAGTGGAAGGTCGTCGCGCTGTTCTTCGGATCGACCCTCGCGACCAGCGTCGCCGTGTGCGTGCCGATGAGCGACGCCCGTTCGCCGACTGCGAGCGGCGGCACCACCGGTGTCGTGAATGTGCCGATTTCGCCTTCGGTGGTGTACGGTTTGCCTTCGATTGCCCGCGTGGCGAGGAGCTGGCATTTATAGCTCTTGTTCGGTTCGAGCTCGACCGGTTCGCTATCAGTCACCACGCCAGCGCTGAGCTCCGAGGTCTTGCGTTTTGTTTCGAATCCCGGAAGGCTCGTGCCGTACTGGAAGTAGTATTCAGTCAGGTGACCCTTTGGTTTCAATGACGCTTCAAGCGTCGCGGCTTCGCCCGTCACGCCGCTCGCCGTGCATTTGCTGACGCCTTCGACCGCAGGGGGCGTCGTGAACGATTCATCCGCCCCGGAGAGGCGCCCATATGCGTTTTCCGCGACCAGACAGAACGTGTACTGCGTACCGGGCCGCAGGCCCTTCACTGCTTCGGATACTTTCCCATCGCTTTCCTTCAGGGTAGTCTTGGTGCCGCCGGTGCAGCTCGCTCCGGCGTTGTATTCGAAGCGATATGCGACCTTCTTCCCACCCGGCTGCAGCGTACCGTTCAGCGTCGCTGAGGTAGGTTCTTGAAACGTCGCTGCTTCGGTGATGGGTGCCTCTTCGGGCGGTTCGCCTAGTTGAAAGATTTCGATGTCATCGTTGGTCGAGTTGGCGACGTATACCGAGCCGCTTTCGGGTTCAACCGCGATACCGCCACCGAGGTGATCTTCGGCCAGGCCTCCTGAGCTGATTCGTTTGTAGAACGACCCGTTGGCGCCGAACACCAAGACACTCGTCCCTAACTTGTAGCTCGGACTCATGATGTTGTGGCTCGCAGTAAGGATGTAGAGTTCATTGCTCGCGAGGTCGACCGCGGCCGCACGACTGTCTCCTTCTTGGTCTTCTAGTTCTTCGATGAGGTTTTCCCCGAGACTGTTGAGCTTTGCGAACTGATCGCTGCCACGGTTGACATACAGGTCATCTTCGGAGTCGACCGCGAACCCCGGTTCCGTTCCAAACGGCGACTGCCGCTGGGGGGAGAGAAACGCATTCGTCGCCGCGTCGCTGAAAGCATCGATGTCTTTGTTTTCCTGGTAGACCCAGACGACACCCTCGGGGTCTACCGCGACTCCGTCGAGCGTTCCAAATGCGGTGCCTTCCGCTTCGGTGATCTGGCCCTTGTATTCCCCAGTCGCGCTGAACTTGTCAACGACGTTGTGGTCGGTGACATACACGTCCCCCACCGACGGATCTTCCGAGGTCGTCAAGCCCGAGTTATCGACCGCGATCTCTTCGGGTTTGGACAGTTCGCCCGGGGTGCCACTCCCGTTGAATGCGACGATGAACGTCCCTTCCGCATTGAACTCCTCCACACGATTGTCACCGCGATCGACCACGTACACGTCGTGCATGGTGTCGTTCACCGCGACCCCGGCCGGTTCCGTGAACTGGCCTGTGCCCGAGCCCGCTTCGCCGGGCCCGCATTCCTCGCCGGAGGCCACCGTGCAGACGTTGCCGCCCGGCGGCGTCTTGTCTACGCCCTTCCCAAACGAGCCGGTGAAGCCATAGCTGAGTGTTGCGAGCGCGGGCGCGCTTCCGAGCGCCAGCCACCCGCCCGACACGGCGAGCACGGTAAGGAAGACGGCGGTGACATGTCTACGCGCGCTCATCGCTCACCCTTCCGCCTCGACGTTTCGGCTTTCGGCCCGTAGCTCTTTCGCGCCTGCGCTTCGCAGCCCGCCCGCTTCTTCTTTGGCTTCTTCTTGCAAGCCTCGAGGGCCTTCGCGAGCTTCTGAGCGCGTGTCAGCGGCTTGGGGTCGCACCCGGTGACCGCGATTTTCGTGCTCTGCTTGACCACAGCACCGTCCTGGCCTTCGATCGTGGTCGGCATCACGAGCGCGGTTCCGCACAGGTTGTAGTTCTTGTTCACCGGCACGTAGGCCCCGAGCACGGAGTGTGGACTCTCTGGCAACTTCAGTTCGAAGGATTCGATCGGCGCGTCGGGGACCGTTTCAAAGCGCGAGTAAGTGATTCCGTTCTTGATGTCCGTGTTGCCGGTCAGATCGATCGTGACCCCTTCGCCCTGAAGGATCACTACCAAGTCGGGGAACGCGGCTCCGCCGTGGGAGACGAGGATCGCCGGCCCGGTGAGGGGGTTGCTCAGGACGGGGGTGTGTGCGGTGGCGTAGCCGACGAACGACCCGAGCGGACAGCCGGCCGGGTTCGCGTTGAACTGCGCTTCGGTGCACGCTTTCTGGAGCGTGGTGAGCCGGGATGGAAGCTGCAGCGGCAGTTGCACATCGACCTTGTGGATATCGGCTTCCCCGGATTTCTGGGCGACCTTGACGTCCAGCGAGGCGCCATTCGCTTTGCTGGCCGTGCCCTGTGTCGTGACGGTGAACGACGGCTTGAACGGCAGGTTGGTGCAGCCCGCAGCCTGGTAGGGCGCTGAGAGCACCGCAGCCTCGCCCTGGGTGCTCTGCAGCGTGCCGGCGATGCTCGTTGGCGTGCAGCTCGTCGGGTTGAGCATGAACTGCGGGCGGTTGACATCCACGTCCACGGTCCTGATCTGCAGCGGCACGCCCTGCAGGATGCTCGGGAACGGTTCGCTTGTGACCGTGACCGCCGCTGTCGTCGGGTTCACGCTGATCGTGGCGCGAACGACCACCGGCTTGCCTCCCGTGCCGAGGTTCAACGGACCGGCGACGGCGGGCACGACGATCGACAGGCCGAACGGCTGACCATCGTATGGACCGGTCAGATACGCGTGCCCGTCGGTGATCCAGAACGGCTGCGGACCCGCGCCGGCGGCGACCGAGACCGTCCCGATTTCGCTCGCCGCGCCGCATTCCCCGGATTGCGCCTGCGGTTCGCCGCACAACGGCACGTGCGCGATCTCGCCCAGCAGCCCCGGCGGCATCTGCAGCTGCACCGCATTCATATCCTGTTCGCCGTCCTTGCGGGAGAAGCTCACCAGCAGCGGGCTGAACGACCCCGCCAGGTTGCTCGTCGTGCCGGCCGCGAACGCCAGCGAGAAGCCACTCGTGCAGCCCTGCGAGATCGCAAACGGCGGGCTCTGAGGCGTCGCGGGCGGCAGCCCGGACCAAGGCGCCAGCGAAGTCGCGGTCGTGTAGCTGGCGCACGCGGACGGCGTGACGACCGAGGCGCCCGGGCCGCCGAAGAACTTCATTTCAAGTTCGCTGAACGGCAGCTGGGGCAGGAACTGTTCTGTGATCGGGTCTTTCCCGAATCGCGCGGTCAGCTCGCCGGTGCTCTGATCCAGAGTGATCTCGCCCGGCAGCTTCACGAGCACACCACTGCCTTCCGCGACGAGATAGATCGCCAGCAGCGAACCGTAGGGGTTGGAGCCATTGCCCGGCAGGTTGCCCTGCTGGGCGAGATACACGGCGCCTTCGAGGGAGGATTCCAGCAGCGGGGTGACGATCTTCACGCTCGCGAGCTTCGATTCGTTCGGGCACGACGGCTTTTCCGCGTTGTTGAGACCAATCTGCGCTTCGCTGCACGCCCCAAGCCCGTTCGCTGCCGACGGGTTGACTGTCATCCCGGCGGGCAGCGTCACGATCGCTTCCTTCAGGTCCGCCTCGGCCAGACCAGCTACGTCCTCGTTCTGAGGGACCTTGAGGCGGACGGTCAGTCCGGTCAGCGTGTCGCTGAGTTGTGTTTCCGGCGCGACTTCGATCGTGGGGGTGAACTGCAGCCGTTCGCATCCGCTCAGCGTCGTCGCTTCTTCGAACGCCGGTATGGGGAGAGGCCCGTCGCCCTGCCACGAGTCCGCGGTCCCTGTCCACGAGAGCGGTGACGCGCATGAGCCGGGCAGCGTCAGGAACGGCTCCGGGGTGGCACCGTAGGGATTCGGGCCGTTGCGCGGGCCAGATCCTTTGCATTCCGCTTCTTCGGTGATGTGATTTGCCGATTGAAGATGGTCGCACCGTTGGAATTCGTGGCTCGGGTCGCCCGGTACGCCCCAGATGGTCAGCCTCGCGGCGAGAAGTTGCACCTGGACGGTGTTCCTAGAGCTGACGGTCACGCCATAGTCGCCGCCGGTTCGCACCGAGGCGTCAAGGAGCGCCGTGAAGCCCACAGCATTGGCTCCCAGCTCGGCAGGGATGCCGGGCGGTGGCACCAGGTTCCAGATCGCCACCGACTCCAAATATGGCGCCAGGCCGCCGAGTTGCACGTTCAGCACGCCAACTTGGGTGTCGTCGGGGCATTCTTCGGCGCCAAACGCCTGCCGGTCGCAGCGCGGAGTCGCGGTTGGGTCACCAACCAGCCCGACGGGCAGGTTCACGGTCAGGTCCTTCAATTCGTGGTCGGGAGCTGTCATTTCCTCTTCGGTCCTCGTGTTCATCGTGAACGTGGTTGTCAGCTTGTAGGGGTGCGAGCCGGCCTGCGTGTCGGGCGTGCCGTTTTGATTGGTCACCGGCGCCGTGAAGCTTTCAAGGCCGAACGAGGCATACGCCGGCGCAGCAAGCGCCACAGCGGCTGCTACCGACATCATCGCTCCGGTGGCGAGGAGCACCGCGATCGGCCGTGCGTGGGAGAGCCGTTGCATCACTTCCCACCCCTTGATCTCGTGCTCTTTTTAGCTTTCGATCTTGTGCCGTACTTCTTGTGCGCTTCCTTTTCACACGTTGCTCGCTTCTTCTTCGTCTTCTCTTTCTTGCATGACTTCAGTGCTTTGGCGAGCTTCTGCGCTCGCGTCAATGGCTTTGAGGTCGCCGTTGTAACTACTTTCGATTCCGTAGGCGGCGCGAGGTTGCCTGCTCCAGGGAACACTTGGCTTATGGGTGTTCCGAGCGTGGGTGCTTCGCTTGAGGCACTGCGACACGCTTCCCCTGCGCACGGCGAAGCGGCGGTCGGGTTCTGCGCGGCTATGCCTCCGTCGACGCGAGCGTCGTAGAGGTCGGGCAGTTCGTCGGCGTCCTGACCCACGAGTCGGGCATAGGTCGTGAAAAAGACGTCGTTGCCGCTCGGGCTCGCGTCATCGAAATAGGATGGGTAGGGGCTCGTAGGGCTGGAAATCAGATAGACGTGCCCGTCCTCGTACTCGTACACGTTCTGCGTGGCATTGGTGTCTTCCGGCACGATCCCGTTGAGGCTGTCAAAGAAGACTTGCCCGTTTTCAGAGACCCAGCGGGGCTGCCGGGTGAAGGCACCCTCTGTGGTCTCGCCGTACACCGGCAGCCAGGAGTCACCGACCGGTCTTTCATCGGACGGATTGCATGAGGCGCATGAGAGCGCGTGCGTTTCGGCGTCATAGAGGTAGACCTCGAAGTCCCGACCTTCCGATTCGCTGCTGTGATGCCCGTTGGCGTCCGTGTTGTCATAGCCGGTGAGCGGGTCGACCGACATGAACGCGAGATAGCCTCCGTCCGCGCTCGCCTCGGCGGTCCGCCATCCCAGTTCCGGGTCTGAGTCTCCCCCGCTAGTGTCGATCCCATTGGAGCTGGTCTCGTAGGAGCCGCTGCGGTGGGTTGCTACGCTCAGGTCGAGTCGGGAAAGCCGCGCGATGAAGTTGGTGCTTCCGCGCCCTTCGCCTTCGCTGTGCCAGACGTACAGGTTGCATTCCTGGCCGTAGAGCCCTCCTTCTTCTTCGAACGGCGATTTCGGTTCTGTGCAGTCTTTGGTGCCGCCCTGCGAAGCGCCGCTGGCGAGTATGCCGTTCGCGACGAAGTAGAGGTAGGAGCCATCTTCGCTCGAGCCGAGCAGACCGATCACGTTGGCGTGTTCGCCCGCGTGGGAGTCGACGGTCAGGTCGCTGAGCGCGCATTCGAGCGTCCCATGCGCTTCGACCAGTTCGCAGTCGTAGAGGTCCGGTTCGCCGGCGGCCGCGGTCGAGTCGGCGGTCAGCCGGCTTTCGTCGCTGAAGAACACCTGCGAGCCTTCGGCGCTGGCCGTGAGGAAGTGTGCGCCTTCCGCGATCTTCACGGTTTCCGTCCCGTTGACGCGCACGTACAGGTCGCCGTTGCTGACGTCGGTCCAGAAGATTCGCGAACCGTCGGCGGAGACCGCGTTGCTGCCGCCGCCTACGCCGGCGCTGCTCGACCAGCCCAGCTCGGCGTCAGGGTCCGTCGCGCTGTTTCCGGGCAGCACGTTCACCAGCCGCAACTGCCCGCCGACCCACTCATACAGGTTGTAGCTGAACTCTTCCGGAGGAAGCTCGGCCGGAGGAAGCTCGGCGGCCGGCGCGAATTCGGTCGCTTCGGTCAGAGCGTCGTTGGCGTACAGCACAACGTGGCTGAGGCCGGTGGAGGCGCCGGCGAACCCGGCGAGGTATCGCAGGCTCTTGCCTGGGCCGCGGTTCGGCGGTGTCTGGCTTATCAGGGCCCGGTAGCTGCCTTCGGAGTCGCGCAAATAGGGGTCCACGTACCCCACGCCGGAGCTGCCCTGCGCGAGCGGGGTCTGGGAGAAGACGAGGCCGAGCGAAAGGTCCGGCGAGAACGCCTGGTACGCGGCGACTTCCCTCACCAGAAAGTTGAGTTCGACGCCCGGCGAGATGTCCCGCGGGCTCCAGCCTTCAGAGCCACGCACTGCGAGGAACTGGTTGCCGAATCTGCCAGACCCGTTGCCGGTCGAGGCGCGACCCTCGACATACGTCACCGCGTCGCCTTCCGCGGAGCTCTGCACGAGCGGTTCGCCGCCAGCGCCCGCGAACCGGTCATCCGAGCCGAGCCCCGAGACTTCCTGGCCTTCCTTGTCCACGGATGAGACTTGCTCGTAGGCGCGGCAGTCGGGGAGTGACAGCGAGTAGCCGTCCTGCGCGCGCAGCGCTTCGTTGGGGCAGGGTTCCGCAGCGAAGGCGCCGACAGGCGCCGACAGCGCCCAGAGGCAGAGTACCAGGCCAGCGAGGGCGAGCCGCACGTGCGTCGCAACGCCGCTGCGTGCCCGACTCCCACATTGCGCCCCCCGACCGTGCTCGCCTCCCAAAATCTCTCCGTCCTCCCTTTGACACGGGCGGGGGCCGCGACCCTCGGGCCACGGCCCCACACCCACACTGTTGGAACTACCTAATCGTGGACTCCGAACGGTTCGGGTTTGGCTTCGTTCACTTCGATCATCTCGGTGCTTTCAAACGCCGCCGGTTCTTTTTTCAGTTTCAGCGTGTCTTCTTTCGTCACCCTCGGGAGCGCTTCGTAAACCGGGTACCTCTGGAAGATGTTGCTCACTACTGGTTCGTTGGTAGTTTCAAAGAGCAGATCCTGCTGGACCGCTTCTTCCGTGTACTCCGGTACCAACGTCTCCTGACTCCGTGGGACCCTGCCGAGCACGCTCCCTTCGACCGGGTATTCACCCGCCGGACCACATTCTTTCAGCACAATCGTGGTGAAAGGTTTTCCTTCTTCTTTGGGTTCGAGGACCTCGAGGACCGAAGATCCGCCGCTATAGGGCACATACGCCAGTTTCGACTTGGTTTTGACGATGACGTTCGCGACGAGACACGCCGTTTTTTCGTTCTGCACGACCTGTTTCTCGCCACTCGCGTGCGTTGTCCATGCCGAGCATTCTTCGAACGTCACTTCCGATTCGTCGAGGCCTTCGAGGACTTTCGTGGTGGCGTTTTCTTTGTTTTCGATTGTGCCAGTGCCTTTGTCTTTGAGGCACACGATCACGAGGCCGAGCGAAGGAGCCCAGAGCCTCGACGTGTCGCTGTTGATGACGACTTTTGTTTTTTCTTTTAGTGGTTCTCCGGACCTGCGCCACGTCGGCAGGCCAGCCGAGGCCGTCGCTGCCGCGATCGCGCTGAGCGCGAGCACGGCTAGCAGGCTCAATACGATTAGTCTAGGTCGTGACATTTGTCACCGATCTCCTTTGCTCTTGATTACCAATACACCGCCCGACCGGGTGCTCATCGTAAGAGCCACCCTGGCACGGGTCCTGCGGTGAGGTCAGCGTGACGGGTTGGTTGCCGCCTCGCAGACCTCGCATACGACGTGAAAGTTTCATCGCCGATGACGCTAACCCTCGGCTCGCTCGAGCGCAAGAAACGGTTTCTATCTCGGGGAGCTCTGTCCGAGGTGCGCACAGATCAGCTCTCCGGATGGCCGTCCAGCGTCATCGCCAGTGGCGTGGCGGCGGCAGCGCATAGGTCCGAGAGCTCACCGGCGAGCTCCGCGGTGCGGCCGTCGCGCAGGCGTGCGCGCACGAGGCGCGTACCATCCGCCACGACCCGTTTGACCGTGAGTGGCGAAAGCGCGGGCGCGTCGGAGTCCTCACGGAGGCTCCAGCAGATGACGCGTTCGACTAGTCGTCTCGTGCGCTCGGTGTGTGCGACCGCCGCCGGCCCGGCGCCCGAGACCTCCACCAGCACGAGCCGCGCGGCGTTGGGGTATGCGGCCACCTCGTGCGCGAACGCCTCCACCAGGGCGCGCAGCCGCTCCAGTGGGCCGGGGCCCCCACGATGCTGTCCAGCCCGGACCGCCTCGCGGCGAGGATGTGCGTCTCGGCGCGGTGCACGATGATGTCGTAGGTCGCCAGGAAGCACTGCTGCTTGCCGCCCGGGAACCGCTCGTACAGCGTCCGCTTGGAGACCCCCGCCAGCCCACACAGCTCCGCCACGGTGCTCGCCTCATAGCCGCGGACGGCTACCAGCTCGATCATCGCCCCGTACAATCGCGCGCGCTGATTCGACGCGACGCTCTCCGGCGCGAAGGAGTGCGGCCCCGGCCGCGGCTTCGGGTAGAGCGCCCCTCGCGGCGCCGCGCCACAGACACGGCGCCGCGATCGCGCGCAACCTCAGATAGCATCGACAGCGCTCCGCCGACTTCGGTCGGCGTTGTGATTACCAATGCCGGCGCCGGGGTGCTCATCGTAAGCAGCACCAAGCCACCCCGGCGCCGAGCCTTTAGCGCGGGCGCCCGTGCCGAATCCGGGACCGGCTCGACGGTCATGCACGCGCGCATTCTTGACCTCCCTCTCCCCGGCGGGGCCGCCGGGACGATCAGGCGAACGGAAGTAGAGCCTCGTTTACCACACCTTGAAGGTGCCGTGTCACCGGAATGAGGTCGTCTTCGCGGCTAAAGACGCCGCAAATTCGCGGACGATTGGGGTGACCAAGACGATTGCCCTGCATCTCCGGAAAGTCCAAATTGGAGGACGCATCGGCAGAGCGGACATCCGCCTCAGATAAAAGTTTCCTAAAGCTGGCTGCGTGTCGACGTTTGCGGAGCTTCAGGCGAGAAGCGCCGTGCTCAAGGCCCCGATGACGGCCGCCAGCAGCTCCTCGTCGCCGCTCATCGCGATCGGCCCCTCGCGCAGGAGCAGCGCGTCGCACCACGCCGCGGGCGTCGCGTGGCCGACGGCCTCGGGCGCCGCCGCGGGGGCGCCGGGGAGGGCGAGAACGTTGCCGGCGCGTGCCGCCAGGTAGATGTCGGGGTGCTCCGCGCCGCCCGCGTCGAGGTGCAGCTGGCAGATGCCGGCCATCGGCTCGGGGACGTGCGCGACGGGCGCGAGCATGTGCAGCAGCTTGTCGAGATCCCTGCCGGGCGCCGGGTGCTGCGGCCTTGACCACTGCCATTCCCAGCGCCCGGCGCGCATCGCCACGAGCGCGAGGTGACGGGCGCCATCGGTCAGCTCGTACAGAAGCGGGATCCGTCCTCCGTCGCGCCGTTCGAGCAGCCCCGCGAGGACGAGGCTCGCGCAGGCGCCGGCGCAACGCCGAGCGGCCCAAGCCAGGCGTTCGCCCGTCCAGGTCGGTGGTGCACAGCGGGCCGTCGGCCAGCAGGAGCGTGATCTCGCGCATGTGCTCGTCGGCGGTGAGCGCGATCGCCAGCGCGCCGGGCGGGCCGCGTCGCTCGGCTTGCGAGCACCAGGCCTGCTCCCAGCGGCGGCCCTCGGCGGGCACCTCGAGCAGCGCGCGGCCGGCGTCGGTCAGCTCGTAGTGAGCCTCGTGCGGGATGGGAGCGCTGCGAGCGTGGGGCGGCTGTCCCGGCAGGTGCTCGTAGGTGACGAGCTCGCTGTCCAGCAGGCGATGCAGCCGTCGCATCACCAGCGAATGTCCGGCATCGGGGATGCGCCGCTCGAGCTCCGCGGGGCGCAGCGCGCCGTCGGCCAGGCCCTCCAGGACCGCGACCATCGACTCCTCGGCGAGCAGCTTCAGCACGGGTACTCCCAGCTGGTGTCGTTGACTCATGCTCCCTCGGCCTTGCTCCTCGCAACTCGCGATCGGTGCGGACAGGCCGCCCGAGCATACACCTCCTATTCCAGCTACGTGAACCGCCCTGGACATACGGCGTATCTAACGTAGAAGGCTGTCTTCGGAGTCAGCCAGTACGGCGGATATCGCGGTCAGACCCGTGTACAGCTTGCCGCGCCAGCGCAGCGCCGGCGCGGCGTGGATCCCGAGCCGCGCGAGGCCGCCGGCGAGCGCGTGCAGCTCGACATCCCACTCCGAGCCCTCCCGCGCGGCGAGCTTGGCTTCGCGGACATCGAGTCCGATCTCCTCCACCATCAGGCGCAGATACCCCTCGGGATCGTCGTCGGGCTCCGAGTCGTCCAGGCCGGCGCCGAGCTCGAGGCGATCGAGATCCGCGCCGGTCGACCACGCCAGACGGGTGGCCCGGACCGTGAAGAGCGCCCCACGAGACCGCGCCGCGGCGAGCGCCGCGATGCGCATCGCCCTGGGCACCGGCGCCGGATGGCGCGCGGGGCGCACGAACGGAAGCCGCAGGCGACGCGCGTGGACCCTCGCGGCGTCGATGTCGAGGTCCAGCGAGGCGGGCCTGCTGAGCAGCGGGCACCAGAGGGCGCCATCCTGCTCGACGGCGAGGTAGGAGAGCGGCCGGACGAGAAGGTAGCTCTCGACCGACGCGAGATCGATCGCGACCAGCGGGACGTCCGGATCGCTCGACGCGCGATCGACGAGGCTCGCGCGCCTGTGGGGACTGGCCGAAGAAGTCATCTCGAGGGGAGTTCAGGGCCCGAGCGTGCCCAGGTCACCCTAAAGATCGGGGCTCTTCCTTGCAGCCAGGATCACCTGCGACGGCGGCCTCGCCGCCGATCACGGGGGCCAGCGCGATGTAGGTGGCGTAGTCGGCGAGCCCTGGCAGCAGGTGCGTGGCGCCCCGCGTGACGTGATGGTGGACGATCCCCCAGACGGCCCCGACGCTCGCCTCAGCCGCCAGGCGCGAAGGGGCGCGCGACTGCGGCAGGCGTCGCATGAGCTGGTCGGTGAACTGGCCGAGCAGCCCTTCGCGGCGCTCGATGCCGGCCGGGCCGACGGCGAAGATCTCCACGAACGCGACCTGGACGAGCACGGGGCTGGTCGCGATGTGCCGCATGAGCGCCACGATTGCGCGGTGCACGCCGGCCAACGGCTCCTCGCTGCCCTGGGCAGCCCTCGTGGCGCACACCAGAGCTTCCAGCCCGAGGCGGTCCAGCGCGTCGAGAAAGCACTGCTCGGTGCTCTCGAACAGCTCGTCGAATCTCGCTTCGGTGACGCCGGCGTCGCGCGCGATCCGTGCCGGGCTGAGCTGCGCATAGCCCTTGCTGGCCGCGATCTCAGCCGCACAGCGCAGGATGCGCGCCCAATCGCCCTCGCCGCGAGCCCGTGGACAGCACGGCGCAAGCCCATCACATTGCGCGGGCGAGGCCGCGGCCAGCCCGGCCGCCGCGGGAGAACAGTAGGAGAGCGCCCACGCCAGCAGCTCGTCCGCGAGCGCGGGGAGCTCCGCGACGTCGCCGGCGAGCAGCCGCTGGCGCGTGATCCGCTCGACCCCGCACACGATCCCCTTGGCGATCAGCGGCGGCAGCGTCACGCCGTCGGGCGCCTCGCTGAAGCTCGCGCTGACCATCTCCTCGAAGATCAGGCGCGTGCGCCGCATCCGCGCCAACGCGGCCGGCCCCGCGCCGAGGACCTCCACGAGCACGAGCCGCGCCGCCTTGGGCTCCTCCACGACCTCCGCGGCATAGGCGGCGAAGCCCGCGCGCAGCCGCGCCTGCCAGTCGCCCTCGGAACGGTAGGCCGCGCCGATGCGCCTGACCGCATTTCCGACGATCGCGTCGTACGTCGCCAGGAAGTACGCCTCCTTGGTCCGAACAGCTCGTGGAACGCCCGCTTGGAGACCCCCGCCAGCGCGACCAGCCTCGCCAGCGTCGCGCCGGCGTACCCGCGCTCCGCGACCTCCTCGATCATCGCCCCGATCAAGCGGCTGCGCTGATTGCTGGCCACCGCGCCGTGGTCCAGGCCGCTGGGGCCGGGGTGCAGCTTCGCGTACAGCGGCTCGGGCCGGCCGGCGCCGCGGCGCGTCGGTCGTCGGGCCCGCGCTCATCGTCGGCCCCCGTCGCTGCGGCGCTACGCCCGTCACATGAGAACGGAATATCGATAAACCGATGGCAAAGCCCTGCCGGAACGTCCGAGGGTTCCCGGCGATGGCACAACGCCCAGACCCGCAGATCGCCCTCGGCGAAGTGTCAACCCCCCGAGGGTCGGTGGGAACGAGCTGGAGCGGGGCTCCATTTGGGCGCGCAGTCGGCCCTATGGCGTATGCGCCACAGGTGCGGCTCCGCTGAGCCAGAAACCACGTTGTGTGGCGTCCCATGAGCCTCTACCTCAGCTGGCAGCCAACCTGCGCGCTACGCGCGAGGCGGCTGGTATCTCGCAAGTGGTCCTGTCCCGACGCAGCGGCGTCGACCTCTCGCACATCAACAAGATCGAGAACGCCCGCCGCGACCCGACAACGACCATGCTCCTACGGCTGGCCCGCGCCCTCGGCACGACGCCGGCCGATCTGCTGCGAGACATCAAGTGACGGCACGCGATGGCACGAGACGTCGCGCTCGCGTAAGTCGCCACCCGCTGAGTTCCCTCCATGACTTGAGAGATTATACATCCCGGATTCGCCGGCATCAATGAGGGTTCGAGCCCTCATGCCCGCCAGCCCAGACCCCAGGTCGCGCTCGGCCGCGCGATCCGCCTACGCCGCGAGGAACTCGGCCTCGAACAACAGACCGTCGCGCTCGACGCGGGCGTCGAGCCCTCCTGGATCTCGCACATCGAGTCCGGCAGGCAGAACCCCGCCTGGGGCACCGTCGACCGCATCGCCCGCGCGCTCGGATTGTCGATCGCGCAACTCGCCCAGCTCGCCGACGAGCTCGAGACCGAAGACCGACGGCCGACCAACGAGCCGCTCCCGCCGCGCGACTGATCGCCGGCCGCATCCTGACACTCCCGAGACTCCCTCCATCGGCTCCTCCTGTTCAGCCAACTGAGCCCGGCGAGGGATATATACCGCCTGCTCACAGCCGCGTGTTATCGGCGGAGCGCCGAGGTCTGCGGTCAACCGGCCCCTGAGAATCAGCCTGCATTTCGGCCAGAAACGACGAATCCCCTGCATCTCAGGAAAGTCCAAATTGGAGGACGCATCGCGCGGCCCAAAGATAAAAGTTTCCTAAAGATCACTGCTAGGTGCGAATTGGCGCCAAACGTACGACGGCGCGGACGCCGTAGCGCCCGCGCCGCCTCGACACGCCCCGCTACCGGTGCGTCTTTATCTGTTCGCGCAGCGACTGCAGCTCGCTGGCGAGTTGGTCGATCTCGTGCTGTTGGCTGCTGACTTGTGCATGCTCCTGCTGTAGCTGTGCGAGTAGCACGGGCGACCCTTCGTTACTGACGCCGCTGGCCGCGCTGGTCTTGCATCCGATCTGACCGGCCGAATTGACCACCACGCCACACGCCGGTGTTTTCACGGTTTTTTCATATATGCCGGCGACGAAAGCACGTGCTTTTTCGTTTTCGGTGCCGATGCGGGTTGTACGTTCGTCGGCGGCTTCACCTGTGTTTGAGATGTCGATGTTGCTCGAGTCGACGATCGTGGACCCAGCTTTATTGCCGATCGCGACGTTGCTGTTGCCTTCGGTAAGTGTTTCGAGCGCATCCTCGCCGATGCCGATGTCGCCGTTGCCGGTTTTGTTCGCGAAGAGCGCACTCACGCCATCCGCGGTGTTTTCACTGCCCGTCGTGTCGCGAAGCGCCGCATCGAGGCCAGTGCACGAGTCGTTGGAGCCGGTTGAGATGTGGAGGCACGCGTCCCAGCCGGTCGCGGTGTCGTCGTTGCCGGTTTTATCTTCGGCGAGCGCCAGGTATCCGTCCGCGACGTCTTTGCTGCCAGTGGTGTCGTGTTCGAGCACTCTTTCACCGAGCCCCGTATCTTCTGTGAAGGTCTGTTCCGTCAGTTCTCCCCAATGACAGCTTTTGTTACCAAAGCCCCCAGTTTCTTCGAGTCCCACACACACATTGCTAACGGTGTCCTCGTAGTAATGAGCTGCGTTGACGCCTCTTGCGAAACCTACTCCGGTGCCCCAAACCAGCACCACCACCATCGCTGCGGCCAGGCCGAACAAGAACTTCTTCATGAGATATCGTCTCCTACGTAGTGTTGATCGATGGCCTCGGGGCGCTCGTCTTTCCGAGAGGATGCGCTCCGAGACAAGTGATGGTCTAGCACATCGCCGAGGTCGCATGTTGGCGGGTTTGACTCCGCGAGTCTCGCATTAGACGCGCCGCAAACTACGTCTTTGGTGCCGAGCGATGACGAGATGCCCTGCACGTCCGGAAAGTCCAAATTGGAGGACGCATCGCGAGGCTGGCGGGAGCCGCTCGGCGAGTTCGGCCTGGAGTCCGTGGGCTTGGTACTCGCCCAGCCCGGACTCGAGCGGAGTCCATGCGCCGTTGCGGTCGGGGGTGCGCGGTGGGATGACCCGGTGCTGGATGCCGTGACTGCGAAGCAGCTCGCGCAGGCCGCGGCTCTTGGCGTAGTCGAGCCCAGCGGTCCTCAGCGCGCCGACGGCGCCTACCTCGCGGTCGATGACGCAAACGGGTGCATCAGACAACATTCCGGTCCGTCACCGCCGCGGTACGCCTCGCAGTCCGAGCGCCCGGCGATCTTTCGCGAGAGCGTCTCGAACGTTGGCCGCCACCGCTTCGTAGTAGATGTGCTCGGGATCCTCAAACACGCGCATAGCACGCTCGATTTCGTCCGCGCTAGGAGGATTCCGCTCCGCCCCCGCATCTTCAATGCGATTCCTCATGGCCGAAAGCGTACCGCCGAGATCTGATCATCGCCCCCAGCGGGTGGCCGCCGGATGACTCAGGCAGCGGCGCTCGTGTACTCCGAGTTCGGCAACCTGACGGGCGGGCGGTGGAACCAAGAACGAGTGGCCCACGAATCCGGCCTGAACCCCAGTCACGTGGCGAAGATCGAGCGCACACAGCGCGAGCCGGGAGTCCGCTCCATCTCGAAGCTGAGCAAGGGCCTCGGCGTCTCGGCCGCAGAGCTGTTCGACGGCATCGACGGCCGGTAGACCGACCGACGACAGGCGACACCATTATTGATGCTTCAGCTCCGCCGCGGTAGCCGCTCGTGCCTGATCGTTCGCTCGACAGCCTCACCATGTCGCGTGAGCCGCCACGCGCTGACCGAGCCCTTGCGCTGGCCCTGTCCGGTGTTCTCGATGAGCTGTACACGGGCGAGACGGGACAGGAGCCTTGAGATCTGTCCCTGGTCTGTAATCCCCGCGCGTTGGCCGATCTGGCTGTTGCTGAGACCTGGCCGAGCGGCGATCGCGGCGAGCACCCTGACCGTGCGATCGGTGAGGCGCATGTCGAGCCCCTCCACCGACCTGGGTGCGCGCTCGGGCTCGCTCGCCCGCCCAGTTGAGGTATCGGAACCCGGGTTCCTTCGAGCGTCCCGCAAGGGGAAACGACGACGCTCGAGCGAACGCCGGCGTCTACGTCCTGGCAGCGCGCCCATGCGTGTGGTCCTTACTTCTATTTCTTTGATTTCGACTTTGTTTTTGTTCCGTATTTCTTTCTAGCTTCCTTTTGGCAGGACGTTCTCTTCTTCTTACTCTTATCTTTCTCGCATTGTTTGAGCGCTTTGGTCAGCTTTTGAGCCTGGGTAAGAGCTTTGGGTTTGGGTTCTTCCGGAGCGGGGAAGGAGGTTGATCCTGGGGTGAGGTTGCCGCCGGCCGTGTATGACGAAGTTCCGCTCGAGCCGAAGGCTGGTGGTCCCGACGCGCTGCCCTGGCAGGCTTCCCCGGAGCACGAGGGTTCCGGGGTGGGGGCGGGGAAGCCCCCGTTGATCCGCGCGTCGTAAATGTCTTGGAGGTTGTCGGTGTCCTGCCCGACCAGTTTGCTGCTCGTAGCGAAGACAATGTCGGAGCCCGATGCCGACATGCCGGGAGCTTCGGTCACGCCAGGAGCCTGGCCGTCAGAGATCAGGCTCACTGCTCCGTCGTGCCAGAGGTACACCTGCGGGGTGCCGCTGACATCGGCGGCCTGCAGCTTTTCGGCGGTAGTGAAGACGATGTATTCGCCGTCTTCGCTGATCGCGCGCCGTGCGTCGCCGAAATAAGCCATCGCCGCGTCCTTTTCCCCTTCACCTACGGGCAATATCGCGCCTTCGCGTGGAGGCAGTGTCGCGTTATCGCCTTCGTTGAGCGCGGTGAAGCCTGGCGCGGGATGTGAAAGCCACGTCAGTTCGCCCGTCTGGAAGTCATAGCGATACACTGCTGTCCCGATGTTCGTGTCTCCTGGGGATAGCTGCGTAGCAGTAGTGAACACCAGATAGCGCCCGTCGGGGGTCATCTGGACACCGGATTTGTCGCCGCCAGCGAGGGCTACATCAGCGACAAACCGGGTCTGTTCGGTTTCGGTGTCATAGCCATACACGTTCCCACGACCTTGGACCGCATGTTCGACGTTGCCATTGGGCAGAGTGGTCAACACGGCCTTTGAGGAGAAGTATATGTGGGAGCCGTCGGAGGACAGCGCGACGACATCCGCGAGTTCGACATCTGCTCCTGAGCCTGGCGAGGGGTCACCAAGACCACCCGCGGAGACCTGAATGTAGTGGTGTCCGGGCGGACTGTCAAAATCGTACTCGTAAAGGTCGGACGTGTTGTCGTGGTCGGTGCCGGCAAGCGGCTGAGTCGTGGTAAAGAAGACCTTGGAGCCATCGGCAGAGGCGCCTACGTAGGTGCCTCCTTCCGCGATCGCGACGGTGGTGGGTGAGGCTGGTGTAGCACCCGCGAAGTCGCTGGTGCGCGCGTAGAGGGTCAGGGGTCCACCACCGGCAGGTTCGGCTGTGAAGTAGACGGTCTGTCCGTCGGAGGAGATCGCCTGATAGAAGCTGCCTTCGACATTCGGAGACTCGCGTGAGCCGCCGAGTAGGGGGCCAACGTCGCCGCCATCGATGGTTAGCGGCGTGTTTTCGTTGTTGACGCTGATCATCTGAAGCTTTGGCGAGCCGCCCCCCAGCCCAGTCGTCTCATAGATTGCGCCGTAACCGCTACGAACGTAGTCTCCCGGCAGAAGCCCAAGTTCTTCACCCGGCTGCCAAACCATGTCCGAGAGGTTGCTCGAGGAGCCCCACAGGATGGCGGGACTGTTTGACGTTTCGCCCGTTAGGGCGGTATACGTCGGAGTCTTTGCCCAGGTCCCGCCGGGTTCGCGGAGGGCACAGGCATAGTTGGGACTGTTCCCCAAGGCCCTAGTGACGTCGGCAACGAAGCCGCAGGTGGCCAGGGTAGACAAGTCCAGGGAAGCGTCCCCGTTGAACCCGAACCCCGTTGGCTTTGAGATCACCGAGGCGGGGGCGAGAGCGGATTCAGTAGTCCAGCCATCGGCTTTGCGCCTCGCGATGTACGTGTTGTGGGGCGAGAAACCATAGGCCGTATAGTTTTCGGCCCCAGCGAAGGCTCCTTCGGAGCCGAACCCGATCGCGTCGCCGTCAGGGGAGACAAGAGGCCCGCCCTCCGCAACGTTGGCGTCGTGCGCCTGCTTGTCGAGCGGGCTGACCATCTCATACGCCCGACATTCGGGTAGACCCACGGAGTAGGGCTTGCCGGTGGCAGGGTTCACGTTTGATTCTTTGCGGACCTGTTCGTTGGGGCAGCCTTCGCCTTCGGCGGCGAGGACCGGCGCGGCGGTGAGCGTCCCAGCCGCGAGGAGCGCGAATGCGGCGATGACGCCAACACGTCCCATGCGTGACCTGAGATTGTTGCTCATGTCTGCCATCTCCTCTAGAGCTTCACGCTGATCGTCGTGGCCACTGCCTGCTTGCCCACCGTGAGGCTGGCTCGCAGTTTGGTCTTCTTGCGATGTGTCTTTGCTGTCTTGCCGGTCTTCGTCAGCGCAATGGTGATCTGGTGACTACCCGCCTTGACGTTCTTCTTGGTGGTCGTCTTCAGATCACTGCCGCTGATCGTGATCGTCCCGTTGGCTGACGTCTTGACCGTCACCAGCAGCGTGTTGCCCTTGAGCTTGGTCTTGGTGATCTTTACCGACGGCTTGGCCGGCGTGCAGCCGGTGACGGCGATCTTGGTGGTCTGCTTGATCTGCTTGCCGTTCTGGGCGGTGATGATCGTCGGGATCGCAAGGCTCGTGCCGCAGAGGTTGTAGTTCGCGCTGGCCGGGAGGTACGCTGCGAGGATCGAGTGCGGGCCGGTCGGCAGTTCCGTTTCAAACGTCGTGAACGGCGCGTCCGGGGCGGATTCGAAGCGTGAGTAGGTGATGCCGTTTTTGATGTCCGTCTTGCCGTCCAGGACGAGCGTGACGCCTTCGCCCTGGAGCACGAACTCGACGTCGGGGAACGCCGCCCCGCCGTGAGAGACCAGATACGCAGGGCCCGTCAGCGGCGCGTTCAGGATCGGCGTGTGGATCGTCGCTTTGCCGATCACCGATTCTGGATCGCACGCCGCGGGGTTCGCGTTGAATACTGCTTCCGTGCACGCTTTCTGGAGCGTGCTCAGACGCGAGGGCAGCGCTTCGGGTAGCTGCAGGTCGACTTTCGCGATGTTCGCCTGCCCCAGCCCCGCGGAGGTGATCTTCACGTCGAGGCTTGCCCCGTCGGCTTTGCTCGCATGGCCTCCCGCGGAGGCCGTCAGCTTCGGGGCGAACGGCAGGCTCTGACAGGCCCCGACCTCAAACGGGGTCGAAACAGTCGAGCTCGCGCCCTGAGCCGCGGCGATCGTCGCGGTGACCTGCTGCTGCGCGCAGCTCGTGGGGTTCAGCATGAACCCTGGCCGGTTGACTTCGACGTTGATCCTGCGCAGCCGCAGCTGCACCCCGTCCACGAACTGCGGCAGAGGGTCTGAGGTGATCGTGAGCGCCGCCGTGCTCGGGTTCACCGCGATAGACGCTCTGACCACGACCGTGCCGAGGTTGAACGGGCCGGCGACCGCGGGCACGACGATGCTGAGCCCGAACGGTCCGCCCTTGTAGGGGCCGGTCAGGTAGACCTTGCCGCCGAGGTAGAACGGGTGGGGTCCCGGTCCCGCGCCGACCGTCGTGGAGCCGATCTCACTTTCCGGGCCGCATGTGCCGGCGTTCGCCTGTGCTTCCGGGCACTGGGAGACCTGGGAGACCATTCCCAGCAGCCCGGGCGTGGTGGTGAGGGTGATCCCGGAGATGTCCTGTTCGCGGTCTTCACGCCCGAACGTCACCGAGAACGGGCTCGACGCGCCCGCGGTGGGCGTCTGGCTGCCGGCGCTGAAGGACGGGCTGAACGGCAGGCTCCCGGGGCAGGCGCCACCCGCGCCATTCCAGTCGACGTTGAACGACGATGACGGGGTCGCGTCGGGGGTGCCCGCGATCGCTTCCGTGCCCGACAGGCCGCCCACACCGGATGTGCTCCACGGCGTCAGGTCGGTGCTGGTCGTGAACGTCCCGCAGCTCTGCGGGTTGGCCAGCGGCGCTCTCGCGCCACCATTGAACGTCAGCAGCAGTTCGCTGAACGGCAGCTGGGGCTGCTGCGTGAACGTCGCCTGCAGCCGTCCCGTCGTTGGGTTCGCCGAGACGTGGCCCGCGAGCTTGACGATCACGCCACGTTCGGCGGAATGCACCTGCAAGAAGAGCCTGAAGATATGGCCGTCTTCAGCATCGGTGTTGCTGCATGGCGAGCATTCCGGTTCACCGAGGAACACCTGCCCTTCAAGCGGCTTTTCAAGCAGCGGCGTGGTGACCTTCACCGTCCCGACCTGAGAGGCCAAGGGACACGCGGCCGGTTCAGCCGGTTCCGCGGTCGAACCGAGGCCGAACTGGGCATTGCTGCACGCCTGCAAACCATCCGCCGCCGACGGGTCGACCGTCATACCTTCCGGCAACGTCACCGTCGCGCTCTTCAGCTCCGGCGTGGCGTTCACACCCGCTTCGTTGGTCTGCGGGACCTTCAAGGCAAACGTCGCGCCCGTCGGCTCATCCGCCTGGGACGTGCCGCCTTCCGACCCCTGGCTCGGCTTGAACTGGACTTCCGGCTGGAACTGAAGCAGGTTGCAACCGGTCACAAATGATTCAGTCGCGGCCGGTGCACCTTCCAGCAGGGTCGTGCCGTTGTAAACCGTCTTCGATACGTAATTGGCAGGATCCTCGTAGCTGTTGGCGCGCAGCGTCGTCACCGGCGCCGGCCCGGTGCACTGTGTGGGGGTCGTGAGGAAGGGCCCCGTGAAACCTGGCTGCGGCGTGCTAGCGCAGGCACCGTTAGTCAATTGCCCGCCAACGACAGTCCCGGTGATCCCGTTCTCGCAGAGGGTGAGGCTGAGACCGAGCGGGGCGGGGCCGTTCTTGCCGGCGTATTCGTCGCCGATCGTGATCCCGAAATCCCCGTTGCTGCGCAACTTCGCTTTCAGCACGAACGGCAGGCCACCGACCACAACGAACCCGAATTCGGCGGCATGGCCGGGCTGGGGAGCGAGACTCCAGACCGGGCTGACATCTGACGCGTTCAACGGCTGCGCGTGTCCAGCGATGATCGACGCGCCAACCAGCGCGATATTTGCGTAGCCCACGATCGAGCCCGCAGGACAAGTGTTGAAATTGATCAGGGACTCTTGCGTCGTGCAGCGTTCCGCGTTCTGGGGATCGCCGACGAAGCCGGGGGGAAGTTCAGCCTCGGCATCCTTGAGCGTCGCGCCCCCGGCCGTAATCAGGTGGCCCGCTTCGTCGCTCGGCACATAGTTGAGGACGAAGGTGCTGTTCGCCGCGAAGGGATGCCCGCCCGCCTGGGTGAAGGGATCGCCGAATTCATTAGTAACCGACGTTGTGAAGCTGTCGATCCCGAAGGGAACCGTAGCGATCGTGGTTGGGTCATAGGCCGTGGCGGCGGCAGCCACGCCGCCGCCGCCGACGGTCGCCGAGCTCACGATGGAGTCCGGTGCGTCGGAGTTGGCGTGGACAAACGCCGTGATGGATGGGTAGGCCGCTTCTCCGGGGAGCCCATCGGAACGCGTGCAGGTGAAGGCGGTCGTCGTAGGGGCAACGCAAGACCAGCCTGCACCGGACACTCGCGTTTCTGGCGCGTGCGATCCTGTTGGTGTCAGTGCGAGGCCCGCGGGCAATTGATCGGCGACGGTGACCGTGCCGCTGGTTTCATTTGGAAGAGGGGGAGCCGGGATCGTCGGACCAGGGCTGTATTCGGTGAACGGCGTAGGCGGTTCGGTTTCCACCCACACGTAGTATGGGTTCTCAGCCACGACGCTGCCCCCGGCGTTGGATGCAGTCACCTCGCACTGTAGAGCCGTTCCTTCGTCTTCGGAGCTAAGCGTGTATTCGCTAGTTTCGGCTCCCGGGATGGCGACTCCGTTGCGCAGCCAACGGTATGAGAACGTCGGGCTGCCGCTCCATGTTCCGGGCGTGCAGGCCCGTTTCTTACCGACAACACCCTTTGAACCTTCGTAGTTCACTTCGGGACGTGTGCTCACCACCGGAGGCGCAGTCGCAGGCACAGGTGCAATTGAAATCGCCGCTGTCGCGGCTCCCATCGCGGCGCCACTTGTGCCCGTGCCGGTCACCTCGCACTGCAGGGCGTCGCCTTCATCGGCTACCGCAACTTCGTATTCGTCGCTTTCGGCTCCCGCGATCGCCGCGCCGTTGCGCGACCACTGGTAGGTGAACGCCGGGCTTTCCGCCCATGTCCCAGGTTCACAGGAGAGCGTCGTGCCAACGGCGATGGCTCCTGCTTTGCCGGCGGGTGCTGTGTTCTTCACCGTGATCGTATAGGCGTTGTCGCCGCTGCCACGGTCGAAGGAGGTCGCGCTGTTCGTGAAGGGATCGACTCCCCCCTGCTGGCCGTAGGCGTTCTCATGGGTCATTTCGATGCCCCATTCAGGGGCGGCCAAGGCCGGGGTCGCTGTGGAGGCAAGCAAGGCGAGGACGAGGACCGGGAGGGCGAGGAGCAGGATACGCCGCGACCAGTGCCCAGAGGCTAGGGTTTGTGTGACGGTTCCCTCCATTCAGATCTATTTAATCTCGGTCCGGCGACCCCGTCTAGTGGGTCTTTCTGAACGACTAACCTAAAGACGTCGCGGCGCAGCCTGCCGACATCCGATATCGTTCCCGGGGCGGTCACGAGCCGGAGTGCTGGCGTGATCGACCAGGTCATGGTCAGGCTCTAGTGGCTCATCCGTGATGCTCGTTGGTCAATACGTGAGCACCATCACCAGCAACGGCAGGCAACGAGACCCCCGCAATCACCAATGAACTAGAAGAACGGACCACTAGAACCGCTCGCGGAGGCCGATAGTAGAGGTGGGGCCGCCACATGCGTGCGCGACCCCACCCGTCAACTCGTTAGCTCGTCTGCGCCTTCGCCTTGCCTACGGGTTGATGACCAGGATCTGTTCGGCGTTTTCGACGCCAATGATGTAGTCTTTACCTGTGACTGTCCCTTCACCGACAAGGGAGCTGGTCAGATGTCCTGAACCAGTGCCGAATTCGGCGAAGGATACGCCACCATTCGCCTGGGTGCCATTGACGAATTCCGGAGTTAGTTCTCCTTCAAACACCGTGTTGACTTCCGGATTGGTACATTTCACCCGGATTTTGATGCCAGTGATTTTATCTCTAATCGGCGGGCCTGCCACGAGTTCTGATGCCCACGGCAGTCCTTCAGAGGTCACTGCTAGCCCTGCTTTGCAGGTTTCCCCTACCGATTCGCATTCGTAGTTTTCAAACACCTGGATTTCGTCTTTCCCTACTTCTGCGAGCAGCGTGTTCCAAATCTTGCCGTGGTCGTCGACGAAACACTTTACTTTACCTAGCGTCGCGTTGGTAAGCGTCAGGACGCCAAAGGTCTTTACTCGCGTCTTTTTGACAACTTTTTCGACTTCAAAGGGAAGTCTCGAGCGTTCGTATTCACCTTTGCCCGCGAGTTTGACGGAGCAGGCGCTATCCGTGTATTCGTGGGTTGCAGTGGTTTCATGTTTACAGATGTACCAGTGTGGCGCGGCCTGCGCGGCCACTGGCATCACCGCAAACGCGACGACCGCCAGCAGCGGGGCGAGGCTGATGAGAAACTTCTTGGACATGATGTATCATGCTCCTTTGTAGTTGATGGTGGCCTCGGGGCGCTCGTCTTTCCGAGAGGATGCGCCTCGGGGCCTATTGATCTGGTGCCTTTCCGTTCCCATGCTCCGGCACGCGGAAAGCCTTGTTGTGGTCCCCCATCGTGGCCAGCGCCATCGCTACCAAGGCAACGCCGCCTGCGTGAGGTCCTCGGGAACCCGCTGGTCCGCCTTGGCAGCGGGGCGGGTCTGCCGGGAAGTTGGGGGTCTGGATCTGGGTTGCTGCCCTCCTCGTGATCGACTTCGAAGCTCCCGACCGGCGGGGCAGCTGCACGCCTCGGCGACGGGACATGAAGGAGGTCTAGCACGTTCGGCGAGGCATTGGGAGAACTGGCGCGTCCCGAAATATGGAACCCGTTCCTGCCAACGAGCGGACAAATCGGGTGGAGAAAGTCGGATGCCCTGCATCTCGGGAAAGTCCAAATTGGAGGACGCGTCGCAAAAACACGCCCGAGCCCCAGATAAAACGTTCCTAAAGATTACTGCTCAGGGAGGTTGCTGGACATTCAGGCCGCGAGCGCCGTGCTCAGGGCCATGATGACGGCCGCCGGCCCCCGAGCATGAGGTCGCCAAGCCGGCGCTGCGGACCCCTGTTTCCGACTACGTGAACCACCGTGGACAGATGGCGTGCCCAACATCCGGGCCCGTGTTCCGCCGCCGGTCAGTCGCGACTGGGCCGCAGGCTGCTGTCGACCTCAGCCAGCACGGCGCAGGTCGCGACCAGGCCGAACACTCTTACCATCGCCGAGAATGAGCTGGATGGCGGCGTCGTGGCCGACCACGGGGGCGAGCGCGAGATATGTTGCGTCGTCGGCGAGCTCGTGCAGCAGATCGACGTGGCCACGGACGATGTAGTCGTGGATGACCGCCCAGATCGCGCCCACGATCGCCTCGGCAATCAGCTCCGACGGCCGCTGAGAGTCCGGCATCCGCCTCGTGAACACGTCCGCGAACTTCTCCAGCATCATCGACCGGCGCTCGATCGCCGACGGTCCTACGGAGAAGATCTCGATGAACGCCAAAGGTCCGACAAACGGATGGCCAGCCACGTGATCCAGCAGCGCCCTGATCCCGCTGCGAACACCATCGGGCCAGTCCCCCGCTTCCCGCGAGGCCCTGGCCGCACACACGAGCGCTTCCACACCCAGAAGATCGAAGGCCGCCAGGAAGCACGCCTCGATCGCGTCGGCGCCGTTGTAGAGGCTCGCAAATGTCTCTTCGCTGACCCCGGCGAGCCGGGTGATCCGCGCCGCGCTCAGACCGGAGTAACCGTCGCTCGTCGCGATCGCCGCAGCGGCGCGCAGGATCCGCAAGCCCTCATCCTTGCCCCGCAGCCCTCGCTGCGGCCGAACTGCGGCTTGCGGTGTCTCAACCGGCGTCGAACAGTACCAAGGGCGATAGCTGGAGACCCATGTGGATAGCTCGCCGGCCCTGGCGGATAGCTCGTCGATCTTCCCAGCGAGCAGGTACACGCGGGACACCCGCTCGACACCGCCGACAATGCCCTTGGCGATCGTCGGCGACAACGTGACGCCGCGGGAAGGGTTGCCGATGCTTGCAGCGATCATCCCCTCGAACGTCTCCCGGCCGCGGTCCATACGAGCGAGGGCCGCCCGCCCCGCACCGAGGGTCTCTACGAGAGCGAAGCGAGCCGCTCGAGGCTCGCTGGCAGCCTCCAGCGCGAACTGCTCAAAGGCCCGGCACAGGCGACGCTCGAGGTCCTCCTCGCCGCGGTAGGCCAGGTTGATCCGCTCCACGGCGCGACTGACGATCGTGTCGTAGCTCGCAAGGAAGCAGCCTTGCTTATTGTCGAACAGTTCGTAGAACGCCCGTTCGGAGACGCCAGCCAGCCGGCACACTTCGCGGGCCGTGGTCTTCTGATAGCCCTGCCGATCGACCGCCACGATCATCGCTCCCTGCAAGCGCCGGCGCTGGTCAGCGGCCACCTCGTCTTTGCTCAGGCCGTGAGCGCCGCGCCGCCCGCCCGGGAGCTTCGCGTACAACGGCTCGATCTGGACCGCACGCTCCTCGGTCAACGCTGGAGGCATCGACGTGGTCGGGGCTGCCGGCATCGATGCTCGATCCCTAAGCCCCGCGTGAAACGGGTTGCGTGCGTGTTACCGCTTTGGTCATGGTCTAGTTGGTTCTGCCCCGTAAGGATCGACAGACATGGCTGGCCTACCTCAGAAGTTGGGCGAGAATGTCCGCGACGCCCGCAAAGAACGCGGCTGGACCCAGGAGGAGCTGTCGGCCAGGACCAAGCTGGCCGTCGTCCAGATCTCAAGGATCGAGCGAGGCAAGCGCGAGATCAGACTCAGCACGCTCATCCGCCTCCTCGACGGCTTGGACATCGCACCCGACGTGCTCCTGCGGGGGCTGTACAAGGGACGCACCCGGCGCTGACCCGATACGACGGGCCGCGTGGCTGCGGAGCGGTCGCGCCGGGACGTCGCTCGGTGTTCACTGGCCTGACGCTGCGTTCGTCGGTTCTTCCTCGAGGACCCAATCACGTGCTGCTCCCTCCTTAGACCCCTACCTGTCCCAATTGTACCTGGCACAGTTGGCACAGGCAAGGGATCGTGCGGCCTATGCCCGATCCGCTCGATGTCTTCGCCGCGAACCTGAAGCAGCTCAGAGAGGAACGAGGATGGAGCCAAGAACGAGTGGCCCACGAATCCGGCCTGAACCCCAGTCATGTGGCGAAGATCGAGCGCACCGAGCGCGAGCCGGGAGTCCGCTCCATCTCCAAGCTGAGCAAGGGTCTCGGTGTCTCGGCCTCGGAGCTGTTCGACGGCATCGACGGACGGCAGACAGACCGACGAACCCGTCCCGCCGCGCGACTGATCGGCGGACCGCACCCGTGACCCTCCTGAGACCCCCTCCATCCGCTCCTCCTGTTCAGTCGACTGAGCCCGGCGAGCATATAGGCGCCTGTTGAGAGCGTCTGTTGTGAACCGGCGCCGAGGGCTCCGGTCAACCTGCTCTCGAGAACGCCTTCCTCTGCCCGGAAATGACGAATGCCCTGCATCTCAGGAAAGTCCAAATTGGAGGACGCATCACGCGGACGATTTCCAGGCCCAAATATAAAAGTTTCCTAAAGGCGGGTGAGGCAGCCGGGGATCGAATAATGATCCCCACCTCATCCTTGTATATGTTGGCCTCCCACACCCCCGGCAGCGAGGATCGCCCATGACTGACTTCCTTGACGAGAAGCGCCAGCAGATAGCCGACCGGCTGAAGGAGCTCAAGCCGCTCGTGGACGAGCACAACCGCCTCGAGGCCGCCGCTTCGGCACTCGCAAAGTTGGGAGCACCGGCTCCCGCTGCTGCGGCTGCTGCCGCTACCGCCACCACCCCGGCCGCGGCTCCTCACCGCCGACCGGGACGCCCGCGGGGAAGCGCCACACGTGCGAGCAAAGCAGCCCCAGCCGCCTCTCCAGCGCCCACTCCGGCCGCCACCCCGGTCAAAGCTCGACGCAAAAAACCAGGTCGCCCCAAAGGCCGCGGCACGCGCGCCGCTCAGGCGCTCGCGGCCGTACGGGGACAGCCCGGAATCACGATCCCCGAACTGGCCGCCAAGATGAGGATCCAGGCGACCTACCTGTACCGCGTGCTGCCTGGCTTGGAGCAGGAGGGGAAGGTGGAGAAGAAAGGGCGGGGGTGGTTTCCGAGGGGGGGGTCGTAGCGGGGTCGACCGGTCGCTTGTGCGCAGCACCAACCATGTCGCACAAGCGGCATTGGCCGCCTGTCAGCCCCGTTTTGTGGGGTCAGAGTCCTTTTTGAGTGCCACCTCGACGACACGCACGTATATCTCAGGCACGGGTGTGCTCCGTCCCACGGGCACGCCGCCGGGGACGATGTGGTAGGTCTGGTATGGAGCGTGGCCGCGCTTCAACCGCAGGCGCTCGCCGCGTGCGACCACGTAGTGACGAGTCTTCGGCCCCTCGTGCTTGTCAAAGCCCAACGTCTCGTGCATCTGTCCCCACCACACGTCGCCCTGCGCCCCGAGCCACACGTCCCAGTTCGTGTGCGCCGAGCTGCCCACGCCGCGTCCGGCCTCGGGTGCTTGCCAGACAATGGCACGCTGTCCTGCTTCCGACCAAGACCCTCGCCGCTTGAAGTCGCTCCACGAGAGCGGGGATGCCACCAAAGGACGCCCGGCCAAGTCGACCACCTCATGCATCGCCTCGAATCCGTCGCTTGCCACGACACGAGTCCACGCCAACCGCAGCGCATCGGCGTCCGGGACGGCTGTGCCCCGGCCAGATAGAAGCGTGAGGAGCTCGGGGGCGCTCGAACACTCCGCGACGTTTGCGCTGAGGTCGCGTCCTTGCGCCTCGACCGCGCGATCTCGGGCCGCGGCTGCCTCGGCCTCCTGCGCACGATCCCGCTCGGCCCGCGCCGTGACGCACTCGCCGCACAGCAGCTCGCCCCCGGCCGTCCCATGCAGCCCGCACAGCGGACGGGTGCAGTCGCGGCACCTCCCGATCGAGTGACGCCCGCACCAACACGGCTCTGTGGCCAGAGCCCGGCCGGCCTGGAAGCGATGACCGCACGGCCGCGAGCCGTGCAGCCATCCCGGGTTCCCGGCTAGACCCGCGGGGATTGAGGCGTCGATCGGGCTCGTGCACTCATAGAAGCCGGGGGTCAGCTCACGGAGACTCGCGCCGCCACATGCGGGGCAGGTGATCGTCATCGCGTTGTGTCCCGGCTCGTCACGGCCGCGTCACCTTAGCGCGCGTGGTCACCCTAGCCGACCGACCGAGCAGGCGTTCATTGGGCGCGCGCCACCGGCTGACCTGGTCGATACCCCCGGCGGATGCGCTTTCATTTGTTAGATGAACCCACGGCCTCCTGCACCGAGCCGCGACCCTCGCGACGTGTGGCGGCTCATTCAAGAATGGCTGTCGAGGTGCCCAGGGCTGCGCTCCCAGGCTGTGACGAGGATTCGGGACGGGATTGACAGGTTTGCGCAGACGGTGTGGCTTCTCGCCGCGTTCGTGTGCCTCTGCTCGGTCGCGATCGGGGAGGTCACGCAGCGCAGCGGCATCGAGCATCTACTTGCCCTGAGCACTCTGCCGGTCGTCTTCTTGGCATTCCGCTATGTGTTGCTGGCGGGATCCAGTGATGATTTGCTGCGAATACGACAGCTCCTGAAGAACGCGCCTGAGCTGGGTGGTTTTGTGGCGGTGGTTGTTGGGGCTTATGAGTTGCACTTGGCGTGGCAGGGCAGGGTGTTGGGGTATGTGTTTTTGCTTCTAGCCACGGCACGTTTCGCTCCAATGGTGCAACGCATGAGCGACCGCGCTCCCAAGCCGATCACTGAACGCATCCGGTGGTATCTGGGTCTCTGGGGTCTCGAGCTGTTGGCGATCGCGATGTTCGCTCAGGCCTGGTCGCTGACGAGTCCTATTCGGTTTCGAGGGGACCTGCCCCATCCACCGGTTCATGGTTTGCTCATCGTTGGCGTTTGGCTTCCCGCTCTGCTTGCGGTTGCGCTGATCGGATGGCCCGCTATGAAACGTCTAACGAATGGCCGTCTGCCACACATCGGCGCCGACGGGCGAAGACGTTTCTTCGTCGGCCATTTCCTTGGCGGTCTTGTTCTGAGCGGCGTGGCCGGGACTCTTGCCTTGAAGGCGCTCGGTCAACCGATGCTGGGCTGGGCCCTTGGGCTGATGGTGGGTCTCATTGCCAGTGGGGTCTGGGAGGTCTTCGTATATAAGAACGTCGTGTTGCGCGGTCGCGGACCGGTGATTTGGGGCCTCGGGCTGCTCTTGATATTCGCCGGTGTTCGTGGAGCCGTCGTCGCTCCCAGCCAGACACAGCCCGGTGCAGCCGAGTTGGCTGCTGCGATCCTGCTCTGGATGGGTGTGTGGGTGGAGCAGCACGTGGTGCGTGAAGTGCTCGGGTTGAAAAGACGCGGCAGGTCGGCGCACGGAGACCCAAGCGTCTCGTAGATAGACGACGCCCTGGTCCAGTGGCGTCCAAGCTGCGCAATACGCGGAAGCCGTCCGCTCAGCGTTGCTCGAGCACGTGCTGCACGTGCCGTGGTGCGATCTGGTCGGCGCCGTCGTCTGCGGCCAGGCGGGCGGCTTCGTCGGCGCATTCGAGTACGCGCCGGAAGTCGTGGCTTGCTGTGAAGTACACGCCTTGGAGCCTCTGCCAGCGCCTGCGGATGGATCAGGTCATCGACCGTCGCGGTGATGTTCGCGTTTCGTAGTCGTCTGCCCAGTACGAGCGACAGTGTGAGCTCGTCTTTGTCGGCCGCCAGCGTGGCTACGTGCACGGCCTCGAAGTTGTACCGGCGCTCCACGTCGGTGACGGGCTCGACTTGCTGGAAGTGTGGTTGAATCGCGACGATCACGTCGAGCTCGTCGAAGTCGGCCAGCGTGCGCACGCCGTGGTGGTAGAGGTTCGAGATCGCCTCTACGTCGAGCTTGCCGTCCGGTCCTGATGCGGCGAAGTGGTCGGTGTCGTCGATGACGATTACCGCGCGATAGTCCTTGGTCACCGTCCGAAGGACATCTTGGAAGTCGTTGCGCACGCGCGCCGGATCGACGCCTATCGTCTGGGTGGCAAAGGCTTGACTCAGCGTCGGCTGATAGCTGAAGAAGGGTGTTGTTATTCCCGCTTGATGCGCCACAGTGGTGGGCGTGTAGGTGGTCTGCTCTGCCGTGGCGTCGCGCAGCGCAACCGGGTCGACGGTCGCAAATGCGCTGCCGTTGACCTGGATCAACCCGAGGAGCATCTGCATGAAGTGTTGGGGGTCGGTGAGTTGGGAGGGCGCATCACCGGTGTTGACGAACATCGGGTGCACAGGCCGCTGCAGGGTTTCGCGGCGTGCGATGTCGGCGAGCGCGCGTAGGATCAGGCTGGTCTTGCCGGCTCCGGCCTCGCCATAGATGTGCAGGCGTTGTGGTGGCGCGGAGCTGGCGAGCGCGTTGACGATCTTGGCCTCGGGCCGGTCAGCGCCGCCGACTCCGCTGAGCTCGTGCGAGGGCACGTAGTGGCGTACGAGGTCTGTCTGCGCAGTGACCGAGGCGAACACGCGGTGCTGGGCTACGTCGTTGAGGCTCATGCTGGTGGGTGCGGGTTGGGTTCGTAGAGCTTGCGTGGCCGGCCGGGACGATCTTCGCTGGCGGGGAAGCCACGCAGCACACCCGCGTCCTCCATCGCTGCGAGCGTGCGCGCGGCGTGGGGGCGGGTCCAGCCTAGTCGCTCCAGGAAGTTGTTATCGCCGGCAGCGACCGGTGCTCCCAGCGCTTCGATCTCAGCCAGTGCCATCGAGGCCGTTCTTCCCAGCTGCAGTGCGAGCTCGGCTCGTCGTCGTGCCGCGTCTTGTTCTTGCTCGAGCGTCCCACCGAGCACCTGGCGAGCGAACCGTGCGACGTCCCGCGGATAGTCGATCAGTGGGCGCTGACTGTTTGCGAGGACGAGTCGCGCCTCGTCTGGATCCAGGCCGTTGCGCAAGAGCTGCTCGATCTCTAGTTCGTTCAGCGGGGGAACCTCGACCACCTCGGAGAAGAACGCATCGGCGGGTGCGCGTCGCAGGGATGGACTCTGATCGGTTCGTATGGCTACTACCCATTGGTGTGGGAGCGCCCAGAGCTCCTCGCGGAGACGACCGAACAGCTCGTAGGCGCTGTCCGGATGGTGCGGGTCGTCGAGCAGGATGACGCTCTCGGGCGCTTGCGCCAGCTGGCGTACGCTGCGCACGAGCGACACGACGGGCGTGGCTAGGTTGGGATCGGGCTGGAGCTCTGGCAGATCAAGCTCGTTGGCCACGAGGGCAAGCAGGTCGCTTGCGCTGCTGGCGGCCCCGGCGTTGACGAGCACCGCTCGCTGGCCGGCGTTTCGGAGGTCCACCGCGAGCTTGTGAAGCATCGTGCTCTTCCCCGAGCCGGGCGGTCCCGCGAGCAGGATGTTGCGGTGGGCGAGAACCTTGTCCAGCAGCAGACGCTCGAGGTCGGGACGCGTGACGTACAGGTCAGCATCGATGCCGTCAACGAGCAGGGGACGATCTCGAAAGCGCATGCACTAATAGTACAGAACGTTTAGTGCATGGGGAGGGTATCGCTGGAAAGCGATGACGCTGCTCTCTCTCCCTCCCATACCACGGCGTCCTGGATGGAGTGATGGTTGCTCAGGGCCTACGGGTGCCCGCCTGGCAGACCGGCGTGTCGCAGCAGGCGCGCCATGTCGTAGAAGCCGGTCTGGAATTCGGTCAGACGTCCCGGCGGTCCTCCGGCGGCGACCGGGTCTTTGAACCGGGCTTCGGCCCAGCCCTGGCGCCATTGCACCATCTGCCTCGACAGGGCGCTGTGGTCGGCGACCGCTGGGCCGCGCGCGGGCGCGGCCGGGTCGCTGAGGAGGCACCCCAGGTGCTCGGCGGCGGCCACACGCGCGGTGAGCTTCGGGATCTGCCCAGCGGTGTTGCAGAAGCGCGTGAGGATCGTCTTGATGATCGAGGTGTGGTCGAAGTGGACGTCCGGCGCGAGCTCGCTCGAGGAGGATCCGGCGGCGAGCAGCGGTGAGACCAGGAGGGCGGGCACCCGCACCCCGAGACGCTGGAAGTGCGGGTCGTCGTCCACGGCTTGCGGTGGCGGCACGTGGTCGTAGAAGCCGCCGTGCTCGTCGTAGGTGATGACCAGGAGCGTCTTCTCCCATGTCGGCGCCGCGCTGAGGGCGTGGTAGATCGTGAGGATCAGGTCCTGGCCGGCGATCACGTCGCTGGGCGGGTGGTCGTCGTTTGAGTCGGGGCCGAGGACACGCAGGTCCTTGAAGCGCGGGTCGATCCAGCTGACCTGCGGCAGCTTGCCTTCGGCGACCTCGTCGAGGAAGGATGGTCCTTCCTCGGTCAGCTCGCCGACGGCGCGTTCGAGGGTGCTGAGGTCGCGGGAGTCCAGGAACGCGAACCGCTCGTGGTTGCTCAGCCGGTATTCGGGGTCGATGGCTCGAAGCGTCCCGGGGTCGAAGGAGTACCAGCGCCAGTCGACCTGGTGCTGGTCGAGATAGCGGGCGAAGCTCGGCAGCGCGTAGATCGGCGGTGACTTATCGTCGCGGCTGCCTTCGGCGCGCCCCGCGACCGAGTAGAGCCTGTTGGGCCACGTCGCGCCGGACACCGAGCTGAACCATCGGTCGACCACGCAGTACTCGCCGGCCAGATGATCGTAGACGGGGAGATCATCCGCGTCGTAGTACCCCATCACGAGACCCGGTTCCGGCGCCGGCACTTTGAGCGCTTCGGCTCGCGCCTTGGAGATCCGGGCGAAGTTGCTCACGAACCCCTGCCCACCATTGACGAGCTGCTCATCGACAGAGGCCCCCGAGTGGTCGGGGTCTTCCGCCTCGCCCTTGAACATCGTGGCGGCCAGGTGGTGGATTGGATACGGAGTGCCGTTGTAGTCGTTGACGTTGACCGCGGGGCCGGTGAGCCCGTCGACGTTCGTGCGCCCTTTCCCGCCTTCCGCCGGGGGCAGGGACAGGTAGCCGAGCATGTGGTCGAACGAGCGGTTCTCGAGCATCACGACCACGATGTGCTCGACCTGCTCGAGTCGCGCCGCAGCCGGATCAGTTGGGGCGGCGACGGTGTCCGGAGGCGTCGCAGGGACGGACGCGGCGACCACGTCGATCATCTGCTGCCACTTCGCCGGCAGCAGATGCGCCACATCACGCAGCGCGGCTCGCTCTGCGTCCGCCAAGAAATCGCTCATAGCTGGCGACTATTGGCTGGTGGCGAACTGGAATACGCGATCGGTCTTGGCATCTGCCCTCCCAAAGATCGTGGCGGCCTCCCCGCGATGCCGAGTATACGGAATCGTCGCCGCTGCTTGGATGTCCGAGCCACGCGACAGAATGCGGGGCATGACCGCGGTACGGAGCTCCAGCCTGCGGCAAGCGAGGGGGGCAAGCTGCTGTCAAGCTATCCGCTTCCCGATGGCGCAAGAGCGTGTCCCACCCGCCGCTGGCGCAGGATCCGACGGACCGCGCGAAAAGGATGCTATCCGCGATGGCTTCGCCAGCCGGCGCGAGCGCGCGAGCGATCTGATCGTCGAACTGGCGCTGTTCATGTCCTCCTACGCGCCGCTGTTTGCGATTCTCGCGATCCGCTTCCGCTCCACCGGACTGATCCTGGCGTGTGCGGCGCTTTCCGCGGTCGGGTTCGCCGCCGGCGCCGCCGTGCTGGTCCGCTTCCGGCAGGTGACGGGCAGCACGTGGACGGTTCGGACCGTAGAGGATCGCGGAGGGGAAGTCGCCGGATATCTGGCGACGTACCTGCTGCCGTTCGTGACCGTGTCCGAGCCGGACGTGCGTGACGTCGTCGGATACGCCCTGTTCCTCATGGTGATCGCCGTGATCTACGTCCGTTCGAGCCTCGTGCAGATCAACCCGACGCTCTACCTGTTCGGCTGGCGGCTGTACGCGATCGAGATCGGGGACGGCTGGAGCGGCTATCTGCTCGCCCGTCGACCCGTGCGCAAGGGAACCGACGTCGCCGCGGTGCGAATGACCGAACGCCTTTTCGTCAGCTACTCGTCCAGGCGCAGCTGACGTGGCCGGCGGCGTTCTCGGGCTCGACGAGCTGGAGATCCCCGAGGAGCTCTCGCTGATCGTCGCGTGGAAGCAGCGCGAAGGATATGAGGGCGGCGAGGTGCGGGTCGTCGCGGGAGTCGCCTCGTATCTGCGCGAGGCGTGCGAGCGCACGCTCGAGCAGGTCTCCGCGCGCGAGCCGCGCGTCTACACGCCCGACATGCAGCTCGAAGAGGACGAGGAGCTCCTGGTCCTCGAGGACGCCGAGCTCGTCGGCGACTCGCAGATCGCTGCCATCGTCCTACCCACCGAGCCACTGCCGATCATCAACGCACAGTCCCTCCCACGACGGCCGCTGCAGCTCTACGCGGTGCGGATCCGGACCGAGAATGGCGACGTCGCCTTCGTGCGCAAGACCAACCCGCACACCCCGATCCGCGCGGGTCGGATGTTCGCGCTGCTCGGCAACACGCTCTCCCGGATCGGCGGGCCCGTCTTCGGGCTGGACAACCACTTCGACCTGATCGTGACCGAGCGCGGCGTTCTCGCGCTACGACAGAGCTACTTCGAGCTGCTCTTCCGAGAAACCCCCGCCCTGCAGCGGCACATCCCCGAGTGGGTCAACGCGATCAACGCAAACGTGCCGTTCGCCGGCGACGGAGCCACGCGGCTCGCAGAGCGCGCCGCCACCGACGGACGCCTGCGGCGCAGGCTGCGCTCCATCGCCGAACGCGGCCATCTCTCGACCGTTACAGCCGATCAGATACGCAAACACCTGCAGGACGTCGGCCTATCCGAGTCAGCATTCCTCGACGGCGACCAGCTCCTCTACGACGAGGCCAACCCCTTCGCGCTGGTCTACCTGCTCAACGAGGACTTCTTCCAAGGGGGCCTCACCGACGCGTCCTTCCGCAGCGACCGCAAGTCGCCACGCTGACCCGCGACGCGCCGTTGGAACGACCGTCGGCTCCTTCAGAACGGCAGAGACGCGCACGCGGGATACTCGGTCGATGTATGAGGAGAATCTGATTGTCGTGAACTCGCTCCTACGGGTCTCCATGCGGTTTGGCGAGTTCTCCACAGACGTCTACTGGGCGCGTCGCGATATCGAGTTCGTGATCGTCGACGGTCCGGAACCCGGCCGCTGGAGGGGGCACGACGGGCTCATGGACGCGACCATCCTGTGGCTCAGCACGTGGGAGGAAGAACACTTCGAGGTCGACGCGCTATCCGAACTCGACGACGAGCGCGTGCTCGCGCTGGTGTGCATCACACATCGCCGGCGTCCCAAGACCGGCCCGTTTGAGATCAGCCACTCGAAGGGCGCTTGCCTGTTCCATTTCCGCGGCCGCAAAGTCAAGAAGGTCGTCGTCTACTTCGACCGTGAGCGAGGGCTTGCCGACCTCGGACTACAGGACTCCGACTCCCCGGACCGGCAGGCGCTCAAGAGCGCAAAGCAGCAGGCGGCCCGGATGGATCGACTCCGCCCGATCCGTTAGTTGAGGTGCCCACACTCGGAACGTCGGGAGCCCGGCGTATCGTTGTCGCGGTCAGCCGGGCCAATGGGGGCAGTCCTGAATGACGCTCTGGAGTCGAGATACGTATGCGCTGGTCCTCGCGTACATCGGGGCCGCGCTGGTCGTGTTCGTCGTGTTCGTGCTCGGAGTGGCCGTCGTCCTCGCGACGGGACACTCCGTACCCCCCGCCTTCTGGGCTGTTGGCGGCGTCGCTATGGGCATCCTCACTGGGTTGCTGCTGCCCCGGCCGGGACCGCCCACGGGCACGCTGAACTCGGGCGGCACGCCAGATGATCAGAGCTCCACCCGCCCCGGCGGCGAAGAGCCACGCCCCACTGGGTCTACCCACGGCCCAAACGAGCCGGATGCCGTCGTGGAACCGGCCGGCGACGAGCCGACCCCACCGCCGCAGCCGACGCCGCTCGTGCTCGTCTTCGTCCTGGCCGCGGTCGCAGTCCTTGGGCTGACGCTGAGCGTGCTGCTTTACGCCGGACAGATCCACCGAGCTGGCTGCGAACCCATCGGAGTCGCCGGAACCCCGGGCTGCGAGACACCACTCTTGGACCTGGCCGACGCCTTCATCTTCATCGCATCGAGCGCCGCTGGGGCGCTGCTCGGGATCTTTGTGCCGCGGCCAGCGACTCCCCAGACTCCGGCGGAGTCTGCCCCGGCGCCGGCACCGGACGTTGCTGGGGAGGCCCGCGCGACGACAAGCGGGGCGCAGAGCACCCCCGCGGTGACGACTACGGCGCTCCAACTCAGCGGCGGCTTGCTTGCTGCGCTCGCGGGAATCGTGCTCCTGTTGCTTCCCGGGTTGGTACTGCTCGCGTTGTTGCCGCGGGCGACTGTCGACCTTGCGCGGCTGTTTCATATTGGGTCGCTGGGCCTGATCGTCGTGACGGTCGCCCTCGCGGTGGTTGCGGTCGCAAGCCCTCCGGGGAAGAAACAGGCCTGGGTACTAACGGCGGTGGTCACGGCGGTGCTCGCGTTCATCAGCAGCACCGCGAGCGGCCTCGTTGTCGATCGGTTCACGAACCACCCCACTGGTCCCAGCCCTGTGGCCACGGTCAAGAACTACTTCTCCCCCACCGTTAGGCCGCCATCGGTCAAGAACTACTTCTCTCCGACTGTCAGGCCGGCATCGGTCAACGTCGACGTCGGCGCAGAATGCGCCGTCTACCTCGTGCACCTTGACGACCTCGTGGACGACGAGCCGCACATCGCGGACCACCTCCCGGGGAGGTCCTTCCCGCTCGACCAGGGTGCTCGGGCCTGCGGCCTCAAGCGGGCGAGCGAAGTAAACGCAATCGCCGCTGTGCTAGCGGCACGGTGACGGCAACCGTGGCAGGAGGCCGCCACGCTCAACCGCTGGCTGCGCCATCGCCCAGTTAGAGCGGAACGGCGCCGGAAGGATTCGGGCGTCCGCGACACGCGTCAAGGAGCCTGTGCCAGCAGAGGGTTAGCCGCGTCGAGGTCTAGTAGTCGTTGCTCGCGGCGATCTGCAAAGGTGAAACGTTCGCACAGTCGCCGACGCGCGAGCAAGGAACGAGCGTACGAATGCCCAGAGCCAGGCCAAAGAGTCCCCAGTGCTACGAGCAGCATACGAGAGCCCGCATGGTCGGTTTCGGATCTGATCCAGCTATGCCGGTATCGGAGCGCCTTTGCTCGCCCGCGTACTGAGCGATGCGCCCATGTCAGCTCCAGGGCGATCGTGCGAACCCTTGTTCACGAAAGCAATCTGCTTCCGGCATGGCCGAAGGGTACGTTCGCATGTCCCGACGACACGGGCGCGCGGATCGACCTTCACATGATCTATCTGGACAGTCCAGAGCAGATTGTCCACGTTGCGATTTCGGGATGCCGTCATGCGTGGACCCGCAGCATCGTGCGAAGCGCAATGGGCCACGAGGGCCAGAGCTTCATCTCGCGGCTCGAACCGCTGACCAGCGCAACACGGTAGGCACGGGGGCCGCCACCGGGATGTGGGCAGCGAGAGCTGAGCGGCTCGCCTACCGTTGGGTGGGTGATCGAGCCGAGACCTCAGACTGACGGTGCGGCGCGGACGGGAGTCCTCCTGTGGGCGCGTTGATGGTGCAGGGCACCTGCAGCGGGGCGGGCAAGAGCCTGCTCGCCACCGCGCTGTGTCGCCACTTCGCCCGCCGGGGCGTGCGCGTCGCGCCGTTCAAGGCGCAGAATATGTCCAACAACGCCCGCGTGGTGCAGGGTGGAGAGATCGGCGTCGCTCAGTACCTGCAGGCGCTGGCCGCGCGGGTTCAGCCCGACGTGCGCATGAACCCGGTGCTGGTCAAGCCGGAGAGCCTGACGAGCAGCCAGGTCGTCGTGCAGGGCAGGGTGGACCTCGCGGTCAGCGCCCTGCCGTGGCCAGAGCAAGGCCGGCACCTGTGGCCGGTCATCGAGGAGTCGCTGCGCTCGCTGCTGGACGAGTATGAGCTGGTGGTGCTCGAGGGCGCCGGCAGCCCGGCTGAGATCAACCTCGCCGACACCGACCTCGCGAACGCGCGCACGGCCCACGCTGCCGACGCGCCGGTGCTGCTCGTGTCAGACATCGACCGCGGCGGCGCGTTCGCCCACCTCTACGGCACGTGGGCGCTCATCGACCGAGACCTGCGGCAGCGAATCGCGGGATTCGTTCTCAACAAGTTCCGCGGTGACCCCGCTCTTCTCGCCCCCGCACCGGAGCGCTTGACTCAGCTCACCGGCGTGCCGATGCTGGGCGTGGTGCCGTGGCTGGAGCACGGCCTTCCCGACGAGGACAGCGCCACGACACCGAGCACATCAGGAAACGGATCGGCGACGGTGGCGATCGTGCGCTACCCGACGGCCTCCAACCTCGACGAGTTCAAGGCGCTGGAGCAGGTCGCACTCGTGCGCTGGGCGTCGCGGCCACCGGACCTGCAGGGGGCCGAGCTCGTCGTGCTACCGGGCTCCAAGCATGTGGCCGGCGACCTGGCCTGGCTGCGATCGGCCGGACTCGACCGCGCAGTCCGCTCCCGGGTCCGTGCGGGCGGTCGCGTACTCGGTGTCTGCGGCGGCCTGCAGATGCTCGGCGAGCAGCTACGCGACCCCGATCAACTCGACGGTGACGATCACGGACTCGGGCTCCTGCCACTGCGGACCACCTTCCGGCCGGAGAAGCTCACGCGCCGCACGGCGGTTCGCTTCGCGACCGACCTGGCCACGACGTGGGCGCCGCTTGCGGGTCGAGTGATCCACGGCTATGAGATCCGCCAAGGGCAGACCGAACCGATCGCCTCGGTGCAGGAGGCATTGCCCGGCGGGCTCGGATGGGTGCGTGGTCCCGTGCTCGGGATCGCGGTACACGGGCTGCTCGAGGACCCGGCAATACTCGAGGCGCTCCTCGGAGCGGCGCCCGAACGCTCACTCGACGCCGCGCTCGACGAGCTCACCGACGCCGTAATCGCGGGCGTGCAGATCGAGGAGATCGACCAGCTGACCGGCGTGCGGCATCTTGGAGGAGGTTGACGAAGATTGCGGAGTAGCTCGCGGTGGGGGTCGCACAGACGCATTGGATTAAGCGCCAGGACGAGCAGTGGCCGTGCGCCGGTACGCGGCGGCGAGGGCGCTCGCCTGCTCGCTGGTGCCGGTGAACGCGGGCGCCATCCAGCCAGGTTCGTGCAACTTGAATGGCAGCTCTTCGGGGTCGACGTCGAGCTCGGCGAACCCGTCGAGCCCCAGTCCCGTGCCGACGATCGCCGCGGTGCTAACCGGCGGATAGCCGAAGAGCAGCCCGGCGCGTGCCCACCCGCCCGGGTCATTGGGCAACGCATCGGTGCTCACGTCCACGTCGCCGGCGAACGCGCTGAAGGGCAGCGCCGCGACGCGACGCAGCTCTTCGCAGACCCGGCGGAGCACCGCCTCCTGCTCGCAATCGGCGAGGTAGGCACGCCAGTCGCAGATCAGCGCCTCGACGTCCAGGCGCTCGCCGACGATGCCAGTCATCGAGATGATGAGTGTCCCCGGACTCGCGCCACGGCGCACCTCCATTCCCTCCTCGAGGAAGATTGCGGCCAGCTGCGCCAGCTCCACGCCGCTCGCGATCGCCGTGAACGGTTTGCCCCCAGCGCACAGCCGCGGCAAATCCTCGCCGACGCTCCGCGCCGTCCCCACACTGAGATTCCTCGCAACATGCGCAGCGCTCTCGAAGCGTGCGTCGATCCTCGGCGCCCGATAGACGACGTAGAAGCCGCCGCCATGATCCACCGCGAGCTGCTCGCTACCGGCCGGGCATGGCGGAAGACGATCGAGCGTCGGGTACCACATCAGCAGAGGGTATGCGCGGGCGCACGCGCTCGGCCCCCGGACGAGGAGCACGGGCCGCTCCCCTGCATAGCCCCTACGCGTACGCGCCTGTAGTTAGCTCTGCAGTTAGCGTCGTTAGTGCAGAGTTCGTAGTGCAGAGCTTGCACCCAGGGGTTCCGGGACGGATCTCGGACTCGCGTCTCGCCTTGCTCAAGCTCGCCAGGCGCCGCCGGCGATTTCCTGGGGGGCGGGAGCGTTGCGTAGCCGGGCGCCGAGGCGCTCCATGACAAGGTCGGCGGCGACGGTCGGGGTGTAATCGTCGGGGATCTTGGTGACGAGCGTCTCGATGTCCCTCAAGAAGTCGGGGTTCTCGAGCTTCGCCTTGAGGTTCTGTGCAAGCTGGGGGTAGGTGAAGACGTCATCGCCCATGTAGTGGTCGAGACCAGCGACGATGAGGGCGTCGTCGGTGTTGAGGGCGACGAGGACCTGCCATAGGTCGAACAGGTCGCGGCCCTTGCGGCGCTGGTAGAGCGCGCGGAGCTTGGTGGACATGAGCTCGTCGAGCGCGAAGGTGGATACGTCGCATGTGCCTTCGAACCACGGGCTGACGACTTCGTAGGGGAGCTGTTCACGCGGCAGGAACGCCTCGGTCTCTTCGATGTTGGTCTCGATCTTGATGCGGATCGTGCCGCCGTCGCTCTCAGCCTGGGCTCGGCATACGTAGGTCGCCATACCTTGCGTGATCGTGCGTGAGCGCTCTTCGAGCCCGATGGCGTTCGTGACGGTTCGTAGCGCGTCGATGATCTCGCCGATCGGTCCGTCTGTGGTGCGTACGTAGTCGAGGTCATCGCTGTAGCGCAGCGCGGTGGGCAGGTGCAGCTTGTGCAGGCACGTGCCGCCGCGGAACGCGAGCTCGCGACCGAGGAGCTCGTGGTTGGCAATGTCCACGATCAGGCGCGAGAGCACGAGGTCCTGCTCGATCTGAAGCTCGCTGGGCCAGGGCGCCCCGGTCGACCAATGGGTTATGTAGTCTTGCGGGATCACAGGTCGGGTTCGACCTCGGTGTTGACACGCACGTTCCATGCGCGGTCGATCGCTCCGCGTCGTGGTGCGCGCGGGCGCAGGTCGGTCGCCGAGCCGCGCTGCGGTTCGGCCACTGCTCGCAGCGGCTCGAGGTCGACCTCAGCGTCGAGGAACGTGAGCAGCCAGCCAAGGCGCCGGGCGCTGCTGCGCTGGCGTGCGGCGGCAAGGTCGGCGAGCCGTTGACCCTCCAGCGGCGTTAGCTCGGCGAGCACCGTCGCCACGTTACTTATCCCGCCACTGGCGTCGGGGTGCTCGACGAGATCGATGGCGGTCAGCTCGCGCGGAGAGAGCCGCAGCTGGCCGGTCGGGACGTTGCGCTCCTCGACGGTGCTGTCCGTCACGTGACGGCTGGTGTAGAAGCGCAGGCGCGTGCGGCCGAAGTCCCGGTCCTTGAGGTGACGGTCGACCATGACCTGGAAGACTTGGGGCGCCTGGTGGGCGGCGCCGTGGAGCTCAGCGGCCGACAGGAGCGCGACGTAGTAGCGGCGATCGAGCGCCTGCATCAGATCGTCGATGAAGTGCGACGCGGGAACGGTGCCCCACGAGCGAAACTCGGGTGGGATGACGACGTAGAAGCCGCGGCTCGGTGAGAAGATCTGCCCGCTGTGCGTTAGGCGCTCGAGGCCCTTGCGGACCGCGTCGTCGTTTCGTTGCAGCATCGTCTTGGCCTCACCGAGGGTGAAGGCTCGCCGCCCATGGCTGAGCAGGAAGTCCGGCAGGGCGTTGGGGGCGAGGGTGGACATTGTCTAAACCTCGACTATTGTGACGGATACCGTCACGGACGGCAACCTGTATGCAACCCGCCGGTCGTGCGTGATGCTCCGGCGAGACGCTGCGGATCACCGCCCTCACAGCGACGCTTCTCTGCCCGAACGCGCCAAACGCATCGCGGTTCCCTCGAGCGAACCGCAACCGTGTCGCTTTCTCGTTCTATACAGACCCCGGCCAGAACCGGGGGCGGAAGGTGCAGCACATCAATAGTCCCCGGAGCGCATCCTCTCGGAAAGACCAGCGCTCCGGGGTCAATCAACACTACGTGCTGCGAGGGAGATCGTACCTCAGCGAACAAGGGTCACGTGCGGTCTGTCGTCGTGGTCAGGTCCCCGTCGATGAACTGTCCCGGTGTCAGGTCGAATGCCTTGGCGAGCTTGAACATCGTGCTGATCTGGACATCGCGTTGCCCGCTCTCGATACGCGATATCTCGGTCGGGTGTACGCCGCTGCGCTCACTGACCTGCTCTTGGGTCAATCCGAAGTGCTTGCGCGCTGCGACGAGGTTCCGGGCGAGTTGGGCGACGGCGTCCACGCCGGGGATCATCTTGTGAGATGCCCCAACTTCCCATAGGGCCACTCACAAGATAGTCTCCTGCGGACCCGGAGAACGATGCCCACACAGCCCTCTAGAAAACCCAAAGCCTCGAAGGTCGACGAGCAGCCCGCCTGGTCGATCCCGAGCCTGCGCGAGCCGCGCTACTCGCAGTCGCTCGAGCGCGGCCTGGCGATCCTGGGCTGCTTCACGCCCAAGCGCCCCGTGCTGGGGATCGCGGACATCGCGGACGAGCTCGGCATGAGCCGCTCCACCACGCACCGCTACGCGATCACGCTCGTCGCATTGGGCTACCTCGAGCAGGGCGCCTCGCGCAAGTATCGCCTGGGGCTGCGCGTGACCGACCTGGGGATGTCGGCGCTGAACTCGACCGGCCTGCGCGAGCACGCCCACCCCTACCTGGAGGAGCTGCGCCAGCGGACCTCCTACACGGCCAGCCTGGCCGTGCTCGACGGGGCGGAGATCCTGTACGTAGACCGCGCGCCCAGCTACCGCCGCGACCAGAGCAAGATCGACCTCAACCTGCACACGGGCTCGCGCGTGCCCGCGTACTGCACGTCGATGGGCAAGCTGCTGCTCGCGAACCTGCCCGAGGCCGAGCAGCGCGACCTGATCGCCCAGATGAAGCTCACCAAACGCGGCCCCAACACGATCACGAGCAAGAAGGCGCTGCGCGAGGAGCTCGACGAGGTGCTCGACGCCGGCTTCGCGGTCAACGACGAAGAGCTCGCGGCCGAGCTGTACGCGATCGCCGCGTCCGTGCGCAACGAGAGCCGCGAGGTCGTCGCCGCGGTCAGCCTGTCAGCGCACAGCTCGATGATCTCGCTGGAGGAGCTCGTCGACGCGCTCGGTCCGCACCTGGTCTCCACGGCCGATCGCATCTCCGCGCGCCTGGGCTACCGCCGCGACGACGAGTAGGCCGGGAGCTGCGGCGGGGCGCAGGGTCCGCTACGCCTGGTATTCGTCCCGGCCATGCCCGAGTGGAGGATTCGAAGCGCAATTGAGCAGGACATCGAGCCTGTGCTTGTCCTGTGGGACATTGCGGGCGGCCCGCCGCGCATCACCGATACACGCGAGGGCCTGCTGTGCCTGTTGGCCACCGACAAGGAGTCACTGCTGCTCGCGCAGGCCGGTGAAGTGGTTGTCGGGTCGTTGATCGCCGCCTGGGATGGATGGCGGGGCAGCTTCTACCGGCTCGCTGTCCATCCCGACCGGCGGCGGCAGGGGATCGCCACGGCACTGCTGCGCGAGGGCGAACGTCGCCTGCGAGCGCGCGGCGCACTCAGGCTCACCGCGATCGTCGCCGACGACGACTCGGCCGCGATGAGCTTTTGGCGGGCTGCCGGTTACGCGAGGCAGCGCAACCGCGCGCGATTCATCCGCCTCGCAGAGAGCGTAGCCTAGATCCAACAATGCGGTTTTGTGCGGCTAGCGATACGACGACAGTGCTTCTGGCTCCCGGTCTATAGGATCGCTTCGACCAGCGCGATGGAGGAGCGGGGCGTGATCTATTCCGGCGGGCAGCTCGGGGCCGAGGTGCCCGATGTCGACCTTGCCAGTTTTGTGCTGCGGCGCGCTGGGGAGCTGGGCGAGAAGCCCGCGCTGATCGACGGCCCGTCCGGTCTGGCGATGAGCTATGCCGAGCTGCAGCGGTCGGTGCGCAGCTTCGCCGCCGGGCTCGCTGCGCACGGATTCGTGAAGGGCGACACGTTTGCGATCTACATGCCCAATGTTCCCGAGTACGCGGTTGCGTTTCATGGCGTGGTTGCGGCGGGCGGACGCTGCACGACCGCTAACCCGCTCTACACGGCGCGCGAGCTGGGCGATCAGCTCGCCGATTCCCGCGCGCAGATGCTGCTGACGGTGCCGGCGTGCCTCGACGTGGCGTGCCAGGCAGCGCAGCAGGCGGGAGGTTGTGAGGTGTTCGTGCTCGGCGAGGCCGACCAGGGCGCGTCGTTCTCGGAGCTGCTCGGCGATCCCGAGGCAGCCCCGAGGGTAGCGATCGACCCCGCGATCGATATCGCCGCGATCCCGTATTCGAGTGGCACGACCGGGCTGAGCAAGGGAGTGATGCTCAGCCATCGCAACCTCGTCGCGAACATGATCCAGGCGGAGGCGGCACTCGCCCACTCACCCGACGACGTCGTGATCGCCGTGCTCCCGTTCTTCCACGTCTACGGGATGTGCGTAATCATGAACCTCGGGCTGCTCGGCGGCGCGACGCTCGTCACGATGCCCCGCTTCGAGCTCGGGCAGTTCCTGGATCTGCTGGAGCGCTATCGGGTGACGCGCGCGTATGTGGTGCCGCCGATCGCGCTCGCGCTCGCCAAGGACCCCGCGGTCGAGAACTGCGACCTCTCGGCGCTGCGCCACATCCTCTGCGGCGCCGCTCCGCTCGGCGCTGACCTGGCCGAGGAAGTCGCTGAGCGGATCGGCTGCTCGGTGAGCCAGGGCTGCGGCATGACCGAGATGAGCCCCGTCACACATCTCGTGCCACCGCTCGCCGCCGCGAAGAAGCCCGGCTCGATCGGACCTCCGATCCCGGGCACGGAATGCCGTCTCGTCGATCCGGACACCGGCCATGATTGCTACCCCGGAGAGCCCGGCGAGCTCTGGATGCGCGGCCCGCAGGTGATGCAGGGCTACCTGGGCAACCGCAAGGCGACCGCCGCGATGATCGACAACGACGGCTGGCTGCACAGCGGAGACGTCGCGATCGTAGACGAGGACGGTTGGTTCACGATCGTCGACCGCGTCAAGGAGCTGATCAAGTACAAGGGCTTCCAGGTCGCTCCCGCCGAGCTCGAGGCGATCCTCATCACCCACCCCCAAGTCGCCGACTGCGCGGTGATCGGCGTCCCCGACGACGAGGCCGGCGAGCTGCCGAAGGCGTTTGTCGTGCCGGCGAGCAACGATCTCGACATCTACGCGCTCGCCGCCTTCGTCGCCGAGCAGGTCGCGCCGCACAAGCGCATTCGCGCGATCGAGCTGGTGGAGGAGATCCCGAAGTCGCCGTCGGGGAAGATCCTCAGGCGCCTACTCCGCGAGCACGAGCGCGTGCCGTAGCTTTTTCTCGCAAGGTGCGGTGAGCTCGTGGCCGGAGGGCTTGAAATCACCCTCGGCCGAACCTATCTTCGCGCCAGACGCGGAACCGAGCCGCAAAGAGCGAGGCCACCGAGGTGTGAGGCCGCGCCACCCAAACCGGAGCGCCGCAAGGCGAACCGGGGCGGGTTCCTCAAGCGGCCCGGGACCGCGTCGATTTCGTTCACCGGCCCGCGGCAGGTGTGGCGACGATAGCCGCCAAGAGTAGCTCGGGCACGCGGCTCAGACCGATCTCCAACAACCCATCGAGTGGCGCGGCGAGCTCGGACGAATCGTAGTCGAGCGCTCGCATCCATCCGGCCGGCTCGTAGCGCGCGAGCATCGAGAGGCCGAACAGCAGCACCCATCACGTCAGCAGCCACGACAGCGCTACACCAGCACCCAGGCACGGCGGAAGACGATCAAGCGTCGGATACTCGTCACAGCTTGAGGGTCGGCGCATCTATAGGAGATGATGGGGGCACGGCCGCGGGACGACTGACCCACGCCGCCCCGAGGCCACCATCAACTACAGGGCTGGGCGAGATCCGGTAGTCCCGCTACCGCTCTTCCACTTCGACGGTGTTCGAGGCGCCGGCGACAAATGGGAAGTCTGCCTCGTACTTGGAGAGCACACGAAAGCGGTAGCTCGCAGGGCCGGGGTACCTAAAGCGATAGGACGCGTGGAAGCGCCCGTCGGACTCGGTGCGGATCACGTCGAACTCGAGCCACGCGTTGCTTGGAGACTGTGCCTCGAGCACGAGTTGCTTGCCGGCGGGCGGGATCGGGCTACCGTGCAGCACGCCGGTGAAGAAGATCCTTCCCTGCACGCTCGCGTCGTGAGGAGCGATACTGAGCGTGATCGCGGCGCGCACGTTCATCGTCAGCGTGCGCGTGGCCGCGGGCAGCCTGTCGTTGAGATGACTGAGGTAGGCCAGGCGCAGCGTACGCGAGGAGATCTCGCCCGGGAGGCTCATGCGAAAGCGTCCGTCTGGCCCGGTGCGGGGGCTCGGCATCGTGATCGGCTTTGCGCCCTCGTAGGCCGGGGTGGCGGTGAGGTCGATCTGGGCGCCTGTGATGGGGGTGCCGCTCGGGCCGGTCAGGCGTCCTGTGATCACCAGCGGGTGGCGATGCTGGTAGCTGGTTGTGAGGTGCGCCTTGGCTGTGCTTGTCCAGTGCGCTGTGAGCGTGGCCTGTTCAGAAGCGTTCGTGCCGTTCACGGGCCCTCGCGAGAATGCCAGGGAGCCGCCGCTGCTGATTTCTCCCGAGCTGGCCTTCGCGTTGGCGTTGCTGGTGGTGATCGTCCCGTCGTAGACGACCGCCGTGTTCCCGGCGGCGTCCTTGACGGTGACCTTCAGCTGGTGCTGTCCGTTGGCGAAACTGGTCGTGTTGACGGGGACATCGACGGCTACCGTGCGCTTGCACGGCTGGGCGTAGAGGAACTCGCTCAGGCCGCTGGAATCGGTGCCGATACTGGCGCACCTACCACCGTTGGTATCGGGCGTGCCTTCATAGACCGCCGTACCGTCGAGATCGACGATCACCCGGTAGACGCCGGGTCCTTCGGCGTCCTGCGCGCTGAACGTCAGATCCGCCGTCCCGCTCGCGGTGCTCCCAAGCAGCGGACCGGCGAAGCTCGTCGCGGTGGGCGTTGAGCTGTTCTGCAGCTCGACATCAGCGGCATACAAGCTGATCTCGGCGTTTACGCCCCCACCAGATCCCGCCGGACAAGTAGTCGCCCCCTCGAACGGTCCGACGCACACCGCCGCCATGAACAACTGCGCCCCCCCGGGATGGGTGATCGGCACCGTCCTGACCCCAGTGCCACTGCTGCCACAGGGTTCGACGTTGTACTGACAGTTGACCAGCACGTCCGCCTGTGCGTATTCGTTCTTCGGCGTAGCCACATACGCCTGGCCCTGCGGCGTGCGCAGCGAAACGGTCAGCGCGCCACCGGCGATCGTGGCGCCCGCGGGCGCGGTGTACACCCACATTGGACCCCTATACGCCGTTTCTTCCGCGGCGGAGCTGTCGAACGCTGTGAGTGAGCCGCCGGACTGACCGCAGGTTTCGCTTGGGCCGCTGTCATCCCCATACCCACCGATCGCGGAACCCTGCCAGCCTTCGGTCGGGGCGGGCTGCCCGTCTGGCTGCGTGCACGTGACCTGCGTCCACTCGCCCGCCCGGGCGATAGATGCCGTCATCAGGCAGACACCAACCAGCAGTGCCACCAACAGCGCGGATTGCTTCGCGCGCCCGCGCGTGACCTTTGCGATCTCGACCATGTTTCAGCGCTCCTTTCGTCTTCCGCACCGAACGGCGACTTAAGGCTGTCGCCCATATCGTTGTCGCTGAGCAGCCGCTCGTTCCCCCTAAGATCTTGCCGGTCCCGCTCTGATGGCGCGTAGTCGTCATCAGGCGAGTCCTATCTTGTTGATCGTGAGTCACATCGTTGTGCGCCGGATCATCGGGACCGCTGCGGTCTTGGCCGCTGGGCTACTTGCCTGCCTGGCGCTGTCCGCGCGCGCGTCGGCCGAGGTCGGGGTGCCCGCGGGCACGGTGCAGCAGACAGCCGCGAACGCGCTGTTTCTGCAGTACGCGCCCGCGCCACCGACCCCCGGGGTCATCTGCTTGGTGGACTCGGGGGTGGACCCCAATCCGGACACGTCCCCGATCCTGGCCGGCAGCTACGCGCTCTCGCCGAACACGAACACCGAAGACGAACTCGCGGCGCTGAACCCGCCGCTACCCGGCGGGCACCCTGACGGGCACGGCACCTATATGGCGATGCTCGCCGCCGCGCCCGCCAACGGGTGGGGGATGGTCGGCCTCGCTCCCACGAGCGTTCGCATCTACAACCTCAAGGCGCTCGCCGCCGGACAGACCACTTTCGGCTTCTCCGAGTACGCGGTGGCGATCTACCGTTGCGAGGCGTTGAGCAGCTCGATGCCGATCACGGTCGTGAACCTCAGTCTCGGCTCCAGCACCCAGCCCTCGGCCAGCGAACTCGAAACCCTGGAGAACTATGTCCAATCCGCGAACGCGCATGGCCTGAGCGTGATCGCGGCGGTCGGCAACGAATCCGGTCCGGTGCAGGCGCCCGCCGATGTGCCGGGAGTGCTCGGCGTTGGAGCCTCTGACGCGAACCCCGCAAATCTTGGCGTGATGTGCTCCTTCAGCAACCGCGGCGCTGGCGTCGCGCTCCTCGGCTCCGGGTTGCGGAAGCCAGACCGAACCCGACGGCGGCGGGAACGGGATCGAAATCGCGTTCTCCGACGACGGGTCGCCGGCTTGGGCGAACGGCAGCAGCTACTCGGGGGAGATCGTCTCCGCCGCGGAGGCGAGCATGCGCGCCTACTCCCCGACGCTCTCCTACTCGCAGGCGCAGGGGTGCCTAACCTCGACGCTCACCGGCGGTGGGGGCCTCGACGTGGCCGCGGCGTTCAACGCGTGCGGCCTCGGGCAGATCGTCAGCGAGGGGATGGCCGCCTACCAAGCCGCAAACGCCTCGCCCACGCAGCCGACCAACACGGGTCCGCCCGCGGCAACGCTCATCCCGTCCAAGCCGGCGGGCCTTCCGAAGCCGAAGATCACCAAGATCACGTTCAAGCACCACGCGCTGACGATCACCGTCGCTGACATCCCCAAGGGACTCCGGTTGCAGATCGTCGTGCAAGCGCGCACCGGGCGGGGGAGGCTCATCACGCTTGCACAGACCACGACCGGACGCCGTACGAGCACGCTGCGCGTCAACCGCTGGGATCGGATCGTGGCCAGGTTCCTCTCCGGTCACACCAAGCTCCCGGCAGTGATCACAAACCGCGCCTCGCACACGGGACCTCGCCGGGGAGGCCGATGAGACGCGCGCTTGTTGGCCCTCGCGTTGCTGCTCGTCGCGGACGCGATCGCCACAGGCGCCACGGCGGTTGCCGGCACCTACCAGGTAGGCGCCTGCGCCGCCCCGACGCCGCTGGTCAACAACTCCTGGCAGCCATTCAACAGCAACCCGACCTACTTGGAAACGAGCACAAAGTGTGGCAGCGAAGACGTCACAGGAGGCAGCCCAAGCACGTCGGGCCTCGCCGCCGACGACGTTCTGCGGCTGAGCACCAATGTCCCGGCGGGCGCCACGGCCGGCTGGCAGTTCGCCGCACCGGCCGGTGACACGATCAGCGCGATCAGCCTCAACCGCGACCTTTATGAGCAAGGTGAAGGATGGGTTCCACAGATCGTCGACGCGGGAGGCACCCTGCTCTCCGGCGAGACCTGCTCGTTCAGCGCGAGCAACGGAGGCTGTGAGGTCTCCGGTGAAGCTACGCACACTGGCCTAGACACGACGAGCCTCGCGATCGAGCTGGTCTGCGAACCCGCACCGTTCCAACTCACCGTCTGTGGCAACGGCTTCTCCGAGCACGACGCACGGGTCGAGCTCAACAGCGCGACGGTCACCGTCACCGACAGCCAACCACCGCAGGTCACCTCCACCAGCGGCTCGCTGTTCATCGACGGTCTTGTGCGCGGCACCCTCTCGGGGACGATCGACGGCGCGGACAGCAGCGGGGTGCAATACGCGCGCCTCTATGTCGACGGCGCCCTGGCCGCCCAGCAGCAGATGGCGTGCGACTTCACGCGGCCCGCTCCCTGCCCGGCCAGCTCGAGCAACCAGTTGAGCCTCAACACCACCACACTCTCCAACGGCCCGCACCAGATCCAAGCGGCCGTCGTCGACGCCGCCGGCAACCAGTCCCTCGCCAACCCCGTGCAGATCACCGTGGACAACACCAACCCCCCCGCTCCGACCAGCCTGCAGGTCAACGCGAAACCAGCCGGCGCCTGGATAAACCAGCCCGCGGCGATCACCTGGACAAACCCCGCCGAGCCGCCGGATGACCCGATCAGCCAGGTCAACTGGATCACGTGCCCGGGCACCGAGACGAGCATCCCCGCGAGCGGCTGCGAAGCCCCGCAGCACCAGGCCAGCCCGCTGACCTGGCTTACGTTCAACCCCGCGCAGGATCCCTTGGCCAGCCCCAGGGCCTCTACACGGTGTTCGTGTGGCTCACAGACGCGATCGGGAACGCCTCTCAGTCCAACTCAGCCGCGATCAGCTTCGGCTACCAGACCAGCCCGCCGCCCCCGCCGACGTCGATCAAAGCCAGCGGCGCGGGGCCCTACACGATCACGCTCGGCGCCCCCGCGCACCTCGCGCCGCTCACCGCGACCGACTGGATCGCCTGCAAAGGCCCTGCGCTATGCACCCCGACCCAGACCAGCCCCGGCCTATCGTTTCGCTTTGACCCCAACCACACCCCCCAGTTTCAGCACAGCCCCTACGGCGCCTACACGATCCGCGCCTGGCTGCAGGACGCCGCGGGGAACGCGAGCCCCACGGACAGCGCGACGCTCGCGATCACGCACAGCAAGCCCGGAAAGCCCAGCCCGCGCCTGCACATCCTCAGCGTCACGCGCGCCGGGCGCGCGCTGCGCGTGCGCGGCACAGCCGCCAGGACGCTCGCCGGGCACGTCACGATCATCGTCCACTACGCGCTCGGGATCCGCGGATACAACGTCCAGAAGACCGTCCGGGTCGCCGACGGTCGGTGGGCCGCCGTGCTGGAGCTCCCTTCCGGCGCGCGGACGAGGCGCGTCACCGTCCTCTATCACCGCAGCGCGCACTGGGTCGCTGAGACCGTGACGCGCTACGTTCACCACGCGCCCAACGGGGCCGGACACTAACGAGCCAGCCCGGCCAATAGCCGGGACATGTAGAGCCCTTGGGTTTCCGATGGGCTAGATTACTCGGTCCCATCTGAAGCGCTCGGGTACGCATGGATGATCGGACCCACATCCCCACAAGGACGCGCCAACCACGCCGTGCGCAGGGCACGAAAATTGGTTGGGGGGAAAAGCGCGGTCTCCTACGACGAGTGAGCATGAGCAGAATCTCTCTCGCGCGAGGCAGGAGCTAGACCGCATGAGCACCCCCAGGCACAGGCGCCGCGAGCGCCCCGCGGCCGCCGTGGTCCTCCTCAGCGTTCTCGGCCTCCTCGCGGCCGGTTCGCCGGCCGCGGCGAACAGCTACCACGACTTCCTCTGCCGGATCCCCTACGGCCCGAGCGCGGGCCGCGCAGCGCCGACCGACGACGTCACCTACGCGACCGCCGGCACGTTCGTCTTCGCGGGGAACAGCTGCTCTGGCGGCGGCGCGCTCTACGCGTCGATGAGCGGCGAAACCACCCAGCCCTACGGCACGACCGCGCTGAATACGTTCACCGCGCCCGATGGCCTGACGATCTCGGGCTTCACGCTCTGGCGCTATGAGGCGGACGGTCCCAGCCAGCCCTATGGGTCGCCGGCGTCGAACCTGGACTACAGTCCCGGCCCACCGTCCGTGCAGGGTCTATGCACCGATGGATGCTCTCGCGGGAACCCGAGCAGTCCGCTGTCTGCGGAAAACGCGGTCAGCGTCGGCAGTCTCGGCGGCGTGACGCAGATCCAGTGGAGCGCCGCCTGCGGCGGCGGGCCGGGCGGCACCTGCCCGGCATCCGGATCGCTCTCCTCCCAGTACAACGTCTACGCAGCCGACATCGACCTCGTCGATAACACCCCGCCAACCGTCAGCAGCGTCAGCGGCCCACTCGTCGCGGGCGGCACCCTCACCGGCTCGCAAGCTGTGTCCTTCAACGCAGCCGACGGTCAATCTGGCGTATACGGCGGCTCGCTGCTCGTGGACGGCCACACCGTCGTCTCGCAGATCCTGAACACCAACGGCGGCGCCTGCGAGTCCCTGAACGTCACGACAGACGGGCAGCGATCCTTCGAACACGCCCAGCCATGCGAGAGCTCGCTGAGCGCCAGTCTGACGCTCAACACCAACCTGTTGACGGCCGGTCAGCACTCGCTCGAGCTGATCGTCGAAGACGCCGCGGCTAACCAGACGATCGCCTACAACGGCACGATCACCACGAGTGGTCCGCCGTCGGTCGGCGTCAACGGATCGATCAACGGTCGCGGCCCGCACATCGCCAATGGCGATCCCTGCGCGGGAGAGGCACTGGAGCTCGCCGTCAATGGCAAGCGCCGCCCGCCGATCATCACCTATGGCAAGCCAGTGACGGTCCGGGGTGTGCTGCACTGTGGCACAGTCCCGATCCGTGGCGCCCGGGTAGCCGTCGCGACGCTTGGAGGTCCGGGAAGCGCGGCGATCGACACCTCCATTGAGACCGCTTTGGACGGCTCGTTCGCCTACAAGGTGCCGAGCGGCCCGGACCGCACGCTGGAGTTCTCCTACACCGCCTACAGCGACGACCCCGGCCCATCTGCGACCGCGACCGCGGCGATCAGGATCCGTCCGAAGATCAAGCTGAGAATCACTCCACACCTCTCCAGCGACGGGCACTCGATCCACTGGGCCGGCACGGTCACCGGCGGCCCATATCCACCACAGGGGGTGACGCTCGATGTCGAAGTCAAGGAGGGCCGGCGATGGCGGATCTTCGACCAGGTCGTCGCCAACAGCAAGGGGCGATTCGATTACGCCTACCGCTTCCATGCCACCGACGAACCAACGATCTACATCTTCCGCGTCGGACTGCCGGACAGCGGATCGGGCGGATACCCCTACACCCCAGGCGCGAGCAACAGCGTCAACGTGCACGTCAACCCCTGACCGATGCTCGCCTTGTCCACGAATCACGTCACACAGGCATCCGGGATCCTCGCCAAGTACAGGCGGTCCGCGATCCTCGCGGTCCTCGCGGTGATGCTTGCTCTGTCTATGGCCGGCGAGGCGCGCGCGGGAACCTACGTGATCAACAACTGTCCCTCGGCGCCAGGAGCCAACGGCAACCCCGGGCCATGGACCGTGTTCGGCGCCCCTCAGAACACGAAGGGGAGCTGCACCGGCGGGCCGGGAAATTGGATCGGACCGGAGGGCGGCAGCATGTCGCCGGGGGCGCTCGACGGCGTCCAGGTGGTGGTCCCGGCCGGCAGCGGGATCACGATCCGCGGAGCGCGGATCTGGTGGGTTGTGCCCCATCAGGGCTCGGGGGCGGACACGTTCGCCCTGGCGTCCGTGAACACCGGTGTGGTCGAGGAAAGCGGCACTCCGAAAGACAGCTCGGTCACCCCCGACGAATGGGCGCTTCCCTCCAACACGACCGAGCTCACGTTGGCCGACTACTGCTCAAATGACGACGCCGGCAACGGCTGCGGGTTCGGCGCCGGCGAGAACGCCAACCTCGAGCTCCTCGGTTCGCAGCTCACACTCGCCGACAGCAATCTCCCGAATGGGACCGTGACCGGGGGAGCACTCGCGGGGACCGGAACGCTGGCGGGCACCGAGTCGCTGACCTACAACGCCCAGGACCCCGACTCCGGGGTGCGCCTGGTCCAGCTGCTCCTGGACGGTCGGCCCGTCGCGCAAAAAGACTACCTCCCGGATTGTCCCTACGAGTCCTTCGCGGCCTGCCCAACCACCGTCTCCGATGAAATCCGGTGGAACACGACCAGCGCCAACAACGGCACACACGAACTGGCGCTGCGGGTCCTCAACGCCGCCGGGAACGCCACGATCGTCGACGAGCACACCGTCACGATCAACAACCCTGGGATCGGCGTCAACGGGTCGATCAACGGTCGCGGCCCGCACATCGCCAACGGCGATCCCTGCGCCGGTGAGGAACTGGAGCTCGCAGTCAACGGCAGACGCAGGCCACCAGTCCTCACCTACGGCCGGCCCGTGACGGTCAGGGGTGTGTTGCACTGCGGCACCGTGCCGATCCGCGGCGCGCAGATCGCCATCGCAACGCTCGATGGTCCGGCAAGCGCGGCGATCGACACCTCCGTGCAGACCGGCCTGGACGGCTCGTTCTCCTACGAGGTGCCCACCGGCCCGGCACGGCAGCTGCGGTTCAGCTACACGGCCTACAGCGACGACCCCGCGCCGTCGGCGACGGCGACCGCGGCGATCAGGATTCGCCCTAGGATCAACCTGAAGATCAACCCCCATAGCTCGAGCAACGAGCACACGATCCACTGGACGGGCACCGTCACGGGCGGCCCATACCCAGCGCAGGGAGTGACGCTGGACGTCGAAGTCAAGGAGAGGCGCGGCTGGCGGATCTTCGCTCAGGTCGTCGCCGGCAGAAAGGGCCACTTCGGCTACGACTATCGCTTTCACGCCACCGACGAACCCACGACCTATACCTTCCGTGTCGCGCTTCCGCACCCCGGCGCCCAGAGCTACCCCTATGCTTGGGGCGCCAGCAACACCGTCAACGTGCACGTCAGCCCATGAGTGCCCGCCCCAGCAGGCATCGAGCTCGAGCCTCCCAGATCGTCATCGCTGCCCTGGCCGGGACCGCGTGCCTTCTCGCGGCCGCCGCGCTCGCCTCTGCAGGCACGTTCACTGCGCTCACCTGCCATGACGCGGCCGGGAACGCGATCGGCGCACGCGGCTGGAGCGTAGGAGCAGCCAGTGGCGAATACATCACCTACGGCAATGGCTGCGCCAGTGGCGGCGAGGGGTCGTTCGGACTGACGATGGGCCCGGACCCGACCGGCAACTATTACAACGGCAACGGCGACACGATGACCTACTCCGTGCCGGCGGGGCTGACGATCGCGGGCTACAGCGTGCAGCTGTCTGCCTTCGGCGGCCCCTGCGGGATCCAAAATGGGCAGTGCGCCGACGGCCTTGGCCAGGTCTGGGTCAACCACACCGGCCAGAGCGACCCGAACTACGACTACCGCAACCTCGGGTACGGCGCCGCCAATACGACGGTCGGCGCCAGTGGAATGAGCGGGGTGACCGACGTGAACGTCGGCGTCAGCTGTGACCCGGGACAGGACCTCAGCTACCCGTGTCCCGGATCGGCGAGCCCGGAGGCTCAGGCCCTCGTCAGCGGCGGGAGCTTCACGCTGCTGGACTCGACGGTTCCATCGGTCGCGAACGTCTCAGGGTCGCTGATCGCGGGCGGCACCCTCACCGCAACCGACACGATCAGCTTCACCGCGTCGGACAGTGGTGGCGGCATCTACAGCGCCACGATGCTCATCGATGGCCGCCAAGTCGTTCAGGAGGTGCCCAATTCCAACGGCGGGCTGTGCGCGAACCTCGCGCCGGCGTCCAGCGCGACGATGGCCTTCGCCGGGCCCCAGCCATGCCCGACCACGGAGAACATCAGCATCCCGCTCGACACCACCCAGTTCTCCGCGGGGCAGCATCATCTGCAGGTCATCGTGACAGACGCCGCCGGCGACCAAGCGAGCGCCTACGACGGCACGATCACGACAAGCGGCCCGCCGTCGATCGGCGCCAACGGCGGCTCGATCAACGGGCCGCACATCCCCAACGGCCAGTCGCCATGTGCCGGGGAGACCCTGAACCTCGCGGTCAACGGCAAGACCAAGCCGCCGACGATCCTCTACGGGAAGAGCGTCACCGTGAAGGGCGTGCTGCACTGCGGCACCGTCCCGATCCGGGACGCCCGCGTCCAGATCGCCACGGTCGGTGGCCCGCGCAGCGACGCGATCGCCACCTCGGTGCAGACCGCCCTGGATGGCTCCTTCGAGTACACGGTCCCGCAAGGGCCCGATCGCACGCTGCGCTTCTCCTACCTCGCCTACAGCGACGATCCCGGCCCATCGGCAACAGCGACCACGGCGATCAAGATCCGTCCGAGAATCAAACTGAAGATCACGCCCCACCGCACCAGCAACGGCGGCACGATCCACTGGACGGGCATCGTAACCGGCGGCCCATATCCGCCACAGGGAGTGACGCTCGAGGTAGAGGTGCAGGAGGGCAGACACTGGAGAGTCTTCGATCAGGTCGTGGCAAACAGGACGGGTCGCTTCCATGACAGCTACCGCTTCCACGCCACCGACGAACCCACCACCTATACGTTCCGTGTCGCCTTGCCCGACAGCGGCTCGGGCGGCTACCCCTACACGCCGGGAGCAAGCAACAGCGTGAACGAGCATGTCAACCCCTAATGCCGTGACGATGATCGCCGGACGGCAGACAGCAAAAATGACCAGCCGCCCGGGGCGAGGGCGCCCTCTGGCGCTGCTCGTCGTGTGCACCATCGCCACGCTGCTCATGCGCGCTGGCGGAGCTCCCGTAGCGGCCGCTAACAGCTATAACGTGTACGCGTGCTATGCGGGCCAGGGCACGTATCTCAATCCCGGCGACTCCGCGGCGTCCTGGGCGCTCGCCAACAACAACGGTGCCGCGTATTACCTGCCATACGATCAGTGCGGCAGCGGTGGACCTAACGGGTTCGGTGTCATCAGCCGCTCCGGCTACACCGCGCCCGCCGGGGACGAGGGCGAGGTCTACTTCCAGGCCCCCGCCGGGCTGCATATCAGGCAAGTCCAGTTGTGGCGCTCACTCTTTGACTACGGGGTAGGTGAAGGCGGGAGCTTCCCAGCGCAACTATGCGTGGAACCTGGCGGACGGTGAACTCCCGGTGTCGGCGACGAGTTCGACGGCTCCGAGAACGTGACCTACGGAGAGGCCGGGTCGGGCGAGCTCACCGACAGCGGAATCGTCGAAAGCAACTACACGTCTGTGAACCTGGCATCGGCACTGCCCAGCCAGTACGCCTACGTCGTCGGCTGCGGGTTCGCAAACGGTTGCACGACCGGCGGGCACGCCCCGGCCAGCCCGAGCGGCCCCGACACCATCATCAACATCTATGGCGCGATCGTCACCGTCGAAGACAACACACCCCCGACGCTGAGCCTCGGCAGCTCCGGGCTGCTGGATGGCGATACCCAAAGCGGAATGGTCCCCCTGACGCTCAGCGCCGCAGCTCTACCGGGCATCGCAAAGATCGAAGTCTATGCGGGCAACAGCCCGACGGCTGCATCGAGCGAGGACTTCACCCAGACCACGCGCTGTGCCTTCTACGAGGCCGTTCCCTGCCAGAATCTCTCCAACTACCAGTACCCGGTCGACACGAGCAAGCTGCCAAACGGCACCTACTACCTCACGGTCAAGGCTTACGATCCAGCCGGCAATGTAGTCGCCGTCAGCTCCCCCTCACCAGTGACCGTCGAGAACCAGCCCATCACGGCGCTCTCCTCAGGGCTCGCCGGCACGAATGGGATCCCTAATGGTCAGTCTCCGTGCGCGGGGGAGGCGCTGAATCTCGCGGTCAATGGCAAGACCAAGCCGCCGGTCATCCTCTACGGGAAGAGAGTCGCGGTGAGGGGCGTCTTGCATTGCGGCACAGTGCCGATCCGCAATGCACGCGTCCTCATCGCGACGATCGGTGGCTCGCGCAGCGCCGCGATCGACACCTCGGCGCAGACCGCCCTGGATGGCTCCTTCGAGTACACGGTCCCGCGGGGCCCCGATCGCACGCTCCGCTTCTCCTACGTTGCTTACAGCGATGATCCGGGTCCGTCCGCCATTGCGACCGCGGCGATCAGGATACGTCCAAGAATCACGCTGAAGATCAAACCCCACGACACCAGCAACGGCGGCACGATCTACTGGACGGGCATCGTAGCCGGCGGGCCATACCCCTCGCAGGGAGTGACGCTCGAGGTAGAGGTGCGAGAGGGCAGGCACTGGAGAGTCTTCGACCAAGTCGTCGCCAACGGCAAGGGTCGCCTTCACTACGCCTATCGCTTCCACGCCACCAGCGAACCCACCATCTACACGTTCCGCGTCGCTCTCCCAGACAGCGGATCGGGGGGTTACTCCTACACCCCGGGCGCCAGCAACACCGTCAACGTGCACGTCGACCCCTAGAACTTTGCGCTTTGTAGGCGCTCAAGCCGGATGACAGTATGACGGCTAGTTGACAGTGGCACTTGCAAGTTTGGGTTCTAGTTGCCAGTAACCGTCTCTAGATGACCGTGATATGCGGGGAAGCGGATGTCGCGACGTGTGTTGCCGCCCGGTCAGGGGTGTCGAATGACCTACGTTAAGTCATATCCATCCACGCACGACGAATCGAGAAAACATGGCGCACGGTAACGACCAATTCACGGCTGTCTTCGGTAATAGACGAGGGAGCAGACAAGGTACCCCGGAGGTGCCCTCTGCGCACGAGCTCCGCGACCGTGCAGAAAACGCCCAGGATCAAGTTGTCCAGGCCCGACGGAGGCGTGACGAAGCGGTCATCGCCGCAGTGGAAAGTGGAGTTCCGCTAGCGGAACTCCCGCGCCCTTCCATTGAAGCCCGCCGTCAGCTCGGGAACGCCGGGCATTAATTCCGGAGGGCAAGGCAGGTAGCCGCGCCAGTGCCTCCAAGCCGGCGCGCACTCCAACTGTCAGCAAGAAGCCGGGTTCGTGAATGCCATGCTCAGCCGTGGCATGACAGCAAGCGTCCCCGACCGCGCTGGCAACTAGCCGTCATAGTGGCAACTAGGCTGAGCGCCTACACGCTTGTTGGCGCTCACGCTAGTTCCCCATTTGAAGCGCAGTTGGACCCCGCTGGTTGCTGTTGAACCGCACGGCTGCTGCTTCGACGCCGGGAGGGAGAGCGCTTCAAGCTGCCGCACACGCACCCGCTGGTCGCCCAAACCGATAGCCACCGGCTCCGTCGCGCACACTTTCGCAATTGTGTCAGAGCGGCGGTGCGTGGGCCCGCGCGTAGGCTCCAGACACCCGGGTCGGGGTTAGGTAGTTCGAGGCCGCTAGGTAGCACGTGTGCCTGCAGCCGGCGGCAACGGTTCCCGCCGGGAGGGCTACAGCAGCCCAACCTGGCGGAGGATCGACACCGAGTCCGAGTAAACGTCCTTGCGCTTGACCTTGCCCTCCTGGAACGGGATCACGTCCATGCCCTCCCATTCGATGCGCTTGCCCGACGGCTCGGCCACGATCTCGCCGCGGCTCAGCGGCTTGACATGGGTCGCCCTGGCGGTCCACTCCTGCACCACTAGGTCCTGGCGCACGTAGAGCCTGCGTGTCTGGAACTCGATGTCGGGCCAGGACTCGAAGATGCGGGCGATGTGTCTCAGCGCCTCCTCGCCCTCGGCTCGCTCGCCGGCCGTGTGGTTCTCGAACACCATGTCGGGGGCGTGCATCGATCCGATCCGCTCCACGTCGTGGGCGTTCCAGGCGTCGTTGTAGGCGGCGATCGTCTCGTGGAGGTCTTCGGGCTGAGCGCTCATGCCCAACTCATCGGTTCGTATCCGCTCGATCGGGGCGCGGAGACGATCAGCACGCTCGCCTGCTCGTCGCCGTCGTTGCGCACGGTGCGTTTGTGTTGGGGTCGAGCCGCGCGAACGTCCCGGTGCGCGCCGGATGCTCCTCGCCGTCGATCACCAGTGTTGGGTTGCCGCTGAGGACGTAGAAGACCTCCTCCTGGTCGCGGCCGGTCTCGTCGTGCTCGGGAACCTGCCCGCCTGGGGGGATCTCGACGACGTTGATCCCGAATGCCCCCAGCTCGAGCGTGCGGCGAACGAGCTGCCAGTTGCCAGCCTTCTGGCAATCGTCGCGGTGAGCGAGCTTGAAGCTCATGACGGCGCACTCGCGGTGACGATCCACGTCGAGGCCGGGGCGATGACGCCATTGGGTCCGTCCCATTCGGCCAAGCCTTCGCGTAGCGCTTGCGCAACGGGCTCGTGCAGGTGCGCCGCCCGCTCGCCCGCGAGACGCAGGATCTCCCCGGCCGGTCCGATGCTCATGACGAGCTCCACGGCCTCCTCGAGGTCAGAGCCGATCGCGATCGGGATGTCACAACGCCGCAGTGTGATGTCCTGGAAGCCGGCGCTCAGCAGGATCCCGCTCGTGGTGTCGGCGTTGGCCATCGAGAATGGCCCGGGGCCACAGGTCGGCTCGTCGTACTCCTCGGGCTTGGTGACGAACCGCTCCGTGATGGTCTGGGCGCGAGAGAGCCAGTCGTTCTCGACCTTCGCGCGCCAGACGACCATGACGAGCCTGCCATCCGGGAGCAGGGCCTCGCGCACGTTGCGCAGGGCAGCGACCGGGTTGGCGAAGAACATCGTTCCCATCCGTGAGAACGCAAGCTCGAAGCGCTCACCGAAGGCTGCGTTCTCGATGTCGGCCACCTCGAAACGCACGTTGCCGATGCCGGCTTGCGCGGCCTCGTGCTTCGCGGTTTGGATGAACCGCGGCGCGGCATCGACGCCGAGAACCTCTCCGGTCGGCCCGACGAGGCCCGCTATCCGCTGCGTCGTGTCACCAAAACCGCAGCCGATGTCCAGCACGCGCTCGCCAGCACGTGGCGGAACGACGCGCAGGGCTTCCTCGCCATGCGCGCCGAGCCCCGTCGTCATGAGATGGCGAAACCGGACGAACGCCTCGAACAGCGGCCCGTCCCAAGCCCGAATCGCCTCCTCGTTGGCAGTCGCGATCTGCTCCACGCGTCACATCCTACGGGTGGCGGTCACGCCGCGACCGACGGCTCGATGTTCTGGTTGACGCGAAAGGTGTTCGCCGGGTCGTAGGTCGCCTCGGCGGCGGCAAGGCGGTCGTAGTTCTCGCGGTAGCTCGCGCGCACGCGCGCGTGTCCCTCGTCCATCATCTTGTTCACGTATGCGCCGCCCGCCGAGTAGGGGTGCGTGGCCTCCCAGTAGTCGACGGTCCAGTCGCGTACGAGGCCAGCGTTGGCGGGGTCGGGGTCGACGCCGACGATCACCTCGGCCCAGTTGCAGTCGCGGTAGCTGAACGGCGTGTCGGCCTCGCCGACGTCGTGCACCGCTCCGTCGATCGGGTAGAGGTGCATGGTCGAGTGCAGCGTCGGGAGCTTCTCGCCGAACTCGGCGTGCTGCTCGATCGCGGCGTCGGGGAGATCACGGACGAAGTCCGCGCGCCAGTACCACTGCAGTGCGCCTTGTTACCCGTCAGCTGCCGCTTTCACGTACGCAGGAACGCTCGCCACCATGGCTTCCTCGATGCGGCGCAATAGGCTCTGCGGTGCCGTTTTCAGCGTGTCGTTTCGCACCTGTCTAGGCCGCCGTCTTCACCTCGTGCGAGAGCCACTCCACGGAGCGGCTCTCGCGTGTCACGAGCGCCCGAACCAGCGCGCTCGGCGGGTCGCGCCGAACTGCTGCTTCTCGGCGGCATACTCCAGCGAGGGGTCATAGCGGTGGGCCTCTGGCGCGTCGCCGCCGAGAAAGTTGATCTCGACCTTGCTGACGAGTCCGCCGCCGAACTCGGCGTAGCAGACGCCCGAGCCCTCGTAGGGCGCGGGCGGCTCGGCGCCCGCGATCGTCGCGGCGATGTCGTCAGCGACCACGCGCGCCGCCGCCTCGGCGAAGATACCGGCCTTGGGAACGGTCCGCAGGCCGGTACAGACATCGCCGAGCGCATACACGCCGCGGAACCGGGTCCTGAGGTTGGACTGGTCGACGGGCACCCAGTTGTTGACCGCGAGACCCGTGTCCGCGAGCACGACCGGCGCCCGATGGACCGGGATACCGACAAAGAGGTCGTACGGCAGCGTCCCTCCGCTCGCGAGCTGTGCCGTGCGAGTCGCCGGGTCGATGCCGGTCACGAGATGCTCGGGCAGTTCCTTGATGTCGCGCGCGGCAAGCCCGTCGCGGAACATCTGCGCGACCTCACCCGTCACCGGGACCGGGCGCGCCATCGGGAATGTCGTCGCCATCTCCACCGAGTCCCGGATGCCCTGCTGCGTGAAGTACTCGTCCAGCAGGAAGCAACCCTCGAACGGGGCTGGCGGGCACTTGAACGGCTGCCCGAGGACCGAGACGAGCACCTTGCCGCCCTTGAAGTCGGCAAGCGCGTCGCGCAGACGCTCGGCGCCAGCGAGCGAGTAGTACTCGTGCCCGCCCTGCTCGAAGCCCGGCGTGGCGGCGAAGTCGTAGTCGGCGCCGAGTGCCACGACGACGAAGTCGGCGTCGTAGGATCCGGCGTCTGTGGTGACGCGGCGCGCTGCCGGGTCGACCCCCGTCACCGTCTCCTGGCGGAACTCGACGCCGTCCTTCTCGAAGTCACGGTAGTAGAGCCGGACCTCGCCGGCCGACTGGCGGCCGAGCATCACCTCGAGCTTTGAGAAGCCGAAGTAGAACGAGTCGTTGCGATCCAAGAGCGTCACGTGAACCGCGTCCGCGACCGTCTCCGAGAGCCGGGTCGCGAGCTCCAGCCCACCGAACCCGGCCCCGAGGATCACGACGTGCTTGCTCATCGTCGGCACACTACTTGCTCCAGCCCCCGGGTGCCAAGCGACTGATGGTTCTAGTGGCTGGGAGCTGGGAGGATGCCGTGGCCCTCGTGGTCGACCCTGATAAGTCGAGGCCGAGGGCCCCTGCTCTCGCCCGAAAGCGGTCGTGTCTCGTCGCGCCAATCACGTGCCTGCTCGGGACGAACTCCGGGCGCGTCGACCGATCATCGGCACACGCCCGCTTGCGTCCGCGCGAAGCGGAAGCGCTCGCCGCGCCTCACAATCCGGTCTTCGTCCACATGGGGGAGCGGGTGCCGGTCGAGATGCCCGCACTCGCTTCAGTCTGGAACCACGCTCCAACGACGATCGATGGGTTCCGATTACGTGTCACATTGGAAATTACGGGGTCCAACTGCATGTCAAATGGGAAAGTATCGCGGGCGGCAACACTGCTGCTCAGGCGAGTTTCCGATGTGAGGGCGAGTTTCCAGCGCACCGTCCGGCTTGACGGAGCGGCGGAGACTGATAGCCCGCGCCGGAAATGCACTGAAAGGGGCTGCGAACGCCCAGTGGCAGTTGGATCGTCGGCGGGGAGAAGCAGCTCGGCGCCCGTCGCCGGAGCGCGGCGAGCGCTCCCGAGCGGTGGGCGCGGGTGGCGGCGTGATCTTCGCGACTGAGGACTGTCGCGCTACCTACGAGAGCCTGCTGGCAAAGGGAGTCGAGTTCACGCAGGAGCCGACAGAGCGCTTCTACGGGACCGACTGCGCGCTACGCGACCCGTTCGGGAACCCGCTCCGCTTCACGCAGCCACGGACAGGCCAGGCATCGCGCCGTCCGCGGAGGAACTGCAGGCGCAGTCCTGACGAGTGCCCTCCGTCGTACGCGCTCCGTTCTCAATCTGACGCGGGATCAGCGGTGAAGCCATGCGGCCGGTCGGCCCCAGCCTCGCCCACGTCGGCACGCCGACCGAGCATTGGACCACCAGAGGCGCCATCCACGGTCCTGCCGAGCAGGTCCTGCCAGGAGCTCCCACCAACGCGTGCCTACCCGCCTTGTAGGGCTCGGATGCTCGGGCACCCGATACCATTGCGACCCGCGGCGAGATAGCTCAGCTGGTAGAGCACGCGACTGAAAATCGCGGTGTCGGCGGTTCAAGTCCGCCTCTCGCCATCACACGACCCGGGTTGCCACCTCGGGAGCAAGCCGCCCATTCATCGCGCGGACCAAATCAATTGGGGGGTACCAGACCACCGCGCGCGACAATAGAGAGTGCGCGATAACAGCCCGTCCTCTGCCTCGCCATACGACGCCGGCTCGAGCATCCCCAGACTTGACCCGCGCGACATCGCACTGATCGCGGAGCGAGTCGCCGAGCTTCTGTCACAGGATGGCGGCACGACCAGCCCGGCGCGCCTAGTCGACGCGGCTGCCGTCGCGCAGAAGCTCGGGGTCGATCGCGATTGGGTGTACGCGCACGCCCGGGAACTCGGGGGCGTCCGCCTGGGTGGCGCCCGCGGACGGCTGCGCTTCGACCTCGAGCGGGTCGAGCGGGCACTGCAATGCCGCGACGAGCGCGAGGTCAAGCGGACCCCGACGCGACGACGCCCGCGCGGCGGAGCGCAGCTCTTCAGCGTCGAGCTGCTGCCCTGCCGCGAGGTATCATCACCCGCTCAAGCAAGAAGTGGCCGGGCGACGCGCCAACGCCCCCGGCCCTGACACCGGGAGGTAGCCCGATGCACCACAAGCCTAGTAATCAGCCTCTCCACAGGCACGCTGGCTGCAGGCGCGCGTCGTGAGGTTTCGCGGCTACACCGCCGCTTGGATTGCCCGGCGGGGCGAGCGCGCGAGCACGCCCGCCGAGTACAGTCGCCGGGTGAGCCAGATCCTTCCCGGCCGCGCGGTGAGCGACATGGCGCGCCTCACAAACCGCGCGAGAGGATGGCGAGCGCATGGCTAGGCCTTCCACCGGCAGCATCACCCCGGAACCACAAGCAGACGGGACGATCACGTTCCGTCTGCGGTTCCCCGCCAGCGGCGTTCGCGAAACGGTGCTGCTGCACGAACGTCGCGCGTGCGACTGCGGCTGCCGTGGCGGATGGACCGAACGGACTGCCGAGACAGAGCTGCGGAACATCATTGCGAAGGTCGCGGCCGGTGTGTGGGAGCGTCCGCGGCGATCGGCGCCGGCCCCCGTGAAGCGGATGCCGACCTTTCACGAGTACGCCTCCTACTGGCTGCAGGCGCACAAGGACGGGGTGCTGGGCGAGAAGCCGCTCGGCAAAGCCAGCTACAAGGACTACCGCTGGAGGCTCAGCCATCTGCTGCCGTTCTTCGGGCCCTTCCTGTTGGATGAGATCGACAGCGATCTGTGCCTGGAGTTCAAGGCGCACAAGCTCAAAGAGGCCAAGGAGATCGCCGAGGCGATCGCCGCCGGAGCCGACCTGCGCGACGAGCGCAACCGCAAAATCAAGCCGATCGGGCCGTCCTCGCTGAAGCGGTTCCTCGACACGCTGCGCACGATCCTCGACGAGGCGATCGAGGACAAGTACATCCCCGCCAACCCGGCGCACGGACGCCGACTGAAGGTGAGCGTCCCCAAGCCCAAGCGCACGTTCCTCGAGCGCGACGAGCTGATCGCCACCGAAGACGCAGCGCTCAGCCAGGACCCGTCGCTGGCCGACTACGCGCGCGCCCACCGCGAAGCCCAGGAGGGCTCCGGCGAGGCAGCCGTCGCGCTCGCGCTCTCAGACGGCCTGCGCCCGCCCCAGGTCGCCGCGCGCGTCGGGCTCTCCAAAGCCACGGTCGGCTTTCACTGCAAGAAGTTCGGCCGCTCGGCCGGGGTGTACGTCGGGCGTCGCGCGCTCGTGTGCACCCTCGGACGCGCGGGGGTCAGGGCCAGCGAGCTGTGCGACATCAAGATCGGCCAGCTCGTCCTGCACGGCGTGGAAGGCTCGCGCTTTGACATCCCCGACGCCAAGACCGAGACCGGGATCAGGAAGGTCGAGATGACCGACGATCTCGTCGAGGTCATCATCGAGCACATCGACCGGCTGCGCCGCGCCGGCTTTGACACCGGGCCCGAGGCCCCCCTGTTCCCGAACGCTCGTGGCGGTCGGATGTGCCGCCAGCGGGTCGGAGAGATCGTCGCCGACGCGGCGAAGCTCGCCGATGAACGGATGCGCGCCCGCGGCCTGCCGCCGCTGCCGCACGTGACCCCGCACACCCTGCGCCGGACCTACATCTCGATCGCGCTGCTGGCGAACAAATTCGACATCAAGTGGGTGATGGACCAGGTCGGGCACGCCGACTCGACGATGACCCTGGACGTCTACGCGAAGCTGCAGAGACGGGTCAATCGCGTGCACGGCGCCGAGTTCGACAGGCTGATGCGCGAGGCGCGCACGCACCTGTATCGCAACGGCAACGCGACCTCCGAGGAGTCCGAGGAGCGGAATCCAGGGGGGGTTTTGGACGGAGTTTTGGACGGAACGCCCAAAAAGGCCCCTCGCAAGCGCAAGAGGAGCCGCGGCGACACCCACAAAAACGGCTCATTTGCAGGGAATTCCCGCCGTGGAGAAGCGCCATTCGGATACGGCAGCACACGCTTTTCAGTCGTGTGCTCTACCAACTGAGCTATCTCGCCGCCGGTCGACCTTCGATCGGTTCGATGCTACCGGCTCTCGCCGCAGCGGGCGCATCGCCGCCTAGTGTTCCCAGGCTTCAAGGTACGGCAGCGGGTTGATCGGATGCCCGGTGGCGGCCTGCCAGCCGCCGACCCACATCTCGAAGTCCAGGTGCGGTGCCGTGGCATCGCCCGTCTGCCCGGCCCTGCACAGCGCCTGCCCAGGCGACACGGTCTGGTCGGCGCTCACAGCGAGCGACCCGGCCTGGCAGTGCGCGAACATGAGGTCGAAGCCAATCCCCGTCTGCTCGACCGCGTAGTACCCGGCGCCGCCTGCCTGGTAGCTGGTCGTGAGGATCGTGCCCGCCAGCGGGGCCACGACCGGGGTGCCTTCAGCCGTCAGCACGTCCTGGCCCTGGTGCAGGTATCCGTCGCGCGGCGCGCCGAAGACGTTTTCCGGCCCTCCGAAGTTGTGCGGACCCGCGACCGGGAACACCGCACCGTCGGCCACCGTCTGTGCGACCGTGGGAACGCCCGCTTCCGCTGGCGGCGTCGGCTGCGGAGCCGCCGGCGCCGGCGCCGGAGCCTTCGCCGGTGGCGGCGCCGGCGCGTTGACCGTCAGGCTCGCCTCGCCCGAGCTGTGTGCGCCGCGCACGAGCGTGGCGCCGCGGTGATCGTGCGCGCTTACGCTCACCTGGTAGGCGCCCGGCGCCAGCGTCGCGCTCGACGGCCACGTCACTGTTACGGTGCGGCCGGTGTACACCCAGCCGAGGCTCGCCACGACTGCCGGCCTGTGGGTGGAGAGGGCGCTCACCGTCACCTGCACGTCCACCGTGGCGACGCCGGCCTCGTCGATGCGCAACGACACGTGCGGCAGCAAGCCGGCGCTCGCAGTCCTCGCGACGCTGAGGCTGGCGACGACAGGGCGCACGTGGGTGAGCGCGTGCACCGGGACGCTGTGCTCGCTGCCTCCCGCCTGCGGCGTGGGCGGGGCCTGCACACCGCCCGGCACGCCGATCAGCGCCAGCGCCGGCACCGGACAGCAGAGAAGCGCGAGTGTCGCCAGGGCGGGCAGGGTCGCCACACGGGCATGCCTCATGGTCCAGTTGTCGGCCGAACCGTCGCTCGCGGAAGGCCTGCGCCGCGAATTGCACGCCTGTCCTACCAGCGCACCCCGCCTCCGGCGCGCTTGCCGCAGCTCTGCCCCTGCCCGCGGCGGCCCCTATCGCTGCTCGAATTCCTCCACGAGCGCCTCATACGTCAACCGCAGCCCCTGCGCGATCGGCACCTCCGGGCGCCACCCCAGCTCGCGCTCGGCCCGGCCGATGTCCAGGCAGCTGTGCGTGAGCTCGCCGGGACGCAGGTCGGCCAGCTCGGGCTCGATGCGCTTGCCGGCCGCGCTGCTCAGCTCGTTCCAGACGGCGGCCACGTCGGTCTCGACGCCCGTGGCGATGTTGTACGTGCCCGAGCGCCCTGACGCGGACAGCAGCGCGCCGACGACGTCGCCGACGTACACGTAGTCGCGCGTGGGCCTGCCGTGGCCGTAGAGCTTGGGCGCGCGCCCTGTGTGCAGGTGGTGGGCGAAGATCGCGACCACTCCCGCCTCGCCGTGGGGGCTCTGCCGGGGGCCGTACACGTTCCCCAGCCGGCACACCGCATGGGGGATGCCGGACGACAGCGACCACGTCTTGACGTACGCCTCGGCCGCCCACTTCGACGCGCCGTACGGGGACAGCGGCGCCGGAATCTGGTCCTCCCCGGTCGGCATCGGCGCCCCATCGCCGTACAGCGCTCCGCCCGTCGAGGTGAACACGACCGGCGCTCCGCATCCCCGGGCGGCCTCCACCACGTTCAGCGTGCCCTTCACGTTGACCTCGCAGTCGCGGCCCGGGTCCTGCACCGAGGCGACCACGCTCGCCTGCGCGGCCAGGTGGAAGATCGCACGGGGCTGCACCTGCGAGACCACCGCGTCGAGCTTTGCAAGGTCGACGATATCCAGCTCCAGCAGCTCCGCGGCGCTGGCCACCCTGTCGGCGTCACCCGAGGAGAGGTCGTCGATCACCGTCACCGAGTAGCCCTCTGCGAGGAGCGCGTCGACGACGTGCGAGCCGATGAAGCCGGCGCCGCCGGTCACGATCGCGGGAGGGGTCATGCGCGAGAAATCTATACCGGCGCAGTTGAGGCGGAGGTGGCGAGCAGGTCTTCCACCGCTTCCACGGACTCGTCGATGCGCTCGAGCACGCGCATGCCCCCGCGCTCGCGCGGCAGGCTCCCGCCCACCGCGGGCCCGCCGAGCACGATCGGGAGGTCGGGGCGGTTGCAGCGCAGATCGCGCAACGCCAGCTCGACCGATTCCGCGGCCGTGGACACCGTGGCGCCGACCACCACCAGATCCGGGGACTGGCTGTCGACCATCTCGAGCAGCCGCTGCGCCGACAGGTCTGTGTCGAAGATCGTGTAGAACCCCGCCGCCGCCAGCTGATCGTGGACCATCTGCAGGCCGAGCGTGTGCTCGTCGCCCTCCACGCCCGCCAGCAGCACGCGCTCACGTGTGGGCTCGGTGCTGCCGGTCATGTAGCGGTACAGCGTCGCCAGCACGCGCCGGGTGATGGTCGTCGCGCGATGCTCGCGGTCGGCATCGATCTCCCGGGCTTCGGAGAGCACGTTGATGCGGCGCAGCGCCGGGCCGATGACCTCGGCGTGCAGCGTCGTCGGGGAGACGCCATCCTCGATCGCCGTCGCGATCGCGCCCTCGGCCACCTCCGCATCGCCGCGTTCGAGCGCCGTGGCGAATGTCTCGAGCGTGCTCTCCACGAGCGCGACCGGGTCCGAGCGCAACTGTTCGCGGGCGTCCGGGCCGGAGCGCCCCAGCACTTCCATGAAGGCGTCCAGCAGCACCGGGTCGAAGTGGCGCCCGCGCTGTTCGCGCATCATCTGCACCCCCTCCTCGACGGAGAAGGCCTTGCGGTATACGCGATCGCTGGTCAGCGCGTCGAACACGTCCGCGACCGCGACGATCCGCCCCTCGATGGGGATGGCCTCGCCCTTCAGGCCCCGTGGGTAGCCGGTCCCGTCCCACTTCTCCTGATGGCTCAGGGCGATCGTCGCCGCCATGTCCAGGATCGAGGAGGACGAGCCGCGCACCAGGCGGTGACCCTCCTCGGCGTGAGTCTCGACGATCGCGCGCTCCTCGGGGGTGAGCGGTCCGGGCTTGAGCAGGATCGCGTCGGGGATCGCCACCTTGCCGACGTCGTGCAAGGGCGCCGCGTGCTTGAGCCTCTCGCAGAACTCGGCGTCCATGCCGATGTGTTCGGCCAGCAACACCGAGAAGCGCCCGATCCGCTCGATGTGGGCGCCGGTGTCCTCGTCTCTGAACTCGACCGCCATCGACAGTCGCTGCACGGTCTCGGCCTGGGCGATCTCGAGCTTCCGACAGGGCGCGTTTCAACTCGCTCGTGCGGTGCTCGATCTCGTCTTCGAGCGCCGCCCTGCCGTTCTCGCCAAAGCGCCACCCGAGCGCGATCGCCGCGCACGCGAGCGCGGCCAGGCAGCCGGCCACGAACAGGGATGCCCCCGCAAGGACCGCTCCGACGGCCGCCGTCACGCCGAGCACCACCCAAGGCAGCAGGCCAACGGCTGGGTGCCGGCGCCTGGGGCCACGGCGAGGCGGCCGCCGGCCGGGCTGGTTGCCACCGCGCCTACGCATGAGAGCACCGACCCCCCCACGCTCGTCGCGTCCGGCACCCGCGCGCTCCGAAGCGACCCCACGCGCTGCGGGTCGCCGAAGAAGGCTGGCCTGGATTGCACCGATCACTGAGGACTCTCGCGTTCCTGTCCGGTCCCAAATACGCGTCGTTTACCAGTCTCTGGTTCGACGCCCGTCGCAGCGGGCTTGACCGGATATCGGCGCAGATAGACATATGATCCTAGGAGCCGGTTAGCGGCCGCTTTGCAGCTGGTTGATGTTGATGGCGTTTGCAGGCACAGCGAGCGACACAGGCTGGTTCCATCTGTCGAAAACGATCTTGCCTCCTTCGGCGCCGGCCTTGAGAAGCTCGATCGGGTAGGCGGTGCCGGTGGTGGCGACGTACAGCGTTCCGCTCTTGGCGAGATCCGTCACGCCGACCGCGCTCTGGCCGTTGACCGTCGTGGTGCCGGCCGGCGAAAGCGCTCCATGGCTTGCAAGCGTGCTGTCAATCAGCTTGCCCAATTCGGTGAGCGAGGCGAGCGACGCCAGGACCCCGCTCGCAGCTGAAGCCTTCAGCCATTTCCCTTGGAGCAGCCGGGCGGCCGCGGCGCCGACGAAGTGGCTGTAGAAGGCGGCGCTCCCGTTGATGTAGACGGCTCGGTCGACGTCGATCAGCTCGATGCTGAGTTCTCCCAGCGAGAGCCGTCCCTTCCCGCCCTTGCCCGCAACGAGTTCCATATCTAGAGATATCGGCTTTCCTTCGCTGACAATTGAGCCTGCAACGTGGACGGTCGCCGCGCCGGCGGCCGCCGATTTGGCGAGGGCCACGATCTGCGCGGGCGTCTTGGACGCCACGCCATTGCCGGACGATGAGGAGCTGCCGCAGCCGGCGAGCGCCGCAGCCGCCAGCACACCCCCGAGCGCGCGACATGCCAGGGATCGAAGCCAAAGACACATCCGTGAGCAGACTGTAGCCAGCGGTCCAGTCGACCCCTGCAAGAGGGCTGACGAGGCCGCCCGGAGCGACGCCACCGGCCTCGGCTAAGCTTGGCCGCCCTGCCTAGCCAAGAGGATGAGCGTCGATGAGCGACAACGCCGAGTACACCATCGGTGCCGAGGTCACATGTAGCGACGGCGTCTGCGGAAACCTGATCCGCGTGGTCGTTGATCCCGTCGCTCGCGTCCTCACGCACCTCGTCGTCGAGCCGAGGCACCGGCGGGGCCTGGGTCGATTGGTGCCCATAGACCTCGTCGACACGACGGCCGAGGAGATTCACCTGCGGTGCAGCGCGGCTGAGTTCGACGCGCTCGAGGATGCTGAGGAGACTCACTTCCTGCTGGAAGGCAGCGAGCAGCCGGGCTACGGATACGGAGAGGTGCTCGCATGGCCCTACTACGGGCTGGGCATGGGCATGGGCATGGGCACGGGCACGGGCATGGGTGGCGTGGGTATGGCAGGCGCTCCCCCGTTCGTCTCCTACGACCGCGTGCCGGTGGGAGAGGTGGACATACGCCGCGGCGAACACGTGCATGCCACGGACGGCAACATCGGGCGGGTCCAAGGACTCGTCATCGACCCCAAAGACCATCGCGTGACACATGTGCTGCTCGAGGAGGGGCACCTATGGGGCAAGAAGGAGGTGGCCATCCCGATCGGCGCTGTGTCGGACGTCGCCGCCGACGGCGTCCGACTCAACCTAACGAGAGACCAGGTCCGAGACCTGCCGCCGGTCGATCTCGCACGTGACAGCCGACCGGGCTAGCCACCCGACTCCCACGACGGCGCCGGTCGCCCACGATCGGGGAGCACGAGCTCCTCGAAGAAGCCCTTGCCGAGAACGCTCAGTCCGAGCAGCGAACCGAACATCACCACGGCGTCGATGCTCTCCCGCCCCTGCTTGGTCCAATAGTCGTCTTCGAGATTGAGCCACAGGGCGAACTCGTCGAGCGTCAGCGCCGCACCGCTCCCGAAGGCCAACGCGGTGATCCGCGATGCCCGGCGCTGCTCGTTGATCCCGATCTCCAGCAGCCACAGGTAGCCAACCGTCAGCAGACCCGTGATCCCAAAGGTCATGTGGTGGATGTGCCGACCGCCGGGGGTGATGTTCTTGAACGGTCCGCGTTCGGCCCTGATCGCGTGGGTGATGCCCCGCACCGTCGCGAAGGTCACGAAGAAGGCCCCGGCCGAGAACAGCTGGCGCTCCTTGCGTCGGTCTTTGAAGTGCTTGTGGTAGAGAGCGCGCACATCCCGCGCGGGCAACAACCACGCGGACGAGCGCTGTGGAGGTCTTGGCGGCGCGGGGGGCTGGCCGGGGGTTGCCATGGTCGCTCCATACCCTAGCCCCCAGGATGGCTGGCGTCCTCGAGCTGGCTGCGGGCGCTGTTTGCCTTGGAGGCGGCGGTCGGCTTGCGGCAAACGGTGATGGCGTCGTGGTAGGCACTGAGGTCGAAGCGCCCGTCCGGACCCCACGAGTCGATCTGCGCCTCGACCGTCAGGCCCCGCTCGGCCGCCAATGTCGCGAACAGGCTTCGTGACATCGGCGACCTCCAGCCGCTGCGACTCGGCAGCTCGCCCAGGTTGCGCCCGTCGGCGTGGTGGATGACAGCCACACCTCCTGGGGTCAAGACCCGCGCGATCTCAGCCAGATATGCCGCTTGATCCACGGGGGCAACGTGGACGAACACGTCGAACGACCAGATCGCGTCGACCGAGGAGTCGGCGACGCCCGGCAGGTCGTCGCCCGACGACAGGACGTACTCGACGTTATCGGCTGCGGCAAACCGTTCACGGCACAGCGCCAGCGGCCGCTCAGTGACGTCCACGAGCATCAGTCGCCGAGCCCGCGGCTGCAGGACCGCGGACCACCGGGCCGCACCGGGGCCGATCTCGAGGACGACCTTGTCTTGCGGGATCCGCGCCAGCAGCACGTCGTCGACGAGCGCCTGCTTCCATTCGGCGGAGGCGTTCCACTCCTCACCGGCGCTGCTCCAATCCCAGTCCGTCCAGCGCTCGCGGTTGTCTGCTGCTGAGTTGCCGCGCCAGCGCCGATGGGCGGGTCCGAGAACGCCCCGCCGCTGCTCCCTCTCGAGGCGCCGGTCGACGAACTGCCACCTCAGACGCCTGAGGCGACGCTCCAGGGAACGAACGGCGTCGCGCGCGGCAACCGGACGCGAGGACTCACTGCGGGCGATCACGCTCGATGCCCGGCTGTCCCGGCTGTGGAAGAGGTTGACGAGCGTGCACTGGCAGTTGCTCCCATGTCAAGCAAGGCTCGGAAATTGCGGGGAAGTGTCCTGCTCATCATTGTCTGCGATAGGGCGACCACCAGAGCGGCCCGACTTTTGTCGCCGGTCCCGCCAGGGTGCGCGAGCGGGGACGATCGCCTACAGGACGTCTGGCACGCGCCTGTAGCGAAGGTAAACGACGCGAGAGCCAAACGTCTTCGTCTCGACCAACTCCAGGTTGATCCTTTCGTCCAGGGTCGGGGAGTAGGGCGTGCCGCCGCCGAGTAGGACCGGGCTGACGAACAGCCGCCACTCGTCGATCAGCTCCAACTTCATACACGCACGGGCGAGGCCGGCGCCGCCGACGGCGATGTCCTTTCCGGGCTGTCCCTTGAGCCTCGAGACCTCCTCGCCGAGGCCGTCCCTGGCCAGCCTGGTGTTGCCCACCACGCTCTCCAGCGTCGTCGAGAACACGAGCTTCGGCAGGGCCTTCCAGGTCTGGGCGAACTCGACGTGCTCCGCGGCCAGCGGACTCTCCTCAGCGGTCTCCCAGTAGACCATCGTTTCATAGAGCCGCCGTCCGCAGAGGTGCACACCGATTTCCTGCACCTGCTGGGTGTGGAACCGAAACAGCTCCTCGTCGGGCACCAACCAGTCGATCGCGCCAGCGGGTCCGGCGATATAGCCGTCCAGCGACACAGTCATCGAGTAGATCAGCTTCCGCATCACGGTCCTCCTTCGGTTGCCTGGGTGCTCTTGTGGACAGGCCACGAGCGGCCGACAGACTAGACGTCCTCGCCGGCGGTTCGGTCAGCAAGCCGCACTGCAGCGGTAAACCTTCGTCGGCTATTCGTCGAGATGGACGCACGATGCAGATGGACATCGGCATTCAGGCTCGATCAGGCCAAAAGAGCGCGTGCGTGCATGTTGGGCGCAGACGAGGTCGCCATGCCAGATAGCGAAACCCCCCAAGACAACCCTGAGCGTGACCATACTCCTGGCTCTCCTGCGGGAGCACCCGTGGGCGGCTCGCCCGAGCAGGGCGCTCACAGCCCGGCTCCGTCCGCGGCTGCGCCGCGTAGCATCGACGGTGGCGCTCAACCGACGCCCTTGCCAAGCCCGCGCGGCGACCGGCTCGCGGGCGTGAAGCAGCCGTTCCAGGGCCGGAGGCTGTTCCAGGGCCGGAGGCTGTTCCAGAGCCGGAAGGCCGTGTGGACCGCGGTGGCGCTGGCGTGCGTTGCAGCGGGAACGATAGGCTCGTTGCTCGGAGCGCACGCCGTCGCGCGTACCGACGCCGCCAAGGCGCGGCAGTCCTCCCAGCAGGCCTCGGCGGGGATCGCCTCTACGCTGAAGCTCGCCGTCCAGCATCAGGAAGACCTCCTGCTCGGCGCCAGCACATTCTTTGCAGGTAACTCGGAAGCATCGCCCGCGGAATTCGACAGGTGGGCTAAATGGGCGCATGCGCTACGCAGTTACCCCGAGCTCGAGCAGCTCGGTTTCGTGACACTGGTCCGAGTACCGGAACTCGCCGCGTTTGAGGCGCGTGTAACCGGCCATGAAGTCAAGCCGCTGGGAGCGGGGTCGGCGCCGGCGGCGACCGGAGGCTTCCGGGTGGTTCCCACGAGCGATCACCACTACTACTGCCTCGCTGTCGGCGCAGTAGCGAGGAGCGCCGCCGTGTCCCCGGCGGCGGGTCTGGACTACTGCGCGCTGACGCCCAAGCTGCTGGTGACTCGAGACTCGGGACTGAGCAGCTACGCGCTGGTCTCGGCGGGTGGAAGCCGGACATTGGTGCTCGAGACGCCCGTGTACAGGGGGAACGTGACGCCGCACACCGTAGCGGGCCGCAGGGCGGCATCCGTGGGGTGGCTGCGTGAGGTGCTGGCTCCTGGGGTAGTGCTGGCGCAGGCCCTGCGGGGCCACCCGGATGACGCGGCGCGACTCAGCTACCGGTCCAGCTCCGCGAGCGCCGCGTTCGCCCGCGGCACCCCACAGCCCGGCGCGCAGAGCACGACGATCGACCTTCACAACGGATGGACCGTGCAGAGCTTCGCCGCCGTGGCCGGCGCGGGCGTGCTCACCGACGGGAGCGCGCTCGCGCTGTTGATCGTCGGCTGCCTGTTGAGCGCGCTGCTCGGCCTGCTGGTCTTCGTCCTGGGCAGCGGCCGCACGCCGGTGCTGGCGCTGGCGCCGGCGGCGAAGACCCGCGAGACTGCCGGTGACGCCCTGTACGACGCCCTCACCGGGCTTCCCAACCGCGCGCTCATGCTGGACCGGGCGGAGTGCATGCTCGCGCGAGCGGGACGTCAGTCGGGGCTGCTGGTGGGCGCGCTGTTCATCGACATCGACTGGTTCAAGGACGTCAACGAGAGGCTCGGGCAGGCGGCCGGTGATCAGCTCCTGAAGATCGTCGCCGAACGGCTCGAGAACGTGGTGCGGACCGGCGACACGGTGGGGCGCCTGGGCGAGGACGAGTTCGTGCTGCTGGTCGAGACGGCAGCCCGCGGGGCGCGGCTCGACTCGCTCGCCCGACGCGTGGTCGAGGCGCTGCACAAGCCCTTCGAGCTCGACGACTTCGGTCCGAACTTCTTCTTGACGGCGAGCATCGGCGTCGCCTTCGGCCGATACGCGACCCCCGACGACCTCTTGCGCGACGCGCAGCTGGCCCTGTACGCGGCCAAGTCGGCCGGCAAGGACCGCTACACGCTGTTCAACGCCAACATGCGCTCGGTGATCGAGGGTCGCGGGGTGCTCGAGGTCGAGCTGAACGCCGCGCTGCCGGAGCAGCAGTTCTTCCTGCTCTACCAGCCGATCTACGATCTGAGCACCAAGAAGGTGGCCGGCCTCGAGGCGCGCGTCCGCTGGCTGCACCCCAAGCAGGGCGTCCTGTCTCCCGAGGACTTCATCCCGCTGGCCGAGGAAACAGGGCTGATCGTGCCGATCGGCCGCTGGGTGCTCGAAGAGGCGTGCGGCCGAGCCGCGGCATGGAACGTCGCAGGCCACCAGGTGGGCATCTCTGTATCGGTATCGGCCAACCAGCTCAATCGAGACGGATTCGCCACGGACGTTCGGCGCGCGCTGCAGCAGTCCGGGATAGAGCCGTCACTGCTCACGCTCGAGGTCGCCGAGACGACCGTGATGAGCGACATCGCGGCGGCCGTCGCGCGGCTGGAGGAGATCAAGCAGCTGGGCGTGCGCATCGCGATCGACGACTTCGGAGGCAGCGGCTACGCCTACCACTCCGACCTGCGGCGGATGCCGCTCGACTTCCTGAAGGTGGACAGGAGCTCCCTCGCCGCATCCGAGGACGAGGACTACCGCACCTGGCTGCTCGAGGCCATCCTGATCGTCGGGCGCGACCTCTCGCTGACGGTGATCGCCAAGGGAATCGAGACGCACGAGCAGCTGGCCAGCCTCCAGGCGATGGGCTGCACGATGGCGCAGGGCGCCCTCATGGGCAAACCCACCCCGGCCAACGACATCCAGAGCCTCTTCGACGCAGAGCTTCCGGCAGCGCCCGCGAGCTCCGCGAGCGTGCCTCAGTAACGCCGGGCCGGCGGCGGGCGGCGCGCGTGCGAGGCCGCGATTGACCCTGTAGGCTGCGGCCACTGTGCAGCGGGGCGGTGACTTTCAGCGAGCTCGGGGGTCGATGGGTGTCGTGCTTGGCGTGCTGGCTCTGCTCGGGATGGCGGGAGCACCGTCGCAGGCGGCGGCGCCCACGTCGGTAGCCGGCCAGGTATTTGCGTTCGGCCTGAACAACTACGGGCAGCTGGGGAGCACAGCCAACACCGCCACCAAGAGCGCGAACCCGACGCCCACGCTCCTGGCACTGCCGGGGGCGACCGGCCCGGTCACCGCGATCGCGACGGGGCCCAATCACAGCCTCGCGGTCACCTCGACCGGCCAGCTGTACGCGTTTGGCCTCAACCGCTACGGGCAGCTGGGCGACGCGAACGCCGTCGGCAGCACGAGCGCCAACCCGACGCCCACGCTGGTGACACTGCCGGGGGCGACCGGCCCGGTCACCACGGTCGCAACTGGCCTCAATCACAGCCTCGCGCTCACCGCGACCGGCCAGCTGTACGCGTTCGGCGACAACCGCTACGGGCAGCTGGGCAGCGCGAACGACAACGGCATCGCCGCCGCCAACCCGACACCCACGCTCGTGACGCTGCCAGGAGCGACCGGCGCGGTCACCGAGATCTCCGCAGGGGGCGCCCACAGCCTCGCGCTCACCGCGACCGGCCAGCTGTACGCGTTTGGCGACAACCGCTACGGGCAGCTCGGGACCACGGCCAACAACGGCAACGAAGACGCGAACCCGACACCCACGCTCGTGACGCTGCCAGGAGCGACCGGCGCGGTCACCGAGATCTCCGCAGGGGCCTCTCACAGCCTCGCGCTCACCGCGACCGGCCAGCTGTATGCGTTCGGCCTCAACACCGACGGGCAGCTCGGGACCACGGCCAACAACGGCAACGAAGACGCGAACCCGACACCCACGCTCGTGACGCTGTCAGGAGCGACCGGCGCGGTCACCGAGATCTCCGCAGGGGCCTCTCACAGCCTCGCGCTCACCTCGACCGGCCAGCTGTATGCGTTCGGCCTCAACACCGACGGGCAGCTCGGGACCACGGCCAACAACGGCAACGAAGACGCGAACCCGACACCGACGCTCGTGACGCTGTCAGGAGCGACGGGCGCGGTCACCGAGATCTCCGCAGGGGCCTCTCACAGCCTCGCGCTCACCTCGACCGGCCAGCTGTATGCGTTCGGCCTCAACACCGACGGGCAGCTCGGGACCACGGCCAACAACGGCAACGAAGACGCAAACCCGACGCCCACGCTCGTGACGCTGCCGGCGGGCACGATCATCGAAACCGTCGCACAGGGCGCCGCCGAGCAGACGCTGGCGCTGACGACGGCGTCGCCCACGATCACCGCCGCGAGCCTTGCCAACAAGCGCTTTCGCGTCGGAAGGGAAGCCACCGCGATCTCAGCCGGCAAGGCGCCGCTCGGCACAACCCTCCGCTTCACGCTCGCGGCGCCCGCACGGCTTCAGATCACGATCACGACCACCGCGCCGGGACTCCGCCACGCGCACATCTGCGTGACACCGACCGCAAGGCTCAAGCGAGCGCACGCCAAGGGCTGTACGCGCACCCTCACCGTCGGCACCCTCGCCCGCGCACGCGAGCCAGAGGGGATCGACAGCGTCGCGTTCAGCGGGCGCATCGGCTCCCGCGCGCTCACGCCCGGCAACTACCGCGCGGGGCTCAGCGCCGACAACAACGCCGGGCCGTCGAACACCGTTGCGCTCGGCTTTGCCATCGTCCACTAGTGTTGCCGGTCGTGGGACACAACGTCGTATGCATCTCCAGTCAAGACGGTGCTGGCGCGCAGGAGGCAGCGCTCCTTGTCGCGAACCGGCTGGGCTTTCGCCTGGTCGACGAGGACATCGTCACGCGCGCCGCAGTCGAGGCTGGAGTCGACCAGGAGCTCGTCGCCGACGTCGAGCGACGCAAGTCACTTCTGGTGAGATTGCTCGAGGGACTGGGGCCGGCGGGCATGGCGGCGGGCTATGCGGTTCCCGGCGCCGACATGGTCGGCTACGGTGAGCCGGCAAGCGACGAGCTGAGGGGGCTGATCCGGTCGGTCATCGAGGAGACCGCCGCCGCCGGGAGCGCGATCATCGTGGCGCACGCGGCATCGCTTGCGCTCGCCGAGCGCGAGGATGTGCTGAGAGTACTGATGACAGCCTCGACACGAACGCGCGAGCGCCGACTTGCGGCCATCCTCGGAGTCGACGAGAAGGAGGCTGCAAGAGCCGTCAAACGATCGGACGCCGGGCGCGCGGACTACATACAACGCTTCTACGGCATCGGCGCCGAGCTGCCGACGCACTACGACCTTGTCATCAACACGGACAAGCTCGCACCAGAGCACGCGGCGTGGCTGATCATCCAGGCAGCCGGTGGCCGTCTCGACGCGGACGAATCGCACGCGTAGTCGAACAGACCGGGCGTGCGCAGCGAGGTTATGCGCCGCTGCCTACCGCTTCAGAGCCTGGGCCCAGCACGACGTTCGCGATCCGCCCGGGTCGCTCGTCGAGATCCGTTCCCACCTCCGACTGCAGCTCCGACCGGGAGCGCAGCTCGCGCTCGGCAAGGACGAGCTGCCGCAGCGCGCTGCGCATGTCGCGCTCACCCGCTTCCACGTGACTGCTGGCCGCAAGGCCGCCTCGGATCCCTTCGACCGTGACCCGCGCGACCTGCCCGAGCGCATCCTCCGTGAGCTCGATCGCCTGTGTCATGGTGCTGATCATGCTCTGATCGTGTGGTGTTACTAAAGTCATCCCCAGGCCTCCGTTCCAGATGACGCATTCTCTACCAAGCTCATAGCACGAGCCGTCCCGGATCGCAAGCCGTGCGATGGTCGTGGCGTGGCAGTCTGACATCGTCAGCACGGTCATCCCGACGCGCCGAAGGCTGACGGCGTCGCAGGTTGCACGACCCAACTGCCCTCCGTCAAACCCCCATTCCTACTCTCCCCCTCAAACCCCCATCGCCACGTACTTCGTCTCCAAATACTCCCCGATCCCCTCGAACCCCCCCTCGCGGCCGAAGCCCGACTGCTTGACGCCGCCGAATGGCGCGGCGGGGTTGGACACCACACCCTGGTTCAACCCGACCATCCCCGCTTCGATCCCCTCGCACACGCGGAACGCGCGGTCCAGGTCGCGCGTGTACACGTAGGCGACCAGCCCGTACTGCGTGCGGTTGGCCGCCGCCAGCGCCTGCGCCTCTGAGGTGAAGGTGGCGACGGGGGCGACCGGACCGAAGATCTCCTCGCTGAGCAGCCGGGCGTCGTCGGGGACGTCGGTCAGGACGGTCGGCTCGAAGAAGTAGCCGGGGTGGGCGGGCCCCGACAACGGGCTGCCACCGAGCAGCACGCGCGCTCCCCGGTCGACGGCGTCGGCGACCAGCTCAGTCACCTTGCGACGCTGGTCTTCGTCGATCAGCGGACCGACGTCCACGCCCGGCTCGGTGCCCCGGCCGAGCTTCAGCGCGCCCATCCGCTCGGCCAGCCGCCGTGAGAACTCGGACGCGACCGACTCGTGCACGTGGAAGCGGTTGGCCGCCGTGCAGGCCTCGCCGACGTTGCGCATCTTCGCCAGCAGCGCGCCCTCGACGGCGGCGTCCAGGTCGGCGTCCTCGAACACCAGGAACGGGGCGTTGCCGCCGAGCTCCATCGACACCCGCAGGATCTGCTGGGCGGACTGCTCGATCAGCGTGCGTCCGACCTCGGTGGAGCCGGTGAAGGAGAGCTTGCGCGTGCGCGGGTCCGCCAGCAGCGGTTCGATCACCGCGCCGGCGCTGCGGGCGGTGATCACGTTCAGCACGCCGCCCGGCAGGCCGGCCTGCTCGAGGATCCTCGCCAGCGCGAGCATCGACAGGGGAGTCTGCTTGGCGGGCTTGACGACCATCGTGCACCCGGCGGCGATCGCCGGGGCGATCTTGCGCGTGCCCATCGCCGTGGGGAAGTTCCACGGCGTGACGAACACGCACGGCCCGACCGGCTGGCGCATCGTGAGGATGCGGCCCCTGCCGGTGGTGTTGACCATGTAGCGCCCGTGGATGCGCACGGCCTCCTCGGAGAACCAGCGGAAGAACTCGGCCGCGTAGGCGATCTCCGCGCGCGACTCCGCCACCGCCTTGCCCATCTCGAGCGTCATCAGCAGCGCCAGGTCCTCCGCCTGGTCTACGATCGCCTGATAGGACCGGCGCAGGATCTCTCCGCGCTCCCGCGGCGGGTGGGCCGCCCACCCGGCCTGCGCGTCCGCCGCCGCCGCCAGCGCCGCCAGGGCGTCCTGCGCCTGCGCGTCCGCCACCTCCACGAGCGGCTCCATCGTGGCCGGGTCCTCGACGGCGAGCGTTCCGCCGCCGCTCGCCGCCCGCCACTCTCCGGCGATGTACAGGTCCGTGGGGACCCGCTCGAGCACGGCGCGCTCGCCAGCCGATCTCGGACCGGTGGCGCCAGTCATCGTGCAGCGCTCACGCGGCCGGCGCACGCGCCCGAGGGAGAACCCATGGGTTCTCCCCATCTCGAGCGCGACCGTAGCCCGCTGCCCGTGTTGCCGTGGGCACGGATGGAGGTCATGGCCTCAACCTATCACCGCCTCCGCGCCCCGCTCGCAGCGCTCGCAGCACTGGCGACGCTCGCGCTGTGCGCCGCTCCCGCGGTCGCATCGACCTCCCCGACGCTCATCGTCGAAGGCGCCGGGGACGGGCACGGCGTGGGCATGAGCCAGGACGGCGCGCTCGGATATGCCGAGCATGGCTGGAGCGATTCCGCGATCCTGGCGCACTACTACACCGGCACCACGCTCGGCCAGGCGCCGGCCAACTCGATCGTGAAGGTGCTCGTCGGCTCCAAGGTCGAGAAGGTCCCGCTCGAACGCTACGTCCGCGGCGTGGTCTCGGCCGAGATGCCCTCCAGCTGGCCGATGGCCGCGCTCGAGGCGCAGGCGATCGCGAGCCGCACCTACGCGTTGACGGACGACGCGGGCGGGTCCAGGTTCGACGTGTACTCGGACACCCGCTCGCAGATGTACGCGGGCGTGGCCGCCGAAACCGCCCAGACGAACGCCGCGATCGCCGCGACCGCCGGGCAGATCGTCCTGTACGACGGCCAGCCGGCGATCACCTACTACTTCGCCAGCTCCGGCGGGATGACCGAGGACAACGAGGACTCCTTCTTCGGCTCCCCGCCCGAGCCCTGGCTGCGGGGCGTGCCCGACGCCTACGAAACCAAGTCCTCCAGCTGGATGCTCAGCATCAGCTTCGCCTCCGCCGCCGCCCGCCTGAGCGGCCTGGTCAGGGGATCCTTCCGCGGGATCGAGGTGCTCAAACGGGGGGTCTCTCCGCGGATCGTCGCCGCCGAGGTGCTCGGCTCGCGCGGCGAGAGCCCCGTGAGCGGGCCCGAACTGGAGGCCCGGCTCGGGCTGGACAGCGCGTGGGCGTACTTCAGCGTGAAGAACGGCACGAGCGTCACGCGGGAGCCAGACCTCAGCGGACAGGCCCCGTTTGCGCCCGCGACGCCGGAAAGCCCGCCGCCCACGCCCCCGGCGCCCGCCGCCGGGCCGCAGGGCGGCGCCCAGGCGCCGGGCACGGCCGCGTTGCTCGCCAACGGCGGCGCCCGGGCCGAATAACCCGCGCGGCGGGCCTCCGCCTGGCGGGCGCCCACGACATGCGTCCGGCACGTAGCCTGGGCCGGTGCCCGCCCCGCTGCTGATCGCCGACGTGCCGTGGCTGCTGTACCGGTCGTTCTTCGCGCTGCCCAACTCGATCGTCGACGCCGAGGGCCGGCCGGTGAACGCGCTGCTGGGGACCGTCAACGCGATCCTGTCCGTGTTAGATGCGCGCCTGCCGGCGCGTCCGGATGGCGTTGTCGCGTGCATGGGCGCAGAGCAGGCGGACTACCGCGTGCGGCTATACCCGCCCTACCACGCCCACCGCGAGCCGATGCCGCCGGAGCTGGCCACGCAGTGGCAGAAGGCGCCGACGCTGCTGGAGAGCCTCGGCTGGACGCTCGCCACGAGCGCCGACCTGGAGGCCGACGACGTGATGTTCTCGTTCGCCCGCGCCGAGCAGGAGCGCGGCGGGCAGGCGCTGCTGCTGACCGGCGACCGCGACCTGTTCGGCGCGGTCAGCGAGCGGGTGGCCGTGGTCGAGCTGCGCAAGGGCGCCGGCGAGGGCGCTGGCAAGGGCGCCGAGTACAACCAGATCGGGCCCGCCGAGGTGCGCGAGCGCTACGGCGTGGACCCTGAGCAGGTCCCGGACTTCATCGCCCTGCGCGGCGACCCCTCCGACGGGCTGCCCGGGGCGCCAGGCATCGGGGCCAAGACCGCCGCCGAGCTGCTGCGGGCGCACGGCTCGCTGGAGGCGGTGCTGGCCGCCGCGGGCGCGGACGCGGACGCACGCGACTCGGCGGCGGCTGCGCTCAGGGCGAGCACGGCGATGCGCCCGCGGATCGCCGCCGCCCTACGTGAGAACGCCGATCTGCTGCGCACCTTCAAGCGGATCGCGACGCTGCAGCGGATCGAAGTCGAGCCCCCGGCCAACCGCGCGACCGACTTCGCTGGAGGCGCACGCACGGCCCGCGAGCTGGGCATGCGCCGACTCGCCGAGCGCCTTAACAAGGCCGCTAGGCCTAGGGCGTGAACTTGACGGTGATGACGTCCCCGTCGGCCATCGCGTAGTCGCGGCCCTCCAGGCGCAGCGTGCCCCGGTCGCGCGCGCCCGCGTAGCCGCCGGCGTCGACCAGCTCGCGCCAGCCGATCACCTCCGCCCGCACGAAGCCCTTCTGGATGTCCGAGTGGATCTCCCCGGCAGCGTGCCACGCGGTCAGGCCGCGGCGCAGATGCCAGGACTGGGCGGGCTTGCCCTCGCCGGCGGTGAAGAACGCGATCAGCTCCAGCAGCGCGAACGCCTCGCGCACGACGCGCTGGATGGGAGCGTCCCCATCCGATCCGCTGACGCCGAGCTCCTGACGCATGGCTGCGGCGTCCTCGTCCTCGAGCTCGGCCAGCTCGGACTCGATGCGCGAGGAGACGGCCACCGCGCGCGCGCCCTGCGCGGCCGCGTGCTCGGCGATCTCCCCGGGAATCTCTGCCGAGCCCTCGTCCACGTTGGCCACGAACAGCACCGGCTTGCTCGTCAGCGAGCCCAGGTCGCGGGCGGCGTTCGGCGCCTGCTCGGGCACCGGCACCGTGCGCGCCGGGCGGCCGGCCGCCAGCGCGGCGATCACCGCGCGCAGCCACGCCTCCTCCGCAATCGCCACGCGGTCGCCCCCGCGCGCCTGTTTGCCGACCCTCTCCACCCGACGCTCAGCCTGCTCCAGGTCCGCCAGCACCAGCTCCGTCTCGATCGTCTCGATGTCCGCCAGCGGGTCCACGCGGCCCTCCGGGTGCACCACGTTCTCATCGCCGTGGGCGCGCACCACGTGGACGATCGCGTCCGTCTCGCGGATGTTCGCCAGAAAGCGGTTCCCCAATCCCTCACCCTGATGCGCTCCGGCGACCAGCCCGGCGATGTCGTGGAAGTCGACCGTGTCCCACACGATCTCCGACGCGCCCACCGTGCGCGCGACCTCCTCGAGGCGCTCGTCGCGCACGGGCACCACCGCCACGTTGGGCTCGATCGTCGTGAACGGGTAGTTGGCCGCCTCGGCCCCCGCCTTGGTCAGCGCGTTGAACAGCGAGGACTTGCCCGCGTTGGGCATGCCGACGATGCCGATCCGCGTGCTCAATCGGCAGGCCAGGCCGGGGTGAGCTCGGTCGAGCTCGTTGCGCAGCGCCGTCAGCTCCGCGCGATCCGCCGGATCGGTGGCCAACCGCCGCGCCTCCTCCCGCAGCGCCTCGAGCGCTGCTGCGACATCGGCGTCGAGCCGGACATGGGGAGCACTAGCCACGGGCGTCAATGTACCCATTAAAACCCGCCTCGCGTCCCAAGCGGTCCTCGACGCGCCGCCCAGACCCGGCAAGCCTCATCGCGTAGCCGTCTGACCGGCAGTTTGCCGGACGCAAGTGGCCGCGATCGGCCATCTGCTCACCTACGCACGCCCGCCAGGGAGCCCAGCACCGCGCCCCCAAGCACGTCCGAGGGGTAGTGCACCCCCAGGTACAGCCGCGACAGCGACAGCCCCGCCGCCAGCGCGTACAGCGCCGGCGCGGGCAGCCCCAGGCGGGCGTAGCAGCGCGCGCCGGCGAACGAGGTGGAAGCGTGGGCGCTCGGGAAGCTCAGCGCCGTCGGCGTGCTCGTCAGCGGCGGCAGGCCCGGCAGCTCGGGGCGGCGGCGGCCGATGAGCTGCTTGATCGCAATGTTGAGCGCGTACGTGCCCGCGACCGTCGCCGTCCCCCGGCGCCAGCCTGCGGCACGCGGACGATCGAGCGCCGCTCCCACCACGCCGATCGCAAGCCACACGCCGCCGTGCTCGCCCAGGCGCGAGAACCGCGCCACGGCGCGCTCGGCGCTCGGAGTGTGGCCGCGCGTGCGCGCCACCAGCAGCAGCCGCTCATCGAGATTCAACTCGTTCTAGCCAAACCCTACGTGCAGCTCGTCACTCTCGGCGCTGACATACACCACCTGGCCGAGGTCGACGCGGACCGGTCCGTCCTCGCTGTCGATGTTATGCCAGCCGCCGCCACCGAGCGCCTTGTTGAGGGCCTTCAGCTCCTCGTCGCTCACCCGGATCGCCAGCGCCTGACCGCCCTGAAAGCCGATGCTGACGCGTCGCGCACCCGCGGGCATCAGTGCCCCCCCACGCCCGCGGCCGGCTGCACTATCTCGGTCAGCACGCCGACGGTCGCGCGCGGGTGCATGAACGCGACGCGCGAGCCGCGGATGCCGGCTCGCGGCTGCTGGTCGATCAGCTGCAGGCCCGCCCGCCTGAGCGCCTGCAGCGTCGCGTCGATGTCGGCCACCTGGTAGGCCACGTGGTGCAGCCCCGGCCCCTGCCTGGCCAGGAACTTGGCCACCGGCGTGTCCGGCCCGAGCGGGGCGAGCAGCTCGACGTGGTTCTCGCCCACGTCCAGGAGCACCGCCTCCACGCCCTGCTCCTGGACCACCTCGCGGTGGGCCACCTCCAGCTCGAAGCTGTCGCGATACAGCTCCAGCGCGGGCTCGATCTGCTCGACGGCCACGCCGATGTGGTCGATACGGCTGAACACCAGCCGCAGTCTATAGCCGTCCGGGCTCGCCCTCGCCGGGAGCGTCGGGCAGGCGGATCGGGGCGGGTCCGGGCGGGGGCGCGTGGCGCTCGGATGCCGCCACGACGCGCAGGCCGACACCGGGCGCGCGCTCGAGGCGCGGCACGCCGTCCATGATCCGTTCGATCCCCTCGCGCTCGAGCACCTCGCGCACGAGCAGCTCCTGCGCGAGCGCCTCGAGCTGGCGCCTGTGGGAGACGATCATCTTCTGGGCCGCCCGCCTGGCCTCCTCGATCAGGTCCTGGCGCTCCTCGTCGCGGATCCGCAACGTCGTCTCCGACAGCCTCACGTCGCCTTCCGGCGAGCGTCCCACGCCGGCGGTGCCCATCGCGAAGTCGTGAACCATCGAATGCGCTATGTCGGCCACGCGCTTGAGGTCGTCCGAGGCGCCCGTGGTGATCGCGCCGAACACGACCTGCTCGGCCACGCGCCCGCCGAGCAGCACGGTCATGTAGTCGAGCAGCTCCTCGCGCGTCTTCAGGTAGCGGTCCTCGGCGGGCAGGTTGAGCGTGTAGCCGAGCGCGCGCCCGCGCGGGACGATCGAGATCCGGTGCACCCTGTCGACCGACGGCAGCAGCTCGCCGCACAGCGCGTGCCCCGCCTCGTGGTAGGCGACCACCCGCTTCTCGTGCTCGTTGAGCACGCGCTTGGACTGCACGCCCGCGATCACCCGCTCGAGCGCCGAGTCGAAGTCCACGATCGAGATCGACTTGGCTCCGCGCCTGGTGGCGAAGATCGCGGCCTCGTTGCAGATGTTCGCCAGATCCGCTCCCGTCAGCCCGCTCGTCTGCTTGGCCACCAGCCCCAGGTCGACGTCGGCCAGCGGCTTGTCGCGCGTGTGCACCTCCAGCACGCCAAGGCGACCCTTGACGTCGGGCGGCACGACGAACACCTGGCGATCGAAGCGACCCGGGCGCAGCAGCGCCGGGTCGAGCTTCTCCAGCAGGTTGGACGCCGCGATCACGACCACCCGCCCGCTCGAGGCGAAGCCGTCCATCTCGACGAGCAGCTGGTTGAGCGTCTGGTCCTTCTCGCCGGAGATGTCCGCGCCGCGGCGCCCGCCGACGGCGTCGAGCTCGTCGATGAAGATGATCGCCGGTTCGTGCTTGCGCGCGATCGCGAACAGCCTGCGGATGCGCGCCGCGCCCAGGCCCGCGAACATCTCGACGAACGACGCCGCCGACTGCGCGAAGAACTGCGCGCCGGACTCGTTCGCCACCGCCTTGGCCAGCAGCGTCTTGCCCGTACCGGGCGGCCCGTGCAGGAGGATCCCCTTCGGAACCTTCGCCCCCAGCGCATGGAAGGACCTCGGATCGCGCAGGAACTCGACGATCTCCTGCAGCTCCGCCTTGGCCTCGTCGACGCCGGCGATGTCCGCGAACGTGACCGACTGGTTGGACGCCGGCTTGATCCGCTGCGGCTTGATCCGCGGCATCACCTTCAGCATGCGCCACATCATGAAAATGAGCGCCGAGAAGAACAGGATCGCGATCACCGGCTCCCAGTTGACAGCCCAGTTCTGGATTTCCTGCGTGAACGAGACATGGGGTGCGCCGGCAGACGCGGGCACCGCGCGCGCTGTGCTCGCGTGCACGAGCGCAGCGTGCGCGGCCGCGCGTCCGACCGCGGTGTGCGCTGCCGCGGTGTGCGCGAGCGAGCGCTGCCCTGCGGGCGAGTGCGGCGCAGCCGTGGCCTGCTTGCTCACCTGTCCATCCTCTCCAGCAAATCCACCATCCTTGGCATCGCGTTCCATTATGGGGGCTTTTGACGCTCTTGTCGAGCGCTGCAATTTTCAGCCGAGAACGCGCAGCGCGAGGTCCCGGAACAGCTCGGTCGCAAAGGCGAGGTCGCGCACGTCGATGCGCTCGTCCGCGCCGTGGATCAGCGGCGCGCTCTGCAGCAGGGACTGGTGGCGCTGGGGGAAGAACCCGTAGGCCACGCACTCGGGGAACGCCAGGCGGAAGTGGCGGGAGTCGGTGAAGCCCGGAAGCACCACCGGCACGGCCTGCGCTCCGGGATCGCGCTCGGCGATCCACGCGGAGATGGTGTCCATGAGCTGCGACGCGACCGGCGAGCGGTTGCCGATGACCCGCTCGGTGAACTCGATCCGCCAGCCGCCGCCGTTCTCGCCGCCGTTCCCGTCGGTTGGGGGGAGGCCGGGTGGGGGGGTGGGTGGGGTCCCAAAACCTCGGCGATACCTTCGCGCACCGCCTCCTCGCCCAGTCCCGGGGGTACGCGGCAGTCGACCCTCAGCTCGGCGCGGCTGGGTATCACGTTGATCTTCTCCGAGGCGGTGATCCGCGTCGGCGTGAACGTGACGCCAAGCATCGGCTCGAACATGATCGCCAGGCGCGGGTCGGCCGCCCGCAGGCGCGCGAGCGAACCCCGAGGGTCGTCGGGGTCCTCGCCGATCCCGCGCAGGAACGCCCGCGGCTCGTCTGTCGGCCGGTAGGAGGGCTGGCGCGCCGCGAAGCGCTCCAGGACGGGCCCCATCTTCAGCAGCGCGTTCTCGCCCATGCCGGGCATCGAGGCGTGGCCGGCGACCCCGTCGGTGGTGAGCGTGAAGCGGAACACGCCCTTCTCGGCGCAGCACACGCCGTAGAAGCGCCGGGCGGGCGGGCCTCCATACTCGAACACCGCGCCCCCGCCCTCGTTGACGAGCAACTGGCAGCGCACCTTCTCCGGGTGGTTCTCGGTGAGCCACTGCGCGCCCAGCGCTCCCCCGGTCTCCTCGTCCACGACCGCCACGATCAACAGCTCGCCGCGGGCGGGCCGCCAGCCAGAGCGGGCCAGAGCGGCCGCCGCGGCGATCTCGGCCGCGACCTGCGACTTCATGTCCAGCGCTCCCCGGCCCCACAGAAAGCCGTCGGCGACGTCCCCCGACCACGGGTCGTGCGTCCAGTCGGCCGGGTCCGCGAGCACCGTGTCGACGTGGCCGAGATAGCACAGCGTCGGGCCGGCGTCGGTCCCGGCCGCCGCGGGGGCCAGTCTCGCGATCAGGTTCGGCCGCTCGGGCTCGGCCCCCAGCAGCTCGCACTGAAAGCCCGCCTCGGCGAGGTGGTTGGCCAGGTACTCCTGCGCCGCGAGCTCGTTGCCCGGCGGGTTGACCGTGTTGAAGCGGATCAGGCGCGCGAGCAGCTCTTCGGCCTCCGCGCAGGGCTGGCCGACCGCCGATCGTTTCGCGCTCATCGGGCAGATCGTACGCCGATCTGTGCGACCTCCTCGCGGGTGAGCGGGTAGTGGCAGGCGACGCGCATCCCCGAGCCCTTGTCCTCAAGCTGCGGCTCGCGCGTGGAGCACAGCGCCTGCGCCTTGGGGCAGCGGGTGTGGAAGCGGCACCCGCTCGGCGGGTTGGCGGGACTCGGCACGTCTCCGCCGAGCAGCCGCTGGCCGATCTCCGCTCGATCGCTCCCGCGCAGCGACGGGTCGGCCACCGGCACCGCCGCCAGCAGCGCACCGGTGTAGGGGTGACGGGGGAAGGCGTACAGCGGCTCGTTGGGGCCGATCTCGACGATCTTGCCGAGATACATGACCGCGACGCGGTCGCACATGTGGCGCACTACCGACAGGTCGTGCGCGATGAACACGAGCGTCAGGCCGAGCCGGCGCTGCAGGTCGCGCAGCAGGTTGAGCACCTGGGCCTGGATCGAGACGTCGAGCGCGGACACCGGCTCGTCGGCGATCAGCAGCTTGGGGTTCAGCGCGAGCGCCCGCGCCACGCCGATGCGCTGGCGCTGGCCCCCGGAGAACTCGTGCGGGTAGCGGTTGTAGTGCTCGGGGTTCAGCCCGACCGTCTCCATCAGGTCGCTGCACCTGCGCGTTTGCGCTCGCCCTTCTCGCGCATGAGGCCGTGGATCGCGAACGGCTCGCCGATGATCGAGCCGATCGTCTTGCGCGGGTTCAGCGACGAGTAGGGGTCCTGGAAGATCATCTGCATCTCGCGCCTGACCGCCTTCAGCGGGCGCCCTTCGCGCGCGTGATGTCGATTCCCTCGAAGTCGATCTCGCCGGCGGTGGCGTCGAGCAGCCGCATCATCAGCCTGGCGGTCGTGCTCTTGCCGCAGCCTGTCTCCCCCACGATTCCGAGGGTCTCGCCGCGCTGAAGCTCGAAGCTCACCCCGTCCACGGCCTTGACGGCGCCGATCTTGCGCCGGATGATGATCCCGCGTGCGATCGGGAAGTGCTTGACGAGATCGCGCACCTGCACGAGCGGCTCGTCGGAGCTCACACCGGCGCTCCCGCCAGTCGGGCATCGGCCAGCGCCTCGGCGGGCGTGCGCCCGGCGCGCAGCCCTGCCCACAGGCGCCGGCGCGTGTCCGCTTCGAGCAGGCACGCGACGTGGTGGGTCGGCTCGCCGGGCAGCGGCTCGAGCTGCGGGTCGATGCGTGAATGATCGGGCTGCGCATATGGGCAGCGAGGGTGGAAGCGGCAGCCGGAGGGAGGGTTGATGAGGCTCGGCGGGGCGCCGGGGATCGGCACGAGCTCCTCCCCGCGCGGGCCGTCGAGCCTGGGGATCGACCTCAACAGGCCCCACGTGTAGGGGTGTTCGGGGTCCGCGAAGACGCGCGCGGCCGAGGCCGTCTCGACGATCCGTCCCGCATACATGACCGCGATGTCGTCGGCCATCTCGGCCACCACCCCGAGGTCGTGGGTGATGATCACGATCGCCATCCCCAGTTCGCGCTGCAGGCGTTCCATCAGCGCGAGGATCTGCGCCTGCACGGTCACGTCCAGCGCCGTCGTCGGCTCGTCGGCGATCAGCAGCCTGGGCTCGTTGGCCAGCGCCATCGCGATCATCGCGCGCTGTCGCATCCCCCCGGAGAACTCGTGCGGATACTCGTCCACGCGCCTGGCCGGATCGGGTATCCCGACGAGGCCCAGCAGCTCGATCGCGCGCTCGCGCGCCCTGGACCTGGAGACGTCTTGATGGGCGAGCACCGCCTCGATCAGCTGGGCGCCGACCCTGTACAGGGGGTGAAGCGCCGACAGCGGGTCCTGGAAGATCATCGCGATGTCGTTGCCCCTGATCGCGCGCAGCCGCTCTTCTGGCAGCGCGACGAGGTCCTCTCCGGCGAACAGGATGCGCCCGGAGATACGCGCCCCCTGCCGGCGCGTCAGGCCGAGCGTGGTCAGCGAGGAGACGGTCTTGCCCGAGCCGGACTCCCCGACGATCCCCAGCGTGCGCCCCGCGCGCACCTGGTAGCTGATCCCGTCGACGGCGTGCACGACCCCGTCCTCGCCCGGGAACTCCACGCGCAGGTCCTCCACGCGCAGCAGCGGCTCCACCTCCGATGACGACGCGGCGGCGCTCACGAGTAGCGCACCCTGGGGTCGAGATACGCGTAGCCGATGTCCACGACGATGTTCGCCACGATCACGAACATCGCCGCCAGCAGCACCGTCCCCTGGATGACCGAGAAGTCCGACTTGAGGATCGCCGAGTAGGCGAGGTTGCCGACGCCGGGGATGTCGAACACCACTTCCAGCAGCAGCGCCCCTCCCAGCAGGCTCCCGATTTCAAGCCCCAGGAGGGTGACTATCGGGTTGATCGACGAGCGCACTCCGTGGCGAACGACCCTGCGCTCGCGCAGGCCCTTGGCGCGGGCGGTCCTGATGTAGTCCTCGTCCATCGTCTCGATCAGGCTGCCGCGCATGAGGCGCGCGAACACCGCCGCCGCGCCGGAGGCCAGCACGAACCACGGCATGATCAACGACGTGAACCACTTCCACGGATCGCTCGTGATCGGGACGTAGCTGCCCGCGCCGGGAAGGATCTTCCACCTGCCGATGTCCTGCGCGAACAGGAACAGCGCCACCAGCCCGAGCCAGAATTCGGGTGCCGAGACGAGCACGAGCGCCGTGCCCATCGCGGCGCGATCGAGCAGCGAGTGCCGCCGCAGCGCCGAGAGGATCCCGACTCCCAACCCGCCGATCATCCACAGCACGGCGGCGCCAACCGTCAGCGAGATCGTGGCCGGCAGGCGTTCGGCGATCAGGCTCCTGACGGACTCCCCGCTGTAGTAGCTGTAGCCGAGGTCGAAGTGCAGCAGCACGCTCTTCAGGTAGTCCCAGAACTGCACGATCAGCGGCTTGTCCAGGCCGAGGACCCTTTCGATTTCGACAATCAGCCTCGGGTTGGGATCGCGCCCGGCTCGCAGCACGGCGGGGTTTCCCGTCGGGAAGACCCGGAACAGGACGAACGTCAGCGCGCACACGATGACCAGCAGCGCGATCCCCCATAGGACCCTGCGGACGATGTAGGCGGTCATCGCAGCCTTGGGCACGACGACGTGGCATCCGTGCCTACTTCAGCGACGTGTAGCTGTAGTCCCACTCGCCCACGTCCCAAACGTCGCCGACGCCGTGCACGTCGCTGCCCTCGATGTTCGCCTGCTTGTCCCAGTCGAACGGGATCGCCGCGGCGTCTTCGACCAGTTCGTCGTCGATCCTCGCCCACGCGCTCGCGCGAGCCGACGTGCCCGTGACCGATTCGGCGGCGCTCATCGCTGCGTTGATCTTGGGGACGTCCACCTGGCCCCAGTTGTTGTTTTCCGTGGGGTTGATGAACTTCCCGTCGAACGTGATGCTGAGCACCGTCTGCGGGTCGGCGAAGTCGGCGGTCCACTCGACGCTGGGGCACACTTCGATCTCTTCTTTGGGAACGCCGCAGTATTTCGAGTACATCGTCGCCTGTTCGACGAGGGTGAACTTGGTCGTGAAACCCAGGTTCTTGAGCGTCTGGTTGACGACTTCCGCGTCCTGTTCGGCCGGGTTGCCCCTGGCGCCGACGACCTCCAGCGTCTTGGCGCCGGTGTACTTGCCGCTCGGATAGCCGGCGAGCTTCATGTACTTTTCGGCGACCGCCGCGTCGCCTTCGGGGTGTTCGTTGTAGTCGACCTTCGGACCCGCCAGTCCGCCCGCCTGTTCAAAGCCGGGGATCGTCGGGTAGATGAAGTGCGTCGCGACGTTTGTGACGAGTTCGCCGCCGCGCGCCCTGTCCATCGCCTCGCGGTCGAGCGCCGCCCACAGCGCCTTGCGCACGTCGATGTTCGAGAATGGCCCGACCTTGTTGTCGACGGCGATGTAGTGAATTCCCGCGCCCGGTGAGATCTCGAGCTGGCTCTTGAACTTTTCGGCCGCGAGCCTGACGCTCGACTGCGCCGGCGGTTCGTTCTCGACGACGTTCGTGCCTTCCAGCACCTGTCGTCCGATGACGGTGTTCGTGCCGCCGATCTTGATGACGATTTCGTTCAGGTAGGCGGGCCGGAAGTCCGTCCTCGGGTTCCACTTGGGGTTGCGCACGAGCGTCGCCGATCTACCGGGTATGTAGCCGATGCCGAGGACCCTGCCCTCCGCGTTGTTCTTGAGCATGTACGGCCCTGTCGCGACCTGGTAGTTGGCGTAGTCGGACGGCTTGTTCTTGTCGAATTTTTCGGCGTATTCCTTGGGCACGGCCGCCGACAGCGGCAGCACGAGCGCATCGGCCACGAGCTGCCCGCTCGGTTCGCTCAGGTGGAAGACGATCGTGTGCCTGTTCGGCGTCTGGATGCCCTTGATCGGCCCGCCAGTGGCTTCGGGCGCGCCTTCAATCGCTTTGAAGTACGACTGGAAGTACGGATTGACCACGTTCGGGTTGGCGCCGCGCTCGATCGCGTAGGCGACGTCTTCGGAGGTCACTTCGCGGTTGACAGGCGGGCTGAAGTGGATGCCTTCCTTCAGGTGCACCGTGACCGTCTTGTTGTCCGGGGAGATTTCCGGCGGTCCGGAGGCCATGTCGGGTGTGGGTTCGGTCGAGTTCGGCTTGTCCGAGTACAGCGGACGCTGGGTCGCGAACACGACCTCGTAGTCGATCGAGTAGTAGGCGATGCCCGGATCGAGGTGTTCGAAGTCGGATTCGTTGAGCACCACCAGCGTGCCGCCGCGCTTGCCGCCGGTGAGCGACTCCGTCAGCGGGCTCTGAAAGCCACCGGTGCTGACCGTGCCGGCGCCGTTGGCCACGGTGCTCGAAGTGCCGCTCGAGCCGCAGGCGGCCAGCAAGAGGGCGGCAGCCGCCGCCAGCGCGACGCTCGCGAGCGTCCTAGTCAACCTCATTGAGACGCCTCCTGTGTCGTGTGGCGAACGCCCTCATCGGGCGCTCCTCGGGTTCAGGGCGTCCCGCAGCCCATCGCCCAGCAGATTGAAGGCCAGCACCGTCGAGAGCAGCGCGACGCCCGGGAAGACCATGTACCACCAGGCGGTGCTGAAGATCGGTGTTGCGGCGGCGATCATCTGGCCCCAGCTCGGCGTCGGCGGGCGGATGCCGATGCCCAGGTAGGACAGGCTGGCCTCGAACAGGATGTTGAAGGGGATCTGCAGGCTCGCATACACGATGATCGGCGCCGCCAGGTTGGGCAGGATCTCCCGGAACATGATGCGCAGGTCGGACGCTCCGAGCGCGCGGGAGGCCTCGACGAACTCGCGCTCGCGCAGCGACAGGACCAGGCCCCTGACAATGCGGGCGATGTAAGGCCAGGTCGCGATCGCGATCAGGAAGATGATCAGGCCCAGACCCGGCTGGATGATGCCCCCGGCGCAGCCCCTGACCGCGCACGCGGCGCCGATGCCGATCCCCAGCAGCAGGATCGGGATCGACAGGAAGACGTCCATCGTGCGCGACAGCAAGGTGTCGATCCAGCCGCGATAGAAGCCGGCGAGCGTGCCGACCGTCACTCCGATCGCGGTCGCGATCGCCGTGCCGAAGATGCCCACCTCCAGCGAGACCCTGGCACCGTAGACGACCCGTGACATCACGTCCTGTCCGAGCGGGTCGACCCCAAACGGGTGGGCCAGGCTGGGGCCCAGGGGAGACCCGAAGGAGTCCGTGAGGTTGAGGTTCTGCACGTCCGGCCCCGGCAGCCCGAGCAGGCTGACGACCAGCGGGGCGGCGATCGCGATCACGATCACAAAGACGATGAACGCGAGCGAGACCAGCGCGACGCGATCCTGGCGAAACCTGCGCCAGAACAGCTGCCAGGGAGAGCGAGCGGCGACCTCCCCGACCACCCCCTGCGGGGGCGGTGGCCCGTCCAGAAATTCGAGAGCGCCCCCTCCTGACGGCAGTACCTCAGCGGCGCCGGCACTCATCTCGGCGTTGCCTCCTGCGAGGGATGTTGGGGCTTGGGGTCCTCGACACCGAATCTACACCTTCGACAACCCTCGCGGTCAACCTGCCGGAGCCGCAAAATGGACGTTCCCGACACCAGCGATACTCCGGTGCATGGACACCCTGTTTGACGAGGATCCCGACGTCGAGGCGGACGCCGCGGGAAGGCGCCGAGGCAGCGAGCAGGCCCCCGCTCGCGGGCACCGGGCGGCCGGGCAGGAGCACCCGCTGGCCGTTCGAGTCCGTCCGCGCAGCCTCGACGAGTTCGTCGGCCAGTCCCACCTGCTCGGCCCGGACTCGGCGCTGCGGACGGCGATCGAGCAGGGGCACCCACACTCGATGGTGCTGTACGGCCCGCCGGGATCGGGCAAGACGACGCTCGCGCGAATCGTCGCCGAGCGCTCGCAGGCGGCGTTTGAGGAGCTGAGCGCCGTCGCCGCCGGGCGCGCGGAGGTGCGCGCGGTGATCGAGCGCGCCGCCCACCGCCGCGACCGCAGCGACGAGGCGGGCGGGGCGGTCGGGACCCAATCGATCCTGTTCCTCGACGAGATCCACCGCTTCAACAAGGCCCAGCAGGACGCGCTGCTGCCGGCTGTCGAGGAGGGCCTGGTGACGCTGATCGGCGCCACCACCGAGAACCCCGCGTTCGAGATCAACGGCGCGCTGCTCTCGCGCGTGCGCGTGTACGCGCTGCAGGCGCTCACGCCCGAGGAGGTGGGCACGGTGCTGCGCCGGGCGGCCGCCGACGCGATCGCGGTCGACGACGAGGCATTCGACTTCCTGGCCGCGCGCAGCGAAGGCGACGCGCGCACGGCGCTGAACGCGCTGGAGCTGGCCGCTGCCACCGCGGCCGAGCTGGGAGAGGAGCGCGTGACCCTGCGTCGCGTCGAGGACGCCCTGCAGCGCCGGGCCGTCCTCTACGACAAAAAGGGCGACCGCCACTACGACTACATCTCCGCGTGGATCAAGGCCACGCGCGGCTCGGATCCGGACGCGTCGCTGTACTACCTCGCGGTGATGCTCGAGGGCGGCGAGGATCCGCGGTTCATCGTGCGGCGGATGGTCATCCTCGCCTCCGAGGACGTCGGCAACGCTGACCCGGGCGCGCTGTCGGTGGCGGCCGCGGCCGCCCAGGCGGTCGAGCACGTCGGGCTGCCGGAGGCGCGCTACGCGCTCGCCCAGGCGGCCATCTACCTGTCGCTGGCGCCAAAGTCCAACGCCGCCGGAGCAGCTCTGTCGGCGGCCGAGCGCCACGTGCGCGAGCACGGCGCAGCGCCGGTGCCCGGCTGGCTGCGCTCCGGACCCCGACCTGGACAGGATGAGAACCCGGGTGGGCGGGCTCTCATCTATGACAACCCCCACGGGCACCCGGGACACGTTTCAGGGCAGCAGCTGCTGCCCGCGGGCGTCGTGGGCGCGCGCTTCTACGAGCCCGACGAGGCGGAGGCGGAGCTGGCGGCGCGCCTGGAGCGGATTCGCCGGGCGCGCGGCCCGGACACGCGATAATCGCTTCCCGATGAGCGCGTCCGCGAGCGACACCTCCACGCAAGAGGAGCTCACAGCGCGCGACCCTGCCACGGGCGCCACGCTCGGCAGCGTCGCCATCACCCCGCCCGAGCGCGTCGACGAGGTCGTCGAGGCGGTGGCCAAGGTGCAGCCGCTGTGGGCGCTGCTGCGGATGAAGGACCGCGCCAGGTACATGGGCAGGATGGCCCAGGCGGTGATCGACGACTTCGACGAGCTCCAGGAGGGGCTCGCCCGCGAGCAGGGACGGCCGCGCGCGGAGATCGCCGCACTCGAGCTGCTGGCGGCGATCGACGCGCTGAGGTGGGTCGCCGACGACGGCGCGGAGGCGCTGGGTGGCCGGCGCGTGGGGATCAACCGCTCGCTGACGGTCGCCAAGCGCGCGCGCATCGCCTTCGAGCCGTATGGCGTGGTCGGCGTGATCGGCGCCGGCAGTGCGCCGTTCGCGCAGCCGCTCGGGCAGATCGCGGGGGCGCTGCTGGCGGGCAACGGCGTCATCTTCAAGCCCGCCGGAAGGGCCTGCCTGGCGGGCGAGCGGATAGCACGGGTGCTGGCGCGCGCGGGCCTGCCGGAGGGGCTCGTGCGGGTCGTCCACGGCCACGCCGACGTCGGCGTCGCGCTGGCGCAGTCGCCGGTGAGCAAGATCCTGTTCACGGGCTCGCCGGCCGTCGGGCGGGTGGTGGCACGGGCGTGCGTCTCGCGGGAGAAGGAGGTCACCGTCGAGCTGGGTGGCAAGGACGCGATGCTCGTGCTCGCCGACGCGCACCTCCGGCGCGCGATCGCCGGCGCGCTGTGGGCCGGTTGCGCGGGCGCCGGGCAGGCGCGCGGGTCGATCGAGCGGGTGTACGTCGCCCGCGAGGTCTACGAGCGGTTCCTGGCTGGGCTGGTGAGCGGAGCGCGAGCGCTCAGCGTCGGCGATCCGGCCGACCCCCGCGTCCAGGTCGGGCCCCTTGCCTCCGCCCGCCGGGCCGAACACGTGGGCGCGCTGGTGGAGGAGGCGGTCGCCCGGGGCGCGCGGCTTCACTGCGGCGGGCCGGTCAGCCCGCCGGGTTGCGACGCCGGCGCCTTCTACGCGCCCGCGGTGATCACCGAGGCGAGCAGCGAGATGCGCGTGCTGCGCGAGCCGGTCGACGGGCCGGTGCTGGTCGTCGTCCCGGTCGACTCGATCGATCAGGCGATCACGCTCGCCAATGGCGGGGACTACTGCCTCGGCGCGTCCGTGTGGAGCGCCGACCGCTACCAGGCGATGCGGATCGCGCGCGAGCTGCACGCTGGCATGGTGTGGCTCAACGACCACCTCCCCGGCCCGACCGTCTCGCGCGGCCCGTGGGGCGCGGCCGCCGGCGGCGGCCTCGGCCGGACGCTCGGCCAGGCGGGCCTGCGAGCATGCGCCCAGGAGAAGCTCATCACCTGGGATCCGCCGGCCATGCGGGGGCTGTGGTGGGGGCCCTACGACGCCGCCAGCACGACTGCCATGCGGGCGATGGCGAAGCTCCGCTCCGGGCGGGAGTCCGACCGCGACCGTGCCTGGCGCGAAGGCGCGCTGGCGCTCGCGCGCGTGGGCGCTCGCGCTTTCGGGCGGGGGCTGCCGCGCTAGCCGGCCCGGCGGGCTGCACTACTCTTTGAGCTGATGCCCGCCCAGGCCTATGCAGGCAAGGAATGCGTCTGTCAGCTGCGCAGGGGGATCTGCGACCAGAGCTGCGTGCAGGGGATGCTGGACACACCCTTCTACATCGCCTGCCTCAAGCTCGCGGGCAGACGCTGCCTGGTGATCGGCGGCGGGGAGGTGGGGCTGGAGAAGGTCGAGGGGCTGCTCGCGTGCGACGGCGAGGTCACGCTGATCGCCCCCGAGGTCGAGCCGGCGCTGGCGGAGCACGCGCGCGAGGGCTCGATCCGCTGGGAGCGGCGCGTGTACGCGGGGGCGGCCGATCTGGAAGGGGCGTTCATGGCGATCGCCGCCACCGATGACACCGACGTGAACATCGCCGTGTACGAGGACGCCGAGCGGCGAGCGATGCTCGTGAACGTCGTAGACGTGCCGCCGCTGTGCAACTTCATCCTGCCGGCGATCGTCCGCATGAGCCCGCTGGCGATCGCTATCTCGACCGCCGGTGCCTCGCCGGCGCTGGCCAAGCGCATGAAGCGCGAGATCGAAGAGCAGTTCGGCGAGCCGTACGCGCGGCTGGCGGTGCTGCTCAACGAGGTGCGCGGCTGGGCCAAGGGCACGCTTGCGACCTACCAGGAGCGCAAGGAGTTCTTCGAGGGAATAGTCAACGGCGAGCCCGACCCGATTGCGCTGCTGCGGGACGGCGACAGCGAGTCCGGCACCCCCCGGGGCACACCCTCTGGGGCGCAGGCAGGCGAGCAGGCGGTGCGCGAGCTGATCGCGCGGGCGCAGAGCGCGCACGCGATGCCGGTGTAGAGAGCCTGGGCGTGGCCGCGCTCGAGGTCGAGGGGTTGGCTCGGCACTACGGCGAGCGCGAGGCGCTGAGCGACGTCTCGCTGTCGCTCGCCGAGGGCCAGACGCTCGTCGTGTTCGGCCCCAACGGCGCCGGCAAGACGACGCTGCTGCGCGTGCTGGCGACGCTGCTGCGCCCGCACGCGGGGAGCGTGCGCGTGCTCGGCTCCAGCCTGCCGGGGGAGGCGTGGGCGGTGCGCGGACGCCTGGGCCTGCTCGGGCACGAGCCGTTGCTCTACCGCGAGCTGACCGCGCGCGAGAACCTGCGCCTGCACGCGCGCCTTCACGGCGTGAGCGACGAGCGCGTGAACGAGCTGCTGGAGTCGCTGGCGATGGCCGGGCGAGCGAGCGAGCCGCTGCGGACGCTCTCGCGCGGCATGGTCCAGCGCGTGGCGGTCGCCCGCGCCGTGCTGCACGACCCCGAGCTGCTGCTGCTCGACGAGCCCAACTCGAACCTCGACCCCTCCGCCGTGGAGCTCGTGGCGCCGCTGATCGGCGCCGCGTCGAGGTGCACGCGCGTGATCTGCAGCCACGACCCGACCGGCGGCCTGGCGGAGGCGGACGTCGTGCTCGGCCTGCGCGCCGGACGGCCCGCGCTGCTGGGCGCGGCCGCCGAGATCGGCCGTGACGAGATAGCGGAGCTCTACAGGTGAGCGGGGTGCAGGTCCCACAACGGCCGCTGGAAACCGCGCGCTCCGCGCGGGCGGTCGGGCTGTGGCGGACCGTCGGCGCGCTGCTGCGCAAGGAGCTGCTGGTCGAGCTGCGCACGCTCGAGTCCGTTCCGGGCATGTCGCTGTTCGCTGTGACCACGTTCGTGGTCTTCCACTTCGCCCTGAACCGCAACAGCGTCGAAGGCGACCTCGCGGCGGGGATCCTGTGGGTGACGCTGCTGTTCGCCGCGATCCTCGGGGTCAACCGCCTGTTCGTGGCGGACGCCGATCAGGGTGGCTTCGACGCCTTCCTGCTGGCCCCGGTGGATCGCAGCGCGATGCTCGTGGCCAAGACGCTGACGCTGCTCGCCTACCTGGTGGTGCTCGAGCTCGTGGCCGTGCCGGCCTTCGCCCTGCTGCTGCTCGGACCGCCGCTCGGCCCGGCGCTGCCGGGCCTGCTGGCGACGCTCGCGCTCGGCGACCTGGGCGTGGCGGTGATCGGCACGCTCGTGGCCGCCCTGGCGGTCCGCACCCGTGCGCGCGATCTGCTCGGGCCGCTGCTCGCGCTGCCGCTGCTCGTGCCGATCGTGATCGGCGGCGCGCGGGCGATCGCACCGCTGCTCGTCCAGGCCCACCCGGCGGCGCCGGCGGCGCGCTGGCTGTTGACGCTGGGGCTCTATGATCTGGTGTTCGGGCTGATCGCCTACGCCCTGTTCGACTTCCTGCTGGAGGACTGACGACGTGGAACGCTCGAGCCGGCCGGAGGCCGGCCCCCTAAAAACCAATCGACGCGCCCCCGGCGGCGCACCAACCGCCGCACGACCGCTCGTATACGGCAAGGGGCTGCGCGCGCTCAGCATCTCCACCGTGCTCGCCATGGCAGCGGCGCTCGGCCTTGTCTTCTTCTACGCCCCGCTGGAAGCCGAACAGGGCTTCCTGCAGAAGATCTTCTACGTGCACGTGCCGCTGGCGACCGTCGCGCTGTGCGGCTTTGTGCTCGGCGGCCTGCTCGCCATCCAGCACCTGCGCACGCGCGATCCGCGCTGGGACATGCGCTCCTACGTGATCATCCACATGAGCCTGATCTTCGCCGTCGGCACGCTCATCACCGGCTCGATCTGGGCGAAGGGCTCGTGGGGGCACTGGTGGGTGTGGAGCGAGCCGACGCTCGTGTCGTTCCTGATCATCTTCCTGCTGTACGCCACCTACCAGCCGCTGCGCTTCGCGATCGAGGACCCCGAGCGCCAGGCGCGCTACGCGTCGGTGTTTGCGATCACCGCCGGGGCGTTCGTGCCGCTGAACTACGTCGCTGTCAACCTGTCGACCGCCTACGTGCATCCGCGCGTGTTCAGCAGCACCTCGAACCTTCCCGGCTCGATGGCGTTCACCCTGCTCGTGTCCCTGCTGGCGATGGCGCTGCTGTTCGCGACCCTGTGCAAGTTCGAGCTGACCGCCAAGCACACCCGGGCGCAGGTGCGCGCACTGCGCAGACGGCTGGCCGGCGAGACGGCGGACGCGCCCACACGGCCGCGCAGCGCCGCTCCCGGCCTGCAGCACGCCACCACGGTGCCCGTGCGCGCGGCGGGAAGAGGAGGGCTGTGATGATCGCCGTCGTGCTTGGCGAGGTGCCCGCCCTGCCGCTGCACACGGCGGGCAAGTATGTCGCCGGCGCGTACGTGGTGCTGTTCGCGCTGGTGCTGATCTACGTGGCGATCATGGCGATCCGCCTGAGCCGGATCGAGAGCGAGCTCGGCGAGCTGCTGAGCATGTCCGAGCGCTCGCCGGAGCCGGCCGCGGCCGCGATCGAGCGCTCTGACGAGCACACCGCCGCCGGGGGCGCACCCCCTTCGGTGGCACCACCCATGACGGGCGGCGGGCAGGCGCGCACGCAGGACCCGCAGCGGGAGTCGACGCCGGCATACCCCATGAAGGGGCACCACCCATTTCGGGGGGCAGGCAAGTGAGCGAGCTGCTGGCGCTGGGCATCTCGCACAAGACCGCGCCGGTGGCGCTGCGCGAGCGCCTGGCGTTCAGCGAGCGCGAGGCGAGCGAGTTCGCCCGCCAGGCGACGGCGACGGCGGAGGTGCGCGAGGCGGTCGTGATCTCGACGTGCAACCGCACCGAGGTCTACCTCGTGGTGGGCGACCCGGTGCGCGCGGAGTCCGACGTCCTGGGCCTGCTCGCCCGCCGCGCGGAGATCCGCCCGACCGAGCTGGCCGACGCGATGTACTCGCCGCGCAACTGCGACGCCGCGCGCCAGCTGTATCGCGTTACCGCGGGTCTCGAGTCGATGATCCTCGGTGAGGCCGAGATCCAGGGCCAGGTCAGGCGTGCCCACGAGCTGGCGATGCGCGCCGGCGCCACAGGACCGCTGTCCAACCGCCTGTTCGCGGCGGCCGTGACGACGGGCAAGCGCGTTCGCTCGGAGACCGGGATCGGCTCCAGTCGCGTGAGCGTCCCGTCGGTGGCCGTCGATCTCGCGCTGAGCGTGCTCGGCGACCTGCAGAGTCGCCATGTGGTGATCCTCGGCGCCGGCGACACGAGCGAGCTGACAGCGCGCGCGCTCGCCGAGCAGGGCGCCGGCACGATCTTCGTGGCCAACCGCCACGCCGACCGGGCGCTCAGCCTCGCCCAGCGCTTCGGCGGATCGGTCGTCGGACTGGACAAACTGCCCGACCAGCTGGTGCGCGCCGACATCGTCCTCTCCTCGACCGCGTCTCCCCATCCGATCGTCGGCCGGGAGGAGCTCGAGCTGGTGATGGGTGAGCGCGAGCGGCGGGGCGGGGGGGCTCTACTCCTCATCGACATCGCCGTGCCGCGCGACGTGGATCCGGCGTGCGGCGAGCTGGAGGGGGTGAACCTGTATGACATCGACGACCTGCAGGCGGTGATCGCGCGCAACCTGAGCACGCGGGCTGAGGAGACGCCGCGGGCGCTGGAGATCGTCGAGGAGGAGATCCACCGCTTCGCCCGCTGGCTCGGCCAGCTCGACACGCTGCCCACGGTCAGCGCCCTGCGCGCCCACGGCGGCGAGATAGTGGAGCAGGTGTTGGCCGAGAACTCCGGTCGCTGGGAGGCGGCCTCCCCGCGCGACCTCGCGCGCGTGGAGGCGATCGCGCGGGCGGTGATGAGCCGCCTGCTGCACGAGCCCACCATCCGCCTGCGCAGCCTCGGCGAAGACCGCGGCCACGCGAGCCTCGAGCTGGTGCGGGAGCTGTTCGGGTTGCGCGAGGATGCGCCCGCGCACCCTGACGGGCACACCCAGGAGCGGGCGGGCGGGCCATCAATCGAGCTGGCGGAGGTCCACGACCTGCCTGTGCGCCGCCGACCCGCCCGTGCCGGGCGTGTGCCCCCTGGCTCCGGGGGCCGTCTGCCCAGCTGATGCGGATCGGAACGCGGCGCAGCGCGCTCGCGCTGGCACAGGCCAAGCTGATCGCAGAGCGACTGGAGAGCGGCCAGCACGCAGGCTGCGAGATCGTGCCGATGCTCACCAGCGGGGATTCGGATGCCCACCCGTCCGCCAACACGACGACGGACAAGTCCCGCTGGGTGGCGGAGCTCGAGGCCGCCCTGACCGCGGGCGAGATCGACCTGGCGGTGCACTCCGCCAAGGACGTCCCCGGCGAGCTGGCGGAGGGGCTCTCGCTGCACGGCGCCCCGGCGCGCGCGGCGGCCGCGGACGTCCTCTGCGGGGCCTCTGGGCTCGAGGATCTGCGCCCTGGCGCGCGCGTCGGCACGAGCAGCATCCGCCGCCTGGCGCAGCTGCGCGCCGCTCGCGAGGACCTCGAGGTGGTCGCGATCCGCGGCAACGTCGACACCCGCCTGCGCAAGCTGGCCGACCCGGACGAGGGCCTGCAGGCGATCGTGCTCGCGCACGCCGGGCTGCAGCGGCTGGGGCGGGAGTCCGAGGCCGGCGGAGTGCTCGACCCGGAGCGCTTCGTGCCGGCGCCCGGACAGGGCATCCTCGCGCTGGAGGGGCGCGCCGAAGACAGCCGGACACGCGAGGCGGTGCAGGCGATCACCGACGCGGAGACGTTCGCCTGCCTGCTGGCAGAGCGCGCGTTGGCGCGTGAGCTGGGGGCGAGCTGCCACACGCCGCTCGGGGCACATGCGCTGCCCGCCGGCTGCGGCTGCCTGCTACTGCGCGCATGGGTGGGGCTGCCCGACGGCTCGGCGTGGGCGAGCGACGAGCTGGCCGAAACGGGGATTCGCGCCGAAGGCGCGTGTCTCCCGGCTTCGGTCGGCGGCTTCTACGACCCCGAGGCGCTCGGGCGTCGTGTGGCCGAGCGCCTGGAGGCGGTGGGTGGCGGAGAGCTGCTGCGACGGGCCGAGGAGATGGCGCTGTGAGCGGGCGCGTGTATCTCGTCGGCGCCGGCCCGGGCGATCCCGGCCTGCTGACCGCGCGCGCGCTCGAGCTGATCGCGGCAGCGGACGTGATCCTGTATGACCGCCTGATCCCGAGCGCGGCGCTCGACGGGGCCCGCGCGGACGCGGAGCTGCTGTTCGTGGGCAAGGAGGGCGGAGGACCGTCGGTCCCGCAGGAGCAGACGGAGGCGCTGATGATCGAGCGCGCGCAGGCGGGGAGGACGGTCGTGCGCCTGAAGGGCGGAGATCCGTTCGTGTTCGGGCGCGGCGGCGAGGAGGCGCTCGCGCTGCGCGCCGCCGGCATCGCCTTCGAGGTGGTTCCCGGCGTGACGGCGGGGGTGGCCGCGAGCGCGTACGCGGGCATCCCGGTCACACACCGCGGCCTCGCCAGCGCGGTGGCGCTGGTGACCGGCCATGCCCGGGAAGACACACGCGACGCTGCGGGCGAGCAGGACACCGGAATCGATTGGTCGGCGCTGGCGGCGTTCCCGGGGACGCTCGTGTTCTACATGGGCGTCCGCCGGCTGCCTGAGACAGCGACGTCGCTGATCGCGGCCGGCCGGCCGGGGTCGGAGCCGGCGGCCGTCGTGGAAGCCGGGACGCTCCCCGGCCAGCGCACCGTGACCGGCACGCTGGAGACGATCGCCGAGACGGTCGCGCGGGAGGGCATCCGTCCCCCGTCGATCGCCGTCGTCGGGCCGGTGGCCGCGCTCGCCGAGCAGCTCGGCTGGCTCGCCCCGCGCCCACTCGGCGGGCTGAGCGTGGCGGTGACGCGCGCACGCGCCCAGGCGAGCGGCCTGGCAAGGCGACTGGAGGCGCTGGGCGCGAGCGTGGTCCAGGCGCCCGTCATCCGCGTCCAGCCGCTGCCCGGCCCGCCGCTCGACCCCTCCCCCTACGACCTCATCTGCGTGACCAGCGCCAACGGGGTGGCGGCGCTGTTCGAGCGTCTTGACGACGGAACCCACCCGCCCGGCGACGCGCGCGCGCTCGCGGGAGCGACGGTGGCGGCGATCGGGCCGGGCACCGCGCGCGCTCTGGCCGAGCGCGGCGTCGTCGCCGACGTGGTGCCCAAGCGCTTCGTCGCCGAGTCGCTGGTGGAAGCGCTCGCCGGGGTGCCCGTGACGCGCGCCCTGATCGCAAGAGCGCGCGATGCGCGCGACGTGCTCCCCGAGGCCCTGCGCGCGCGCGGTGCCGAGGTGGACGTGCTGGCGCTGTATGAGACCGTCGCCGAGCCCCTCTCGCCACGGACACTGCGTGCGGTGACGCAGGCCGACTACATCGCCTTCACCTCATCCTCGACCGTGCGCTTCTTCCTGCAGGCGGCCTGCGGCGGCGGGCCGTCGGCGGCCACGCGTATCGTCTCGATCGGTCCGGTCACGAGCGCGGCGCTGCGCGAGCATGGCCTGGAGCCACACGTCGAGGCCGATCCGTACGACATCGACGGTATGATCGACGCCCTGCTCGCCGACGCGGCGTGGCGGGCAAGCGATGGCCGATAAAGCGCTCCCACCCGTCATCACGTTCCTCTCCGACTACGGCCAGCTCGACGAGTTCGTCGGCGTCTGCCACGGGGTGATGGCCCGCCGCTGCCCGAGCGCACGGGTGATCGACCTCACCCACTCGGTTCCCCGCCACGACGTGCGCGCGGGGGCGGTCGTGCTGCGGTCGGCCCTCCCCTTCCTGCCCGCCGGCGTTCACCTGGCCGTCGTCGACCCAGGGGTCAGCGCCACCGGAAGGTATGCACGCCGCGCCGTGGCCCTGCGCACGGTCGAGCAGGACCACCTGCTGGTGGGACCCGACAACGGGCTGCTGATGCCCGCCGCCGAGCGCCTGGCGGGGGTGGCCGAGGCGGTCGACATCGGCCAATCGCCCGAGCGCCTCGAGCCGGTGTCGCGCACGTTCCACGGCAGGGACATCTTCGCGCCGGTCGCCGCCGCCCTGGCGGCGGGAGCGCCGCTGACCGCGGTCGGCGAGGAGCTGCCGGTGCAAGAGCTGCGCCGCCTGGGGCTGCCCTCGGCTCAGGTCAGCGACGGCGTTCTCACCGTCCACGTGTTGCGCAGCGACACCTTCGGCAACCTGATCCTCGATGCCGCCGACGAGCAGCTCGCCGCGCTGGGCGTCACGGTGGGAGACACACTGATGGTGAGCCACGCGGGCGCCGTCCGCGCCGCGCGCTATTCCGCCACCTTCGCCGAGGTGACCCCCGGCGAGCTTCTGATCTACGAGGATGCCACGCGCAGGGTGGCGCTTGCCGTCAACCGCGGCTCGGCCGCCGAGCTGCTCGGAGCCGACGCAGACGATGAGCTGCGAGTGCGTCCAGGGTGAGCTGCCCTCCGCCCGATCGAGCCACAAACACCCCCACGACCCTCGGCCACCCGCGCGTTCACCTGCGCCGCGCCGACTCGACCAACGAGCGCGCGCGAGAGCTGGCCATCGCGGGCGCCCCTCATGGAACGCTCGTAACCGCCTCCGAGCAGACCGCCGGACGCGGGAGGCAGGGCCGCCGCTGGTCGGCGCCCGCGGGAAGCTCGCTGCTGATGTCGCTCCTGCTGCGAGCCCCGCCGCCGCTGCTGCCGCTGCTCGCCGCTGTGGCCGTGTGCGACGTCGCGGGAGCGCAGGCCCTGATCAAGTGGCCGAACGACGTCGTCGTCGCAGGCGCCACCGCGAGCGCCGGCGCGAAGCTGGCCAAGCTCGCGGGCATCCTCGTGGAGGGCCGACCCCACCCTGAAGGGCGCACCCCCGTTGGGGGCGCCGGCAGGCAGGAGGGCTGGGCCGTGCTCGGGATCGGCCTGAACGTCGCGGTCCGCCTCGATCAGCTGCCTGCCGAGCTGCGTCCACGCGCGCCCGGCACGCCTTCGAGCACCGGCCTGCCGGCGGCGACGCTGGGGCTGGCACCCGCGGCGCTCGAGCCGACGCTCGCGCGGCTGATGGGCGCGCTCGAGCGCCGGCTGGCCGAGCCGGCCGAGTCGACGCTGCAGGCGTGGCGCGCCCGGGACGCGCTGCGCGGGCGCGAGATCGCGTGGGCGGGCGGGCGCGGGCGCGCGCAGGGCATCGACGGGACCGGGCGGCTGATCGTCGTGCTCGCGGACGGCGCTCGCACGGCGCTCGACGCCGGCGAGGTCCACCTGCAGGAGATCGCCTAAGCCGATTGCTGGTCGAGCGCGTCGCGCACGTCGCGGCGCAGCTCGTGCTCGTGCTCGTGCACGGTGCTCGCTGTCGCGAGCTGCGCGTCAGGGCGCGCTCCGTTGGGGGTGCCCTTGACGCCCTTGCGCCTGCGCCGGGCATTGCGGGCACGGCGTTTGGGGAAGTTGCGCAGCAGCTCGCGGGCCAGCGCGGGGGGCTTGCGCGCCATCCGCGTGCGCGCGCCACGAAGCGCCTCCTCGGCCTCCGGGGTGTGGGCGAGCGCGGCCGCGAGCAGGGCCGCGGCCAGACGGCGATCCTGCTTGCGCGCCGCGTGGATCAGGCGGCGCGCGTTGCGCGCGTGCGCGCCTCCGGCCGAGTTGACCAACAGGCCGAGCAGCCGCTTGGTCTCCGGCCAGCGCTGGACCGCGTACTCCTCGTGGACGTCCCGGGTGTACTCGGCCAGGCGCCAGATCCAGGCGTTGGCCTGGTCGCGCCGGCCGATCCGTCGCTCGACGAGCGCGCGCAGCATGATCTTGGTCGCCTCCTTGCGCTCTTCCCGTGGCCAGCCGCCGATGATGTCGATCGCCTCGTCGAAGGCGTCCGGGTCGCGCAGCGCGGCGATGTCGGTCAGCGCGCGCAGCCGCAACTGGGGATTCTTGTTGCGCTTGACCGCAGTGATCAGGAAGCGGCTCTTCAGCTCGCCGGTGCGGTCGAAGTGGAGCATCGCCCGTGCCCTGCGCCACCCGTTGGGGGCAACGCGTGCGCCGGCGAGCGCCGCCCACAGGTGCTGCTCCCCGTAGTCGAGGTGCTCGACGGCTATCCGCCACAGCTCCCGCTCGAAGACCTGGAAGCGCCGCTCCTCCTCCGCGCACACCGGCAGCACCCGCCGCTCCACGCGCATCCTGCGCCCGCGCCCACGCCGCACGGGTCCCACCACGATCGCTCCCCCTCTATAAACATCTCTATCCAGCAGCGAGTGCAGCGTCACGACCGGGTCGTCGTGCTTGGTGGCGGGATGCACGAAGTCGACGACCAGCCCCGCCTCCTTGCCGGGGTGGCGGCGGGTCACGCGCCCGACGCGCTGCTGGTAGATGCGCTTGGACGCGGTCGGCGCCAGGTGCACGCAGACGGTCGCCCGTGGGCTGTTCCAGCCCTCGGCGAGCAGCTGCGCGTTGATCAGCACGTCGATGTCGCCGCGCTCGTAGCGCGCCAGGACCTCGACGAGCTCGCGCTTGGGCGTCTCGCCGGAGACGGCCTGAGCCTTGATCCCCTCCGCGCGGAAGGCTTCGGCGAGGTTGTACGCGTGGCGCACGCCGGCCGCGTACACGACGCCTGGCACCCCGTTGAAGCGCGTTTTGTAGAGGTTGGCGACGGCGACGTTGAACGGCTGCTGGTCGAGCAGTTTGGCCAGCTCGTCCTGGTCGAACTCGGTGTCCACCTCTCCCCGGCGCAGCGGCACCTTGGCGATCGTGCGCACGCCTACGCCCGGCGAGATGCGCACGCAGCGCAGCGGCGCGATGACGCCGCGCCGGGCCGCCTGAGCCAGGTCGAAGCGGGAAGTCTGGGTGGGGAACAGGTCGGTGACGTGTCGCGCGATCAGCGCGCCGGTGGCGGTCATGCCGATGAAGATCGGCCCTGTCCAGTTGCGGATCGCGCTGCTCGTCTTCTCGCCCAGCGCGGTGTGCGCCTCGTCGCAGATGACAATCGTGTAGGCGCTCGAGACCTTGCCCGCGTTGCGCACGAACCACTGGTAGGTCTCGACGGTCACCGGACCCTTGACCGAGTCCTCCCCCCTGAGCAGCGGCCGGCTGATGCGCCTGGAGTAGCCGCGGTCGCGCAGCTCCCCGAGGAACTGGTCGACCAGGTTGCGCCGATGGGTGAGGATCAGCACCCCGCCCGTGTGCGAGGCCTCCACGAAGCCGAGTGCCGCGACGGTCTTGCCGGCGCCGGTGGCGTGCTCGAACCAGAAGCGCTTGGCGGCGTTGGGATCCTCGGGCTGCTCCGCGAGGGACTCCTCCTCGTCCTCCTCGTCGACCCAGTCGCGGGGCTCCTCCTCGGAGTCGCCCTCCTGCTCGAGCTCCTCCTCGAGATCCTCGTCGAGCTCCTCGTCTTCGCCCGGCTCCTCCTCGAGCTCGTCCTCGTCCTCCTCCTCGTCGGGTGCCGCCCGCTGCACGGGCCCGAGGTCGTCGTCGTCCTCGTCGATGTCCTCGTCCTCCTCCTCCTCGTCCTCGTCCTCCTCGGCCGCATCGGCGTCTTGATCTGCGACCCCGCCGGGCGCGAGCTTGGCGCCGTTGGCCGACGAGACGCCAGCCGGGCCGAGGATGTCCGCGGAGGCGAGCAGCTCGGGGGAGGCGGATGCAGCGGCACGGCCGTTGCCGTCGATGGCGGTGCGCTGCGCCTCGGCCAGCAACGCGGTGAGCGTGCCCGACAGCGCGTCGACCTGGTGGGCGGAGAGCACGGTGCCGTCCTCCAGCTTGGGCTCCTCCTCCGAGAGCAGCCGCTCCAGGCCGAGCAGCAGCGAGAACTCGCGCCGCCACGCCGTGGAGGGGTTCTTGGTCTTCGGGTCCTCCTGGAGCTCGGCAAGCGCCTGATCGAGCGCGCGCCTGCGCGGCGTCCCGGGCGCGAGCGCGACCAGTGGATCCTCGCCCTCGTGCAGGAAGCGCTCGCGCACGAACTTCTCCGCACGCGCTATGTCGGCGGAACTCGGAATGGTCGCGGCCGCGAGGGCCACTGAGGTGGACTCGGCCATTGAGGCTGTGGACTTCGAGACAGAGCCGCCGTCGAAGGTGGGCTTCGGCGCGGCTCGAAAGATTGGCGCCCGACTGGCGCCGTTCGCCGGGCGCTCGTAGCAACCCGACTCTGACGTAGCACCAGGATATAGCACGCGGAGGCGCGATTGAAGTGAGCGCTATCTGACACCCTTACGACGATGACGCCGAAGAGCCTGTCGATCGCAGCCGTCGCGACGGCCGTCCTCGTCCTGCTGGTCGTCGGCCTGCTCCAGCTGAGGGGCACCTCCCAGGCGACCGCGCCGTCAACGCTCACGCTCGCGCAGATGCGCGCCCGCCTGGCGGGCTCGCCGGCGCCGCTGACGGAGCTGCATGCGCAGGCCGGCGAGATCCTCTCCGGCGGGCTGCCAGCGCTGCGCGCCCGCCTGGCGGCGCTGCGCGGAACGCCGGTGGTGATCAACAAGTGGGCCTCCTGGTGCGAACCCTGCCGTGCCGAGTTCGGGGTCTTCCAGCGCGTCTCCGTCTCGCGCGGGCGCGAAGTGGCGTTCATCGGGATCGACTCGGGCGACACCAGTCGCGTCGACGCGCTCGCGTTCCTGCGCTCCTTCCCGGTTAGCTACCCCAGCTACTACGACCAGAGCGGGCAGGCGGGCGCCGCGATCACCGACTCGGCGTTCACGCCGGTGACCGTCTTCTACAACCGCCGCGGCGGTCTGTTCATCCACCAGGGCCCCTACCCGAGCGTGGCCAAGCTCGAACAGGACGTCAGGCGCTACGCGCTGGACGCTTGAGCGTTGCCTGAGCTGCGGATCGACCCGCTGAGCGGGCACAGGACGATCGTCGCGGGCGAGCGCTCGCGCCGCCCCGGAGGAGAGCCGCGCTGCGCGCCGGCCGAGCCGATCGACCCGGAGCAGGACCCGTTCGCCGACGGGCACGAGGACCGGACGCCGCCCGAGCTCTACGCGGTGCGCCCGGGCGGCGGTCCCGCGAACTCGCCCGGCTGGAGCGTGCGGGTCGTCCCGAACCTGTATCCGGCGCTGACGGAGGAGGAGAAGAAGGAGGAGGCCGGCGGCGCGGGCGGCGGCGCCGAGTCGCGGGGTCAGCCGGAGCTGTTCGTGTCGCTGCCCGCCAGCGGCGCGCACGAGGTGATCGTCAACGGACCGCAGTCGGTGCTCTCGCTGGCCGAGCTTCCACTCGAGCAGGTGCTGGCTGCGGCGGAGGTCTGGCGCGAGCGGATGCGCGCGCACGCCGGCAGCGCCTACCTGCAGCTGATCGTCAACGAGCGGCGCGAGGCCGGTGCCTCGCTGCCGCACACCCATGCCCAGCTGTACGCGCTCGACTTCGTCCCCGCGGCGGTGGCGCGCGAGCGGGAGCGGGCGGGCGCCCACACCACGCGCACGATGGGCCAGAGCCTGCTCGGAGATCTCGTCGCCGAGGAGGTGCGCCGGCGCGAGCGGATCGTGGCGATCGACGAGGAGGCGGTGCTGATGGCCCCGTATGCCTCGCGCCTGCCGTTCCAGCTGATGCTCGCCCCGCGGGCGCCGCGGGCGCGCTTCGAGGACGACGGGCCCTTCGGGCGCGGCGCTTCTGCACGACGGCCTGTGCCGGCTGGCGCGCCACCTCGGATCGAGCCCGCCGCTGAACCTGTGGGTGCGCACGGCCCCGCGCGGGGCCGAGGACTTCTGCTGGCGGATCGACGTGCTCCCCCGCCTCACCCATCTGGCGGGCCTCGAGCTGTCGACCGACGTGAACCTGAACATCGTCGCGCCCGAGCACGCCGCGGCCGTGCTGCGCGACGCGTAGGCGGCTGGCGCGACAGCCATGCCTCCGGAGGAACGCTTCCTACCCCGCTTCGCGGCCGAGCCCCCACAGGAGGAGCTCCCCTACGGCCGCTGGGAGGAGCGGCTGCACCAGGAGTTCCTGGCCGCGGCCCTGAGACTCGACGCCGAGGGGGAGGACCTGGGCGAGCCCGGCCCGATCGCGTGGTATCCGGATCGCACCTGGCATGGGCACACGTATGTCCCGGGGACCGCGCTGAGCACCGGTGGATACGAGCTGTTCGGCTACGTGCGCTTCCTCCCGGGAATCGAGGACGGCGAGCCGAGCGACTTCTCAGCGCATGTCGACTTCACCGACGAGACGGCCGAGCGAAACCCCGACTGGAAGCTCGACCTGTGCGACGAGATCATCGGCGCGTGGCGCGGGGAGTCGGGAGCGGTGGCGGCGATGACGCTCGTGTGGGGGCGTCCGCTGGTCTCCGGAGGGCGGATCGTCACCGCCGAGCTGGCCGAGCTGGCGGTCGACCAGTGCGCGGTGATAGAGGAGCGCTTCACGCTGATCGCCCCGGACGACTACCGCCAGGATCTGCTGGAGATCAAGCTGTTCGACGCCAAGGGCCGGGAGCTGGCGCGGGAGTCGCTGTATGCCGGCGAGGAGGAGGACGAGGACGAGGAGGGGGCCGCCGCACAATAGCCGCGACCCCCTCCGCACACGACGCCCACCCCCGGGGCGCGTCGCTACCGGCGCTAGGAGGCCTTGCAGGCGGCCAGGTCCTTTTCCTTGGCCGCACCGGAGATGGGCGAGGCGTCGATGACTTCGACGCACACTTCCTTGGCAGCCGCGCGCGCCCCTGCGAGGTCGCCGCTGGCGGCTTTGTTGCAGATCCCTTCGACCTTGGCCTTCACGTTCGCCGAGAGCGTCGGCACCCTTTGGATTATCGACTTGCAGATCGCCACGTACTCCGTCACGCCCGCGGCGCTCGCGGCGCTCGGAGCGGTGGTCGGGGACGTCGATGTCGTAGCGGCGCTCGTCGCGGCCGTCGAGGTCGTCGCGGGCTTGGAGGTGGTCGTCGAGCTGCTCGTGGTGGAGCTGCTGCTCCCACACCCGGCGACGAGCGCGGCACTGAGCAGCGCGACCGCGAGCAACGGGGATCGCCTTCCGATCATCTGTCCTCCCTTGGATTGAGAGAACGCTCGCTCGCGGCTGTCGAGCCGCCCGGCGAACGTCTGGTCGAGCAAGCCTAACCGGGTCCGCGGACGCGGTGCACGCAGGGTCTTGCCGCACCTCACGCTTCCGGGCGATCCCGCTCCTCACGCTCCTGGGCGAGCTGACACGAAACCACGGCCCCGAGCCGTGGGGAGGAGGGTGCTCACGCGTGCTCGAATACACTCGCCGGAATATCTCGACGCGGCGCATGCCACCTCAACGGTGGCGAGGAGGATCGATGACAGAGCGCACTCAGGTAGAGACCGAGCACCATATCGCTGGTCCGGTAACGACCAGACATCATCTCGAGAAGGCCGTCCGGTTCAACCCGGCGGAGGTCCGCAAAGCGATGGACGAGGTGTCGGGGTTCAACGCCAAGTTCGCCGTCTTCATCACCAAGGGTGTCGGCTCGATGGGCTGTGCCTACCTGTTCAGCCTGATCGCGCTGTGCAGTCTCCCGGCGATCCTCACACAGGCCAAATGGGTGCCGGGGAGCACCTTCCCGCACTTCCTGATCTCTCCGGGGCTGATCCTCATCGTGGCGTGGATCGCACAGACCTACATCCAGCTCGTTCTGCTGTCGGTGATCATGGTCGGACAGAACGTGCAGAGCCTGGCCGCGGATGCGCGCTCTGCAAACACGTTCAAAGACGCGGAGACGATCCTCGACCGTCTCGACCTGCACACGCAGGGCGGCCTGAAGGACATCCTCGACCGCCTGAATGAAATCGCACCGGCTGCGGCGGGCACCCTCGCTCCGAGCGCGATCGAGCCCACTCGCGAGGGAGCCTGAGGCGATGGGGCGCAAGGTGCGCGTGGCGACTGTCGGGGCGCTCCTCGCCGTGGCTGTGACGGTCCCAGCGGCGACAGCGCCGGCCGCGGCGCTCGGCGCGGTCGCGGACCTGGCGACACCGGCCTTCCCCAGCTCGGTTTCGGCCGTGGGCGGCGTCATCGCCTGGGCGGCCGAGCTCTGGCCCCGGCCACCGCTTTGAGATCGTCGTCCGCCACGGCGGGCACGACCACACACTGAAGGCAACCTCGGCCGTGGGCTGGATCGACGCCGTCAAGCTGGGAACCGGCTCCGGCGGTAACTCGATCGTCGTCTACTCGCGCTGCCCGCACTCGCCGTACGCAAACGGGACCGCGGGCAACGCCGGCACGGACGGCTGCCGGCTGTGGTGGGCGCCGACCAGCGGCGGCGCCGCCCACCAGATCGACGCGGCGCCGGCGGATACGAGCGTCGGCGTCGCCGAACACGGTGTCGTGTTCTTCGCCGTGCAGCACAACACGGCCCGCGAACACCAGCCTGCCCGTGTGGAGAGCGCGCGGCTGACCGGCACCTCCGCCCACGCGCTGCAGGTGCCGACGCCCGACGGCGCCACGATCGACGACATCAGCGCGAACGGGACGCAGGTCGCCTTCAGCGAGGCTCCGCGCTCGCCCGAAGATAGGATGGGCGTCTCGGAGATCTGGCTCGACGACGGCGCGGCGGCGGCGCAGCTGATAGCGAAAGTCGTGGCCGACGACGTCCCGATCGACAACTCGGCGCAGTACTTCGACGGTCTCACCCTGACCAGTGGCTTCGTCTACGCGTTTCTGTATGCCCAGAGCGGGATCTACCCGCCGGTCCCCTCGCAGCTGGAGCAGATCTCGCTCCCCGGGCTGGCGACGGCCGCGGCACCGTGGGCGCCGGCCGGCGCGCTGAGCGCCGACGGCATCGGCGCCACCGCGTTCGATCCCAGCGACAACCGGCTGGTCCTCAGCCTGTTCTCCCCGCAGAGCGAATTCCGATACCTCCTCGGCGTCCTGCTCGACCCATGCCGGCAGCGCCAAGGCCTGCCCGGTGGTGGAAACCGGGCCGGTCACGTTCGGCTGACCGTGCACGGCGGTGGACATCGCCGCAGGCTGGGGCTCGCGCGCGCGGGGCGGGCCGCCGTGCTCGCTGCGGCGCTCGGAACGCTCGCGCTGGGCGCGGCGGCGAGCGCGCAGTCCGCGGCCGCGGACTCGATCACGCTGTCGATCTCGCCGACGCCACAGACGGCGTTTCTACCGTGGAGATCACCGCCGGCGGCGTCGAGAGCAACCTGAGCGACGAGGGCACTGTCAAGTACAAGCCGGCCGGTGGCGCGTGCGCCGCGACGCCGACCGCTGACAGCGGCACCGCGGTCGTCGTGAACACGAACGCAGCAGGGGACCCCAATGAGTTCGCCGAAGGCCCGTGGGCGTAACCAGCAACGACGGTCCCCCGGAATCGAACCTCCCTGCAGGGCTGCCCGCCGGAAGCTACCTGGTGTGCGGATGGCTGACGGAACCCCCCAGCTACGGCGTCCTCGCGACGACCGAGACCACGTTCACTGTCGCCCCCGCTCAGGGGTCGATAACCGTGCTGGGCCCTGCCAGCACGGTCTACGCGTCCAGTCAGCTCGCATGGAAGGTGAACTGGTCGGCCAATGCCCCCAGCTTTATCGCGGCTGCGGTGGTTGCACGAGCTGCATATGTGTGCCCGGCCAACCCGAACGACATCACCAAGGCCGAGTACAACAGCGGCAGGTACTACGCCCTGAGTGTGACCTCAGAACAGTCCCCCGCCTCGACCGACGTCGGTCCTGGCAGCAACGTCCAGGCCGTCAGCACGACGGAAATCGGGATGGCTGACCAGCTCATTCCATTCACGGGCGGCACTATCGTCGGTGAGGGGCCCTACGTGGAGCGGCGATGCCGACGTCCTCTACGGGCCCGTCACCCGCCACTTCACGATCACCAAGTCGCGGGGCGATTCCGGATGCAGGAGCACCTACAAGGCTTGGATCAAGCAGCACAGGCGAGCTACGCGCGCAGGTGAAGGCCGAGGCCGCCGTGCTGCGCCAGCTGCACAGCTGCCCGCGGTCGACCGTGTAGCAGAGGGCGCAGTGAGCACCGGCGAGTTGAACGTGGTCAAAGACGCCACCGGCCAGTTGACGCCCGAGCCGATCGCGATCGCTTGGCCCAGCGGGAAACGAGAGGCGCCCCGCACTGGGACGCCTCTCGCTCCTGGAGGGATGAGACACGTCCTTGTGCCGCGAAGCTAGCGAGCCGCGCGGACAGAACCGCCGCAGATTGTGGCCGCATACAAGCGAAGCGCAGGGACACCCAGCTAAAGATGTCCCCGCGTCCGCTTAGTGGGGTTAGACGGTGAGGCAATCGCAAGTCTGAACCGCGCACACCCCGACGTCCAATACGTATCGGCCGCTCCGGCATACGGTGCCGTTATGGCTCCCTTCAACCGTAGGACGCGGGCTTCGCGCTGCGCGTCTACCACCACGGGATGCGCCGAAACGCCGACTCGAAGGAGCGGCTGCAGGCGCTCGTTGGCGTCGCTGCTTTCCGAGCCCATGCCCCCGCCGGGAGTCGAACCTGGATTTACCGCTTAGGAGGCTGGCTCGCGTGGCGGTCGGAGAGGCGCGATCTACGGGCGGTTACAGGCGATTCGGCCCGTCTGGCTCGATCTCGGATCAGGCGGGATTGGGCGGATCCGGCGGGGTTTGGGCAGCAGAAGCGGGCTGCTGCCCAAACGGCGCGCGGCTGCTTCGATGCGGCTACTTGGACGGTCGCCGTGCGCTGCGGCCAACAGATCGGATGGCCGGCAGCCATGAGATTCGATCCGTCCCGTCAACGGTGGCTGGAGCTTCATTTGTGCTCAGCTTGGCCGCTGGGCCGCGGTACCTCGATCGTGATTGGATGTTGCGATCGACGCTCAGGCGTGACGACTCGGTCGGCGCCACGACGTAGGTTGTTCGACTAGTCGCCTGGGTCGACTAGATCGCGCAGAGCCTCGTTCGCCTCATCGATTACCCAGCCCGGATCTCCGAGCACGCGCCCGGCAGCGAGTAGGATCTCGGCCGCCTCGGTAGCGATCTGGTTGAGCGAGGGCTGCGTGCTGAGCGGCGGAGCGTCCGTGTCGATGCCGGCGAGCCGCTCGCCTACGCCCCATACGAGCTGGGCGATCAACTCGCGCTCGGCGTCAGGATGTGTCCTCCGCTCGGTGTCTGAAGCCTTTTGCAGATCGTGGCCCAACTCTGGGCGCAGGGGCGGAAGACGAGCGTAGGCGCTCGGGTGCTCCGGCCGGTCGCGCTCGGAGGCGTGGGCCGCCCACTGGCGCACGGCGCGGTCGGCCAAATGGAGGCCGCGGCGCAGCTCGCGGGAGATGCCAGTGCCCGCCGGCAGGCGCAGCAACTCCCTATGCTCGGCGGCGACATCGGCGCTGATGCGTGCGCGGAACTGCGCTGCGATCTCGCTCATTCCACGACCGCTCTCGCCAACAGTGCAGCCGCCTTCGGTCTATCGCCTGGGCCTCGCTCCCCCGCCATGCCCGAACCGTATCCGCTGACCCGCTCACCCGCTTCGCAGCGGTTGACCGGCGACTCGTAGGCTCACCTTGAGCGAGATCGCCGCCACGGGTCCAGCATGCCATGCCACGTGTCCGGCGTCCAGGTCGCGAGGACTTCGCGAAGGTTGTCGACGTTCTCCTGCGACATCGCCTACTACTCCAGCCCCACGGCTTTGAGGGCTTCATCTACATCCGAGTAGATGCGCAATCGCGTGACCCGATCATCGCTCCCGAAGTTGAAGACGCTCGCGGAGCGGAAGCGCAGCGTGATGTCGCTGGCACGCCCCCGCGCGTCGACGGTCGAGAACGTGATCACCTGGTTGCCGATCTGGCGTACGTCATCCAGGCCGATGGACCACTCGACGAACTGCTCATCGAGGTCGCGCGCCCACTGTCCGATCCCTTCGTAGCCCCGGTAGGGCTCGCCGACAACGGAAGAAAACGGAGATTCCGGCTCGAACGTAGGATCGACATACTCTGGGAGGTCCTCGGGGTCGTGCTCTCCCGCGTTCCAGCGCCCGATGAGCGTACAGACCAGCTCTACGCGATCCTCCGACATCGCCTACCCCCGCTCATCGGCAAGGCGTTCGGCGGCAGCACGGGCCTCGTCGATAGCGACGTAGTTCGTCTGCTGCTTAATCACGCAGTCAGTCCATGTGATTACGCTCGCGAAACGGAGTTGGACTACCCCGCTGCTACCAGCAGGACGGCCGTTCACGATGGTCACACCAAAAACGACTCCGTTGCCGAGATCGACGATCTCCTCGATCTCGCCGTGGAACTCCTCGTGCGGACTCATCAGGTCTTCAAAAAGGCCACGGATCGCCGCTGCCCCTTCGAACGTGCCGAGCTCCGCGCCCCGAAAGACGGAATCCGGGGCATAGAAGCCTTCGAAGGCGTCGAAGTCACGCCGGATCGCAGCTTCAACCGCTCGGCGTGCAGGCTCTACCAGGTCGGGGGTCGTGGATTCCTCAGACATGGCAGGGAGTATTCCGCAGTGGAGCGGGACGAATGCTCGGCGTGACACCGTCGAGGCCGTGAGAGGCGCCCACGCACCCTCTAGGGAGGCTTAGGGCGTCTCGTCGTTCAGCGGGGCCGTTGGCTCGCCAGCCGAGAGCCGCTCGCCTACAGCGCGGCTGACCTCGCGCCAGAGGAGCCGCTCCTCATGCCGGTCGGCCGCTGCCCACCATCCCGGCTGCCTACGACGGGCTCGGCGCAGTTGGTCGGCGGCAGCCAGAACATTCGTGGGCGGTTCGGCCGCTGACCTGATTTCCGGCCAACACGGCGATCTCAGGGTCTAACACTGCGAGTCGTGCGCACGCCACGGCCGCGGCTGCATATCCGAGCCGTCGTCGAGCGGCAGCGGCGACCTGCGGGGCAGCGCCGCCGTGCATGATGCAGACCGCGCCCCCGGGGATCGCCAGCCGGCGACAACGCTCGCCTGAGCGCTTCGAGTGGGCTCGACAGCGACGCCAACTACTAGCTGAACTAGGGATCGGCTCCCGGCGGGGCCGGTGTGGCGTGTGGTTGCGCCCCACCGGCCCGCCAACCCGCAGCCTCTGATCGTCAGCTCCTCGCGCTAGGAGGCTTCGAGCTCCTTGATCGACTTGAGGCCGGCGTTGAGAACCACCTTCGGGATCGGAGCGAAGTCGAGCGGCGGGGCGAACGCCTGGCCGAGAGTCATCGCGTAGTAGATCCAGTCGGCCAGCAGCGTCTTGTCGGGCGACGCCAGCGGCACGATGCAGTAGGTGAACGTCGAGATCGGGTAGGCGATCTTGTACTTCTTCGACGGGTCAACGATGTGCAGTTCGTTGTTGGCTGGCACACTCTTGACCGCGCTCGCCGCGTTTTCGATGTTCTTGAGGTTCGGGAACTCGAACTTCCCCGCCGCGTTCTCCACAGCGGCGGCCGGCAGGCCGTGCGCGATGATGTAGGAGGCCGAGATGTAGCCGATCGAACCGCTGGTCGACTGCACGACCGCCGTCACGCCGGCGTTGCCCTTGCCGCCCACGCCCGTTTTGAAGCCGACCGTGGTCGCGTAGCCCACTTCTTTGTTCCATTGCGAGCTGACGTCGGAGAGGTAGTTGGTGAACGCGTACGTGTCACCGGACCCGTCGCTGCGGTATACGGGCGTTATCGCGAGGTTCGGCAGCTTCACGCCCTTGTTTAGCTTCTTGATCGCCGAGGAGTCCCAGTTGGTGATCTTCCCGAGGTAGATCTCCGCTATCACCGGCCCCGAGAGGTGCAGCGTGCGGACGCCGGGAATATTGTACGCGACACCCGTCGCCGTCAGCGCCCAGGGGATCTGGATGCATTCCTCCGCGGGCGATGAGCCCATCTTGCATGCTTCGGCCTGGCCGGGGGTGAGCGGGGCATCCGACGCCCCGAAGTCGACCGTCCGAGCGGTGATCTGCGAGATTCCCGCGCCCGAGCCGACCGCGGAGTAGACGACGGTGTCTCCGTATCGGCGTTCGAAGTCTATGGCCCAGGTGGCCTCGAGTGGCGCGACCAGGGTCGAGCCGGCCCCGGTGAGCGAGGATTCGCTCGCTGCGGCCGGGCTGGCCGTGAATCCTCCCGCCACGCAAGTGAGGAGCGCGGTGGTGACAACGATGGGTAGTCTCTTGGACGTCAAGTGTCCTCCCTAGATGGATATCGGGTGTCTCGGCGAACGCCAGCATCGCGCCTGCCCTCGGTCCGGCTGTGAACATGTTGTGAACGACGATCGTTGGGGCCCATAACGCAAGGTTCGCGGACCTGCGCGATGTATCGGCGATATCGAGGGGGCCCGGCCGCGCGAGGGCATGCCGGCGCAAGGATGCGCAGGTTCAACGTGTGAAGATGTCGTGAAGGCACGCAAGGCGGGAGCCCTTCCGTTAGGCTCCGCGTCGATGCGCGTGGGCATAAGACTCGCGGGCGCGCTACCCGGCAAGCCCAGGTCCAGCGCCCGTTCGGCCGATAGCATCGGCAACGGCGTGCTCTACGGCCTGTGCACGCTGGCGGCGCTGCTGGCGGTCGTCGCCCTCGGCGCGATCGCCTACAAGGTGCTGGACGGCGCGAACGCCTCCATCTCGCGGTTCGGCCTTGGCTTCCTCATTCACTCGACGTGGAAGCCCAACTTCGAAGTCTTCGGCGCCGGCACGTTCATCTACGGCACCGCCGTCACGTCGCTCTTCGCCCTGCTGCTCGCGGCTCCGCTCGGGATCTCGATCGGGCTCTACCTGAGCATGATCGCGTCACGCCGGGTGCGCGGCGTGATCGGACCGCTCGTGGAGATGCTCGCCGCCATCCCGACCGTCATCCTCGGGTTCTGGGGCATCCTCGTGTTCGGGCCCTTCCTGCAGAGGCATCTGGAGCCGTTCCTTCACAGCACGCTCGGCTTCTTGCCGATCTTCGGAACGCCCGCCACGACCGGCACAGGCATGTTCAACGCCAGCCTCATCCTCACGATCATGGTGGTGCCAATCATCGCCTCAATCAGCCGTGATCTCTTCCTGACGGTTCCGCAAGAGCTGCAGGACGGCGCAACGGCGCTGGGCGCGACACAGTGGGAGGTGGTCCGCGGCGTTGTGCTCCCCTCGGCGGCGCCGGGGGTCGTCGCCGCCACGTTCCTCGGCCTGGGCCGCGCGCTCGGCGAGGCGATCGCGGTCACGCAGGTCATCGGCGCGGGTAACTTCATCCACGCCTCGCTGTTTCAAACCGGCGACACCCTCGCCAGCCGCATCGCCGACGAGTACCAGGGCGCGGCCACGCCGATGCTGATCTCCTCGCTGTTCTACCTGGGCTTGATCCTGCTGGTGATCGGGCTGCTGGCGAACATCGCCGCGCAGTGGATCACCCGCCGCTTCAACGTCCGTCTGGTGGCCGTCAGATGAGCGAGCTCCCGGACTCTTTAGGCGAGATAAGCGGCATGGGAGAGACGAGCGGCATGCCCGACGCCGCCGGTCCCCCCACGGCGCAGGAGCCGGCTGCCCCGGACCCGTTTGCGACAGATCTCCCCGACCATTCTGGTCCGCTCACGCCGTCGGGCCACCTGCGCCGGCGACAGCTGGTCAGCCGGCTCGCCGAAGCGGGCCAGACGACCGCCGCGCTGCTCGCCGTGGCCGTGCTGGGCGTTCTCATCTACTCGGTCGCCTCGCGCGGCGCGAGCGTGCTGAGCCTGAGCTTCCTGACGAAGGATCCGCCCCGTCTGCCCAACGTTCCCGGTGGCGGGATCGCACCGGAGATCATCGGGACCGCTGTGATCATCGCGGCGGCGACCGTGATCGCAATGCCCATGGGAATCCTGGCCGCGCTCTACCTGACCGAGTTCGCGGGGCGCTGGTCCGCGCGCGCGATCAGGCTGGCCTTCGATCTGCTCTACGGGGTGCCGACGATCATCATCGGCCTGTTCGTCTTCGGACTGCTCGTCGTCGGCCACCACCAGAGCGGCTTCGCGGGCTCGTTCGCGCTCGCGATAATTATGTTGCCGTTGATCGCACGCGCGACCCAGGAGGTGTTGCTGCTCGTCCCTCCCAGTCTGCGTGAAGCGGCCGACGCTCTCGGCGTGAGCCGCTGGCGTACGGTGCGGGGCGTCGTCTTGCCGAGCGCGCGCGGCGGCATCTTGACCGCCACGGTGCTCGCTGTGGCACGGGGAGCCGGCGAGACCGCGCCGCTGATCTTCCTGTGCTCCATCTTCAGCAATACCGTGTCGCTGAACTTCTTCGGCCAGGCTTTGCCGAACATACCCGTCTACATCTTCACCGCATCCGAGGCGGCGGAACGCTCGGGCTTCGCGCGCGCCTGGGGCGCGGCGTTCGTGCTGCTGGCGTTCATCCTGCTGGTAAACATCGCTGCCAGGACACTGGGTCGCCGAGGCTCGGCATTCGAACGATGAGACCGCCCGACGATAGCGACCCGGCCGGTCACGGCGCCGCGAAGGTTCGACGGCGGGTTCGCATCCACACGGCTCCGCTGGCGCCCGAGACGATGCCCCCAGCGGGAAACGGCGCTCCAGCCGAGACGGATCCCCCGAGGGCTGCGGCCGGCGCCCGGCAAAGCGAGCGCACCTTTGGGCGAGAAGCCATCTTCGACGTACGGGATATGTCCGTCTCCTATGGCAGCGCGGAGGCGCTTGCTGGCGTCTCGCTGCAGATCCACCGCAACCTGATCACCGCCATCATCGGCCCCTCCGGCTGCGGCAAGACGACCTTTCTGCGCAGCCTCAACCGGATGAACGACTCGGTGCCCGGATTCAGGATCGACGGGAAGATCCTCTACCACGGCCGCGACATCTACGGCAGCGGGGTCGATCGCGTGGAGGTGCGGCGTCGCATCGGCATGGTCTTCCAGAAGCCCAACCCGTTTCCGAAGTCAATCTACGACAACGTCGCCTGGGCGCCGCGCAACCTCAGGATGAAGGCCGGGCTCGATGAGCGCGTTGAGCGTGCCCTGCGGGGCGCGGCGCTCTGGGATGAGGTCAAGGACCGCCTCCGCGAGAACGCGCTCGGCCTGTCGGGCGGGCAGCAGCAGCGGCTGTGCATCGCGCGCGCGATCGCGATCGAACCCGACGTGCTGCTGCTGGACGAGCCGGCCTCGGCGCTCGATCCGGTCGCCACGGCGTCGATTGAGGAGCTGATGCAGACGCTCAAGAGCCGCTACACGATCGTGATCGTCACGCACAACATGCAGCAGGCGGCGCGCGCGGCCGACCGCACGGCCTTCTTCAGCCTCGGCACGAGCGGCGATAGACGTGTGGGCGTGCTCGTCGAGTTCGGCGACACGGAGGCCATGTTCACCCGGCCGGCCGATCCTCGCACCAGCGACTATGTGACCGGCCGCTTCGGGTGAGCGGATGCCCGCGCGGCGGATGGCGCGGGCGCGGGCCGGCTAGACGTCGCGCGCGGGAATCCTACGCGTTGCCGATTGCGTCGCTCGGGACGTGCTCGAGCAACGTCTGGCCGCACTGCCAGCAGTAGACGGCGCCGCTGCTGTGCGGCGCTCCACAGGCGCCGCACGAGCCGGCGGTTCCGGTCTCCTCCATGTGCAGGATGCGCTCGACCTCGCGCAGCTCGGCGTCGACGTCCTGTAGGACGACCGCGTGGCGCACCAGCACGTCGGTGCGAATGTGGTCGCGGATCGCCATCTCGTAGAGGATTCCACCCAGGTCGTACTGCAGTTCCGCGAAACGGGTCCTCAACTCATCCCTGCGCCGCGCCAAGTCGACTCCCGGCTCGCTCCCCGGCTTGGCGCTCGGCGGCCCGGCTGCGGCGGGCGAGACCGCGGCAACCGACGATGGATCCGGCTCGCCCGCGCCCGCACCGAGCGACTCGGTTGCCGGCTCTCCGCTCGCGATTCGACCACGGCGAGTCACGTCCATGAGGTGGCCTCCCTCATTCCCCGAAGAAGTTGCCCGTGAAGTGACCGTGCTGGTAGCCGGAACCATGACCCGAGCTACCGACTTTTACCACCTTGGGCTCAGGCACGGCGGGCTTCTTGGGCTTCACCACCGATTTCAGGCGCGCGGCCGCGCCCACCGCGGGGGTGTTGGTGGGGGCGGATTTCGTCGTGGAGGTGGCGCTGGCGCCCGACGCCGGCTGGGTCGCGGTGGAGCTCGTCGTCGCGCCTGCGGTGCCCCCGACCGTCACAATCTGGGCGGGAGGGCTCTTGCCGCTCGTGCTGTTGCCCGAGCGTCCGATCAGCACCCCGACCCCCATCGCCAGCACCAGCGTGGCGATGATCGCGATCAGCGTGCTGTTGACTGCCATGCCTGGCCGCCGCGGCACGTGACCGGCGGCGAGCGCCTCCCGGGAGCGGCGCGCCGGCTCATCCATCAACGGCACACGGGCCGGTCCGCGACGCTGCCCGCACTCGACGCAGTAGCGCTGGTCGGGTGCCAGCGCGGCGCCACAGGCCGAGCATCGCTCACGGATCGAGGCGACCATGGACGGCGTGCGGACCTCCGTGGGGCCCACATCCGTCGGCGCGAGCTCAACAGTCGGATCGAATTGTTCGGTGCGGGTGATCGATTCCATCGCTCAAAGTAGTCGCCGCGGGACAAGCCGCGCCAAAAGGTGCCATACGCCGCCCGTCGACAGTATCGAACTGTGGCGTCAACGAGTTGTGAACAGAAAGTTACCGGTGCACGATCCGGTCGTCGCAGCACGCCAACAAACTCGCAAGCCACAAAGGCGAGAACTCAGGCAGGCTGCATACGGAGTTGGATTCCTCACCTCGGATCGACGATGTAGGCGCAATACTACACCGGAATGGCCAGCTGTTCGACTCCCGGCGAGCGCCCCGACACGTCTCGCTTCTCGTGCTGTGGCGAGTGTGGCGCGGGGCTGGCGGACGACCAGCGCTACTGCGTAGAGTGCGGCGCCAGGCGCGGCCCGCTGCCACCCGCGATAGGCGAGCTGATCGGCGCCGTGCCAAACGCCGGCGTCGACCCGACAGGCAGGGGCATGGACACGCAGGTGACGATGCTCGCAGGCGTCACAGATTCGCCCCAGGTGGATACACCCGGCGAGGCGCGAATGCCCTCGCCGCTGGTCATGGGGGTCGCCGTGATGGCGTTGCTCGCGGTCGGCGTGCTCTTCGGCTCGGCCGTCAGCCCTGTGCAGGAGAGCGCCGCGACCGCACCGGTCGTGGTCGCGGTCTCACCCTCGACTACCGCCGCGACGGAACCGCTTGGCGCACAGGCCTCGACGCCGCCACCGTCGAGCACGTCGGAAGAAACCCCCGCGCCGGCGAGCTCCACGGGCGAAAGCTCGGAACCCACGCAGAGCACGACGCCGACGAGCACGACTCCGACGAGCACGACCAAGAGCCCCCGGCCCAGCGGCGCCCCGAGCACGCCGGCGCTGCCGCCCATCAAGGACGTCTTCTTGATTGTGCTCTCCGACCAGGGTTTCAAGGCGGCGTTCGGCGCGGCCGCACAGGCCCCCTACCTGTCAAAGACGCTGACGGCCCAGGGCGAGCTGCTTGACAACTACTACGCCGTTGCCAGCGGAGAGCTCGCCAACGAGATCGCGCTGATCAGCGGTCAGGGGCCGACGCCGCAAACGGCAGCGAACTGTCCGGAATACGCGGACATCACACCAGGCACGACCGGTGCCCAGGGGCAGGTTCTCGGAAGCGGCTGCGTGTACCCAGGCCAGACTCTTACGCTCGGGGGTCAGCTCACAGCCGACGGAAAGACGTGGAGGGCCTACGTCGAAGGCATCGACGACGACAACCCGGGCCAGCCGACGGGCTGCCGCCACCCGACGCTCGGGAGCGCGGACGCCAATCAGGCTCCGAGCCTTGAAGATCCTTATGTGACCTGGCGCGACCCCTTCGTCTACTTTCACAGCGTGATCGACAAGGCGGCCTGCGCCAGCAGCGTCGTCGGGCTCGAACAGCTTGCGCCGGACCTCGCGAGGGCAAGCAAGACGCCCTCGCTCGCCTACATCGTCCCCGACCGCTGCGATGACGGCTCCGAAGAACCGTGCGCTCCCGGACGGTCGGCGGGCCTCGCGGCGGCCGAAAGCTTCCTGCACAAGGTCGTGCCCGAGATCGAGGGCTCGCCCGCTTATAAGGCGGGAGGGCTGATCGCGATCACCTCCGATCAGGCACCGCAGAGCGGACCCGACGCCGACTCGAGCGGCTGCTGCATGACAACGGCCTATCCCAACCTGCCAACTGGCTCGACAGGCGCGACCGGGACGACCAACGGGACGGGCACGACAGACGCGACAGACACGACAGATGCGACAGGCGAAGCGGGCGAAACCACCGCCGCGCCCGCCGGAGGTGGCCGGGTTGGGCTGCTGCTGATCTCGAAGTACATCAAGCCCGGCAGCATCAACGTGACCGGCGAATACAACCACTTCTCTCTGCTCGCCTCCATCGAGAACCTCTTCGGCCTGAGCCACCTGGGCTACGCTGGCACCGAGGGGCTGCTCGCGTTCGACACGAGCGTTTACAACAACTACAAGTAGCGATCCTACTTGTGGTGTCGGGCAGCGTGATCAAGCTCAGACGCCGTTGTGTCGACCGTGTCCTGGCAGTCGCGTCGACGCACCGTCTTTGGCTGGGGGAGATCGAGCTGGCCCACCGTCTTGGTCAGCAGCTCCGAAACGAATCGCTCTGAGCGAACGAGCGACTCAAACGTCATCGCTCGCATCCACCGCGCCTCGGGAATGCCGGCGGTAGTGTCAGGGGCACCGAGGTGCTTAGCCAGCGCGCGCCGGGTCTTTCCGGTGATAAACGGGTCAGTCAGCCGGAAGCGAGTGCAGCCCGCGTGGGCCGATGCGGCCACGGCGCTCGTACCGCCCCCTGATTGAAGTCCGCCCACTCATCGTCAGCGTACAGGCCGTCAGGCTCCCGACGATCTGCGCGGCTCTTCCTTCATCACGGGAGCGGGATTCACACCCGCGACCTTCGAATCATGAGCCCGCGATTGGGCAGATCGTGCCCACCGACCGAACGATATGCCTACCCAACCGGATTGCTAGCGAGACGTGCGGTCTTCGCGAGAACGGACACTCAAGGCTCAGCCCCGAGAGGCCACGATCGATTGGGCAGCATTGGGCAGCAAGCGCCTTCCACGCCCCTTGCGGGACGTGTCCCGGGACCGCAAAACCCGACGAAAACCAGCTCATTTGCAGGCCCTTCCTCTCCATGCCCCCGCCGGGAGTCGAACCTGGATTTACCGCTTAGGAGGCGGTCGTCTTATCCATTGGACTACGAGGGCGTCGCCCATCGCGCTGGCGATGGCTCCGCGAGAAGGCTACCGGCGCTCGGCGACCGGGCTGTCCGCGGTTTCCCCGGCCAGGCGCCGCAGGGGCTCGCCGATCAGCCGGTGGGTGATCCATTCGCCCATCGTCTGCGCGCCGATCCCCCTGTAGAAGCCGAGCGCCAGCTCGTTCCAGTCGAGCGCCGCCCATTCCAGCCGCTCGCCGCCGCGCTCGCACGCGGGCCGCCACGGCCGCCAGCAGCGCCTTTCCGACACCGGCGCGGCGGTGCGCCGGGCGCACGAACAGGTCCTCCAGCCATACGCCCTGGATCGTGAGGAAGCTCGAGAACGTGGGGAAGAACAGCGCGTAGCCGGCGGCCTCCGATCCCCGCTCGGCGATCAGCGCCTCGGCCGCCGGACGCTCCCCGAACAGCGCCTCGCTCAGCAGCTCCTCGGTCGCGCGCACCTCGTGCGCCAGCTGCTCGTAGTCGGCCAGCTCCCTGAACAGCGCCAGCAGCAGGGGCACGTCCTGCGGACGCGCGGCGCGCACGATCGGCGGCGCGGGCGGCTCCTCGCCAGCCATGCCCGTCAGCCGTCCGTCCGGTCGGGGCGCTCGGGGTAGATGTCGTCGATCGTGGTCAGCGCGACGTACGGCGCGCCGGCGGCGCGCTCGATCGCCGCGGCGCCGCCGGCCAGCCGGTCGAGCACGCTGACCACGCCGCAGATCTCATGTCCGGCCTCCTGCAGCGCCGCGATCGCCGCGAGCGTGGAGCCGCCGGTCGTGACGACGTCCTCGACGACCACGCAGCGGTCCTCGGGGTGCAGCGGTGGGCCCTCGATGCGCCGCTGCAGCCCGTGCGCCTTGGTGTCCTTGCGCACGAAGAACGCGTTCGCGCGGGCTCCGCCGGCGAGCGCCGCGCACGCGACCGGGTCGGCACCCATCGTCATGCCCCCCACCGCCGTGCCCCCCCACTCCGACACCTGCGCGGCAAGCAGCGCCGCGAGGGCCGCGAATCCCTCCGGGCGCAGGATCGCGCGCTTGGCGTCCACGTAGTACTGGGCGCGAGCGCCGCTGGTCAGCGTGACCTCGCCGATCACCAGAGCGTGCTCCCGAAGCTCCTCGACCAGGCGCGCGCGTGCCGCGGACGGGTCGCTCATATATTCGTCCAGGACGTCCACGCAGCGTCCTAATCTAGCGGTGTGCTCTCCTCGATCGTGCGAATCCTGAGGCTTGCCTCATTTGTGATCTGCTCGATTGTGATCGTGTCGTTCGTGATCTTTGCCGCCGATCAGAGCAAAAGCGCGTCCAACCACCAGACGCAAGAGATCAGTGGCGGCCAATCCGTCCCGGCGAGCACGAGCACGTCGACCGCGCACGAGAACGTCTTCCACAGGACGATCGACGAAGCCTCCGACCGGCTCACCTCGCCGTTTGCCGGCGTGGTCTCGGGGACCACCAGCGAATGGGCCGTCCGCGGTGTGAAGCTGCTGCTCGCGCTCGCCGTCTACGGCTTCGGTCTCGGCTACCTGGCACGGGTGCTTCGCGTCAGGGTGTAGGGCCGCGGCTGTCTAGGTGTAGGTACCGAGAAGGTTGGTTCGCTCGTCGAGGCGAGCGATCGGGGGCTTGTGGCCGAGGGCTGAGTGTTTTCGGTGATGGTTGTAGTGCCAGAGCCATCCGTCAAGGGCCGCGGTGCGCTCGCGGCTGTTGCGGTAGATCGCGCCGTAGGCCCAGCCACCGAGCACGGTGCGGATGAAGCGCTCTGCCTTCCCGTTTGTTTGAGGGCGGTAAGGACGGGTGCAGAGGTGCTGGATGCCGAGCGTGCGGCAGGCCACGGCGTGAGCGATCGAGAGATAAGCGCCGCCGTTATCGGTGATGAGCTGCTCGATCTCGATCCCGTGGCGACGGTAGAAAGCTCGTGTGCGGCGAAGGAACGCGACCGCGGAACTCGCCTTCTCGTCTGGGAGAACCTCCGCGTAGGCCAGGCGCGTGCAGTCATCGATGGCGATATGAACGTACTCCCAGCCGACCAGCTTGCGGCGTGTGCCAGAGCGATCTGAGCGCTCCCAGTTATGGCGCCGGCTTGCCGGTCACGCGCTTGCCGGCACCGCCCTGGATACGTCCGAGCTTCTTGACGTCGATATGGATCAGCTCGCCTGGCCGCTCGCGCTCATAGCGCACAGCTGGCTCGAGGCCGAGGCGGCCGAGCCTGCCCATCCCGATCCGCGTGAGGATCCCAGAGACGGTCGAGAGTGCCATCCCGAGCGTCTCGGCGATCTCCGCTGCCGTGAACCGCAACCGCCGCAGAGCCGCGATTGCTTGCACGCGCTCTTCGCTGGTGCGATGCGAGATCGAGACCGGAGCAGAAGAACGATCCAGCAAGCCGAGCTCACCATCCACGCGATAGCGGCCAACCCACTTGCGAGCACACCGCTCACTGACTTCAGCGGCCTGGGCCGCCCTCTTCAACGTCCATCAGTCATCGACGACTCGCCGGCGGAGATCCCGGCGCTTGTTCAGGCTGAGCGCAGCGTTAGCGTGCAGATTCATCCGGTGTCCTCCTTGGGACCGAGGTGCTTGGCAGCTCTCAGCCTCCAAGGAGGCCCGGATGAACCAACCTACTCGGGAACTACATCTAGTGTGGTGAGTCGTTAGTTCGTCCGGAGTGGGTTTTAGACTTGGTGGATGCCAAGTCCGATAGCGGTTGAAGTTGTTCTGAGCGATGAAGAGCGTGAGCAGTTGGAGTCGTGGGCGCGGCGTCCGAAGAGTGCTCAGGCGTTGGCGCAGCGCTCGCGGATCGTGTTGGCGGCTGCTGAGGGGTTGAAGAACACCGAGATCTCTCGGCGGCTTTCGCTCGATCAAACGACGGTGCGTAAGTGGCGCTCGCGGTTCGCTAAGGATCGCCTCGATGGGCTGCTTGACGAGCCGCGTCCTGGCCGGCCGCGCACGATCAGCGACGCCCGGGTCGAGGAGGTGATTCTAAAGACGCTGGAGTCCACGCCGAAGGACGCGACGCACTGGTCGACGCGGTCAATGGCCGCCGAGGTCGGGCTCTCCCAGACGGCTGTTTCACGCATCTGGCGGGCGTTCGGGCTGCAGCCTCACCGCAGCGAGACGTGGAAGCTCTCCAAGGACCCGCAGTTCGTGGCCAAGGTCCGCGACGTCGTCGGCCTGTACCTCGATCCGCCCGAGCGCGCGGTCGTTTTGTGCGTCGATGAGAAGTCCCAGATCCAAGCGCTCGACCGCACCGCGCCGATCCTGCCGATGCTCCCGGGCACACCCGAGCGCGCTACCCATGACTACAAGCGCTCGGGCACCTCAAGCCTCTACGCCGCGCTGGACATCGCCACTGGCAAGGTGATCGGTTCGCTGCACGCCCGCCACCGCGCGATCGAGTTCAAGAAGTTCCTTCAGACACTCGACCGCGAAGTCCCCGCCGAGCTCGACATACACGTGATCCTCGATAACTCCTCCACCCACAAGACACCCGCGATCCAACGCTGGCTGCTCGCGCACCCCCGCTTCGTCCTGCACTTCACCCCGACCTCGAGCTCGTGGCTGAATCTCGTCGAGCGCTGGTTCGCGGAGCTCACGACCAAAAAGCTACGCCGCGCCACCCACCGCTCCGTGCAAGCACTCAACAACGACATCCGCGCCTGGATCGACACCTGGAACGACGAACCCAAACCCTTCGTTTGGACCAAGACCGCCGACCAAATCCTCGACTCCATCACCCGCTACTGCGGACGAATCAACGACTCACGACACTAGGGACCGGCGTTGGTGCGCACACGTGCGCTGCCGCCGCCGCCTTCGTTGTAGACGTCGACCGGGGTTCCCTCCTGCACCCATCCGTAGATTGCGGGAGCATCGGGAATCGGCACGCGCAGGCAGCCGTGGCTGGCGGCATACGTCGGGACTTCGGCGTAGCCGTGGATGGCGTATCCGCGGATGAAGTAGTTGGAGTCGACCATGCCCTCGCTGTTTTCCCCCGGAGTCTTGAGGTAGACCTGGAAGCGCCCGACCACCGTCGGTGTCGAGGGCTTGCCCGAGCTCATCATGTAGATCCTGTGCACGCGCCCTCCCGGTTCGATCTCCGCCAGCACCTGCTTTGTCAGGTCGGCCTCGACATGACGGCCATCGCGGGGGTAGCGCACGCGGAAGCCGCCCGCACGTCGCGCCAGCAGTTCGAAGACGCGCCTGCCCGCGTACGGGACGCGTTCGAGGCCGGTCATCTTGCGGTAGGCGATCAGCGCCTGCCCGGTTCCTTCGTCGAACACGCCCGTGAGCGGCACCGCATAGTGGAGCACGTCGAGCTCCGACTGCAGCAGTCGCACCGACTGTCCCCGCGCACCCGGTCCGAGGTCCGGGTGGACGAAGCGGACCCCCGGCGAGCGGCCGCTGAAGGCGCTCTGCTGCGCCGTGGCGTAGTGCGCCGCGCGCGCCTGCACGAGCCCCGCGTAGTGGCTCGAGAACTTGACGTTGAACCGTCCCGCGCCGCCCGCCACCGGAAGCACGCTCACGCTGCTCACCGTCACCTTCCGGCCATCGAGGTAGAAGCTGACCTTGACCGTCTGCCCGGCGACGTACGGCGTGACGATGCCGCGCACCACGATCCGCCTCCCGACCAGCGCGAACGGCGGGCTGCCGCCGACCTTCTGCAGCACGAGCTTGACCGTCCCAGCCACGGGGCTGGAAGCGGGCGTGGGCGCAGAGGCGGGCGCCGCCGGCGGGGAGGGCGCGGCGGTCGGTTCGGCGGCGGCTCGCGCGGGCACGACGGCGATGCACGCGAGCGCCGCGCACAGCGCAGCCAGGCGACGGCTTGCAGCTCACCGACATGATGCTATGCGCCCGGCCGGGCGAGACGAGCCTCGGGGGCGATCAGGCCGACGCGCTTGAACGCCAGCACCACCGCGCCGATCGCCAAGAGCGCGCTCACCATCAGCACGGGCGCCTGCCAGCCCCAGCCCTCCAGGCTGGCGAACGCGAGCGAGTTGTTCAGCGAGTGGGCGATCATGCACGGATACAGCGAGCCCGTGTAGCGGTACAGCAGGCACAGACCGAAGCCGAGCGCCGCCAACGGCGCGAGGTCGAGCGCGGGCGCCGAACCGGCGTGCACCCCGCCGAACACCAGCCCCGTGATGACCGCCGCGGGCAGCGTCCCCCGCCAGTTGCGCAGCGCCGTGAACATGAACCCGCGGAACAGGAACTCCTCGCAGATCGGCGCCACCACGCACGTCAAGCCGGCGCTGAGCAGCAGCAGTACGGCGCCTTCGTTGGAACCGAGCTGTTCGAGAGTCTTCTCTTCGCCCGGATGGACTGCCGCCGACCAGGCCGCGCTGAGCACGATGAACGCGACCAGCAGCAGCAGCACTCTGCCGCTGGCCGACGGCCAACCCGCGCCCGGGCGGCGCAGCCCGAACTGCCACGCGCGTACGGCCCGCCCGCCGATATGCGCGCAGTAGATCGCCGCCAGCACGAACCCGACGTCCTGGACGGCCGTGTCGGCAATCGTCACTCCGGCTGGCGTGTGCGAGCTCGAGATCTTCACCCCCAACGCGAGCGCGGGAATGTCCACGACGAGGCTGCCCGCGAAGGCCAGCACGAGCCCGCCGAGCAGCGCGACCAGCGCGGTCCACGGCGGCCAGCCGGTGCTCGGGGAACCGGACCGCTCGCCCTCGGGCGGCTCCTCGCCGGGCCCGTCCATCGCTATGCCACCCAATGCCAGGTGGCGAACTGGGCGGCGAACAACGCCATCAGCACAGCCGACAGCGCAAGCGCCGGCCTCTGCGCACGGGGATGCTCGGTCAGCCACGCCGCCAGCCAGATGCCGAGCGGGAAGAGCACCACCAGGAAGCGCGGCAGCGACATCAGCGGCTGGGAGCTCACCGGGTAGGAGAGCGGGAGCGCCAGCGCGGCGATCACGTACGCGCCGTAGGCGAGCGGCAGCCTGCGAACCACGCCCAAGACGGCAGGGATGGCCGCCAGCAGGAAGGCGATCAGCATCAGGTTGTGTCCGGCGTCCACGAACGGGCTGCCCCCGGCGGAGGGGAAGTAGACGTGGTGGCGCTGGAAGGACAGCAGCTGACGGGCGCCCTCGAACGCCGCCTTCACGCCGTCCCACACGCCCATGTAGGGACCCGCGAAGTGCCTGCCCCAGAGCACTTGGGCGTGGAATGGCGCCAGGGCGTCTCCGCCCGACAGCGCCAGGTAGGCCCCGTAGAGGACCACGCCCGCCGGCAGCAAGCCCAGCCACAGCGCCTCGCGCCGCAGCCGGTAGCGCGGGCGCACCCTGACGGGCACACCCTGAAGGGCGCACCCCCTCCGGGGGCACAGGCGGGCAGGCAGGCGCGCGCGGCGCTCCGCGGGGAAGTCGGGTGTACGGTCCGCGCGCGGGCCGTACAGGTAGATCATCAGAGCGGGCAGGGCGAGCACCAGGCCGGTGCTGCGCGTGGCGCCCGCGAGCGCCCCGAGCACGCCCACCCACATCCAGCGTCCCTGGCGCGCGCTCCAGAAGAGCCCCACCGACAGGGCCAGGTACAGCGACTCCGAGTACACCGCCGAGAAGAAGAACGCCATCGGCGCGAACGCGGTCAGCGTCACCGCCAGGCGCGCCGCGTCGGCCACGCGATCGCCGGCGAGCGACGGCCGCGCGGATGCCAGCTCGAGCGTGGTCAGACGGTGGATGCCGTACAGAGCCAGCGCGAGCGCCGCCACCGAAAGCAGCACGCCGGCGAGCACCGCCGGGACTCCGAACCACGCGATCGTCCGCAGGCCAAGCGGATAGAGCGGAAAGAAGGCCGTGCGCGAGGACGTGTAGACGCCGAGGTCGGGACGGTAGCCGTAGCGCGCGACCACCAGGTACCACGCCGCGTCCCAGCGCGCCGCCGGAGCGGCCAGCAGGTCGCCGAGCCAGCCGAACCCTCTGGTCACGCCGGGAGGGTCGAACGCTTTGCGCACGGGTCCGAAGCCAAACGCCACGACCGTTCCCACGCCTGCTGCCCACACGAGCAGGCGCGAGCTCCACAGCGCCCGCCAGCTCTCGCGCACGGCGATCATGCGCGCAGGGTCGGCGGCACACAGCTCGAAGAGCTGGGTCAGCCGCGTCCACCAGCCGGGCACCGAGCCGGTCGACCGATCGAAGGGGGCGACCAATTCGCCTGCGGTGTCCACCGTGGTCGGGCACACAGCCCGTCCCAGCGCTGCGCGCTGTGTGCCCGCTGGGTCGGCAGTGTCGGAGTTCATCGCGCTTGGCATCGGAGCGTAGAGATCGCCGCGATCGCACGCGGCAGGAAATCACAACCGCGCACGGTAATCTCGAAGCTCCCGAGATGTCTCGACAGGCACGAAAACGCCGCCGCGGCCGCCGCGGGGCACGCGGATCCTCCTCGTCGGCAGCGGCGTGCTCACCGCCACGCTCGTCATCGGCGTGATCGCCGCCATCGCCTACGTCCTGCACGTAGCCCAGTCGGCGCCCGCGCTCGACACGCTGCACCCGCTCCTGAGCGAGGGCTCCTCGCAGGTGTTCGCGGCCAACGGCACGCGGCTCGGCTTCATCGAGTCCGACGAACTGCGCACTCCGGTCGGCTGGAACGAAATCCCCGCCGAACTCAAGAACGCGACCGTGGCGATCGAGGACCAGCGCTTCTACAAAAACGACGGCGTCGATTTGACGGGAATCTTCCGCGCGGCGGTCAAGGACATCAGCGAGGGCGCGCCCCTGCAGGGCGGATCGACGATCACGATGCAGCTGATGCGCAACCTCTACCTGGGAGGGGACCAACACACCCTCAGGCAGAAGATCATCGAGGCCAAGCTCGCGATCGACTACGAGAAACACCACAGCCGGCGCTCGATCCTCACCAGCTACCTCAACAGCGTCCCCTACGGGACCGTCGGCGGGCAGACGGCGGTCGGCGTGCAGGCCGCGGCGCGCGTCTTCTTCGACAAACCCGCCTCCGAGCTGAACCTCGAGCAGTCGGCGCTGCTCGCCGGCCTGCCGCAGGCGCCGTCGCAGTACAACCCCTTCCTCTATCCCTCCGCAGCCAGGGAACGGCGCAACGAGGTGCTCGCGAAGATGGCCGAACTGCACTACATCACCCAGGCGCAGGCCGAGGCCACCGAGGCCGACCCACTGGAGGTGCACCCTGGCAACTACTACTCAGAACGCAAAGAGGACTTCTTCTTCGAATACGTGCGCGAACAGCTCGTCCACCGCTACGGCGCCAAGACCGTCGAACACGGCGGCTTGAAGGTGTACACGACGATCGACCTGAACATGCAGCGGCTGGCGCGCAAAGCGATCGCCGAAGTGCTCGACGAACCCGGCGACCCGGCCTCGGCGATCGTCACGCTCAATCCGCACAACGGCGACATCGAGGCGATGGCCGAGTCAGAGAGCTACGAGCAGTCCCAATACAACCTGGCCGCCGACGGGCACCGCCAGCCGGGCTCGACGTTCAAGGCGATCGACCTGGCCGATGCGCTCTCGCGCGGGATCGACCCGTACAGCACCTACTACTTCTCCCACACGCTGGAGCCGGGCTGGCTGGCCGCGGAACCAAATTACAAAGTCCAGACCTTCGAGGGAGTCTCGGAAAACAAGTCGATGAACCTCGTCACCGCGACGCTCAAATCCGACAACACCGTCTACGCCCAGCTCGCCGCCGATCTGGGCGAGGAAACGATCACCCAGACGGCCTACAAGATGGGGGTCGAAACCCATCTCTCGAGCTATCCCGCCGAAGCGCTCGGCGGACTGACGCTCGGCGTCACGCCGCTGGAAATGGCCGACGTGTACGCGACGCTCGCCGACGGCGGTTGGCGCAACACGCCGATCGCCATCACCAAGGTCGTCTTCCCCGACGGCCACGTCGACGCCAACTGGGGCGAACCGCACCGCGTGAAGGTCCTCAGCGAAGGTGTGACCGCCGCGGAGACCAGCATCCTCCACGAGAACGTCGAGGCCGGCACCGCGACGCGCTCGGCGATCAACTGCCCGACGGCCGCCAAGACGGGCACGACCGAAGAACTGGTCGACGCCTGGCTCGACGGCTACACGCCCGACTACTCGACGGTCGTGTGGATGGGCTATCCCAACAAGCGCGTGTCGATGACCGACGTCCACGGCGAGCCCCAGCAGGGCGGCTACCTGCCGGCGGAAATCTGGCACGCCTACATGGCCGCGGTCACCGAAGGCAAGCCGTGCGTCGAATTCCCCCAGCCCAAGGAAACGATCTCCTACCAGCCGTTCTACGGCAAGTACGCGAGCACCGGCCTGGCGCTGGCGGCAGCAGCACAGGCCAGCGAACATGAATACCACACGCGACCCCACGCGCCCGCCGCCAGGCACCCGGCCGCTCCCAGAGCGGGCAAGGGCCACAGCGCGCCTACAGAAGCTCCGGAAGCTCCGCAGCCGGCGGCGCCCTCGGCGCCCGCGGAAGCCCCCGCCGGCGGTGGGCCAGCGGTCAACAGAACCGGCGGGGCCGGCCCCGGATAGCCGCCGGGTCGGCAGCGACCAAGCCCCTTCGCAGGTCCGGCGCTGGTAGTTTGAGTCTCGATACAACGAAACGAACGGTCGCCCTCGCGGGGACGTGGGCGACCAGATGGGATGCGGCGTGGCAAAGGAGGACAAGGTTGAATTCGAGGGTGAGGTGATCGAGGCCCTGCCGAACGCGATGTTCCGCGTGAAGCTGGACAACGACCACATCGTCCTCGGGCACGTTGCGGGCAAGATGCGGCGCTTTCGGATCCGCATCCTCCCGGGCGATCGCGTGCGCTGCGAGCTCTCGCCGTACGACCTGGACCGCGCACGGATCGTCTACCGGCACCGCTGAACACCGGCATCGCTGAGCGCTCCCTGATCGAATCCATCGCAGCCGAGCTGACAAGCTCGCGGCCGGCGTCGAGGATCGTGCGGGGGATGGGAGACGACGCGGCGGTCGTGCGCGCGCGGCCGGTGTGCGTGACCTCGGTCGACGCGATGGTCGAGGGCGTCCACTTTCGCCTGGGCGATGGCTGGGCGACGCCGGGCGAGGTCGGTCACCGGGCGCTCGCGGGCGCCCTGTCGGACCTGGCCGCCATGGGCGCCGACCCGGGCGAGGCCTACTTCGTGCTGGGCCTGCCGGGGGACTTTGGCGAGGGGCGCGCGCTCGAGCTGATGCGCGCCGCGGACGCGCTCGCCGCACGGGCGGGCACGGCGATCGCCGGCGGAGACGTGGTGGGCGCGCCGGTCCTCACCGTCTCGGTCACCGCGGTGGGCTGGTCCGACAGCGCCGATGCGCTCGTCGGGCGCGACGGCGCGCTCAGCGGTGACCTCGTCGGGGTGACCGGCCGGCTGGGCGGGGCGGGCGCCGGGCTGGCCGTTATGGAGGGGCGCGCCGCCGCGCACACGCCGGGCGCCGAGGCTGCGCTCAGACGCGTCCGCAGTCCCGTGCCGCGGCTGCCGGAGGGCCGGGCTCTGGCCGCGGCCGGCGTACACGCGATGATCGACCTCTCCGATGGCCTGGCCACCGACGCCGCCCACGTCGGCCGTGCCAGCGGCGTGCGCCTGCGGATCGACCTCGGGGCGCTCCCGCTGGACACCGGCGTGGCGGAGATCTCGACCGAGCTCGGCGCGCCCCCGTGGCGGCTTGCGGCCGCGGGGGGTGAAGACTATGAGCTGTGCTTCTGCGTCGCCGCCGAGGATCGTGCGCGCGTCGAGGGCGCGCTGCGCGAGCTCGGCGAGGTGGGAGTCACGTGGATCGGCGAGGTCCTCGAGGGCCCGCCCGGCGTGACGCTGTCAGACGAGCGGGGCGACGCTGTTCGGATCGAGGGATACGAGCATCTCTTGTAGGGGTTTCCCCCCACCCCGGGGTCCCGCGGCCGGGCGGGGCTGCGCTTCGATCGGCTGGGGCACAGCGCCGCCGGGGAGCAGCGTTGCGGCGCCCACCGGCACGGTGCGCGTGAGCCGCGCGTACACGAGCAGGCGTTTTTCGGCGCTGAACACGGGCGTGCACGCCGACAGCACGAGGCGGCTGTAGCCGACCTCCGAGACGGCGGCCCGGACGTCGTTCGGGGAGACGACCCGCTGGCCGGTGACGGTGTAGGTGAAGTGCGCGTAGGGCATGTTCAGCAGGATGCGGTTGCCGGGTTTCAGGAAGTTGATTTCGCGGAAGGGCGCCAGGTAGGTCGTCCGGTGTCCGGCGATGGCGGTCGTCCCGGGGATCCCCGGGAAGCTCGTTTCCGGGTAGATGCCAGGTCCGCTGATGAGGTCTTCGGTGTCCGTGCCCTTGACGACCACGTAGCTTGCGCCGACCCGCGGGATCACGATGCGCCCCACCGCGGCGCCGTTTCCGGCGTGGCGTTCGAGCTCTCCGGCGAGGAACGCGATCCGCGCGCGCTCGTCCGGCAGGCTCGCCAGCGTCCGCCGCTCGACCGGCGTGGGCGCGGCGCTTTCGACCTTGCGCAGATCCCCGCGCAGGTGATCCTGTTGCAGCATCGCATACAGCGCCGTGATCGGCTCCTGCCAGACCAGCGTGACCACCGCGTCGATCAGCGCCAGCGCGCCTGCGACGACCAGCAGCACCGCCACGGCGCGCAGGGCGCGCGCCGAGCGCGGCCGGCGATCCTGCGCCGGGGCGAGGTCTCCGCCGGGGGCTGTGGTGGTGAACGACTCGGACACTGCCCACCTATCGTCGCAGAGCCGACTCGGTTCCACCAAGTGATCCTGGACCGGCGTAGGACATCGGACCGCGGATCGTGACCTCGATCCCGTCGCCAACGCGTACGCCGGGAGACGGCCGCGGGGCCCCGACGGCGAGCATCGCGGCGGCGGCGACGCAGCCGAAGGCGAGGCTCCACAGGATCGCTGCCCCGAGCCCGACGTGTCCCCCGGCGAGGAGCAGCACGGCCATCCACGCCACCCCGCCCACTCCCAGCCCGAGCTGGTGGGCGTAGAAGAGGATCAGCAGCGCCAGCGGAAGCACGCCGAGCGCGACCAGCGCAAGCGAGAAGAGGCGGCGGGGGCGCAGGCCGATTCCCAATCGGTCAGGGGAGGCGAGCGCCAGCCACACGTGCAGCGCCGGAAGCGCCAGCAGCGCGGTGAACGGATTGGACACCCATACGATCAGGCCGAGTGGGAGCGCCACCAGCAGCATCGACAGGCCGGCCACCTCCGGGTCCGGGCGCACGCTCCAGTCCAGGCGCCGGATGAGAACACCCCACAGCAGCCACGCGAGCGCGAACGTCATCACGATCGCCACGACGGCGGTGGCGGCCGTCCCGTCGAAGGGCAGCGCGCTGGGCAGAACCGGCGCGGACGGCGCCGCGCCGAGAATGCCAAGCCACCCGAGCACGTACGCGAGCAGGGCGCAGCTGAAGAACGGCAGGACGCAGCTCAGTGTCCACAGGATCCAGCGCCCGACCGGCATGCGCCGGCGGCGCAGGCGGGCGAGCCCGTCCGCGGCGGCGATCAGCGGCGGGAGCAGCAGCGTGATCACGAGCAGCCGCAGCGCCCACTCGGGCAGGATCTGGCGCTGCAGGAGCAGGCCCGTCTGCATCGCCGGGGAGATGTCGGGCGCCGTGTCGAGGGCGTCGACGGCGCTCAGCACCGCGCGGCCGAAGCCTTCCAGGCGTTCCATGCTCACCCCACCCTGAGGCGATGGGCCGCGTTCGCCGGAGACCTGGACGAGCACCGCCGGCAGGCCGTCGGCGTTCAGCACGCCCTGTTCGCCGACGGCCAGGGGGAAGACGAGGTGCGCAAGCTGCCCGAGCGTGCTCGACGCGCCGGGGTCGATGCCGACCTCGTTCGTGATCGCGTTGGCGACGGTGCGCTGGAGTTCCAGCGGGGCGGAGCCGAGAGCGTCGGAGAAGGGCACGACGAACGGCGTGCGCGCGTGAACGCCTGCAAGGTCCCCGAGGACGATCGCCGCATCGAACTGTCCGAGACCACCGCCTTCGGCGGCGGTGCCCCCGATCTCCGATCGGTCGGCCGCGAGCTGCGCCGCCCCCGCGTCGCCGCCGCTGCCTCCGCTGGTCGACACCAGGACGATCGTGCGCTTGGTCTCGCGCGCGGCGAACACCCGTGCAAGCTCCAGCAGCGCCGCGGTGCCCGACAGTTCGGCCTGCGAGCCCGGCGCGGAGGCGTCGCGATGCGCGAGGATCAGGATCGGCGTGGCGCTGGTCGAGCCCGGGCGCTGCGCGACGACGTTGGTCAGGGATTGTTCGCCGTCGATTGTCTGGGCTCGGAAGTGGTAGGTGCGCACCGAGAAGCCGCCCCCGGCGGTGCCGCCGAGCCCTTCGAGCTTGCCGGCGACGTACCCCGCCAGTTCCTGATCGCCGCGGCTGCCCGGGCGCCGCTGCGGGAAGCGGGCGGCCATGCTCTTCAGTTCGGCGAACGCGGGCGCGCCTTCGAACGCATCAGGGGCGAGCGTCGAGGTGAGCGGCAGCGGCCTGGCGCTCAGCGAGAACGCCGCGATCGCAAGCGCGAACAGAAAGGGCACGAAGGCCGCTCGGTACAGGCGCCCGTTGAGCATGCGCCTAGACCATAGTCCGCCGGTCGGCTCCTCGCGTGAGTCGCCGACGCCCACCGGCCCCGTCGAGGAGGCACCGACGCCATGGGCGCGATCGATGCGTCCGGGATCCATGCGTCCGGTTAGGTATCGTGCCGGCGCGTGCTCCAGCCCGTCGCCGTTGCAAGCAAGACGCTCGCCGACTACACGCACATCTGCGGGAGCGAGCTGATCGCCGAGATCCGCGAGCTGGCCGAGCCGCTGCAGGGCCAGCGGGTGGTGCACATCTCGGCCACCGCCTTCGGCGGCGGCGTGTCAGAGATCCTCTACACGCTCGTGCCGCTGATGCGCGACGTCGGGCTGGACTGCGAGTGGCAGGTGATCTACGGCCGCGAAGAGTTCTTCAACGCGACCAAGCTCATGCACAACGCCCTCCAAGGCGCCCCGCAGGATCTCGACGAGGAGCAGTGGGCGACCTGGCGGCGCTACAACGACATCAACGCGCGCGAGCTCACCGACGGATGGGACGTGTGCCTGGTCCACGACCCGCAGCCGGCGGCGCTGTGCCAGCTGGTGCCCGAGAAGGCGAGGGGCTGGGTATGGCGCTGCCACATCGACCTTTCGACCCCCAATCCGGACACGATCGCCCAGCTGCTCCCCTATATCGAGCACTACCCGGAGTCGCTGTTCCACATGCGCGAGTACGTGCCCGCCGGGATGGACGGCCACGTCAATGTCGTGCCGCCCGCCATCGACCCGCTGACGCCGAAGAACATGGCGCTGTCGCCCGAGGACGGCGCGTTCGTGTGCGGGCAGTTCGGGATCGACGTCGACCGGCCGCTGATCTGCCAGGTCTCGCGCTTCGACCCGTGGAAGGATCCTCTGGGCGTGATCGACGCCTACCGCCAGGTCAAGGAGAGGATGCCGGAGGTGCAGCTCGCGCTGGTCGGCTCGATGGCCAGCGACGACCCCGAGGGGTGGGACTTCTTCAACTCGACCATCGCCCACGCGGACGGCGACCCGGACATACACATCCTCAACAACTTCAACAACGTCGGGGCGATCGAGGTCAACGCGTTCCAGTCGCACTCGGACGTGCTGATCCAGAAGTCCACCCGCGAGGGCTTCGGGCTGACGGTCTCCGAGGCGATCTGGAAGGCGCGGCCGTTCGTCGGTGGGAACGTCGGCGGCATACCCCTGCAGATCGAGGACGGCGTCACCGGGTACCTCGTCTCCAGCGTCGAGCAGTGCGCCGCGCGCACCATCGAGTTCCTGCGCGACCCCGAGCTCGGGCGCACGCTGGGCAGGCGCGGCAAGGAGCACGTGCGCCAGCACTTCCTCACGCCCCGTTACCTGCGCGATTATCTACGAATATTCAACGAGCTGAGAGAAGCATGAGCCGCGAGCCGGCACAGCGTACTCCGCTGGTGCTGGTGAGCAACCGCGGGCCGGTCACGTTTGCCGCCGGCGGAGAGGTGCAACGCGGCTCCGGCGGACTGGTGACGGCGCTGACGGGCCTCGCCTCCTACCGCGAAGCGATCTGGATCGCCTCGGCGATGAGCGAGCACGACGTGGAGGTCTCGCGCGAGCACGCCTGGCGCGCCTTCCCGGTGCGCTCCCCCGCCGGCGGCGAGTATCAGGTGCGGCTGGTGGTCAGCGACGCGGACGCCTACGACCGCTTCTACAACGTGTTCGCCAACCCGATGCTGTGGTTCATCCAGCACTACCTGTGGGACCTGTCCAACGCGCCGGACATCCGCCGCGAGGAGATCGAGGCGTTCGAGTTTGGCTACAACGTCGTCAACGAGGATCTCGCGCGCGCCGTCGTCGAGGAGCTCGAGGGCACCGAGGAGCCGGTCGTGATGGTCCACGACTACCACCTGTACACCCTCCCGGACCTGGTGCGCCGCGCACGTCCGGACGTGTTCCTGCACCACTTCATCCACATCCCGTGGACGCAGCCCGACGCGTGGCGTGTGCTGCCGACGCGGATCCGCGAAGAGATCTACACGGGGCTGCTGGCGAACGACATCGTCGGTTTCCACACGCGCTCCTACAGGCACAACTTCCTGCAGTGCTGCCGCGACCTGATGGACCTGGAGGTGGACTTCGAGCGCGGACTGGTGCGGTTCGGAGACCGGGAGGTGTGGGTGAGGGCCTATCCGCTGCCGATCGACCACGAGGCGACCCGGCTGATCGCCCAGAGCGAGCGGGTGAGGCAGTTCGAGGAGGAGCTGCTGCGCCGCCGGCGGGACTTCCTGATCCTGCGCGTGGACCGCGCCGACCTGAGCAAGAACGTGCTGCGCGGGTTCTCGGCGTTCGACCTGTTCCTGGAGGAGCACCCGGAGTTCACGGAGCGGGTGACGTTCATGGCCCAGCTGATGCCCTCGCGTACCGACGTGCCGCAGTACGCGGAGTACCTGGAGAGGATCGAGGCGCTGGTGGCGGTCATCAACCACCGGCATGGCACCCCCGACTGGATGCCGATCCAGCTGAAGCTGCGCGACGACCTCGAGGAGGCGGTGGCCGCGTACAAGCACTACGACGTGCTGCTGGTCAACGCGATGTTCGACGGCATGAACCTCGTGGCCAAGGAGGGGCCGATCGTGAACGAGCGCGAGGGCGTGTCGATCCTCTCGGAGAACACCGGCGCGCACGAGGAGCTCGGGGAGTACGCGCTGTCGGTGAACCCATTCGACATCCAGGAGCTGGCGAACTCGATCTACGCCGCCCTGGCCATGGACCGGCGCGAGCGCCGCCGCCGCGCCGAGGGGCTCGCGGAGATAGTCACCTCGCGCGACCCCGGCGACTGGATCGACGAGCAGCTGGCGGACATCCGCGCGAAGGGCCTGTCGCGATAGCAACGGCCGGTGGGCGCGGCTCGGAGGCGCTCGGCCGCGATGGGGCGGGCCGGGCGGACTCGCGGGCGGGCGGGACTCGATACCCTCTCCCAGACGCGGTATGACCCTGCCCGCACCCACATACGATCTCGTACTCCTGCTCGACCCGCAGGCCGAGGAGAGCACGCGCGCGAAGATCGTCGCGGACACGCGCGCCGCGATCGAGGCGCAGGGCGAGCTGCTGCGCCACGACGAGTGGGGCGAGCGGCCGCTGACCTACCCGATCGAGCGCAGGGCGAGCGCCGAGTACCACCTGCTGCAGCTCCACGCCGGCAGTGCCGAGCTGCTCAGCGGCCTCGATCGCTCGCTGCGGATCACCGACGGCGTCCTGCGCTTCCGGATCATCAAGCTGAAGCCCGGCGTCCCGGACCCGCCCGACATGCGCTCGGCCTCGGCAGCCGCCCGCCGCGTCGAGACCGAGCCCCGGGCCGAGGCGGAGCCGGACGGCGAGGCCGAGATCGAGATCCCCCTCGCCGAGCCCGCGTAGCCACCGTACGGTTGACGGGAAGCAGCGCGAACCCTTGCGCAAGCCGTGAGCGTAATAACATCGGCCCATGGGCTGGCTGAGGCTGACGACATGAGCGATCGATCCGGGGCACCGCCGCCGCAGGCGGCGGTCAGGACCGACGTGCTGCGCGCGTCGCCGCCGATGTTCGATTCGAGGGTGCTCGACGCCCTCTCGCGCGTGCATCCGGCGATCCCGGTGATCATCTTCCTGCCGGCCATCGTCGCGCTGGCCGCGTGGGGACTGTCGAGCGTAAGCGTGCCGGCGGCGGTCGGTCTGGCCGCGGGCGGCTACGCGCTGTGGACGCTGTTCGAGTACTGGCTGCATCGGCTCGTGTTCCACTTCGAACCGGAGGACGGGTTCGGGGCGCGCCTGCACTGGATCATCCACGGCGTCCACCACGACCACCCGAACGATCCGCTGCGCCTGGTGATGCCGCCGGCCGTGAGCGTGCCCCTGGGGGCCGTCGTGTTCGGCGTGCTCTACCTGATCTTCGGCTCGCGCTACGCGCCCGCCATCGGCGCGGGGTTCTTCGCCGGCTACCTGGTGTACGACCTGACCCACTACTACCTGCACCACTTCCGCCCGCGCGGGCGACTGGGCAGGATGTTGCGCGAGCGGCACATGCGCCACCACTTCCAGGACGACACGCGCGGCTTCGGGATCAGCGCGCCTTACTGGGACGAGGTGTTCGGCACCTCAGCGCGCGCGAAGCGATCTTCGCAATGAGCGGGGTCGCTGCCGGACTGCGCGCGAGTTGCGCCCGCACGCCGGTCTAGACTCGAAGCTCGAACTCGACGAAGAAGAGCGCGTCCCGAGACCGGGACGAGCACAAGCCGAAAGGAAGAAAGAGCCGTGGCCGCCACCAACATCAACAGGGTCGTGCTGACCGGAAACCTGACCGCCGACCCGGAGCTGCGCTCACTGCCGAGCGGAAACTCGGTGTGCAGCCTGCGCATCGCGTGCAACACGCGCCGCAAGAACGCGAGCACCGGCGAATGGGAGGACAAGCCCAACTACTTCAACGTCACGGTCTGGGGCGCGCAGGGCGAGAACGCGGCCCGCTTCCTGTCCAAGGGACGTCCCGGTGGCGATCGACGGACGGCTGGAGTGGCGCGAGTGGGAGGCCCAGGACGGGGCGAAACGCCAGGCAATCGATATCATTGCCGACTCGGTGCAGTTCCTGGGCTCGCGCGACGACGCCTCAGGCGGCGGGTGGCTTTTCCGGCAACGGGGCCGCCAAGGGCAGCGATGTCCCGGTCGACGAAGGGGATTTCCAGCCCGCACCGGTTTCCGGCGCAGCCGGCGACGACGACATTCCGTTCTAGCCAGTACAGCGAGGTCCCAGTGCTTTCAACCGTAGCCACGCCCAAGCACCAAAGCGCCCACGAAGGTAGGCGCTGATGGCCAAAGCGCGCGGTCGCGGCAAGCCGGTTCGCCGGCGCGACAAGAAGGGCGGTCCCGGCAGCGGGCGGCGCAAGCCATGCCAGCACTGCCGTGACAAGGTCGAGCAGGTCGACTACAAGGACGTGGCCTCGCTGCGGAAGTTCATCTCCGAGAAGGGGAAGATCCGCTCGCGGCGGATAACCGGCTCGTGCCGGCGACACCAGGTCCAGATCGCCCGGGCGGTCAAGCGCGCCCGCGAGCTGGCGCTGCTGCCGTACGTGAACGAGGGCGGCCGCGATGACAGCCCCCGCCGTGACCGCGGCGACCGGGACCGCGAGCGCTAGGCGACGGCGTGCCCGAGGCGATTCTCCTCAAGGACGTCGAGACGCTCGGCGAGCAGGGCAGGGTCGTCGAGGTCTCCAAGGGCTACCTGCGCAACTACCTGATCCCGCGCAAGCTGGCCCAGCCGGCGACCAAGGGCGCGATCGAAACGGTCCGTCAGCGCCAGGCGGCGGCCGAGAGGGCCGCCCGCGATGCGGTCGAGAGGGCGCAGGAGAACGTCAACCTGCTCAACCGGACGGTCCTGACGATCCCCCAGCAGGCCGGTGCGGACGGACGGCTGTTCGGGTCGGTGACCGCGCAGGACATCGCCAGCGCGATCCGCGAAGCGCGCGGGCTGCGGATCGACAAACGGGGCGTGCATCTCCCCGAACCGATCAAGAACGTCGGCACCTACATGGTCGTGGTCGACGTCGTCGAGAACGTGACCGCCACGATCAAGACGATGGTCGTGGCCAAGAAGTAGCGGCGGGGCGGAGGGGCCCGACGCGCGACTTTTGACCGCCGCTCCTGCCGCGAACATATGTTCGTACATGAGCGCAAGATCTTTTCCTCCCGCGTATTGCGGAAAACCCCTCGACTCCTCGCGGGCGCCGACCTACACTCCGCCAACTCATGAGCGCCGTCTCTCAAGCCAACGGCGCAACTGGCGCCCCCGCGAGCGTGATCACGCCGCCGCACAACCTCGACGCGGAGCAGTCGGTCCTCGGCGCGATCCTGCTGTCGGATCGTTCGCTGTACGCGCTGGTGATCGAAGAGGGGCTGCGGGCGGACGACTTCTACCGCGAGCGCCACGGCATGGTCTACGAAGCGATGCTCGCGCTGTACAACGAGAGCGAGCCGGTTGACGTCCTGACAGTCACCGACCGCCTGCGCCAGATGGGCAAGCTGGAGGCGGTCGGCGGCCCGGCGACTGTGGACGAACTGACCGGCGTGGTACCGGCCGCCGGCCATGCCCGCCGCTATGCGCAGATCGTGCGCGAGAACGCCCTGCTGCGGCGCCTGCTGAAGAGCACGTACGAGATCCAGGAGAGCGTCCTGGGCCACGAGGCGCCGCCGCGCGAGCTGGTGGAGCAGGCGGAGAAGGCGATGCTCGAGGTCGCGCGCGACGACCGCCAGCAGGACTTCCGGGCGATCGAGGAGGTGCTGCACGAGGAGCTCGACAAGCTGCACCGGCTGTCGCTGGAGGGCACGTCGCTGACCGGCACGCCCTCCGGCTTCAAGGACCTGGACGAGATCACCGGCGGCTTTCAGGCCGGGGAACCTGATCATCATCGCCGCCCGCCCGGCGATGGGCAAGAGCGCGCTGGTGTGCAACATCGCCGAGAACGCGGCCGTCGAGCACGGCAAGCCAGTGGCGCTGTTCTCGCTGGAGATGGCCGAGGCCGAGCTGGCGCAGCGGTTCGTCGCCTCCCAGGCAAGGATCAAGGGCGAGGAGCTGCGCAAGGGGCGGGTGGCCGAGCAGCGCTGGCCGAAGATCCTCAAGGCGAGCCAGCGCCTGGCGGCGGCGCCGCTGTGGGTCGACGACTCCAGCGACGTGGGGATGCTTGAGATCCGCGCCAAGGCGCGGCGGCTGCACAGCCAGTGCGAGGGCGGGCTGGGGTTGATCATCATCGACTACCTGCAGCTGATGCGCACGGACAGCCGCTACGACAGCCGCGTGACCGCGGTGGGCGAGCTCAGCCGCGGCCTGAAGATCCTGGCACGCGAGCTGGGGGTGCCGGTGATCGCGCTGTCGCAGCTCAGCCGCGCGGTCGAGCAGCGCCCCGACAAGAAGCCCCAGCTGTCGGACCTGCGCGAGAGCGGCAACCTCGAGCAGGACTCCGACCTGGTGATGTTCATCTACCGCGACGAGTACTACGACGAGGACTCCGAGCGCCCCGGCGAGGCCGACCTGATCATCGCCAAGCACCGCAACGGCGCGGTCGGGAAAGTCACGCTGACCTTCCACAAGGAGTACCCGAAGTTCATGAACTACGCAGGGGAGCGCTACGCGCAATGAGCGACGAGCTGTTCGGCGGCGGCTCGCCGACTTCTCGGAGCCGCTCGAGCTGCGCGAGCGCACCGCGGAGGCGGCGGCAGGGACGCGTGTCCCGTTGGGCGTGTGCGACGGCAGCGGCTTCGTGGTCGACGAGGCCACGAACACCGCCGTGGACTGCCGTTGCCGGGCGACACGGATCGCCGCGGCGCGCACGGCAAGGCTCGAGGGGCGGATCCCGAAGCTATATAGAGGCGTGTCGTTTGATCGCCCGCCCGTCAGCGACATGGTCAGGACCGCCCCGGACCAGATCCGCTCCGTGCGACGCTACGTGCAGGCGATCGATGCCAACATAGACGCCGGGCGAGGGCTGTGGATCCAGGGCAATGTCGGCACCGGCAAGACGACGCTTGCGATGCTGGTCTCCAAAGCCGCGCTCGACGCCGGGCGCTCGGTCGCCATCTACTCGTTGCCGCGCCTGCTCAACCTGCTGCGCGAGTCGATGGAGTCCGACGGGGGCCTGCTCGACCTGCTCGACCGGCTGACCGCCGTCGACCTGCTGCACATCGACGACCTCGGGGCGGAGAACCGCACCGACTGGGTGCTGGAGCAGCTGTATTCGATCGTCAACGCCCGCTACGAGGCCGAGCGGCCGATCGTGGCCACGACCAATCTCATGCCGGACGAGCTATCGGATCGACTTGGGGCGCGCACGGTCTCGCGCCTGGTGGAGATCTGCGGCGATCTGATCCCGCTGTGGGGCGAGGATAAGCGGCGCGAGTTTCGGACCGGGCAGCCGGACATCGCGGGCCGCACAGTCTGAGGCCCTCGGACCGGGCTGTCCCCGTCCCTAAACTCCACTCGGCATGCCAGGCATAGTGATAGTCGGCGCCCAGTGGGGCGACGAGGGCAAGGGGAAGATCACCGATCTGCTCGCCGAGCACGGCGACGCGGTCGTGCGCTTCCAGGGCGGCAACAACGCCGGCCACACGATCGTCAGGGGGAAGCAGGAGTGGAAGCTGCACCTGATCCCCTCGGGCATCCTGTATCCGGGCAAGCGCTGCGTGATCGGCAACGGCGTCGTGATCGACCCGAAGGTGCTGATCGACGAGCTCGAGGCGCTGCGCGCGCGGCGCGTGGACGTCAGCGGCCTGCGCATCTCGGCCAACGCACACCTGATCATGCCCTACCACCTGCTGCTGGACTCCGCCGGCGAGGCGAAGCTCGGCAGCCTGCAGATCGGTACCACACGCAGGGGGATCGGCCCCTGCTACGCGGACAAGGCCGCGCGCCTGGGCATCCGCGTGCAGGATCTGCTCGACGAGAAGATCCTCAAGAAGAAGATCGTCGCGGCCATGGAGCCCAAGCGGCTGTCGCTGCGGCCCTTCGAGAAGGACCCGGTACTCGACCTGCACACGATGACCGAGGAGTACCTGACCTACGGCCACCGCCTGGAGCAGCACATCGCGGACACCTCAAAGCTGATGTGGGAGATGCTCGACGGCGGCAAGACGGTCATCCTCGAGGGCGCACAGGGGGCGATGCTGGACATCGACCACGGCACCTACCCGTTCGTCACCTCCTCGAACCCGCTGGCCGGCGCGGCGTGCGTGGGAAGCGGCATAGGGCCGAAGGCGATCGACGAAATCTGGGGCGTCTGCAAGGCGTACACGACCCGCGTGGGCGCCGGCCCGTTCCCGAGCGAGCTGCACGACGAGATGGGCGAGACGATCAGACAGCGCGGCGGAGAGTTCGGCACGACGACCGGTCGCCCGCGGCGCACGGGCTGGCTGGACCTCGTCGCCCTGCGTTACGCGGCTCGCCTGAACACGCTCACGGCGCTGGTGGTCACCAAGCTCGACGTCCTGTCCCGGCTGGACCGCATCCAGGTCTGCACGAGCTATCGCGGCGCCGACGGAGCGGTCTTCGAGGACTTCCCCTACCACCAGACGGTGCTGCACCACACCACCGCCGAGCTGACAGAGCTTGGCGGCTGGAAGGAGGATCTGGGCGAGTGCCGCACCGTGTCAGACCTGCCCGACGGGGCGCGCGAGTACCTGGACTTCATCGCCGAGCACGTCGGCGCGCCCGTCACGCTGATCGGGGTTGGGCCGGGCCGCGAGCAGATCGTGTGGACGGACGCAGGCCGGCAGACGATCGTCGCCGGCAACGGGCTGCAGGTACATTCCTAAGATCCCCTTACGGATCTCCTATCGACGTTTTAGCTGACCCGACGATGCTTGACGCGTGAACCTGTGGAAGCTGATGCGCCCGGCCGCGCGGCTTGGGGTGCTCGCCTGGAGCGTGCTCGTGGCCACCGGGGCGCTCGCCGCATCCTCGGCGCCCGCCGCGAGCGTCAGCACCAACTGGGCGGGCTACGTCGCCGTTCCGTCCGCGAGCGTCGGCTCGCGCTTCAGCAGCGTCTCAGGCTCCTGGAAGCAGCCGAGCGCGAACTGCAGCGCCGGACGGGAAACCTACTCGGCCGTGTGGGTGGGGCTTGGAGGCTACAACGAAGATGCGCGCTCGCTCGAGCAGATCGGCACCGACAGCGACTGCGCGCGCTCCGGGGGCGCGAGCTACAGCAGCTGGTATGAGCTGCTCCCAGCCGAACCGGTCAACCTGACGCTCGAGGTGCATCCCGGCGATGAGATATCCGCGTCGGTCACGGTCAAAAACCACGACGTGACGTTGAGGATCCGCGATCTGAGCACCGGCGCACGCTTCACCACCACCAAGCGCGTATCGAGCATCGACGTCTCCTCGGCAGAGTGGATCGTCGAGGCGCCGTCGGCCTGTGTGAGCAGCGAAACCTGCGAGATCCTACCGCTCACCGACTTCGGCGACGTCGCGTTCTCGGGCGCAACCGCCACCGCCCGCTCACACACGGGGCCGATCGCAGACCCCGACTGGTCGTCCTCCGCAATCGAACTGCAGCAGCGTGTCTTCGACGGCGTCGGGGGCCGGGCAGGCGCGCGTGCCCAGCCCGCGAGGACGTTGATCATCGCTACGCCCTCACCGACCTCGGGCTCCGCCGGGGCCTTCTCGGTGAACTGGCAGGAACAGTCGATCCAGCTCGAACAGCCAGGCGTGCCCACGCTCCCCGGCTTCGGCGGCGGGCCGCCGTAGGCCGATCGCCCCGACAGGCTGCTGCTCTTCGCCTCTTTCCGGCTAAAGGGCTTGCTGGAGCGCCGACGTCGCGCCGTAAAGGGTCCCGAAAGCATCCAACCCTTCACCCGACTTGGTCAGAATGGCCGAGTTTTCCCGCTGCATCGCCCAGCCGCCGCCGTTGCGCGCGTAGACGATCAGCGCCCTCAGCCATCCCGCCTCGTGGTAGGCCAGCGCGTGGCCGAGCATTTCGGTGAGGTGCTGCGCCGCCTGCGTTTCGCTTTCCGGTTCGTCTCGGTTGCATCCCGCGCCCACTTCATGCGAGCAGTAGCCGATCTCGGACACGATGATGCTGTTCTGCCCGGAAGTCATCACTTCCTGAACCAGCGGCAGCGACTCGATGCTCTCGCTGTCACCTTCTTCGGTGCCGTTTCCGTTCGGCGGCCCGTAAGGGTGAAAATACCAGCCCTGGATTTCGCTCTCAAGGCTTGGGTGACCTGCATACATCGCCGGTACCCACCCGTTGCTCGTGCATTCAGCCTTGTTGGCGGGATTTGGGCAGTCCTTCCCTGTCGCGCCGACATAGATGCTGCTCAGGGGAATGCCCGCAGCCTTGGCTGTGGGAAGAAGCTTCGCGATGACGTTGGCGTATTCGAGGGCATTGTAGTGCGGGGTCGTATATCCCCAAGGCTCGTTCATCGGTTCGAATATGGCACTTGGGTATCGTTCGTGGATCGCCTTCGCGGAGTCCACGAACCCTTCGACGTATCCCCTGATCGTATTTTTTCCGTTCTTTTCTTCGCCTTTGGTGCGTTCTCGGGGAAAGTTCCGATCGGACTGGAAATTGCCCCGGTAGCCCTTGTAATCTATCGTGACGTCCGGGATCATCCCGGCGTCCACCGATGTGGCAAGCGCCACACCACCTTCGGTAGCTCTGCCGCCCGCTTCAGGAAGCTCGCCGGCTTCCCAGTTGATTCCAGGCGCGCCACCTCTGTCGTACACGATATTGTGCGCGACGAATTCACCTAGATATTGCGGTTGTATGCCGCCGCTGTTGCCATCCAACCCGAGCCACGGTGCAGCGGGAGCAGGATCGTACCCAAACTGATCCCTTGGGATCGCGGCCGACGTTCCGTTCGAGTTGCTCACGGTCACGTTGACGAGTTCTCGGCCGTTGCCAGGAGGGCTCGTGGCCGTGATCGATTCGGACGAGCGGATCGTCACCACCGTCGCCGCAGCGCTGCCGAACTCGACCGTCGAGCCTGTGATGAAGCCGCTACCCGCGATCGCGACAGACGTGCCGCCGGCGTCTGGCCCGTGGTTGGGGCTGATACCGGTGATCGTCGGAGCTGCCGCCAGCGCCACCGCGGAGGCTCCGAAGCTCGCTACGAGGCAAAGCGCCAAGACCAGTGCCGGCCGTCTCATACAAGATCGCATGTCGCGCCGCCGAAGTCTAGCCGGCCTGGAGCCGGCTGGGACACCCCAGCGACGTCTGTGAGAGCACTCTCGAGCTCGCACGATCAGCGGCGGCGTCGCGGCCACGGACGCAGCCGTGGGCGCCTACGGGCGTCGAGAGCCTTCTGCTCCCGCTTGCGTCGGCGCTCTTCATCGCGCGCGAGCTCTCTTTCTTCGCTGAGGCCGACTTCATAGAAGATCAGGAGCACGCCCCCGGCCAATCCACCCGAAATCAGCACGACCGTGAGGACTTCGCCCGTAACTCCCCCGACCAGGGCGGCGCACGCGCCGCCTGCGACCACCAGCGCGGCGGCCGACCCGAACAGCAGGATGCGCATGCGTGGCGCCATCGCTCAACGGTACGTCATGCCGGCACCTCCGGCGTACTCCGCGCACGCCGAGCGTGCGTGAGAGCACATTCGGCCCCACGCACCACTCGGTTGCTCCACCGGTCGGAGCTAGGCTTTGATCCTTGTTGGCGCTGCAAAGGTGATCGCGTCGATAGATGACAGTCCCGATTCTTCGAGTGGCGCACCGCCGAGGGCGCTTTTGAGGACGTCGACCGATCCGCCTTCGAGTTTGGTGAACTTCTGTTTGCCACCAGCCTGCACGAACACAAGGATGAAAGAGCTAGGCGGGCTCACTTTTTTGTCGACCGGGAAGATGCGGCCGACGATCGACCCGACGATCGCCACATGGAGGTTGCCACAGTGGAATTCTGCGATCGCTGCTCCGGGGAATATGAAGTCGATGCCCACTTCCCTTTTGGCTTTGTTGAGGTATCCGAGTGTGCCGCTGAGTGTGTTCGTCACCACTTCCCCTGCCGCGTTCGCATTCGAGCACGGAGCTTGGCGCGTCGCGCATCCCGTGAACCTGAACTTCAGGAGGTCAGTTTTCGGCCCGGTGATTTCACCCGCGTTTGTGCCGGCTTGACAGGTGATTGTTACTTTGCCGACGGTTTCGATGGTGGTTGCTTTGCTTGCGGATTTGAATGGCTTTGGGAACGGGCCGTTGAATATGGGCAACGCTGCCGAGGCACCGGCTACCGCCACCACACTCGTCGCAAGCGCCGCAACGAGGCAGAGCCCCGCGATCCTGATGCGTCGCATCTCTCGTCTCCTCTGTTGCCCGGTTCTCTGAGCGTCTCCGGATGAAGGGGACACTAGCGGGCGAGCGCCGTCTCGGGCAACCCCCGGCCGCTCACTTCGCGGCCGACTGGCCGTCCGGCGGCGGAGCGCCCGGGGGAGCGAACTGCGCGAGCGCGCCGTCGATCAGCCGCCGCAGGCCGATCGGGTGGGGGAGGACGATGCGTACCGGGGTCTCGGGGTTGCGCGAGCCGCTCTGGTAACCCGGCCGCGGGGTGACGAACATCCTGAGAACGAGCTCGTCCTCGTCGGCGTAGACGTCGGGCGCGAGCACGCGGCCGTCCGCCCGCTGGCCGCTCGCGAACGTCTGCTCGGTGACCAGCACGCGCAACACCGCCTCGTCGGGCTGGGCCTCGTGCGTGGGCTCCAGGCGCCAGGAGGACGCGCGGATTCCGTCGCGCGTGGCCCGCAGCGGCTGCGCCGAGCTCGACCCGGCGTAGGTCCAGCTCCGGCGACGGGCGTCCTGCCGGAAGGCCACGGTGAGCAGGCGGGGCGGGCGGCCACGCGCGAACAGGACCTCGTCGTCGGTGCGCGCGAGCAGCCGCCAGCCGTTGAGGCTCGCGGGCGCCGGCGGGGGCGCCGCGCCCCGCTTCCACGGCGCGCGGGAGGCGCGCTTCGGCGCCGCCCGCGCGGCGAGGCGCGCGAGCAGCGCGCCCACGGCGAGGTCCTCGGGGTCCAGCGGTCCGGGCGCCCCGACGAGCGCGCCCGGAGGAAAGGGCAGCCCGCCGCCGTCGCTGATCAGCTCGGGGTGGCGCGGCCCAGGGCGCGGCTCGAGCACGGCCGAGCGCTCCCAGTCACGTTTGCTCGGGAGCTTCGGCTCGCGCGCGGGGGGGCGCCCGAAACGGCGGGGGGCAGGCTCCGACACCCCCGCGAGGCTACCGGCGATGCGGTGTGGTCGCAGACCCGAGCGGCTTTCGCGAAGTGGAGAGGACCGTAGGTTGCGCAAACTCGACGATCATTCGGGTGCCAACGCTGGATGTTTCGTGGGCGCCCCTGGAGCGAGGTAGTCGTTCTGCCTGCAAGTTGCTGCTTTGACCACTGGGACGATGGGGGTGCTGAGAGCCGGGCTTAGCGTCCCTTGCGGTGCCAGCGCGCGCCGGAGCCCTTGCCGGTGGACGCGATCTCCCCGGCGTCGCGGAGTTCGTTGAGCACGAGCCGGACTGTCGCGGGGCTTACACCTGGGAGTGCCCGCTGTATGTCACGTGTGCGGAATTCTGCGGGTGCGTGGCTCAGGATGTGCTCGCGGACGCGGTCCTGCTTTGAGCCGGTGTCGGTACCTGCGGCGGCGACCCGCTGCTCGAAATCCTGGTAGGCGCCGTCGAGGATCTGAATCAGGAACGTGGTCCATGGCCAGATCGTGTGCTCACCGGTGTGCCATCCGCGCTGAGATTCGTAGAGGCTCTGGTAGTAAGCGTTCTTCGCCTCGAAGATGCGCTGCTCGACGCTCACATACCGCGCGACGCCGTAGCCGGCGGCTAGCAGCTCGTAGGTTGTGAGCAGTCGGGCAAGGCGCCCGTTGCCGTCGGCCACCGGGTGGATCGCGAGGAGGTCCACTATCAGCGCGCCAATGAGCACGATTGGGTGTGTTCGACCCTCCCGCTTGGCCTCGTTGTAGAGGTCGAGCAGCTCGGTGAGAAGCATTGGCGTGTCGTGCTCGTCCGGTGGCGTGAAGACGATCTCGCGACGTCCGGTCTCGTAGGAGACGATCAGGTTCTGATCGCTCTTCAGGTGTCCTCCGCGGCCGTCGATGTGTTTGAAGACCAGTCGGTGGAGGTGGAGAAGGAACGGCACGGTGAGGGGCTCGTATTGCTCCAGACGCATGATCGAGTCGATCGCGTCTCGGTAGCCGGCGAACTCCTTCTCGTTGCGGTTGCGGAAACGGAGGCTGCCTTCTGCGATCCGCTCGGCCCGATCCTTTGCGACAGTGACGTTCTCGATCGCGTTTGAGGCGGTGATCGATGCGATGCGGGCGTTCTCGGAGAGTGCCTGTAGCAGTTGAGGCATCTGGTCGGCGAAGAGGCGTTCTTGGCCCTTCCCGATATCAATCCTTGCGAGCTCGGCGCCGAGCTCGCGCGGCTGGCTGCCAAAGGTTCTGTCGAGGTCAACAAAGCTCCGCATGGTGCCAATGATGGCATAATAATGCTAAAAAGACCGCCGATTAGCATCATTTATGCGGCATTAGCACCATTTAGCTGGTCCCAGCGCCATTGAGCCAGGTCGCGGGCTCGGTTTCGCAAGGGGTGCGATTCGCATCTTTTGCAGCCGGTTGTCCGAAGTGGGCCGTGCAGGAATCGAACCTGCAACCTTGGGCTTAAGAGGCCCCTGAACCACGACCGAGAGGGCCGGTTAGGGCCGAAACGGTTGGCCAGAGTGCCCCTACAGTCCTACGTTTCTGGCTGATTTGGTACCCAACGCGGTACCCACCGTCAACGTGGTACCCACGCGGTACCCACGGGTGTAGAATGGCGGCAGCCCACAAAGAGCCCCCGCGCGAATTGCGATCGCCGGGGGCATGGACACACCGGAGGTGACCGGCATGCCAACAAAGAACCCTAGCGCCGCAATCGTCGTCCGCGAGCATCGCGGGCAGGCATTCTACGAGGCGAAGTTCCGCTATCACGGCCGGCAGGTCAAGCGCCGTATCGGGCCGGCGTGGCTCGACCCGAACGCCGACACCGGCGAATGGCGTGCCCGCCGCGGGCGGGTTCCCGAGGGCTCCTACGATGAGCGCCGGGCACACGTAGCTGCCGCCACGCTCGTCGCGGAGTACGTCGCTGAAGCGGCGGACCAGGAGCGCGCCGACCGCGAGCGCCGCACGCGGGGCGTGACGTTCCGCGAGGTCGCTCACGAGTACCTGCGCTGGCTGGAGGACGTGCGGGGCGCAAAGCCCGCCACGCTGCTCGGCCACCGCTCCGTGCTCGCCGAGCCGGGCTCGCCTTACAAGCGCGGTGAGGGGACCACGCTTGGGCACATCATGTCGGCGCTCGGGGACCGGCCCGCTGCGCAGGTAAGCGTCCGCGAGATCGAGGCGCTGCTGGCGAAGGTGAGTGCGACAGGGGCATCGGCCCGCACGGTCAACAAGCACCGCGCGGTCGTGTCGGCGATCTTCAACTACGGCATGCGGGAGTCGACCTTCAACCTGCCGGCGAACCCGGCGCTTGCTGCCGACAAGCGCCGCGAACCCCACCGGGGGGCGCTCGTCTACTACAGCGTCGAGGAAGTCGAGGCGCTCGCGCGGGCACTTGCCGACGGCCGACACCGCGAGACCTCAACGCACGAGGTCAGCGAGCCGGAGCGCGAGACGCGAAGCGCCGAGGATCAGCAAGACGCCGAGATGGTGCGGGTGTCCGCATACGCCGGGCTGCGGCTCGGGGAGCTGCTCGCGCTGCGCTGGCGCGACGTGGACTTCGCCGGCCATGCTCTTACCGTCGGGCGCGCGATCAGCGCGGGCGTGGAGTCATCCACGAAGTCGGGCAGGGTGCGCCGGCTGCCGCTCCCCGACCAGGCCGCCGCAGCGCTCGACCGGTTGAGCAGGCGCGAGGACTTCACCGGGGCCGATGAGCGGGTGTTCTGCAACCCGCTGGGGCGCACCCTCGACGGTTCGGCACTGCGACGCCGCTACAGGCGCGTACAGGCCGCTGCCGGGTTGCGTCCGCTGCGCTGGCATGACCTGCGGCACACCTACGGCTCGCTGCTCGCCGCCGCCGGCGTGGACCTCGTGACGATCCAGGCCGCGATGGGGCACGGGGCGCTCGCCACCACGGGCCGCTACCTGCACGCTCGCCCTGCCGCCGATCAGGCGGAGGTGTTCACGCGGGCCTTCGAGTCACGGCCGCAATCGACGGCACGACAGAACCTAGGTGTCGACTAGTCATCCTGAAATCATGGCCATCGCCCCAAGACTCGTGGGATGGTGCGCAGGAGGATCTTGATGTCGGTCCAGGGTGACCAGTTGGCGATGTAGAGGTAGTCGATCGCGACCATCTCGCGCAGGGGGACGCGGGCGGGGCCTAGGATCTGCCAGGGGCCGGTGATGCCGGGTGTCAGCTCCAGCCGCCGGCGGTGCCAGCCCTCGATGCGCTGGTCCTCATCGACGACCAGCGGCCGCGGCCCCACGAGGCTCATCTCGCCCCGCACGATGTTCCACAGCTGCGGCAGCTCATCCAGCGCGCTGCGGCGCAAAAGCCGCCCCACCCGCGTCACGCGCGGGTCCTCAGCGATCTTGAACAGTCCCTCCTTGGCCTCGTTGCGATGGCGCAGCGAGTCCTTCATCGCCTCCGCCTCGGGGACCATCGTGCGGAACTTCAACATCTGGAAGCGATGCCCATGCCTGCCCACCCGCACCTGACGAAAGAACACCGGGCCACGACTATCGAGCTTGATCGCGACCGCGACCACGAGCAGCAGCGGCGAACCCACCAGCAGCCCCAACGACGCGCCAAAAAGATCGAAGGCGCGCTTGAACGCCGCCGAGGAACGCGTGAGATCAAAGCGCCTGACACTCATCACCGTCACCCCGTGCAGATCGTCGAAGACGACCGAGGAGTCCACCACTTCCAACAGACGCGGCAGCACGCTCACCCGCACCCCGACCGCCTTCAGCGTGCGCACCAGGTTGAGCATCTCCCCCCCATCCACGCTGCGCGGCGCGATGATCGCCCGATGCACATCCAGCGTCTGCGCCAGATCCTGGATCTCGGCCAGGCGCGCCTCGGAGAAGCTGTCCGTCGACCACGAGGAGACCTTGTCCAGATCCAGATGGGCGATGACTTCCGCCTTGAGCCCCCGATGCTCCGTCAGCTTCGAACGGATCGTCTCAGCCGAAACCTCATCCCCGATGAACAAGCACCGCTCCGCCGGCGCGATCCGCAACGCCAGCGAGCGGGCGCAAGCCCGTGCGACGATCAATAGCGCCGTGAGCCACGCCCACAGCAAGAGCGCGCCGGGCTTGAGCACTCCATTGGGGATAAGACCGTCTGCTATCCATGCGACGACCGCAACCAAGGTGGCCATCTGAACGAGCTTCGGGACCTCATCAAGGGTCGTCTTGTGGATCAGCATCTCATCGCGGTCATAAAGTCCGGAGAGCTTCGCGACCAAGAGCACGATCGGGATGCCGGCTAGACTCACCCACGTCACCCGCAGCGAGTTAGGCGACAGCGCCAGCGTCAGCACAAGCGCGCCGACTACTGCGAAGGTATCCGCCAGCACCAGCAGGCGGCGAAAGAGTGCGTCGCGGCGCATACTAGCGGCCGGCCCGCGCACCTCGGTGATCTGAAGCGCTTCGATGCGGGGTATGTTTATGAGCGGCTTGAGCCTCCCGATGCTGTGGGAAACAGCTGGGAACGGCTGCAGGGCGACCGCGGACGCCAGGGTGTCCAGACGCAGAGGCTTATCGGTACGAGGAGGCGTTGTAGTTTGGCCTTGGCCCGTCATATACGCAGCCAGCCGTTGGACGTGCGATGGCGCGGCAATGCTCGTCTCACGCCTTGATGGCGGCGGACGGTCGATCGACTCCTCCTCGCGCTCGGTGGCGAGGCGTCTCGCAGTACCGACTCCGCCCGCAGCGTCTATGGCTCGTGGCGACGCACCCGCTTGCGCGAGCGTCTTGGCGAGGGACACTGAATACCGATCGCCATACGTGTCAGAGGCGAGATCGACGATCGTGAGGTCCTGCGGTAGGGGTGACGGGTCGCTGGGAAGGTCGCTACTTGTCATATCCCGCAGCTCCGTCGAGTTGACGCACTATAGCGCCGACGACGATCCCGGCATCGTCAACGAACGCGACATCAAGGACGAGGCTCTCTAGCTCGTCCACCTGCTTCCCTGTGTAGTCGACAATGAGCACTCCGAGCACGTGGCCCTGCTTCCTCTCAGATAGTAGCCTCGTAGCCCAAACCCAACTGTAGCGCTTGGTGTTCTCGAAGTCTCTCCAGGTCATGCCTAGCCGGTCAGCCGCAGGACGCTCGTTGAAGGCGCCCTCGCTCATGGTGCTGCGCACGGCCTGCAGCCTCCGGAGATCAATCGACATCGAGTTTTTTTCCTGCGCCCACACGGCACCTGCGACTCCGACGCCCTTGCGCCAGGCGACCCCCGACAATGGTCGGTGCTCAGGCAGGAAGAAACGAGAATGGCGCATGAAGCTGCCACTGCCCTCGTCACACAACCAGACCTGGACCGCGACACGATCGAGATCCAATCCGGGTCGGTGGCGAAGCAACCTCAGCGCAATCTGTTGGCACATCAATGCCAGATCCGCCTCGGCAACCGTCAGATCCGCCGCCGCAACCGCGAAGCGTTCGGACGCGTACTTGTAGAAGGCGAAGAGCGGTACATAAAAAGCGGCGAACAGCATCGCGATGAACCATCCGTGCGAAGGGCTCCAGAACGTTTCCGATGGCCAGTTTGCGCCCTTGAGCGAGGTGGCGATGACCAAGTACGACCCCAGAGCTGCCGCGACTAGGTTCAAGCCGAGATCAAGCCGCTGAAGCCATCGGATCACGGCTCGCACGACCATCATCTTTACGGATCGCGAGTGAGCCAGTCGGGCCGCGCGAAGCATGCTTGCGTCACAGCAATGCGGAGCGTGCAACAGGACCCAGCTTGAGACAGCTGCCTTGGAGACGACCTGCGACAGTCCTCCCCGGCTCTCGGCTCGCTCTCGCATCCGACGCGAGCGGGCACCGGACGACTCGATGCGGCGGGCCTCGAGTAAACGGCATTGGCGCTAGCGCCCCAGGCTGCGGGCCTCCGCTGCCCATGCTTCAGCCGTCTCGTCGTCTCCGAGGGTGCTTTCGATGCTGGCGGCGAGTGCCTCCGCCCGGGCACGCCGATCCTTGCTCTTCAGCGAGAAGCCCACAGCGCCGGCGAGCAACGCGACGAGCAACTGATTCAGCGAGACGCCTTGCTCTGCGGCTCTGCGTACCAGCTCGGCGTGCAGGTCGACGGGCATGCGCAGCAACAGCCCCTTACGTGCCTCGGCGGTCATCGTGACTCCTCGTGGTCGGTGTGCATGTAGGTCTGTCCGGGTAGCTGCGCGGGCGCCGGGTCGAATAGCCGCAGGCGTTCGTTCTGCGGCGCGAGGTCGTGGAGGTTGCCCTCGAGGTCGAGCTGCTGCGCGAGCCTGCACCCAACCTCGGCAGCCTGCGCCTCCGCGTAGGTGAGGAAGTCGCGACCCGCCACTTTCCACGGGAGCGGCCCGAAGTAGTTGCTCTCGATCATCGCGCCACCTCCCAGCGGACGCGCATCCCGCCGCGGGCGTAATGGTCGAACCCGTAGGGCAGCTGCTGCATCGCCCACGAGCCGATCATCCTGGGCCGCTTCGCGAGCGACCATCCAAGCCGCTCGCCGTTGCCCCATTCCGCGATCACTCGCCTGGGCATCACGCGGCCCTGCGGTGCGCGGCGCCCATCTCGGGCCGGTGCTCGACGTGTTCCGGGCAGTAGCGCCCCGCGGTGAACTTGTGGCATCCCTCGGCGGCGCACCGGTGCTGGACTGCACCGGACTTTCGGGGAGCGGTCCGCGGCGCGATCATGTCCGTGTAGCCGAGCTCGAGCATCGCGGCATCGTAGGCGTCCCGTCCGTAGGAGACGAGCTCAGCCTCCAGCGCGTCCCATTCGACCGCGGCGCGATCTCGGAGGTTCGCTAGCTGCATCGGCTCCCCGCACCCGCACCGCGGGAGACCGGAACGCTGCAGGGCTCCCCGGGACGCGTAGGCGATGAACCCGCACCGCTCGCAGTGCATCTTGCGCTGGCGGCCGACGTGACCCTTCGCGGGACGCCCGCCGGCAGACTTCACCGGCGGGACATCCTCCAGCCATTGCTCTACGGTCGGGGCGCTCATTGCTCGCGCCCCAGCCCGCAAGCGGTCTCGATGCTGCGCGCGATCGCGTCGACCGTCTCGGCGTGCTTGCGGATGGCCTCGAGGTCGCCATCCTCGCCCCAGCCCGCGATGTAGGGGATGGACTCGCCCGACGTGTCGAGACCGATCGAGCCGCATACGATCGTTGCGGCGGTCTCGGCGATCACCTCAGCTTCGCCGCGGCTGTAGTCCTTGTAGGTGACCCCGTGCGCGTGCGCGAGCTCATGCACGAGCGTGCGCACCTTCCCGTTCGGGGCCAGCTCGGTGGATATGACGATCCGTGCGCCCTTCTGGTCGTAGAACCCCTGCGCGGCGCTCGTGGGCTCGTATTCGTAGACCGCCAGCCCCAGCGACCGCGCTAGGTCCTTCAGTGGCTCCAGGTAGCGCTCGTGCGAGTCCCCGGTGATCGGCTCGCGCGGCGGCTCCGGCAGCGGCTCGCCGTCCGTCTGCGCGATGTCGAACACCGGCACCGCGCGAAAGAACGTGACGCGCTCCTCGTTGCCGTCCTTGTCCTCCCGCTTCGCGGTCATCGGCGCCATGATCCGGATCGACCGCTCGCCCTTGCGGACCTGCCGCCCGAGCTCCTGCCACTTGCGGAACCCCGCCACCTGCGTAGCCTCGGGGCGCTGCATGGCGATGAGCATGCAATTGCCCATCGAGTACTTGTGGAACGTGGCGCGCGTCTCCGCCCACCGGCGCCAACCCTCCGACGTCAGCAGCTCCCGGACTGAGCGCTCGACCTGCTCGCGTGCCTCGGTCGCCTTCTGCTGCTTGTACTCCGCACGCTGCGCTGCGGTAAAGTTCCCTGCTGACATGAGCTTACCCCTCGTGTCCGTGGAGCGGGACGCCTCAAACGTCGCCGCTCCGTTTCTTTGGTATATACAGCAAGATACTTCCCGCAGTATCACCCGTCAACGGGGTAAACTACGGATCTTCCCCGGGAGATACACCACGTGCCCACCACCCCACCATCCATTCCACGACCCGGCCGCCCGCCCGCCGCGTGCGACCCCATAGGCGTCTACCGGCGGCCGGGACCCTCATAGGCCATGCGTGGCTGTGCGCGTCAGGACGGGACGCGGATCATCGCCAAGAGCACGGGCAAGCCGTGTGAAGGCGAGATCGTCACGGGCACGGGGAAATGCCGTGTGCATGGCGTGAACGGCGCCCTCAGGCGTAAGGGCCTGGCCCGGGCGGCGCGCGACACGGCCCTTCAGTGGGCGCACGAGGAAGCACAGCGCCTGCCGTGGCTCGCCGAGCTCGGCTCTGACCCTCTCCAGCACATCGAGGCTCTGCTGCGCTTCGAGGCGTTGACGTACGCCACGTGGAAGCTCGCTACCCAACAGCTCATCGACAGCGGCGACCTTCTGCTGTGGCAGAACGACCACGGCGAAGCCGCGATACACCCCTATGTCGAAGAGATGGACAAGGCCGCTGTGCGGTGGGATCGCGTCAGCAAGCACGCGATCGATGCCGGCGTGTCCCAACGTCGCTTGGCGATCGAGGAAGAGCAGGCGGGGCTACTAGCGACCGCTGCCCGCCTGGCGTTGGCGGAGAAGGCCCATGGTCTCCCGCCTGCGGTACAGCAGGACATCCTCCGGTCCTTGGGAGTTCAGCTCCGTAGGCTTGAGCCCGCGGCCCTTGAGGGCTGAGAGGGCCTGTAACGGCTTACGAAGCCGGAGGTTGCAGGCCCGTAGGCCCTTGATTCACGGGCTCTGGGGCATACATGCCAACTGTGGGTACCGCGCATGGGTACCACGCGAGCGTATAAACGCGCGGAGCCGCGGCGGCTCGTGACACGGGGCGTCGTTGAGAATTACCGGAGAACGGATCGCCGTGGCAGCCCCAACCCACACACAGCGCACCCCTCGACGCGAGAGAGCCCCAGAATTATGACCGCTTGAGCGCGCAAATGGCCTCGGGTAGCCCCCGTTTTTTCTGTGAGTCATGTCGATTTCCCTACTGGGCCAAGATCCCGAGCAGAGATCCGATTCCGCTACCAGAGGAGCCAGGCCGCGTGGAGTCGGCTACGCCGCAGCGCACGCGACGTAGGCGTGCGTGACATCCCAGCGTCCTGTTTCTCGCGCTCTAGGCGGCTCTGCGGGCACGCGGTGGCGCTCGGTGGTATCCAACAGCCATTGGGGCTCTCTGCAGCCGGCAGACGCCCCCTTGGCGACGCCTGCCCTCTCCGGAGCCCGCGCGCCGGACGAGACGCACCCGGTACCTGCGGACACGCACCAGCCGATCCGCTTGCGGTGGTAGCTACTCGCGCCACTAAACCGCTGCTATCGGGACCGGCCACGGCCGCAACGACGGCGCTCTATCAGGGCTCCGGTTCGATCAGGGCACCGCGCTTTCGCTCGTGCAGGGGGGACTCGACGCACTCGAACCCCGGCTTGTCAGCTAGGGTCGCCACCAACAGACTTGGCCGCCATATGAGCCCCACCGAACCGATCGCAATCGACGAGCTGATCAACCGGCGTATTCGGCTGCGTGGCCATTTCGTCGGCGCGGTGCGACTCGAGGGCGTCGACTACCTTGAGGGTGCCTACCAGCTCCGTGTCAGAACCGACGCGGGCCGGCTCGAGGAGACGACACTCCTGGAGTCCGAGGTCGCCGATGGCCTTCTCGAGGTGCTCGACGAGGCCGGCGCGCTCGTGCCGGGCGCCGACCTCTTCGATCTGGTCGAGGCGAATCGCATCCGGCTCGCGTTTGCTCACGACCCACAGTTCGCGGTCAGCATGTCCGGCGTGCGGGGGCTGCCGCATCAGATCGTTGCGGTGTACCGGCACATGCTGCCGCAGGCGCGTCTGCGGCTTGTGCTCGCCGACGACCCCGGCGCCGGGAAGACGATCATGGCTGGTCTGCTCATCAAGGAGCTGCGGCTTCGGGCAGTCGCTGACCGCGTCCTGATCCTGTGTCCCGCTCCGCTCACGGTGCAATGGCAGGACGAGCTGCATTCGAAGTTCGACGAGATCTTCGAGCTGATCGACTCGCGCCAGGTCAAGTGGCAGCTCGCGGGCAACGCCTGGCAGCGTCACGACCGCTGCATCGCGTCGATCGATTTCGCCAAGCGCGAAGAGGTCATGCCCGATCTGATGCGCGCTGAGTGGGATCTCGTGATCATCGACGAGGCGCACAAGTGCTCGGCTGTGTCGCGCTGGGATCCGCAGGAGCAGCGCGACCGGCTCGATCGCACCCAGCGCTACGTTTTGGCCGAGGAGCTGTCGCGCCGCACTGAGCGCCTGCTGATGACGACCGCGACGCCGCACTCGGGCGACCGCAGTCGCTTTCTGAACTTCCTCAAGCTGCTGGACCCGGATCAGTTCGCCGTAGAGCGGCTGGCCAGCGAGCAGATCGGACGTGCCGACAGCCCCTACTTCCTGCGTCGCGACAAGGAGTCGCTTGTCGACGAGCATGGAGAGGCTCTGTTCGTCGAGCGTGAGGTACTGACCCAGCCGTTCAGCCTGAGCGCTCCCGAGCTGCGCCTCTATGACGCCGTCACTTCATACATCCAGCAGTATCTGGGCCAGGCCGGCGGTCGGCGCGGCACCGCCGTTGCACTCGCACGCACGGTGCTTCAGAGACGACTCGCCTCGAGCCTCGGTGCGATCCGCTCCTCGCTGCGCAACCGCGCCGACCGGATCACCAGACGCATCGAGGAGGTCGAGCAGCTTCCGCCGGCGGAGCGCGCAAAGCGCCTCAGCGAGCTGCGTCTACTGGAGTATTTCGACGCCGAACAGGAATACGACGACGCGACCGAAGATGAGGAAGAGGCGGCTGTCTCTGGCGTGATCGTCGCCGAGACGCTCGACGCGATGCGCGTGGAGGTGACGGCGCTCGAGGAGCTCGTGCGTGAGGCCGACGCGACGATTGCCGTCGGCGAGGAGGCCAAGCTGACTGCGCTGAAGGCCTGCCTTGAGCGTGCAGAGCTCGGCGAGCTGCGCGACGGGCGCGGCAAGCTGCTGATCTTCACCGAGCATCGCGACACGCTCGAGTATCTCCTCGAGAACCTGCGGGCCTGGGGCTACACGGTGTGCTCGATACACGGCGGGCACCCGCCACTCCTGCGCAAGCAGATCCAGCAGGACTTCCACGAGAACAAGCAGGTATGCGTCGCGACGGAGGCCGCGGGCGAGGGCATCAACCTTCAGTTCTGTCACTTGATGATCAACTACGACCTGCCGTGGAACCCGGTGCGCCTCGAGCAACGGATGGGCCGTATCCATCGCATCGGTCAGGAATCCAAGTGCGTGATCTTCAACTTCTGCGCCGAGAACACGGTGGAGGGCATGCTGCTCAGCCGTCTGCTCGCCAAGCTCGACGAGATGCGCAAGGACCTCGGTGGCCGCGTATACGACGTCGTCGGCGAGGTCCTTGCCCGCAACGGCCTGGACTTCGAGAAGCTACTACGCGAGGCGCTCCTCAACCCGCAGCGCGTCGATGCCGGCAAGCGCGAGATAGCTGCGATCGATCCGGAGGCGCTCAAGGCCTACGAGCGCGACATCGGTATCGCTCAGGCCACCAAGCACGTCGACATGGCGTGGGTGCGACGCCAGGACTGGCGGAGCGAGGAGCGCCGGCTCATGCCGGAGTACGTCGAGCAGTTCTTCAAGCGCGCCTGCGACAGACTCGCGGTTCGTCTTGAGAAGCGTGAGGACGGATTGCTTCGAATCGAGCATGTCGCGCGAGCACTCCGCAGCGACCGGCTGCGCTCGGTGCAGCGCCTCGGCCCCCCTGCGGAGGCGTACCGGAAGATCACGTTCGACAAGGCCGTGCGCTCCAAGGCCCAGCATGAGGATGCCGTCCTACTGTCGCCCGGGCATCCGCTCTATGCTGCCGCGACCGAGGTCCTGCTCGGCAAGCTGGGCTCGGCGGAGCAGGCGACCGCGCCGTTTATCGCACCCTGGATCACCGAGCCGTACGCGATCCACTTCTTCACGTACGGCGTGCAAGGGCTGGACATGGCGGGAGACTTGGAGGATGTCTACGGCGAGCTAGTCGCGGTGACTGCCACGGAGGACGGGTGGGAACTCGTAGCGCCCGATGTTCTGCATGACCTCACGCCGGCCGAGTCCGCGCCCGCGGGGCTTGAGACGCCGGCGCCCGAGATCATCAGGGAGGCAAGCAATCATGTGCGCATCGCGATCCAGCAGCGTCAGGTCGCCGAGCAGCGCGAGCAACGCTTGGGGCAGGCGGAGCTTCGCTCTGATTACCTGCGCGAGTCCATAGAGGCCCAACGCCAGGTTCTCGAGCGCAAATGGTCGGAGCTCGACGAGCGCGTCTACCGTGGCGAGGATGCCGCCCGCTTCGCGCGTGATGAGGCCGACCGGCGCCTCAAAGACCTCGAGGCCAGGCGTGAGCAAAAGCTCGCCGCATTCGAGCAGCTCGGGGTCGTCCGTCCAGGTCCGCTCGTTTACGTCGGAACAGCGCTGGTTGGACCGCCGACTGGTCTCGAGGGTCCCGCCGTCGACGCGATGCGAAGTGACAAGGAGGTCGAGCTCGCGGCAATGGACTGGGCAATGGACCATGAGCGCGAAGTCGGCTGGGACCCCGAGGACGTCTCGCACCACCGCGACGGCCGCGGCTTCGACATTCGCAGCGTCCGGCGAGACCCGAGTGGTGTCGAGGTTGAGGTCCGCCGGATCGAGGTCAAGGGGCGTGCGGCCAACGCGGGGGACGTCGCACTCTGCCGAACCGAGTGGATCGCGGCACACCGGCACGGCGCCACGTTCTGGCTCTATGTCGTCTACGGTGCAGGCTCTGGAGCGGAGCGCGGAGTGCTGATCCAGGACCCAGCGGCTCGGCTCGGCGACGATGTCGAGGAGGTTACACGCGTCACGACCTACTACGTGCCGGGCGCCGCAATTGAGGAGGCGGCAAACAGGTGAGCGATGACACGCGTCTGATCGAGGACTTCATCCCAGCGGACGCTATTAGCGCTGTTGCCTCAAGTGAGAAGGTGGGCGGCCGGAAGGGCCATCCTGCGCTGCTACATCTCTGGTGGGCCCGCCGGCCACTTGCGGCTGCCCGCGCCGCCGTATACGCGACGCTTGTGCCTGCGGCCGACACCGACGATGCGGCCCGCAGCGCGGGCTACTTCCACGAAGCTCTGCAAGTGGGGTGCGTCCGAGGAAGCGATCAACGATGCCCGGAGACGCGTTCTTGCCGCAAACGGAGGCGTTCCACCGAAGGTTCTCGACCTGTTCGCCGGAGGCGGCGCGATTCCCCTGGAGGCGGCCCGGCTGGGTTGTGACGCGACCGCGGTGGAGCTCAACCCCGTAGCGCACCTGATCGAGCGCTGCACGCTCGACTACCCAAAGCGATTCGGACCCTCCCTTGCCGACGACATCCGAATCTGCGGGCGCAAATGGGTTCAGCACACCTGGGAACGGGTCGGGCACCTCTACCCGGCAGTGCGCGATGAGGATGGCAACCGCGAACGACAGCTGGCGATGGGCGAGCAGGCCACTGCCAAAGACAACGCTACCGGACGGCCGTTCGCATACCTTTGGACCAGAACGATCAAGTGCCCCAACCCGGCGCTGCCGCCGCACGAGCTGCCACTGGTGCGACAAACGTGGATGGTCAAGAAGAAGGGACGCTACGTTGCGCTCAAGCCGGTCGTAGACCGGAACACTCTCACCGTTGGATGGCAAGTCGTCGAGGCGGACAAGCCCGAGGGCCTGGGTTTTGACCCGGCCGCGTTCTCGCAGCGCGGCCAAGCGAGTTGTCTCGTGTGTGGCGCTACCGCCGACTCCGCGTACGTGAAGGCCGAGGGGCTCGCCAAACGGATGAGCATCATGCCCCTAGCCGCGGTGCTCGTCAAGTCACGCGGCCGCGGCCGCGACTACCTCGCCGCCGGCAAGTACCCGGAGCCAGGCGTTGAGGAGTGCGAGGCCGTGATCGACGCACTCCGGGTCAAGCCCCCAGACGAGCCCATAATCCAGACATACCGGCAGGCGATCCTCGTCCCGTTGTATGGCCTCACTCGCTTCCGCGACCTCTTTACGCCCCGCCAGCTCGCGACGCTCTGCGCGTTTGCTCAAGGCGTCCACGACGTCTATGACGAAATGTGCTCGAGCGGCATGGATCACGAACGCGCCCGGGCAATATCGGCATATATGGCTCTCACGCTCGACCGAGTTGTCGACAGGTGCAGCACCCTCTGCCGGTTCGACATCACCAATGAGGGTCTAACGAATACTTACGCGCGACAAGCTCTACCAATGGTGTGGGATTTTGGCGAGAGCAATCCCTTCGCACGCGCGTCTGGAAGTGCGATCAAGTATGTCGAGGAGGCGGCGGACCTGACCGAGGGACTCGCTCGGATCAGCGGGAGCGTTTCTTTGATCCGCCATTCGGCATCGCAGCTTCCCAACGAGGACAGCTATTTCGATGCCGTCATTACAGATCCTCCCTACTACGACAACATCTCCTATGCCGACCTCTCCGACTTCTTCTACGTCTGGCTCAAACGCTCGACTGGCTTCCTATTCCCGGAGCACTTCTCGGGGGACCTGACGCCCAAGCGACGCGAGGCCGTGATGGCGTCACACCGGCACGGCGGTGACAGAGACGAGGCTCGGCGCTTCTACGAGGACGAGATGGCGGCGGCGTTGAAGGAGGCCCACCGCGTGCTCAAGCCGGGCGCGCCCTTGGTCTGCGTCTATGCGCATAAGACCACCTTGGGGTGGGCGACACTCGTCGAGGCGCTCCGCCGCGCGCGCTTTACGATCACCGAGGCATGGCCGCTCGACACAGAGATGCCAGAGCGCTCACGCGGACAGAACAGCGCGGCACTCGCTTCCTCGATCTTTCTGGTTGCGCGACGACGCGACGACGACCTCGTGGGCGACTACGTCGAGGTGCGTCGCGAACTCGACACGGTGATCGCGCAGAGACTCGATCGACTTCTAGAGGCCGGTGTGGCAGGGTCGGATCTCGTGATCGCAACCATGGGAGCGGGTCTCACGCCCTTCACCCGCTACGCCGAGGTCCAGCTGCCCAACGGCGATCCGCTGCCGACTGAGAAGTTCCTCGAGGAGGTGCAGGCGCGAGTCATCAGCGGCGTACTCAGCCGGGTTCATGGGCTAGCAGAGGAGGTTGGTGGCATCGACCCCACAACCCGCTACTACGTGTTCGCCCGCTATTCCTACGGCTGGGTCGATGTTGACTTCGACGAGGCGAATAACCTTGCCCGGATGTCGGGCATCGAGCTGTCAAACGGCTTCGCTGGGGGGCCGAATCCGCTCGCACGGATCACGAAACGCAGCGTCCATCTGCGCGACTTCGAGGAACGCGGCAGCGACGAGGAGCTCGGGCTTGTTCCTGGAATGGACGGGCAAACGCGAATCATCGATGTGCTGCATGGCTTGCTTTGGCGAGCGGCGCACAAGCAGTACGACGTGCGCAACTTCCTTGTCCGAGCCAATCCCGACCCAGCGCGCCTGAAACTCATTGCCCAAGCGCTTCAGGGCAAGGGGCTGCGCGCCGAAGGCGAACAGAAGCCTGCGGAGGCACAGGCTTGCGAGCGCTTGCTCGCTTCGTGGCGCTCGCTGGTTGAGGACAACATTTTCACGGGCGGCGACCGCGCATGACGGACCCATATCAGCTCCGTCCTTGGACGGACGTCGTGCGGCCGCATCCAGATGTGGAGTCGGGCGATCTGGCGATGGGCACCTACGCAGCCAATCTTGCCGCGGTCCGGTTTACCGGCGCTGGACCGGCCGTGTACGCGGACGCTAGCGAGTTCTTCGCGGCGACCTACTTCACCGCCACGATGACCAAGCTACTGGGCGATGTCTTCGGTGTGCTGGCAGGCGGGTCCGGGGACCGCGTCGTGCAATTGCGCACGCCCTTCGGAGGCGGAAAGACGCACACGCTGCTCGCGCTCTACCACCTAGCCAACGAGCGCGCCGCCGCCGCCGCGAACACCCCCGAGCTTGCCGACGTGGCGGATCCGGGAGCGGTGCGAGTCGCCGTGCTGTCGGGCGAGTACCTCGACCCTCAGCGGGGTCGCAGCGTGGATGGCAGAACCATCCGCACGCTTTGGGGGAGCTCGCCTATCAGCTCGGCGGGTGGCCGGCCTTCGATGAGATCGCGCCGGGTGGGGAAGAGGGAGTGCCACCTGGCGGTGAGGTGCTCGGTCGTCTGCTGACTGGCGCACCGACTCTTTTGCTGCTCGACGAGGTGTTGATCTACATGGCCACAGGACGGGCGATCCGCGTCGGCGACTCCACCCTCGGCTCACAGGCAATGATCTTCCTGCAGCACCTCACAGAGACGGTCAATCAGCAGCAGCACGCGGCGATGGTCTACTCGTTGCAGGCGAGTGTCGGCGAGGCCGTGGGGGAAGAGGGCCTACTTGCGGACCTCGAGAAGATCGCCGGGCGGATCGACTCACGCCGAGAGCCCGTGACAGGCGACGAGGTCTTGAAGGTAGTGCAACGCCGACTGTTCCAGGAGTCTGGTTCCGAGGAAGTGCGCCGCGAGGTTGCCGGGACGTATGCCGCGATGCTCCGCTCCCACCTAGAGGCCAGCGCCGAGACCGACGACGGCAGACGCGAGGCGGACGTTCTCGCTCGCGGTCTAGAGCGGCGCATCATGGACTCCTACCCGTTCCATCCCGAGCTCATCGACCTCATGTACCACCGCTGGGGGAGCCTTCCTACCTACCAACGCACGCGGGGCGCCCTGCAGTTCCTAGCGACCGTCGTCCACAAGCTCTGGTCCGCGAGAGGCGAGCGGGCGCCGCAAGCCCTGATCGGCCCCGGAGACGTTGATCTCTCCGACGAGGCCACCCGCATGACGTTCCTCGAGCAGGTCGGCCAAACGTCTCAGTACTCCTCGGTGATCCAGGCGGACTTTCTTGCCGGCGACGCGGGCACGCGGCGCGTCGATGACCGGATGGGTCGAGAGGCCCCGGCGTTTGCGCGTCTGCACGTAGGCTCGCGAGTCGGGACGACCATCATGTTGCTCTCCTTCGGCGCCAAGGAGGGAGTGGAGCGAGGCGCACTCGAGCGCGAGGTGATTGAGGCGTCTCTCGTGCCGGGCGTGGACGGCAACGTCGTGCGCGGCGTTCTGCGTGACCTCAACGAGGAGGCGCTGCTGTATCTCCACCACGCTGGAGGGCGCTATCGCTTCGAGGCGACGCCGAACATCAACAACTTCATTCGCAGCGAGCAGGAGCGCTTTAGCACCGAGGAAGTACTCGCGGGTGTCCGCAGCGCGCTGGAGCGAGCGATCGGGGGATCGTCGCGGAGCGCGGAGATCGTGATCTGGCCGGACGGATCCGAGCAGATCCCAGATGACGGAAAGCGCTTTAAGCTCATCTACCTGCCCCCGGACTGGGTCGAGGAGCGCTCGCCACTCGCTGGGATGGTGCTCAAGCATGGCTCAGCGCCGCGCACTTATCGCAACGCCTTGGCCTTCGTGGTGCCTGAGCCGAGCACCTTCGACGCTGCGCGGCAGGCGACGCGAACCTTGCTCGCCTGTGAGTCCCTCGTTGCTCGGGCGAGCAAGATCGGGCTCAACGAGGAGCAGAAGGAGGAGCTGCGCGGACGTGCCCAGGCGGCGAGCCGCAACCTCACGACCCTTGTCAACCAGGCCTACGCGCGGGTTGCTGTTCCTGCGGGGCTGGTCGACGGAACGCTCGAGGATGTCGAGTGCGACACGATCGATCTCGGCACGGTGCTTGGCGGTGGGCGAGCGATTCACGAACGCGTGCACGATGCCCTCGCGAACCATGTGTTCGTTCAGCTCCGGCCGGCACGACTGGCAGAGCTGGCCAAGCTGACCGACGCCGGGTTTGCTTGGTGCGAGCAGCTGGCCGACGACGTCTACCGCTACTTCGAGATGCCGAAACTGTGGTCGCCCGACGCACTTCGCGGCGCCATTGCAGAAGGTGTCGAGCTTGGGGCCTTTGCATACGCGGTGGGGGCGACCGCCGAGGACGGGCAGCTCCACGTTCAGGCGCCGGAGCAGATTCGGGCGCGCGACGGGCTTGACGCGGCGCTGGTCGACCTGGGGCCCGGCTGCGCGGTGCTGTCCGTCAAGCTCGCTGAGGCCCTACGTAGTTCTGTATCCGCCGAGCACTGGGCTGAGCCCGAGCCGATCTCAACGACACCCGAGAGCGAGGGGACGGCGAGGGGCACGCAGCCAATTTCGACCGCTCGAGCCGCGGGTGGTCGACGCCTGCGGCTGCATGTTGACGCAACGGAGGATGACATCCACGTGCTCAACGTCGCCCTCAGTCATCTGCGCGATCTCGCCACGCCGGGGCATCTGGTGATTGAGTTGGAGGTGGACGCCTCGGCTGATGACCCGATCGAGAAGGTACGACTGCAGCAACTCGTGCTGGAGTGTCTGGAGGAGCCTGGTGTGCGGCACCGGGTTGAGTGGGTGGACTGAAGGCGAGCCGTCGCTGCGCAGCGACACACGGCGTGGCGACGACGGCCTGCGTAACGGGCGTGAGGACCGGCGGGCTCAGATCGCCCGAGAGCGGGCGGGGCGACGGCTCCCGCATCGTCTCCCGTGTGGCCCGCGAGGACTTGACGCGGAAGCTCGTCCACGCTCCCAAGCCGAGCAACGACAGTGGCGAGTAAAGCACCGTCAGCGGCCATCGCCTCGCTATGAGGGGTTCTGGCCCGGCATAATTGTGGTTATGGAGGAAAGGGGAGCTCGAGCAGTTCGATCAGGCTGGCTACACGGTCGTAGACGCGCTCACCTACGTCAAGTCGCCCGCGAAGGTGAGTGCCTTTACTCCGCACCTGTTCGTGTGCATGGACGGGCGTAAGTACTGGATCAAGCACAATGCGCAGCACGGGCTCGTCTCTGAGCTCGTAGCTGGGCGGCTCGCTGCGCGTGTTGAAGCTGGCCCAGAAGCTTGCATCGTTCGGGTGCCACCCGAGGCCATCGAGGGCACGGGCCTACCTCCTGAGCTTGCCGGGGTGCGGGTCGGGTCACTCGATGTCCCGAACGCTGTGAACTCACGAGACCTCGAGACGGTCGGCGTGACAGATCTGGACCCCAAGAAAGTTAACGCCGCCGATCGAGCCCGGGTCGTCGTGTTCCAGTCCTGGATCGGTGCAGCGGATTCGCAGGTCATGCTCGACATGACGTCGGGTCGGATCCTCAGCGTGGACCATGGCGATGTGTTCGCCAGCACGGGCGGGGAGGTCACCCCGACCCCTGTCGTCACGGGGATGCCGGGCATCGACCACCGCCACGGCTGCAAGGCCGACTTCATCGAGGAGGCCGTAGAGCGGGTAGAGTCCATGGATGATGATGTGCTGCTACGAGCCGTGGCCAGCGTGCCGCTTGGAGAAAATTGGCGTTCCGAGCGGTCCCGCCGGCTGCAGATAGCCAGATGGCTGGCGTACCGACGCGGATGCCTTCGCGAGGGGATGAAGGCGTGGACGTAGCCCAGAAGCCACAGCAGGGATGGTTCTCCCTGCTCCGCTGGCGTGCAGACACGGCGCGCGACGAGGCGCGCAACGTCGCGCTGCTCTTGGTTGAGGAGAGGGGAGGGTTCAACGCCTTCAAGGCAGCGCCACTGAGCCGTATTAGCTCTCGCCTGCAAGAGCAGGGGCTTCTTGACGCGACGTTGGTAGCGCTTGAGCAGCAGTTCGGGCCTGAGCAGGCGTTCACATTGGAGCGTCTCACCTCGATGCACGACAAACTTCATCATTCGCTCTACTTGACGAAGCCCAGACCGGTGGCCGTCCAAAACCTTGACGAGACAGTCGGAAGCTCTACAAAGCTTTCATTGCTACCCGAGGTGGCGGCGGGACAAGCAACACAAAGAATGCTCTGCTCGACCGCGTTGTGTCGGCTTACAGAAAACAGGGGGTCGACGTGCGGAGGGGCGCTTACATCAATGACTTTATTTTCGATGCCATCCTTCGCCGAGGTAAGAAGCGAAGCGTGGTTGAGGTGTTGTCATTCGCAACTCCACGGAAGGACTGGACGCCGATCGAGTGGGACGCCGGGCACTTCCTTTTTGCCCTCCGGGAGCTAGACGTGCAGGGGACTGTGGTTGTTCAGGAGCCCACGGCGGCGGTCCCGCAGTCGGGACGAGAGTCATACCGCCGAGTGATGCGATGGCTTCAGAAAGCTGACATTCCTGTTGCGAGCCCGCAAGAGATCATCGAGCCGCGGCTGTCGCTTGACGTCGGCGTTTAGCTGCTGACGAGAGGACCAACCGCGAGCGCTGACGGGCATCCGGGCTCCCAGCCGCTGGGTCGGAGCGGTCCGGCCCGGCGACGATGTTCTCTGGTCTCGTGCGCATCCTCTCCCGCCTGCTGCTGTTCGGCTCCGGCGGCCGAGCTAATCGAGCTCGCGCGCGAGCGCGTGAGCTCTCTTGCGTGCGGCAGGGAAGCCGACGATCGTCTGCGCCTGCTCTGGCGCCTCGATGAGGAAGCGGTCGCCTCCGAGCGCGGAGACGGCCACGGTGCCGCGGGTGCGCTCCATCGTGAGGAACGGCGCGGGTGCGTTCGTCTCCCAAGGTTCGGGCTGGCGGTCCGTCATGTGCGACATCGTAGGCAGCCGGTTGACCACATCTGCAGCGGAGAGCCACTGGTGGCAGCTCGGCATGAACATATGCTCCCCCGTGCGATGAACGCTGTTGTGGCCATCACGAGCTATCCGGAATGGCGGCCGCTCGTCTACACGCCGCTCGTGATCGGGCTGTACGTTGCGCTCGGTGTGCTCGCCTGGCGACCGCCACGCGCGGTTCGTCGCGCGAGGCGCAGAGCTGCTTACTGGCGTTTGGCAATTCGCTCGCGACTCAGCCGGAAGCGGCTGCTACGCGAGGCGGCCGAGCGCATCGATGCGTGGAGGGTCGACAACCCCTCCACAGTGCCGCCCGAAGCAGAGCATCTCCTGTGGCCGGCCCTGTGGATGGTGGAGGTGTTCCTCCCCGCCCACGCCGAGGGGCTCGCGCGCTCCATCAAGGCGCTCGGATGGGATCAGCAGCGCGGGATGGGTCGTTCTGATGCGCTGCACTGGCTGCGTGAGGCAAGGGCCCGGGGCGGCCCCTCCATGGTCTCGCCCGGGGCTTTCCTGTCGCCGCGGCCGCTGGCGCCGGGCGCGATTGCGCTTGCCTCGCGGATCGACATACCTGAGACGTTCCGCTCGCTGGAGCCTACGTTCATCCAGCTTGGCCCGGGCGTCACGGTCCTCGTGGCGCGCTTCTTGCTCGCCGAGGAGGACCGCTCGTGCCTGGAGGACGCTCTGCGCGAGCCGGCCAAAGCGCGGGCCCGGGCCGTGGGCTGGACCGGGCACCAGGTAAGCCCGCCGTCGGTCGTGCGCCTCGAGCGCCTCGGCGATGCGCGCGAGCGGGTACGCCAGGCCGCCGCCAGCTGGTTGGCGAGCAACCTCCGGGGCGTGTTCGCCGAACGGGGCTCGGAGCCGCCGTCCTGGGATCTGATCACGAGTGAGCGCGAGCCGCTCTCGCCACCAAAGCTCGCACACGACGACTGGCGTCAGGGTCTCGGGCTCGGGTTCGGCACCGACCGGTGGACGTTCAACCCGCCGAACGAAGACTTGGTGCTCGCGACGCCCGGGCTCCGCGAGACGTCGAAGCCGACACGGACGTTCTGCGCTCTCCGCCGCAAGCTGATCGAGGCGGTTGCGGGCACCGACCCCGATCTCGAGGGGGCGGTCCATTGGCTCAGCGAGAGCACCGCACCGATCCTGGCGCTGTGGGGCGTGGTGGATGCGGTCCGCGAGTACGAGGTCGCGCTCTCGGAGCCGCGGGACCGGCCGTGGGGCAGGCGCGAGAGCTACCGCAGTACCCGGCGATATCTGGAGCAGATCCGCTCCGGCGTGCTGCCCGCCGCACGGGACCTCGCGACCGTCGAGGGACTTGCCGACTTCCTCGGTGAGCGCGTCAGTCAAGATTGGTTCGCCTTCAACTCGGGCGACGCGACGCTGATCGCCGACGGGGCGCCGCTCCGTCTGCTGGGGTGGCTGCGCGAGCGGCTCGTGGAGCGGGCGGGTAGGGCGCGCACCCACGCGGAGGAGGTCACGGGCGCGACGCGTGCCTACGGCGAGGTGCTGGTGGCGGCGCAAACCTGAAGCTGCAGCGAAGGGTGGCGTGGCTGACGTTCGTGCTGGCGGTCCTGACTGCGCTGGGCGTTGTGATCGGGATCGAAGCGCTGAAAGCGAAGTAAGTCCCGGGCGGCGGGCTGCTGCCGGCGCTAGTAGGCGAGCTTGACGATGCCACCGCGGGCGTCGCTCATCACGAGCCGGGTCTCGTGTGGCAGGTTCACGACGCCCATCCGCCAAAGCGCGAGGAGGGCGGCGGCGGCGTCGCGCACGGCATCGGCGAAGGCATCGGGCTCTATCTCTCCGAGCCCAGGGGGCTCCTGAGCGAGGAAGCTCGCCGCGGTGCCTGCTCGCTCGACGGCCACGAGCGCGTTGTCGCGGAGCTGGCTCCATCCTGGCGCCGGCGAAGGCGGGCAGTCCTGCAGCTGCCGGCAGTAGTCCGGGGCCAGCGCGGACGCGAGCGCCGCCGTCTCGTCGTCGAGGATGTGCTGGCGGCTGAGAACGTCGGCGAGGTCCGTTAGACCGAGGGTGCGGATCGCGCGCGATGCCCAGTGCGTCCATGCGCGGTCGGCGAGCGGCACGAGCTGGAGCAGGCGCTGGCGTCCGTCTAGGACACCAGGACTCGCCAGATAGGGTTCGGCGTTGCTGCGTACCGTCTCCGCCGCACCTGACGGCATGCCGCCGTTGAGGCGCGCGAGGAAGATCTCCTGAAGCGTATGCGCGGTCACCTTGTCCAGGTTAGCCACGCCGCAGCGGGAGCTTAAGGAGTGGGGCGACGGGTCCGCCATCACTCACTGCCGGGCGCGCGTATTCTGGTGGGTATGAGCACGCGCCCGCGCCCGGAGGACTTCCCGACGTGGTGGTCGTGGCACCAGGCCAACCGGCTCTGGCGCAGCCGCACGGGCGGCAGCCTCATTACGACTGCGGCGCTCGCGCTGATCGTCGGAGGGTTAAGCGGCAGCGCGGTGCTGGCGATGCTGACGCTTGCTGGCGCACTCGGCGTGCACCTTTACCTGCGCGCCACCCGGTGACGTTCGCCGCTCCGTCGCTCGCTGCTGACCAGCGGGCGCTCACCTGCTGATGTCGGCCGCCGATGATCGGTCCCGACTCGTCGTTGGGATGGGAGTACGGCCTCCGCGAATCGCCGTGCTCGTCCCTCGGATCAAGCCGTGGACCCACCTCACGCTTGTGGAGGCCGCACTAGCAGCACAGGCGGGCGTCTGGGGCGGCTACGGCAACCTCGTCTTCCCGTGGACACCGGATCTCCTCAGAAAGGACCTGTTCTGGGCGATCCTGGAGCGTTTCGACCCAGACGTCTTCGTTGCATACACGCCGACCTTCGAGGAGGTCGCCGACTTCGATCCTGCCTGGCACGGGGACTTCCTCGGCCGGGAACGGCGGAAGCGCGAGCGCGAACACGGCTCCGATTTCGCCGATCAAGCGATCAGGCAGATCGAAGGATTCCCGGTCTACAACGCACGCGTAGAACCCGAGTCGCTCGACGCGTTGCTGCGCCTAGCCCCCTTCCAGAGCCACGAAGGCGGCAGCCTGGATGTCCACACGGTCTCGGCGTCTTCGGCCGCGCAGCCGCCGGCGCTCAGCGTCGATGAGCTGGTCGAGCTTCCGAAGACACTCATCAACCGCCGCGCAAATGGGAGGGTTGGTCAGCTTCTCCTAACCGCGAGCCTCGGTCGCCTCGCACCGCCGACGGTGCGGGAGCTAAGGAAGCGGGACGTTACGGTCTCTTCGCAGGCCGAGCCGATGCACAAGCTCGAATGGGCGCGAGCGGTGCTGGAGGGGCCACGAGCGGATGCGCAGCACCCGTGGACGCCCTCCGAAACGGGCCTCGCGCAATACCGAGCCTACGGCGAGCCGCCGCTCTCGGCGCTCGTCGTAGGCGACACCGCATGGGACTTCGCGCTGTACTACGCGCTCAAGCGGATGAGCGGTCAAGCCTGGTGGCTACCGTCTTGGCTTCGCCGCAACCAGTACTACCTCTGGCGACTGCGTCATGAGTTGGAGTACGGCCCGGGTCGGCAGGGCCGCCAGCTTGGTGTCGTGGGTGCGTCAGCGGCGACGGTCGACGGCCTCACCGAGTTGCTTCAGTCCGCCGACGGCAAGCAGTTGTCATTCCGGTTCGCGAGCGTCGAGGAAGTGCTGCCGGAAGACCCCGTGCGGATCTTCGAGCGGGACAACCAGGGGCGCGGCGAGTCGCTTGAGCTCTTTGACGGCCACACTCTGCCGCTCGCCACGCCGATCCCGATGCGGGCCCACACCTCGCCCGAGTCGAAAATGCGGTGGATCACCGAGCTGCACGCACAAGGATGGTCGCCGGTGCGCCATCCCCGGCTAGCGACCGAGCTGGTGCAGCGCACGCTGTACGGGGCCGACCAGGTGCGTGTCACGAGGGAGGGCATCGCGTACACGTGCCCAAACGCCATCATCATGGGCAACCAGCCGTTGTCGAGCGCGGTTGTCCGCCCGGAGCTGCCTACCGCTCCCGCTTGTCGGTCAGCTCGGACGGATAGCTGACTCGATTGGTTGGCGAGTCGCTTGCTCCGACAAGGGCGCCTACGCGAGCGAGTCCGCGTTGCTGTTCGGCGGCGCGGCGGACCTAGCCTCGGCGCTGCGGGACCCGGTGCTCCGAACGATCTTCGACACGTACCTCGCACGACGCGACGCACCCGGGATGTGGCTCTCCCATGACGGCCGGCGATACCTCAGCTGGGAAAACCTGGAAGGTCTGATCGGCGAGGGGCCGGCGCGAGAGCACGCTCCCGCGCTCCTCGCTCAGGGCGTTCTCGAGCGAGGCTTGATCCTCAAGTGCGAGCGCTGCCGGCAGCGGGCGTGGTACCACCTCGAGCGTGTCTCCGACATGTTCCGCTGCAACCGTTGCCGAGTTAGCCAGGCCGTCGAGCACAACTGGACTGGTTCGGACGAGCCCGTTTGGTTCTACCGGCTCGCTGAGGTCCTTTATCAACTGCTTGTCTCGAACGGGGACGTGCCCTTGCTGGCTGTAGCCGACGCTTTCGTGGGCTCTGACTCGCTGCTGCAGACCTACGAGTCTCGAGGTCTACACGCCAGCCGGCAAAAAGATGGAGTTCGACATCTTCGCGGCCGATCGATCGAAACTGTGGATCGGCGAGGCCAACGTGACAGGCAAGTTCGACCAGAAGCGCCTCCGCGGCTCTTGACCGTAGCGCGCGCGTTCGAGGCTTTCGGCGTCATGCTCGCCACGAGCCGGTCCAGCTTCCCGCCGGCCACGAGCGCAGCGGTTCAGAAAGTGCTCTCGCGGCTCGCGCGCCCCGAGGTGAGGCTGCTGCCTGACGTCAAGCGTGCAGCAAAGGCGCAGTAGCATCGGCGACGCGCCGGACCTTCGGGCACCCACGGTGGGCCACGGTCCGGGTAATCGACCTGACGCAACACCCGCTCCCTCCCCCCAAGAACACGGAGCCGCTTCACGCGAAGCCCAACGGCTGACTATCAGGCGCCGCCGTACCGGCGCCTACTCTCCAGGCGTGAGGCCCCGCGGCATCTTCGACACGTTCTAGGCGATGTGTGAGCAGCGCCCACGCGTCACCGGCTGGTTCGTCGACGAGGACGAGCAGGGGAGGCCCCTGCTGCTCGCGATGGGTCGTGTGGTGACGGGGGTAGCTGCGCTTGAGGGCCACTTGAAGCTCGAACTCGCGCGTTTCATGTCCGAGCGGGCGATCGCGGAGGGCATGGCCAACGACGAGGAGCGTCGACGGAAGTTGGACACCGAACTCGCGGGCCTCGACGCACTGACCGCGGGGGACCTGCGCCGCGAACTGCAGAAGTTCGGTCTGCCTTCCGACCTTGACGAGCGGATCGACGACGCGATCAAGCGAAGGAATCGCTTCGTGCATCACCTCATGGAGGACCCGGTCCTGCTGTCCGCGGCTGTCTCGGGCAAGGGTCTCGAGGCCGCCGTCGCGCAGCTCGAGCGCCTCGCGATCGACAGCGGCGAGCTGGCTGTCGAGCTGCACTTGTTCGCAGTCAGCAAGCTCGAAGCGATGTTCGGCAAGACCCCGGCCGAGATGATCGCGGAAGCGATGCAGACCGATCCCGAGACCGTCACCGATCCGCATGCGCGGGAGCTGCTCGAGACGCTCCGGGCGGTGGCCGGTGACATCGACGTGGCGCAGATCTTCGACGAGCTCGAGGGCACCGGGGAGGACAGCAGCGACCGCTAGCGGAGGCGTGCCGAACAGCGCGCGGGCGGCACGGGGCTGCCGCTGGCGAGTGGGGAGAGTGGGGTCTTCGGTCCGCCGCATGTGCGACAGTGCGCGTTGTAGCCATGTGAACAAGCGTGATCGGAGTAGCGTGGTGACACCTGAGGATCGACCGTATCTGCTGGCACTATGCGCCCTGCCGGGGGTGAGTTGGCACGCCGTCGCGCGCGCGGCGCTCGAGCCCGACGGGCTGCAGCGGCTGCTCTCGGGCGAGCCCACGGAGTCCTCCAGCGAGGGGACTGCCACGGCTCTGGCCGTCAAGGCCGGGCTGGGCGAGCTGCCGGGGCATGTCGAGCGCGCCCGCCTAGAGGTCGAGGACGCGCACGAGAAGGTCGGCGCGAAGCTCGTCACCGTCCTCGACGAGGACTACCCCGCGAACCTGCGACTGATCTTCAACCTGCCGCCGTTTCTGTTCGTGCGCGGGGAGCTGCACCGGGAAGACGCGCGCTCGGTCGCCGTCGTTGGCACCCGCAAGCCGTCTGAGGAGGGCCTCTCCCGCGCGCGCAAGATGGCGAGCGCGCTCGTGGAGGAGGACGTGACGGTCCTCTCGGGGCTCGCGGCCGGCATCGACACCGCCGCGCACGAGGCGACGCTCGACGCGGGCGGACGCACGATCGCCGTGATGGGCACTGGCATCCTGCGGACCTACCCGGCGGAGAACAAGAAGCTCGCGGAGCGCATCATCGTCGGCGGCGGCGCGATCGTCTCGCAGTTCTGGCCGACCCAGCCGCCTGCGCAGCACACCTTCCCAAGGCGCAACGTCGTCACCTCCGGGATGAGCCAGGGCACGGTCGTGATCGAGGCGAGCAAGACATCGGGTGCGAAGATGCAGGCCCGGCTCGCGCTGCAGCACGGCAAGCTGGCGTTCCTGATCGAGAGTCTCGTCACGGCCCAGCCGTGGGCCCGCGATTATCTCGAGAAGTACCCTCGCGCGGTGCAAGTCCGCGACGTGCAGGAGGTCATCGACCGGCTGCGTAGCGCTGAGAACGTCGAGACCGCGAGCGAGGACCGCCGGCAGCTCGCGCTGGACGTGGCGTAAGGCGCTGGAGGTGGCGCCCGACGCGCCGGAGCCGGCCGGATTCGGCAACTGCGGGGTGTGTGCATACCGGCGCACGGGCAGCGCGAGCATCTGTTACGCCTGCGCCAGCCAGACGATCGAGCCGATTGCCGTCGGCTCGTGCGAGATCTGCGACGGCATCCTGGACGCCGAGGACCATTGCGGCAACCCGCTCTGCAAGGACTCGCCGGAGCAGCGCGGCTGGGACTTCGTCTACGCGATCGCGATGCGTAGCGGCCAGCTCAAGCAGGTCATCAGCCGGTACAAGTACGACCGCAAGATCGGCTGGGCGACCATCTTCGGGCGGGTGCTCGCCGGCTACTTGGAAGAGGGTCCGCGCGCGAGCGACTGGGATCTCATCATCCCCATGCCCACCTACGTCGGGGAGGGCGGCCGCGACTGGGACCACATCGACCTGATCGTCGAGCGCGCTCTGGCCGAGGCCCCCGAGCTGCCGTTCCGTCGCGACGTCATGCGCAAGACGAAACCAACGCCGCGCCTCGTCCAGCAGTCGGGCTTCCCGGCGCGCGCGCAGGTCGCCGAGTGCTACTTCGGCCCGGCGCTGAAGGTGATCGACCCCGATGCGGTCAAGGGCAATGACGTGCTCGTCTTCGACGACGTGTTCACGAGCGGTTTGACGCTGCGGGAAGTCGCGCGCAAGCTCAAGGCCGCCGGCGCCGGGCATGTCGCGGGCGTCGTCCTCGCGCGCCAGCCGTTCAGGGGCTAGTCGGTCCTGCCCTCTGGGGCGCCGATGTCCTCGTTGAGAAGCCCGGGGATTCTCTGCAAATCTGGCAGCACGTCGTGGTGAGCGAGGCAGTCGTAGATGGGCTCGACCGTCAGCACCGCGAAGTAGCCGAGCTCAGTCGGTGCGCTGTTTTCGACGAGCGACTCAACGGCGACGCCCAGTGTCGCGCCTTCGAAGGTGGTGAGGGCGGGCGCGCCGCTGTACCCGCCACGGGCCATCGCTGAGAGAATGAAGTAGGGGTGCCGCTCCTGCCGCTTGTCGAGCACCGTGTTGACTTCCGCGCGCGTCGCAACCAGCAACGGGCCGCGCCCAAACGGGAGCGGTGGATACCCCATCACCAGCACCGACGTGAGCACGAGCTCGTTCCCGATCCAGTCGTCGAGCCAGCCGCCGAGCCGCACAACGGGGACCGGCTGCGACTTCGGGAACCCGTACAGGGCGCCCCCGAACTCGCCGTAAGGCCCATCGAGCTTCAGGACGGCGACGTCGACGCCCTCGGTCGGATGCAACATCGGCTCACCTTCGAGGCGGTAGACGCCGCAGGGGCTGAACCACTCACCCTTCAGCGCTCCACGATTCTCCTCCATCCTCTGGGAGTAGGTCGCAATCGAATCCTCCGTCGTCGCGATCCTGAGGATCTTGTTGCCCTCGACTACGTGTCGGGCCGTGACCCAGACGTTCTCGCCAATGTGAAATGCGGTGCCGATCCTCTCGTCTTCGTCGGGCGTTTCGACTGCGACATAGGCGATGGCGGCGGCGTGTTCCCGATACAGGTCGTGAGCCTGCGTGATGTCCACCGCCGGGAGCTTACGGCGCCTGCGCGGCGGCTAGCCTTTCCTGCATGGCTACCGAGACCCTCACTCCGGCCGATGAGCTGCTCGAGGCGATCGAGCTGCTCGCCCCTCCGAAGTGGGAGCCCCCGGACCGGGCGCCGCTTGAGCCGCGCCAGGTGCCGCCGGCAGGCCCGTGGGACGTGTGGATCCTTGAGGGTGGCCGCGGCTGCGGCAAGACCGAGGCATGCTCGCGGTACTTCGCCACGTATATGCGCGAGCACCCTGGCACGCGCGGCCGGACCATCGCGCCGACGAACGGCGACGCCGTGGAAGCGTGCGTGCGTGGCCCGTCCGGGCTGATGGCGATGGACCCCGAGATCCGCTTCATCGCCACGGCCGCCGGTGGCGGGAAGGTGCACCGTCACCGGCCGTGGCGAGTTCTTCGCCGCGCCGCCACAGTCATCGCGGTTCGCTGCGATGCGGCCCGGCGGCATCTTCGGCCGCGTCTGACTGCCCCATCCGGTGTCAACGCAGTGTCAACGAACGTAGCCGAACGGGGCAGCACGAGCTAGCATCGGTAGGCGTGGCATCGCGCGAAAACCCTGCAAATCCCGTACTCCCCGACACTGGCCAACACGCGCCAGCACGGGGGGCAGGGAACCAGTTGGTCTCGCCGGACAGTCCGAGGATCGCGAGGTTCATCCGGCCTATGCACCAGGTGGCCTGGTTGCGCTCCTGCCCGTAGATCGAAATCTTCTCCGGGCGTCCACCGTGGGTCTCGATGAAGGCCAAAGAGTTCTAGGAGCGACGTCGCCGGCTCAGGCCGACCGCGCGCGGGCACGCTTCGCCATCTCGGCGAGTGTTGGGCGCGCGGCGTCGCCGGAGCGCTCGATCAGGCCGCGTGCCTGCTGCTCGGTAAGCGTCAGCCCGCGCCTGCTGGCATGCTCGAGCAGCTCCTGTACGGCGTCATCCGAAGTGGAGCGCGAGCGCGCGCGACCGGCGCCCCCCGAGTGGCGCCTGCGCCCCTCCGGGTGGAACGCGTCAGCGACGGGGCCCCATCCGGCCACGGGGGGCCGCTCCTGCCCGGTCTCCGCACGCCACAGTTGCCAGCCCAGGCGTACTGCGGCGTCCTGCTGCCAGCCGGCCTCAAGCCGACCCGGCGGCAAACATGCCCACGGCCAACCCCTCAGAGCACGCCAGAGACCGCGGCCACGCGCGGCGGCCTTGTGGGCACTGCCGGCGCTGCCGTAGGCGAGCACGTTGGCGACCGTCGGCATGAGCTGCCCGCAGATATCGTGGAGCGCGGCAGCACCGAGGGCGCGTAGCTGCGCGAGCCCGTACTTATTATCCAGGGCGATGTCCCGTGCCCACACGGCCGACTCGACATCACGCACGACGAGCGCGGCCCAGACCTCGATCCGCACCCCGGGCGGTCGGTGCCCGCGCGGCACAAGGCGACGGCGCATCACACCGTCGCCGCGCGCCGGTATCTGCCACATGCGCGGGATGCTGAGGCGGTCCGGAGGGCTCTTGTCGCGATCGACGCTGAGCACCGGGTAGGTCCAGCAGCCGGCATCCTCGCCGGTGAGGATCGCGAGCCGCAGCGCATCGGCAAGTGCGACCCTAGCGAGGTCGCTGGGCTCATACATCAGCAGGGACGCATCGGCTTCAGTGGATGGCATGAGAACTCACCGCGAATCGTCCCATGAGGATCAGTCGCCCTCGCCGCTCCGGATGCTACGCCGAGACCGAGGGCTCACGGTCGAGGATCTCGCCTCGGCCGCAGGGATCAGTGGCCGCACCGTCCTGAGCGCCGAGCTTGGCGAACATCACCCGTACCCCGCGACCAGGCGGTGCCTTGCGATGGCGCTCGGCGTAGTTGAGCAAGCTCTCTGGCCGCCCATTCCCCTACACGAGCAACGCCCCGGCGGGGACCGAGGCGCTGCGCAAACGAGCGGTGAGGCCGCTCGGGATGCGACCGGATCAGCGTAGCGCGCAGTTCCGACGTGGAGTGCTGGCTCGCTCTCCGTCTAGCAGGGACGAAGCGCGGCATTGCCGGCCGTGTGGGAGACCAGTCCCATGAGAGCCTGCGCCCACTGCGGAAGATCCCTTGCCCACCGGCGCACAGACGCTACGTACTGCGGTGCTCCGTGCCGAGCCGCCGCGAGCCGCGCCAGGGCCGCTAAGCCCGCCAAAGGCTTCTTGGTAAGGCTCCGCCTTGTCCGACGCAAAAGAAGCGCACAGAGGCGCACAAACGGTGCCTACCAGGCCGGTGAGGAGTAGTGAGCCAGCCGAATCGCGTCGCGTCCGCCCTCGAGTGCGCTCGGTCTGGCTTTCGGGTGTTCCCGGTGGCCCCTCGCGGGAAGAAGCCGCTGCATCGGGGCTGGCAGCGCAAGGCGACGGATGACGCCGCCGTCGTCGAGGCGATCTGGGCAGCGGAGCCCAACGCCAACATCGGCGTCCTGTGCGAGCGCGGCCTGATCGTCATCGATGCCGACACCGCCTGGGGAGAGCAAGCCGTGCACGATCTGGGCGTCATCGACACCACGACGGTCAAGACCGGCAAGGGACGGCACTTCTACCTGCTCGGCGAGAGTCGCAACCGAACAGACCTCCTGCCCGGTGTCGATGTGCGCGGGACCGGCGGCTACGTTGTCGGTCCGGGCTCGCGGCATCCGAGCGGAGCTGAATATCGCTGGGAACTCCCGCCATGGGAGGTCAAGCCCGCTCCTGCGCCAGAGCCTCTGCTCGCGCTCCTCTCCGAGAAAGCGACCCAGACCGGCTCATCGACACGGACAGCCCCAGCTCACCTCGCCAGCGACATCGAGCATGGGACGCGCAACGCGACGCTGTTCCAGCTGGCGTGCTCGCTTCGTGGTCGCAACGGCCTGGGCTACGTGGAGCTGCTCGCCACCCTGACCGCGACGAACACACAGCGCTGCCGGCCTCCTCTTGAAGCACAGGAGGTTGAACGGATCGCCCGGAGCGCGGCGTCTTACGCCAGCGCACCGCTGTGGGCGACAGACCCGCTGACCTTCGCCAGCGACTCACTTCTCGGCGGCAGCGAGCGTCTACTGCTCATCGCCCTGGCGCGCCATGCCAACGACGAGGGAATCTGCTGGCCGGGCGTGCGCCGCCTCCATGCCAACACGGGCCTCGCGACCGACACCATCGAGCACGCGACCCGCGCATTGGTCGCCGCGAACCGCGTGAAAGTTGAGCGACGGCGCGGAAAATCCAACCACTACCGGTTGCTCGAAAAGCGAAGCGGCGTCTTCCACTCCTCTCAGAGCAAGCAGAAGAGTGGTAGTTCTGTCCTAGACGGTAGGACACCCAGGGGAGGCGCTGGGGCATGACCCACAGCTCGTCCCTCGGGCGTCCGTTGACCGCCGCCGACGTTATGACGGCAGCCGAGGTAGCAGCCCTGCTGCGAGTACCACGATCAACGGTCGAGGACTGGGCGCGGCGAGGGATCGTCCCGTCGCGGAAGGTGGGCCGAAGACGCCTCTACATCCGGTCGAAGATCGAGGCCCTGCTGCTCGACGATTGAGGCGCGATACTCTCCGATGTCCTCGACAACCTGGACCTCGTGCGCTCGATCTGCGCGGCGTCTGAACGCGGCGACTTCAGTTCGCTCCGCGCTTCTCAAACAGCGAGCCGCTTGCGGGAGCTTTCTCCTGCTGTTGGCTCAGCTTAGTATCACCTCCTTTGAGGGAGCGTTGGCTTTGCTGTTGGAGGATCGACCATACCGACGCTCCGTTCAGAACACGTGTTCGCCGCGCAATTCGGCGTATTCTTCGGGCGGCATGTAAGGCAACGTAACCCACGCTACATTTGAGCCTTCTTGTCCCACGCACTTGTATTCCGGAACGCTGTTTTCGTCGCGGGTTGATTCCGTCGGAGAGTCGCCGATGGCGTTGCAAGCTTCTCTGATCCGCCGTTCCCATTTTTCAGGGGATTCGAGTACGGAGTACATAGGTTCACGGCAGAAGTTGGGGTATTGCGAGCATTCATCTTCTCGCGCTTTGTCCGAGATGCATTCGTATGTGTAGTTCGGGGCTGTTCCCTCTTGGATCAAGACACTGTCAGGTTCGTTCTCGCATTCGAGCACGGTGGCTTCATTCTCGGCTGCTTCGCGCTTGATTCGAGCCGTCTTTTCTTGAGACGTTTCGATGAATTCACCTGAGATCTGCGCGTGGTGGCGGCTACAGCCTCCGCCGCCTGCTCCGGTGCCGCATTCCCAACCGGCGACCAAGATTACCGCGTTGGCTAGGTCAGTCGGATGCCCGTTGCGGCACTCAGGAGGATCGTTTCGATAGCAACGCTCGTGTTTTGGGCGACCGTTGTAGAGCGTCGCCATGACGAAGCGCGCGTTTCCGCACGATACGGGTCCTCGGTTGATGAAGACCTGGAACGGCGGCAAAGCATGACCGGAGCTGATACCCACTTTGATAGCCCCACAGTGACGACGCCCCGAAGCTTGCCCAGCGCTCGCGGTGAGCAGAAGGGCCAGCGCGGCTGCTCCAACGATGATGGCTAGTCGTTTGAGCATGGGGCATACCCTAGCCTCCGAGAGCGACCAGAGGACGCTGGCCCGGAACGGTGAGCACCGAGACGCCAACCGAGGCCCTGCTGCTCGGTGACTGACGCGCGATACTCCCTCGATGTAGGTCGGAGATCCCCGCGGCCGACGAAGTCACTTACCGCGACCCAGCTGCTCCGCTCGCTGAGAGCTGCTCCGCTCGCTGAGCCACACGACCAGAGGCTGCTGGCGGCGGGGTAGAGTGCGAGCCGTGGGCGTCAGCTAAGAGTCGATGAGGCGCTGCTCTGCCGCTTCGTGAGCACGTCGAAAGGCGCGGTCGACGCGTGGTTCTGTCACCCACGGTGAGCCGGACAGCCGGGCGATCACGATCTTGAAGCACGAGATCAGGCGATCGTGTACGTGCTGCATCTGGTGGTAGCCGTCGTGCTCCCAGAGAGTCTCGTCGATCTCGTCGCCATGCACGATGTGGTTGCGGAGATCGCAGAGGCGCGTGAGCCACCATTCGTCCGGCGTCAGCTCGGCCGGTCCGTTGCCCTTCGTCCAGAATACGCGCTCATAGGTTCGCGTCGGCGTCTCCTCGTCGCCTACAAGGCGTCCATATCCGCGGACGAGCGGCTTCGTCTCTGTGGCTCCCGTCAGCGCCTCCAGCGCCGAGCGCGCTGCGCCCACGCGCACGTCCGTTGTCACTGCGTCCGCGTTGCTGAGGACGATGCGGCCCCAGTCCAGCGCACGCCAGAGCCGACGTGCCTCGGGGCCGCTCGTGCTGAGCACGGCGTAGGCGGCATCCGCGACTTCCTCGTCGAAGCCGCCGAACAGCGGCCTCGGTAGCTCGACGGGCGGCGTGATCTTCGGCAGGGCTTCGTCCCAGGACGAGTAGCGAATGTCGGTGGCCTGCACCAGCGTGCCGTGGCGCACGGCGTAAGACCTACCGTCTCCAAGGGGGTGGCCGTATAGGGCCGCGTTCTCGGCCGTCACCATATGCTCTCCACCGTTCGGCGCCTGTTCGTCTTCGCTCACGGCCATCAGTGGGTTATCGGCGACTGCCCCTACTAGCAGCGCGCGCCCCAGAACGTCCAAGCCTCTGTCTGTGAATGCTGCGCCGACACGTTCTCCTCGTGGGCAGGCCACGGCGCCGAGCACGACGCCGCCGCCGGATGGCAGCGTGTACGCGTCGACTAGCCGCGAGACGGCGTGCTCCAAAGAGGCGGGGACTGCGCCGGAGTCAGCGAGTCGCCGGAACGGGTGCAACTCCCAGGCCCCAACGGTCACGCACTCTCTCACCGGCAGGTAGGGGGCGAGCAGCAGGGTCTCCACGCCGCGATGATCGCAAACGGTAGACCGGACGGAGGAGAGGCGAAACAGGCGTCCGGGGGGAGCTAAGTGGTACCCACGAGCGGTACCCACGGACCCTTTCGCCTCGCTCCGGCTTTCCTCCTTCGACCCCACACCCCTGGATTTGTGGGTATTTCAGAGATGGGCCGTCCGGGAATCGAACCCGGAACCTTGGGCTTAAGAGGCCCCTGCTCTGCCGGTTGAGCTAACGGCCCGTGAGGGCGCCGGCGAGGTCGGCCGGCTCAGAACCGGATTCTACCCAAGCGGGCCCGCCGCCCGCGGCTCAGAAGACGATCGTGCGCCTGCCGTCGACGATCACGCGGTCGTCCAGGTGCAGGGCCACGGCGCGGGCGAGCACGAGGCGCTCGACGTCGCGTCCGACGCGCTCCAGATCGTGGGCGCTCTGACGATGGTCCACGCGGACGACGTCCTGGTCGATGATCGGCCCGTCGTCGAGCGTCTCGGTGACGTAGTGGGCGGTCGCGCCGATCAGCTTGACCCCGCGCTCGCGCGCCCGGCCGTACGGATCGGCGCCCGGGAACGCGGGCAGGAAGGAGTGGTGGATGTTGATCGCGGGCATGCCCACCCGCTCGAGGAAGCCGCCGCTGAGGATCTGCATGTAGCGGGCCAGCACGAGCAGCTCGGCGCTGCCCTCGAGCAGCTCGAGCATGGCCGTCTCGGCGCGGTCCTTGCGGCCCTTCTGCACCGGCACGTGGTGGAAGGGAACACCTGCCGCGAGCGTATCGCCCTCGAGGTCGGGGTGGTTGGAGATCACTGCCACGATCTGCGCGTCGAGCTCGCCGCGGCGCCAGCGCCACAGCATGTCCTGCAGGCAGTGGTCGTGACGCGAGACCAGGATGGCGATGCGCTGGCGCTCGCCCCACCAGCGGATCTCCCAGTCCATGCCGAAGCGCGCGGCGACATCCGCGGCGAAGGTCTCCTGGAAGCGCTCGCGCTCGACCGGCTCCTCCAGGAAGAACTCGGTGCGCAGGAAGAACCTGCCGCCGCTGGGGTCCGAGGAGTACTGGTTGGAGGAGACGATGTTCGCTCCCCGCTCGAACAGGAAGCCGGACACGCCGGCCACGATCCCGGGTCGGTCGGCGCAGCCGATCAGCAGGCGGGCCGTGTAGCGCGGGGCCTCCTGCGGACCGCCGGCGCTCGGTGGCTGACGGCGCGTATCCTCCGGTCCCCCCTCCACGCCGACACCCTGCGGACTATTTCGTCTTGGTGCTCGACGACTTCCCGGCCGGTGTCGTCGTCGTCTTGACTTCGGTCGCGTTCACTTCGCCTTTGGAGTTCAGCTTGCCCACGTAGGTTTTGCCGTTCGTCGTGGTCGTGTACGTCTTTTCGCCGGATGGGTTGTTCTTGACTTCGGCCAGCTCGTCCTTGAGTTTCGTCCTTTCCGCGGCCGGGACGAGGCCGATGGCCTTGGCGGAGGCCAGGTCGCCGACGCGGACGTTGTGGGCCTTGTAGGCGTACTCGGCGAGCGCCGCGTACAGCGCCGCGTCAGTCGGCCTGGCGACGACCGCGATCTGCAGGACTTCCACCTCCTTCGCCGGTTCGTTGAGACCCGATTCGCCGTACACCGTCTCCATCAGCTGCGCCAGTTCGGCGTTGGGCTTGGGAGGGTTCAGCGCGATGTAGCCACTCCACGCCTGGGCTGTTTCGTGGAACAGTTCCTTGCCCTTGCTCGTCACCGCCCCCGCACTCGTCGTATACGCTTCGTTGCCGGCTTCGTGAAGCAATGCCTTGGTCAGGTTTTCCCACGCGCTCGCGTTGCTCGGCTGCTCCTGGGTGAGCTTGCGGTACTTCTTGATCTGGCTGGAGTAGCTGGCGCCGCCGCTTTCGTTTTCGCCTTTGCTCAGGCCGCTCAATATGCCCGCCGCCCCCGAAGCCGCCGCCGACCCCGAAGCCGACCAGGCCCACACCCATCAGCAGCGCCAGACCGGTGTAGAGGATCCGCACCGTGCGACGACGGCCGCGACCCCTGAGATCGAACAGCATCAGTCCGACAGCCTTGGGTCTATGTGGTCGATCAGGTCCTGCACGGTAGGCTCCGCTGGGTTATCCGGTGGTGCTGGCGCCGGATCATCCGCGGGATGCCGGCTGCCTGCAGTAGTCGCGCTGCCCTCGTCGCGGCGGCCGAGATCTCCTCGGCCGACAAGCGATGCCAGCAGAATACTCGCCTCATATAGCACGTACAGCGGCACGGTCTCCAGCAGGAGCGTGATCGCGTCGCCGGGCAGCAACGCGGCGATGGCCGCGCAGGCGACGATCGCAAAGCGGCGGCCCTTGCGCAGCTGCCGTGGAGTCACGATCCCCAAACGGGTGGCGCCTAGGATCAGGACGGGGACCTGGAAGACGAGCCCCATCGCCAGCAGCACCGTGGCGACAAAGCCATAGTACGTGCTCGCCTGGACGAGCACGTTGAACTGGCTGGAGTTGAAGTTCACGAAGAAGCGCACCGCGGCCGGCAGCACCACGAAGTACCCGAACAGCACGCCGGCCACGAACAGGAACGGGACCGCGGCCAGCAGCGGCATGGCCACGCGTCTCTCATTCGGCTTGAGCGCCGGCAGGATGAAGCCGTAGAGCTCGTACAGGATCACCGGCAGCGCGAGGATGAGCGCGAAGTAGAGCGTGACCGTGATCGTCGTCGTGAACGGCTCGCCGATGCCGAGCGTCACCGGATTGTCGCCCGGTGCTTCGCGCGGGATCTTGGCCACGTCGGCCTTCAGCGAGGCGATCAGCGCCGGCAGCTGGGCGCGAGCCTGAGCCGAGAGGCCGCTGCCCGGCTTGGCCAGGACGGCAAGCGCGGCCTGTGTGTCTCCAGCGACCTTCAGCACCCCCTGCTGGGCGAGCGTCGCCTGTCCGACGGTCCCCTCGCCCTTGGCGACCTGCTTCTGCGTCTGGGTCTTCAGCGGTTTGTCGATGATGCGCAGCAGCGCGTGGTTCTGCCACAGACAGAAGCCGAACGCGACGACCAGCACCACACCGCTGATGATCAGGCGTGTGCGCAGCTCTTCGAGGTGGTCCACGAGGCTGAGTCGATCCTCGTGGCCGATTGTGCGAATCGCGCTGGCCATAGGCCCGATGAAACGTAGCACCGCAGCGGCATTGGCCAACGAGCTAAAGGCGCCAGCTTCGCGCGTCGATGACGACTCAGAGCACGTGATGGAATCAGAGAAGGATCCCGACATCCAGCGCCGCCCGCCGCCACGGGTGGGCAAGCCGACCGGCGCGGTCTACGGCGGACAGCCCCAGCCCGCGGACGGCACCCGCTCACCGGCTCAGCTGCATATCTGCTTCCACTGCGCCGGCGAGCTCGTCTATCCGCTCGACTGGTCCGAGGAGGGCCCACGGCACTGGCGCATCATCCTGCGCTGCCCCGAGTGCGAGTCAAGGCGGGAAGGCGTTTTCGACCAGACGGCCGTGGAACGTCTCGATGACGAGCTCGACCGGGGTTCGAGCGCCCTGCTCGGCGATCTCAGGCGGATGACGCACGCGAACATGTCCGAGGAAATCGAGTTCTTCGTGCGTGCGCTCGACGCCGACCTGATCGTGCCCAGCGACTTTTAGGCCCGCTGGGAGCGCTCAGCGATAACGCTCGACAACCGCGTCGGCGACCAGGCCCAGCAGCGCCGAGCGCCCGTCCGGGAGGATCGCCGGCAGCGCCGCCTTCGCCTCGGCGACGACCGCCAGGGCCTGCTCGCGGGCCTCGTCCAGCGCGCCGGTCGCCGCGATGCGTTCGCACAGCGCCTCGACTTTTTGAGTCCCGCCCACCCCGTCCAGCGAGGCCAGGTCGAACGCGGCGAGCTGCGGCTCGCGTTCGCGCGCGAGGATGAACGGAAGCGTGACCGTTCCGTCGAGCAGGTCGGTGCCCCGCGACTTGCCCGTGCGCTCCACCGGACCGGAAACGTCGAGCACGTCGTCGAGCATCTGGAAGGCCAGCCCGATGCGCCGCGCGAACGCACCGAGCGCGTCTGCGAGCGCGCTCGAGCCCTCCACGGCCGTCAGCGCACCCAGCCGGCAGGCCGCCTCGAACAGCGCGGCGGTCTTCAGCTCGCAGCGCCTGAGGTAGCGCTCGACGGGCACGTGCGAGGCGTAAGCATCCTCGCGCTGCAGCAGCTCGCCTTCGGCGAGCGCCGAGCTGGCCTGCGAGAGGGCGCACAGCTGAGCGGGGTCATCGTTGCGCGCGAGCTCGGCAAACGCCCGCGAGAACAGCAGGTCGCCGGTGGCCACCGCCATCTGCCGTCCCGCCACGGCCGCCACGGTCGGGTGGCCGCGTCGCAGCAGAGCGCCGTCGATCAGGTCGTCGTGGACGAGCGTGGCCGAGTGCACGAGCTCCACGGCGACAGCCGCGCGCACCAGGCGCTCCTCCCCGTCGAGGCTCTCCGGTGGGCCCCCGGCCGACTCGGCAGCCAGAACGACGAGCAGCGGGCGCAGTCGCTTGCCGCCGGCGATCACCGTGGCGTTGGCGTGGCAGGCGAGCGGCGTGCCGGCCTGTGCTGTCACCCGCTCGAGATGTCGCTCGGTGCGCTCCATCCTCCTGCGCAGACCCTCGCCGCCGCGGCGCATGATCGCGTCGAGTCCGTCCACTCCCCCCGCGGGAACGCTGGCCGCAATGCTGCCCACTGCGCTCATGATGCCTGTTCGTCGGGAACGGTGCCGGCGTGAATGGCCACGATGCCGCCTGCGGTGATCACGTAGGCGATCTCGGACAGGCCCACACGTTGCATCTCGGCGGCGAGCGCCGCGGGGCCGGGGAAGCGCTTGACCGAGTTGGGCAGATAGGCGTAGGCCTGCGCGATCGTGGTCTCGCCGGCAGCGTCACGGCGGCGCGAGCCGCGCGCGAGCACGCCCGCCAGACGACCGAGCGCGGGGACGATCCGGTCGAACCACAGCCCGTAGAACAGCGACAGCGGCGCATGCGTGGGGGTCGTGATCTCGAGCACGACCACCCGCCCTCCGGGGCGCACGACGCGCGCCATCTCCGCCAGGCCGCGGGACAGGTCGTCGAAGTTGCGTGCGCCGAAGCCGACGGTCGCCGCGTCGAAGCAGTCGTCGGGGTAGGGCAGCTCCATCGCATCGGCCCATTCGAAGCGCGGGCAGACGTGGATTGCATCCGCGCTGGCGGCCTTGGTGCGGGCTCGATCGAGCATGCCCTCGGCGAAGTCGCTGCCCACGACTTCGCCGCCCGGCGAGACGCGGCGCGCGAGCTCGATCGCCAGATCGCCGGTGCCGGTGGCGACGTCCAGCACGCGGCTGCCCGGGCCGACGCGCGCCAGATCAGCGGCACGCGCGCGCCAGCGATGGTGCAGCCCGGCGGTCATGACGGTGTTCAGCGGGTCGTACACGCCCGCGATGCGGTCGAACATCGCGCGCACCTCCACCGCCTGCAGCCTTCCGGCGCCGTCTCGCAGACGAGCGGACACGTCCGCTACTTCAGCGTCGAGAGGAAGTCGACGATCGCGTTGAACTTCTTCGGCGGCAGATTCTTGAAGGAGGGCATCGGCGCCGTCGGGTTCACCAGCGTGCGCGCGATCCCCCCGCTGGGAAGCCGCGAGCCGATGTGCGTGAGCGGGGGTCCGGGTCCGACGTTGCCGTTCTCGCCGATTGTGTGACACGCCTCGCAGCCGGTCTGGGCGACCGCGAGACGCCCTTCGTTCCACGTGGCCACGGCAGCCGGTCCATTTTCGACGACCGCGTTCGACGGGCTGAGTTCCAGCGCGTCCGGCGTGCCGGCCGTGTCGCCCTTGTAGGTGAGGTACGCCATCGCCACGATCACGATGATGCCCGTCACCGAGGCGATCGGGCGGCGCTCGGGGCGGCGCTCGGGGCCGCGATCGTAGAACGGCAGCAGGAACAGCAGGATCATCGCGAGCGTGGGGACTCCGACTGTGGCAAGCCCGACGAAGGCCGGCGTCCTGATGATGCGCAGGATGTCGAACAGGAAGAAGAAGTACCAGTCCGGGCGCGCGTCATAGCTCGTGGTCGCTGCGTTCACCTTCGCGCCGAGCGCGTCGCCGAACAGCAGCGCCAGCGCGATGATGACCGCCATCACCACACACGCCATCGCCGCGTCCTTGGCGACGGCGTACGGGAAGAACGGCTTGCCCTGGGACTTCAGGATCCCGTAGTCGCGGAGGTACTCCTCCTTCTCGCGCTGGTTCACCCCCTACACCTCGGTCTCGCGCAGCTCTGCGCGCTTCTCGGCTTTGCTCCACGGTGGCGCCGTGGTGCCAAGCTTGGCCACCAGGTACAGGTGGGCGCCGATCAGCGCGGCCATCAGCCCGGGGATGATCAGCATGTGGATGGCATAGAAGCGCGAAAGCGTGGTCGCGCCGATTTCCGAGCCGCCGCGCAGGAAGTCGCTGAGGTAGGGGCCGATCAGCGGGCCGGTGCCGTTGATGTTCACGCCCACGACCGTCGCCCAGTAGGAGCGCTCTTCGAAGGGGAGCAGGTAGCCGGTGAAGCCCATCACCATCGTCAGGATCAGCAGCACCACGCCGATCACCCAGTTGAGCTCGCGCGGGTACTTGTAGGCCCCGAAGAAGAACGTCCGTCCCATGTGCATGAACACGAGGACCACCATCACGCTCGCCCCCCACTTGTGCATGCTGCGAACCAACTGGCCGAGGAACACGTCGTTGGTGATGTAGCGCACCGATTCGTAGGCCCCGCCGGCCGGTTCCGGCCGGTAGTACATCGCCAGGAACACGCCTGTGACGGCCTGGCTGAGGAACGCGAACATGGTGGCCGAGCCGAGCGTGTAGAACCAGTTGGTGCCCTTCGGCACCTTGCGGAACATCATCCAGCGGGCGGCGCCGCTGAGCGAGGTTCGCTCGTCGACCCAGTCGATGACCGTGATCCCCGCCTGCGCGGGCGCCTCGAGCGGCCCGTTGTTGCCGTTCGTCTCCGCGGGACGCGGGGGCGGCTCCCGCAATGGCCTGGGAAGCGGAGGGGAGGGCAGTTTGGGGAGATTGGGCATGCGAGACGCTCGTCAGAGGCTGCTCAGAGTTTCTGAGCGTCCGGTCGGGACGGATACAGGTACTGTCCGATGCCGTCTAGCGGCTCGCCGGGATCCCGCGGGGCGAAGCGTCGCAGCTGGCTGTTCACGCTGAATCGCGGCCCGAGTTCGACGTTTTCGCCCGACAGGCGCGTGTAGAAGCGGTCGAGCGGCCTCGGCGGGGGGCCGGACACGGGGCGGCCGAGCAGGTCATAGACGCCGCCGTGGCACGGGCATATGAAGCGCTCAGCGGCATCCACCCAGCGCACGGGGCAGCCGAGGTGCGCACAGCGATCGGAGATCGCGATGTAGGACGTGTCGCGGTCGTAGATGTCGGTGTCGATCGCGGGGTTTTTCTTGCGCACGTACGCCGTCGACTTGCCCGCGTCGCCGATGTTGGGGACGAGCGTGATCACGACCGGGACGTAGTTGTCTTCGTTGAACTGGTCGACCGTCCCCACGACTTCCCAGTGAGCGACGTTGCTCTTGAAGATCGGTCCGAACGCGAAGCCGAGCGCGGGCAGCGTGAACGAAGCGGCCGCGATCGCGCCGGCCGTGTGCGCGGTCCCTGTCATGAACCTCCGCCGCGTGATCGTCTCGCCCTCGAAGGCCCCCGGAATCTGGCGGTCGAGCGTGTATCTGGACTTGTGCTGTGCGCGCTTGTCTGACACCGGGCGCAAACAATATCGAGGCGCGATTCAGGGCGACGCCGGCACCGCCATGGCGCTTGTGCGCATCGCCTCGATCGCATCGTGGGCGCCCGCCAGCACGAGGTCCTTGGCGCGCCTGTGGACGTCGCTCGGCCCCCATCCGACCGCGCGCGCGCCGGCCGCCCACACGGCGTCGGCGAGCGTGCGCCTGCCGGCGCCCTGCGCGAGCGCGCTCAGCGTGATCGTGTCGGCGAGCTCGGCCACCGCGAGCGTGTCGCCTAACTCGACCAGGCGGGCCAGCCCGATCGCGTACAGCTGGTCGCCGGCCAGCAAGCGCATATCGGCCTCGGACACCCGCACCACGCGGGGCGCGCCGTAGTGCAGCAAGTAGCCCTCGTAGATCGCCTCGACCAGCAGCTCATACTCCTCACGCCTGCCGGCCGCCCGCGGCCCGTTCGCGGCGAGGGTCGCGGGGCTGAAGGGAGTCCCCGAGCTCTCGCAGCGCCCGCCGCGCTCGGCTCCCGCGCCGGGCTCGACGAGCGTCGCCATCAGCCCGCCCTGCTGACGCAGCAGCACGCGCAGACGCTCGAGCCCGCCTGCGCCCTTGAGGGTGTCCTCCCTCGTGCGCGCCCGCTCTGGGTTCATCTGCCCGCCACCGGCTCACCCCGTGACGGGGCACCCCCTGAAGGGCGCACGCGGGCTGGCAGGCAGGCGAAGGCCGCGGCGGCGGCCTCCAGCGTGCGCTCGATCTGCTCGGTCGTGTGCGCCAGCGACGGGAACCAGGCCTCGAACTGCGACGGGGGAGGGTAGACGCCGCGCGCGAGCAGCTCCCGGCACCACGCCGCGTAGGCGTCCAGGTCGCACGCCTGCGCGTCCGCGAAGCACGTCACCGGGCGCTCGCTGAAGAAGACCGTCACCAGCCCCGGCATGCTGACGATCTGGACGGGATGCCCACCCGCCCCGCCGGCCGCCTCGCGCAGGCCGTCGGCGAGGCGGTCGGTGATGGCGCCGAGGCGCAGGTAGGCAGGCTCGTCCAGCAGCTCCAGCGTCGCCAGCCCGGCGGCCACCGCAAGCGGGTTGCCTGACAGCGTCCCCGCCTGGTAGACCTCGCCGCTGGGGGCGAGCATCCGCATCAGCTCCGCGCGTCCGCCGACCGCCGCCGCGGGCAGGCCCCCGCCGATGATCTTGCCGACGATGACCAGGTCGCCCCTCACGCCCATCAGCTCCTGGGCCCCGCCCCGCGCGACGCGGAAGCCGCTGATCACCTCGTCGAGCACGAGCAGCGCCCCGTTCGCGTCGGCTCGCTGGCGCAGCAGCGCCAGGAACCCGTCACGGGGAGGCACGAGCCCCATGTTGGCGGGCAGCGGCTCGGCGATGATCGCGGCGAGCTCGTGGCGAATGGTGGCGGCGACGAGGGCGTCGGGATCGTTCCACGGCACGACGATCGTGCCCGCAGCGGCGCCCGCGGGCACCCCCGGGCTGGAGGGGAGCGCCTGCGTGGCCAGTCCGGACCCGGCCTGGGCGAGCAGCCCGTCGGAGTGGCCGTGGTAGGCGCCCGCGAACTTGAGGACCGGCTCTCGGCCCGTGGCCGCGCGGGCGAGGCGGACGGCGGTCATCGCCGCCTCGGTCCCCGAGGAGGTCATGCGCAGCATCTCCACGCCCTCCATCCGGCGCTCGACCTCGATCGCCAGCTCGACCTCGCCCGGGGTCGGCGCGCCGAAGCTGGTGCCCTTGGCGGCCGCGTCAGCGAGGGCTGCCAGCACGTGCGGGTGGGCGTGCCCGTGGATCAGCGGCCCCCACGAGCAGACGTAGTCGACGAACCTGTTGCCGTCCACGTCGATCAGTTCCGCGCCCTCGCCCCGGGCGATGAAGATCGGGTCGCGTCCGATCGCGCGCATCGCCCGCACTGGAGAGTTGACCCCGCCGGGGATCGCCTCCACGGCACGCCGATACAGCTCCGCCGAGCGCGTGTCGGTGAGCGACGCCGTCACGAGGCCACGCTCAAGCGTGCCTGCTCTCCCAGTTCTTGAAGGCCTCGGTGAAGTACAGGAGCCGGATCTTCTTGAACTCGGTCGAGGAGTAGAGCGTCGCGCGCTCGTGGATTCCGGTCTGCTGCGGCGATCGCGTCGAGGATCGCGTCGCACTGCTCCTTGGAGCGGCCGTGGGCCATCGTGAAGACCGAGTACGGCCAGTCCTCGTAGGTGGGGCGCTGGTAGCAGTGGGAGATGCCGCGCACGGCGGCCATGCGGCAGCCGATCTCGAAGATCTGCTCGTCCGGCACCTTCCAGACGCCCATGCCGTTGGCGGAGAAGCCGGCGCGGCGGTGGTAGAGGATCGCGGCCACGCGGCGCAGCAGGCCCCGCTCCTGCATCCCGGCCAGGTGGTCGAGGAAGCGCTCCTGGGTCAGCCCGAGCTCGGCGGCGGCCGCGGCGTACGGTTCCTGGACGACCGGCATGTCGCCCTGCAGCGCGCGGATGACGGCGATGTCGAGCTCGTCGTAGGGCTGGGGATCGAGCTCGATCGGCTCCCTGACCTCGGCGGCGCTGGAGAGCGCCTCGGTGTCTCCCTCCATCTCCAGATCCATGCGGATCTTGAACAGCTTCAGCGTCGGCAGCTGACGCACGGACTCGGCGCCGGCCTCGCGCGCGAGCACCTCCAGGGTGCCGTCCAGGCCGAGCTTGGAGTCGGGCTCGGTGGCGATCGTGAACCACAGGTTGAACTCGTGGTTGCGCAGGTAGTTGTGCGAGACGCCGGGGTGCTCGTTGATGACCTGGGCCGCGCGATGCGGACGCTCGGGATCGACCTTGGCGGCGACGAGCATCGAGGAGTAGCCGAGCGCGCGCGTGTCGAAGATCGGCGTGACCTGGCGGATGATGCGCTTGTCCAGCAGGCGCTGCACTCGCTCCATGACCTCCTGCTCGGGGATAGCGCCCTGCTCGGCCACGTGCCGGTAGGGCCGCGGCGCGATCGGGAAGCTGCCCTGCATCAGGTTGAGCAGCCGGCGGTCGACCTCGTCGAGCGCGACCGCCGCGCCGTCCTTGCGGCTGCGGAGCTTCGGCGCCGCCGTCGTCGGCCGCGTCGGGTCCGCCACGTCGGCGAGCGGCGGGGAGACGGCTGGCTCGGGCTCGGTGGTCATGTCTGCGCTGCCAGCCATCTGGCTGCGTCCTTTGCGTGGTAGGTGATGATCGTGTCGGCGCCGGCGCGGCGCAGGGAGGTGAGGATCTCCAGCACAGCCGCCTGCTCGTCGATGTAGCCGGCGGCAGCTGCGGCCTTGACCATCGCATACTCGCCGCTGACGTTGTACGCCGCCACCGGCAGGCGCGTCGCGCGCTTGACCGCCCGGATCAGATCGCCATAAGCTAGGGCGGGCTTGACCATGACCATGTCCGCACCCTCCTGCACGTCGAGCAGCGCCTCGCGCACGGCCTCGCGTCCGTTGGCCGGATCCATCTGGTAGCCACGGCGGTCGCCGAAGGCGGGCGCCGAGTCGGCGGCCTCGCGGAACGGCCCGTAGAAGGCGGACGCGAACTTGGCGGAGTAGGCGAGGATCGGCGTCCCGGAGAAGCCCTCGCCGTCGAGCTCCTCCCTGATCGCCCGCACGCGGCCGTCCATCATGTCCGACGGAGCGACCAGGTCGGCGCCGGCGCGCGCGTGGCTGACGGCCGTGCGTGCGAGCAGCTCGAGCGTCGCGTCGTTCTCGACGGTTCCGTCCTCGCGCAGCACGCCGCAGTGCCCGTGGGAGGTGTACTCGCACAGGCACACGTCCGTGATCACCAGCAGCTCGGGCAGCGCCTGCTTGATCGCATGCGTGGCCAGCTGCACGACGCCCTCCTGATCCCACGCGCCCGAGCCGTGCTCGTCCTTCTCGGCCGGTAGCCCGAACAGCATCACCGCAGCGATCCCCAGCGCTGCCGCCTCCTGCGCCTCGGCGACGATCGCCGACAGCGACAGGCGATCGACCCCCGGCATCGTCGCGATTTGTTGACGTCCCGTCCGCCGGGATGGGCTCCCCTCACCGCCCGCGGAGCGGCCGGACGGCTCGGCCTCGGTGACGAACAGCGGCAGCACGAGCTGTCCGGCGCGCACGTCGGTCTCACGCACGAGGCCGCGCAGGCCAGCGGTGGCCCGCAGCCTGCGCATGCGCGTCTGTGGAAAGGCCATGGCCTTCGAGGATACCCCGCCGGGAATGATGAGATGCCGCCCGCCCGAGCCTCCGGCGCTCGGGCGGGCGTTTGCAGCTGCACTACTCGACCTGTCGCAGCCCCACGCGCGCGAGCGCTCCGAACACGGCGCTCAGCACGGCGAGGTGCACGAGCGAGGAGCCGATCGAGGGAGACGCGCCGTTGACGGCCGCGTCGAGCGCCTGCAGCGCGGCCTTGAAGGGAAACACGAACGAGATCGTGCCGATCGCGTCGTAGAAGCCGCCGGACACCGACCCGGCGGGCACGAGCGCCAGGAAGGCGAGCGGCAGCGACAGCAGGAAGGCCAGCAGTGAGGCGGCGCGCACCTCGCGCGCGAGCGCTCCGATCGCCACGCCGAGCGCGCCGAACGCGAGCGCGCCGAACGCGAGCGCCGCCAGCCACAGGCCCACGCGACTCCAGTCGAGCGCCACGAACGCGCCGATCCCGGCGAGCATGGCGAAGGCGATCACGAACGCGCTGCCCGCAGCGAGCAGCGTCTTCTCGGCGAGCAGCGCCTCGCGGGAGACCAGGCCGCGGACCAGGCGCGCGAGCGCGTGCTCTTCGCGCTCGAGCGCCACGCCGCCGGCGGCCAGCAGCACGCACACGAACATCAGCGACACGCTCACGGCGACGACCACCGCGAAGGTGTTCAGCGGGGTGCGTCGCCCGTGCAGCAGCACGCTGTTGACGTGGATCGGCTGGCCGATGATCGAGAGCACCTGCCTGGCCACTGACAGGTTCTGGGCCGCGAAGCCGGCGAACGCGTCGATCCGTTCGAGCTCCGTGCGGTCGTGCCCGCGCGGCTGGCGAGCGACTATGGCTCCCAGCGCCGGCGGGATCTGCGTGAGCCCGATCAGGTCTTCCGGCGCGCCGATGCTGCCGAGGTTGCCGCCCGTCAGCAGCGAGCCGATGACCGTCGAGGCGGCCTGCTGGATCTGCGCGGAGAACCCGAGGTTCGCCTGGGCAAGCGCCGAGTTGAGCGTCGACTGCACGAGCGACTGCTCGAGCGCGTTGCCGTTGTAGAGAACTTCCAGCTGCGCCGCCTCGGTGTCCGAGGAGACGCGCGCGGCGATGCCCGGCGGGATCACCACGGCGGCCAGCACCTCGCCGGACTTGACCTTCTCGATCGCCTGCGCGCGGGACGGCACTTCGACTGCCTGGACCTGGTTGAACAGCTGCCTGGCGTACTGGCTGACCTCAACGCGCTGGCTGCCCACCCTGACGGTTTCCCCCGGCGGGGTCTCGTCAACGATCGCCACCCGCGGGCGCGACGGGCTACGCGAGATCGCAAACCCGATCAGCAGGGCGATCGCCACGGGGTAGACGATCAGGAGCGCGACCAGCAGCCGCGAGCGACCCAGGATCAGGAGGTCCTTGCGCAGCAGCCATCTCACAGCGTGCCCTCCGGGTATGCGCGGGCCTGCATGATCAGATGCCCGCCCGCCCGTTGCGCTCGCGCAGGAATCGCACGAGCGCCCGCTCGAGGTCGCCGCCCTCGCCCTCGCCGCCCTCCGCCAGGAGCGCCGGCGGAGCGCCGTCGAACAGCAGCCGGCCCTCCGCCAGCACGAGCACGCGATCCGCGTAGCGCTGCGCCTCGCTGACGTTGTGCGTCGAGAACACCACGCTCGTCCCACCTCCGAGCAGCCCCGCGATGAACTCCCACAGCCGCTCGCGCTGGCCCGGGTCAAGCGACGCGGAGGGCTCATCCAGCGCGAGCACCGGCGGATGGGCGATCAGCCCTAGGGCGACGTTCACGCGCTGGCGGTTGCCACCGGAGAGGCGGCCGACGGGTTCCCTCGCGCGGTCGCGAAGGTCGCTCTGCACGAGCATCCGCTCGACCGCCGAGCGCGGGTCCGCAACCCTCTCCAGGCGGGCGAACAGCTCGAAGTTCTCGGCGACCGAGAGCTTCGAGTAGACGGCCGGCTGCTGGGGCACCCACCCGACATCGCTCGGTTCCCGGCTGACGGTGCCGGCGCTCGGCGACTGGATCCCGGCGATGATCGAAAGCAGCGTGGTCTTCCCGGCGCCGTTCGGTCCGACCACCGCGACCAGCTCGCCGGAGCCGGCCTGGAAGCTGACGTCTCGCAGGGCTTCCAGCTCGCCGTAGCGCTTGGCGAGGGCGCTGACGCTGAGCACGACGCTCACAGCAGTCCGCTGCGGCCGCGATCCCAGGATTCGAACGTCAGGTGGCGGTTCAGGTAGACGGCCGTCTCACGCAGCACCGCGAGGATCGGCAGCGCGATCAGTGCGCCGACGACCCCGTAGACCTGCAGCCCGAGCAGCAGCGCGAAGATCACCAGCAGCGGGTTGATCCGCAGCGAGTGGCCGAAGACCTGCGGCGCGACGACGTGGCCCTCGAGCTGCTGCATGCCGACGAACAGCAGCGCCACCCACAACGCGGTGACCGGTTTGGTGAACAGCGCCACGAGCACCGGTGGGATCGCGCCTAGGATCGGGCCGATGTACGGCACCAGCTCCATCACCCCGTAGAACACCGCGAAGGCCACCGCGTACTTGCTCCCGTCGGGGAAGACTCCGATGACGCCGAACAGGTACAGCGCGAGGCCGACGGAGATGCCCATGACGGTGCTGAACAGCAGCTGGCCGCCGACGTAGCGCGAGACCGCCCGCTGGACCAGGTGCGGGTAGTCGTCCGCCTTCGAGCCGTCGCCGTCGGGCATCGCGCGCCGTACGAGCACCCCGATCTTCTGGCCGTACAGCAGCATGTACACGGACAGCACGAACACGAGCACGAGATCGAAGATCGCGCTCGCCACTTCGCCGGCCAGCGCCCCCCCAAAGGACGCCAGTTTGTCGGCGCTCTTGGCGACTTTGCCCTCGATGCTCTGCAGCGCGGTCTTCCCCGGTTTGACGAGTCCGATGTGAACGCCGTCGTGGTTGAGTTCGCCCTGCAAGGTCGCGATCTCCTTGTTGGCTTCGCTGACGAGGTTCGGGAGGTTGCCTGCGAACGTGCGCACCTGATCGGAGATAGGGTTCGCCAGCAGGAACCCGACACCGGCCAGCGACAGGAAGAACGCGACGTATACGGCGAGCACCGCCAGGCCGCGGGGAAGCCGCGAGCGCTGCAGGAAGGCGACGGCCGGATTGAGGACCAGCGCGATGACCCCGGCGATGATGAAGATCAACACCACTTTCCCCGCCGCTTTCGCGAGCGCCCACAGTGCAAGCAGCGTGAGCGGCAGCAGCACCAGCTGGACCCAGCGGGGGACCACCACGCGCGGCGGCTGGCGCGGCTGGGCCGGCAGGGCGTCGGTCAGCTCCCGCTCCTGCTCCTGCGGCGGACCCATCGGGGATTGGTCAGCCTCGGGGGCTTTCTCGGAGACGCCTCTCACTTGCCTCCCACCATCGCCAGAGTATGGCTGAGTCCGAGGCGGCCGCCGAGCAGGCGGCCGCGACGGCGGCGAGCGGCCGGGGGGAGCAATCTCCGCCGCGCGCGGGCGCCGCGCGCATCCTGTTCGTCGGCGACGTCGTCGGCGGCATCGGCCGGCATACGCTGCTCGACTGCCTGCCGACCCTGCGTGAGCGCTACGCGCCGACGTTCGTCGTCGTGAACGGGGAGAACGCGGCGGGCGGCCTGGGGATCACCCCCAAGATCGCCGACCAGATGTTCGCGGCCGGCGTCGATGCGATCACGCTGGGCAATCACAGCTACCACCGGCGCGAGATCTACCCCTATCTGGCCAGCCACGATCGAATCGTGCGGCCGGCCAACTTCCTGCGCAGTCAGCCGGGCCGGGGCGTCTGCGTGGTGGAGCACGGCGGCGTGCGGCTGGGCATCGTGAACCTCAGCGGCAACCTCTACCTGCGGGCCGGCCGCTCGGCGTTCACCGAGATCGAGGTGGCGCTCAAGGAAATCGGCGACGTCGAGCACGTCCTCGTCGACATGCACGCCGAGGCGACCTCCGAGAAGGTGGCCATGGGCTGGCACCTCGACGGGCGGGTGACGGCCGTGGTTGGCACGCACACGCACGTGCCCACCGCCGACGCGCGCGTGCTGCCCGGCGGGACCGCGTACATCACCGACGTGGGGATGACCGGTCCGCGCGGCGGCGTCATCGGGGTCAAGCGCGAGCTGGCGATCGAGTCGCTGCTCACGCAGATGCCGATCCGCTTCGAGACCTCGGAGGAGGACCCGTGGCTGATGGGCGTGCTGATCAGCTGCTCACAGCCGTTGCGCGCCGACTCCATCGAGCAGGTGCTGATGCCGCGGCCGGTGGATGGTTCGAAGGATCGCTGAGGCGCCCGAGCAGAGCCACGATCACCAGCGGGAAGAACCAGGGGATGTAGAGGTAGAACCAGTGTTCGATCCCCAGCTGCACGGCCAGGATCGCAGCCGCGCAGGCCGCCGCCAGGCCGACCAGATCGGGTCGACGGGGAACGACCGCCAGCGCGAGAGCGATCGCGGCGGCGGCGATCTCGGCGACGCGCTCCAGGCCGTGGAGCCCATACAGCCCCCAGACCGAGAACGGCGAGCTGCGATCGGACTGGTAGACGATGGTCCGCTCGTAGATCGTGTGCAGCGAATCGTGGCTGAGCGCCGGGATGGAGACGAGCGCGGCCGTACCCAGGAAGGCGGCCACGTACAGCGTCAGCGCGCGCACGCGCCGCGCCCGCGAGAGCTCCGACAGTCCGTGGGTGGCCAGCAGCGGCGCGAGCGCCAGCGGCGCGAACTTGGTGAGGCCCGCCAGCGCGGCCAGCCCGCCGCGACCGGCCGTGGCGAGCTGCGAGCGGTAGCTTGCAGCCAGCACCGCCGCGAGCACCAGCACGGCGACCAGCGTGTCGTTGGAGTTGCTCTCCAGCGCGAACAGCGTGAACGGGTAGGAGACCCAGGCGTAGGCGAGGGCGACGCCCAGCGTGGGGCCGCGCATGCGCCGGCCCAGCAGGAACAGCAGCCCTGTCGCGAGCAGGTCGAAGAAGATGGCCGCCGCGTGCGCGGCCGGCAGGTCGTCCCAGGTGCCGCTCCAGCCGAAGATCTGCTCGAAGGGAACGTACGCCTCGTAGTTGACCGGGCCATAGGTGTCGCCGTGTTCGTTGTCCGCCGGATAGCCACCGTAGAGGGACTTGCCGTCGATGATCCGCTGCGCCCCGATCAAGCCGGCGTAGCCGACGTCGATGACGTTCGAGTCGGTGACGTTGAGGGTGATGCGGAAGCCGAGCAGGAAGATCACGCCGAGCGCAAGCCAGGGCGTTGGCACGAGCAGACGCAGCGGCGGCGGTGAACGGTCCGGCGGGCGGGCGGATGGGTGGGCTCCCCATCCCCGTCCGCGCCGGAGCAGCGCGAGCATGCGCGCCAGGAGATACAGCAGCGGCGGGTAGGCGAGCGGAACCGAGGCGTAGATGTGGGCGTGGTTGAAGAAGGCGAGCGATACCGAGAAGGACAGCAGCACGAGCAGGTCGAGGTGCAGCAGCGAGAACGGCCGGCGGAAGTCGAAGAACGGCAGGATGAACAGGAGACACAGCGGCAGCCAGATGTACAGCGCGTTGACGTGCCTGCCAAACGCGCCGGGATAGCCGCGCGCCATCGACCACGCGACCTGGAAGCCGGTCCACTGTTCGACCACCCGTCCGGAGAGGTCGTCGATGATGACCAGGCCGATCTCCTTCTTGCCGTCTCGCGTGAAGTAGCTGACCTGCCATTGGAAGGCCCCCTTCTGATAGACGTCGCCGAAGGAGCCGTGGTATTCGGCACGGAGGGCGCGCATCTTGGGAAGGGCGTTTGCGATCGCCAGGACCCGGTCGGCGGACAGCCTGCGTCCGGCCGGAGGCACATTCGACAGCGCCACCGGAATCGGCGTTTCCGAGCTCGTGGAGGTCGTGAGGGTGGATGTGCGGGGGGTCGCCGTGTACGGGGTCGCCGTGTGCGCCGTCGCCGTGTGCGCCGTCGCCGTGGCGGCGGCTGCCGGGGTGGCCGGGAGCAGCGCGAGCGCAGCGGCGACGGTGACCGTGGCGAGGAGACGCATCGAGCGAGGGTAACGGCGTCCGCTGGGGAACCCGCCTATTCCCCTCCGGAGTTCGGTAGGCCCATGGTTATACGCCCTGCCCGAAGTGACGCAGGACCAGCGGGGCGATGTCGCGGATCGCCCACTGGGCGGGCTCGGGTTCCGGCAGCGCGACCCCGCTGAGCACGAGCGCGCCGAGCGAGTCGGAGGCGTGCAGCGAGCCGTGGCTGCCACCGCCGACATGAGCCTGGCGGCCCCAGTCGATGAACTCGAAGCCGGGGGCGGCGGACAGCAGCACCTCCCCGGAGGTCCGGCAGGTGAGCGCCGCCCATGCGCGCGCCAGCGCGTCCGGGTAGGCGGGGGTGAGCAGGCGGCTGTCCAGGACGGTCCCGTCGATCGCCGCGAGCGCGCCTTCGACGCTCCACGACAGACCGCGGGGATCGACGCAGGCGCCCGCCCGGGGCGAAGCGCAGCTCGCCGTGGAGCGGGCTCGAGATGACGCCCTCGCGGGGTGCGTCGTGCGCATCGCGCTCGAGCCACAGGACCAGGTCGATGCCGTCGATGGCGAGCGCGCGGGCCACGACCGAGGCGCGCATGGCGTCGCGCTCTGACTCGTGCAGCGCGTACACCATGGCGGCGCGCTGGGAGGGGCAGACGGCGATCCGCGGCTCTCCGTCGCGGGGGCCCTCCGAGGAGCGGACCGGTCCGAGGACGCCCAGCTCGGCGAGCTCGTCCTGGAGCGCGATCGTGCCGGTGACGGGGGCCTGCGAGTGGTCGGCCATGGCGATGATGGCGTGCTCGGCCAGGAACTCCTCGACGCCGCCGGCCGCGTTCATCACGCGGGCGAGCTGGAGGTCGGCCTGGCCGATCGACTGGATCTGCGCCTCGGGACCGCGCTTGTGTGAGTACCAGTCGTTGTCGGGGAGCGACAGCAGCAGGAAGTCGAACAGGTCGTGCTCGACCATGTACGCGGACACGCACCCGGAGTGCCGGTCGCGCAGGCCGGGCATGCCGAAGCCCGAGCGGCAGCCGGTCGGCCGTGAGGCGAAGATGTCGGCGTAGAAGAGCTCGCGCGGGCCCATCACCGCGTGGCGCATGAGCGCCGAGGCGACGCGCAAGAGCGCGGTGTCGCGCTGGGGCTCGTGGCGGTGGCGCCCCCGGTACATCAGGTAGGTGGTGCCGGCGGTGCGCACGTCGGCGTCGTCGAGCGTCTCGAACACCGTCGGCGTCTCGGACGAGAGGTGAGCGCGGTTCATGTTGTAGACCGTGTCGGTCAGCTGGCGGGCGATGCCGAAGCGCTGGGCGGCGCGGAAGCTCGAGCCGTACTCGACATAGCGGTGCTCCTCGCGGTGGAACCAGTTCATGCCCGGGATCTCGTGTGCGTCCTGGCTCGACGCCGGTGACGATCGAGGCGGCGCACACGGGCGTGACCGACGGGAACGCGGCGACGCAGTCGGGCACGTATCGCCCGCCCTGCACCAGCCGCTCGAGGACCGGCGCCACGCCCGCCTCGATCGCGCGCTCGAGCATCGCGGGAGCCATCGCGTCGATGACGCACAGGACGAGCTTGGGCGCAGAGGAGCTCACGACCCGCCGTATCAGCGGCGCAGGATGCGCAGCCCGGCGTACTTTTCATCCGCGCGGGCGCGCCCCCGCCAGGCAAACCAGGCGAGCAGCGCGATCGACCACGTAGCCGAGCGGATGCAGCAAGCGCGACGAGCGCCGCGAGCAGCAGCGCGGCAGCGTCGAGGTAGACGGTCAGCGCCTCGCGCGCCGCACGGTCGGCCAGACGCGAGCGCGCACGGACGATCACCGGCCAGGACGCGCGCTGGGCGAGACCCGCCGACGAGAAGGCCGCCGAGCAGGCCCGGCCACGATGCGTCACCGTGCGCCGCGAGCGTGCCCGCGAACAGGGCCGCGCCCGCGCCGAGCCCCAGGCCGGTGAGCGATGCGGCGAGAGGATCGTTGCGCTGCCTGCGGTCGCTCGGATCGAGCGTCGGCGCGAGCCCGAACAGCAGTTGCAGCGCGTATGCGAGCACGAGCGCAACGGTGACAGCCAGCAGCCACCAGCCCGACTGCAGGAAGCGGAAGGGGCCGTGAGCGAAGCTGACCCCGAGTGCGTCCGATGAGCCGAGCGCGCCTGCGAGCAACACCGGCAGGAACGGGCGCAGCCCGCAGGCGGCCGCGAGCCCGGCGCCGAGACCGATGTAGAAGAAGATGCCGTTCATGCGGAGATGTCTGCAGAGGTGCGCTACCGTGCGAGTGCGCGGCCAGGACGATAGACGACCCGTCCGGCGGCCAGACGGTGGCGGCGCGAGGTTCGACGAGCGCGACGGCGAATAGGGGCCACAGGCAAATGGAGCGATCGACCAGCGGAGGCGGCGACGGGCGAAGGGCCCGGCCGGCCGCGCACGAGCTCGCGCGTTATGAGGCGCTGTTCGCGGCGCGCACGCACGGGATGAAAAGCTCGGCGATGCGCGAGATGATGGCTCTGACCGAGCGCCCGGACGTGATCTCGCTCGCCGGGGGGCTGCCGGACACGAGCACGTTCGCGCCCGAGCTGTACGCCAAGCTGATGGCGAAGGTGGCCGCCGAGTCGACCGCGCGCGCGCTGCAGTACGGGCCGACGGAAGGGATGGCCGCGACGGTTGACTGCATCGTCGAGGTGATGGCGAGCGAGGGGACGCTGGTGGACCCCTCAGAGGTGATCGTGACGACCGGCGGCCAGCAGGTGATCGACCTGGTGTGCAAGACGCTGATCGACCCGGGCGACGTGATCGTCGCCGAGGCACCCACCTATCCGGGAGCCGTACCGACGTTCAGCGCCTACCAGGCGGACGTCGAGCAGATCGAGATCGACGCCGACGGAATGCCGATCGACGCCCTCGAGAGCACGCTCGACCGCCTTGCGGCCCAGGGACGCAGGCCGAAGTTCATCTACACGATCCCCAACTTCCAGAACCCCGGCGGGGTGACCATGTCGCTGGCTCGCCGCCGTCGCCTGGTGGAGGTGGCGCGCGAGCGCGAGCTGCTCGTGCTCGAGGACAACCCGTACGGCCTGCTGCGCTACGAGGGCGAGCCGCTGCCGACGCTGTACTCGCTGGACGCCGAGGCCGTGGGGCGGGGCGGGGCGTCGGACCTCGTCATCTACCTTGGCACCTTCTCGAAGATCCTCTCGCCGGGGCTGCGCCTGGGATGGGCCGTGGCGCCGCGACCGGTGCTCGAGAAGCTCAACCTCGGCAAACAGGGCTCGGACCTGTGCTCCTCGCCGGTGACACAGATGTTCGTGGCCGCGTACTTCAACGAGCGTGACGCGCACGGGGGCGCCGCGTGGCTCGAGTACGTGCAGAGGCTCAGGGACCTGTATCGCGGCCGCAGGGACGTGATGCTGGAGGCGCTCGCCGAGCACTTCGGCGAAGGGGCCAGCTGGACGCGCCCGCAGGGCGGGCTGTTCATCTGGGCGACCCTCGATGAGCGAATCGACACCACCGACCTGCTGGCGCTTGCGCGCAAGAGCGAGGGAGTGGCGTTCGTGCCCGGCCGCGCCGCCTACATGGACGGGCGCAGCGGCTCTTCTTCGATGCGCCTGAACTTCGCCGGCGTGCCCCAGGAGGACATCCGCGAGGGGGTGCGGCGGATCGGCAGGGCGATAGATGAGCAGCTCGGCCTGCTGGGATCGCTCACCGGCGCGAGCGCGCCGGCGGCACCACGAGACCGATCGGAGATCGCAGGCGCCGCCGTCGACCCAGCCGTTGCGGCTGTGCGCCCCGGTGCTCAGCCCGAGGATGAGCCGGCGGACGCCGGCGAGGGGAGCGCCCAGCTGGCAGATGTCGTCGCCCTGCCTCGCCGCGACGCGCCAGCCTCGGCACGCCGCCGCCTGGATCGATGACGGCTGCGAAGAGGGTCGCCGTCCTGAAGGGCGGCCGCTCGCTCGAGCGCTCGGTGTCGCTGCGCTCCGGTGCGCAGGTGCAGGACGGCCTGTCGCGGCTGGGTCACGAGGTGGTGGCGATCGACGCGGGGCAAGAGCTCGTGCCGGAGCTGCTGCAGGCCAGCCCCGACGCGGCATTTATCGCCCTGCACGGGCGCGAGGGCGAGGACGGGACCGTGCAGGGGCTGCTGGAGGCGATCGGGCTGCCCTACACCGGCTCGGGACCGGCGGCGTGCATGCGTTGCACCGACAAGCTGCTGGCCAAGTACCTGATGCGCGAGGCCGGCATTCCCACGCCCGCCTTCCACCCGCTGCGCGAGGCCTCAATCAAGGAGCTGGGCGCCGCGGCGGCGCTGGCGGGCGTGGAACGCGAGCTCGGATTCCCGCTGGTGGTCAAGCCCGCCAAAGGGGGCTCGGCGCTGGGGGTGAAGTTCGCGCGCACCAGCAAGGAGCTTCCGGGCGCGATGGTGGGAGCGTTCTCCTACGACAGCACGATCGTGCTCGAGCGCTACGTCAAGGGCCGCGATCTCGCTGTCTCCCTCCTCGACGCCGAGAGCGCGTCGCAGCCGAACGGCTCGGCCGCAAGGGCCGAGGCGCTGCCGGTCGTCGAGGCGGTCCCGCGCGAGGAGGACTTCTACGACTACGAGTCCCGCTATGAGATCGGGATGACCACGTTCGTGTGCCCAGCGGAGCTTCCGGCGGAGACGACCGTCCGCGCGCAGGAGCTCGCGCTGGAGGTGTACGAACTGCTCGGCTGCCATGGCGTAGCCCGAATCGACCTCATGCTCGAGCAGGGCAGCGGCGAGCTGTGGGTGCTGGAGACCAACGTCGTCCCCGGCCTTACCGAGACCAGCTTGCTGCCCCAGGCGGCGGACGCGGCCGGAATCGGCTTCGACGAGCTTGCCGAGAGGATCCTGGCCAGCGCCTTCACGCGCTAGCTTTCGCGCGGGCTGTCAAGGGTGTTGGGGTGCGTGGTGACTCGCCGTGGTGAGTGACCGCGGTATTTGCGAAGAAGCAGGGCCTGGCTCCCGGCAGCCGCTCGGGTCGGCTGGCTGATTAGGCTGGGCGGCCTCCGGGATGTGCCGACAGGTGCGGCTCATCTTGCCTCCATCTTTCGGGCACCGTAGACGATGTCTGCGGGGATGCGTCCTTGGGTGAGGCGTCCGTGATGAACGCGGTCGGTGTTGTAGTAGCGCAGGTATGTGTCGAGCTCTCGCCTTAGACCGGTGTAGGCGGGGTAGATGTAGCGGGCGAACGCTGGTCGCCAGCACTCCTCGAGAATCGTCTTGTGCAGTGCCTCGACGTGACCGTTGGTCTGAGGGCGTCCTGCGTGAATGCGGGTGTGCTTGATCTGTAGCGTCTCGAGAACACCAGCGAACTCGGGCCCACGGAACTCGTTGCCGTTGTCTGAGAGCATCCGTTCAAGGCGCCAGCCGGCGGCCTTCAGCTCGCTGGCGACGCGATGGGCGAACTTGCTTGTCTGCCGGGCTGTGGGGTTGCGCTGTTTGGCGATCACGAGCTCCGCCCAGGCATATGAGGAGCACACGTCGATCGCGGTGAGCTGCCAGATCGCGCCCTTGGTGCCCTTCAGCCGCCCGACATAGAAGCAGTCGATCCCGACGAGCTCGCCGGGCCGATCGACGTCGATGTGCCGCTCGGGCCCAGGATCCCTGGGCGGCTCATAGGGGGCTGCGTAGCCCGCGATCAGCCCGAGGCGCTTGGCGCGGGTGTTCAGTCCGTGGCGGCAGAGGACCTTCCATACGCCATTCGCCGAGACGATGATCCCGCCCCACTTCTCGCGGGCGAGCTCTGAAGCGACACGCCGGGGCCCGAGCCCGGGATGGGCGATCGAGAAAGAGACGATGCGCTCCTCGATCATCTTCGGCAGCTGGTTGGGCATCTGCGGCCGGCGACGCTCGCGGGGACGGAGCATCTCAAGGCCATGCCGGTCGACCTGGCGCTTCCAGTGGTAGTAGGTGGAACGGTGCACACCGAACGTCCGGCACGCCGCCGAGACACTCGTCCTCGCGGCCTCTGCGAAAAGCTGCTGGCGGTAGCCGAACAGCACGTCATCCTTAGTCATCAGGCTCTGCTCCTCTTCACTTTGCCGGTGAAGGAGGCAGCTTGAGCCGCGGTGCAGACGGGTCCCGCCGATCGGCGGGACCCGTCTGACCTCAAAGACCTATCGAGCCCCCGACTGTCGGGAGCACTCAGAGACAGCCCAGATTAGGCGCCGTCGGGGCGGCAGGCTTTCGTGTGCGCCGTTAGGAGTGGCTGCGCGGGCGGGCGGCAAGCTAGGTTGCGCCGTCGTGCGGCATAGCTGTCAGGCCGTCACCGCCCACGCCGCCGGGAGCGAGCGTAGCGCTGATCGTCGTATGGATGTTGGGATTGAAGTAGTCGCCAGCACAGGCGGCAGGCGTGGCGTGCGAGAGCGACGCGTGCCTGCATCGGGCGGAAGCCGCGGGCGCGGAGCTCGCTGTCACGGACACGAAACGCCTGGCTGCTTCCGCTCAGGCCCCAGGCGATGCCCATGAGGGCGTTGCGGTGCTCGGCAAGGCCCTGACGGCTGATCCGTCCACGGCGAGTGATCGTCGAGGACTGGTAGCTCGCGGGAGCAAGCCCAGTAGCGGAATACAGGTGTTCGGGTGTCGGCCAGCGGTCGATTGGCAGGGTGTATGCGCTGAACTCGCCAGCCCTGACAACGGCGACCCCGGGAAGGCTCGTGAGGATCTGTCCGTCACTTTCCGCCAGAAGCCCGGCGAGCTGGCTCTCGGCGAGCGCGATGTCGGATTGAAGCTGCTGCCAGCGCCGCAGATCCTGGCCCAGACGGGCCGCACGCAGCTCTGCGTCCGCCGGCGGGCCGAGCAGGTGCTTCCAGCGCCCTGCCCAGAACGCGGCGGTCGCGGCGGTCATCCGCCCCGGAGCCCTGGCGATCAGGGACCTCTTGCTCGCGGCCCGTCCTCCAAATGCGGCGGCGCACTCAAGGACCGCCTGGCCGGTGGGAGACTCGAGCTTCAGTGCCCGGCCGTGGCCCGGCGGAGCCGAGAGGCCGGGACAGAGCATGTTCAGCTGGTCATGCAGACGCTGCTGGAGCACCCTGCGCGCGTCGACGAGCTGAGAGCGGTAGCGAACCGTGCCCAGCATCGCCTCCACCACTTCGCCCTCGGCTGGCCGCCCGGCGCCCTGGCGCACAAGCCAGACCAGCGCCGCGCAGTCGCGGTCATCCGTCTTGAAACGCCGAGAGCCGAGCTGCGCCCGGGCGGCTGTGGTCTCTGACGGCGCGAACAACCGCAACGAACCCGGCCAGCGCCGCTCGATCTCCACCGCCCACGCCCGGTGAAGCGCGCCCGTCGCCTCCAGTCCGATCACCGGCGACCCGGGAACACCGCTCGCCCCGATCAATCGATCGAGCTCCTCGATGCCGTCCCGCAACACCGGCAGCGAGACTGGCTCGCCGATCAACCCGCGCTCCCCACTGGTCAACCACACCCGATTGAACGCCTTGCCCGGATCGATCGCTACGACCAACGACGATGCCGGCACCTCTCTGCGCAGCAAATCCAAGATACACCTCCCAAACGAGCAAAAGAAAGACCCTCCCGGCCAGCGCCGAAAGGGTCAATCCCCAGCCGGAGTCAAAGATCTATCAGCTGTCGCCGGCCGCAAAATCCTCGGGCGAGACCTCGTCGAGGAACTCCTTGAACTTCTCGACCACGTCCTCGGACTCCTCGACGTCGTGCTCGAACTCGATCGCAGACTCGGAGATGACCTCCTCGGCGGCGTAGATGGGCGCGCCGGAGCGCACCGCCAGGGCGATCGCATCGCTCGGTCGGGAGTCGATCTCCAGCTCCCGGCCGCCCACGCTGAGGGTTATCGAGGCGAAGAAGGTGTTCTCGCGCAACTCGGTGACCGACACCTGCGTGCACTTGACGTCGAGCTCGCCGAGGATGTCGCACAGCAGGTCGTGGGTCATCGGCCGCGGGGTGCCGGCACCCTGGAGCTTCATCAGGATCGACGCGGCCTCCGGGTGTCCGATCCAGATCGGCAGGAACTTGTTGCCGTCGACGGTCTTCAGGAGCACAATCGGCTGCTTGCCAACCATGTCGAAGCTGACGCCGTAGATCACCATCTCCTGCACAAGGATCCTCCGAGAGGGGGGAAGTCAGAGTATAGGTACCGGCTGGGCCGCCGGCCAGCAGCGCGACGGCACGGCACCCGGGCTCAACGGGGTGAACAGCTAGAGCTCGTCAGCGGAAGCTCCACAGCTTGTTTCCGAGGAAGTTGAGCGGCATGGCGGCCGCCACGGCGAGCGCCTGGGCGGGGACCTTCGCGATGCCGGCGCTCTCGACAAACAGCGTCAGCAGGAGCAGGCTCATGCCGAGGGCGAGGAGGCTGACCACCAGGAAGCGCATCGCCTGGAAGTGGGCCCTGCCGTCGCGGGCATCGAACGTCCAGTGGCGATTGAGCACGAAGTTGTTGATCACCGCGACCAGCCAGGCGACGACCGCCGCGACGTGATAGTCGACCCCGACGGAGTGCACGAACAGGGCGTAGACGGCCAGGTTGACCACGAAGCCGACGCCCCCCACGAGGCCGAAGCGGACCAGTTGCAGCCAGTTGGCGGGCCGGCGCATCCCGTGGAGCAGGCGTACATGCGGCCGGATCTCCACGGCGGTGGCTTCCTCGGGCATCGCATCAGGGTAGCGACACTTCCCGGCGGACGCTCCCGCTAGCCTTGGAGCATGAGCTCTCAGTCGCAAGGCCGTCGCAGCGCTGGGCTGCCTGCTGGCCGCTACGACGTTCGCCGCCTGCGGAGGGGCCACGGCCGGCTCGGGCGGCAAGGTGCACCGCGCGAGCGCGAAGGCGCTGACCCCGGCTGGGGTGGTGGCGAGCGCCGTGGCGAGGTCATCTGCCACGGGAGGCTCGCCGGGAGTTGCCAAGGAGGTCGCCGACCCCCTGGAAGGGGACAGCTACCCCGCCCCGGCCTCGGTCAAACACGCCAGCGCCGCGACACCCACCAAGGCCGGGGAAGCGATCGTCGCCGCGGGCGCGCCCTCCGACGCTGAAATACGCAGCGAGCTCAAGCAGATGCAGGCAATCGAACGCAGCGCCAGGCAGGCGCAGAAGCTGGACCTCACGCCGGTCCCCGGAGGGGAGTCGATCGGCGGCAGCGGCACGATCCCGATCCCGACCGACGTCCCGGAAGTCGTTCAGAAGGTCATCGCCGGCGCCAACGAGATCGCCGACTTCCCCTACGTCTACGGCGGCGGGCACGCGTCGTTCGTGGACAATGCGTATGACTGCTCGGGATCGGTCAGCTACGCGCTGGCGGCCGGCGGGCTGCTGAGCGCACCCGAGACCTCGGGTCAGCTGGAGGGCTGGGGCGTGCCCGGCCCGGGCAGGTACATCACCGTGTACGCAAACGCCGGTCACACCTACATGTACGTCGACGGGATCCTCTACGACACGGCCGGGCGCAGCGGCGTATATGCCTCGCGCTGGCAGGTGCAGCCCACGGACAACGAAGGCTACGTCGTGCGCCACTGGCCGGGGCTGTAGCCGATGTCGATCGCGCTCACGCATCTCGCGAGCCTGATCTCCTCCCTTCCGATGGCACTCGGCGGGGAAGCGGAAACGGCCAACAGCACGGGGCTGGGAATAATCTCGGTTGTCTCGATCGGCGTCGGTTACGTGGGACTGTTCGCCCTGTGGTTCTTCGTGTTCCGGGACAGGTCGCGCTCGAAGCGCAAGAAGGACTCCTCGGACTGAGAACCCGTTGCGAGGGCGGCGTCAGCCGCTGAGCGTGATGCTGCTCAGGACCGTCGTCGTCAGCGGATTGCCCGGGGAGGCGTTGCGGACGATCAGACGCAACATCAGCGAGACCTTGTGCGCGCGGCCGAGACGGGCGGCCGTGCTCTTGGAGAACTGGATGTGCAGCGCGCTGTGCCCTCCCTTGGTCGTCACCAGGATGGCTTTTGCGATCACGAGCTCCGCGGGCGAGCCGACGGGCAGGTCGACGGCCGCAGCGCCGCCGATGCCCAGCCGGCGTGCGACCGCGCGGCTGAGCAGGACCTCGAAGTGCCCGGCGACCTGCTCGTTGACCGAGTAGCTGACCGCGAGCCCCCTGCGCAGGGCGGTTTGCAACGTCTGCGGGACGATCAGCGCCGTGGCGATCGGGGCGGGCACGACAGCGGGAGCCGGAGCGGGAGCCGGGGAGCCTCCACCGCTCTGCGTAGTCTGCGCGGCTGGGCCGCCCTGGCCCTGGCCCTGTTCCGTGGACGGCGGCGGAGGTCCGTTCACGGTGAGCTCATGGGTGACGCTGGTGGTATTGCCCCCGATGTCGGTGATTGTCAGCTTGACGTCGTACGTACCGCCGTACTGGTAGGTGTGGAAGGCACTGGCAGCACAGGGGCTGAGCCAGGGGGCTTCGCATGTCGGGGCGCCCGGGGCGAAGCCTTTGACTTCCGAGGTGCCGTCACCGAAGTTCCAGCGGAAGGTCGCGTAGTTTTCCTGTTCCGCGCCGCTCGCGGAGAAGTCGATGCCCGCGGCGAGGCTGATGTCGGACTCATCGCCGTCGAAGCCGACGATTTCCCCGGAGTTCACCGGATTGGGCGCAGTGAACCGGGGGACGAGGGACACGCCGCCGATGCACGGCGCGCCACCGAGCTTCAACGCCGAGAGGTTGAACGCGAGGTTCAGGTAGTAGGAGCCGCCGCCGATCGCCTGGTTCGAGAGCGTCCCTGCCCCGGTTTCTTCGCTCGCCGTCACGCTGCCGGCGAGCGCTCCTCCAGCGAAGAAGTTGCGGCACTCGTCGGTCGACTCAAGGTCTTCGCCCCCTTCCTGTCCCTGCCATGCGTTGAGCAGCGGGTTGGTTACGATATCTTGCTGCTCGATCGCGATCTGGTTGATGATCAGGTCCGCAAGGCCAGCGTCGTTGGCGCCGTCGTCGCCGGTTCCGCTCGTCTGGTTGGGCTCCTCCTGGTGCGGTTCTTCGAGCTCTTCCGTCTCCACTATCTTGGCTTTTTCTTCGGGGTCGGCTTTGGTGAAGGCTTCTTTTTCGCTTTTGTTTTTTTCCTTCGCTATCTCCTTCTGCTCGGCCGGTTTGCTCTCGGGGTTGAAGCCGCCGTCCTGGCAGTCGTACGCAGCCGTTTCAGGAATCACGCCATGGCTGCCCAGCCCGCCCGCTGTCCACGGGATCGCGGCATACAGGATGGTGTTGCCGTCGCCGCTCGGCGTGTCTTCCGGGTTGATCGCCGAGTGGTAGCTGCAGAAGCTTTCCGCGTAGCTCAGGTTTGTCTCTTCAGCGGATCCTGAATAGTCCGAGCAGTGCGTCGCGGCCGCGTCCACGCACAGCGTCACGCCCGGAGGCAGCAACACGTAGTAGACCGTTCCCATGCCCTTGGGCAGGTTGTGTTCGGCGATGAACGACTTGAGCTGTTCCTGCAGTTGCGTGTCGGTGATGCAGGTGTCTGCGGGGCCGGGCGAGGTGCAGACGGCCGACGGGTAGTGGATGTCGTCTTCGTAGGCGCCCCGGAAGGTCGACTTGTAGGAGGCGGGCTGGTTGGACTTGTCCGTGTACTGGGTGTCCACCGCGTACACGTTGCCGAGCGAGCCGCTTTCCGCGCCGACTGCCTGCAGGAAGTTCTCGACAAGCGCTTCCCATTCGTTGTGGTACCTGCGGCGCGTTTCCGGCTGCCCCGGCTCCCAGTAGATCACGTAGCTGTCACTGGAGTGCAGGACGGGGTTGCCGTTGGGGTTGGCGAAGCTCGAGCCCAGCCCGCCATCGAGCACCGACGTCATGTTGCGCGGCTGCAGACCCACTTCCGTGAATTTGCCCGCACTCGTTTCGACCTTGGTCACCACGGCGCCGGCGGGCGCCACCGCAAACACAAGCAGCGCAGAGACGCTCACCGCGAGAGCCGCCGCCAGAGTCCGTCCGCGGGCGGACGCCGAGCGCAGAGGAGCCGGCGAGGTGAGCAAGCGCGCAAAGATCGTCACGAGGCCCTCATCGGCAGGGCGGGCCGGTTGCCTTAGCCCGCTGGACGGCCTTTGCAGGGCGCCCGGCGGCCGGCGCTCGTCCATCCCCGCAATCCGTCCAAGGGATGGCGGCGCCCGACAGGAGCCCGCCCGCGGACCCGATGCCCTGGAAGGACGCGTGCGTGCACCGACGAAGCGACGACAAGGACGAGCGTGCACCGACGAAGCGAAGACAAAGACGAGATCGCATGGCCGAAGGCGACACCCGAAAGCCAACCCCAGACCCCCAGCCCGAACGGGCATCGCGGCCGATTGCCCGCATCAGCCGGCTGCGGGGCGTGAAGCGCACCGTCGCGGGCCGCAAGAGCGTCTGGGCGGCGGCGGCGTTGTTGTTGGTGTTTGGTGGGGTGTTGGCGTCGGTGTTGGGGGCGCGGGCGGTGGCTCGTTCGGATGCTGGGAAGGCGCGGTTGGCGTTTCATTTGGCGTCGGCTGAGATTGCTTCGACGTTGAGGTTGGCGATTCAGCATGAGGAAGATTTGGTGGTCAGCGCGAGCGCGTTCGTGGCGGGTGATCCGGGTGTTTCTCCGGCTGGGTTTGATCGGTGGGCGGAATCGGTGCACGCGATGCAGCGATACCCCGAGTTGCAGAACATCGGCCTCGTGGCACTGGTGGGCGCGTCGCGCCTGGCGGCGTTCGAGGCGCGTTTGGCTGGCGATCCGGTGCGGGCGTTGGGGCCTTCTTCGGTGGCGCCGGGTGGTGGTTTTCAGGTGTTGCCGGCGGGTAGGCGCCCGTTTTATTGTTTCGCGGTGGCGGGGTTGGCCAGGAGTGCCGCGAGCTATCTGCCGGCGGGTGTGGATTATTGTGTGCTCTCGCCGCAGTTGATGCCCGATCGCGAATTCGCGTTGACTGGCTATGCGCCGGTGCTGGAGGGGGCGAGCAGCATGTTGGGGGTGGAGACCCCGGTGTATCGCGGGGGGGTGGTGCCGGCGACGGTGCCGGCGCGCCGGCGGGAGTTCGTGGGCTGGCTTGGTGATCTGATCTTGCCGAACGTGTTGTTGGAGCAGGCGCTTGCGGGTCACCCGGGGGTGGCTGTGATCTTTCGCTATGACTCGCGTTTCTCGCATGTCTCCTTCGCGCGCGGGCGTGTGCCGGCGGGCGCGCAGAGCACGAGCATCGACCTTTTGGTCGGGCGCGAAGCGTTGGGTGACTCCCATGAAGGCTGGACGGTGCAGAGCTTCGGTGCGCCGCTGGCGGGCGGGGTGTTCGCTAACCGTGACGCGCTGGGGCTGCTGGGCGGGGGGGTGTTGTTGAGCGTGACGCTGGGGCTGCTGGTGCTGGTGTTGGGGACGGGGCGCACGCGGGCGCTGGAGCTCGTGGCGCAGAAGACGCGCGAGCTCTCCCACCAGGCGCTGCACGACGCGTTGACGGGGCTGCCCAACCGTGCGCTGGTGCTCGACCGTGCTAAACAGATGCTCGCGCGCACGGCACGCCAGCCGGGGATGGTGGCGGGCGCGCTGTTCGTCGACGTCGACGGTTTCAAGCACGTCAACGACAACCTCGGCCACGCCGCCGGCGACCAGCTGCTGCGGGTTGTCGGGGAACGCCTGCAGGGCGCCGCGCGCGAGCAGGACACCGTCGGGCGTCTCGGCGGCGACGAGTTCGTCGTGCTCGTCGAATCCGCAGCCGAGGAGTCCCTGCCCGACCTGCTCGCCGACCGCCTGACCGAGGCGCTACGCGAGCCCGTGACGCTCGGCCAGCAGCGCAAGATCTTCTCCGTCACGGTCTCCATCGGCGTAGCGATCGGACAGTACGAGACCCCCGACCAGCTGCTACGCGACGCCGACCTGGCGCTCTACGCCGCCAAGGCCGCCGGCAAGGACCGCTACGCGCTGTTCGACGCGAGCATGTACGCCGGCGTGGAAGGCCACCTGGAGCTCGAGGCCGACCTCGCCAGCGCACTCGCAGAACAACAATTCTTCCTGCTCTACCAGCCCATCTTCCAGCTACCCAGCCAACGACTCGTCGGCGTCGAGGCACTGATCCGCTGGGCACACCCAACCCGCGGCACCATCACACCCGACAACTTCATCGCGCTGGCCGAGGAGAGCCGCCTGATCGTCCCGATCGGACGCTGGGTCCTGGAAGAGGCCTGCCGCCAAGCAGCAGCCTGGCACGCCAAAGGCCTGCACACCAACATCTCGGTCAACGTCTCCGCCTACCAGCTCACCCGCAAGGGCTTCGCCGAAGACGTCCAGCGAGCACTAGCGAACTCCGGCATAAAGCCCTCATCACTGACGCTCGAGATCACCGAGACAACACTCATGCGCGACGCACACGCCGCCTGCCAACGCCTTCAAGAAATCAAGAAACTCGGCGTACGCATCGCGATCGACGACTTCGGCACCGGCTACGCCTCCCTCTCACACCTCCAACGCATGCCCGTCGACATCCTCAAGATCGACCGCAGCTTCATCAAAGCCCTCAACGACGGAGGCCAAAGCCGCGAGCTACTGCAAGCCATCCTCGGCGTCGGACAATCCCTCTCCCTCACAGTCGTCGCCGAGGGCATCGAAACACACAACCAACTCAACGCACTACAAGAAATGGGCTGCCAAATGGCCCAAGGCTACCTCCTCGGCCACCCCCAACCACCACAACACACCCAACAACTACTCACCCCCCACACCACACAACCAGCCACCACCCACACAACCAGCTGACACAACCCCTCACGCGGTCGTGGGCTGGTCCTCGCCGGCTCGCGCGTCGAGCGCTCGAAGATGCGCCTGCGCTGTCTCGTCGCGCTCGAGCCGAGCGTCGCCGAGCGGCCCCAGGATGCCGCGCAGCACCGCCATCAGCGCCCAGCGGCGTGGCTGGATGATGCGCGGCTGGCGGCGCTCGATCCCGCGGACGATCGCCTCGCCGGCGGCTTGCGGGGGCAACCGCTTGCGCAGTGGCCCGGGGAAGCTTTCGAGCATCTCGTGGGCGAGCGGGTCGCGGTCGAGGCCCTGATGGACCATCTCGGTGTCGATGAAGCCAAAGTACGCCACGCTGGCGCTGGCGCCGTGCTGGACGAGCTCCACACGCAGGGCGCGGCCGAACTGCTCGACCGCGGCCTTGCTCATCGCATAGGCGACCTCGCCGACACCATTGATGAACGCGTAGACCGAGGAGATGACGACCACGTGGCCCCGGCGGCGAACGATCTCCGGCAGCGCCGCATCGACGGTCCGATAGACGCCCATCAGGTTGACGTCGAGCACCCGCTCGAAGGTCTCGGGGGAGGACGCGCGGAACGTGGCGACTCGGGAGGCGATGCCCGCGTTGGCCACAACCACGTCGAGACCTCCGAACCGCTCCACCGCCGTGGCGACCGCTCGCTGCATCGCGCCTCGGTCCGTGACGTCCCCGGCGAGGCCGGCCGCCCTGGTGTCGTGCACCTGCGCGGCAGCGCCCGCCGCCGCGTCGGCGTCCAGGTCGACGATCACCACCGAAGCCCCGCGCGCGACCAGCGCTCGCGCGGTCGCAAAGCCGATCCCCCGGGCGCCGCCGGTCACGAGAGCGACCTTGCCGGTGAGCTCGTAGCGCAACACGTGCCGAACTCTACGGGTATGCGCGCCCGCGTTACTCGACGCTCACCTCATAGGCCGTACCCCGAAGCTCGGCAAGGACCTCGTCCGTGTGCCCCGGCCCGCGAGTCTCGAGCGTCAGCTCGATGCCGGTCTCGCGAACGTGCAGCGGCACGGCTTCGCGCACGTGCTCCACGCTGACGAGGTTGGCACGGGCGCGGGCCACGAGGTCGAGCAGCTCGGCGAGGCCGCCAGGGCGGTCGGGAACGCGCGTGAAGATGCGCACGCGCCGGCCCGCCGCAGTTTCGTGGCGCAGCAGCAGCCCCGCCAGCAGCCCGCTGTCGACGTTGCCGCCCGACACGATCGCCACGCTCGTCCCCGACACCGGCCCGAGGCGACCGCTGCGCAGGGCGGCGACGGCCACCGCGCCGGCTCCCTCCGCGACGAGCCTGGCGTGTTCGGCCATGAACACCATCGCGTCCGTGATCTCCTCCTCGGTAACGGTCTCGATGCCATCCAGCAGCTCGCGCAGGAGCGCCAGCGTCAACGCGCCCGGGCGCTTGATCGCGATGCCGTCGGCGATCGTCGCGCCGGCGGCGGGCTCGACCGCGCCGGCGGATCCGCGGCCCTTCAGCGCCTGCACGTACGGCGCGCACGCCCGCGCCTGCACGCCCACCAGCTCCACCTCCGCACCGGCTCCTCGCAGCGCGATCCCGACCCCGCTCTCAAGGCCGCCGCCGCCGACCGGAACGACCACGCGGGCGAGGTCGGGGACGTCCTGCAGCAGCTCCAGCGCGAGCGTGCCCTGGCCGGCGATCACGTCGAGGTCGTCGAACGGGTGCACGAGCGCCGCGCCCGTGCCCTCGGCGCGCTCGTAAGCTAGGCCGAGCGCCTCGTCCACCGACTCGCCATCCAACTCGACACGAGCACCCAGCCCTTCCACGGCGGCGACCTTGGACACCGGCGCGTCGCGCGGCATGAACACCTCACAGCCGACGCCCCTGACGCGCGCGGCCTGCGCGACGGCGCGCGCGTGGTTGCCGGCGCTCGCCGCCACCAGGCCAGGTCCTCGCAGGCGAGCGTCGGGGTGCGCGCCGCGACGGCGCTCACCGCGCGCCGGGCCGCCTCCAGGTCGGCCGGGCGGTCAGCTCTGCGGCGTCGGGCCGGTCGGGCGCAGCCCTGTTCAACGCGCCGTCCCGAGCGCCTGCGAGGCCTGTGCCGTCGGATTGAGCTGCTCGATGCTCAGCGGTCGCGCGGGTGGGTGCTCGAGGATCGGCCGCGTGCTCACCCGGAGGGCGTCCGTGATGTGCAGCAGCTCGCCCGACGCGAGCAGCCGCCAGCCCGGGTCCGCATCCATGCGCTCGCTTGCCAGGACCACCAGCGGCCGGTCGACCGCATCCTCGCTGCGCACGCGGCTGCCGAGGCTGCTCGAGTGCGCCAGCGGCTCGCCGGGCGCCCGCTCCAGCACGTACAGGGGGTGCGTCTGCGGGTAGCGCAGAGCCCGCAGTCCGTCGGGGCTGGCGAGCACGAAGTTGATCGCGAACAGCGGCAGGTTCGCCGCCACCCACGTGCACGCGGCCTCGATCCCCGCGTCGATGTCCCCGTCGCGGGCCGCGATCTCGCGCGTGATCAGCGCGAACAGGCGCTCCGAGTCGGTGTCGCCCTTGACCAGCCGGCGGTCCTCGCCCAGCTGCGCGTCCAGCGCCTCCAGGTCCTCGATCACGCCGTTGTGGGCGAACAGCCGCCCGTGCTGCTCGAACGGGTGCGTGTTGCGCAGCTCGAGCGCGCCCGTGGAGGCGAAGCGGACGTGGGCGACGAACGTCCGCGAGGAGACCTCGCGCGCCTCGCGCGCGAACCTCCTGTCGCCGTAGGCGGCGAGCGCCTGCTTGCTCACATGGGGGACGCCCTGGGCGTCGAACCAGCCCAGGCCGGTCCCGTCCGGCTCGCGGTGGCTCTGCGTGGAGAGGCTGTCGGGCGCGTCCAGCAGCCAGAACGTGGCCCGTGCGGGCTCGCTCCCAGCGCTCATGCCGAACAGACGACACACGGTCGGGACACGCCGGCGCTAGGCGGCGCGCAGCTCCGCGAGGCCGTCGGGGATGCCCTTGACCGGCGCGTAGCCGAGCTGCTCACGCGCCTTGTCGATTCGGATCGTGCACTCCTGCGCGGAGACCCAGTAGGCGAAGCGGGTCAGCGGTGGGCGGCCGGGGAGAGGCAGCAGCCGCCAGGTCGCCTCGCCGGCGCTCGCGAGCGCGTGCGCGGCTGCGGCCGGGATGCTGCGCGAGGGAGCCTCGACGCCCTGTGTGGACAGCAGCTCGCTGACGAACTCGCGAAACACGACGGGCTCGCCGTCGGTGACGAAGTAGGCGTTGCCGGGGCGCCCGCGAGTGGCGCCGAGGACGAGGCCCTCGACGGTGTTCTCGACGTGGGTCGTCGAAGTGCGATGGCGCCCGCCGGCGATCCAGGCGAAGCGCCCGCTGCGAACCAGCTCGACCATCACCGGCAGCAGCGTCGTGTCGCCGACGCCCCAGACGAAGCGCGGGCGCACGACGACCGTCTCGAACCCATCGCGGTTGGCGGCCACGACCGCCTGCTCCGCGCGCGCCTTGGTCGCGCTGTAGAGGGCAGGCGAGTCAGGGCGCAGCGGCGCCGTCTCGTCGACGTCGACGAGCGGCTCGCCCGCGAGCAGCGCCGCCTCGGTGCCGACGTGGACGAAACGGCGCACACCGGCGTCGGCGCAGGCCCGCAGCGCGTTGCTCGTGCCTTGAACGTTGCCGCGCTCGAAGTCCGCGCGCCTGCCCCAGTCGCCGAGCATCGCGGCGGCGTGAAAGGCGAGCTCGCAGCCGTCCGCGCCGGCGCGCATCGCGGCGACGTCCGCCAGGTCACCGGCTACGGCCTCGGCGCCGCGCGCGCTGACGCGCTCGGCCGCCGAGCTCGAGCGTGCGAGGGCGCGCACGGTGTGACCGTCCGCGCGCAGCCGCTCGATCAGCCGGCCGCCGATGAAGCCCGAGCCACCGGTGACGAACACCTCGGTCATCGCGAGCGCCACACTAGTCCACGCAGCGTGGGAGGGTCGCGCAGCCGAGCTCGCCCGCGCGATCGGAGCGTCGGAGCCCCTCAGCCGTTCAGCGCCGCGCGAGCGTCGTGGAGCTGGCGCTCGAGGTCGTCGTCGCCACCGAAGTATGCGGGGCCGGTTCCGTCGCTCACCAGCTGGTCGAGGATCGCGATGCCTCGCGCGTACAGCAACCTGTCTGCGCGAAGCAGCGCCGCCAGTTCGCGCAGCTCGGCTGCGTGGGCCAGCAGGGGATCGCGCCGCGGGACCATGCGCCGGCGCCTTGGCGGGCCTTGCGCGGCCGCCAGCAAGCTCTCCAGCGCGTCGGCGATCGATGCGCGCGCGCGTGGTGAGGTCAGCCAGGCGGCGCGGGCGGCCAGTCGCGGCGAGCCCGCGGGATCGGTGCCGGCGATCAACGCCCGGTTGAGTGAACCGGAGCGCACGCGTGCGGCAAGCCGTGCGACCCGGCCGGCGGCGAACGCAGAGCCGGCGGCACGCCGGTCGTAAAAGGTTGAGCAGCTCTCGCCGACGAGCCCCATCTTCTGCGGTACCATTTCCGTGACACCTCCGTAATAAGATAGCCGGTGTCGTAACCTACCACGCAGCTACACCGGTGTCAAGGCCAAGAACGTGCCGCAATATCCCCACGCGCTGGATCTGGTGATCGACTTCGTCAACACCCTCGATCTCGAGGAGGGCACCGACGCGCTGGCCACGCCGCAGGGCCTGGCCACATGGCTCGCTGACAAGCGGCTGCTGAAGGCTCGCGCCGCGCCGCCGAGCGAGGCCGATCGCGTGCAGGCGATCCGACTGCGCGAGGCGCTGCGCAAACTGATGCTCGCGAACAACGGCGGCGCACCAGACGATCGCGCCGGCAGCGAGCTCGAGCGGGCCGCGCGGCGTGGCGATCTCCGCGTCCACTTTGCGCCCAGCGGCTCGATGAGCCTCTCGCCGGGCGCCGACGGCCTCGCCGGCGCGCTGGCGCGCCTGCTCGTCCCCGTCGCCCACGCTCTCAGCGACGGCTCGTGGCAACGCGTCAAGGCCTGCCGCGCACCGGACTGCCATTGGGCCTTCTTCGACCGCTCGCGCAACCGCTCGGGCGTCTGGTGCGAGATGGCCGTGTGCGGCAACCGCACGAAGGTCCGCGCCTATCGGGATCGCGCGCCCGGCACACGTCGCTGACCGCTGCGCGATCTCACGCGGCTCAAGCCGCGCGGCCCGCCGCCAGCAGCTCCTGGACCGAGGCATCCATGGCGCTCACCAGCACCTCGAGGTCGGGCACGGTGTCGCGGTCGGCGACCACGCCGAAGAAGACGGTGCCGTCATAGCTCAGCGCGGCGACGCCGACGGCGTGCTCGGCGGCGAGCGGCACAAGCGGATGGATCTCGCGCAGCGGCGCCCCGAAGGCGTACAGCGTCTGCTGCGGACCGGGCACGTTGGTGACGGTCACGTTGAACAGGCGCGAGGCGTAGAGGGCCCGCGCAATCGTTACATGGAGCACCGGTGGCGCCAGCCCCGCAATGTCGATCACGGCGGTGGTGCCCGTCGCCTGTTGTCCGTCGGACTTCAGCGATGCCGAGCGGGCCACGGTTTCGCGATAGCGCCGCAGCGGATCTGCCTCCGCCACGGGCAGCTCCACGAAGAGCGAGGAGATCCTGTTCCCCAGCGCGAGGTGCTCACTGGCGACGCGCACGTTCATCGGGACCATCGCGCGCAGCCCTCCCGCCGGCAGCGCCTCGCCGCGGGACCGAAGCAGCGCCCGTAGCCCGCTCGCGGTGACGGTCAGCACGACGTCGTTGATCGTGCCGCCGAGAGAGTCCTTGATCTCCTTGAGGTCCGCCAGCGCGACGCGCATAACCTCGAACCGGCGTCGCGTGCCGATCGGCCCGTTGAGGCTCGTGCGCGGCGCCGCTCGCAGCTCCTCATGCACGATGATGCCGAGCGCCGCTTGCGCGCTGCTCAGCGCCTCGCGCGGGTGCAGCGCGCCGCGGGCGCCCATCTGGGCCGCGTGGAGGATCGTTTCAACCGGCAGCAGCCCCGCCCACGCGCGCGCCAGAGACGCCAGCGAGCCCGAGGCGACCGGGTGGGCGGCGGCCTTGGGGCGCTGAGCATCCAGGGGCGAGGAATCGGCCGGCGCCGCGTCCGGCGTGGTGTCGAGCAGCAGGTAGCCGACGTCGACCGAGCCGACACCGTCGACCATGCTGTGGTGCGTCTTGTGCACGAGCGCCCAACGACCCTCGGCGAGCCCCTCGACGATCGCCATCTCCCACAGCGGCCGATGGCGATCCAGGCGCTGGGAGAAGAAGTTCGATGCCCACTGCGCCAGCTCCTCATCACCTCCGGGGGCCGGGAGCGCCGCGCGGGCGACGTGCGTGCCCATGTCGAATGCCGGATCCTCCTCCCATGTCGGCCACGACAGCCCGCCCGTGTGCGGCTGCGACAGGCGCTGTCTGTAGCGCGGCAGCTGCCCCAGCCGGCTCGTGAGCTGCTGGCACAGGTCCTCGGGCGACGGCGTGCCGCCGCCCGGCAGGGGATCGAAGACCAGGACCCCGCCGATGTGCATGTGCGCGCTCTCGTCGGCCTGTTCGAGCTCGAGGAACGTCGCATCCAGGGGTGTGAGGTGCTCGCTCATGACTTGACTCGGGCTCACTCGCGAGCGGGGTCCTGCCATTCGGCTCTCTTCTTGAGATATCCGGGCGGGAGTACGCCGTCGAGCCTCTCGATCACCTCGAGCCACTGTAGGGCGGATTCGAAGTGGCTGTCGGCCGCATCGCGCTCGGCAAAGGTCAGCGCCAGTTGGCGAGCCTCGTCGTGCAGCCCCTGGACCCTCGCCGGATCCTGAATCGAGGGCGGAAGATCTGCAAGCGTCTCGTCGCGGGTGAGCGGGTTGTGCCCGGCGAGGTACGGCGCCAGGTAGCGGCCGGCGATCTTGCCGGGTGGCCACCAGAGCGGGTTGGCGGCCGTCTCGAACGAGTCGCCGTCCGCCCCCGCGGCCTGCGCGCGCATGTAGGTCGGGGCGATCCCGGTGAGGAGCATCCCCCTGAGCGTGGGCCGGATCGGGGACGGCACGACGGCGTCACCCAGTTGCGCCGCTATCGCCTCGGCGGCCGCATCGGCCTGTTGCGTGGCGATCCCGCCTTGCTTGATCGGGAAGGTAGTCACGTCGCCGGCGGCGTAGACGTCTCTGAGGCCGGTGACCCGGCCGTGCTCGTCGACCGAGATGAAGCCGGACGCGTCGCAAGGCAGCCCCGGCAGAGCGGGGCCCTCGAGCCGGGCGAGAGTGACGACCTGATCGACCGCGAGCGTGGCGTTCGAGTCGAGATAGAGCCGGCCCTGTTCGATCTTCTCCGCATGGGCGCCGGTCTTGAGCGCTATCCCGCGGTCCGCGAGCAGGTTGCGCAGCATCCGGCCGGCCGCCGGCCCGAACACCGCGAGTGGATCGGCCTCGGGCGTGGCCACGGTCAGCTCGACGCCGATGACGCCGAGGTCGGCCAGGTGCGAGGCGGTCAGCAGCGCAAGCTCATACAGCGGCAGCGTCCAGCTGACCCCGGCGGGGTTGACGAAGGCCAGTCGTTGATCGGAGCCGGACACGAGTCGCTCCAGCAGCGCCCGAAACACCCCCACGTCGGCCGCTCCGGCGAAGTGCAACGCGCCCTCCAGCCAGTCGCTCGGCCGGGCGCCGACCGCGACGAGGAGGGCGTCATAGGGAAGGTCCTCCCCGCTCGCGAGTTGGACGCGCCGGCCGTCGGCGTCGACGCCCACAAGGGCGTCCTCGTGCAGCCTGGCGCTCTGCTCGCCGGCGAGCTCGGCCAGATCGAACAGGTGGGTCTCGGCGAGATCGAAAGGCGCCGCGACCGCAAGCGGTTGGTAGACGAACTGGCGGTTCGGGGCAACCAGGTGCACCTCCACGCCGACCTTGAGCAGCGCGCGCAGCGCCAGCAGCGCCTCGACCGCCGCGACGCCTCCGCCACAGATGACGACGTGTCTCGGACTGCGCGATCCGTACATGACCTGGAGGTTACGTGCCCGCGATGCTCTTGCCAGCCGAGGAAAGCCGTCATTGCCTGGCGGGAGAACTACGTAACCGGGCAGCGCTCGAAGCTGCAACGATGGTCGGCGTGAACGCGATGGAGTCCAAGACGGTGTCGCTCCACGGTCGCCCGGTGGCCTACGCCGAGGCGGGCAGCGGCCCGGTGCTGCTTTTGATCCACGGGATGGCGGGCACCTATGAGAACTGGCAGGCGGTGATCGAGCCGCTCGCCCAACACCATACGGTCGTCGCACCCGACCTTCCCGGGCACGGCACGTCAGCGCCCGGTGGCGGCGACTACTCCCTCGGGGCCCTCGCCGCCGGCCTGCGCGACCTGCTGATCGCGCTCGGCCATGATCGCGCGACGCTCGTCGGGCACTCGCTGGGCGGCGGGATCGCGATGCAGTTCGCCTACCAGTTCCCCGAGACCACCGAGCGCCTGGTACTCGTCTCCAGCGGCGGGCTCGGCCCGGAGGTCAGCCCGGTTCTGCGCGCCGCGACGCTCCCGGGCGCGGACCTGTTCATCGCGGCGACAGCGGGACCGGGACGCGCCGTGGGATCGGCGCTGGCACGTGGCCTGGCGGCCGTCGGGCTGCGGCCAAGCGCTGACGTCGCCGAGGTCGCACGCGGATACGCGTCGCTGGTCGACCCAGACCGTCGTGCCGCGTTCCTGGCGACGCTGCGCGCCGTGGTCGGCACCGAAGGCCAGCGCGTCCACGCCGGCGACCGGCTGTACCTCGCCGAAGGGATGCCGGTCCTGATCATGTGGGGGCGAGGAGACCGGATGATTCCCGTCCACCACGGCGAACACGCCCACCAGGCCATCCCGGGCAGCCGCCTCGAGATCTTCGACGGGGTCGGCCATCTGCCACAGCTCGAGGCGCCCGCGCGCTTCGTCGCGGTGCTCGAGCGATTCCTCGAGGAGACCGAGCCGGCGCAGTGGAACACCAAGCGGTGGCGCGCCCGGTTGACCGCCGCCAGCGAGCGATAGACCACCGCCCTCCAGGCACATCGGACGCGAGGCCAGCAGCGCCTCTCCCCGGCCGCCCGCCCAGCGTCCCCCTGAAGCAGCGGAGGGTGGCCCCCGGGGGCCACCCTCCGCCTCTGCTCAGCCCGGCCCGGCGCCGGCCGAGGCCGGACGCGCGCCTACCAGTTGATCGGCGCCGGCGGTTTCGCCGTCATTTCGATCGTGTTGCCCGGTCCGGACATCGTGGCCGAGAGGATCGGACCGAATATTCCGCAGCCGCCGAATTCCGGCACGGTGACCGTCGTCTTGAACGAGAAGCCGCCGACGACGAGCTCGTTCACCGGCTCGGAGATGCTCAGCGGCAGCTGGATCGGTTCGACCGTCGTGCAGCCGATCGGGACCGTGAAGATCCCGACGCCGACCGAGCCCACGAGCTCGTTCGCCGAGCCGCTCGCGCTCTCGCTGAAGACGCCGCCGTTGGTCAGGCCGACGGTGCCGTGGATCGTTCCGGTCGGGGTGAGCGCACCCTTGACCGTGACCGGGATCAGGCCGATCCAGATGGTCTGGTCGATCGGCGGTATCGACAGGGTCGCCGTCAGCGCACCCGAGGTGACATCGCCTTCGGCGCTCAGTGTCGAGCCTTTGGGAACTTCGACCGAAATGCCGCTCTTGGCCTCGGTCACCTTGCCGCTCAGTTCCCAAGCCGGAAGCGGAATGACCAGATCACCGGTCTCCGGCGTCAGGCGAGCCGAGGACGGCAGCGTTGCGCCTTCCGAATGATCCCCGCACGTGCTCGGCGCCTTCTTGCCCGCCAGCCGTTCTTCTATCCACTTGATCACGTTGGCGATCGCCGTCGGATCGGTCAGCAGGTGATCGCCTGGGTACAGCTGGAAGTCATCGGTGACTCCGAGTTTGCACCACGCCTGGTGCAGCGCCACGTCCTGGGCCACCGGCACGAACTCGTCCTCGAGGCCGTGGTAGTGGTAGACGGGCACGGGGACCGGTTTCGTCCCCAGTTCCTGTTCCTTGAACACTTTTTCGATCGCCGGGTGTTCGGCCTCGAGCTGAGCGAGCGACTTGTTGCCGATGGTGTACTCGTCGCTGTTGACGTCGCGGAATTCCGCCAGCGACTGGATCGCGCACTCGCTCAGCAGCTTTCCGGCCGCTTCAAGACCGGCCGCGTTGCTGAATTCGGCGAGGTTGAACTCTTCCGGGTAGGCCGCGCTCAGACCGATCAGCCCGTCCAGCCCGAAAGCGGTGCCGACCGACGCGTTGTCGAATTCGCCCACCGCCTGGAGGTTGGAGGGCGTGCCGCCGGCGGCGAGACCCACCATGTCGACGTCCGGTGCGTAGCTCGACTGCAGCTCAGCCGCCCAACTGGCGGCCTGGCCACCCTGCGAGTAGCCCCACACGATCACCGGCGCTTTGGTGCCGATCCCGGAGCCCGGGACCTGCCTGCCGGCGCGCTCCACATCCAGCACCGCCTGACCCTCGGCCTTGCCGGCCGCATATGTCGGCACGGCGCCGTTGGTGTAGCCCTGATAGTCGGTGACCGTGACGGCGTAGCCCTTTTTCAGGGATTCGATGATCGCGCCGCCGTCGTACTCGGTGCCTTCCGCCATTTGGATCGAGGGGGCGCACTGGTGCGCGATCCCTTGAGTGCCCTCGGCGTATGTCACGACCGGCCGTTCGCCCTTGCCGCTCCACTTGGCCGTGGGCGCGATCACGGTACCCGTCACCCAGTCGGGCTGGCCCTGCTGGCCGGTCGACTGGTAGAGCACCGTCCACGCTTTGATGCTGGGAAGCGTGACGTTGAGGTTGACCGTCGCCGGCCGATACCAGACGAGTTCGCCGGCGGCGCCGGTGGGGGTCGGCGACGGTGGCGTGTAGAACGCCGATCCGGAGGGCCCTTCCACAGGCGCCGCGGAGGCCACGGAGGCCATCGCCAGGACAAAGACAATCGAAAGCACGAATACCGCCCGCGCCAAAGCCGCGCGATGCATCATGCGAACACCCCTCTCCTTGGTTCGTTTCACGGTGATCGAGCACCGCCCGCGCTCGCCCGTGAGCCCCGATACGAGCGGCCCCCGGCGAGGCACGGAGCCTCGACGGTGCGAAACAGTAGCAGTGCCATACCTCTTTGTAAAGACGTTGCGGGTCGCCGCTTTTCACGCTGGGTGCACCTCGCCCGAGCCGCCCAGTCGACCTCCGCAGCGCGCGTCCACCAGCCTGCGAGAATGGGCGGCATGAGTCCGACCACGCAGGCCCCTCGCCTCTACCGAGGCATCAGCTCCTCAGAGCGACGCGCGCGCAGGCGCGAGCGGCTCCTGGAGGCTGGCCTCGAGCTGTTTGGCACCGAGGGATATGCAGGCACCTCGATCCGCGCGGTGAGCGCGGCGGCCTCGCTGAACTCTCGCTACTTCTACGAGTCCTTCAGCAGCAGGGAGGACCTGCTGTACGGCGTCTACCGGGGCATCATCCGCGAGATCGCCGAAGCCTCGGAAACGGCGACCGCGCAGGCCGGCACGATCGAAGAGACCGCGCGGGCCGGTCTGCGAGTGGGCTGGACGACCCTCACCAAGGACCCGCGCAAGGCGCGCGTGGTGGCCCTCGAGGTGGTCGGCGTCAGCGATCGCCTGGAGCGACTGCGCCGCGAGAACAGACACCGCTTCGCCGATCTCCTGTTCGCCGATCTCCTGACCGACAACCGCAGCCGCGTGGACCCCGTGCTGGCCGGCCGCTCGCTCATGGGCGGCGTCATGGACGTGCTGACCGACTGGATCAACGGGGAGGTCGACGCGTCGGTCGATGAGATCGTCGAGCACTTCACGCAGCTGTTCGTCGCGGTGGCGAACGCCGCGGCGCCGAAGAGGAGCTGACCCGCCCTACGAGGCTCGTGGCGCTTGCGCCAATGCGGGAGCGGAGCTGTCGGCGCTGTCCCGGAAGAACGCTTCGGTGGCGGCCACGTCGAGCGGCCGGGCGAACAGGAAGCCCTGCCCGCTGTCGCAGTCCTCGTCTTGGAGCAGCGAGAGCTCCTGCTGTTGCTCGATGCCCTCGGCGAACGTCTCGATCGACAGCGCCTTGCCGAGCTGCACGAGCGTGCGGATCAGCGTCTCGCCCTCCTTGTTGTGTCGCAGCCCCGAGATGAACGAGCGGTCGATCTTCAACGCGTCGACCGGGAACTGCTGGAGGTGAGCTAGCGATGAGTAGCCGGTGCCGAAGTCGTCGATCGCTATCCGCACGCCGAGCCGCTTGATCGCGGTGAGCCGGCCGGCCGTCTCCTCCACATTGCGCATGAGCGTCGTCTCGGTGATCTCGATCGTCAGCGCACCCGGCTCAAGGCCGCTGTCGCAGAGCGCGCCCTGGATTTCGGCGATCAGCTGATCGGTGTCCAGCTGGCGTGCGGAGACGTTGACGGCGATGTCGATCGGATAGCCCGCCTGGCGCCACGCGGCGCACTGCGAGCACGCCTGGCGCAGAACCCACCTGCCGACCTCCGTGATCAGCCCCGTCTCCTCCAGCAGCGGGATGAAGTCGTTGGGTTGAACGATGCCGCGCACCGGGTGCTTCCAGCGGATCAGGGCCTCCACCCCCGTGGGCTTCATGTTGCTCAGGCTGAATGTGGGCTGGTAGGCGAGGAAGAACTCGCCCTTGTCGAGCGCTTCGCGCAGGTCCATGTCGAGTTCCATGCGGTTGGCCACCGTGTCCTGCATCCCGGTCTCGAACACGGCGTAGCGGTTCTTGCCGTCCCACTTGGCCCGGTACATCGCGATGTCCGCGTCGCGCAGGAGCTCCTCGGCCGACGTTCGCTGTCCAGCGGCGATCCCGATGCTCGCCGTCACGGTCAAGCGGGTCTCCTGGTCCGCGCCGAGCTTGAACGGATGCTTCAGCGCATCGAGCAGGCGCTGGGCGACGAGCTCGGGCCCCGCTGCCAGCGAGAGCTCCTCGGCGATCACGACGAACTCGTCGCCGCCGAGGCGCCCCAGCGCATCGACGTTGCGCACCACCCCCTCGAGCCTGGCGGCGACGGCCCGCAGGAGTTCATCGCCGACGCCGTGGCCAAGGGTGTCGTTGATGCTCTTGAAGTTGTCGACGTCGATGAACAGCGCAGCCACGGGCGTCTGGTTGCGAGCGGAGCGCGCGAGCATCTGCTCGACGCGATCCAGAATCAACGTCCGGTTCGGCAGCCCCGTCAGCGGGTCGTGCGTCGCCAGGAACGCGAGCTCCTCCTCGCGCCGCGTGAGCTCCTCATCCGTGCGCTGGCGCTCAGCCTCGAAGCACTCGCACATTCGCAGCAGGTTGAACTCGACGCTCAGCTGCACCATGTTCAGGGCTTGCGAGAGCGCGTCGGGCGAGGCGTCAAGCTGTGTGGCGCATTGACGCAGGACATCCGCCATCATGTTGCGCCACCAGAGGCTGCGCCTGGTCACCTCGTTCAGCGACGCGGCCCGGCGGGCGGCCAGCTCACCGAAGATCATCGAGCTTTCGCGGGCGGCGTCTTTGGTCACCTCGATCCCCTCGCCCGCGATCCAGCGGGCGACCGCGACCGTGGAGCCCACGCATATGCGCTCGAAGCTCTCCTGAACCACGGCGTCGACGAGTTCGCCCGATGCGACAGTTCGCGCGACGGTCTCCCTGAGCACATCCTCCGCGCGCGCCGTCAGCGCCTCGCCGAGCGCGCGGAGTTCCTCGGCGGGCTGCCCTGTTGGGGCGGACAGCGGCGCCGGCACACGAACCGCGTCCCGTTTCAGGCTCGGACGTTCAACCGTCATCTCAACTCAACGCATCGGCCGCCGCCAGCCATCCCTGAAGTCCACGCCCTCGGTGTGCATCCACGCCCTCAGTGCAGACGACTGTCTTCTGCGCAAGCGTGGCGGCCGGAAAGCGCCGGGGCCGACGGCGAACAGTATCCTCCAGGCGCTCGACGGGGCCCGCCCGAAGGGCGCGATCAACGCCCCCCGAGGGCTTCGCCGGCGGGGCTGTGGGAAGGGACGACCTATGCGGGTTGCGATTGTTTCCGATGTCCATGGCAACCTGACCGCCTTCGACGCGGTGCTGGCCGACATTCGCCGTGAGGCGCCCGATCTCGTGCTGCACGGCGGCGACCTGGCGCTCATGGGTGCGCAGCCCGCGGAGGTCGTCGACCGGGTGCGCGAGCTGGGCTGGCCGGGCGTCGTGGGCAACACCGACGAGGTGCTCTGGCGGCCGCAGGAGCAGGCACGCCAGGAAGAGCTCGCCCCCAAGCTGGGGGTCCTGTTGAGGTTGATCTTTCAGGAGTACGCGCCCGCGACCCTGGCATTGCTGGGAGAGGAGCGAGTGAGGTGGCTGCGGGAGCTTCCCGCCGAGCACCGCCTGGAAGACCTCGTGCTCGTGCATGCGGCCCCGGGCGATCTGTGGCGGGCGCCCATGCCCGACGCCGAGGACGACGAGCTCTCGGCGGTCTACGCGCCGCTTCACGCCGCCACCGCCGTCTACGGTCACATCCATCGTCCATACACGCGTGCGCTGACCCAGCTGACGGTCGTAAACAGCGGCAGCGTGGGTATGCCCTGGGACGGCGACCCGCGCGCCTGCTATCTGCTCCTGGAAGACGGTCGCCCCCGCCTCGTCCGGGTCGCCTACGACGTCGAGCGAGAGGCGGCCCTGCTGCTGGGCATCGGCTACCCGGACGCGCGACGGCTGGTCGAGATGCGCCGCCGGGGAGCATTCATCAGGCCAGCTCCTTGAGCCGACGCTGCGGGTGTGCCCAGGAACGCACCACGAGCAGTCGCAGCGGTCGCGGAGCCCACCAGTTGGCGCGCCCGAGCAGCGCCATCAGCGCCGGTACGAGCAGCGCACGCACGATCGTCGAATCGATGATCACCGCCAACGCGGCGCCGATACCGAACTCCTTCAGCGAAGCGACGCTCGAGACGGCGAGCGACCCCACCGCGGCGCAGAACAGCAGCGCAGCGGCGCTGACCACGCGCCCGCTGCGCTCGAGACCGGTGGCGACCGCCACCTTGTCGGAGGAGCCGGCGTCGTGCGCCTCCTTGATGCGGGCGAGCAGGAACACGCCGTAGTCGGTGGACAGGCCGAACGCGATGATGAACAGGATGATCATGTTCGTCTGCTCGAGCGAGCCGGTCGCCGTGTAGCCGAGCAGGCTCTCCAGGCGGCCGTCCTGGAAGATGAGCACGAGGATGCCGAACGCGCCGCTGAGCGTCAGCAGGTTCATGATCAGCGACTTGACCGCAAGCGCGACCGACCCCGTCATCATGAACAGCACGAGCAGCGTCGTCGTGGCCAGGATCGCGAGCGCCAGCGCCATGTGCGAGCGCAGGCTCGCGTGCTCGTCGTACTGACCGGCCGCCACGCCGGTGAGCGCGACCTGGTAGGGCGCGTGCAGCGCGTGGATCTCGCCGATCAGGCGCTGTGAGGCCGTGCTCAGCGGTGGATTGGCGGCGAGCACGTCGATGCGCCACAACCCGGCGGCCATGAGCGTCGGCGGCTGTGCGACCGCGGCGCCGGGCAGCCGCGCGAGCTGCGTGCGGTAGCGGCCCAGCGCCGAGCCCGCCTGGTCGGGGGCGTGCACCACCGCCACGACCGGGTTTGCGGGGTCGGCCGCGAACTCGCCGGCCAGCGCCGCGTCGACGACGCGGGCGCTCGATCCCGGCGGCAGCACGCGCGAGTCCGTCGCCCCCAGCTGCAGGTGCAGCGCGGGCAGGCCGACGAGCAACAGGCATGCGGCGCAGGCCGCGGCGACCAGGGCGGGCCGGTGCATCACCCGCATCGCAAGCCGATACCAGCGACCGTCGGCCACCGGACCCTCGGCCTGCCTGCGCGCGCGCTGCAGACGCGCCGGTGAGAGCGCGTTGACGCGCGGACCGAGCAGCGCCAGCAGCGCCCCGAGCGGGATCAGAGCCGCCGTCGCGGCAAAGACGGTCACCACGGCGGCCGCAATCCCCATCGAGGACAGCATCCGCTGCGGAAAGACCAGCAGCGACAGCAGCGCGACGGACACCGTGAGTGAGGAGAACGCGACCGTGCGGCCGGCGGTGTGGAGGGTTCGCTCGAGCGCCTCGGAGCAGTGCCCGCAGCGAGCGAGCTCCTCGCGGTAGCGGTAGACGACGAACAGCGAGTAGTCGATCGCGAGGCCTAGGCCGAGGCCGGTCACGAGGTTGAGGGAGTAGACCGACAGCGAGGTCACCTGCGCGAGCGCGCGCATGATCAGCAGGCTCCCCGCCACGGCGACCGCGCCCACCATCAGCGGCAGTGTCGCGGCGACCAGACCGCGAAAGGCGACGAGCGACAGCAGCAGCAGGATCGAGAACGCGATCAGCTCGACCCGCGGCAGCTGTGCGGAGATCGTGTCTTCGAGCTGGCTGTAGGTGAGCTGATCGCCGCCGACGGTCACGCCGCGCACGCCGCGCAGATCCCGCGCGACCCGTTGTGCGGCGACAGTTGCAGCGTGTTCGGAGGCACGCGCGCCGAAGAAGCCCAGCACGAGCGTCGCGCGGCCGTCTCGCGACAGCAGCACGGCCGGCTGCGGGGCGTCGAGGATGCTGAGCACCCGCGCGACCACGCCCTGGGAGCGCATCTCGCGCGCCACGCGCGCCACCAGCGCACGTCCACGCTGAGTGAGCACGGGCACGGGGGTGCGCACGAGCGCCACCAGCCCGGGCTGCGAGGAGATGCCTGTCGCCGCGACGATCTGCCGTCCGGCGATCTCGCTCGGAGCGTGGGGGTCGGAGGTCCCGCCGTTGCTCAGGGAGCCGACCACGCCAGCGCCCACCACGCCCGCGACCACGGTGAGCACGGCGGTCATCGCCAGCACGAGCCGGGCGCGTCGGTGTATCAGTTGAGCGAAGGTGCGCAAGTCTGCGGCGGCGGGCGACCGATCTGCCCCGGGGTCAGGTACGACACCGCCGACGCAATCACGACACACGCGCCCGGATATCCGGGCACGTGTTCACCGCAGCGTAGCGAGTCGCGCACCCGTGCCGGCGCGCTTCTTCACTGGGCCGCGCGGCGCTCAGCTTCTTCGGCGGCGGCGCGCTGCTGGGCTTCGTCGAGGGAGCGTCCGGCGAACAGCAGTCCGGTGTCCAGGTGTTCTCTGACTTTTTCCAGACTGTGTCCGCCGGGATAGACGGCGCTTGCGGCCTGCGCGCCCGCGGCGCGGAGCTCGGCCGCGAATTCCGGGTCCTCGGCGGGAACGGCGACCGGGTCCGCTGCGGCCCCGTACAGGAAAGCGTGCAGGCCGAGTCGTGAGATGACGGGCTGGTCTGCGCGCAGCGCGCCTTCCAGGTTGTTGAAGAAGCCCAGCCAGCTCTCGACGACCGCGAAGCGCAGCGGGTTGCTCAGCGCGACGTTCATGGCGCCGAAGCCCCCCATCGAGCTGCCTGCGATCGCGCGTGCGGCGCGCGTGGGGATGGTCCTGAGCATCCGGTCGACCAGTTCCTGGACTTCAACGACATACGTCTCGCTGTGTCGTGCGCCCAGGTCTCGCCAGTTATTCAGACCGGGTAGATCCTGGATCATGACGGCGATCATCGGTGGGATCGCTCGCTCGTCGATCAGGCGATCGAGGTTTTCCTGTATGCCGATTTCCAGGAACGCGTTCGCGTGCCCGTTGCGACCGTGCAGCAGGTAGAGCACCGGGTAGCGGCGCGTCGTGCTCGCGTAGCCCGGCGGCAGGTACACGAAGAACGATCCTTCACCGGGCAGCGAGGACGATGGGAAGCTCGCCCGATCGATCGAGCTGCCGGCGGCGTCGCTGCTGATCAACTGGAGCGCCGGCAGCGGCGGGAGCAGATCGGGCGGGCCGACGACGCTCGCGGCTTGGGCGGCGCTGCTCGCGGGCACGCCGGCAGCGCCGCCCCCCAGACGCTCGATCGCGGCCGGACCTCCCACCGCGGCCACGACACAGGCGGCCGCGAGCGCGCTGAGCAGCGCCCCGATACCCAGCCACCAAGCGCGCGAGCGCTCCGCCTGCCCCGAGCTCGGGAGACCGGATGCGGCCATCGCCGGCTCGAGCCGCGGGGGAAGCGCGGGAACCCAGGACGGAGGCAGGAAATCACCTGGCCCTCCCCCCCGGCCAGGCCAGCTCCACTCGCCCAGGCCCTCGAGCCACAGCTGCGTTCGCGAAGGTCCCGCTCCAGACATCCCGGCCATTCAACGGAAGCGGGCGACCAAAAGCCAACCCCTGCACAAACCCGCCCAGGCGGCCCACGACCTGCGGGCGCCTGACAAACACGAGACGCACAACCACGAACACGGCCGTACAGCCTTCCGTACGACCGGCTCCTACACCGAGTCGAGCGCAGGCATCTGACCCAGCGCGATGATCGGCGTGTCCTGCGAGGTCAGGCGGAGCGCGCACTCGGCCTGCTCGTGAGCCTCCCCCAGTCCGACGAGGTCATCGACCGGCAGGCTGATGCCCAGCTGGGGCGAGGGACCTGGCGCGTGGCGATGGCGCTCGACCAGTTGCTCGGCGCGGGTGACTGCAGCGGCCCCGTCGCCGCGCACCAGGGCGGTGACCGTGTCATGACGGATCGCCACCAGAGCCGCCCAGGGCCCGAAGCTGGCGGCTATCTCCTCTGCGAGCGCCCGCAGCGCGTACTGATCGCCGGATGGCCGCAGCGCCGCCGCGAGCAGCTGGTGAGGACCGTCGCCGAGCTCGATCCCGGCCGCCTCGGACGCCAGTGCTGCCCGCGGCCCACCCGCGAGCAGGAGCTCGAGCAGGTCTCTGCGGATGCGGTGGGGTCGGCAAGAGCCCCCTGCTGCTCGCGCAGGTAGGCCTCGGCCACCCGCGTGCTCACGGTGTCGATGTATCGAATCGATGGCTGAACGATCAGGATCGCCGCCGCCCGTCCCCCCGAGATGCCGCTCGCGTGGTCGACGCCCGCCGCCCAGAGCACCAGGTGGCCGATGCGAAAGGCATGGTGGATCGCTTCCAACGGCACGCCCTGGCGCACCCTGCGCATGATCGCCTGCTCGACGAACCCCAGGTCCAGCTCGTCCGGTGGCGTCGGGTCCTGCAGGCTGCGCAGGAAGCTCCTGATGTGGGCATCTTCGGCTTGGTTTGCAGTCATGGTCCGATCGGCGGTCCGGCAGCGTTCGAGAGCGATGCATCGAATCGCTCCGGCCTGAGCACTATGTGCAGGGTGCACAGGCGCGGGTGGCGGTTCTTGGGCAGGGTATCTGTTGACGCGCTGCTCGATCCAGTCCTATGATGCGGACGTTTGAGCAGGGAATGCAGGCTGCGAATCGCCCTTCGAGGGCCTTTCGAGCAGCCGAAGGGATAGGGACAACCAAAGGAAGAGGGGACTCGATGCTGAAGGTCAGGACGATGATGTTCGCTGCGGCAGTCGCTGTGCTGATGGCGGTCGTGGCGCCGGCGACGGCGAGCGCGAAGTACTCGGTTCCGTATGGCAGCACCGCGCTGGGGGACGCCATCTGGAACGAGACGTGGGAACCGGAAACCGTGGTGGGCGCGAACAACAACTGCAAGCCGAGCTCCGCGCATCCGTACCCGGTGGTGCTCGTGCACGCGACGCTCGCCGACGAGGGATCCAACTGGGTCACGCTCGCGCCGCTGCTCGCCAACGAAGGCTACTGCGTGTACGCCTTCAACTACGGCGCGACGTTGGCTTCGCTGGAAGTCTGGCCATTCATCGGGCCTCGCATCGACGGGCTCGGCCACATCGAAAAGTCGGCCGAAGAACTCTCGTCGTTCGTCAACAAGGTGCTGTCCAAGACCAAAGCGTCGAAGGTCGACCTGGTCGGCCACTCCCAGGGCGGCATGATGCCCAACTACTACATCAAGGATCTCGGCGGTGCCTCCAAGGTGAACGAGCTGATCGCGCTCGCCCCGAGCAACCACGGCACGACGCTCGACGGGCTGACGAAGCTGGTCGAAGTGTTCCCGTTCGCGGACGAAATAGTGTCGGGCCTGCTCGAACTCCTCGGAGCGCCCTCGCTTCCGGAACAGGCGGAAGGCTCCGCGTTCGTCAAGAAGCTGTTCGGCTCCGGGGAACCGGTCGTCTCGGGCGTGCGCTACGTGGTGATCGAGACCAAGCATGACGAGGTCGTCACGCCGTACACCAACGCATTCCTGAAAGGGTCGAACGTCGTCAACATCACCATCCAGAATCAGTGTCCGGAAGACCCGGTCGCGCACATCGGCATGTTCGACGACTCGCCGTCGCTGCAGAACATCGTCAACCAGCTCGGCTCGAGCCCGAACGAATCGTTCAAAGCGAGCTGCACCAACTACGGTCAAGGCATCTAGCGGCCGGCCGTTGCCCGAGAGGGACCCGGCCCGCGCCAAGCGGGTCGGGTCCCGCCTTTGCGAGCACCACCAAATGCTTGCGCGGATCGAGCGGCGCGCACCAGCGCTCCCAGCGCTCTAGACTGCTCGCGGTGAGCCGTGGGGGCGATCGGCGAAGGATTCTCGGTCTGGCTGGGTCCAGCCGCGTGTTCCCGGCGCGCGTGATCGCAGGGGCGGTGGCACTCATCGCGATGGCGGGTCTCCTCGCAGACGCTCCCGCCGGCTCGTCCGGGGCGGGCATGCGTTCGCAGGCAGCGAGCGCGTGCCCGGGCCGGCTGTTGGAGAAGACCACCGGGGGAAGCCTGACCGAAGAACTGATTGCACACGGCGCGGGTCCGGAAACCGAGATCGTCCGCCTGTGCAGCGCTTCGGGCGGTAGACGGTACACGTTTCCGGAAGGACCGCAGGGCTACGGCTACTCGTTCCTGTTCACCGGCCTGACGTTCGCCGGTGATCAGACGGCAGCCCTTGCGTGGACCTGGTTCCGGGAAGCCCCGGAGCTGTGGGTGGTAGATCTCGCCACCGACAGGGTGCTCTTCAAGAAAGCGCTCCCAAGCGACCCGGCCCACCCTGAAACGATCGAGGTGGGCAAGATCGTGCTACAGCGAGATGGATCGGCCGCCTGGACCGAGCTCTCCCCGAGCGGAGCGTGTGAGGTGGTTGAGCACACGAGTCACGGCACGCGCGTGCTCAACCCGACGCGCAAAGCCCAGCCGACGTCGCTCACGCTCGTCGGAACCACGCTGCGGTGGCTCGAACAAGATGGACAGGTGCGCACCGCGACGCTCCGCTGATCGGGAGGCGGGCCCCGGGCTCCCTCGTCGGTGGCATGGCGCCTCGAGGTCCCTCTCGGCCCGGTCCGACTAACCCGTGAGCCCCGCCACTCCGTCGTCGAAGGGCGACGCCACGTAGATGCTCTGCCCGCCCGGTGAGAGCGCGAGCGCGACCGGGCCACTCAGCGGGTCCACCGCCGTCGGGCTTTCGCTGGCCAGCGTGAGGGTTCCGTCGGTGGGGTCGCGCAGCAGCTCGACCAGGCTGTTGCCGCCCTCGCTGATCACGTAGACGACGCTGCCGTCCGGCCCGATCGCCAGCGCGGCCGTTCCACGCAGGAAGGGAAGTCCCACCGGGCAGCTCGCGTCGGACTCCGCCTGCAGGCAGTCCGGCGGCAGGGGAGCCAGTCTCCCGGTGGTGGGATCGCGCCTGAGCACGACCACGGCGCCCGGATCGAACGCGGCCACGTACAGCTCGCGCCCGTCGGGGCTGAGGGCAATCGAGCGGGCACCCCCGAGCTGGGGCACCTTCACGGTGCAGGGCACGTCGCCGGCCGCCGGATTGCCGGAGGAGATGCATCCGCCGAGGCCGTACAGAGGCGTCAGGGCGCCCGTGGAGCCATTGCGCAGGAATCCCCTGACCGCGCCGCTCAGCTCCGAGGCCACATACACGAAGCGCCCGTTTTGGGAGATCGTGATCGCGCTCGCGCCCTCGAGGCCGGCGAGGGCAGGACAGCCGCTTCCGGGCAGGCTCTGGACGCAGCCGTGCGTACCGGGGAGCGGCCGCAGACCACCGCTTACGGGGTCGCGCTGCAGGGTCACGATCGAGTCCTCGCCGGGTTCGAGCCCGTAGGAGACGGCGTACAGGTAGTGCCCGTCCGGGCTGATGGCCAGGGCGGCGACTCCGTTCAACGCGGGGAGCTGAGCTCCGCATTGGGGCTGCGGGATGCCGGCGAGCGGCGCGCCGGCGACGCAGCCGAAGTACGGGCCGCGGCCGCCTTGCGCCAGCGGTGCGAGCACGCCTTGGCGTCCGCGGACGAACGCGCTCACCGTCGCCGTGTTGGACGCACCCACGTAGACGAAGCGACCGTCAGGGCTGACGGCCAGCGCGTCAGCGCCGCTCACGGCCCCGTCCGTCGTGGCGCACGGGCTGCCCGCGCTGGAGGCGACGCACGCGCGAACGGACGGCGACAGCGCGGGGCGCAGCGCTCCGGTGGCGCGTTCGCGCGCCAGCGCCAGGACGCCGCCTTCGCCGGCCACGTACACGCTGCTGCCGTCCGGACTGACGGCCACGGCCTGGGCGCCGGCCAGCCCGACCGCGGCGTCGGGGCAAGGCTGATCGGTGGCCGACTCGGAGCCCGGGTCGCGCAGACAGCCGCCGGCGCCGGGCACCGCGCGCGGCGCGCCGTAGACGACGAGCGCGGCGGCGGCGCCGGGCCCGAGTAGCAACAGAGCGGCCGCAAGCAGCGTGATCAGCGTGAGCAGGCGCCCGCGTGGCGATCGGCGGGCGAGGGTCCTGGGGGTCCTGGGGGTCCTGGTCAACGCGGGCTCGGTGGGCGTGGTGAGGGGAATGCTAATCAGACACGGTGGCAGGCCGAGGGTCGCGGAGGTCCGATGCCACTTTTCAACCGACTGTATATCGTTGGTGCGTGGGCCCCGGTCGCATTCGCATCGGTCTGCTCCTGGCGATCCTCGCGGCGGGCGCCGCGCAACTCGTGTTCGCGCTTCCAGGCGCCGCCCAGGGCGTCGTCAACCCCTGTCAGCAGGCGCCGACGCCGGGCGAAAGCAAGATCACCCTGCTCAGCAGCGGCGTGGAGCGTTCGGCCATCCTGTACGTCCCGCCGGCCGCCGCCGGTCAGCGGCTGCCCGTGCTCGTCGGCCTGCACGGCGCCGGAGGGAAATTCTTCCAGTCCTACTCGGGATTTTCGGTGCTGGCCGCCTCCGAGGGCTTCATCGCGGTCTATCCGAACCCCATCGACGAGGAGGACGGCCACACCTTCTGGAACATCAACGACCGCCAAGCGGAAGGCGGTCCCGCCGACGTGCAGTTCATCTCCGACCTGCTCGATTACCTCGAAAGCAACCTGTGCGTGGACACAAGCCGCGTGTACGCGGCGGGGGTGTCCAACGGGGGTGGCCTGGCTGCGCGCCTGGCATGCGAACTCAGCTCCCGCTTCGCGGCGATCGCCTCGATCGCAGGCGGGTACGGGAGCCTGCCGCCGTGCCGGCCTACCAACCCGGTCTCGGTCGTGGAGGTGCACGGCACCGCCGATAGCGTGGTGCCCTACAACGGCCTCCCGCCGGACGGGTCGGGCGCGGTGCGCCCGTGGCTGTGGGCCTGGCGCCAGCACGACGGCTGCCACGGCGGGCCGGCGGTCAGCCGCATCGCGCCGCGGGTCGAGCGCTACGACTGGACCGACTGCGCCGAGGGCGCGGCGGTCGAGCACATCGAGATCTTCGGCGGCGACCACCAGCTGCCGGGAGGACTGCCGCCCGATGCGGGGCAGACGAGCACCGTCTCGGCCACCTGGTTGGTGTGGAACTTCCTGCGCCAGCACGAACAGGCCGCGCCGTAGACGTCCGGCGGCGGTAGGGTGCTGCGCGATGGCGCTTGCACGCATCGAGGTCCTCGAAGGCCGCACGCCAGCGGAGAAGCAGTCTCTAGTCGAAGCCGTGCGCGCTGCACTGAGCGAAGCGCTGCAGGCGCCACGCGACGATCCAGCGGTGCGGCTCGCAGAGTACCCGCGCGAGCAGTTCTCGCTCCCCTACCCCGATCACCACTCCGACCGCTACACGCTAGTTGAACTCACGATGTTCGCTGGACGCTCGCTGGACACGAAACGTCGACTCTACGGCGCGATCGTCGAAAGGCTCGCCACGTTGGGCGTTCCTGCAAGCGATGTTGTGATCGTGCTACACGAGCCACCGATGGAGAACTGGGCCGTCAACGGGGGCATACCGGCGAGCGAAGTCGACGTCGGCTTCAGGGTCGACATCTGATCGCCCGTTCTCGTCCCCACGCGGAGCGGCCCGTGGCGGTCGTGCAGGCGAACTAACGCGGAGTGAGGACCATCACAGGGATCCGGCGCGCACCAGCACGCCGCTGGTAGATGTCGTAGCCGGGGTAATTGTCGTTTACCAGGCGCCAGAGCTCCTCGCGCTCGGCCCCCTCGGCCTCGTGCGCGCTCACCGGGATCAACCCACCGTCGACTTCGACTTCGGCTTCGGGATGCGCCGCCAGGTTGTGGTACCAGGCCGGGTGGCGCTCGGCGCCGGCCTTTGACGCGACCAGGACGAAGTCCTCTCCCCGTGGCGTATACAGCAGCGGCGTCACCCGCGGCCGTCCCGTCTTTGCCCCGGGCACGTGCAGCAGCAGAATGGGCTGTCGCATCCCGATCTTGAGCCGACCCCCGGTGAGCGGCATCACCCGCTTGTCGATCGCGGGAAAGACGGTGATGAACAGCAGCCCGCCCAATCGACTCTGGGCGAATCGCGCCATCAGGCGATCGACGGGCGTCTTCTCGCTCTGGCTGCGGTAGCGACGCTCGGGCATGCCGACCACGATACCGAGGGGCTCTGGCGGCGCGCGGCGGCGCGCGACGACGATGCGTGCGATCCCGAACAAGGATTCGGCTCCTGCGTCGGTCGGCAAGTCCGCGGGTAGACGCCGGACCGCCCCCGACCGACCTACGTCGCGCGTTTGCGCCACTGACCGTCCGTCCACTTCGGGGGTCGGCAACCGGGGCTCCCCATGCCGCGCGCCGATCTGTCCAGCGTGGGTGTCTCTCGCCGGAGCGGAGCAAAGAGTGATGTCGCAGTCTGCGAAGGGGTGCCGGCAGCGATCGCCGTGCTGAGTGAGGCCGGGTCGGTCGAGCGTGCGACGAGAGCCTTCGTGGACCGGTTCGACGTGCGCGACGGCTCATTGACCTCGTGTCCACACGAGGTCGAGCTGATCACCGCGGGCCAGGCTGAGCGCCTGACGGTGCTGCTCGACGGTCTCGAGGCGGACCTTGTCGCGGTAGTCGACGGAGACGGCCGGCGCACGGCCGTGCTGACGATCCCCACCGCGTGCGATGCGGCGGATATCGATCCGGCAAGTCCACTGCTCGAGGAGCCGCTAGACGAGAGCCCCGCGATCGTCTGGCTGAAGGATCTCGATGGCCGCTACCTGCGCGTGAACCGCCGCTACGTCGACCAGCTCGGGACCGATGCCGAGCACGTGTGCGGCCGGACCGATGCCGAACTCACCGCCGCGGGTTCGATAGAGGGACTGCGACTGGAGGAAGAGGACACCGCTGTTGCGCAGAAGCTGCTGGAGCTCGAGTACCGGATCGGCGCGTTCGAAGAGCGCCCCGCGTTTGCTGTTCTGCGGTTTGCGCTACGCAACGGCGAGGGACAGCCGACGGCCACTTGCAGTGTGGCGGCACCGGTCGCGGAGGAATCGCTGGCACGTTCGGAGTGCGAGCGGCTGATGAGAATCGATCGCTGGGGACGACTCGACGCGTTCGCGATCCGTCAGGAGCTGCTCGACGAGTGGGGGCTCACGCTGGCCGACGGGAGCTCCGGTCCGCCGCTCGACCGTGACGACCGCGTCGCGGCGGTCCTCGTTGAGCGAGACGAGGCGCTCGCGAACGCCGCGCGGCTGGAGGAGGAGCTGTTGAAGGAGCGCGAGCAGCAGGACAGCCTCCGCGACGAGGCGGAACGCGCTGCCCGCCGTGCCGACGAGCTCGATGGCGCCGTTGCGACCGAGCAGGCGCGATCCGACGAGCTCGAGCGGTCGCTCGTTCGCAACGGGGCCCGTGTGAGTGAGCTGGAAGCCGAGCTGACGGCCGTCCGAGGGGAGCTCGAGGAGAACCTGCTGCGTGCGGACGCGGTCGAGGCTGCCGCGTCCGCGCCGGAGAGCAACGGCCTCAAGTGGGGTACAGACTCGCAGCGCGCCCTCTCGGCCGCGCTCGTGGGCCGCACGGAGTGGCGATCGGTACTCAACCACGCGGTTGGGACGCTCGGCTCGGAGGGGGGATGGGATGCGACCATCGCGTGGTGCCGCGACCAGCCGCGCGGGTCGATGACGTGCGGCGCGATCTGGACGCGCGACCCCGCAGGCCTGGCTACGTTCGAGGCCCGGACCTGGAAGCACCGAGAGGATACGTCGACCGCAGAGTTCGGTCGTGCTCGCAACCGGATGGCGGCGACCTGCCTGCTCGAGTTGCAGTCGGCCGAGGACCCGCTGCTCAGGGCCGCCGCGGCGGAGGGCATCGGCTCAGCGCTACTGGTGCCAATCAGCGACGGCGGCGAGGCGATCGCGATGCTCGAGTTGTTGTCTCGGACGGCCACCGCGCCGAACGCGCAGCTGATGGTCTCGCTCGAAGCGATCGCTCTGCAACTCGGCGCAATCGCACAGCTCCTCAAGCTCACGGACGTGCCCCGCTGGCGGATGGGACGTCTGTGAGCGTCCGCGCCTGCGCGGCGTTCATGTGAGGCAAGCCCGGCCCTATGTAGACGGCTTTGCGCGTGGGATCGTGCCGGGAGCCCGCTTCCCTGCGAGCCTCACAGCGCCACAAGCGTGAGCTAGCGGCGGAAGCCCGCACACGACCCACACGCCGCTTGTGTGGTCGATCCCGACCTAGTCGGACTCGCCAAAGCTCTCAGCAAGCCGGTAGAGCCGTATGTGGGAACGCGCGATCGCTCGAAGTTCGCGAATCAGCTTGTGAGCCTCAGGCGAGTCCGTGAGATCCTGTCGCTCCTTGATCGTACGCATGTGCACCATCACTATCATCGCGCCGCCGTCGGCGCTTTCATAGAGCTGGGTGGAAACGAAACCTGGTCGACCGACGATCACGTCCCGCACTCCGTCGGAGATCCGTCGGGCCAGCTCATCCCGCCGCGATGAGTCGACCGTCCAGACGTCGATCAGGATCGGGGATTCCATTGGACATGGAGTCTAGATCGCCTTGAGCGCGGGGGAACCGGTCGAGCGCTCCCGCACTGGCGCGATCGCCGCGCAGAGCCCAAGCTGATTAGCTCTGAGCTGTGCTTGGTGTGCCCACAGGTGTGACCGCGTGCCTGTTCGACCTCGACGGAGTGCTGACGCAGACGGCCAAGGTGCATTCCGCCGCCTGGAAGCAGATGTTCGACGACTACTTGCGCAAGCGTGCCCGCCGGACCGACGAAGCGTTCGTCCCCTTCGATCCGATCGGCGACTACGACCAGTATGTCGATGGCAAGCCTCGGTACGACGGCGTACGAGCCTTTCTCGCCTCGCGCGGCGTGGAGCTATCGGAGGGCGACCCGGATGACACGCCAGCCGCGGAGACGATCCACGGCCTCGGCAATCGCAAGAACGAGATCGTGCTCCGACTGATCCGCGAGCAGGGCGTGCAGCCGTACGAGGGCTCGGTCCGCTACGTCAAAGCGGTCCAAGCGGCCGGGTTACGCCGCGCCGTCGTCTCCTCGAGCACCAACTGCCGCGACGTTCTCGCCGCCGCCGAAATTCAGGACCTGTTCGAGGAGATCATCGACGGGGTCGTAGCAGAGCACGAGCAGCTCCAGGGCAAGCCTGCGCCGGACACATTTCTCGCGGGCGCACGGGCGTTGGGCGTCGAGCCCGCTCGGGCGGCCGTATTCGAGGATGCCCTGGCGGGTGTCCAGGCCGGGCGAGCGGGCCGCTTTGGCTTCGTCGTCGGCGTCGATCGAGTCGGCCAAGCCGACGCGCTGCGGGCTCACGGCGCCGACGTCGTCGTGGATGATCTGGCTGAGCTGCTGAGGGCGCCATGATCCAGCATCCGGCCTTCTCCGTCGAGCCCTGGGCCGTGCGCGAGACCGAGCTCGACCTCGGCAGGCTCGCGCAAACGGAGTCGGTGTTCGCGCTGGCCAACGGCCACATCGGCCTGCGCGGGAACCTCGACGAGGGAGAGCCTTGCGGTTTGCCGGGTAGCTACCTCGCCGGGTTCTACGAGGTGCGACCGCTGCCGTACGCCGAGGCCGGCTATGGCTATCCAGAGGCCGGTCAGACGATCATCAACGTGACCAACGGCAAGATCATCCGCCTGCTGGTGGACGACGAGCCGTTTGACATCCGCTACGGCGAGCTGCACCGCCACGAGCGGGTGCTCGATCTTCGCGCCGGAGTGCTGCGCCGCACGCTCGAGTGGGTGTCTCCGGCGGGACGTTCCGTGCGGGTTGCCTCCACGCGCCTGGTGTCGTTCACGCAGCGGGCGGTCGCAGCGATCCTCTACGAGGTCGAGGCGCTCGACGGTGAGACTCCGGTGGTCGTGCAGTCCGAGCTCATCGCAAATGAAGAGCTGCCGGTGACCGAGAGCGATCCACGCGCTGCGGCGGCGCTCGCGTCACCGTTGCAATCCGAGTTCTTTGGCGCGCGTGACACGCGCGTGATGCTCGAGCATTCGACCCGTGCGAGCGCCCTGACGATGGCCGCGGCGATGGATCACGTGATCGACGGGCCGCCACACACGGCGGTCACCTCGGAGAGCTTCGAGGACATCGGTCGCCTACTCGTGACGGCGGACCTGGTGCCCGAAAGGCCCCTTCGAATCGTCAAGTTCCTCACCTACGGGTGGTCGAGCCAGCGCTCTGCGCCGGCGATCGTCGACCAGGTCGCTGCGGCGCTGACGGAGGCGCGAGACCACGGCTGGGATGGTCTGGCGGCCGAGCAGCGCGCATATCTCGATGACTTCTGGGATCGCGCCGACGTAGAGGTCGAGGGCGATGCCGAGCTGCAACTGGCGGTTCGCTTCGGCCTATTCCACACGCTTCAGGCCGGCGCCAGGGCGGAGCAGCGGGCGATCGCCGCCAAGGGCCTGACCGGACCTGGCTATGACGGACATGCGTTCTGGGACACCGAGACCTTTGTCCTACCGGTGCTGACGTACACGGCTCCGCACGCCGCGCGCGATGCGCTGCGCTGGCGCTATCTGACCCTGGAGCTCGCACAGGAGCGTGCGAGATCGCTCGGGCTTAAGGGCGCCGAGTTTCCGTGGCGGACGATCCGCGGGCAGGAGTGCTCGGGCTACTGGCCCGCAGGGACCGCGGCGTTCCACGTCAATGCCGACATCGCCGATGCTGTCTCCCGTTATCAGGCGGCGAGCGACGATGAGGAGTTCGCGAGCGCCGAGGGCCTCGAGCTGCTCGTGGAGACGGCGCGGCTGTGGCGCTCGTTGGGGCACCACGACGCTGCTGGCCGCTTCCGGATCGACGGCGTTACCGGACCTGACGAGTACAGCGCCATCGCCGACAACAACGTCTACACGAACCTCATGGCCGAGCGGAACCTGCGCGAGGCCTTCGATGCTGTGACGCGCCATCCCGAGCGCGCCGCCGAGCTCGGCGTCGACGACGAGGAGGCCGCCGCCTGGCGTGACGCCGCGCAGGCGATGCTCATCCCCTACGACAAGGAGCTGGGAGTCCACCCTCAAGCGGAGGCGTTCACCGAGCACGAGATCTGGGATTTCGGGGCCACCGCCGCGGATCACTATCCGTTGCTGCTGCACTTCCCCTACTTCGATCTCTATCGCAAGCAGGTCGTCAAGCAGGCCGACCTCGTGCTCGCGCTGCACCTACGTGGTGACGTCTTCAGCGACGAGGAGAAGGCGCGAGACTTTGCCTACTACGAGCGGCTGACAGTCCGGGACTCCTCGCTCTCGGCCTGCACACAGGCGGTCGTCGCCGCGGAGGTTGGCCACCTCGAGCTGGCCTACGACTACCTTAGTGAGACCGCCCTCATCGATCTCGACGACCTCCAGCACAACACGCGCGACGGTCTGCACATCGCGTCGCTCGCAGGGACATGGATCGGCGCGGTCGCAGGGTTTGGAGGGATGCGAGACCACAACGGGATCCTGAGCTTCGCCCCCCGCCTGCCCCAGGCGCTCACCAGGCTCACGTTCCGCCTCTGCTTCCGTGGGCGAAGGCTGCTGGTCGAGATCGGTTCCGAGCACGCGGCGTACTCGCTGCTTCAGGGCCCCTCGCTCGAGATCGTCCATCACGGCAAGAAGGCGACGGTCGACGGACAACGCCCGCAGACCCGCCCAATCCCTCCACCACCCCCGCGCGAGACCCCTAGCCAGCCGCCCGGGCGCGCACCGGAGCGGCGAGGACCGCCGTCATGAAGGGCCACGGCGCGATGCGCGGTGTAGGGCGGACTATAGAGTCCAGTCCAACAACGGAGGTCAGCATGAGCAACATCGACGAGGAGATGGTCTTGGCTCACTTCATCGTTTCGGATGATGTCGAGCGTTCCCGCCGCTTTTACACCGAAGTACTGGGCGGCAAGACGGTCATCTCCGGCGAGGCGAATGACGAGGTGACGTACGTCGCGCTAGCCAACAGCTGGATCATCATCAACGTCGGAGGAGATCCGACCGACGACAAGCCGACCGTAACGCTCGAGACGCAGCCCGACCCAGATCGGGTGAGCAGCTTCCTCAACATCCGGGTTGCGGACATCCAAGCTGTGTACGCCGAGTGGAGCGCGCGGGGCGCCCAATTCCTGACGCCGCCCAAGCAGCACGAGACCGAGATCCGCTGCTACATCCGCGACCCCGACGGCTACCTGATCGAGGTGGGCCAAACGACCCTGGCCAGAGGTTGGCGTCCACCGTCTTGATCACCCCTGTGGGCGCGTACGCTTGAGCGCCGCCCGCGCTGCACCGCCGCCGTGCCCTTCCCCGACGCGGAGGGTTCGCGCCGCTGATCGACGCGAGCGCAACCGGACAGCTACTCGGCGCGTCGCCAATCCGGTCGTTCGCGCTGGGCAAACCCGCTTCGGATCGCGCTCGTAGGCGCCAGCCTTAGCATCGAGAACAGCGCGGGTAATGCCGTCAACCATAGCTCGGCTTCGCGGCCGCGAGGTGCTCAAGGACGGCTGCGATTGAGAGCCGCCCTGCTACGTGCGGCCAGAGCGCCACGCAGGGCGTGCGCGGGACCGCACGGCCCCGCGCAGCACCCTATCGGTCAAGCGACGTCGCGCGAGCGGCGGCGCTGCTCAGACGACCGAGTTCACCTCGACCGATTCTTCATTGGTCTGCACCGTGGTCAGCTTCAACCCGATCTGTTCGTATGAAGCCCCGTTGAGGGTCGATTCCAACAGTTCGAGCGGTCCTTCTTCGAATTTTTCGATCTTCTGTCTGCCTTTGGACTCTGTCGATCTCAACGTCGCCGTCGTGCCACTGCGCATCGAATTCGCAGCGGTGGTGAAGAACCACCAGCCCTTGATGCACAGTTCGTTTTCTTGACTGAAACCGAAATAGACAGGCCCGTGCCATTTGATCCACATGAACTGGTCTTCTTCTGCGCAGGACAGGCCGACCATGTTCTTGGCCGCTGTTTCACCTTTTTTCACCACTCCCAATTCGCATTCGGTCGAATCGGTCACGACTTCGCCTTCGGGCGCGCCCGCCGAGTACGCCGGGTACCCGATGTATCCGACGTTGTAGCCCCCGTATTCCAAATATTCGCATCCAGTAAAACTGGCGACGACGTTTTCCTCGAGTTTAGGGCTCACGTATTCACCGCTGCTCGTCTCGCCGGTGCACGTGATTTTCATCTTGCTGACCGTTTCGAATGTGACTTTCGTGCCTTCCTCGAGCCTGGTCGTGAAATGCGTCTTTTCGACCCCCGGATACCATTCGTACTTCCCTTTGGCTTCCGGACTGGTCACCGTGCACGTCATGCTGGTGTAATCGCCGTGGTAGACCATTCTCATCCCCACCTTTTCCCCGGTGAGCTTCTTGCAGCGTCCGAATTCCGGCGCTTCGGCCGACGCGCTCGCGGCCGCCACCCCGCTCATCGCCAGTACGGCGACGAGGGCGCAGCCGGCGATCTTGAATCGCTTCATCATCCCTACCCCTTCCAACGCTGGTTTGGCCGCTCGCGGGTGCGCGTGCGCCCTCGAGCCGAATCGGCGCACCTGAGACCCCGCAGCGCTGCCACGACCTCGGTCCTCCCACGTGCCCCTCGGGTCATCGAATGAACATGACCCCTCTGGCGCGCTTTCCTTCCCGCCGCCTCGAATGTCTTTGCACCTGCCCCTGCGCTCGCTCGCGCTGGCGGTCCCGACGCGACCCTGCGAGGCCGAAAGCCGACAATGGGCGATCCTGGACTCGAACCAGGGACCTCTTCCTTATCAGAGAAGCGCTCTAACCGACTGAGCTAATCGCCCTTGCTGCATCGACGCGTCATCGTAGCGCCGACCGAGTGGAGGCGGCCACGTCCACGGTCACGAATGCGTTGGCGTGAGCCGCGCGCAGGTTGATCGTCGGCGAGCGATCCTGAGCGTCCCGCCGCAGGGCTCACCTTCAGGTAGAGGGCCAGCTCGAAACGCACCTGCCATGCCGTCGGGACCTACGCCACGACGCGGGGCCGGATGCGCTGCGCCAGCTCGATCGCCTCCTCGGGCGTCGCGAAGGACAGCTGCGCGCTGTATCCGCCGTCGCCGGTCGGCTTGACCTGCACCTCCGCGCCCAGCGCCCCGCCGAGTGCCTCCGCGATCTCCCTGGCCGCCTGCTCCTGATCGGGATGCGCCCGTCGTGCGGTCCTGCCGCGGCGGGCGATCCCGCCGCGCTCCGCCTCGGCGTTGCTCTCACGCGCGCGCTCTTCGGTGACCCGCACCGACCATCCCTGCCCTGCCGCCGCCCGCGCCAGCCTGCGGCGCGCGGCATGGTCCTCGGCCAGCAGCAGCGCGCGTCCGTGGCCCTCGCTGAGCGCGCCCTGCTGCACGAGCTCGATCGCCTCGTCGGGCAGGTCGAGCAGCCGCATGAGGTTGCTGACCGCCACGCGGCTGCGCCCGACGCGGCGCCCGACATCCTCGCGCGTCAGCCCCAGCTCCTCCACCAGCGCCGCGCACGCCCGCGCCTCCTCGATCGGGCTGAGGTCCTCCCGTGCCATGTTCTCGACCAGCGCCACTTCCAGCGCGTGGGCGTCCTCCCGCTCGCCCACGATCGCCGGGATGCTCTCCAGCCCTGCGATGCGCGCCGCTCGCCAGCGCCGCTCGCCGGCGACCAGCTCGTAGGTGCCGCCCGGCTTCGGGCGCACCAGCACCGGCTGCAGCACGCCCCGCTCGCCCAGCGACCCCGCCAGCGCCTCGAGCGACTCCTGGTCGAAGCCACGCCGCGGCTGCTTCGGGTTGGGGGAGATCAGCTCGATCGGCAGCTCACGCAGCTCCTGCTCGCTCCCCTTCGCGCCCTCCGCCGACACCGACAGGATCGCGCTCAGGCCTCGCCCCATCCCGGGTCTCGGCCTAGCCACGCGCGGCCACCTCCTTGGCCAGCTCGAAGTACGCCTCCGCGCCGGCGCTGTGGGGATCGTGGTGAGTCACCGGCAGGCCGTAGCTGGGGGCCTCGCCCACCCTCACGTTGCGCGGGATCACCGTGTCGAACACGAGGTCCGGGAAGTGGGCGCGCACTTCGCGCTCCACGTCCTGGCCGAGCCGCGTGCGACTGTCGTGCATCGTCAGCAGCATCCCCGCCACAGTCAACCGCGGGTTCAGCTCGCGCTGCACCAGCGCGAGCGTCTCCAGCAGCCCGCCCAGTCCCTCCAGCGCGAAGTACTCGGTCTGGACCGGCACGATCACGCGGTCGGCGGCCACCAGCGCGCAGACGGTCAGCGGTCCCAGCGACGGCGGGCAGTCCAGCAGGATGTACCGGAAGCTGTCCCTCACCGGCGCCAGGCACTCGCGCAGGCGCTGCTCGTATCCGTCCATGCGAGGGAGCTCGATGTTGGCGCCGGCGAGATCCGGTCCTGCCGGCAGTGCGGTCAGACCCGGGACCGGCGAGTCGTTGAGCGCCGCCTGTGCGGTCGCCTCGCCGGTCAGCACCTCGTACAGCCCGGGAGTCTGCGTGCGCGGTATACCCAGCCCGACCGTCGCGTTCGCTTGCGGGTCGGCGTCCACCAGCAGGGTTCTGTATCCGGCCTCCGCGATGCACGCCGCCACGTTCACCGCCGTCGTCGTCTTGCCCACGCCGCCCTTCTGGTTGGCGATCGCGTAAACCGTGCCCATCGGCCGCACGCTAGCGCCGATCGTTCCCGCGTGGCTCCTGCTAGCCAGCAAAGTGGGCGCAATGCAAGCGTGCCGCCGCTCGCTTCAGCCCCCAAGCGGTCGCTTGCGCGCGATCCCAGCTCTCCTCGGAAACCGCGGCGGCGTCTCGTCGGCCTTCACGAACACGTGCAGGTGGTGGTCTGTCGCCCCCTCGAACGGGATCACCCTCGCGCACCTGCGCCCTGTGCAGCCCAAGCAACGCCGCCACGCGCTCGGCGGCCTCCTCCGCCACCGGATCGCGCCTGCCCCGCCAGTCGACCAGCGTGCCGCCCATCCGCAGCAGCGGCGCCGCGTACTCGAGCACCACCGGCTGCGGGGCAAGCGCCCTCGCCACCACCACGTCGCTGCGCGATACGCCCTCGCGCCACCCCTCCGCCCGCGCCCACACGACCCGCGCGTTCTCGACCTCCGCCGCCGCACATGCCCTTCGCAGGAACTCGCACCTGCGCCGCTGGCTCTCGACCAGGCTGACCTCCGCCGCCGGCAGCGCCACCGCGAGCGCCAGACCCGGGAAGCCGGCGCCGCTGCCCAGGTCGGTGATCCGCTGCGCCGCCCCGACCGCCTCGATCTCGAGCGCCACCAGCGAATCGGCGACGTGCGCCCGTGCCGCCTGCTCCGGCGCGCGGATCGCTGTCGGGGCGTGCTCGTCCGTCTCGAGCATCGCCAGCACGGTCCTCAGTTGGCGGTGCTGCTCGACGGTCAGCGCACGGCCGCGATCCAGCCAGCTTCGAGCGGGCGATCCCCCGTCAGCGTTCATGGCGGCGAAAGAAATCCGCGTACTTGAGGCGCATGTCGCGTATCCGCCCGAGCACGTGGGCATCTATCTCATCCGTCAGGACCGACTCGACCACGGGGAGGACGTCCTCGGCGAGCGCCGCGCCGCGCGCCATCCATTGGTAGTAATGGCGTCCGTCGTGATGGTAGGGCCCGTACAGGCGGGCCCGCGGGAAGCGCTCCTGCAGCCAAGCGAAGAGGGTCTCGTGGCGGACGTGCATCCGCAGCGTTATGTGGGGATATTTCCCGTCGCCGCCGAAGTGCCCCTCGCCGATCAGGATTCCGACGACGAGCCCTCGCTCGACGTCGGTCAGCTCCGGCGGTCGTTCGTCGGCCATGGGCACATTGTTTCACCGTCAAGAAAAACGTGAAACGCGCGGCGCGCCTCAGTCCGCGAGCGGCGTGATCACGAGATACCGCTCGGGCTCGTCGCCCTCGCTGTGCGTCTCCACGTCGCCGCGCTCGCGCAGGTACTCGTGCACGATCCGCCGCTCGAACGGCGGCAGCGGGTCGAGCTCGACCGGCTTGCCCGAGCCCAGCGCCTCGTCGGCCGCGTCGTCGGCCTCCGCGCGCAGCGCCTCGGCGCGTCGCTCGCGGTATCCGTTGGCGTCGATCACGACGCGCACCGAGGACGGGCCGTCGGGAAAGACGATCCGCTGCGCCAGATGCTGCACCGCGTCGATCGTCTGCCCGTGCCTGCCGATGAACAGGCCCACGTCCTCGCCCTCGAGCCGCCCGCTGAGGACGCCGTCCTCCTCCTCGACACGCGACGTCGACGTCGAGGCCCAGCCCATCGACGATCTCCTCGAGCAGCTCCTCCAGCGCCTCCACCGGCTCGAGCTCGTCCGCCGCCACGTCCCCGTCGGGATCGTCGTCTCGGTCGCTCATCGCCTTCTACCCGAGCGCTTCTTCTTCTTGCGCGGTGGCCGCGGAGGCGGAGTGCCGCTGGAGCCACGACCCCCTCCGCCTGCCACCTCCGCGCGCGCAGCGCCCGCCGTAGCGCCGCCGGCCAGCCTCGGCGATCGCCTGTCGCAGGGAGCGGCTGGGCTTTCCGTTGGCGGTGCCCGGCGAGCGATCGGGCCTCGGCGGTGGCGGCAGGCGGCGGCGGATGAGGTACTGCTGGCCGATCGTCCACAGGTTCGTGGTGATCCAGTAGACCAGCAGTCCGGCCGGGTAGCGATACAGGATCACGACGAAGACGACCGGCAGCAGCAGCATCAGGCGCCGCTGGTTGGGGTCGGCGGTGGCGGTGGCGATCAGCGTCGAGGCGAGCTGCGAGCCGACGTAGAGCACGATCAGCACCACCAGCGCCACGCCGGTCGCCTTGGCGGTGATGTCGGGCAGGAACAGGAACTTGGCCGAGTGCGGCGCCACCTGGTTGCACGTCGCTTTTTCGATCGCCTTGGACGATGACGATGCGCGTGCGCGCGTCAGCGCGGCGCCCGCAGATGTGCTTCTTCAGGTCGGTGCGCAGCATGTAGAACAGCGAGATGAACACCGGCAGCTGCAGCAGCAGCGGCAGGCAGGATGCCAAAGGATTGATCTTGTTCTCCTGGTAGAATTTCATCAGCTCCTGCTGCTGGCGCTGTTTGTCCTCCTTGTACTTCTCTTTCAGCGCGCTGATCTCGGGGGCCAGCCGCTGCATCTCCTGCATCGACTTCAGCTGCCTGTAGGTCAGCGGCACGAGGATCGCGCGGATCAGCACGGTCAGGCCGACGATCGCAAGGCCCCAGCTGCCGCCCACGACGTGGGCGTGGATGAACACCATGATCTCTTCGAACAGGCTGATCAGGGGCGAGAACGCGTCCTGGATCACGTTGGCGAGGATTGGCATGCTCTAAGGGGTCTCGGCGGTCGTGGTGGTAGGCGGGTGGGTGGGCCTCGGTGCGCTGCGGCTATCCGCCGGCTGCGGGCTGTGTGCCCGGCGCCCGCTCAGCCGCATGATCGGGACCCCGGGCGGGACTGTCCATCCTGAACACTCGCTGGGCCTCCACCGGATCGTATCCGCCGTAGCTCCACGGGTTGCACCTGAGCAGACGCCACCCCGCGAGCACCAGGCCCCTAAGTATGCCGTACTCCCGGATCGCCTCGACCGCATAGCGCGAGCACGTCGGCTCGTACTTGCAGCGCCTGCGGGATCGCCGGCGAGATCAAGCGCTGGTAGACGACGATCGGGGCGGTCGCGACCGCGCGCGCGATCCGCGCCGAGCCCTCGGCGCGGGGACGGCGGCGCGCCGTGCGAGGCCCGAGGAGCTCATCGCTCCAGCCCCTCCGGCGCGTCCGCGGCGTCCCGCGTCGCAGCCCCGCCTTGGCGATCAGCTCCGCGAGCGCCGCCTCCACGCCGGCCAGCCCCTCGCGCTCGGCGAGCTCCGCCGGCCGCGGGACGCGCCACGACGACCACGTCCTGACCGGGCTTCAGCTCGGCCTCGGCGTGCGCGAACGCCTCGCGCAGCAGCCGCTTGACCCTGTTGCGCTGCACCGCGCCGCCGACCTTGCGCGAGACCGACAGCCCCAGCCGCGGCTCGCTGCGCCGACGGCGTTCGGGAACGTGTACAGCACCAGGTGGCGGTTGGCGATCGAGCGCCCCTGCCGGTAGACGCGCTCGAACTCCGCGCTGCGCGACAGGCGCCCGCGCGCCGACGTGCCGCGGCCTCATCGCCTGCCCGCCGGCGTCGCGGTTCGTGCCAACACGACCTCAGGCGGAGAGGCGCTTGCGTCCCTTGTCGCGCCGGCGCTTGAGCGTCAGCCGCCCGGCGCGCGAGCCCATGCGGGCGCGGAACCCGTGCGCGCGGGCGCGCTTGCGCTTCTTTGGCTGGTAGGTGCGCTTCATGGCGGGCTTCGCAGTATACGACCGACCGCGCCCCCGGCGCGCTCGCTGACCGCGCCCGGATTTTTCCCGCCAAATGCGGGCAGCCCCCGAGAGCGCTCGAGGGCGTTGGGTATAGTCGCCCGACCGGGCCCCGCGGGCCCTCCTTCGAATAGTCATCAGCACTGCCTCTGGGAGAGGAGCGGACTGACGCTGCCGTGAGCCTCGAGCTCGAGCACATATGGTCGCGGGTGCAAGCCCAGCTTGCGCTCGTCGTCGACGAGCCCACCTACCGCATCTGGCTCGAGCCGCTGCGCGCCGTCGAGCTCGCCGACGACCGCCTCGTCGTCGAGGCGCCGCCGCACGCGCTGCCGCTGGATCCGCGAGCGCTTCGGCAGGGTCATCCAGGCGAGCGTCGAGCTCGTCCTCGGCCCGAGCGCGAGCGTCGAGCTCGTCGCCGCCGCCAGCGGGCCGCCGCGACCGCACGCGCCGCTGGCGCCGCCGACGGCGCAGCGAGCGCCGGCCTCGCACCGCGCGCCGGCAGCGATCCGCACGGCGCGCTCCGACCGCGCACGCCGACGGGCCCGCTCGGCAACCCCAAGCTCACCTTCGACCAGTTCGTGATCGGCGACTGCAACCGGCTCGCCCACGCCGCCGCGCTGACGGTCGCCGAGATGCCAGCGCAGGCGTACAACCCGCTGTTCATCTGCGGCCCGCCCGGCGTCGGCAAGACCCACCTGCTCAGCTCGATCGCCAACCTGCTGCTCTCCCACAACCCCGGCCTGACCGTCCGCTGCACGACCGGCGAGGCCTTCACGAACGAGTTCCTCGGCGCGCTCGGCGGCGGACACACCGATGCACTTCAAGCTCCGCTTCCGCGACGTCGACGTGCTGCTGCTCGACGACGTCCAGTTCCTCGAGCGCAAGACCAAGACCGAGGAGGAGTTCTTCCACACCTTCAACGCCCTGCACGACGGCGGGCGCCAGATCGTGCTCACCTCCGACCGCCCGCCCCGCGACCTGCAGGCGCTCGAGGACCGCCTGCGCGAGCGCTTCGAGGCCGGCCTCGTCGCCGACATCAAGCCCCCCGACCTCGCCACGCGGCTGGCGATCCTGCGCAAGCGCGTCCAGCACGACCACATCGAGCTCGCCGACGAGCCGCGCGCTCGACGGCGATCGCCGAGCGCGTCCACTCCAACGTCCGCGCGCTCGAGGGGGCGCTGATCCGCGTCGTCGCCTTCAGCTCGCTCACCGGCAGGCCGCTGACCGCCGAGCTCGCGCGCGAGGTCCTCGACAGCCTCTACCCGCAGCAGCCCTGCGCCCGGCCGGCGCAACCGCACCATCGCGCGAGATCCAGGCCGCCACCTGCGCAGCACTTCGGCCTCTCCCCAGCCGAGCTGCTCTCCTCCGGCGCGCACCGCGCGCATCGCCTGGCCGCGGCAGGTCGCCATGTATCTCGCCCGCGAGCTCACCGGCGAGTCGCTGCCCGCGATCGGGCGGCAGTTCGGCGGGCGCGACCACACGACCGTCCTGCACGCCTGGCGGCGCACCGCCGCGCGCATCGCCTCCGACGAGGCCTCACGCGAGGCTGTGGAGAAGCTGTGCCGGACGCTCGGCTCCACACAGCCATGAGCATCCGCACACGCGTCGACCGGCCAGCCTGAGAGACTTCCACGTCGACTATCCACAGCGCCGTCCACCGGCTTCCACCGCGAATCCCCATTGCTCGCGCCAAATCCACATGTCCACAGCCCCTACTGATACTTCCCTACATCCCACAGCACAGTCATGAAGCTCTCCCTCTCCACCGCCGAGCTGCTCACCCAGCTGCAGACCACCACCCGCGTCGCCTCGACGCGCAGCGCCGTGCAGGCGCTCTCCGGCGTGATGATCTCCGCCACACCCGACGCCACGCCCGAGCTGCTTGCCACCGACATGGAGATCGGCCTGCGCGTGCCGCTCCACGCCGAGGTCGCCCGCCCCGGCTCGGCCGTCCTGCCCGCGCGCCTGCTGCTCGACGTCGCCCGCTCGCTGCCGTCCGAGACGCTGACGATGGAGCTGCGCAGCGCCGAGCAGGACGTCGAGCTGATCTGCGGGCCCACCACCTTCCATCTGCGCACGCTGCGCGCCGAGGACTTCCCGTCGCTGCCCTCGCCGTCACCCGATACGCGCGTCGACGCTGCCCGCCGAGGCGTTCGTGCAGACCGATCACGCCGCGTCGCCCGCTCGGCCTCGCGGGACGAGACGCGCCCGGTTCTGACCGGCATCCTGATGTCCGCCTCCGGCCAGGAGCTGCGGATGGTCGCGACCGACTCCTACCGGCTCAGCGTCAAGGAGACCGCGCTGGAGTCGCCGCTGCAGGGAAGCCTCGAGGCGAACGTTCCCGCCCGGGCGCTGCAGGAGCTCGTGCGCATCGCCCAGCAGGCGCCGAGCGAGTCGCTCGCCGTGAGCGTCGGGCAGAACCAGGTGATCTTCGAGCTCGGCGACGTCGTGCTCTCCTCGCGCCTGATCGACGGCCAGTTCCCGAACTACCGCCAGCTGCTGCCCGAGTCGGTCGAGCACGAGCTGCGTCTGTCCAGCGCCGAGCTGACCGACGTCGTGCGCCGCATCAGCCTGCTCGCGCAGAAGAACGCGCCGCTGCGCCTGAGCTTCAGCGAGGGCACGCTGACCGTCTCCGCGCAGACCCCCGACGTCGGCGAGGCCAGCGAGGCGATCCCGGTCCCCTTCCACGGCGAGCCGTTCGAGATCGGCTTCAACCCCGAGTTCCTGCGCGACGGGCTCGAGAGCATCGAGTCCGAGGAGCTCGTGCTGAAGCTGATCAGCCCGCTGCGCCCCGGGCTGATCGAATCCCCCGACACCGGCGACTTCGTCTACCTGATCATGCCCATCCGCCTGAACGTCTGAGGTGCTCCGGTGCGCGTGCTCAGCGTGCAGCTGCGCGACTTCCGCACCTACGCCCGCGCGGAGGCGGGGCTCGGCGAGGGCCTGACCGTCGTCCACGGCCCCAACGGCGCGGGCAAGTCCAACCTGCTGGAGGCGCTGTACTTCGGCTGCACCGCCCGCTCGCCGCGCACGCGCAACGAGCGCGAGCTCGTGCGCTTCGGCGCGCAGGCCACGCGTGTCGTCGTGCGCCTGCTCGACGGCGCCGACGCGCATGAGCTGAGCGTCGGCTTCGGGACGCTGGGGGCGGGCGGGCAGCCGGTCAAGCGGATGACCGCCGACGGGGCGCCCGTCGAGCGCCTGCTCGACGTCGAGATCAGACCGCTCGTCAGCGTCTTCCTGCCCGACCGGCTCGAGCTCCTCAAGGGACCGCCGGCCCTCCGCCGCGCGCACCTCGACCAGGTCGTCGCCGCGATCTGGCCGTTGCGCGCATCCGCGCGCAGGGAGTACTCGCGGGTGCTCGCCCAGCGCAACGCGCTGCTCGGGCGCATCCGCTCGCGCTCGCGCCTCGCACGCGACGCTGTCCACCTGGGATCGCGAGCTGGCCAGCCGGGCGCTCGAGCTGCGCGCCCACCGCGCTGCCGCCGTCGCCCTGCTCGCCGAGCCGTTCGCCCAGCGCGCCGCGCAGCTCGGGTGCAGCGGCGAGGTCACGGCTCGAGTACCGGCCGCGCTCGCGCGCCGCCGGCGAGGAGGAGTTCCTGGCCGAGCTGCGCGAGCGGCTGCCCGGCGACCTCGAGCGTGGCTTCTCCGGCCACGGGCCCCACCGCGACGAGCTCGCGATCCTGCGCGACGGGCGCGAGCTGCGCGTCTACGGCTCCCAGGGCGAGCAGCGCCTGGCGCTGCTGGCGCTGCTGCTGGCCGAGCGCGCGGTGCTGGCCAGCGAACGCCGCCGCACGCCGCTGATGCTGCTCGACGACGTCATGAGCGAGCTCGACGGCGAGCGCCGCGAGCTGCTTGCCCGCGAGCTGCGCCGCGGGCGGCCAGAGCGTGATCGCGACGACCGACCTCGCCCACGTCCCCGGCGCGATGGACGCCTCCGTGACGCGCCTGCGCATCTCGCCCGGCGCGATCCTGCAGGAGGCGATCGCGGCGTGAGCAGAGCCGCCCCGCGCGCCCTCGCTGCCGCGCTGCGAGAGCTCACCGCACGCTCGCGCCGGCGAGCACGCTCGCGCGCGTGCAGGAGGTCTGGGAGCGCGCCGCCGGCCCGGCGATCGCCGCCTCCGCGCGCCCCACCGCCGAGCGCGACGGCGTCCTCACGGTCACCTGCGAGGCCGCCGTGTGGGCGCAGGAGCTCGACCTCATGGCCGACGAGCTGATCGCCCGCCTCAACGCCGCGCTCGGCGCCGAGCGCATCCGCGAGCTGCGCTGCCGGACCGGCTGACGGAGCAGCGCCACAGCGCCTCGTCGGCCACGGGCCACCGGGCCGCATAAACCCTCTGTTTCCGGCCATTTTGCAGGGCATTTAGCGCCCTGCGGGCGCCCGGATCGGGGGTGCCGCCGTGCTATCCTTTCAGGTACAGCTATCCCGCCCCGGCCGTGGACCTCGCGCCCCGGAATCCGGGGCGTTCTCACGTCATCGGAGGGCCATTGGCAACAGGCAACAACAGCTCTGCAGAGAGCACCGGCAAGGGCGGCCTCAACGACCCGTCCATGAGCGGCGACTCCGCCAGCTACGACGCCCAGGACATCACCGTCCTCGAGGGCCTGGAAGCGGTTCGCAAGCGCCCGGGCATGTACATCGGCTCGACCGGGGTGATGGGCCTGCACCACCTCGTCTACGAGGTCGTCGACAACTCCGTCGACGAGGCCCTCGCCGGCTTCTGCACGGAAGTGTCCGTCACGATCCACCCGGACAACTCCGTCACCGTCGTGGACAACGGGCGCGGCATCCCCGTCGCCGAGATGGAGAAGGAGGGCCGCCCGGCCGTCGAGGTCGTGCTCACCGTCCTGCACTCCGGCGGCAAGTTCGGCGTCGGCGGCGGCTACAAGGTCTCCGGTGGCCTGCACGGCGTCGGCGTGTCCGTCGTCAACGCCCTCTCCGAGCTCCTGTCCGTCGAGATCCGCCGCGACGGCCATGTCTTCTCGCAGGAGTACGCGCGCGGCACGCCGCAGTCCGAGCTCGTGCAGGGCGAGAAGCTCCCCAAGGGCGCGCCCACCGGCACCTCCGTCACGTTCCTGCCCGACGCGGACATCTTCGAGTCGCTCGACTTCGACTTCCACACGCTCGAGGAGCGCCTGCGCGAGACGGCCTTCCTCACGCGCGGCCTGAAGATCTCGATCGTGGACGAGCGTGGCGAGGGCCACTCCGCCGTCGTTCCAGTACGAGGGCGGGATCGAGGACTTCGTCTCCTACCTGAACGAGAACAAGGACACCGTCCACCGCAAGGTCGTGTTCTTCGCCGGGGAGTCCGAGGAGGGCGCCGCGGAGGTCGCCATGCAGTGGAACTCCTCCTACCAGGAGTCCATCCACTCGTTCGCCAACAACATCAACACGAGCGAGGGCGGCTCGCACCTGAGCGGCTTCCGCTCGGCGCTCACCCGCACGCTCAACAAGTACGCGCGCGACCACGGCCTGCTCAAGGAGAAAGAGGACAACCTGTCAGGCGAGGACGTGCGCGAGGGCCTGACCGCCGTGATCTCGGTCAAGCTGCGCGACCCGCAGTTCGAGGGCCAGACCAAGACCAAGCTCGGCAACCCGGGCATGGCCGGCTTCGTCGAGTCGATCGTCAACACCGGCCTGGGCGAGTTCCTCGAGGAGAACCCGAGCGAGGCGCGCGCGGTGATCATGAAGTCCGTGCAGGCGCAGCGCGCCCGCGAGGCCGCGCGCAAGGCGCGCGACCTGACCCGGCGCAAGTCGGCGCTCGAGAACTCGACGCTGCCCGGGCAAGCTCGCCGACTGCTCGATCAAGGACCCGTCGCTGGCCGAGCTGTTCGTCGTCGAGGGCGACTCCGCCGGCGGCTCGGCCAAGCAGGGTCGCGACCGCGAAACGCAGGCGGTGCTGCCGCTGCGCGGCAAGATCCTCAACGTCGAGAAGTCGCGCATCGACAAGGTTCTGCAGAACACCGAGATCCAGGCGCTCATCACCGCGATCGGCACCGGCGTGCGCGACGAGTTCAACATCGAGAACGCGCGCTACCACAAGGTGGTTCTGATGACAGACGCGGACGTCGACGGCGCCCACATCCGCACGCTCGTGCTCACCCTGCTCTTCCGCGAGATGGAAGAGCTGATCAAGGCCGGCTACGTGTACATCGCCAAGCCGCCCCTGTACAAGCTCAAGCAGGGCTCGCGCGAGCGCTACATCGAGAAGGACTCCGAACTGGAGGAGATCCTGCTGTCGGACAAGTGGGAGAAGATCGAGGTCTTCGACCGCCACGGCACCCAGTTCAAGCTCACCGAGGCCCGCTGGCAGCGCTTCACCCGCCTGCTCAAGCAGTACGAAGGCTGGTCCTCCGCGCTGCGCGCGGTCCACGGCCACGACGTCGTCCAGTTCCTCGAGGAGTCCTCGCTGCTGGGGGAGCAGGCGCTGAGCGCCGAGGCCGCGATCGAGGTGCTCGGGCGCGCGGGCTTGGACGGCGACACCCACGCAACCGAGCTCCAGGACGCCGACCCGCTCGAGCTGCGCATCAGCGCGGTGGAGGCCAAGAGCGGCTTCGCTCGCATGCACCGCATCAAGCGCAGCCTGTTCGACTCGCAGGAGTATCGCCAGCTGGCGCGCGTGCACGCGCAGCTGGTCGAGCTCGCCGGCGTTCCCGCCTTCGAGGTGCGCCTCGGCGACGCGCACGAGAGCGCCCCGTCCTTCGAGGCGCTGCACCCGGCGGTCATGACGGTCGCCCAGAAGGGGATCAAACTGCAGCGCTTCAAGGGTCTCGGGGAGATGAACGCCGAACAGTTGGGCGAAACGACGATGTCGCCGACCACTCGTACGCTCGCCCAGGTGACGCTCGAGGACGCCTTCGCCGCCGACCGGATCTTCTCGATGCTCATGGGCGACCAGGTCGAGCCGCGGCGTGCGTTCATCGAGGACAACGCCAGAACCGTCGCAAATCTCGATGTGTAGTCGGGAGGTGAATGGTGGCCAGCGCTGATGTGATCGGCGGAGGCAACATCGAACCGCGCGCGCTCGAGGAGGAGATGCGCACCGCCTACCTCGACTACGCCATGTCGGTGATCGTCGGACGCGCGCTGCCCGACGTTCGGGACGGCCTGAAGCCCGTCCATCGTCGCGTTCTGTTTGCGATGAACGAGCTCGGCCTCGGGCCGACCCGCTCATACGCCAAGTGCGCAAAGATCGTCGGCGAGGTGATGGGCAACTATCACCCCCATGGCGACTCCGCGATCTACGACACGCTCGTGCGCATGGCGCAGGACTTCTCGATGCGCAACGAGCTCGTCGACGGCCAAGGGAACTTCGGCTCTCTCGATGACGACCCAGCTGCTGCCATGAGGTATTGCGTCGCCGGTGACACACGCGTGCGCACGAGTACAGGAACCGTGCGGATCGATTCACTCGTGTCGGGCGCCCTACCCAATTCAGACAACACGGTGGACCTCGAGGTGTGCGATCGGCTTGGTCGCCCCGTGCACGCATCGCTCCTGTTTCACTCCGGCGAGCACCCATCGCTGCGGCTGACGACCGTCGAGGGCTATGAGCTGACCGGTACCGCCAACCATCCGGTGCTGTGCCTCCTCGACATGGCCGGCGTGCCGCTGTTGATGTGGAAGCTGCTGGAGGAGATCGGGCCGGGCGAGCGGGTATTGCTCTCTCGCAACGCAAGCATGGTCGACCAACCATTGGAGGCGCGTTCGCGCATGCTGGCGGTTCTTGCCGGCGCCTTCGTATCGGAGGGGTGGTTCGGAGAAAAGCGCGCAGGCTTCAACAACATCGACAAGGACTTCTTCGATGTCGTGATCGGCGCCTACGACGAGATCGTCGGCGGAGCTCGCTACGTCAACTCGCGCACGATCAGGTCGGGCAGCCTCTGCCACGAGCTGGACATCCAGAACCTCGCTGCGCTGCGCGCGAGCCCGCTAGCCGAGCTGGAGGGGCTCACGAGTGAGCGCAAGCGCGTACCCGAGTTCGTGTGGTTGGCCAGCGGCGCATTCAAGCGTGCGTTCCTCCAAGCGCTGTTCGAGGGCGACGGATCGTGTTCACTCCTCCCTCGCAGCACGATCCAGATCTCCTATTCGACCCGCAGTCCCAAGCTCGCGGGCGAAGTGCAGCAGCTTCTGCTGGAGTTCGGCGTGATCTCTCGACTCAGCCACTCGGCACGCGGTGAGATCAAGGTGGTGATCACGAATCGCCGCGACGCGCGGCTGTTCGCCGAGCGTGTCGGATTCCATGGCGCAAAGCGGCCGAAGCTCGATCGCGCTCTCGCGCGCATATCGATCAGGAGCCGCGCGCTGAGTCACGACCACATCCCGCATATCGCTGGCTACATTCGCTCCGAAGGCGGCTCGACATACGCCGAGCGCGACTGGCTACGACGCCACAACGTCGATCGGATCGAGCGCTGGGAGCAGGCGTCCACCGCGATCCTCGAGCGGATCTCCTCAGCGGAGGTACGCGATGTCATCTCGCCGCTCGTCAGCGGCGACTACTACTACGCCGAGGTCGCATCGGTAGAGCCCGCAGGCGTACAGCCCGTCTACTCACTTCGCGTCGACAGCGACGATCACTCATTCCTGACCAACGGCTTTGTCAGCCACAACACCGAGGCTCGTCTCGCGCGCATCGCCACCGAGATGCTGCGCGACCTCGACATGGACACGGTCGACTTCGTGCCCAACTACGACGGCTCGCGCCGCGAACCGCTCGTCCTGCCCTCGCGCTTCCCCAACCTGCTCGTCAACGGCTCCTCGGGCATCGCCGTCGGAATGGCCACCAACATTCCCCCGCACAACCTGCGCGAGGTGATCGACGCCACGATCGCCTACATCGACGATCCGGACATCGACACCGCCGGGCTGATGCGCCACATCAAGGGACCGGACTTCCCGACGGGGGGGATCATCCTCGGCCGCGCGGGCATCAAGGATGCCTACGAGACCGGTCGCGGGCGCGTGCGCGTGCAGGCGCGCGCGCACATCGAGCCGCTCAGCCACGGCAAGGAGGCGATCGTCGTCACCGAGCTGCCGTTTATGGTCAAGAAGGGCGGCGAGGGCAACCTCATGACCAAGATTGCGGAGCTGGTCAACGACAAACGCATCCCCGAGATCTCCGATCTCATCGACCAGTCGGACAAGCGCGGCATGCGCCTGGTGATCGAGCTCAAGCGCGACGCGATCCCGAAGGTGGTGCTCAACAAGCTCTACAAGCACACGCCCATGCAGAGCACGTTCGGCGTGAACATGGTCGCGCTCGTCGAGAACGTCCCGCGCACGCTGAACCTGCGGGAGGTGATCCACCACTACGTCGCCCACCAGCGCGAGGTGATCGTGCGCCGCACCAAGCACGAGCTCTCCGAGAAGGAGGCCCGTGCCCACATCCTCGAGGGGCTGCTGACGGCGCTCGCGCACCTCGACGAGATCATCGAGCTGATCCGCGGCTCGCGCGACCGCGACAGCGCGCGCGAGCAGCTCGTCGCCCGCTTCCAGCTCAGCCCGATCCAGGCGACCGCGATCCTCGACCTGCGTCTCTCCCAGCTGACCGCCCTGGAGGCCGACGGGATCAAACAGGAGCACGCCGACGTCACCGAGCGCATCGCCGAGCTGCGCGCGATCCTCGGCGACGAGTCGCGCGTGATGGCCGTGATCAAGGAGGAGCTGTCGGAGATCTCCGAGCGCTTCGGCGACGGGCGCCGCACCGAGATCAGCCACTCCGAGGACGAGATCGACATCGAGGACCTGATCGCCGACCAGCAGATGGTGATCACCATCACCCAGACCGGCTACATCAAGTCGCTGCCGCTGGCCACCTATCGCCAGCAGCAGCGCGGCGGCCGCGGCGTGACGGGGATGGACATGAAGGACGGCGACTTCATCGAGCACCTGTTCGTGTGCTCCTCCCACGACTACCTGCTGTTCTTCTCCAACCGCGGCAAGGTCTATCGCTCAAAGGTCTACGAACTGCCCGAGGCGCAGCGCACCGCCAAGGGACGCGCGCTCGTGAACATCCTGCCGCTGCGCGAAGGCGAGCGGATTCAGGCGGTCCTCTCCACCCGCGACTTCTCCGAGACCAAGTTCCTCGTCTTTGCCACCCGCAACGGCACCGTCAAGAAGACCGAGCTCGGGGCGTACAACACCCCGATCAAAGCCGACGGCATCATCGCCATCAACATCCGCGAGGACGACGAGCTGCTGGCCGTTCGCGCGGTCGACCCGGGCGAGGAGATCATCATGGTCTCCCGCGCCGGGCTGACCGTCCGCTTCGCCGAGTCCGACGCGCGCTCGATGGGGCGCGACACCACCGGCGTGCGCGGCATGGACGTCGGCAAGGACGGGCGGGTGATCGCCATGGACGTCGCCCGCGACGACATGGACCTGCTGGTGGTCACCGAGAACGGCTACGGCAAGCGCACCCACGTCGGGCAGTACCGCAAGACCAACCGCGGCGCCAAAGGCGTCAAGACGATCGGCCTGACCGAGCAGAAGGGCGCACTCGCCGGCGCGCTCGTCGTGCGCGAGCACCAGGAGCTGGTGTTCATCAGCGTCGGCGGCATGGTCCAGCGAACCGCCGCCGCTGGCATCTCCCAGCAGGGCCGCTCGGCCACCGGCGTGCGCGTGATGAACCTCAAGGACGACGACCTCGTGAGCGCCGTCGCGCTGGTCGTGGACACCGGCGAGGAGGCTGCGCCCGGCTCGGCAGACGACACGGCCGCCGGCGCGGAGCATTCAGAGGCCGACGCCGACGCCTAGCTCGAAGCCGAACCGTCGCCGGCGCAAGAATCCGCCCACGACTACTGCCCCCCTCTCCCACCTGTCCAGATTCGTGTACTAGCGCTCGGGTAGACGCACACACCGGTCGACAGGCTGAGGGTGCCCACTGCCCGCAGCCTCCTCGCGACCGCCCTGTCCATCCTCATCTGCGCCGCCGCCGCCGGACCCGCCGCCGCCGCCTCGCGCTCCGTCGGCCGCGCCAGACGCGCCGGCACTGGCTGCGCCAAGAGCTCCGCTCGCGCCTCGCGCCGTGCTCGCGTGGCCGCAGCCGCCTGTCGCGCAAGCGCTCGCAAGCCGCGCCCGCAAAACCCCGCAAGGCCCCGCCCTGCAAGGCCCCGCCCCGTAAAGCCCCACCCGACCACCACCCCGAGCGTGGCCCGCCCCAAGTCTGCCGCCAGCACCGCGCCGGCCGCGGAACAGCCTCCCGCCCAGAGCGACGCCGCGACGATCGCCGCCGTCCTCGCCACGTCCTGCCAGAACACCGAACTGACGCCCGAAGCGGACAACATCGAACTGGTCCGCGCAGCCGTCCTCTGCCTGATCAACCGCAAGCGCGCGGAAAACGGCGAGAGCCCGCTGGAGCGCAGCCCGGAGCTCGAACGGGCGGCCGAAGGCCACTGCGAAGAACTGATCGCCGACGACTACTTCGCGCACGTCTCACCCAGCGGCGAGACCCCCGTCGACCGCATCCGCATGACCGGCTACATAGCCAGCCCGAGCGTCGGCTACGTGATCGGCGAGAACCTTGCCTGGGGCACCTACCAGCTGTCGACCCCCCAGGCGATCGTGTCGGCCTGGATAGCCTCGCCCGGGCACCTGGCCAACATCCTCGAAGCCCAGTACCGCGAAACGGGAATCGGCATCACCCCAGCCGTGCCCGCGTCCCTCGCAGCCGGCGCGCCCGGCGCCACCTACGCGCAGGAGTTCGGCGTCATCATCAACTGAGCCGCGCCCGCCGTCTGGCCGCCACGGCGGCCCGCACGTCATCTCCGTTCGCTACTCTGGCGAGACCAGAGAAAGGAGGTGGTCCAAACGTTGAGTGACAGTTCTTGCGGGACCCTGGAGGTGACCGGCCGTTAGGTCGGCAGGCTGGACCGCCTAGCGGAATCCAACCCGGGACACCCCGAGACGACTGCCGGTCCTGGTCCCTCCGGCCCTGTCCGTCGCTCTCGGTCTTTCCAGTCACAGCAGCTTGCGAGGGGCGCCGTCGTGCAGGCGCCCCTCGTCTTTATGTGGCCACGCGGACCCGGAGGCCCTCGCTTGACTGCCCGACCGGCGAGCGCCCCGATCCGCTCAGGCCGCCTGCGGCAAGTACTGCAGCCAGGCGGCCGGGATCGTCGGGCTGGCGACGTGGATGAAGATCTCCGCGCGGGGCGTACGCGGGGCGCGCCTCGGGTGCATCCCCGCCTGCCGGGGCAACCGGTCGCCCTTGCGTCGGTTGCACGGCGCGCACGAGGCGACGATGTTCTCCCAGCTGGAGGTGCCGCCCTTGGAGCGAGGGATCACGTGGTCGACGGTCAGGTTGGAGCGCGATCCGCAGTACTGGCAGGTCCAGCTGTCCCTGGCGAACACGGCCCGCCGGGTGATCTTGCGCCGGTGGGCATCGCGGGGGACGCGCACGTAGCTGACGAGCCGGATCACCACCGGTCGCGCGAGCGTCGAGCTCTCCGAGCGCAGCTCCCAGCGGCCGCGCTCGACAAGCTCGGCCTTGTCCTTGAGCAGCAGCACCACCGCACGCCGGACCGTGCATACGTTGATCGGCTCATACGTGGCGTTCAGGACGAGCACCCGGCCGCTCATCGCCGTTGCGGGCGATGTCCCAGGTCCGTGCCGCTGGTGCTCTGAAGGCGACACGGACCCCACCGGCTCTGGTGGGGCTGTGCTCTCCATGTTCAGGCCCGCAGTCTAGCGGGGGCGCTCTCCTCGCGCGGCGCTATGGGCGGCCGCCGCCGCTCAGGATCCCGGCGGCGGGGGGTCTGCGGCGGCCCGGTATGAGCCGAGCACCCGCACCTCCTCGCATATCGCCTCGATGCCCGCGATCGCCTCGGCGACCGGCCGATCCTCCACGCGGCCGGCGAGGTCGACGAAGAACATGTAACTGCCGAGGCGCTGCCGGCGCGGGCGCGACTCGATCTTTGTCAGGTTGATTTCCCTGCGGGCGAACTCGTCCAGGCAGCGCACGAGCCAGCCGGGGCGGTCGGCGCCTGCACCCCAGAACACCAGCGATGTCTTCCACTCGTCGCACGCGCCCTCGCGCAGGGGAGCTTGGCCGATCTCAGCTCGGCCAGCCGCCACCGCGGGCCGATCTTCGACCGGTCGCGCAAGCCACACGAAGCGCGTTTCGTTGTCGTCGCGGTCCTCGACCCCGTCGCGGATGACCGTGCCCCCGTAGATCGCGGCCGCCAGCTGGGTCCCCAGGGCGGCCTGCCCGCGCTTGCCGGCGGCCACCACCGCCCGCACCGCCTCGGCGGTGGAGCTCGCCGGCAGAATCCGCGCGTGGGACAGCTCGTTGCGCAGGAACAGCGTGCACTGCCCCGGGACCTGGGGATGGGTGATGACCGTCTCGATCTCCTCCAGCGGCACGGGCCCGGCTGCGATCAGCGAATGCCTCACGCGCAGCAGCGCCTCGCCCACGATCTTGACGTCGCTTGCCTCGCCCGCGAGCAGGTCAAGTGTCGCGCTGATCGATCCCTCGAGCGAGTTCTCGATCGGCACGATCGCCAAGCTCACGTCTCCACGGCGCAGCGCCATCACCGTGTCGTAGATGCTCGCCAGGGCAACAGGCTCGACGGCGTCCGGCGCGGAGCTGGCCAGCAGCGCCTCCTCGGTGAAGGTCCCCGCCGGTCCGAGATAGCCGACGCGCGCCCGGCCGGCACCGGGGGACCCGGTCCGTCGGACCGGGTCCCGGTTGGTCGGGGCGTCAGGCTGGGTGCTCATCCCCAGCCGACCCGCCCCCGCCGCCGGCCAGGGCCAGGCGCACGGCCTCGGCCTCCTCGGGAGAGAGCTCCAGTTCGCCGCGCCCGTCGCGCACCTGCTTGCCGTACACGCGCGCCTGATCGCGGTGGTGGATGCACGAGAGCACGATGCCCGACCGTTCGTCGTCCAGCAGGGCGATCGACATCGACTGGTGCCCGGACAGCTCGTTGTAGGCGTCGTAGCGCACGAGCGAGTGGTGCGCGATCCGTCTCCGCAGGGCCGCCTCCACACCGGCCAGGCGCCCGTCCAGGCGCGTGCACGTTTCCTCGACGTACGCGTGCAGGGCCTCGAACGCCTCCTGCATGGCCGCCGCATGGGCCACCACGTCCCGTTCCTGGCGCTCGCCGAGCACGAACCGCTGAGCGCGGCGCAAGCGGCGCAAGCTCACGCTGAGCGCCGCGCACGCCGCGATCGCCGCGATCGCCGCCGCGCCCGCCGCGATCGCGATGATTCCCTGGGTGTCGGTGATCGATGCGACCATCGCCACAAGTTAGCCGCTGGCGCTGCCGCCACGCGCACCGCCGCCACGGACTCCGGGGCGGCGGCCTATTCGCTCAGGACCGCCAGGTAGGTGTTCTTGGTGCCTTCGTGGTTGGTTTCGCCGGGTACCGGCTCGACGGCGACTTCGACCTTTGCGGGCACGCCGAGCGGGACCCCGGGGACGGAGATTTCGACGTCGACGGTCTTTCCGGGTTCGGTCCGGTTGATCACGTGCGAGGCCTTGATCTGTTTGCCCCCGGCTGTGACGGCGACGTTGACCTTGACGTCCGTCTCGGGGAATTCGCCGTCGTTTTCGACCATCGCGGTGAACGTCGGGTTGCCTCCGCCGGAGATGTGATTGAGCGCCGGTTCCACTTCGAGCGTCTGCGTCTTCACGCTCACCCCCTTCAGCACGCTGCCATGGTGTCCGGGCGCCACGCCCGTTTCGGAGCTGGCCGCCTGGCCGGTGATGCGCGAGAGGGTGCTCGCCGCTTCTAGCCAGCCGAGGTTGGGCAGGAAACGGGTCGAGGCCGTGGTCAGGCCCTGGATCCCGTTGGCCGCCAGCGTCTGCTGGATCAGCGGGGCCACGCGCTGGGAGTAGACGACGTCGGAGGCCAGGAAGATCTCCATGGCGCCGGCGATCTTCGCGCTGTCCTGCTTGGCCTGCCCGCCGAGCGCGGTGGGCACCAGCGCCGCCACCTTGATCATCCCTTCGACCCGCAGGTCGAGCGCCAGCAGCAGGTCCCGCTGCGCGGACGCCATTTCGCCCGGCACGCTCAGGCCCTTGGCGCGCGCGGCGATGGTCTGCGCCTGCGCCCGCAGTTCGTCGATCTGCCCCTCCACGTCGAGCGCCGACTTGCTGGTGGAGTTCGTCAGCGCGACGAACAGCGGGTGGGAGACGTGGGCGTCGGATTCCCGGGCGAGCTGGCTGACGTCGCGGTTGTAGTCCTTCAGCGACTGCTGCTTTTCGCTTTTCAGGCAGCCGTTGATCACCAGGACGATCACGATCAGCAGCACGATCGCCACGCCCGCCGCCACGCGGCGGCGCACCATCACGGTGTGCTGGTCGTACCCCGACGCGCCGGGGTGCTGGGGACGGCGTGGCCGCGGCCGCTGAGGGGGCACCCCGCCCGGCGGCCGATCTCCGACCGGCCGCCGCGGTGCGCGGGGTGACGGTCGAGGCGCTGTCTCCTCGCCATCGTCAAAGAACGACAAAAGCCAACCGCTCCTTTGCAGGGACTTTATGAAGGTTCCCAAGTATGACTGGCGGTTGCCCCCCTGACGAGATTGCAACTTCTCGGTCAGTGCGCCATTTCCTGCCGTGTGCGGCAGGGACAGGACCCGCATACGGCGAACGCGGGAGCCGGTGGAGTCGCCGCATACCCTCGTCCACGCGTTCCGTTCGCGTGAGGCCCCCGCAGAGGAGCCCACGCGTGGGCGCATCACGCGCCGCGCCGACACGCTCGACGCCGGGGACCTCGTGCTCGGCCGCTATCGCCTGCTCGAGCGCCTCGGCGAGGGCGGCTTCGGCGTGGTCTGGCGCGCCCACGATGAGCTCCTGCATCGCGAGGTGGCGGTCAAGCGGGTGTCGCTGGGGCGGGTGGGGGTCCGATCGACAGCGAGCGTGCCAGCCGCGAGGCGCTCGCCGCCGCGCGGCTGTCGCATCCCGCGATCGTCGCTCTTTACGAGGCGTGCGCGGTCGACGACGCGTTCTACCTGATCTCCGAGCTGGTCGACGGCGAGACGCTTGCGCGGCTGATCTCCGAGCGCGCGCTCGCGGACGAGGAGGTCCTGGAGATCGGCCTGGCGCTCGCGAGCGCGCTCTCCCATGCGCACGCTCGCGGGGTGATCCATCGCGACATAAAGCCGCAGAACGTGCTCGTGCCCTACCGGACCGAGCATGGGGCGCCGGCGCCGGAGGCGTTCCTCGCGGCGGCCAAGCTCACCGACTTCGGCGGCGCCAGCCTCGTCGGCGAGGACGCCCTCACGCGTACCGGCGACGTGCTCGGCACGCTCGCCTACATGGCGCCCGAGCAGAGCGAGGGCCGCGACGTGGGGGTGCAGGCCGACCTGTACTCCCTGGCGCTCGTGATCTACGAGGCGCTGTGCGGGGTCAATCCCGTTCGCGGCCCCACGCCGGCCGCCACCGTGCGGCGCATCGGCCGGCCGCTGCAGCCGCTGGCGCGCAGGCGCCGGGATCTGCCCCTCGCGCTCACGCGCGGGCTGGACCGCGCCCTGGCTCCCGTGCCAGGCGATCGGGGAACGCTCGAGGAGCTCCGCCTCGTGCTCGAGGCGACGCTCGAGCACGGACTGAGACGCCCGCGCTGGCGACGTGCCCGTCCGCGCGGCGCACAGCAGCTGCCACCCGAGGATCCAGCTGGCACCCTGCGCCGCGCGGTCCCCCCGCGTGTCCCAGCCCTGCCGCGCCCCAGCCCTGCCGCGCTCGCGCACGCCCCCGAACCCCGCTGGTCCCCCGCGGGCGAGCACGCGATCGCCGAGCAGGAGCGGGGATCGCCCCCGCGAAGGCTCGCGCTGCCGCGCGCCGTGTGGCTCGCGTGCGCCGCCGTCCTGATCGGCTGGCAGGCGTTTGCGGGGCGTCCCGGCGTCGCTCTGCTGGCCTTCGCGGCCCTCCTGCCGTTGCTGGTGCTGCCCGGCGAGCGGCGCTCGCCCAGCCTCGGAGCGGGCTGGCTTGCGTGCGCGCTGGCGCCCGTGCTCGGCCTCGCCGGCCTCGCCGGCGCGTTTCCCGCGCTCGCGGGGCAGGCGTCGCGCTGGCGCGACCGCGCGGCGCTCGCGGCGCTCGGATACTGGTGGCTGACGCTCGCCGAGCCGTTGCTCGACCGGCGCCTGTGGCTGGGCCAGCCGGCGGGGACGCCTGCCCGCGCCGCCTGGGAGAGCTCGCTGAGCGCCACCGCCGCGCACGTCATCGCCCCGCTGCTCGTCCTCGGCGTGCTCCTGGGAGCGCTGCTGTGGGGGGCCGGCGCGGTGGCGCTGCCGTGGGTCGTGCGCGGGCGCAGCGCGGTGCTCGACGTCATCGCCGTGACCGTCTGGTCGGCCGCGATCGCCGCCACCGCGCCCGCGCTGGACGCGGGCCTGACCGCCCACGCGACGCACCCCAGCCCGCGCGGCGCCGTCCTCGGCGCCGTCCTCGGCGGCGTGATCGCGGTCGCCGCCCGCGCTCTGCGCGGCCCTGTCTGACGAAGGGTGCGTAGCATGGCTCACGGTTGCCGGCCGATCTCCGGGGGATCCGCCCAGCCGTCCGCCGATGAACCCGCTCAAGAGCGTCGAGACCATGATCGCCAACCTCGTCGAGGGCACCTTCGGACGGGTGTTCCGCACGGAGGTCCGGCCGATGGAGCTCGCCCGCAAGCTCGCCCGCGAGATGGACGCCCACCGTACCGTCTCGGTCTCGCGCGTGTACGTCCCGAACGAGTACTCGGTGTGGCTCTCGCCCAAGGACCGCGAACGCTATGAGGGCGTCGAGCACGAGGTCATCGACGAGCTGTGCGCCTATCTGCTCGAGCACGCGCGCCGCGAGGATCTGATCCTCGCCTCGCCGCCGCACATCGCCTTTCACACCGACGAGCGTCTCTCGCTCGGCGAATTCGGCATCCAGGCGCGGTTGGTCCGGCCCGCTGGTGAGGATGAGGCTCCGCACCCGCCCCACCCATCCCACTCTCCCCACCCACACGCCGCACAGGAAGAGCATGGCCAGACGATGATCTACAGCACCTCCGAGCGGAGATCGGGTCCCCGCCCACCCGGTCGGAGAGGCGCACGCTCGTCGCACGGCTCAGCGCGCGCTGCTCGCCGTCGGCACGCGCCGGCTGCTCGTGCCCCCCGGCGGCGGCACGATCGGCCGCAGCCGCGAATGCGACGTCGTCCTCGACGACGCCGGGATCTCGCGCCGGCACGCCGACATCCGCCCGGGGTCCGACGGCTGGACGGTCGAGGACCTCGGCTCGACCAACGGCGTGCTGGTCAATGGCCAGGCGATCCGCGGCCCGCACGCGCTGCATCCGGGCGATCGCGTCGAGCTCGGCTCGACCGAGATCGTCTTCGAACTCTCATGAACACGCTCGAGCCCGTATCGGTGGCGCTGAAGTTCGGCTTCCTGGCCGTTCTGTACCTGTTCCTGCTGTGGGTCGCGCGCAGCGCCCGCCGCGATCTCGGGGGTGGCGACGTATGGGACCCCGCCCGCAGCGCCCACCCCGATCCCGCCCACCCGAGGCCCACCCATGCGAATGCATCGATCCCGCCGGATGCCACCGGCATGTATTCGGCGTCGGCGCTCGGCAGCGCCGACGCCGCGCACCGCGCACCGCGCCTGGTGATCGAGCGCGCCCCGGGCCACGACCCGGGGATGATCTACGATCTCGACGGCGACATCGTGCTGGGACGCGGTGACCATGCCGAGATCAGGCTCGACGACCCGTTCGCCTCCTCGCGTCACGCGCGCGTCTACGAGCAGGGCAACATAGTGGTCATCGAAGACCTCGACTCGACCAACGGCACGTACCTCAACGAGGAGCTGCTGCAGACTCCCAGACCTCTGCATCCGGGCGACAGGGTGCGCATCGGCGACAGCGAATTCACGTTCGAGGTCGACTAGAGATGGTTGATTTCACCTGATGCTACGCGTGGCCGAGCAGTACGCCGGGACCGACACCGGGCGCCAGCGGCGCGCCAACGAGGACTCCCTGCTCGCGCGCTCGCCGCTGTTCGTGGTGGCCGACGGCATGGGCGGCGCGCAGGCCGGCGAGGTCGCCTCGCGGATCGCGGTCGAGTCCTTTCAGCCGGGCCTGCAGGACGCCTCCCACCCGGAGCTCGAGTTGGCCACGCTCGCGCGCGCGGCCAACACCCGCATCCACGAGCTCTCCCACTCGAACGCCGAGCAGGCCGGCATGGGCACTACCCTCACCGCCGCCTACGTGGGGGAGGAGGAGGTGGCGATCGCTCACGTTGGTGACAGTCGCGCCTACTGCCTGCGCGACGGTCAGCTGCTGCGCCTGACCGACGACCATTCGCTCGTCGACGAGCTCATGCGCCAGGGCCGGCTCACGCCCGAGGAAGCGGTCGAGCATCCCCAGCGCTCGGTCATCACACGCGCCCTGGGACCGGAGGGGATGGTGGAGGTCGACACGCGCTCCTTCCGCGCCCGCCCCGGCGACGTGTACCTGCTGTGCAGCGATGGCCTGACGACCATGATCCCCGAGGAGCAGATCGCGGCGGTGCTGCTCGCCCACCCGCGACTGCGCGATGCGGGCGAGGCGCTGATCGCGGCGGCCAACCAGGCGGGTGGACGGGACAACATCACCGTGGTGCTGATCCGCCTGGAGGAGGTCCAGGTCGGTGAGCCGCTGCCCGTGCAGGAGGGCGCGACCATGGTCGGGGTCCCGGCGGTCTCTACGCCGCCGGCCGCGCCCGTCCAGAACGGCGCGATGATGGTGCAGGCGCCGGCGGTCTCCGCGCCGCCGTCCCCGCCCCGGCGTCGCACCCCACGGGCGGCCCCGCGCGTGTCCAGACCTGCGTCGGGCGCACGGCGTAGGCGGATACGACACGCCGGCGCCCTCGCGTTCACGCTCGTCGTGCTTGGCCTGCTCGGCTCCGCCGCCTACCTGGCGCTTCAGTCGGTGTACTTCATCGGGACCAACAGCCGGGGTTTGGTCACGCTGTTCCAGGGCCTCCCCTACCGACTCCCGGGCAACTTGACGCTGTACAGCAGCCAGTACGTCTCCGGGGTCGGCGCCTCGACGCTCAGCCCGGAAAAACGGCGCACGCTGCTGGATCATTCGCTGCGTTCGGAAGCCGACGCCGCCTCGTTGATCCGCAGCCTCGAACTGGGTCAGCTCGAATGAGGCTGCCGTGAACCGCCCGATCATCCGCCTCTACGGGCTCGTCGCCCTGCTGTTCGCGCTGCTCGTCGCGTTCACCTCGCGCTGGACGATCTTCGAAGCCTCCTCGCTGCGCGACAACCCGCTCAACGAGCGCACGCTGCTCGAGCACCAGCGCATCGACCGCGGCCCGATCCTCGCCGCCGACGGGAAGGTGCTCGCCGGCGACGTACGCGGCCCCGAAGGCACCTACCAGCGCACCTATCCCACGGGCGAAGAGTTCGCCAACGCGATCGGCTACTCCTACATATCTCCCGACCTGGGCAGCTCCGGCCTGGAGCGCTTCCGCAACTCGGCGCTGAACGGGCAGACCGCCACCAACCTGCAGACGCTCCTCAACCAGCTCCAGGGCAAGGAACCCCAGGGCGAGAAGGTCGTGACGACGCTCGACCCGGGCGCCCAGCGGGTCGCGAACGCGGCGCTCGCCGGCTACAGGGGCGCGGTGGTCGCGCTCGAACCACGCAGCGGAGCGGTCACCGTGATGGCCTCCTCGCCCAGCTACGACCCGAACGAGCTGCGCTCGACGGCCCGCGCCGAAGCGCTCAAACGAGAAACCAGCGACCCGCTCGTAAACCGCGCCACGCAGTTCGGCTACGCGCCGGGTTCGACCTTCAAGATCGTCACCGCCACGGCCGCCATCGACACCGGGGCCTTCATGCCGGAATCGACGCTGAGCGGGCGCAACGGCATCCTCGTCTCCGGCGTGCCCTTGGACAACGACGAGGACGAGAGCTTCGGCGAAATCACGCTCACCCAGGCGCTCGCCAAATCGGTCAACACCGTATACGCCCAGGTGGCCGAGCGCCTCGGCAAGCGGACACTCGCGCGCTACATGGACCGCTTCGGCTTCGACCGCAAGCCGCAGCTGGACTATCCGGGCGAAGAAATGTCGGCCAGCGGGGAGTACGAAGGCGAACGCCTGCTGGCACCCACCAGCCCCGATGTCGACGTGGGGCGCCTGGGAATCGGCCAGGACAAACTCGAGGTCACCGCGCTGCAGATGGCCGAGGTCGCCGCCGCGGTCGCCAACCGCGGGCGGCTGATGGTTCCCCACCTGACCGATCGCATCGTCGACGCCGAAGGAAGCACGATCCTGAAGGTGGCGCCGCGCGTGCAGTCGGTCGTGATGAAGCCCTCGACGGCGGCGGCCGTCACCTCGATGATGGACGCCGTCGTCAACGAAGGCACCGCCGAAGCGGCGAAAATCCCGGGCGTCCAGGTGGCGGGCAAGACGGGCACCGCCGAAACGCAGATCGGCGACGCGATCAACGACGTGTGGTTCGTCGCCTTCGCCCCCGCGTCGAACCCGCGCGTGGTCGTGGCGGCGACGCTCCGGGACGTCCCCGGCTACGGGGCCGTCTTCGCCCTGCCGGTCGTCAAGGCGGTCATGGAAAGGCTGCTCGATGATTGATCCCGAGACGATCATCGACGGCCGCTACAGGGTGATCTCGCGCCTGGGCTCCGGGGGCATGGCCGACGTGTACCTCGCCCAGGACCAGCTCCTGGGCAGGGAGGTCGCGGTGAAGGTGCTGCACCACCACTTCTCCGAAGATCAGGAGTTCGTCGAGCGCTTCCGGCGCGAGGCCTCGAGCGCCGCGGCGCTGTCGCACCCGAACATCGTGGCGATCTTCGATCGCGGCGAGTGGAACGGCACCTACTACATCGCCATGGAGTACGTCGCCGGACGCTCGCTCAAGACGATCGTGCGCGAACAGGGTGCGCTCGACCCCGCGACGGCGATCGACATCGTCGTGCAGATCCTGCGCGCCGCGCGCTTCGCCCACAGGCGCGGGGTCATACATCGTGACCTCAAGCCCCACAACGTGATCATCGACGAGGAGGGCCGCGCCCGGGTCACCGACTTCGGGATCGCCCGCGCGGGCGCCTCGGACATGACGCTCACGGGCTCGATCATGGGCACCGCCCAGTACCTGTCCCCCGAGCAGGCGCAGGGGCTCGCGGTCAGTGCCGCCTCGGACCTGTACTCGATCGGGGTCATCCTGTACGAGCTGCTCACGGGCGTGGTCCCGTTCGAGGGCGAGACCGCGGTGGCGATCGCCTTCAAGCAGGTCTCGGCCGAGCCGTATCCGCCGAGCGCGCTCAGGGCGGGCCTCCCATCTTCCCTGGATGGGGTCGTGTTGCGCGCGCTGGCCAAGGATCCCGCCCAGCGCTACGCGGACGCCGACGAGCTGATCGCGGCGCTCGAGCACGAGCGCCGGGCGCTGCCGGCGTTCTCGGGCGCGACCGCCGCCGCCGTCCCCGACGGCCACTTCCATCACGCCGAGCCCTCGCCCGTGCGTGCGGGCGCCGGCTCGCTGCTGCTGGCGCCGCCCGGGACCGGCCAGTACGAGCTTGAGAACGGGCCGCCGCCGGAGGTCCGTCCCCACCGCCGGCGACGCATCCTGCTGTGGGGGCTGGCCGCCGTGCTCCTCGCCGGCCTGGCGGCGCTGGTCGTGGTGCTGACGCAGTCGAGCAAGTCCGTGACCGTGCCGAGCGTGACCGGACAGACCGAACAGGCGGCGGGAGCCGCACTGCGCAGTGTCGGCCTGAACCCCCAACCCTCGCTGGCGCCGAGCACGACCGTCCCCAGCGGCCTGGTGATCAGCCAGGCGCCGGGAGCCGGGAGCGTGGCCAAGAAGGGGAGCAAGGTGAACATCGTGGTCTCGGGAGGCCCCGCGAGCGCGCCGCTCGTCAACGTCGCCGGGCTCAGAGCCTCCGAGGCGGCAGCCAAGCTGCGCAAGGCGGGCTTCAGGACGACCAAGAAGAATGAGCCCAGCAAGACGGTCGAAGCGGGACTGGTGATCGGCACCGAACCGCCCGCGGAAACCGAGGTGCAGGAAGGCCGCCTGGTCACGCTGCTCGTCTCCAGCGGCCCGGCGCCGGTACGCGTCCCCGACGTGACCGGCCAATCCCTGGAAGCGGCCGAAGCGACGCTCACGAACGCCGAACTGGCCGTCGGCACGGTCACGCATCGAGTCTCGACCACGCAATCGCCCGGTACCGTGCTGGCGCAGTCCCCGACCACCGGCAGCTCGGTGCACGCAGGCGACAAGGTCGATCTGACGGTCGCGCAGGCCCCCAAGGAAGTCGCCGTCCCCGAAGTCGTCGGTGCGGCCGAGGCGGCGGCCACGGCGGCGCTCAAGCACGCCGGCTTCACGCCCAAGACCGCGACCGCCGCCACGACCGAACCGGCGCAGGTGGGCGTGGTCCTGAAACAGAGCCCGGAAGGCGGCGCCAAGGCCCGCAAGGGCGCGACCGTAACGATCACCGTCGGGGTGCAGAGCACCCCGACCACGCCCACCACGACCACGACCACGACGCCCACGACCACGACCACGACGCCTCCTCCGCCCGCGTCCGAATGATCCGTGGGATGGGCATGAAGGACTCCGCGCCCGGCGAGACGCTCGTCGTCGCCGTCCTGGCCGGCGGGCGCTCGTCCGAGCACGATGTGTCGCTGTCCTCCGGCGCGGCTGTCAGCGACGGGCTGCGCGCCGCCGGGCACGAGGTCGTGTGGGTGGAGATCGGTCGCGACGGCGTCTGGCGGCGCGACGGGCAGCCGCTGAGCGTCGCGCCGGCAGGCGGGCTGCTCGGCGTGGACGTCGTCTTCCCGGTGCTGCACGGGCCGTTCGGCGAGGACGGGACGGTGCAGGGGCTGCTGGAGACGCTCGACGTGGCCTACGTGGGGGCGGGGGTGGCCGCTTCGGCGGTTTGCCTGGACAAGGTGCTCTTCAAGGAGCTGATGTCGGCAGTCGGCGTTCCCCAGGTGGGCTACGTGGGGGTGCGCGCCGAGTGCTTCAGGCGCTCGCGCGAGGAGGTGCTCGCCGAGATCGCCGCGCTGGGCCTGCCGGTGTTCGTGAAGCCGGCGCACCTTGGCTCCTCTGTGGGCATCGTCAAGGTGACCGCGCCCGACGAGCTCGGCGGGGCGCTGGAGCAGGCGTTCGCCCACGACGAGGCGGCGATCGTCGAGGCGATGGCCTCGGGGACCGAGGTCGAGTGCGGCGTGCTGGGCGTGCTTGAACGCGAACGGGAGGCCGGCGAGGCGACGCTCGCGTCCGAGCCCGGGGAGATCGTGTTCGCGGGTGAGTGGTACGACTTCGGCGCGAAGTACTCGCCCGGCGGCATGGAGCTGAAGATCCCCGCGCGGATCTCCGCGAGCGCGCGCGAGGAGGTGCAGACGGCTGGCCGTGAGGGCGTTCCTCGTCGCCGGCTGTGATGGTCTGGCGCGGGTGGACTTCTTCGTCGACGGAGAGCGCGTGCTGGTCAACGAGCTGAACACGATGCCCGGGTTCACGCCCACGAGCGTCTACGCCAAGCTGATCGCCGCCTCCGGCGTTCCCTACCCGCAGCTCGTCGACCGCCTCTGCCGGCTGGCGAGCGAGCGCCACGACGCGCGGCGCGCGTACCGCTGCTGAGCGGCGCGAACGCGCCGGCGCCCATGCCTGCCAGCGCCGGGCGCGGGTCTACTTGAACAGCGTCAGCTCGTTGATCGTCGCCGACTCCATCTTGGGCGGCAGCGTCGTCAGCCACACGAGGTAATAGCGGTGGGGGCGCCCGGACAGCGCCAGCGAGATGCGTTCGCCGTCGTGGACGTCCGCGCTGGTGCCCACCGGTCCCTGCCAGCCCCGCGCGCTCAGCGGTGTGGAGTTGCCGTAGGGCAGTTCCAGTTCGATGTGGTCGGCGACGTAGATCTGCACGGCAAAGCCCGGGGTGGGCGTCTGGATCTCGATCGCCTTGGCGAGCACTCTCGGGGCGGCGTCCAGGTAGATCCCGAGACCCACGCCGCCGGCCTTCTCGAGGGTGCCGTCGTAGTACTGCTCGGTGCTCCACGTCGTGTTGGGGTCGCTGTCGATGACGTTGTCGATCTGGTCGCGGTTTTCCGGTCCGGTGCCGAACGGGTTGTAGTCGTGGGCGGCCGTCTGGCTCAGCGGCACCGGTTCCAGGCCCGCGTGCGAGGCGATGCCAGTCGCCACGCCGGCGCCCCGGTGCGTCCTCCCGGCGGCGGCCACGAGCGCGATCGCGACGATCGCCACGATCAGCGCGAGCGAGGCGACCCAGCGCGCGTGGTGGCGCATGCGCCACGGCAGGCGGCGCCGGAGGGGGCCGGGGAGGGTGCGCAGCACGGTCGTCACCTCGCCGGTGGCCTGGCCGGTGCGAGCGGCCTCGATCGCGAGCACGTCCTCGAGGTCGGCCACCATGCTCGCCGCGTCCGGGTAGCGATGCGCGAGGTCCTTGGACACCGCGCGATCGAGCACCGCGGCCGTAGCGGCGGAGAGCTCGGGGCGCAGCAGCTGCACGTCGGGGACGTCCTCGCGCACGTGCTTCATCGCCACGGCCACCGGCGAGCTCCCGTGGAAGGGGACGTCGCCGGTGAGCATCTCGAACAGCACCACCCCCAGCGAGTACAGGTCCGACTGCCCGGTGACGGCCTGCCCGAGCGCCTGCTCGGGCGAGACGTAGTCGGTGGTGCCGAGCACGCGCCCGGCGATCGTCAGCCCTTCCTCGGTGAGCGTGCGCGCGATCCCGAAGTCCGTGATCTTGGCTCCGCCTTCCTCGCTGACCAGCACGTTGTGGGGCTTGACGTCGCGATGCACGATCTGGCGCTCGTGGGCGGCGCCGAGCGCGCGCGCGATCTCGATCGCGTAGGCGATCGCCTGCGGGATGTCGAGCGGCCCTTCGCGGCGGATGACGTCCTTGAGGTTCTCGCCTTCGACGTACTCGAGGACTATGTACGGCGTGCCGACCCCGCCGTCAACGCCGCTCGGCGAGGGCTCCTCGCCGGCGTCGATCACGGTGACCACGTGTGGGTGGCTGAGCTGCGCCACCGAGCGCGCCTCCCTGCGAAAGCGCTCGAGCTGGTCGAAGTCGGCGGCGATCTCGCGGTGCATCAGCTTGATCGCCACCGGGCGCTCGAGCACCGTGTCGAACGCGCGGTAGACCGTCGACATCCCGCCCCGCCCGATTATGGCGTCAAGCCTGTAGCGCCCGCCGATTACGGTGCCGAGGACCTTCATCCGCCCCTCTATTTATAGATTTGTCGGGCGTTCGCGGTGGAGCGAGCCGATCGACGCCGTCGATCGGCGGGCAGGCGTGAGATCACCAGCGCCGCGAGCAGGCAGCGGTACAGCGAGTACGGCAGCAGGGATCGCTCGTCGCGCCCGCGACGCTGGACGACCGCGGCGCTCGCCAGCGTGGAGAGGAACGCGGTCCCGCCGCCGACCGCCAGCGCTGTCCGCTCCTCGCGCGGGAGACCCCTCCGGTGCAGGCGAGCGCCGTTGAGGACGCTCGCCCCGAAGATCACCGGCAGCCCAGCGTGCCAGGAGAGGGCCTGCGCCGCGCCGCGGCCGAATCCGCGCGCGCGCGCGGCGGTCAGCGTGGCGCCGTTGCGGGACACCCCCGGGATCAGCGCGCTCGCCTGGGCCAGGCCGAGGACCAGCCCGTCGCGCGCGTTTGCTTCCTCGAAGCTGCGGCCTGCGTCCGTCCGCCCGCCCGCCCGGCGGTCGGCGAGCGCCATCGCCACGGCGCCGACCGCCAGCCCCGCGGCGATCGAGCGGGGCCCGCCGAGCCACCGCTCGATCGGCCGGCCCAGCGTGTACCCGGCGAGCGCCGGCGGCGCCAGCGAGAGCGCGATCACGGCCGCCCGGCGCCGGTCCGGGCGTGCGGCATCGCGGAGCAGCTCCTTGCGCATGTGGATCGCCAGCGCGACCCCCGCCCCGGCGTGGAGGGCTACCTCGAAGGACTTGCGCCGCTCCCCGTCGAGCTCCGCGTATGGCCAGCCCGCCAGCCACGGGATCAGCGCCGTGTGTCCCGAGGAGGAGACCGGCAGCAGCTCGGCCGGGCCCTGCAGCAGGCCCAGCGCCACGGCGTGGCGAAGCGGGAGGGCCTCCTCAGCCGACGGCATCGGTCGCCGGACCGCGGCGTCCTCGCCGCCGGCGCACGAGCGCGTAGACGATGCCCCCGATGACCAGCGCGACGATCGCGTAGTCGACGTACTCGAAGCCCTTGCGCACGCTCGTCCAGTCGCTGCCGAGCGCGTGGCCGGCGAGCGCCAGCCCGAGCACCCATGGGATCGTGCCGATCAGAGAGAACGCGGTGAAGCGCCCGAGCGGCATCCTGGCGACCCCCGCGGGCAGCGACACGAACGCTCTGACCAGCGGCACCAGGCGTCCGAACAGGACCGTCGCCTCGCCGTAGCGCTGGAACCAGCGGTCGGCGCGCTCGATTTGCGTCGGGTGGACGGGAAGCCATTTGACCTTTGCGCCGTGGCGTTCGAGCAGCTCCAGGCGCCCGCCGCGCCCGACCGCGTAGGCGACCCACGAGCCCACCAGCGTTCCCAACAGGCCCGCGAGCACGACTCCGATCATCGTCAGGTGGTGGTGGGAGGCGCTCTGCCCGGGGTCGGCGACGGCGAATCCCGCGAACAGCATCACGATCTCCGAGGGGATCGGGATGCAGGCGCTCGAGATCGCCATCAGCGCGAAGATCCCCGGCAGGCCCGCGTCGCGGACGAAGTGCGAGGTTTCGTTGACCAGCGTTTCCGATATCGAGGCTATGACGAGCACCGGCCGGCCAACCATAGCGGCGCCAGCCCCGGGACCCCCACGGCCGCCGATCGTTACCGTCCGTCGCGCATGCGCGTCTGGATCGATCTGACGAACAGCCCGCACGTGCTGGTCATGCGCCCGGTCATCGAGCGGCTGCGCGCGGACGGCCACGACGTGCGCGTGACCGCGCGTGACTTCGCGCAGACGATCGAGCTGTGCGAGCGCTTCGGCATCGTCCACGTCGCGATCGGCCGCCATCGCGGCGAGCGACTCGCCGCCAAGGCCGCCGGGCTGGCGTCGCGATCGGCCGCGCTCGTGCGCTGGGCGCGCGCCGATGCCCGTAGATACGGAGCCCACCCACCCTTTGACATCGCCCTCGGCCACGGCTCCAACGACGTGACCGTCGCCGCCGCCGTCCTGCGCATCCCCAGCGCGACGATGTTCGACTACGAGTGGGCCACGGTCCAGCACAACCTCAACTGCCGGCTGGCGCGGGCGGTGGTCGTGCCCGACGCGATCCCCCCGCAGCGCCTGGAGCGCTACGGGGCGAAGGGCAAGGTGCGTGCCTACGCGGGGCTCAAGGAGGAGTACTACCTGGCGGACTTCGAGCCCGACTCCGCCGTGTTGGAGGAGCTCGCCCTCGATCGCGCGCGCGCGATCGTGGTCGTGCGCACGCCGCCGGTCCTCTCGCTGTACCACCGCTTCGAGAACGACCTGTTCGCGCAGGTGCTGGCGCGACTGCGCACGGCCGCGGCCGAGCAGGGAACCCAGCCGGTGCTGCTGGGGCGCGTGGAGTCCCAGCGACAGGAGCTCCGGCGCGTCCCCGGCTTCGTGGTTCCCGAGCACGCGATCGACGCCCAGTCGCTGATCGCGCACGCCGACCTGGTGATCTCCGCCGGGGGCACCATGAACCGCGAGGCGGTCGCGCTGGGCACACCCGTCTACACCACCTTCCAGGGCCGCCTTGGAGCTGTGGACGAACGGCTCATCGCCGAACAGCGCCTGCGCATGCTCGTCGCCGTCGACGAGCTCGATCTCGGCAAGCGCACCCCCTTCCGCGGCACACCCCCGTTGGGGGCGCACCCTGCCGGGCACACCCCCGTTGGGGGCGCAGGCAGGCAGGCAGGCGAGCGCGTGAACGCGCATCCGCGCATCCGCCGCGACCCCCGCGTGCTGGTCGAGCTGCTCCTCTCGCCCGTCGCACGCCACCCCGACTGAGCACCCGCCGGTACGGCCGAGCCGGGTCGGGCCTTACAATCGTCACAATGCGCCGACGGATCCGCTCGGCGGCCCTCCCCCTCCACCGTCACGCGCTGCCGCAGCTTGCAGTGGACGGGGTTCTGGTCGCGCTCGCATACTACCTGGCCTTCCAGCTGCGCTTCGACAGCGGCCCTCCGGCCCAGTACGCCCACCTGCGCGAGGACACCATCTGGTGGGTGCTCGTGGGGAGCCTGCCCGTGCTGGTCCTCTCGCGGGTCTACCAGCGCCGCTGGCGCTATGCCGGCCAGCGCGACTACGAGGCGGTGGTCCGGGCGCTGGTCGTGATCGTGCTGCTGACCGTCGTGGCCATCGAGGTGCTGCGCCCGGTCTACCGCTACCCCGACCGCACCACCGTGGCCGTGGTCCTGCCCAACGGCGTTATCGTGCTGTTCGCGCTGCTCTCGCTGGTGTTCCTCGTCGGCGTGCGCGCGATCGCGCGCAGCGTGTACGAGCGTCGTCCGCTGGCCGCCTTCGGCGGGCGCAAGGGTGAGCGCACCGTCCTGATCGCCGGCGCCGGGGAGGGGGGGCGGATGGTGGTGCGCGAGATCCTGCGCAACCGCGAGCTCGGTCTCCTGCCGGTCGGCTTCCTCGACGACGACCCGCTCAAGCTGCGCCTGCGCATCGACGGCGTGCGTGTGCGGGGCAACACCGAAGGCGACCTCCCGCGCATCCTCGACGAGGCCGAGCCCGACGAAGTGATCATCGCGATCCCCTCCGCGCCCGGATCGACGCGCGCGCGGATCGTGCGCGAGTGCCGCGCGCGCGCCATACCGGTGCGCACGCTGCCGACGGTGTTCGAGCTGTTGCAGACGCGCGGCGCGCTCGCCAGGCAGATGCGCGAGGTCCGCGTCGAGGACGTGCTCGGCCGCGAGCCGGTGCACATGGAGCTCGAGCGTGTGGGCGCCTATCTGGCCGGCGAGACCGTGCTCGTGACCGGCGCCGGCGGCTCGATCGGCTCGGAGCTGTGCCGTCAGATCGCGCGCGTGGAGCCGCACCGAATCGTGCTGCTCGACCACGCCGAGGACAACCTCTTCTCGATCCAGCGTGAGCTCGAGGATGAGCGTCACGTCCCGCCCTCGATGCTTGCCGCCGTGCTCGCCGACTGCAAGGAGGAGGAGCGCATGCGCGAGGCGTTCGAGGAGCACCGCCCCACGATCGTCTTCCACGCCGCCGCCTACAAGCACGTCGGCCTGATGGAGGCCAATCCGGTCGAGGCGGTGCGCAACAACGCGATCGGCACGCAGGTCGTCGCCCACGTCGCCGGCGAGGCGGCGGTCGGGCGCTTCGTGCTCGTCTCGACCGACAAGGCGGTCGCGCCCGCAACCGTGATGGGCGCCTCCAAGGCGCTGGCCGAGTTCGCGCTCGAGGCCGCCGCTGCCCGCTGGGCGGGGACTCGATACAACGCCGTGCGCTTCGGCAACGTGCTCGGCTCCTCCGGCAGCGTCGTGCCGATCTTCCGCCGCCAGATAGAACGCGGCGGTCCCGTGACCGTTACCGACGAGCGCATGACCCGCTACTTCATGACCATTCCCGAGGCCGTCCAGCTGATCATCCGCTCCGGGTCGCTCGCCTCCGCGCAAGCGCCGGTCGAGCCCGACGCGCGCTCAGCCGGCGCCCGCATCCTCGCGAGCGCCCGCGGCATGCGCGGCGCCGCCGTGTTCGTGCTGGAAATGGGTGAGCCGGTCCGCATCATCGAGTTGGCTCGCGCGATGATCGACCTGTCGGGCCTGGATCCCGACCGCGACATCGACATCGAGATCGTCGGTCGGCGACCCGGCGAGAAGCTGCAAGAGGATCTCTTCAACAGCTACGAGCGGCCACGAGGAACCGCCGCCGAGAAGATCCTGCTGGCCGAACGCGAGCCGCTGGCCGTCGAGGCAGTCGAGTCGATGTTCGCCGAGATCGGCCTGCTGGTGCTCGAGGGCGACGCGGCGGGCCTGGCCGCGAAGGTGTCCGAGCTGGCCGCCGCTCGCCGGGACGCACCGGCCGACGGGCCCGGCGAGTCCGGCGAACGTGCTGCCGGGGAGCGCGGCGAGGGCGAACTCGACGGCGCTGGCCGGCCCGCCGGCCCGGAGGTCGGCCAGCACGGCGGTCAGCGCGACGCGCCTGTCCGCCTCGTACACTCACCGAATTCATGATCTCTCCGCCGCTCGCGCTCTCGCTTTCGAGCACGTTCACCCAGATCGGAGCGATCGCGGCGTTTGCCGCGTTGGTCGGCATCGCAACCCTATCGCTGCTCGTCTTCTCCCAGGCTCGCGAGCTCAAGCGTCTGCGCGAGTGGGCCGGGCGCGCGCCCGAGCGCGCCGCCGACCTCGAGCAGCGCGTCACAGCCGCCGCCGCCGTCCGCGTCCAGCAGCAGGCACCCGGCCAGGTGGCGCGCCCGGTTCCACATGCGGGGCCGATCATCGCGCGCGCTACGGCCAGCGGCGCCGGTCCCGCCACGCGGGTGGTCGCCACCCCCGCCGCCCCTGCCGCCGCGGTTGTTCCCGCTGGGCAGGCGCTGACCGTGAGCGGGCCCGGCAGCTCCGCCCGCGCCGGTCGCGCCCGCGGCCGGTCCGTCCGGCCTGCCCCTGCCGCCGGCGGCCCAGCCTGGTACCGCGGCCCGGCCAGGTACCGCGGCCCGTCCGGAGGTGCCCGCCCAGCCAGCGACTCCGGGTCAATCCGCAATCCCGGCGACGCCCGCAACCCCGGGAACGCCCGCGCCCGCGGCGCAGCCAGCGATCCCGCCCCGGCCAGCGATCCCGCCCAGGCCGGGGGCGCCCCCCGCTCCCGCCCCTGTCGCGGCTCCCGCGTCTGCGCCGGCCGCGAGGCCAGCGCCGGCTCCCGTCGGCGCGCCCGCGTCCGCTGCAGGGGCCGCGCAGAGCCGGCCCGTGGCCGCGAGCGCTCCCGCTCCCGGCGTGGCCGAGCCTCGCCCCCCGGCGCCCGCCACCGCGGCAGCAGCGGCCGGTGGGGCCGCCGCCGCCAGTCCGCGCGCCCCGAGTCCGCCACGCCCACCTGCGCCGCCGCCGCCGGCCGCGCCACCCCGTCCCGTCGCGCTTGGTGGTGCGCCATCGCCTCCGGTCGCGCCCAGTGCGCCATCGCCTCCGGTCGCGCCCGTTGCCGACCGCCCGCCTGCGCCCCAGCCGGCGGGCGCGGTCCGGCAGGCCGATCCGCGAGTGCCCGCCCAGTCGCCTCCCGCCGAGCGCCGATCGATTTACGCTGCCCGGCGCTCGTCGCGCAGGACAGCCCCGCTGATCGTGGGAGGGACGATCGCCGTGGCTGCGGTGCTCGCGCTGGCCTTCGCGTCGCTTGGCGGATCCTCGGGCGACAAGACCGCGACGTCCCCGGCGAAGGCCGTGACCCATGCCGGCGGCGCGCGCGCGAAGAAAGCCCACAAGGCCTCGCCGAAACCGGCCCCCAAAGCGGCCGCGGCGACTCCGGCGGAAACAAACGTGACCGTGCTCAACGCCACCGAAACCACCGGCCTCGCCCACCGGACCGCCAGCGAACTGCAGGCGAACGGCTACGCGCGGGCGACGGCGTTGAGCGGGAAACCGCCCGGCTCGGGCCAGGTCAGCATCGTCGAGTATGCCAGCGGCCACCAGGCCGAAGCCGAAGGCGTCGCACGTTCCATCTCGGTGACGCACGTGACGCCGATCGAAGCGGCCGTGACCGCGCTTGCTGGCTCCGCGAACGTGGTGGTGATCGTCGGCGCCGACAAGGCCGAATCGAGCCCATAGCCGGCTTCCTGGACATCCCGGCGCGGTCGGTCAAGCCGCGCGAGCACGGCATCACCCATGTGATCGACAGGGGCATTGTCGGTCGCCGATGTCGACGGCCTGCTGGAGGTCGCGGGCGACATCGTCGACGTGGTCAAGCTCGGGTGGGGCACCGCGCTGGTGAGCGCCAACCTGCGGCCCAAGCTCGAGCGCTACGCCGCCAGGGACTCCCGGTGGTGCTCGGAGGCACGCTGACCGAGCTGGCGATCCGCCAGGGCAGGGTGGAGGGACTCGTCGCGTGGCTGCGCGAGCTCGGGCTGCGCCACGTCGAGGTCTCAGACGGCACGATCCCGCTCGAGCCTCAGCTCAAGCGCGAGCTGATCGAACGACTCTCGCGGGAGTTCACTGTGCTTGCCGAGGTGGGCAGCAAGGACGCCGACTTCATCATGGCGCCGTACGTGTGGGTGGAACAGATCGAACGGGACCTGGACGCGGGCGCCTGGAAGGTGATCGCCGAGGCGCGCGAGTCGGGGACCGCCGGCATCTACCGCGCCACAGGCGAGGTGCGGACGGGCCTGATCGACGAGATCGCGCACGCGATCGAGCCCGAGCGCCTGATCTTCGAGGCGCCGCTGCGCGCTCAACAGGTTTGGTTGCTGAAGCGCTTCGGCACGGAGTGCAACCTCGGCAACATCGCGCCCGCGGACGTGCTCTCGCTCGAGACGCTCCGGCTCGGGCTGCGCTCGGACACGGTCGAGCGGTTCGCGCTGGGCGGGGACGATTGAGCGAGGCCGGCGCCGGGGTGGGTGACGGGCGGGGGCACGCCCGGGCATCCGCGCCGGGCAGCGATCCCGTCGCGCGGCTCGTATTCGCGCTGCTGGTGATCGCCTGCTTCGCGGCGTTCCTCATCGCGCAGCGGCTCAAGCACACCCCGACAGCCGTGCAGAGCTTCGAAATGAACACCGCGTTCTCGCCTTACCCGGCGGGGCACATCAAACAAGAGGGGATCTCGTTCAAGCTCGCCCAGGCTGACGAGGTGACGGTGACGATCATCGACTCGGACGGCAACACGGTCGCAACGCTCGTGCGCGGCCGCCCGGTGGCCCGCTACAAACGGTTCTCGCTGCGCTGGAACGGACACAGGGGCACCGCCCATAGCTACAGCACGCTGAAGACCCCCAGGGGTCTCACGATCCTGGTGCCCGACAACGAAGGCAGGCTCGCGCCGCCCGGCGAATACCGCGTGTGGGTAAGCCTGCGCCATCAGGACCGTACGGTCCCCGCGCCGCGCAGCTTCACGCTGCTGAGCCCGTGAACGGGGCCGGCGGGACGGCGCTGGCGACGAGCCTGCCGAGCGCCGGGACGCTCGTGGCCGGGCTCGCCGCCGTCCTCGTGGTGATCGCGGCGCTCGTAGCCGTGATGCGCCGCCGCCCCGACGCGTTCCCGCTGCTGGCGATCCTCGCGCTCCCCTTCAGGTTGCCGATCTCGGCCGACGGAAGGACGGTGAACCTGCTGATCCCCCTCTACCTGGTCGTAGCCGCGGGGACGCTCACCCACCTGCTGCCGCGGCTGCTGGGCACGGGCGGCAGTCGGGATCGCTCGCCCCGCGAGGCCGGGTCCTCGCCTGCGCGACTGCAGCTCCTGGTCCTCGCCGCGCGGCCTGGAATGGCTGCTGTTCGCCGCCGTCGGCCTGTACGCGCTGCAGGCGATCTACTCGACCGACCATGCCAAGGCCGCCGAGAACATCGCGTTCTTCTACGTGCCGTTCTTGCTGCTGTTCCTGATCCTCCGCGACGTGCGCTGGACGCGCGAGCTGCTGCTGCGCTGCCTGGGCGTGGCGGTCGCGCTGGCGGTGCTCTTCGCCGGGGTCGGCTTCGTCGAGTACTACCGCAAGGCGCTGTTCCTGAACCCCAAGGTTGTGGCGGCCAACCAGTACGACAACTACTTCCGCGTCAACTCGGTGTTCTTCGACCCGAGCGTCTACGGCCGCTTCCTCGCGCTGGTGATGATCGCGCTCACGACAGTCGTGCTCGCGGTTGGAAGATCGGGCAACGGCTCCGTCGCGTACATCCGCGCGCGCCGGCGCCACGTGCTGGTCGGAGCGGCCGTGCTCGCCTGGCTGCTGGCCGGGCTGGTGACCAGCTTCTCCCAGTCGAGCATCGCCGCGCTGCTGCTGGGACTGGCGGTGCTGGCCGCCTGGTGCTGGGGCATGCGCCCCACGGTGTACGCGGCGGTCGCCCTGGTGGCGATCGCCGGGGCGGTCGTGCTGCTCGCCCCCGCCAGCCTGCACTTCGGCCTGAAGGGCTCGAAGGGCTCGGCCAGCAACGCCACCAGCGGGCGCACGACGCTGATCTCCGGAGGTCTCGAACTGTTCGCCAAACGGCCGCTGGAGGGCTACGGGTCTGGGTCGTTCGAAGCCGAGTACAAGCTTCACAGCAACACGACCGCCGAGAACGCCACCTCCGCGTCGCACACGATCCCCGTGACGGTCGCCGCCGAGCAGGGGATCGTCGGGCTGGCCGTGTACGTGGCGCTGCTGCTCGCTGCCTTCCTGGTCCTCTTCCGCGGCGCCGGGCGCTCCCCGCCGCGGATCGCGATCGCGGCCTGTTTCGCGGCGCTCGTGCTGCACACGTGGACCTACGCCGACTTCCTCGAGGACCCGTCCACCTGGGTGCTCCTGGCGATCGGCGTGGCGCTCGCACGCCAGGATGACCGCTGGCCGGCGCGTAGGGTCTGAGCCGTGCTCGGCCACCTCAAGCGCCTGGTCACGACGGGTGCGGCCTACCAGTTCGGGGACATCGTCGCCAAGGGACTGGCGCTGCTGACGCTGCCGCTGTACACGCGCCACCTCGACACGAAAGCGTACGGAGCCGCGGAATCGCTGCTGACGGCGGTGATCCTGTCGAGCATCCTGCTGCGTGCCGGCATCGGCGAGGCATTCATCCGCTTCTACTTCGACGACGACGACCAGGAGCGGCGCATGCGGATCTCGCGCTCGGCCACGGCCGCGGTCGCGTGGACGACGACGCTTGCCGCGCTGCTCGCCGTAGCTTTCGCCGGACCGCTCTCGAAGCTGCTGCTGAGCTTCCGCGACCCGCTGCTGCTCGACTGCGCGGTGCTCGGCCTGTGGGCGTTCACCAACCTGGAGATGGTCTACGCGCAGCTGCGGGTGGACGAACGCAAGCGCGCATACGTGTACGCGTCGGGGGCGAACGTGGCGATGACCGTCGCGTTCACCGTTTTCCTGGTCGTGTTCGCCCATCAGGGCGCGCGCGGTCTGCTGCTCGGCAACTTCGGCGCCTCCGCCGTGGTCGTGCTCGGCCTGTGGTGGGTGCTGCGCCGGCGCGTCTCGCTGCGGGTGAGGGTTGCCGACCTGCGCGCGATGCTGCGCTTCGGGCTGCCGACCGTCCCGGCGGACGCGAGCGTGTACGCGCTGCAGGTCGCCGACCGCTTCTACCTCTTCAGGGTCTTCTCGCAGAGCGCCGCCGGGCAGTATGCGATCGCGATCAAGCTCGCGACGGTCGTGTTCGTCGCGGTGCGCGGCTTCCAGTACGCGTGGCCGCCGTTGGCCTACTCGATCGACAGCGACGAGGAAGCGGCCCGGCTGTACTCGCTCGTCACCACCTACTATGCGCTCGCGACCGGCGTGGTCGTCTGCGGCGTGGCGCTGCTCGGGCGCTGGATGGTGCGGCTGCTGGCCGCCCACGAATACTTCGACGCCTACCGCGCGCTGCCCTGGCTGGCGCTCGGGTGGGCGCTGTACGGTCTGTACCTCGTGTTCGTTGCCATCGCCGGCCGCGCGCGCGTCACCTCGCGCAACTTCCCCGCGGCCGCCGCCGGTCTTGCGGTCAACGTGGTGCTGCTGCTCCTGCTCGTGCCTGGCGCCGGCGCCGGCCTGGGGATAGCGGGCGCGGGCATCGCGCTGTGCGGCGCCTACGTGGCGATGCTCGCGGCCATGTACCTGCTCACGCGGAGCCTCTTCAAGGTCGGCTTCGAATGGCGCCGTCTGGCGCAGCTCACGGCGATCCTCGTCGGTGTCGCCGTCTCGGGCGAGCTGCTGCTGCCGAGCCACGGCCTGGCCGGCCTCGCGGCGCGCGTCGTGTGGCTCGCGCTCGTCCCCGCCGCGCTGCTGCTCACGCGCTTTTTCCACCCCCACGAGCACGCCCAGGCGCGGTCCCTCGTGGCTGACGCCAGGCGGCGCGTGACGGCCTTCCGGGCGGGGCACGGCGACGTCGAGGCATACGCGGAGGACCCGCTCAGAGACCTCTGAGGAAGCGCGTTGTCGCGGACCCAGGTCGAGCAGTCAGCCGCCAGCGCCGCGGTTGCACTCCTCGGCCGCCTCCCGCAGGCCCTCGCCGCGGCCGGGCATCAGCGTGGCGGTCACGTGGCGCCAGTAGCGCCGGGGCGAGTGTCCGGGCAGTGCCAGGGCCGCCAGCGCGCGGACGGCGTAGCTCCAGGCGGTCAGCCAGCGCACGGCGCGGGCGGCGGCGGCGGAGTGGTGCTTGCGCATGTACAGGTCGCGGTTGCGCGCCATTTCGACGATCCTCCGCTCGGGAACCCGGTCGGTCGAGAGCTGCTCGTGGTGGACGGCCACCGCCTGCGGGACATACACGCTGTGCCAGCCCGCGTCTCGCAGGCGGCGGGCGAAGTCGACCTCGTCCGAGTACACGAAGAAGTCGGGGTCGAGGTAGTCCACCTGCTCGGCCGCCTCGCACCGCACGAGCAGCGCTGCCGACTGGCACCAGTCGACCTCGCGCGTGTGCTCGCCCCTGCTCTGGACGGTGTGCAGGCGGTGCATGAACAGCGCGCCCGCCAGGGCGGTGAGGGGAGTCGGGAAGCGCCACGCGGAGGCCTGCTCGGTCCCGTCCGGGCGCAGCAGCCGCGCCCCGGCGCACGCTGCCTGCGGGCGTGCCTGCAGCGCCCGCCACAGCGCCAGCGTCGCCCCGGGGCGCAGCTCGGAGTCCTCGTTCAGCAGCAGCGCGTAGCGTCCGCGCGCGCGGCGCAGCAGCTCGGAGTCGTTCAGCGCCTTGCCCCGGCACTGATCCAGCGCGATCGTCTCGTCCACCGCCGGATGGTCGCGCGCCGCCTGCGCGGAGCCGTCGCGCGAGCCGTTGTCGAGCACGAGCACCTCGGTCGCGAACGGCAGGCTCTCGCGCTCGCGCACGATCGCGTCCAGCCCCCGCACCAGCAGCTCGCGCTGGGAGGTGTTCACGACGCAGTAGCTCAGCTCGACCGCGGGCACGGGTGGGACCCTACTTTCAACGCACCCGCCAGCCCGCGAGCACCGCGAAGTGCGCGTGCTTAAAGAAGCAGTCAGTGTCCTGCAGACCGGCAGCGCGCATCCAGCTGAGCTGCGTGGCGAGGTCGGTGCACCGATCGACGCGCATCCGGATCTCGGCCTGGGCGATTTCCTCCTGGCCGGCACCGGCAACTCGGCAGTCTCGGCGCCACAGTTCGCGGTATACCGCCTGATGCCAGGGCGTCGGCCCGGCGACCTGCTCGGCGTTGACGAACGCGCCGCCTGGGCGCAGCACGTCGTGCACGCGCGCGAACAGATCGCGCTTGGCTGCGTCCTCGAGATGGTGGATAGCCAGCGCGGATACGACCGCGTCAAACGGTCCGCCCGGCAGTGCGTCGCGCATGTCGCCGACGTGTGTGGTCAGCGAAACGCTCGGTAGATGCTTGCGCGCCACGGCGAGCATCTCCGCGGCTCCATCGAGCAGCACCAGTTGCGCCTCGGGATGGCGCGCCAGTATCGCGGCACTGAGCAGCCCCGTTCCGGCGCCGAGGTCGAGCACCCGACCGACGGCCCCGCCGCGCTGTCCGACCAGGTCGACGGCCGTGCCGTAGAAGGCGTCGAAGCAGGGGACCAGGCGTCTGCGCAGCGCCTGGTAGTCGCCGGCGTGCGCAGCAAACACCTCGATCGAATGGTCGATCAGGCGTACGCTATCACGTACGTCTGTACGGTGCGATCTCTCTTGCGACGATCGTGTCCGGCAGACGCCGTTGTGGCGCGCCCGCGCTTCGGCGTCGCTGGCGTAGCGCCTCATGCTCGCCGCGCAACCGACACTCTCGACTAACCTCTCTCGGAGCGCTTCCTTGGAGGACTTGTCGTGAGACCGGGCATATTCCGCGTGTTGATGGGCATGGTGGGCGTGTTCGCGCTCGCCGCGCTGGTGTTCGCCGCGCTGGCGTTCGTGTGGTCGCGTCCGGCAATCGTCGCCGACGCGGCCGCGCTCGCGCGCGTGGATCTGCCCCTGACGAGGGGCACGATCGAAAGCGTGAAGGCGACCGGGCCGGATGGGCGGCCGATCCCGGTCGCGGTGAGGGGCGGGCGGCTGTGGCCGCAGGTGGTGCTCGCGCCCGGCGAGCCTGTCTCGATCGAGGTCGTCCTGCGTCGCCCGGGCTGGATCGCGTGGCTCGCCGGCAGCCGGGACAGCGAGCGGCTGCAGCTGCGCACCCCGAGCGCGCTTGTGCGCGAACGCTACGTGACGCTCGCAGCCGGCTCGCCGCTGCGGCTGGCGTTTGACGAGCCGGTGCGCACGCTCGCCTACGGACAGCCCGAACATCTGCAGCGCCGTACGCTCGCGCAGCCGCGCAGTCAGATCACGCTGGCGCGCACCGGCGAAGCGGGCTCGATCGAAGTGGCGGCCGCACCGCGGTCGTGGGAGAGCCTGCCGGCACCGTCGCTGGTGAGCTGGTTCCCGCCCGGCGCCGACGCGAGCGCGGTGCTCAGCCCGCGTCCGGGAACGCGGATCTCGCCGACGACGCCGATCTTCCTGACCTTCTCGCAGCCCGTCTCCACCGCGCTCGGCCGAACACTGCCGCACGTCGAGCCGGCCGCTTCCGGGAGCTGGCGAGCGATCGACAGTCACACGATCGTGTTCAGGCCGCGCGGATACGGCTTCGGCCTGGACACCCCTGTCGCGCTCGGGCTGCCGGGCACGGTCCGGCTCATCGGTGGGCATCACGACGGATCCTCGAGCGTCGCTACATGGACGGTGCCGGAAGGTTCGAGCCTGCGCGCGCAGCAGATCCTGGCGCAGCTCGGATACCTGCCGCTGCGCTTCAGCTCCGCCCACCAGGTTCCGCCGACGCCCGCGGCCCAGGAGCGCGCCGCGATCGATCCGCTCCCCGGCAGCTTCTCCTGGCGCTACGGCGACATCCCCGCGACGCTGCGCGAACTGTGGCAGCCGGGCACCAGCAACGTGGTGATGCGCGGAGCGGTGATGGCCTTCGAGAACGCGCACGAACTCGAAAACGACGGGATCGTCGGCCCGGCGGTGTGGCGAGCGCTGATACACGCGGAGATCGCCAACCAGAAGACCACGGCGGGCTACAGCTACGTGATGGTGAGCGAGAGCTCACAGACCCTCGCGCTGTGGAACGACGGGTCCATACGCCTCACGACGCCCGTCAACACGGGCATCGCCGCGGCACCGACCGAACTGGGCACGTTCACGGTCTACGAGCACATCGCCTCGGGGACCATGAGCGGGACGAACCCCGACGGCAGCCACTACGAAGACCCCGGGATTCCCTGGATCAGCTACTTCAACGGCGGCGACGCCCTGCACGGCTTCGAACGTGCGCAGTACGGCTTCCCCCAGAGCCTCGGCTGCGTGGAGATGCCGCCCGCCACCGCCGGCGAGGTATGGCCCTACACGCCCATCGGGACGCTCGTGCACGTCGAATAGGCCCGCGAGCTGTGAAGCTCTGGCGCATGTCACGTCTCGGCGCAGCGGTCCTGTGCTCCTCAGCGGTGCTGATCGCCGGCTGCGGCGGAGCGAGCGCCCCTCAGAGCGCGGCCGGAGTGCGGGCCCTGTATCGGGCTGTCGGCCTTGACGCGAGCGCCAGCAACTTCAGCGACATCTGCGAGTCCTACATGGACGAGCGGCTCCGCGACGAGGTCGAGCGGTCGGAGAACCACTGTTCGACGGGGAGCTCGACGTCGATTCTCGAACGCTGGGCCGAAAAGGTCCGTCTCTCGAAGGTCGGGGCGGGGACCCGCATCGTCGTGTCGGGACGCGAAGCGCTCGTCTATGACGGCGTCAAACCGGAAAAGGCCGTCTACGTCACGGGCCAGTGGCTGCTGGCCGAAGTGCCGGAACTGATCGCGCCACGGCGTGCTGCCAGACAATGAGTCGGTGGGTGTCTCGGCTGCCGGCCTGGCCTACCACACCGGGCTCGCACTCGCGGACGAGCCTTGGCGCGGCTCGATCGGAATCGCTAGCGTGAGCGTCGCTGCTTGCGGCCCGTCCCGTACTCGCGCGGCACTGGCGTTGAGCGTCGTGGCGCTCTCGCTGGCCGCGATCGGGGCGCCGGCGGCCCGCTCGGCTGCCTATGCGCCCGATCAGGTGGTGGTGAGCTACGCTCCGGCCACGCCACCCGCTGCGCGCGCCGCCGCGGCGAGGTCCGCCAATGCCCTTGGTCTTCGCGCAGTCGCTCCCGAGACTCGGGTCCTGCGGCTCACCCGGGGAACGACCGTCGCGCAGGCCCTCGCGCGGCTGCGCCGTGAGCCGCACGTGCGCTGGGCCGTACCCGACTACATCGCCCGCGTGGCCGATGTGGGCACACCGGCGCCGTTCATACCCAACAACCCGGGCAGCGCGGGAGTGCCGGGCGGCTGGACGCAGCTGCAATGGAACTTCGTCGGGCTGTTCGGCGTGGGCGCTCCGCAGGCATGGGGCAACCTGATCAGCGACCACGCCGACGGCGGCCACGGGGTGATCGTCGCGGTCCTCGACACGGGCATCGCCTACAAGAACGTCGGACGCTTTCGCCGCTCGCCCGGCTTTGACCAATACCAGTTCGTCAGGGGCTATGACTTCGTAGACCCGGGGGCCTACCCCGTTGACCACAACGGCCACGGCACGTTCGTCGCCGGTGAGATCGCCGAGGCGACCAACAACGGCATCGGCCTCACCGGCCTGGCCTACGGCGCGCGCCTGATGCCCGTGCGGGTGCTCGACAGCCAGGGCGAAGGCGAAGCGTCGACGATCGCCGAAGGCGTGTACTTCGCCGTCCGCCACCACGCCCAGGTGATCAACCTCAGCCTCGAGTTCTCCCCCGGCGTGACCGGCGCGGACATCCCCGAGCTGATGCAGGCGCTGCGCTACGCCCACCGTCACAACGTGCTCGTGGTCGCGGCCGCCGGCAACGAGGGGTACCGCACGATCGCCTACCCGGCGCGGGCACCGGACGTGGTGTCGGTCGGCGCCACCACCGAACACGGCTGCCTGGCCGACTACTCCAACGACGGAGCCGGCCTGACGCTGGTGGCGCCCGGGGGCGGCGCCGACGCGAACCTCCCCGGCGATCCGAACTGCTACCCAGAAAAGCCGCCCGGCGGGGACATCTTCCAGGTGACCTTCACCGGATCCTCACCCCGAAGGTTCGGTCTGCCCTCCGGCTATGAAGGCACCTCGATGGCCACCCCGGAGGTCGCCGCCACGGCGGCGCTGATCATCGCCAGCGGCGTGCTCGGCCGCCACCCCACGCCCGCGCGGATAACGGCGCGCCTGAAGGCCACCGCGCGCAAGCTCGGAGGCGGCGGCGACGAGGGGCTGTACGGGGCCGGCCTGGTGGACGCGGCCGCCGCGACTGCGCCGGGCGTGCCGCTACCATGAGCCCAGCGCTCGCCGACTGCTGCCGATGACCCACGGACCTTGAGCACCGTCGCGACTCCACCCCCGCTGCTCCCGCCCGGCGGGACTCCTCCGGGGTCGATGCCGCCCGAGCCGCCGCGTCGCGTCTGGTGGATGGCCAGGCGCGTGCTGCTTGCGGCCGCCGGGATCGTCCTGATCACGGGCGGGGGGACCTACGCGATAGCGCGCAACGAGGTCAGCAAAGTGGTCGAAGCGCTCGACCAGAACAGGCCGGTCAGGGTCGCGCCGAAGGTGCTCGCTCCCACGAGCAAAGGCGCGCCCGAGACCCTGCTGCTGATCGGCAACGACGAACGCCCGCCCCCGAAGGACAACCCCGAGGGGGCGGTCCTGCCGCATTCCAACGAGATGCTGCTCGTGCGGATCGACCCGAGCAAGCCGACGATCTCGATGCTCTCGATCCCGCGTGAGCTGCAGGTCACGTTCACGGCGCCCACCGGGGAAGCGATCACGAATCGCATCAACTCGGCCTACACGTACGGCTTCGAGGATGGCGGCGGCACCTCCGGCGGCGTCAAGCTGATGCTCGAAACGATCAAGAGCGTATTCGGCCTCACAGCCAACCACGTGTTCGTCACGAACTTCAAGAGATTCAAGCGCGCGGTCGACGAAATGGGCTGCGTCTACATGACCGTTGACAAGCGCTACTACCACGTCAACGAACCAGAAGGCGAACAGTACTTCGAAATCAACCTGCAGCCGGGCTACCAGCGGCTGTGCGGCAGGGAGGCGCTCGAATTCGTCGCCAACCGCCACGAAAGCACCTCGCTGATCCGTGACGCTCGCGACCAGCGCTTCCTGCTCGAAGTCAAGGCGGAGTACGGGGCGACGCTACTTGAAAACCGCGAAAAGTTCGAGCGGATCCTCGGCAAGGCCATGGAAACCGACCTGCATGGCGAAGAACAGGTGCTGCAGCTGCTGGAGCTCTTGGCCGAATCGGCCGGCAAGCCGGTGCGCCAGGTCCCTTTCCACGTGACCCTTCTGCCCACAGTCGACACCGCCACGCCCGAACAGATCAGCGAAGCGGTGCAGTCGTTCCTGAACGGCACCGCTGCGATCCACACGCAGAAGCTGAACCAGGCGGTAAACGCCGCGCGCCCGCGCCCGCGCCCGCGCCCGCGCCCTCACGGCAGCACTCCAACCCTCTCCCTGACGCCGACCTCCGGCGAAGCGCTCGTGCAGGCGCGCTCAGCGTCACCGCAGTTGCCGTTCCCGCTCGAGTATCCCCGTGTGCGCAACACATACGCCGGCGCCGAACCCGACTCGCTGCGCGTCTACGACATCCGCGACCGACACGGTCGTCTTCACCCCACCTATGTGATCGTCATCGACCGCGGAGGCCTGGGCGAATACTACGACGTGCAGGGGAGCAGCTGGACCGACCCGCCCCTGCTGGGCGAGCCGAGTCAGACCGTCCAGATCGGCTCGCGCACCTATAGCCTGTTCTATGCGGGGGAACAGATCAGGACGGTCGCCTGGCATGAAGGGGGCGCCGCGTACTGGATCCAGAACACCCTCACCAACAGCGTCGGGCCGCGGGAGATGCTGGCGATGGCCGAGCAGACGCTGCCCGTCATCAGCCCCCGCCCCAACGGTGTCCAGGCGACCGCGGCGATCCCGACCCTGGGCAGCGTCAAACTGCCCCCGCGAGAAGTCGACACCACGAGCCTGGCCTCCAAGCTCGAGGCCGCGCTCGGCTTTGTGGGCCTTGCCGCCGTCGCCCTCCTCGCCCTGCTCGTGCTCTCTCGCCGGCGCGAGCTGATCCTCCTGCGCGACCAGGTGGCACAGGCCATGGCCCTCGAAGCCCGCCAACGCCCGCTGCTCGCCGCCGCCGCCGGCGTCGCCGCCGCCACTGCCGCGAGCGCCGCCGTCAGCATCCCGGCGCCTGAGCCGGCACGCACCATCTACCGCGTACGCAGACGCTGGCGCAGGGGCGTGCTGTCTGCCGCTGGCGTGCTGATCGCGGCGCTCCTCGCTGTTCTCGCTGTTCACTTCCTGCACGCCTATTAGCACGGGTGAATCCCGAACCAACGGCAGCGGCACGGCGGCCACAGACTACGCGAGCGAAGCCCGACGGGCATACGCTCTACTGCGTGTACGCCCTCCAGAAGCTGCGCGGCCGCATGGCCGAGCTCGCGGATCTCGCCTCGATCGAGATGCTCCTCGGCTGGGATCAGCTGGTGATGATGCCGGGGGAAGGTGCGGCGTCGAGGGCGCAGCAGCTCGGTACGCTCGCCCGCCTCACCCATGAGCATGCCACGGCCGAGGAGATCGGAGCCTGGCTGGCCGAGCTCGACGGGGCGGCGCTCGATGAGCTGGACCGCGACATCGTGCGCCTGGCACGTCGCGATTGGAAACGGGCTCGCCGGATCCCGGAAGAGCTTGCGGTCGACCGCGCCCGCGCCAGCACCGAGGGCCAGGAGAGCTGGCAGCTCGCGCGAGCACGCGATGACTTCAGCGCCTTCGAACCTGCGCTGCAGCGAAACGTCGAGCTCGCGCGAGCGTACGGGGAGTGCCTGGCCGAGGACGGTCAGAGCCCGTATGAGGCTCTCCTCGGCGACTATGACTTCGGACTGACGACCGAGGAGCTGCGCCGCGTGTTCGGGGCGCTCGCCGAAGCGCTGCCGCCGCTGGTGGCCGAGGCGCAGGTTCGCTCGCCGAGTCGGGTGCTTCAGGTGCCCGTCAGCGCCCAGCAGGCGGCCGTGGCGGGCACGCTGCGCCTGCTCGGAGTGGAGGACTCCAGCTGGCGGGTGGACGTCTCGGCACACCCCTTCACGGCCTGGATAGGCCGCGGGGACACGCGCGTGACCACGCGCTACAGGGACGGCGAGGTCGAGTCGCTGCTCAGCTCGCTGCACGAGTACGGCCACGCGCTCTACGAGCGCCAGGTCGACCCGGCCCTGGAGCGCACCAACCTCGGGCGCGGAACGTCGATGTCGATCCACGAGTCCCAGAGCAAGCTGTGGGAGAACCATGTTGCGCGCAATCCCGCGTTCGCCGAGGTCCTGGCCGCAGAGCTGGGCGCCGGCGGGTTCGCGGTCGCCCCAGCCGAGCTGCACGCCACGCTGGTGGGCGTAGCGCCGTCCGTGATCCGCGTCTCCGCGGATCCGCTCACCTACCCGCTGCACATCATCATGCGCTTCGAGCTGGAGCTCGCGCTCATCGCCGGCGAGCTCGCCGTTCCCGACCTGCCCGCCGCATGGCGCGAGGGGATGCGCCGCCTGCTCGGCGTGGAGGTTCCCTCCGACGCGCTCGGATGCCTGCAGGACGTGCACTGGGGCGCCGGGTCCTTCGGCTACTTCCCCAGCTATGCGCTCGGCTGCCTGATCGCCGCCCAGCTGTGGGAGGCGATGCAGGACGAGCTCGGACCGCGCGAGGAGGATCTGCGCAAGGGGGAAGTGGCTCCCATCCAGCGCTGGCTCGGCGAGCGCGTGCACCGTCACGGACGGCGGCTGGACACGATCCCGCTGGTCGAGCAGGCCACCGGACGCGCCCTGGAGATCGAGCCGTTCCTGCGCTACGTCACCACGCTGGCCGAACTTCGCTGATGCGCGTGCACATCGTCGATCCCTCGGCCTACACGCCGCCATACGACCATGCCCTCTGCCGTGCGCTCGCCGCCGCCGGGGCCGAGGTGGAGCTGTACACGAGCCGCTTCGTCCACGGACCGGTCGCGCCCGCCGAGGGCTATGAGCGGCGCGAGACCTTCTACCGCGTCGCCGCCCGCGTCCGTGGCGCCCGCGCGCGGCGCGCCGTCAAGCTCGCCGAGCACGTCCCCGACATGCTCCGCTACCGCCGCGCCGCGCTCGCCGCGGACGTCGTGCACTTCCAGTGGCTGGCCGTCCAGCACCTCGACGGCCGCCTGCTGCCCACCGGCCGCTCCGCGCCCGGCGCCCGGCGCCCGCTCGTGCTGACCGCGCACGACATCCTCCCGCGCGAGGCCCGACCGGGGCAGCGCAGGGCCCAGCGACGCCTGTACGACCGCTTCGACGCGATCGTCGTGCACTCCGAGCACGGCCGGCTGCGCCTCACCGGCGAGCTGGGCGTCGAGCAGGAGCGCGTGCACGTGATCCCGCACGGGGTGCTCGAGCACCTCGCCGCCGGCGCAGCCGACGGCGCAGACACGCATCCGCCGTTTGAGACCGTGGAGCCCGTGGTCCTGTGCTTCGGGCTGATGCGCCCGTACAAGGGGATCGACCTGCTGCTGGAGGCCTGGAGGGGGATCGAGGGCGCGGAGCTGTGGGTCGCCGGCATGCCGCGCATGGACATCTCGGCGCTCCGCGCGGCCGCCCCTCCGGGTGTCCGCTTCGTGCCGCGGTTCATCGGCGACGACGAGCTGCCCGCGTATTTCCGCCGCGCCGACGTGGTCGTGCTCCCGTACCGCGAGATCGACCAGTCCGGCGTGCTGTTCACGGCGCTCGCGTTCGGCAAGCCGCTGTTGCTCAGCGATGTCGGCGGCTTCCCCGAGGTCGCCGCCACCGGTGCCGCGCGCACCTTTCCCGCCGGCGACGTCGCCGCGCTGCACGATGCGCTGCGCGACCTGCTGGGCGACCGAGCAGCGCTGTCGGCGATGGCCGAGCGCGCGCGCGCCCTGCTCGCCGGCCAGTACTCCTGGCAGGCGATCGCGCGGCGCACGCTCGACCTGTACGAGGCGCTGCTGAGCGAGAATCGCCGTCCATGAGGATCGCGCTCGAGAGCTCGTCTTGTGGGTGGCCATCGGGCTGATCGTGTGGACACAGGTCGGCTACGCCGCCGTGCTCGCCGTGTTCGCGCGGCTGCTCGCGCCGCCCGAGTCCCGGCCACGCGAACGAGCCACGCTCCCGTCGCTGTCGGTGATCGTGGCCGCCCATGACGAGGAGCCGGTGATCGCGGAGAAGGTCGCCAACGCGCTGAGCCTCGACTATCCGCGCGAGCGACTCGAGGTGATCGTGGCGTGCGACGGCTGCACCGACGCGACAGCCGCGCGCGCCAGGGACGCCGGCGCCGACCTCGTGCTCGAGCTGCCGCGCGGCGGCAAGATCCGTGCGCAGGACGCCGCCGTGCAGCGGGCCTGCGGCGAGATCGTCGCGTTCTCCGACGCCAACGCGCTGTGGGAGGCGGACGCCGCCCGGGCGTTGGTGCGCGCGTTCGACGACCCGCACGTCGGCTACGCCTGCGGCGAGGTTCGCTACCTGCAGGCCACCGGTGCCGGTGCCGGCGCCGGCGGACCGAGGGACGAACAGGCGGACGCTTCGAACCAGGAGGCGGTGTACTGGCGCTACGAGCTGGCCGTCCGCGCGCTCGAGTCGCGCCTGAGCTCGATCACGGCGGGCAACGGCGCCATCTACGCCACCCGGCGCGATTCCTACATGATCGTCGATCCGATCATGGGCCACGACCTCTCGCTCCCCTTCAACATGGTCAAGCGCGGCCTGCGCGCGGTGTATGTCCAGAACGCGCGCGCGAGCGAGAAGATGGTCCCGTCGCTCGGCGGGGAGTTCGCGCGCAAGCGGCGCATGATGAGCCACACGTGGCCGATCCTCCTGCGCGGCGGCATGCTCTCTCCCCGCGGCTACCCGCCAGGCTATGCGCTGATGATCTTCTCCCACCGGGTGCTGCGTTACGCCACACCCGCCCTGCACGTGCTCGCGCTGGCCGCCAACGTGGCGCTCGTCGCGCTTGGCGCCGGCAAGCTGTACGTGGTCACGCTGGGCCTCCAGCTCGCGCTGCTGCTCGCCGCCGCGCTCGCCGGGCCGCTGCCCGCCCGCCCGCTGCTGATCGCGCGCTACTACGTGCTCACCACCGCCTCGCCAGCAGCCGGCCTGTGGGACTGGCTGCGCCACGGCACCTCGGCCTCCTGGGAAGCCGCCGAGGGGACCAGATGATCCGCCGCGCCGTCGACGTGGTGGTGTCTGCGCTCGCGCTCGCGCTCAGCTCTCCGGTGCTCGCGCTGGCCGCACTCGCCATCCGCCTGGAGAGCCCCGGTCCGATGATCTACCGCCAGCGTCGAGCCGGCCTGCACGGCCGCCCGTTCGACGTGCTCAAGCTGCGCACGATGGTCGAGGGGGCGGAGCACATCGGCGCGGGGCTGGCCGTCGACGAGGACGACGCGCGCATCACGCGCGTGGGCGCGCTCCTGCGCCGGACCTCGCTGGACGAGCTGCCCAACCTGGTGAACGTGCTGCGCGGGGAGATGTCGCTGATCGGGCCGCGTCCGACGCTGCCGGTGCAGGTGCAGCAGTACACCGAGCGCCAGCGCGGGCGCCTCGAGATCAAGCCGGGCATCACCGGCTGGGCGCAGGTCAACGGCCGCGCGTCGCTGCCGTGGGCGCAGCGGATCGAGCTCGACCTGTACTACATCGAGCACCGCTCGCTCGCGCTCGACCTGCGCATCCTGCGGCGCACCCTGGCGATGGTGCTCGGCGGCTCCGGCCTGTACAAGGGGCACGCCGGAGGCTGGGAGGGCGAGCTGTGAGCACGCCCGCCGTTCCGCCCGCCGGCGCGCCCGCGATCCTGCTCACCGGCGCAGGCAAGCGCTACGACATCGTCTCCTGCTTCGCCGCCCTCACGAAGACCGTCGTCGCCGACCCCTCGCCGCTGGCTCCCGCCCAGTACGCCGCGCACGCGCGCGCGGCCGTGCCCCTGATCGAGGACTCCGAGTACGTCCCCGCGTTGGCGGCGCTGTGCGAGCAGCACGGCGTCGGTGCCGTGCTGCCGCTGACCGACCTCGATATAGAGATCCTGGCTCGCGCGCTGGAGGAAGGCAGGCTTCCCGCCCTCGTACCGTCTGCCGCGGTGGCCCGCGCTACGTACGACAAGTACGAGGCCCACCTGCTGCTCGGTCGCCATTCGCTGCCCTCCCCGCGCACCGTCCTGCCCGAGGACGATCTCGACGCGCTGTCCTACCCGGTGATGATCAAGCCGCGCCGCGGCTCGGGCGCGCGCTCGATCCACCGCGCGCACGACCCCGCGCAGGCGCGCTTCTTCATCGACTACGTCGAGGAGCCGACCATGGTCCAGCGCGCGATGAACGGCCCCGAGCTGTCGATCGACTGCCTGGGCGACCGCGACGGGCGCTGCCTCAACGCGATCCCCCGCACGATGTTCGAGTCGCGCGGCGGCGAGTCGATCAAGGGCCAGGTCGTGCGCGACGAGCAGCTGACCGAGCTGGGCCGGCGCACGATGGAGGCCCTGCGCGTATCCGGACCGGCGACCATCCAGGTCTTCCGCGACCCGGACGTCGGGTTGGGCATCACCGACGTGAACACGCGCTTCGGCGGGGCCTTCCCGGCGCCCGTGTACGCGGCCCTGCCCGGGCGCACCTACCCCGAGCTGATCGTGCGGATGGCCGCCGGCGAGCGGATCGAGCCCCACGTGGGAGAGTTCCGCGCGGGGATGACCTTCACCCGCTACTACTGGCAGCTGGAGTCTCGACGAGCGGCTCGCGCCGACGGGGCGCGACATCGTCTCCGGCGGTCCGCCGCTGCCCCGCTGACGCGTCGTGTAAAGCTAGAATCTCGGGCAATGACCACGTTGCTCGCCGACCCTCCGCCCGCTCCGCCCAACGGGCAGGCGCCGCCAAACGGATCCGCCGGGACTCCGACCGAGCCCGCCGCCGGCTCGCCGCCGGCCGCGGCCCCCGGGCGCATCTGCGCCAGGTGCGCCGCCGCCATGGCTGCGGACCAGGACTGGTGCCTGCAGTGCGGCGCCGGCGCTCCCGGCAGCCTCGGTACGCGCGGCTGGCGCTCGGCCGTCACGATCCTCGGCGCCGTCGCGGTCCTCGCGCTGGGCGCCGCCGCCGCCGCGTACGCGGCGCTGAGCAAAGGCGCCAGCAAGGCCCATGTCGTGACCACGACCGTCGCCCAGGCCGCCGCGCCGAGCACGAGCACTCCCGCAACCGGCGGAAACGCGGCGGCCGCCCCCCCGAGCGCCCTCGGCAGCAGCACGCGCAAAGCCAAAGCGGCGCTCCCGCTGGGCAAGATCAAACCGCCGAAGATCCCGCTCACGGCGGTGGTCCCGAAGGCCTCCGAAAAAAGCACCACCACGTCCCGATCGTCGGAAACCAAGACCAGCACCTCGACGAGCACCACGCCCGCCAGCTCCTCGACCGGCGGCTCGAGCGCGACGAGCGAAGAATCGCAGCCCACGGCGATCCTGCTGGACACGAACGCGACGTCGACCTACAACCCATACGGCTACCCGGCGAGCGGGTTCGGCGACCCCAGCCTGGCGATCGACGGCGACACCTCGACCGCCTGGACCGCCGAGGTCAACCCGGCGACGGCCCCGAAGATGGCGGAGGGGCTCCTGATCGACCTGAAGGCCAAGCAGAAGCTGTCGGCGCTCGAGCTCATCACCTCGACGCCGGGCATGACCGTACAGGTGTACGGCGCAAACGGCCAGACGGCGCCCGCCTCGATCACCGACCCGGCGTGGACTGCGCTCAGCCGCTCCGAGGTGGTCAAGAAGAAGCACCTGCGCATCACCCTGCGCGACTCGACAACAGTATTCACGTTCGTGACCCTGTGGATCAGCAGGGCGCCGGAAAGCTCGATCGGCACCGCCGAAGCGCCCGGGCACGTGGACGTCAACGAAGTCGAACTGTTCCCCGCGAGCTGAGAGCCGAGGGTCCCCTGACCGGGCTCAGGCGGAGCTCGCGCGAGAGCTCGTGCGCGCCCGTTTGGCAGTCGGGCCCCTGGTGGTCGCCGGGCGCTTGGACCGCCTGCTGGACGCCTTGGCGGTCGGCTCGGCCCACACCTCGTCGAGGAACGCTGCGATCTCCCCGGTCAGGCGCTTGGGCTGCATACGCAGCTCGATGACCGAGTTGGCCTGGAGCAGCCTGGCGTTGGGCATCTCCTTGACGAGCATGTCGGCGTCGGAGAAGGGGTGGACCGGATCGCGGACGTGGCCGAGCACGAGCGCCGGTGTCTGAAAGGCGCGCCGGTCGTTGCGATGGGGGGCGACGCGCCCGAAGTACAGGCCCTGCAACACCGCGCCGCCGGGGCCGGGCTCCTGGCGGATCAGGTCGAGCATCACGTTGCCGTAGTATGGAAGCAACCGCCGCGGGACGGCCCGCGCGCCGCGCGCCAGCAGCTTCATCGCCCGCTCGCCGAACGTCAGCGCCACGAGCAGGGGCGTGAAGGTGAGCGAGCTCCATAGCAGCGCGTTGTCGAGCACGGGCATCTCGATCACCATCCCGCGCAACCGCTCCGGCGTTGTCAAGGCGACCTCAAGCGCCGCGTTGGCCCCGAGCGAGGTGCCCATCACCACGGCCTGCTCGATCTGCAGGTGGTCCATCAGCGCGACCACCTGCTCGCCGAAGAAGTGCATCGAGTAGCGCCACATGTCGCGCGGGCGGTCTGACTCGCCGTGGCCGAGCAGGTCGATCGTGATCGCCCGGTTGCCGCGGGCCGCGAGGTCTTCGGCCAGCGGCCAGTGCATCTGCTGGGAGAGCAGCAGCCCGTGGACCAGGATCACCGGCCTCGTGCTCGCCGGCGAGCTCTTCGCGGTCCGCCCGCGTCCGCCCCCGGGGCTCACCGCCGCCGGGCCGCCGCCGAACTCCGTGTATGCGAGGCGCTGCCCCTCGAACTTGAAGAACGGCATACGGCCAGCCTACTACCCTCGTCGCGTCGCTCGCGGCGGAGCGCTAGCTTTGGAGGCCGACTCGATCCGTCAGCCACCGTCAGGAGTAGATCCATGGCCAAGCAGCCCCGCATCCTCGCCGGAGAGACCGCCGCGATCACCGGCGCCGCGCGCGGCATCGGGCGCGCCACCGCGGAGGCGTTCCTGCGCCACGGCATGAGGGTGGCGATCGGGGACGTGGACCTCGAGGCCGCGAGCCGGACGGCCTCCGAGCTGGGCGCGAGCACGGTCGCGCTGCCGCTGGACGTGACCGACCGCGACTCGTTCACGGCGTTCCTGGACGGCGCGGAGGAGCAGCTCGGGCCGGTCGATGTGCTCGTGAACAACGCCGGGATCATGCAGATCGGGCGCTTCATCGACGAGGACGACCTCACGGCGCGGCGGATGGTGGACATCAACCTCCACGGCGTGATCCTCGGCATGAAGATCGCCCTCGCGCGCATGATCCCGCGCGACCGCGGCCACATCGTCAACATCTCCTCGCAGGCGGGCAAGTTCGGCGCGCCCGGAGGTGCGACCTACTCGGCGACCAAGCACGCCGTCGTGGGCCTGACCGAGGCCGTCCGCGGCGAGCTGCGGCTGACCGGCGCCCACGTCGACGTCAGCTACGTGATGCCGACCGTGGTCAAGACCGAGCTCGGCGCCGGTCTGGGCGAAGTCCGCGGCATGCGCGACCTCGAGCCGGCCGAAGTGGCGGACGCGATCGTCGAGGCGCTGCAGCAGGGGACCGTCGACGTGTGGGTGCCGAAGTCGGCCAAGCGGACGAACCGGATCGTGACCATGCTGCCCCGCCCGCTCGCGGAGGGCATGGGGCGGGCGATGAAGGCCGACCGGGTGCTGTCGGGCGCGGACGCGAACAGGCGCCGCGAGTACGAGCTGCGGGCTGCGCGCTCGGAGCCCGGGCTGGAGCCCGCCCCCGAGCGGCCCGGGCTGGAGCCGGCCCCCGAGCAGCCGCAGATAGTCCAGGCCGCCAGCGACTGATCCTCTCGCCAGCGGGCGCGTCGGCCAGGCGGGGCTCGGCGCCCGGCGCGATCAGGCGGCGGTGAGCCAGTCGGCGATCAGGCCGCCGATCAGCGGCCCCTGGTCCTCCTGCAGGAAGTGGCTGGCGTTCTCGATTGTGCGGGGCGGTGGCGCGTTGAGCTTTTCCGCCATGCGCTCGCCGGCCTTGAGCGGGATGATCGGGTCGGAGTCGGCCCACAGGAACAGCTTCGGGCGGTGATCGGCTTCCAGCGCGTCCTGCACACGCTGGCCTATCGCCGCGCCCGGATCATCCGGTGAACGGGGCATCATCAGCGGGAACGCGCGGGCACCGGCCTTGGCGGCGGGGCTTGGATAGGGCGCCTCATACGCATTCGCCACCTCGTCGCCGGGGTCGAGCTTGCATGCACGCCGCACCAGCATGCCGACGGGCAGGTCCTCGGTGCGCTGCACGAAGTCGTGAAAGGCAATCCACGCGTCGCTCATCTGCTGGCGCCCGGTGAACAGGCCGGTGTCGAGGATCACCATGCGATCGATTCGCTGCGCGTGCTCGACCGCCATGTTCAGCCCTATCCCGCCGCCCCAGTCGTGCACCACGACGGTCGCGCCGCGCAGGTCCAGGTCCTCCAGCAGCGTCGCCGTCATCGCGCAGTGGCGCTCGAAGGAGTACCAGTCGACGTCCACGGGCTTGTCCGAGCGGCCGAAGCCGGCGAGGTCCGGGGCCAGGCAGCGGAAGCCGGCGTCGCGCACGGGCGGGATGACCTTGCGCCACAAGAACGACCAGGTGGGCTCCCCGTGGAGGAAGACCACGGGCGCACCCTCGCCCTCGTCCAGGTGGGCCAGGCGCAGGCCATCCACGACACGGTAGTGCGAGGCGAACGGGAAAGTCCGGAAGTCCCTGCAGCGCCTCCTCGGGCGTGCGCACCACGTCGGTCATCTCCCCGCGCAGCATACCCGTGCCCCATCGGCTAGGCTCGCGCGCAGATGCACTCCCTCGCCCTTCAGCTGGCGCCCGTGCTCGCGGCGGAGAAGAGCAAAGTCCCGTTCTACATCGCGGGCGGCATACTCGTGGCGTGGGCGCTGACGCTGTCCCTCGGGCATCGGCCTGCGCCGCCCCGACTTCCCCGGCAGCCTGGCCGGCCAGCGCGCGGTCATGGCGATCAGCGCGGTCCTCGTCCTCGCCGCCGTCGTCGACGGCCGTGCTCACCGCGAGCCCGCCGGCCAAGAGCGCCGTGGCGCCGCACGCAGACCCAGGAACAGGCGCCCGTTCCGGTCGCGTCCGCTCCCGTGCCCGCGGCGCCAGCGCCCCCACAGCGAACCGGCGGCGACGGACCGCCGCGCCCGCTCCCGCGCCGTCGCCGGGCAAGGCCGGCACGCTCGCTGAAGCTCGCCGCCAACCCGACCGGGCTGCTCGCGTACAACACCAAGCAGCTGAGCGCCAAGGCGGGGACCGTGACGATCACGATGACCAACATGTCGCCGCTGGAACACAACGTGACGGTCGCCGAAGGCAGCAAGGTCCTCGGGGCGACGCCAACGTTCAAAGGCGGGAGCATGACGCTCACGCTGAAGCTGAAGCCGGGCAAGTACATGTTCTACTGCTCGGTCCCCGGGCACCGCCAGGCCGGGATGGAAGGGACGCTGAACGTCTCGTGAAGCTGTACGTCTGCTGGGGCACGTTCGCCGACGCCGCGGCCCGGCGGGCATCCGTGCGCCAACGCCTACCACGCGCTGAAGGACGCCGGGCTACGACCCGGAGGTGATCAAGTCCTACGGCTTCGCGCCGCTGCCGGGCGTGTTCAACCAGACGCGCGGGCGCCGCGAGGTCCAGGAGCTGACCGGCAACCGCTGGGTCCCGACGCTCGTCCTCGACGACGGCACCGTGATCGACGACTCCCGCGCGATCGTCGACTGGGCCCGGGCGAACCCCGCATAGCTCTGCGCAGCCCTGGCGGTACGACCGTGATCGAGGGCGCCGCAGCGAGCTCCGCCAGCAGCCGCTCGGCGTCCGCGTCGGCGCGCGCCGCCACGCGGCTGAGGGCCAGCGCGAGGTCGCGCCGAATCCCATCGCGCCGAGCGCCGAAGCGACGATGATGATCACGGACATCACCCCTGTCCGCTCTCTCCCGGGTCAGCTCCCGCGTGGACACTCGCACACGCTCCGGACGGCGGTCCAGGCGCCAGCGGGCGAACATCTCGCTAACACCGTAGCTTTCTGCATCCGACGAGCAATCTCCTCCTCCACCCAACGCCGAAAACTCCAACAGAAGGGAACGCGCAAATGGACGTCCTGGCCAGGCTCGACGAGACCCGCGGCTGCCATCAACGTGCTCGAGCATCCGTTCTATGAGCGCTGGAGCGCCGGCGAGCTGAGCGCCGACGAGCTGGGCCGCTACGCGGGGGAGTACCGGCACGCGGTCCTCGCGCTGGCGCAGGCCTCCGCGCGGGCGGCCGAGCGCGCGGGAGCGGCCCATCGGGCCGGCCTGCGCCGCCACGCCGAGGAGGAGGCCGCGCACGTGGCGCTGTGGGAGCAGTTCGAGCGCGCGGCCGGCGGACGCGCCGCCGCCTCGCCGTCGGTGCGCGCGGGGAGCGGAGCCGCGCCGCTGGCGCAGACGCGGGCGTGCGTGGCAGGCGTGGAGCGCGGGCGAGGACCTGCTCGAGCACCTCGCGGTGCTGTATGCGATCGAGGCCGGCCAGCCGGAGATCTCCGCGCACGAAGCTGGAGGGCCTGACCGCCCACTACGGCTTCAGCGAGGAGGGCCCGGCGACGGAGTACTTCAGGGTCCACGAGCTGCGCGACGTGGAGCACGCGCGGCAGGCGCGCGAGCTGATCGCGGAGCTGATGGCCGAGGCCGACGACCCCGAGGAGCAGGCCGACGGATGGTGCGCGCGCGCAAGCGCCGCGCTGCGCGGCAACTGGCTGCTGCTCGACGGCGTCGAAGGCCGGTAGCCCGTCAGGGCAGCGGCGAGACCGGACGCGCGGACAGGCGCCAGGCGAACAGCACGGCCGCCACGGAGGTGGCCAGGTTGAGGCTCGAGACGCCCGCGCGCATCGGGATGCTGACGCGCGCGTCGGCGCTGCGCGAGCAGCTCGCGGCTGAGGCCGTGGCGCTCGGTGCCGAAGGCGAGCACCGCGCGCGCCGGCAGCTCGGAGGGCTCGAGCGGATCGCCCTCGGGGTCGATCGCGAGCAGCGGCCGGTCGCGCTGCGTGGAGCTGCTCCAGCCGCTGCAGGCGGGCGACCGGCACGCGCGAAGTGCAGGCCGGCGGCGCCGCGCAGCGCGTCGGGATGCCAGGGGTCGTGGCTGCCGGTGCTGAGCACGCCGGCGGCGTCGGCGGCGGCCGCGACGCGCACGCAGGCGCCCATGTTGCCCAGGTCGCGCGGGTCCTCGAGCAGCACCACCGGCGCGGGCGCGCCGGTCGGCCAGCACCGCGGCGGGTCGACGGACGGGCGCTCGGCCAGCGCCATCACGCCCGTCGACGGCGCCAGCGGAGCGAGCTGGTCGAACACCGCCGGGTCGATCTCGCGCGGCGAGCGCGCGCAGGCGGCCGCTGCAGCTCGGGCGCGAGCTCGGCGGCCAGGCGCTCGAGCTCGGCGGCGTCGCGTGGTGAGCACCTCGAGCACGTTCGCGCCGAAGCGCAGCGCGTGCTTGAGCGGGTGAAAGCCTTCGAGCACCGCAAGCGCGGGATCGCGTCGCGCGCGCCCGAAGCGCGGGATGAGCGATCCGTCCTGCACGCGTCGATGATGGCACGCCGCCCGCTCCTCAACAGGCATAGAGTGGTAGTCGGCGGCGATGAAGCTCGAGGGCATCCACCACATCAGCGCGATCACCGGGCGACGCCCCGGGAACGTCGAGTTCTACACCGGCGTGCTCGGGCTGAGGATGGTCAAGAAGACCGTCAACCAGGACGAACCCGAACATGTACCACCTGTTCTACGGCGACGAGCACGGCTCGCCGGGGATGGACCTGACGTTCTTCGAGTACCCCGGCGCCGCCCGCGGCATCGCCGGCGCGGGGATGGTCCACCGGATCGTCTGGCGGGTCTCCTCGCCGCGGACGCTGGAGTTCTGGAAGGAGCGGCTGGCCGCGCACGGCGTGAGCGCCGAGCTGACCGACGACAGCCTGCTGTTCGCCGACCCCGAGGGCCTGGCACACGAGCTGGTGCACAGCCGCCGCCGAGGACGAGCCGCTGAGCGCCGACGCGCCCGGAGATCCCGAGCGAGCACGCGCTGCAGGGCTTCGAGGGCGTGCGCGCCTACAGCAACGCACCGGTTCGCAGCAGCGCCTGCTCGGCGAGGCGATGGGGTTCGCGCAGGCGAGAGGGCGAGCACTGGGAGGTGCGCGGGGAGCGACAGGAGCGGCTTCTACGCCTACGACCCCGCGCCGCCGGAGATCAACCGCAGCCAGGGCGCGGGCACGGTGCATCACGTGGCGTTCGCCGCGGCGATGGAGGACCTCGAGGGGTGGCGCACGCGCGTGGCCGAGGCGGGCGCCCGCCCGACCCCGGTGATCGACCGCTTCTACTTCAAATCGGTCTACTTCCTGCGAGCCGAGCGGCGTGCTGTTCGAGATCGCGACCATCGGCCCCGGCTTCGCGGTCGACGAGGACGAGAAGCATCTCGGCGAGCGCCTGTCGCTGCCGCCGCCGTTCGAGCCGCTGCGCGAGCAGCTCGAGCGCACGCTGACGCCGCTGCGCTACCCGCCGCCGTGGCGGGTGGCCGCCCGCGGCTGATCCCGGCCCGCCGGGTCGGCGCGCGACGACCGCAGACGCCGCGCAAGACCGCTTGCGGGGCGCCTCCCATGCGTCCAGACGCGGCGCCGTCCTGCTCAGGTCCAAATATTAGGGTCCCGATAACGACCGTATGAACACCGGGGATGAGCGCGGTGTGATGGACCAGTCCGCGCTGCGCATGCGCGTGGCGACGTTCAGCGCCGGCATCTGGCTGACCTACGTGGTGTGCGGGAGCGGCGCGGTCTACCTCGTGCTGCACCTGGGAGCAGCCCCACCGCACGGCGATGGCGGTGCTCTTCGGCGCGGGGTTCGCGGCCGCCGCGATCGTCGCTCGCCTGCCGCGCGAGCGGATCGTGCGCAGCCGCTACCGCGAGGCGTTCTTCCTGTCCTGGAGCCTCCTCGATCTGACGCTGATCATGCTCGGCATGCTCGCCGACGGGGGCACGGGCAGCCCGCTGACGCTGATCTTCTTCATCCCGGTCGTGTTCTCGGCGATGTCCTACCCGCTCGGCTCGGTGCTGTCGTCGGCGGCCTCACGGTCGCCGCCTACCTCGGCTCGCGGTCACGCTCGGCGGCGCGGCTTGGAGTACGAGGCGCTGTTCACGGTGATGCTCGTCGTGCACCGGCGCGATGAGCGCCTGGCAGGCTCGCAACCACGACCGCCAGCGGACGGCGCTGATGGAGGTCTCGCGCACCGATCCGCTCACCGGCTGCCTCAACCGCCGAGGCTTCGAGGAGCGGGCCCTCGCGGAGATCAGCGCAGCCGCCCGCCGGGCGGGGCAGGGCGCGGTGCTGCTGCTCGACCTCGACCACTTCAAGCTGGTCAACGACGCCACGGGCACGCCGCCGGCGACGAGCTGTTGCGCTGGGTCGTGCGCACGCTCAAAGACACCGTCAGGCCGAGCGACGCGATCGGGCGCCTGGGCGGCGACGAGTTCGCGGTGCTGTTCGCGGACATCCAGCCGGCGGATGCGCTCGAGAGCGCGGCGCGCATAAGCGCGGCGCTGAGCGAGCGCGCTCCCTGCTCGATGGGGCTGGCGACGCTTCCCGTTGGACGGAACCGAGCTCGAGGAGCTGATGCGGCAGGCCGACGGCCGCCTGTACGCCTCCCGCCACGGACGCGCCGACCAGGCAGGACCGAGCGCCGAGGAGCGCCTCAGCTGGGCGGCGACCCTCGCTCACGCGGTCGACATGCGCATGAACGCCCAGCACGAGCACTCGCGCGCGGTCGCCGATTGCGCGGTCGTCGATCGCGCGGCGCTCGGCTGGCAGCGAGGACATGCTCGGGATGCTGCGGATCGCGGCGATGCTGCACGACGTCGGCAAGGTGACGGTGCCCGACCAGATCCTGTGCAAGCCCGGGCGCCTCACGCCCGAGGAGTTCGAGCTGATCAAGGGCCACAGCGTCGCCGGCGCCGAGCTGGTCGCAGCGTCGAGGGCCTCGAGACGATCGTCCCCTGGATCCGCCACTCGCACGAGAGCTTCGACGGATCGGGCTACCCCGACGGGCTCCGCGGCGAGGCGATCCCGCAGGCCTCGCGGATCATGCTCGTCGCCGATGCCTTCGACGCGATCACCAGCGCGCGGCCCTACCGCGAGGCCCTCTCGGTCGCGCACGCGTGCGAGGAGCTCAAGCGCAACGCGGGCACCCAGTTCGACCCGGAGTGCGTGCGCGCGCTGCTAAGTTGCCTGGACACCGAACCCGTCCCCGGCGCCCACCCGTTCGCGGCCGCCTGACCGGGGCGCTCCCAACCGGGCGGCTCTACGCCGCGGCGTCGCCGCGCCGGCGTGAGCGCGGCGAGCGCCGCGCCAGCACAGCGCCCCAGTCCGCGTCCTCGATCCGTCCGGGTTCGGTGCCCTGGATGAACTCGCGCAGCAGCCGCGACAGCCCCTCCGGATCTTCCAGGTGAGGGAAGTGCGCGGCGTCTGGGAGCGTCCTGAAGAAGCTGTGCGGGATCGCCTCGTGCGCGAGGCGGCCGTGGGCGAGCGGGATCGTGTTGTCGCGCTCGCCCCAGACGATCATGCGTGGGCATGCTCTCCAGCAGGTACAGGCGGTCGGTGGCGCTCACCCGCTGGCCGTGCACGTCGATCACGGAACGGAGCGTATGCAGGAAGGCCTGCTGCGCGTCGGCGTTCTCCAGCGGCCGCAGCGCACGCGCGATCGCCTGCACATAGACGCCGCCTGCCGAGCGCCCGTTCGCGCATGCGCCGGCCGGCTCCGGACAGCGCGGCCAAGCAGCCGCGGCTGGATGGTCAGCGACAGCAGCGCCGACATCCCTGGCAGCGCGGCGGTGCGCAGCATCGGGCTGACCTCGCGGCCGAGGCCGCCGCTGGAGATCAGCACGAGGCGCTCGACGCGTTGGGGGAACTGGTAGAAGAACTGCATCGCCACGCCGCCGCCGAGCGAGTGACCGACGATCGCTCGCGCGGTCGACCCCGATCGCCGCCAGCAGGTCGCGGATGCTCGCGGCGTGGGCCCCCAGCGAGTAGTCGCCCCGCGGCGCCGCCGAGTCGCCGTGCCCGATCAGGTCGGGAGCGATCACCGTGTGGTCGCGGGCCAGGTTCAAGGCCACCGACTGCCAGTGGCTGGAGGAGTTGAGCATGCCGTGGATCAGCACTACCGGCGGCCCGCTGCCGGCGATCCTGTAGATCACGCGGCGTCCGTGCAGCGCGATCTGCCACTCCTCGAACTGCGCCGGGGGCGCGGGCACCGGCACAGGCCGCCCCGCGCGCTCCGGTCGCTCTCGGCGGTCGGGTTTGGCCTGGCTGGATGTCAGCGCGCCACCTCGCCGGGCACCCTAGCAAAGGGTCGCGCGTCGCCGCGACGCAGTCGTCGCTCCACAGCCGGATGTTGCGCCGTCCCCGCGCGCCGCGCGCGCCGACGCGCGCGCTCGGCCGGGTCGAGTCCCTCGTCGCCGGGGTCGAGGTGCTCGTCGATGTCCGCGCGGAGCGTCGTGCGGCTCGACCCACTCGTGCAGGCAGTGGCTCGCCGAGCCCACGCGCCGGCAGGCCCGCTGCAGCTCCTCGCCGAGCTCGAACCAGGCATCCGAGTGGGGCGGCTCCGTCCGCGTCCAGCAGCAGCGCGGCCTCGCCCAGGCGCTCGCGCAGGCTGCGCGCGGAAGCGCTCGATCTCCTGCGCGGCGGCCGTGCGCGCGTCGCGCCACGCGCGGTGCTGCGGAGACTCGGGCAGCCGCGGGACGCTGCGCCGCGCGGCGCGCCCGCTGGAGGCGACGGCGCCCCGGCGCTCGGTCAGCTCCCACGTCGCCACCCCGTGACGGCGCGAGCGCTCGAGCCAGCCGGCCGCGTGCAGGACGTCCAGCCGCGAGCGAACGTGGCGCGCGGCCGGCGGAGCGCCGCGGGACGGCGAGGTGGTCGAGGATCGCCCACACGGGGACCGCGGGGGTGTCTCGCGCGCGGTGGCGCTCGGCGCGCTCGATCGCCGCCAGCACGAGCTCGTCGGAGGGTGGCTCGGCGGGCGTGGCGCGCGGGTTTCGATCTGGGTCTGGCATCTCGCCTCCTCTCGTTCGAGGGCGCCGAGAGGCCGAGCATCGATTCCGGTCGCGTGTCCCGGCGGTGCGTCGGACGCAGCGCTGAGGGACAATCGACGGGCATCGAGGGTGAGCGACTCGGTGCCGGGCCCGGGGTGTTGACGCACCGCCGGGCCGCTACTTTCAGGACACCGACCGACGCTAGCCCGGGCCGCGCGTCTCGATCAAGCGAAACTGGTAGAAAGCCTCAGTGTTGAGCACACGTCGGCTTTCGACGGCGGGCACGGATTGTGAGCGCCGGGTGACCAGGAGCGCCAGCAGCAGACGCCGTACCTGGATGCGCTGTGCGCGTACGCGCGCAGGAGGCCGGCACGGCTGCACGTGCCCGGGCACAAGGGCGGCCCGGGCGCCGACCCGGGCCTGCTGGAGGCGCTCGGCGAGCGCGCGCTGAGCCTGGACATCCCGGCGCTGACCCACGGCATCGACGTGGGCGTCGAGCCGACGCCCGTTCGAGCAGGCCCAGCGGCTCGCCGCCGAGGCGTGGGGGGCCAGGCGCGCATGGTTCCTGATCAACGGCGCCTCGCAGGGCAACCTCGCGGCCGGCCTGGCGCTGGCCCACCACGGCGAGCGACGTGGTGGTGCAGCGCAACGCGCACTCGAGCACGATCGACTCGCTGGTGCTGTCGGGCCTGCGCCCGACGTTCGCGGCGCCGGAGGTGGACGCCGAGCTCGGGATCGCCCACTGCCTGACCGCCGGAGGCGCTCGACGCGCGCGCTGGCGGCGACGCCCGAGGCGGTGGGCGCGTGGGTGGTCTCGCCGACGTACTTCGGCGCGGTGGCCGACGTCAGGCGCGCTCGCTGGCGGTGGCGCACGCGCGCGGCGTCCCGCTGATCGTGGACGAGGCGTGGGGCGCGCACATGGCGTTCCACGAGGAGCTGCCCGAGCACGCGCTGGCGGCGGGCGCCGACCTGGTGATCTCGAGCACGCACAAGATCGTGGGCAGCCTCACCCAGTCGGCGATGCTGCACCTCGGCCACGGCGCGCGCGGGCTGATCGGCGAGGACACGGTCGACCGGGCGGTGACGCTGACGGAGTCGACCAGCCCCAGCTCGCTGCTCGGCGCGCTCGCTCGACGCGGCGCGCCGCCAGGCGGCGGTGCACGGGCGCGAGCTGCTCGAGCACGACGATGGCGGCGCTGGCGCAGGCGCGCGAGCGAGATCCGCGCGATCGACGGGCTGGACGTGCTCGACGAGCGCCTGGCCGGGCGCCCGGGCGTGTTCGCCTACGACCCGCTGCGCCTGGCGGTCGACGTGCGCGGCGCGGCGCGCCAGCGGCTACGAGCTGGCGCCGCTGCTGCGGGAGATCGACGACATCAACCTCGAGCTGTACGGCCAGAACGTGCTGGTGGCGGTGTTCGGGATGGGCGAGCGCGGCCTGCCCGAGGCGGCGCGGCTCGTGGCCGCGCTGCGCACGGCCGTCGAGCGGGTCGGGCTCGACCCCGGCGGGCGCGGGCGAGCTTCGCGGCGCCGCCGCCGTGGGGGGAGCTGGCGATGACCCCGCGCGAGGCGTACCTGGGCGCCCAGGAGGTCGTGCCGGCGGCAGCAGGCGGCAGGGCGGATCGCGGCGGAGTCGCTGGCCACGTATCCGCCGGGAATCCCGAACGTGCTGCCCGGGCGAGCGCCTGACGGCGGAGACGCTCGCCTACGTGCGGCGCACGCTCGAGCTGGGCGGCAGCGTGCGCGGTGCGAGCGACCGGCTGCTGCGCACCGTGCGCGTGGTCGTCGAGGACGGGGACGCGGTCCCGGTGAGAGTGCCGGCGGCGGGCTACGCGCCGGCCGGGGACTACGCGCCGACCACGGACGACTCGCCGGCGGCGGTCGGTACGCCGACGACGTGCAGGAGCCAGCGGGCGAACAGCTCCCGCGCGAGCGGGATGGCGGCGGACTCGACGACGGCGACCTGCTCGAGAAGCCCGCGCAGGGATTGGCCGCCGGGCAGGCGATCGAGGCTGGCCGCGTATGCCGGCACCGTGCCCCATTCGGCGACGAGCGCCGCTGTGACCTCGAGGTGGAACTGCAGGGCGTAGGCGTTGGCGAAGACGAACGCCTGCTGCTCATATAGCTGCGAGCGGGCGAGCTGCACAGCGCCGCGCGGGCAGCTCGTAGGTGTCGCCATGCCAGTGGAAGGCCTGGAAGCTCGCTGGCGCGGCGGCGAACACGGGGTCCGCGGCGCCCGCGGCGGTGAGCTCGACGGGCAGCACGCCCACCTCGGGCAGCGGGCCGGGAGCGACGCGCGGCGCCGAGGCTGGCGGCGAGCAGCTGCGCTCCCAGGCACACGCCCCAGAAGGGCTTGCCCGCGCGCGACGGCGTCAGCGATCAGCCGCTTCTCGGGTCTCAGCCAGGGGTGGAGCGTGTCGTCGTAGGCGCCCATCGGCCCGCCCATGGCGAGAATGGCGCTGTAGGCGCGCCAGTCGGGGAGCGGCTCGCCCTCATCGACACGGACCGATGCAGCGACAGGCCGCGCGCCAGCAGCTCGTCCTCGTAGGCGGCGGGGGGCTCGCAGCCGATGTGCTGCAGGACGAGAAGCGGCTGCGTGGCTGTGGGCTCGGCCATGGCCGCGGAGTGTAGGCGCGGCCTGGCTCGGCGGCATTGCTCCGTCGGGGACGACGACCGCGTGGGCGGCGGAGATCGCGGCGCTCTACTCGTGAGCCGGTCACGCGCCTGAACTTGAAAGTCTTCCCTACGCGATGCGCGACCAGATGTGGAGCGCGGTCGACGGCTACATCGCCGACCGCCTGATCCCGGAGGACCTTGTCCTCGCTGCGGCGCTGGCCGCGAGTGAGGCGGCAGGTCTTCCGACGGGTGCGATCTCCCCGAGCCAGGGCAAGCTGCTCGAGTTGCTCGCGCGTATTCAGGGCGCCCGCAACGTCCTCGAGCTGGGGACCCTCGGTGGCTACAGCACGATCTGGCTCGCGCGCGCCCTTCCGCCCGATGGACGCCTCATCACGCTCGAGGCCAACCCCCGCTACGCCGAGGTCGCGCGTGAAAGCTTCGCAAACGCGGGCCTGGCGGAGCGCGGCAGGTGCGCGTCGGCGAGGCGCTGTGGACGCTGCCCGAGCTGCTCGACGAGGGGGCGGGGCCGTTTGATCTGATCTTCATCGACGCCGACAAGCGCAACAACCCCGCCTACCTGGAGTGGTCGCTGAGGCTCTCGCGGCCTGGCAGCGTGATCATCGCCGACAACGTCGTACGCGGCGGCGCCATCCTCGACCCCGACGGCAGCGACCGCGAGCTCGGGAGGGAGGCATACAGGGCGTGCGGCGCTTCCACGAGCTGCTCGCCGCCGAGCCGCGCGTGACCGCGACCGTGATCCAGACGGTCGGCGCTAAGGGCCACGACGGCTTCGCGCTGGCGCTGGTGACGGGCGAGCCGGAGGAGCCCTAGCGGCGGCGGTCCGTTGCTGCTGGTATTCGTCTTACCTTGCCCGACTGGACGATCCGCAGCGCCACCGAGGAGGACATCGTGACCGTGTTGGGCCTGTGGGTGACGGCGGGCGGCCCGGCGAGCGTCAGCGACACGCGCGAGGGCCTGTCGCGCCTGCTGGCGGCCGACCGGGATGCGCTGCTCCTCGCCGAATCGGGTGGGCTCGTGGTGGGCTCGTTGGTCGCGGCCTGGGATGGGTGGCGAGGCAGCTTCTACCGGCTCGCGGTGCATCCCGATCGACGGCGGCAGGGAATCGCGACGGCGCTGTCGGCAGAAGGCGAGCGTCACCTGCAGGGTCGGGGCGCGGTCAGGCTGACCGCGATCGTCGCCGACGACGACCCTGCAGCGATGGGGTTCTGGAACGCCGCCGGATACCGGCGACAGGAACACCGGGCGCGGTTCGTTCGTGTCGCGGACGATTGCTCAGCGTGAACTGGCCGACGTTGAGCTTGAAGTGGTCGAGCGGGTACTTGTGCGTCATGCGCGGCTTCTATTGAGCGGAGTCCACGAGCACGCGGCCGACGCTGTCGGCGACACAGGCCGGCTTCTCGCTTCCCTCAACCTCGACGGTGAAGCGAGTGACGACCTGATGCCAGCCGCCACCGACGTCGGAGACCTCCACGATCTGCGCATAGCAGCGCAGCCGTGCTCCCACCAGGACAGGAGCTGGAAACCGGACCTTGTTCCAGCCGTAGTTGACACCGAGCTTGAAGCCGCTCCACTCGCTCAGGTCACGGCGCATGCCGTCGACCAGCGAGAGGGTCAGGTTTCCGTGGGCGATGGTCGTCCCGAACGGACTGTCGAGCTTGGCGCGCTCGACGTCGGTGTGGATCCATTGGTGATCGCCGGTCAGATCGGCGAACTGATTGACCATCTCCTGAGTGACCTCGCGCCACTGGCTCGGACCTACGACCTCATCCTTGAGCGCCCGCAGATCCTCGATCCCGTGGGCGACAGCCTTGGGCATGCTCGCGCTGGCAGCCATACGTCTCCTCTCGTCGAAACTCTCCATCGGGCCGTCTGCCCAGCCACGGGCTCGGGTGACGGATTGGTGGCGCCGCCCTCACAGCCCGCGGTCGGCTCGGCTGCGAGTCTAGCGGTGCCAGTCGCGAGGTGAGCGCTGGGAGCGTGCCCACTACAGGCCGCGAGCGAAGTGATGTGCGTAGATGGCGAGCCCGTGGCTGTGATAGAGGCGGTGCGCGTCGAAGCGCTCGGGGCCGGTTCCCGAGTCCAGATGTAGCTGACCGCATCCCAAGCGGCGACCCTCGTTGATCAGCCACTCGAGCAGCGCCCCGGCGTGACCCCGGCGCCGCGCGTCGGGAGCGGTGGAGAGGTCATCGACGTAGAGGTATTGGCCCCATCCCAGGCAGTCGCCGCTGCGAAAGCCGGCCACCGCCACAGCCTGCTCGCGATCGGGCAGGAACGCGCCAAGGAGTCTGTAGCCGGCGGGGCGCAGCACACCGTCGACGTGCTCGGCAAACTCGTGCTCGCTCTCGTGCGCGTTTCGCAGCGCGCGCATCGCGCGATGCGCGAGGTGGGTTTCGCCGACCGGCAGCTCGCGGATCTCGGCCGCGTCGGCCTGCGTGGCGCTCACTCGCCGCCCCGCGATTCGCCGGCCGGCACGTCTGGTGGCTGCTCGCCCTCGTGGTAGTCGACCGTGTCGCTCAGGCGAAACATCGCGCGCAGGCCGCCGCCAGCGGGCAGCCGCTCGAACGCCCCGAGCTTGCCTGAATCGGGGTAGATCACGACGTCCGGCTCGCCGCTGGTGCTGAACGACAGGAACCGCACCGTCTCGGGCGTGCGGTTGACGAGCTGGTGGCCGCCGCGCTCACCGCGCAAGAACGCGACGACCTCCCCCTCGTGGAGCTCACGCCACCCATCCGGTGTGCGCAGGCTCGGGGCGCCATCGAGCACCAGGACGAGCTCCTCCTCGGCGAGGTGGTAGTGGTAGGGGTAGGCCGCCTCGCCCGCCGGCAACTCCCACAGGCTCGCGCCCAGCCGCTCGCTGCCCGCCTGGCGGCTGAGACGGGCGCGCCTGCAGCGAAAACCGGGGTGCTCGCGCGACTCGTCGAAGACGGGGCCGTTGACGTTTGCCACGCAGGGGACCGTAAACGTCGCGCAGGCGGACGTCCGCCAGGCCTCGCGAGCCCGAGCAAGTTTCGCGGGCAGGCCGGCAACGAGATCACCGTCGGGGAGGATGACGGATGCCCAAACCGGGCAGCTGCCCGCTGTGCCGCAGACCTGGGCCGAAGCGATCGTCGTCCTCGTTCCAGAAGTGCGGCGCGAGCATACGCGCGCTCTGGCGCGGCACGGAGCACTCTCGCGCGGCAAGCCACACGACCTGGACGGCGTTGCCGCCGAAGTAGGGTCACGGCCGGCTCGCAGGGCGCCGGGCGTCAATCCCACAGCAGCAGGGGCAGGACGAGCGCGAGGGCACCATCAGGACGGTCGCCACGGCCAGCCGCACGGCACTCCCGTCGCCGCACGCTCATGTGGCCCGCGACAGCGATGAGGAGCGGCGGCACGAGGAACACGAGCGCCTCGCGCACCGACACCTTCCCTTCTTCGGTTTCGGCGCAGTATTCGAGCAGGCGACCATGAGGCGAGCCGATGCAGCCGATGCCCCCGATCACGTTGCCCACGATGCTGGCGCCCAGCACCGCCACCGTGGCGAGCACGCCGGCGAACACCAAAGGCGTGCGGCGTGTAGTTCGCCCGTCAGCGCGAGCGCCCGACACAGGGCAAGCGTACAGTCGTGCTGTGTCGTCCTCTGGGGCGCTGGCCGAACGGACGGCCTGAACCGGAACGCCCGTAGCCGCGTGCCGGGGGGGGGGGGGGGGGGGGGACCCTCACGTGCGCGCGGGAGCGCGGGAGCGCATGAGCGTTCTGACCGTGCTGCCGCACGAACCGCTCGTCCCGCGTGAACTTTGCCGCCTCTACAAAATCGGGGTCGGCAGAGCCCACAAAGGCCGGCCAGTCAAGCTCCTCATCGCCGACCAACAGATCCGCGTCATCGACCTCGAGGACGGGCAGCTCCTACGCCAGCTCACTCTCGACCCCAGCCGCAACTACCAGCCCATCACACCCGCCTAAGCTGTCCAGCATCTCCCGAGACATGTGTCCAGCATGTCCCGAGACACAACACGATGGAGCTAGGGGGACTCGAACCCCCGACCTCCTGGGTGCGATCCAGGCGCTCTCCCAACTGAGCTATAGCCCCGTGCAAGTGGGCCGGCGGCGACACGCACGGCCTGAGAAGTGTAGTGGGAGAACGAGTCCGGGCGAGCGCAGTATGGTTTGGAGGCGTAATGGGACTGCTCGACGACGCCATACGCGAACACTTGGAGCTAAAGCGCCGCACGGGCGCGGATCCAGGCGAGATAGCGCGCGAGGAGCGGGAGGTGCTGGCACCCGTTTTCCGCGAGCACGACCCCGAGGAGCCGGCGCGGACGGCGGCACGGGGACGAGGGCCAACCCCGCGCAGGAGGCCCGGTTCCCGAGCCCGCCGACCGAGATGGGACCCCCGTCGGCGCTGTGCCCGTCCGCGATCCCCACGATGGGGGGGATCGGCCACGGACTTCGCCGCGGGACAGGAGACGGCGGAGCTGGACATGCAGGCGGTGATGGAGGAAGACCCCGAGGCAGCGACGGTGCGTCTCCCGTGGCACGATTCTCGACGCCGGTGAGGCCGGGGACGCGGAGAGACGCCTGCGAGGATTCGCCGGAGTGGGAGATCCCGAGCGCGCGAGACCGCGACACCGCGCCGAGGACGTTCCCGGGCAGGAACGGCTCTCGTTCGAGTAGCCCGGCCGACCGTCTGCGGCCCCGGCAGCGGCTCCTGAGTCGGCCGCCTTCCCCTAAACTCGGGGCCCTACGGGGCCATAGCTCAGCTGGGAGAGCGCCTGCTTTGCAAGCAGGAGGTCACCGGTTCGATCCCGGTTGGCTCCACTCGGGGAAGTGCCCGCAAACAGGCGGGTTTCAACTCGCGGCGGCGGATTACGCGAGGGCTGCGGAGCATCGAAATGTGGGGCTGCTGCCCAACCGCTGCCCAATCAGAGGCCAGCAGAGGTGTGCAGCGTGTCGCCGGTACTCCAGCGGGCTGTAGGCGAGCACGAAACTCAAGCTCGCTCAGCTCACCACAACGGTGGTGTGCAGCTAAGGACCACGCAGGGAGAAGCCACATGCCGCGAGCACGCCATCTCCACAGGCCATCGCAGCCCTGGAGCGCGCGCCACATTCCCCACGGGCCATCGCCTTTTCACCTGCGCAGAAGACGCACGTGCGGTCCCACGACGCTGAGGATATCCCGGGTGCACTCTGGAGTGCACCCATGATCGAGAGCTGGCTTCACCCACGCCGCGCACCGACCGAGGCCACCTTCGCCGAGCTGATCCGCCGCCTGGAAGCCGAGATCGCGGTGCTGGAAAGCGGGCAGGGCGAGTACCGCCTCAATGATGGCGAGCGCGTGGAGGTGGCGGGTCGCTGGGCGCTCGGGACCGGCGTACGAATTGGCGGAAGTAGGCAGTACGACGGCGATTGAACTCCTCATCCGCGCCGGTACCGACCAGTTCGACAGCGCCATCGGCAGAGTGGTGGAAGTGGAGGATGTCCTCAGGCGCGAGCTCGTGCGCGAGTGCGTCCGCCGCTATTTGCGGGTTGCCCTCGAGTAGTCGATCGGCGGCCGACTTGACTGCGGCGCGTTGGCGCGCCCCCTCCTGCCTGTGCGCTGCCTGCTCAGCCACGCGGGCCGCCGCCGCACGCTGACGCTGAAGCTCGCTCAGCTCTAGCGGCTCTGATGCGATCAGGTCGGGGTCGCTCACACCCAGCAGGTGCAGCGCCTCCTCCCCGGTCACCACCACGATGCCCGCGCCTGTTTCCAGGTGGTTGTGGACGGCGGTCTGGTGTGCGCGGAAACGCGCGACACGCTTGCCAACGCCATCCTCCCCGATGCCGAAGGCGGCGGCGGCGTCTTTGACGCTCGCACCGCAAGCCGTGGCCAGATAGGCGTAGAGGCCGGCTACACCCCTCGGGCGTCCACGTCTGCGCGGCCACGCCAAGGCCAACGCCGCCAGGAGCCCCTCCCGCACGGGCTCTGTGACCGCGAGGTGGTAGGCGAAGGCCGCGATCGGGTAAAGCGGGTGCTCCTCGGTGATCGCTTCCAGCCGGTCCAAGTTGGGCGTGGGGTAGACCAGCCGCAACGGTGGCTGCCGGACAGAAATGGCGGCTTTCTTTGTCTGCGGCGGGAACGGTGTTTGCATGTCAGGCATGCCTCGTACGCGCACATTAACGCTGAGCCGGGCCAGGACCTGCAACATCGTTGCCGACCTGGAACGCCTGGCCTTCCCGGTCGATTCTCTGACCCCGCTGCCCGGAAACCCGAGACGGGGCGATGTCCAGGCGGTGGCACGCAGCTATGCCACCTTCGGGCAGCGCAAGCCGATCGTCGCAAGACGGCAGGGCGAGGGCGGGATCGTGATCGCGGGCAACCATCAGCTAGCAGCGGCGCAGCAGCTCGGCTGGACGCACATCGCCGTCGTGTGGGTCGACGACGACGACATCACGGCGAAGGCGTTCGCGCTCGCGGATAACCGCACCGCCGACCTCGGCAGCTACGACGACTGCGACCTGCTCGCGATGCTCCAGGCGGTCCACGATGCGGATGCGGCGCTGTTCGCCTCGACGGCCTATGACGAGCACGCTCTGGCTGAGCTGATCGGGAGCCTGCAGACGCTCGAGAACGCCGGACGCGACACCGAGCCCGGCGAGCCTCCCGCAGAGCCGGTCACGAAGACGGGGGACCTGATCCTCCTGGGCGGGCACCGGCTGCTGTGCGGGGACTCGACGGCAGCGAGCGATGTGCAGCGGCTGATGGATGGGGCCCTGGCCGGCTGTATGTGGACCGACCCGCCGTATGGAGTGGACTACGTCGGCAAGACCGCTGAGGCCCTGACGATCCGCAACGACAGAGGGGGCGAGATCGAGACGCTCGTGAGTGGTGCCTTCGTGTTGGCGCTCGCGGCGCTCGAGCCGGGTGCGGGCGTGTACTGCGCGCACCCGGCGGGCGTGCAGGGTCTCCTCTTCGCCCGGCTGTTTGATGAGGCCTTCTGCCTCCGGCAGGGTCTCGTCTGGAATAAGGGCCAGATGGTGCTCGGGCACTGCGACTACCACTACTCCCACGAGCCGATCCTGTATGGCTACACGCCCGGCCCGGGGCGGCGTGGAAGGGGCGGTGAGGGCTGGTATGGCGATAACAGCCAGACGAGCGTGATCGAGGTCCCCAAGCCCTCGGCGAGCACCGAGCACCCCACGAGCAAGCCCGTCGAGCTGATCGAGCGCTGCCTTTGCAACAGCACACCCGCCGGAGGTGGCGTTCTGGACCTGTTCGCGGGCTCGGGCTCGACGCTGATCGCCTGCGAGAACCTCGCCCGGCGCTCATTTGTGATGGAGATCGATCCGGCCTATTGCGACGTGATCGTCGACCGCTTCGAGCGCCATACAGGACAAACCGCCAAACGCGTGGCCTGACCGCGCAGGGAGAAGCCACAATGCCGCGAGCACGAACATCCCCACAGGCCATCGCCATCGTCGAGCGCGAGCGCAAAGCGCTGGAGCTGCGCAAGGGCGGCGCGACCTTCGAGCAGATCGCCCAGGCGCTCGGCTACGCCGACCGCAGCAACGCGCACAAGGCGGTGCGCAAAGCGATGCGGGAAACGATCCAGGAACCCGCCGATGAAGTCCGCCGCGTCGAGGTCGAGCGCCTGGACGTGCTGCTGAAGGCGCTGTGGCCGAAGGCGCTAGCGACCGGCGATAAGCAGCAGGCCAGGGCTGTCGAGCAGTGCCTGTCGATCATGGCGCGCCGCTCCGCCCTGCTGGGCCTCGACGCTCCCACCCGCCGTGTCGTGGAGATCGTCAGCGAGGACGCGCTGGACGAGGCGATCGCGAGCCTGAGGAGCGAAATTGCCGCCTTTGAGGCTGCTGGACCCGAAGACTGACCCTGCCAAGGTCGCGCAGTACGAAGCGCTCAGGGCGAGGCGCGATGCGGCGCGCAAGGCGAGCGGGCGTGCCGACACGACGCCGGGGGAGCTCGCCAGACGCCTTGACCCGTTGACGGTCCAGACGCCGGCGCTGGAGCTGATCGACTCAGAGCTCGTGGCGATCCGCGACGGGCTGGCGATGATGTTCGCCCGTCGCGCCCACTTCGCCAAGATGATGGCTTCCGGCTCCTGCGATGGCGAGGCCGTGCAGGCTGCCCAGGATGAGGTGCCCCAGTCCGGCAACGACCGGCTGACGATCTCGATGCCCCCGCAGGAGGGCAAGAGCTCCAGGGTCGCTCGCTACGGGGTGCTGTGGTGGATGCGCCAGTTCCCGGGCCTGCACGTCGGCCTGGTCTCCTACGACGGCGAGCACGCAAGCCGCATCAGCTACATGATCCGCGGCGATATCGAAGTCTTCAACGGCGAGGGCCCCAACCCCGACCTCGGGCTGCGCCTCGCCCGCAACCAGCGCGCGGTCTCACGCTGGCTGTTGGCCCCACCGCACGAGGGGGATGTGTATGCGATCGGGGTCGGCGGCGGGATCACCGGCCGCCCGATCGACCTGCTGCTGATCGACGACCCGGTGAAGGACATCCGCGCGGCCGACAGCCTGCTGCTCTCCTCACAGGCGTGGGACTGGTGGCAGACCGCCGCACGACCCCGCCTTGCGCCGTGGGCGCCCGTGATCGTCGTGGCGACCCGCTGGCATGAGGCCGACCTGATCGGGCGGATGCTCGCCAAGCAGCGCGAGGACGAACAGGCGGGGCTCGAGCATTTCGACCGCTGGCGGGAGATCAACATCCCCGCGCAGGCTGAGCATGATCCCGCCAGGGGCCAGACCGACGTGCTCGGTCGGAAACCCGGCGAGTTCATGCTCTCCGCCCGTGGCCGCACGCGCGAGCAGTGGCAGGCGACGAAGGCCGCGACCGCACCGCGGTTCTGGAGCGCGCTCTACCAGGGACACCCGACCCCGCAGGTAGGCGAGATCTGGCTGAAGGACTGGTGGCGGCGCTACAGCGAGCCGCTGTGGACACAGCAGCCCGACGGCACCTTCCGGCTGCCGGGGAGGGACACCGTGATGCTGAGCGTGGACTGCGCGTTTCGCGACAAGCAATCATCAGACTACGTGGTGATCCAGTGCTGGTGCAAGAAGGGCGCGGACAGCTACCTCGTCTACCAGGTGTGGGCACGGCTGTCCTTCACCGCCACGCTCGATGCGCTGAGGCGGGTAGCGAGGCTGTTCCCGCAGGCCCAGCGCAAGCTGATCGAGGCGAAGGCCAACGGCGACGCGGTGATCGACTCGCTCAAGCACGAGATGCCCGGCGTGATCGCATCCGAGCCAACGCAGTCCAAGCTCGCCCGTGCCGAGGCCGTCAGCCCATTCATCCGCGCCGGCAACGTGCACCTACCCACGAGCCACCTCGCCTCGATGCAACGCGAGATCGCATGGGACCCCGACGCGCTGATCCTCGAGGCGACAGGCTTCCCCAACGCCGCGCACGACGACCAGGTCGACGCCACATCCCAGGCACTCGCAGAGATGTATCTGCGCGGCGGTCAGGGCGCCGCGTTCCTGACCGCCTGGCAGAACGAGATCGAGAAGCGATCAGCCGCACCGCCACCGCAGTCGAGGCAGCTACCGCGACCCTCTGGCCACGGGCCCTCTGCACTCAGGCCCGGCTGCCAACACCGCTGGTGGGACAGCGGCCCTATCGTGCGGTGCGTGCACTGCGCAGGCGAAAAGCCCAAGTGAAGACGCTGAGAATATCCCGGGTGCAGCGCTCTACAGCGTGCCACACGCTGAGTGCCGGCGGCATTACTCACGCTCGCTTTGCGCTCGATAGCAGGCACGACCTCATCGGCCGACAAGACGCGTGGTTTTCGTCCATTCCGATCGTCTCGGCGACTTTGGACCAGGCGCCTCCTTCGCCGCGTAAGCGATCGCCTCCTTTCCGCGCTAAGCGAGGCTCTGGTGATGGAAGTCGAGATGCTCGCGCAAGCTCCGAAGCACGTGTCTGGTGCCGATCATGGGCGGTCCTTACTCAATCGTGAGGCTCGACTCGTTCGATCTTCGCCAACCAAGCCGGTGCGCCCTCGGGGGCGAACCTTGCCCGCAGCCGCTCCGGGCTGATCGAGGCGATGCTCCATCCGGAACGAGGTGTGAACGGTGCGCTCAACTCCTGTCGACTGACTGGATGTGGGCCGGCGGTCTCAGGGTCGGTGTCGCTGAAGCAGAGGACGTACAGGCGCGCGCCGGGCTCCGTCACAGATGCAAGGCTCACGATGTAGTCTCGCCGCTCGTCGCTGTCGAACGCATGGAACAGCGCGCAGTCAAGCACCGTGTCGAACACTCGGCCCAGACGATCGAGGTGGAGCGCGTCGGCAACGATGAAGTCAGCGTCGATGCCGCGCGCCGCGGCGCTCTCGCGCGCAATCGACACGGCGGTCGCGGCCACGTCGACTCCGAGAACGTGTAGCCCCTGGGCGGCGAGGTGTAGGGCATTCTCGCCCGTCCCGCAGCCTGCGTCGAGCACCGTGCCGGCAAACACGCGCGCGCTCGCCAGACCCACCACCGCTGGCTGTGGCGCTCCTATGTCCCAGGGCGGCGGGCCATCGCGGTACGACGCATCCCATGGCTGGCCCGCATGCCGCTCATGACTGGTCGGCTGGCGGCCATACCGATCGTCAGCTCGGAGCCCTGTCTGCCTAGACATAACTATCCCTCGTCGCGACTGGCATCGGTGAGCCCGATCATCGCAGCATCAGCGCCCAGCGTCGTTTCCGAGCTGAGACAAGAGCAGGTCCCCGCGCCGGCCGGCTCCAACTCCTGGTCCTCGCCAAGAGGAGGGGACCCGCATCGCGCCCCCTCTCGCGGCTGAGCGAGCGTCTGAACTCATCCTCGCTGACGCTCGCTGCGGACGGAGGCTGTTGCGCAAACCTTCCGGCGCCCCGGCAGCGGGTGCGTTCGGTGGGTTTCGCGCTGTGACGGGCGTGGTGGTCTTGGCGGCGGTGAGACGGACGGGCCAGACCGAGCGTTCCCGGGGCCCTTTCAGGCCCCTGCGGTCGCTATCTGGTGGCTGTGGAGCTTGAGCAGGTTGTGCGTTGCGGTGATTAGCCGCCATTCCGACCTGGCGGCGGCTCTTCCGCGGCGTTGGAAGCGATCGATGCGACGGTTGAACTTCGTGTGTCCGAACACCGGCTCGATCATCGCCTGGCGTTTTCGGTAGAGCGCGTGTCCGAGCTCGGTGGAGAGCACGCGGCGCATGTACGTGTAGGCGCCACCATTCCATCCCGGACGGGTGCCCTTGCGCTTGCCGGCGTCGGGCGGGATCAGAACCTGGATCCCGTGGTTGATGACGTTCTCCATCTGCTCCTTGTGCCAGTAGCCGGCGTCGGCGAGTAGCACCGCGGGCGTGTCGCTGACCCCCGCCTGTCTCGCAGTTCCTCTCGGGCGGCGTCGACGATCGGCTCAAGATGCCCGAAGTCCCCTGGGTCGACCGTGACCTCAGCTGCGATCACGATCTGGTTCTCATCCACTGCTGCGTGCACGTTGTATCCCTGGAGGTAGCCGCGCGTGGCCTTCAACATCCGCGAGTCGGGGTCGGTCAGGTTCATCTTGCCCTGCGGAACCTCGGGCGGTGTGTAGGGAGTCGGTGCTGCCCCGAGTCGCTTGCCGTCGCTCGCGCGCCCGTGCACTCGGTAGGACTCATAGGCGGCGTTCGCTCGCGACTCGACCCACAGCTCCTGCTCAAGGCGGCGCTTTGCCTCTTTCAAGCGGGCGGGGCGAGAGCGCGGGATCGGCCTGGCTTCTTTGGCGCGTTCCTCATCGAGCTGGCGTTTGGCCTCGCGCAACCATCCGCGACGACCCTGGCTGGTCGAGAGGTGCTCGGGTAGCTCATCGCCGCGCGTATCGCCATAGCGCTCATCCTCGGCCGCGTCGACTTCAGCGGCCTCTTTGAGGATCTCCCGCGCGATGCGCTCATAGTCAGCGTTCGCGCCAGGACTGGCGTTTGCATGAACCTTCGTGCCGTCGACGGCGATCGTGCCGACCTTGACCATCCCCGCCCGCGCGCACAAGCTGAGCACGCTGGTAAACAGCCCGGCCAGCGCCTCTGAGTGCTCTGAGCGAAAGCGGTTGATCGTCACGTGATCGGGCGCGAGGTTCGCCGCGATCACGCGGTAGGCGACGTCCTCCACGCAGGCGCGCTCGATGCCTCGCGAGGAGCGCTGCCCCTTGGCATAGGCGTAGAGCACGATCGCGACCATCATCGCCGGGTCATAGGCAGCGCGGCCCCAACCGTCTTCGCGATAGCGCGCGTAGAACGCCGACAGATCGATGTCCCTGACGGCGTCGATCACGAACCACGCCAGATGGCTCTCCGGCAGCCACTCGCGCAGCGACGGCGACATCAACAGCAACTGCTCACGATCACACTCGATGAAGTTCTGAGCCATGCCCAGAAGCTTCTTAAACCCGCCGGACAGACCGGGTTTGCGAAACAGCCTCCGTCGAGAGCAGGCGTGCGGTCGCCGGCCGTACTGACTGCTGGGTTTCGTCCAAACGGGGCACCTGATGAGCGCCGAGCGAGACGACTCCTATCACGCGTGGGTGTCGCACAAACCGGGGCTTGTCCGGGGTGCTCGGGACACTTTGGGTATGGCTATGAACTTCTTGGCGTGTGATCGTGAGCAGGCGTTGGTCGTCTGCTCCCCCTTCGTGGACCGCCGCTTCGCGGTTCGTCCGGTCAGCGCTTGAGCGTGATCGTGTGGGTCGTGGTAATCGCCCTCCCTCCGGTCGGCGTGAACGTGCCGCGCTCGACGAGCGTGACGTGCTTCGCGCGCCGCAGCAGTTTCTTGCCCGCCGCGGTCAACTTCAGCTTGACGACCGCACTTCCGGCCGACAAGAAGGTGTGCGCGCCCGACAGGACGACGAGCGACTTGGCGTCCGTGTTCCTCGCGCGCCGCGCGCGCGACAGTACGCCCCTCAAGCTCGGCCCAGCTTCGATCATCAGCGCGCCGGGCTCCGGCGCGGCGAACGTGATCGAAACGCCGAAGGTCAGGACGTTCTGGATCGACGGTCCGTTGGCAGGCAACAGGTTTGCGAGACCGAAGGCCAGGTCACCCGTGATCACGTTACCCGAGATCGGGCCGGTGACGGTGATGATCTGTCCCGCAGCGCCGGGCGGTCCCTGCGAGCCGCTCACGCCGGGCGGTCCGGCCGCTCCCTGCGAGCCGCTCACGCCGGGCGGTCCGGCTGCTCCCTGCGGTCCGCCCTGCGGCACGGTGATCCAGCGCACGCGCTCGGCACTGGCGTCGCAGACGAAGATGTTGTTCCCGGCGCCGTCCACCGCGAGCGCAGACGGGGCCAGCGCGGCGCTCGTCGCCGCCCCCCCGTCGCCGCAGCCATCGACCGCGATCGCACAGGCCGTGCCATCGCCGGCGATCGTCGAGATCACGCTGGCGGGCGTGAGCTCGCGAACCGTGTAGTCCGCGAGGTCGGCGATGTAGACGTTGCCGGCGTTGTCCACCGCGACTCCGGTCGGGTCGCTCAGATCCGCGGACGTCGGCGACCCGCCGTCGCCGCACGGCGAGACCGAGCACGCCGTCCCCGTTCCGGCGATCGTGTAGATGTCTCCGGCCGACAGACCGGACTGCCCGTAGAAGGTGCCGCCGGTCGCCGGGATGAAGCGAATACGGTTGTCGCCCGAGTCGGCGAGATACACGTCGCCCGCGCTGTCTAGCGCCAGCGCAGCGGGATGGTTGAGGTTGGCGCTCGTCGCCGCTCCGCCATCGCCACATGGGTCGGTCGAACTCGGGCATGCGACGCCGCCGCCAGCGATGGTCGAGACGACATCGCCGGGCGTGACCTTGAGCACCGTGTCGTCATCCGTATTTGCGATGTAGACGTCGCCCGAGGCGTCGACCGCTACGGCCAGCGGGTCGTTGAGGATCGCCCCAGGGCGACCGGCTGGCGTCGTCGAGATCGTGTAGATATCGCCGGCCGTCACCGACATGCCGTAGAGCGTGCCGCTGCTCGACGGGATGAATCGAATAGCGTTGCCGTCCTCGTCGGCTATGTAGACGCCGTCGCTGCCGACCGCCACACCGACTGGTCCGGCGAGTTCGGCGTCCGGACCGTTCGCCGATTCGCCGTCGCCGCACGTGTCAGGAGAAGCGGCGCAGAGATGGCCGTTGCCGGCGATCGTCGAGATGACGCCCTCCGGAGTGACCTCACGAATCCTGTTGTCGCCGACATCCGCGATATACAAGTCACCCACGGCGTCGAGCGCGACACCGAGGGGATCGAACACCTGGGCAGCTGTCGCGATGCCGCCGTCGCCACAGGCATCGGTGCCCGTCGGGCACTGAACGCCGTTGCCGGCGATCGTGTAGATCGTCGATGGCGTCGTCACGTACGAGCTCGCGGCGGCCGCCAGCGCAAGCAGTCCCACCACCGCCGCGAGCAGCAGCGCCGACCCCACTCCGGTCTGCCGTGCCGCCCGACAGCGGCGCCCGCGCGCCCGACCGAAACCACGAACACCGTCACGTCCCCTCCTCATCTGCTCCTCCGTCTCATCTCGCAAGCAGGACCGCCGGTGCCATCAAGCGCAGCAGCGTCGACCACACTGCTCGACCTGACGAGGCAGCGTGGCCGGCTCTGATGATACGCCAATTGAAGCTAACCGTCTGCTCTCTACGCCCCGTTTCAGCCGATCGTAAGGAGGCCACCATCATGACCACACCCGAAGGGAGCACGGCCGGTCCCCCGCCGGCCAACGGTGCTCGCGTGTGTCCGGGAGAAGTTCGGCGAGGACGCCGCGGGTGAGCCCGCTCAGCGCAGCCGATGTGTTGACCGTCGGCGAGGTCGCCGAGCTCCCGCACATGCCGACAGCACCGTCGAACACCTCGCACGCCAGGGCACCCTTCCATCGCGCAAGATCGGTCGCAGGCGGCTCTTTGTCCGCCAGCAGGTCGAAGCCGGGCTCCTCGGCGAACCCGCGATATCGGGTGCTCCGGAAGCGTAAGCGGTCTGGCTCGCCTAACACGCGCTCTCTCCCCCGCATTGCGAGCGTCTCGGCACGTCCGCGGCTGGCTCCTGCAACGGACGGTGGCTGTCGCGCAAATGGAGCGGGGTACGTGAGGTGCTGCTTCGGATTGGTGTTCGCGCGGGCGACCGGCCGGGCTGCCGTCAGTCCGGGAGCCTTCTCAGGCCCCCGCGGCGGCTATCTGGTGCTTGTGGAGCTTCACGAGGTTGTGGGTGGCGGTGATCAGTCGCCATTCTGAGCGCACGGCGGATCTTCCTCGGCGCAAGAAGCGGTCGATGCGGCGGTTGAACTTCGTGTTGGCGAACACTGGCTCGATCATCGCCTTGCGTTTTCGATAGAGCCCGCCGCCGAGCTCGCCCTCGAGCACTCGTCGCATGTGGGCGTAGGCGCCGCCGTCCCAACCGGGCCTTGTGCCTCGACGTTTGCCCGCGTCCGGCGGGATCAGAGACCTGGATCCCCTTGTTGATCACGCCCTCCATCTGCTTTTGGTGCCAGTAGCCGGCGTCCGCGACCACAACCTCGATCGTGTCGCTGACACCCACCCGCTCAAGCTCTCTCTGGGCGGTGCTGACCATCCCTTCCAAGTGCCCGAAGTCGGAGGAGTCGGCATTCACCTCGGCGGCGATCACGATCTGCTGCTCGTTGGCGACGGCCTGCGCGTTATAGCCCTGCATGTACCCGCGCGGGGTCTTCACGTTCTTTGAGTCAGGGTCGGTGATGTTGACCTTCCCCGCCGGCGTCTGTGGCGGCTGATAGGGCTTGGAGCCCCCTCCGAAGCGCCGGCCGTCCTTCATCACCCCACGCGCCCGATAGGCCTCATAGGCGGCATTCGCCTCACACTCCACCCACAGCTCCTGCTCCAGGCGACGCTTTGACTCCTTCAGCCGCTTCGGGCGTGAGCGCGGGACCGGCTTAGGCTCCGCTGCACGCCTCTCATCCAGCCGGCGCCTGGCGTCGCGCAACCACGCACGACGACCCTCGCCGGTCGCCAGCTGCGGCGGAAGCTCATCACCACGCTTATCCCCGTAGAGCTCATCCTCGCGCCGATCGGTCTCCGCGGCCTCGGCCAGGATTTCACGCGCGATCTGCTCGTAATCGCGGTTGGAGTGCTGGGAGGCGTTCGCGTGCACCTTCGTGCCATCGATCGCGATCACCCCGACCTTCACCATCCCCGCATCCGCGCACAACGAAAGCACCTCGCCGAACAAGCCTGCCAGCGCCGCCTCATGGCGCACCACGAACCGTGCGATCGTGGCGTGATCGGGCATGCAGTTAGCCGCTATCACCCGGTAGGCGATGTCCTCGACGCACCTGCGCTCAATCCCGCGCGAGGAGCGCTGACCCAACGAGTAGGAGTACATCAACAGCGCGACCATCATCGCCGGGTCGTGAGCCGCGCGACCGTGGCCGTCCGCACGGTAGGAGGCGTAGAACGCCGACAGGTCCATCCCCGCAACCGACTCCAGCACGAACCACGCGAGATGCTCCTCCGGCAACCACTCCCGCAACGACACCGGCATCAACAACACCTGATCGCGATCACACGCAAGGAAGTTTTGGGTCATGCCGGCATCGTCTTAAACCCGCCGGACGGCACCCCTTTGCGCGACAGCCACGACGAGGACCAGGAGTCCCTGGCGGCTCGCCGCAGACGCCTCCTTTGCCACGGCAATGCGAGCGTCTCGCGCGTGCAAGCACCGACGAGTGCTCGTCGTCCATCTCAGCAGTCTCGGCGATCCTTACTCACACGGTCGCATCCATGACGAAGCACTCGTGTCGTGCGTTCGCCGACCTCGGCCTCACACCGGACACCGACGCCTGACCTCTACTCGGCAAGGCCCGCCGCTCGCAACGCCTCGTCGTGATCGAGATATGCCTTGGAGCGCGACATCTTTCCGTCGCGGAAGTCAAAGATTATCGCCAGCGGCGCCTCGACCTCGACACCGCTGCCTCTTCCGCGTCCCTTGACCCGACCGAGCACTAGCACGCGGTCGCCGAGGTCGCGGAACTCGTCACCGAGTACGCGGAGCTTCTCCCAGGTGTCGCCGATCTCGCCGAGGTAGGTTTCGATGCCTTCGCGTCCCCGGTAGCCGTCGAGGGCGACGCCCTCGACCGTCCCAGGAAGCGCCGGGAACCACTCGAAATCCGTAGTCACATACAAAGCGATCGAATCGACATCACGCCAGTTGTAAGCGGCCAGCGCTCGCCCGGCGATCTCGACGTTCTCCTGCGACATCGCCTACTCCTCCAGGCCCACAGCTTTGAGGGCTTCGGCCCGCTCTCGGTACCCCTCGAACCGCACGATCAGCCCGTCGCGGAACCGGACAACGACGGTCAAGGCCAAGTCCGCGATGAGACGCGTATGCCTCATCCGTCCAACGAATCTCATGGTGACCACCATCACGTCTGTATCGTCGCCGGTGAACACCTCGTCCAGCAGGAGGCGCCTGTCCTCGAGGACATCGAACGAGTCCTCGCGCCACCGACGGAGCCCATCGAGGCCGCGGTAAGGACCCGAGATTGGCGATCCCTCGAACATATGAATCTCCACGTCGGGGTGAAAAAGCTCGGCCGGTGCCTCCCCGGTGGTGTTGAGGCCTTCGTGAAAGGACCGGAGCGTCTCCAGGTTCTCCCGCGACATCGCCTACCCCTCAAGTCCCACGGCTGCGAAAGCCTCGCGGCGGTCGAGGTAGGCGCGCATACGGATGACTATGCCATCGCGCAGCGTCCAGACCGCGTATTCGCGCCGATCAACAACAACGCCACTGCCCCGGCCGACACCGCGCTCTTGGACTGTGACCAGCACGTGATCGCCGACAGGCGTGAAGTCGAGCGGTTGAAACTCGAACTCGCGAAACTCCGCCAGCAGGTCCCGAAACGACGACCGGACCCCCTCGTGTCCGTGGTTCACAACACCCTCCAGATTGACGCCTGTAACATCCCATTCGATATCGCTGGCGTAGAACTCGAACGGAGTCACGCGGTCGCGCCTTGCGAACGCTTCATAGATGCGCCGCACGACCTCCACGTTCTCCTGCGACACCGCCTACTCCGCCAGGCCCACGGCTTTGAGGGCGTCGGCGTGGTCGAAGAAGAACATAACTTTCGATATCTGCCCATCGCGGATCGTGTAAATCCCAGTGATGCCCGAAGCCAACTCGATGCCGCTTGCAACTCCCTCTCCGCCCCAGTCGCCACGATGAACGACACGGCCGTCGTCGAGCGCGAATAAATCGCTGGTTCCGTACTGCGGCGTGACCCAAGCCATCGCGGTCTCCTTCAGAAAGCCCCTCCACTCCTCGCGTCCGTGCAGGACTCCCGCCTCGGGAAACAGCGACGCGTCTGGGACAGCCACGACGTTTGGCGTGTAGAAGCTCACCATCGCGTCGAGATCTCCAGCGTTGTAGGCGTCGATCATCCGCCTGACGATCTCCACATTCGCCTCAGACACCGCCTACCTCCTCTCCTGGGCGAGGCGTTCGGCGGCACTATGGGCCTCGTCGATGTCGATGTAGACGGTAATCCGCACGACCATGCCTTCGACCCACTCAGAGATGAAGATCGGCAATTCTTGAACACGACCAGTGCTTCCAGCCATGCGACCTACATGGCGAGCCACAGCAAAAACCACTCCGTTGCCCAGATCCTGGCACTCTTCCAACTTGATCTCAAACTCCTCATAGGGCGCGATAAAGTCTTCGAAGTGGCTGCGGATCGCTGCCACGCCCTCGAACGTGCCGATCCCCAAAGCCGATCCGTCCCAAACCGCCTGCGGGGAGTAGAAGCGCATGCCCGTGTCAAGGTCACCGTGCCCGACAGCCCCGTGCATCTGCCGCCAGCGCGCGACCAGGTCGGGGGTAGACTCGTCAGCCACCACGCCCCCTCTCCTCGGCAAGGCGTTCGGCGGCAGCACGGGCCTCCTCGATGTCGAGGTAGTTCGTGATGCGCTCGAACAGCCCCCCTGCCTGCGAGTTGACCGATGCGTAGCGCATCCGAACCTCGGCGGTGCTGTTGGTCAGGCGGGCGCGCTGAATGACCACGGCAAACACCACCTCGTGGCCGAGATCAAGCACCTCCTCAAGCACAAGCTCGAACTCCTCGTAGGAGCCGTTCCAGTCTTCCACGAAGGCGAGTACCGCTGACGAACCCTCGTAGACACCGAGCCCCATCGGGGACAGGTCCCATACCGAGTCGCTGCCAAAGAAGCCCGCGAACTCGTCAAACTCCCGCTGGTTGACAGCATCGACGCTGCGCTGCACAAGCTCCACCAGGTCGGGGGTCGTGGACTCCTCAGGCATCGGTTGAGTATCCCCGACCGCTGCTTCCGGAGCTGAGCGAGCGCGTCTCAGTCTGGGGTCGCGCTATCCCTCAGGACGAAAACCACGCGTCTTGTCGGCCGATGACGTCGTGCCTGCTATCGAGCGCAAAGCGAGCGTGAGTAATGCCGCCGGCACTCAGCGTGTGGCACACGCTGTAGGGCATGAACAGCACAACGCGGCAGGCGCTGACGGCGAGGGATGACGAGGCGACCGTGTCCCTGCTGGTGTGTCGCGCGATCCGTCGCTATATCGAGCAGGAGGGAGGCAAGCATGGCAAGGCGTAGATCAATGACGTCGATGCTCTACCGAGCCGCGAGGCTGAGCGCGTCCGGGCGCGCGGTCCGCGAGGGCTACCCCGAGCGCAGGGCCAAGAACATCATCGTAGGCCGGGCGCTCGGGCGGGCTGGCCTGTGGCGGAGGCTGTGGCGCTAGGGCCGCCACGTCGTGAATCTCGATGCGCTCCGCGCCGCGGCAAGTTCGCACGGTGGCCCGTGCAACGGTGGCCCGTGAGGGCGCTGCTCATCCGTCGTCAGCCGCTCCCAATTGGTGTCGGCGTTGACGCGGAGCTCAAGACCCGCACCGCTCAGCTGATCGAGTCGCTCCTGCGCCTCGTCGCGCGCTTGGCGTAGCTCGGCGAGCCTTCGGCTGCTCGCGCGACTGCGTGTTACGCCCACGCCGAGCAGTTCGGTGGCCGGCGCATCGGTGATGGGCCCCGTGGGCGACTCCGGTTCGATCTCGACCGGGCGCTCGCGGCTTGGACCTCCTGTGTGGCGAGCAAGAGGTCACCACAGGCCAAACAGCCCGCCCCTGCGGGCCGTTCCGCGGATCGGCGGCCCCGCCGCGTGGGCAGCAAGGCCCCGCTGCTGCCCATCCGTGGCGACTCTGGCTCGGGCCCCTCCGAGGGCGGCAAGCGATGAGCGTGCCGAGACTTGCTTCTGCTGGGGGACCAGAGCTATGTTCGGGGCATGGGAAGGCCGGTGCCCAGGCAGCTCGCGCTGCTGGGCGTCGTGGCGTCCAGGCACGCGCTGCCCGCGTCCCGACGGATCGCCGTGTCGGCGTCTGCCAGCAAGGGAGCGCGATGATCGCCGAGGACAGCAGGCGATCTGGGTCGAGCGGGATCGTTTTATGAGCGCACGGCGGCCACAGGGGCAGGTGTTCATCGATGACCGCAGGCGCAGTCCGACCTTCGCGCTGCGCGTCCGAGTGGGCGGCCGTCGAGAGTACGTGCGCCTGGGCAGCGAGGCGGAAGGCTGGGACCCGGTGAAGGCGGAGACGGAGCTCCAGAACATCCTTGCGGACGTCAGGCGAGGAATGTGGCGGCCACCGGCACCCCAGGTGGTCGAGTCTCCGCGCGAGATGCCCACCTTCCATGAGTTCTCAAGCGAGTGGTTCGAGCGCCAAACGCTCGAGGGTGGACGGCAGGGCAGCGGGCTCGCGGAGAAGAGCCGCAAGGACCTCGAATGGCGCCTTACAAATCATCTTCTCCCTGCTTTTGCCTCAAAGCGACTGGACCAGATCACGGTCAAGGACGTCGACGATTACCGCCTCGGGAAGGCACGGGAGGGCAAGCTCAGCCCGAGCACGATCAACAAAACGATCACGGCGCTCGCATCCATCCTGGAGGCCGCCGTCGAGCACGAGCTCATCGACCGCAACCCGGCTCGAGGACGGCGCCGCCGACTTCCCGTCACCCCGCCCAGGCGCTCGTGGCTGGACCGGGCCGACCACATCGCGGCGCTGCTGGAAGCGGCCGGCGAGCTCGACGAGCAGGCACGGGTCGCTCGCGGTCAGCGGCGCGCCGTGCTCGCCACGCTCATCTTCGCCGGGCTTCGAATCGGAGAGGCACAGGCGCTGCGCTGGCGCGATGTCGATCTCGCACGCGCCACGATCACGGTCAGAGCAGCCAAGACCGACGCCGGGATACGCACCGTCAACCTGCTTCCCGTGCTGCGAGACGAGCTCGCCGACTACCGCGCCCGCCTGGACCCGCAGAGCGACGCGCTTGTATTCGCCACCAGCACAGGCCACCGGCAAGGCGCGACCAACATCCGTAGACGAGTGCTCGCAAAGGCCGTCGAGCGAGCGAACGAGCAACTCGCCAAGCAGGAGATCGAGCCGCTACCGCAGGGCCTGACGCCGCACTCGCTGCGCCGCACGTTCGCCTCGCTGCTGTTCGCGCTCGGCGAGACCCCACCGTATGTGATGGCGCAGATGGGGCACACAACGCCAAACCTCACGCTCGCGATCTACGCCCGGCAGATGGACCGCCGCGACGGCGAGCCTGAGCGCCTGAGTGCACTGGTCAACGGCGTCCCCTTCAATCACGCTGGCGGGTCGCTGGGGAATGGCGGCTGGAGGACCGACGCGGACTACGACAGCTGCGGCGACTCAGCGCGCGCCCGACCTGAGTCGCTCAACCGCAGTTCGAAACGCCCCTCGGGTCGCTCGCCACATGAGGCGTAGCGACCTGCTCTCAGCGCTTGAGGCACGGCGGAGGACACGCGATGGGGCGCCGCTTCAGAATCTCGCCGAGCCACGCGTGTAGTCGGACCGGGACTGCAAATGCGTACTAATGCGCACCCTCAGCCGGCGACCAATCGCCGGGGGCTCGAACGCCCTGATCGCGAAGGGTCACGGTGGCTTCGCCCTAAGTCTGAACGATTAGGCTCCGGGGCACACGTGCCATGGAAACGATCGACTTCATCCCGCTCGTCAAGGCCTACCCGGCCCTCAGTCGCACATATGGGGAGGTGTCCTGCGTAGCCGGCGTCGAGATGACCGCGGATGGGCCCCGCTGGATAAGGCTCTATCCGGTTCCGTTCCGCGCGCTCGAGGACGCCAAACAGTTCCGCAAGTATCAGCCTGTGCGTCTACGGGCCACGACTCACCGTGGCGATCTCCGGCCTGAGACGCGACGCCCGGACCTCGAATCGATCGAGTTGCGCGGAGATCCCATCTCCTCGAGAAATCAATGGGCGCAGCGGCGCCGGTTCATCGAACCGTTGATGGTCTCCTCAATGTGCGAGGTCATGCGCCGCCAGCGGCGCGATCGGACCTCGCTCGGTGTCTTTCGGCCGCGGCGAGTCATCGATTTGGAGTTCGAGAAGGCGAGCGTCGACCAGGGCAAACGGCAGATCGCAAGAGCTTGGGTTGCGCAGACCAGCCTGCTGGACGGCCTCGGCTCAGACGAGCGCACCAGCCAGCTGCGCGAGCTCGAGCAGGCTCCGTGGACTTTCAAGTACCACTATGAGTGCGACGAGGCGGGATGCCGCACGCACACTCAGTCGATCATCGACTGGGAGATCGCGCAGTTCTATCGGCGCGTACGTCATTTCGATGATTGGCGCGACCGGATGAAGGCGCGCTGGCTCGGCAAGCTCTGTGGCGCCGATCGCGACACGGCCTTCTTCGTGGGCAACATGCATCAACACCCGAGGTCCTTCCTGGTCCTCGGCGTGTGGTGGCCGCCGCGGCGCCCGGAGCAGCTGGCGTTAGCCGATCTCGGCAACGTCTAGCATGAGACCGAGCTCGCGGCGCAGAGCGTCGATGATCACGGTGCGGTGGCAAGTTGCCGGGTCATGCTCGACGCACATAAGGGCAGAGCGCTTCTCGCGAAGTAGAGCGCCGAGGTCTTCCAATGCTCCTCGCTGCTCGCGCAGTAGGTGTTCCTCGTAACGGCGTTGGCCTTCTTCGATCCGTCCGCTCTTGTAGAGGTCACGGTAAGGCTTCGGGTTTCCGAGGCCCCGGATGTGAACGTACTCGACCCCTACGTCCGCCATTGCCGCAGCAAGAGCGGTCTTCGCGTAGCCGCGACGACGGGAGATAGGAAGCTCGCGTACGTCGATCAGCCGTTCGACTCCCGCGGCCTTCACGCGGCGAGCAAACGCGAGATGGTCCCTATGCATCTCGTAGCCGATTGAGCCGACCCACAGCCCCGCCGTCGCCTGTGGACTGCTGGCCGCTGGAAGTTCGACGAGCTCGAGACGTGCAAGCACCTGATCGATGCTGAGCACCTCGCCAAAAAGGACCCTAGTCAGCTCGGCGACCGATCGCGAGTCATGCCTAGCTGTCGCGGTTGCCACACCGCCATCCTGCCAGATCTCGCGGGCGTTCCGCACGGATTGAGGCCTACGCCAGCGCGACGCCCTCGCGAAGCCCGCGGAGGCCGAGCAATCGCGGGCGACCGCACCCAGGGGTCGCGATCCCGGCGACCTCCCGCCGTCAGGGCAGGCGCTCGCCCGTACCGTTCTGGCTCCCCTATTGAGCCGGCCCAGTTCTACACAGGCGGGCGTGTCAGCGGAGCATAGCGCGGCTCCGAGGTATATCGGCCTACGCATAAGAGCGCTTATCGGGCATTGGCGCAGCCGCGCGAGAGGAGCGCCCGGTTCAAATCCGGGCGCCTCGATTGCTTCCTTTCAACGGCCGCGATGACCGCAAAAGGACCGTAGGACAGTCGCGAGTGGACCGGAAAAGGATCGCCCGGCCCTCCGGGCATGCCCCACCGTCTGCTCTCTCACGCGTCAGTCGCCACGCCCGGATCGGGAGGGAGCAGGCCAGCTGCTCGCCATCTTGCTCGCGTACCTTCAGTCGCTTCGAGGGCGGTCGTCGCGTCGTGATCCGAGTCCACGAGCTCCTGCCCTTGTGTCCGAATCTCGTCGAGCTTCTGAAACCTGGCGTTCGCGTCGGGGAAATCCCTCGTGAGCGCCGGCGCCATGAGTGCGTACTCGTCGCGAATGGTAGTTCCGAAGAGCCCCGGGTCGTCAGTGTTTAGCGTCACCGCTACTTGCTGTTGTAGCAGCGCTAGCAGCGGATGCTGCGCGTAACCCTGCACACCAGCGATGACCAGGTTAGAAGTTGGACACGCCTCGATTACCGCCGCTCGGTCGCGCATCCGTGAGACGATACGAGGCTGAATGAGTTCGTAGGCTCTGCGCAGCTTGGATTGGTCGACGATCGGTGTTCCAACCGCACAATCCAGCTCGGCATCCGTCAGATAAAGCGATATGAGGTTCTCTCTCGGCCGTTGGGGCCAATCGACGGTAACCGACGTCGCGAGTTGCGGCCACGCGTCATCCTCACCTTCACATAGCGAGTCTCTCACGAGGCCAAGCGTCCGCGCGTGCTCGGGGCTGAATCGCGCGATATAGGCGCGCCAATAGTCCTCCGGCATTCGCGTTGTCGAGTGCACATCTGAATACCGCTGTGCTCCGAACTCACAAATCGCCGCAGCAAAAGCGTCGGCGAGTGCGTGCTCCTCTCGCGTAACACCACTCTCGAGCCACCGCCACCCCCAAACAAGATCGTCCAATGCCTCATCCCACGGCTGCGCACTCAGCTGCGCAACATCCCAGTTTGGCGCGGAAAGCACCAAGGCGTGACCAATGCGTGGTCTCGAGCCATCGGGAGTCACGTAACTGACTGCCTCGTCCACCCGCCTCAAACCTTCCAGTGGAGATCGATAGCACTCACCTGCGTGAACGCGGAAGGAGACCGGGGCTTCGCCGAGTTGGCTGTGTCTCATGCTAAGCAGTCGCAGTGACTCGCGAAACATGAGAGCAAAGCACCAGCTCGGAAGGCTCGGCTCATATCCAGCCACGTCGAACCCTGGGCACAGTTTGCGTCCGTATGGGTCGGCTAGCAGCTGCTGTGTCGCCACTCCAACGACCGTCCAAAGTCTCGTGAAGCAAAACCGGACTGGTCCATCAGTTCCAGTCACACTTGAGTCTAGGCGCCTGCCGTCGAGATTATGCGGGAGACATCTAGCGAGGTCTGAGGGAGGCTTTATCAAGCAAATGGGCCAGGACACGCAGGGCGAGTTCTCACCTGCGGAATGACGAATGTAATCAGCGTACCCCTGGAATTGTTGGTCTAGACTTTCCGCCATAGCGCGCGAGACGGTATCGTGACCGCCAGGGCCGTCCTCCGCCGTCCGGAGTTCCGCATGAAGAAGCTTGACTCCTCTCGCGAGGTGTCGCAGACCATGATCGACGACGACACGCTTCGGCGCAGCGAACTCACGAAGCACCTTGAGGCGACTCGACCGCAACAGGAATTCAAGCAATCCGCCATGCGGCCCCTGAGTAAGTGCCTGGTATAGCACTGTCTCGCAGCGCAGCAACTCCTCCACCGCAGGGGCGCAAAGCGGATCGATCCTGGCCATCGCTAGCCACTCCGCCTTGAGGCGTACTAGCGATCCGAACAGGTCATCGGATTCGGTGTCTACTAGTTGCTCTGGGTCGTCCTCGCCCACCCAAAGACGCCGGGGTGCATTGTAACGGGGAGCGTCCACTATGGCGATTGGGTCCGCTTCTGCCAAGAATGCCCAAGTCTGTCCAGCAACAACCGCCGCTGCGAAACTTGGAGTAAAAATACTAGCGCAAGCCGCGACAAAGTCCATCGTGTCGCGCCGCTTGTAGACATTAAGAGCGAGCGCTACGAATGTGGCAGTCGCTATCGCATGGGATGGCGAAACAGAGGCACCCGAGGAATCAAGAAACGACGACGAGCCTTCTAGGGTAATAAGCTCACGGGCTGCGCGATCGATAACCAGTCCGAATACAACATCGAATGGAACAGTCGCGCCGACGTGAACGTGCAGGTCGGTAACGCCGCTACGGATCAGTGATCGAGAGAGGCGCTCCTCAATAGCGATGACTGGATGCGACGAAGGCACGTGGCCGAGGCATCTCTGTGCCATGGCGGCAGCCTGAATCGTCCCGAGAGGTAGGCGCCACCGCATGAGCGTTGCTGCGGTCCAGTCTTCAGAGAGCTGCCACCCAGCAGACTCGAGTGTCACTAGGCTGGCGCTAGCGTGGCGGAGTGCCGTAAGCGCCCAGGTGTCGTCACCAACGATCGCGGCTGCCTCTTCCAACACGTGGCGCCCAGACCTGATCGGGACACGCCAAGATGGGTGGTTATGGTTCGTCCATAGCTCGAATTCGGTGGACCCGGGCGCAACAGGAGTCTGCTGATCTATGCGAGTCAGGCAAAATGTTGCGACGTCGAGCCAGTCAAGTGGGTCCAGCAAAGCTCAACGCCTGTCAGTCGGGAACAGGCTCTCGTCCTCTGCCGCCACGACTGGCGGAAACTGCTCGGCGAGTTGTGCGATCACCTGACGTGGCAAACCTAGTTCCTGGAGGCCCGCAGCTGTCTTCGGGGTGAGTCCTTGGAGCGCTAGGCGGCCGAGGAGATCCTCAGGTACACCCCGCTGCTGAAGGGCATCTAGCAACCCTTGCACAGTCCGGTTGCGGTCTTTATGCGTAATATCGTGCATCGTGCGGATCTCGCGTCCAGTATTGCTATCGAGATCACTGAGCAACTCAATCGTTCCCTCGATCCACTTCTCTCCGAGATGTCTCTGGAGCCGGTCGTACAGACTGCGCGCGCACAAGGCGTTTGCGGCTGGAAGCTGTGAATCGTCGATCGCATCTGCTCGCAGGCGCATAATGCGGTCGCCTAGCTCGGTGGACCCGAATGCTGGGTCGGCAGACCAGGGCAGATAAGCATATAGCCAGGTGTTGAAGTCGCCGTCGCGAATGGTTTTCAACTCACGGCTGTACGTGCGTCGCAGCGAATCACGCAGTTCCGCTTCGGCGTCGTCTACCGACCACGTAGCCCATGGCGGAACACCTTCGGGGAAGAGCGAAGCGGGGACACGCCGCGTCGTTTGAATCGCGATCACCAATCCGATATGCGTGAAGGTGAGCCAAGTGATTGAAATCGGGTCGTCATAGACTGTCGAATCTGACGCGAGCTCGTCAACAATCGCGTTCCAGGCATTAACGTAAAGTGAGTAATCGGTGAGATCGTCCCAGTCGGGCAGTAGCAGGAATCCATTGTCAGTAGGTTCGCCATCCAGTGCAACGTCCAAAGTCGCTAGCCAGTTATGCCCCCCAGGTTTGGGTAGAGCACCCGACTGGCCAAAGAAATCAACAGCCGGTGTCGGCAAAGATCCGGAGTCGGACACCTCTTTGATAAACTCGAGTCCGTACGCAAACGCCTCGGGCAATTCGATTCGTCCGTCATCCTCTGTCACTACGTGGACCGTAAAGGCGCGATGGCGGCGGACGCCCACCGCCTTCGTGTCATTACTCAGCAGACGGACGCCGGTACCGTTCAGCTGACTGGCTCGGAGCGCGGTGACATCGAGAGTTATGCCGGGCTCAGCGCCTTCTTGCGTAAACAGCACTACCCCTTCAGGCGTTGCCTCGTTTTGCGCTCGCGCTACCGAGAACGCTGACTCCGCGAGAATGATGGCCGCTTCACCTGCGATCGTATCGCCGCCCCGTGTGACCACAGCGCGTAGGCCGCGGTTGACCTGGTCTAGGCGGCGAGCATTGCCGGGAAGCAGCTTAGCGTAGTGTGACAGCGTTGTGTTTCCGAACACGCTTAGCTCGAAATAGTCCAGGAGCGTCGCGACGCCGACCGGCGCAGGCGATGGCATCGCGATTGCTGCCAGAACATCCCGGATTGCTTCGCCAGAGTCGAGCGAACGGTAGGGTAGTCGCTCACGTGAGTCGAGTTCGCGAAGCTTGTGGCGGAGGTGGCGTGGGATTGCCTTGACGAGTGTATCGGTCGCGTAACGCTGCCTGAGGGACGCAGGAAGCATGTGCAACTCGCTAGTCTCGCTGACGAGTTCAAGCAAGACGGTTTCGCTTCCGCACAGGACGACTGCGACAGCGGGGTGAACGGTGAGCCAGCGAAGGTCTGCGAGTAGGCTAGGAGCCACACTCGGACTTCGATCGGCATCGTCGAGCATAATGACAACTTGTCGCACGGTGCCGCCGACCGCCTCGGCAAAGGAGGAACTCACTAGGCTGTTGACAAGGTCCCACCAACCGCGTGCAAGTCGGATTCCGGACGATGTCACCGCGGCAAGGTGGACGGCGAGAGTGTCGGGCGTCAATGCCTCGCTGGCGGGACGAGCCTTGGCTCCGCTTGCTGCCAGTGCCTCTTGACGCCGGAGAAGATCAAGGCTTTCTCGCAGCGAACGCGATTTGCCGCGTGTCTCCACGGGAAACTCTGCCGCGGCAGGCGTGTTCAATCTAGGCTCGTCTTGTAGTGCGGCGAGCGTCCAGCCGAAAAGCGTATCGCCAATGGCAAAGCGCTCTGGAGTAAGCGTTGGGAGCACAAGTCTGTGTCCGTCTCTGACCAGCACCTCGCGTGCATAATCGAGTACTGTACTCTTACCGCTCCCGGGGTCACCAAGTATACTGATGACGGCGGGGCGGTCTAGACCTGCGAGCATCTGGTTCTGCTCTGGTACTGCGTCTGGAGTGCGGGGCTGAAGGCTCGACACCGCCTCGGCGATACGCTCGGCCATGGACGTCATGAGTTGCGGCAGCGCAGACGACGGCGGGTTCTGGCTATCCATGGGACCCTAGCGTAGGTTTGGACATCGTTGTCAGGTTAGGTGTTCGGGGCAGCATATACCACAATAGAGCTTTGTTCGGCTTGATGGATTGGGGCCATTCGCGCCTCCAGTGTTGAGCGGCGTGAGTGCGTCGGCACCGCGGCGCTCGCCGCGTCGGCGGCGTAGTAGGAGGCCAGTCCGCAGCCGGCCATGCGGCTTTTCGCCGTTGCCCGCCGTGTCGCCTAGGGGTATTGGACGGGCGGTCGCGTCTCAGTGTGGGGGATGGCGTCGCTGCGGGAGGCACGCGGCGCGGCTGCAGGCACGTCCGTCCGATTCGACCTTGCCACCGGCTGGGCCCAGGCTCGTGACTTGATCGTCGGGGTGGGGCAAGGGCAACCGCGTCAGGCGGCTACCGCGTGAGGGCAGCGACCTCTGGCCCTGGCTGGAGCGCGGTTTGGCCGTGCGCCCGACAGGACTGCGCCCCGTCGGGGCACCGCCCCTGCAGGAAGACGGTGGGAACATTGCGTGGGTTCGATTCCCAGCGTCTCCACACCAGCGTCTCCATCTCGTCGGTTTGCTAGGCAGCGGTGAGCTCCCCCTGCGGGCGCCGGGCTGAACGCAGCGGTAAATACCGCCGCCTGCTCAGTTGCGGGCCGAGCATGCAGGTAGATGCTCGTCGTGCTGAGCGCGCTGTGCGAGCGATGACTACCGGGATGAGATCCCGAGCGCGCCCGAGAACGCAGCCAGCGGCCTCCCTTCGCGTCACCGCTTCGTCGAGCGGTCCTGCTTTTCGACCTCGGCTATCTCGTCGGCGAGCTTGTGGAGGTCAGCGCCGAGGGCATCGAGGAGCCGCATAACCGTGCTCCAACGGATGTCGCGTTGCCCGATCAAGCCGGTGTGGGCCAACCCGCACCACTACCACAAGTTCTACGAAGTGCCCAGCGGGGAACTGCAACCGGCGATGGAACGCGCCGAGAAGCACCTGAAGCTGGACGCCTCCGAATCGGAAGTCACCACGAGGGTGCAGCGGGAACTCGAAGAAGAAGAGGAACCTAAAGCGCTCGAACGCGAAAAGAAGGAACGAGGAACGCAGCTCAGTAGTAGTCCTCCACCGTCATCGACCACCGTGCTGAGTCTTGGCCGCCGGAGACCACCAGACGGTAGAGGCCGGCGCCGCTGCTAAAGGTGTGCGTCTGGGATTCGCCTTCTTCCAGTTCGAAGTCGCCGAAAGCCGACCCGGTGCGGAGATCGTGTACATCAGCGCTCGGTCCTAAGCACACCACCAGCAGCAGGCATGTCCCCTGGTAGGCCATGCTGTAGGTCACCCTCCACTGGTTGCCCAGGATGCGGAAGGGGACCGACTGGCCGTCGTCCACGCCCGAGAAAGTCGCCAGGGCCCGCCAGCGCGGGGCCTCCGAAACGCTGAGCGCCACCGCCGCGCCGCGCGACACGGTGGCGGCCGAACCGGGCGACTGTTCCATCACCACATTCGGCTTGAATCCCGGCGCCGCCACGAATGTCACACCGTAATGCAGGCCCGCGCTCGCGAGTAGTCTCTCCGCGAATGCGGAAGGTTTGCCAACGACACTAGGCACCACCACGGGCGGCGGTCCCTTGCTGAGAACCACGCGGACGTTTGAGCCGTGCGCGACATGCGTTCCCGCCGCTGGTTCCTGTGCGATCGCGATTCCTGCGGCTGCGTCAGAGTAGCGCGTGGAGAACGCGGGCTGCACATGCAGTCGCCGTGCGCGCGCCTCCACCCCCCCACGCGGGAGCCCCGCAGTTCGGGGACCGCCGTGCGGGCGGCGCCCCCGGTGAGCAGGAACGCCGTGAGCGCCCCACCCGCCAGCAGCACCAGGGCCGCCAGCACGGCGATCAGGCGGCGGCGCCCGGGCACGTCGGCATGGCCCGCCGGAGGGCGCGACGTAGAGGGTGACGCGGGCCCGTCCGGCAGCACGCGGGTCCGGGTAGCGGCCAGGTCCAGCGTCTGCGCTCCCTCGAGGTCGATGGTCGGCGGCTCGGCCATAACGGCGGTGGGGGTCCCTCGTGGTCGGCGCTGTCACTTTCGGGCTCGCCGTCGAGCGTGGCGCGCACAGCGCGTCCGCCATCGCGCCACCGTCGCGATAGCGGTCGGCCGGATCCTTGGCGAGCGCCCGCTCCACCACCTCCCGCAGCACCAACGGAACCTCCCGCGGGAGTGGCGGCGGGGGGTCCTGAAGATGACGCAGGCCAAGCTCCACAGGTGAACCGTGCACGAACGGCGGCTCGCCCGCGAGCATCTCGTACAGCACGATCCCCGCGCTGTAGATGTCCGTGGCCGAGGTCGTGGGCCGGCCGCGGGCCTGCTCGGGCGACATGTACCGAGGAGTGCCCGCGACCGTCGCCGACAGCGCCTGCGAGGTCCCCTCGGCGAGTCGGGCCACGCCGAAGTCGCCCACCTTGACCTTCCCGCCGGTGCTCAGCAGGACGTTGGCCGGCTTGACATCGCAGTGGATGATCCCCTCCCTGTGCGCGCTGGCCAGCGCGCGGCACAGCTGCTCGGCCACCGCCCGCGCTTCCTCGACCGGCAGCGGGCCCCGGCGAAGCCGATCGGCCAGACTCTCGCCCTCAACGAGCTCAGCGACGTAGTAGGGGCCCTCATCGGCGTGGCCGATGTCGAAGATCTGTACCACCCCTGGGTCGCTCACGCGCGCCAGCAACTGCGCCTCGCGCTGGAACCGCTCCACCCACGCGATGTCCTCGGCCCACCATGGCTTGATCACCTTCACGGCGACCGCTCGCCCGAGCCGTCTGTCCAGCCCTCGGTACACCCGCCCGAAAGCACCCTCACCGAGCATCTCGTGAAGCTCGTAGCGGTTGTCCAGAGCGCGACCAGCGAGATCGGGTGCCCGAGGCATCAATACGAGTATTCCGTGCCTGCGCCCACGAGCGCGCCGGCAAGCGCTCTCCGAACGCCGTCAAGCGGCGGTCGGACCGCCTTACGCGACCATACCGAACGTGGGCCGCAGGTCGTCAAACATGAGCGGCTGGGCCAGCCGCTCATGTCACCCTTAGCTCGGTAGTCCCCCTGGCCCAGGCCGGCGTGCTAGTCGCCGCCGGAGATGCCTGGGAGAGCCTCGGGCGTTGGAGCAGTCGTTTGGGCAGCAGCCCCGTTCCGCTGCCCAAATCCAGCCTAATCGCGCCTGATCCCGCCGTGTCCGCGCGGCGGCGCAGGGCCCGCAATCCCGCATAAACGCCGGAAACTCGGGCGATACAGCGGATCTGCCGTGCCGTTTTGCAAGCAGGAGGTCACCGGTTCGATCCCGGTTGGCTCCACTCAAGAATCGCCTGGAAAATGGCGGGTTTAGCTCGCAGCGGCAGTTCACGCGAGGGCCGCGCAGCATCGAAATGCGGGGCTGCTGCCCAACCGCTGCCCAACGAGCGCCCGCAGAAGGTCGTCTGAGGGTGCCCTCATGGACAGGACCGGCGTTTCGGGAGCCGTCTCGGCGAAAGTCGGGCAGAGTACTGCATCGCCAGGGAAGGCGCTCGTCTCGGGAGCCGCCGGGGAGAGTGCTCCTCCTCGTCCAAGGCGCAAGCCGGCGATGCCTCCACCGGGACGACTGCATCCTCGCGAAAGCGGCACGCGCACCTCACCGGCGTCCGACCCATAGCGTGTACAGCTCCAGTGCCTTACCAGCCGCTGCTAGACGACCGAGTTGACCTCCACCTCTTCTTCGTTGGTCTGGGTTATCGCAATGGTCAGCCCAGTCTCTTCGAAGGGTGCGCCGTTGAAGGACTCTTCCAGGATGTCCTTCGGTCCTTCCACGAAGCTTTCCGGTGCCTGTTTGCCTTTCGATGCTTTAGCTCTCAGGGCTTGCGTCAGCGACATTTTGTCGGCTGAGACTGGCGCTATCACCGAGCCCTGCACCGATACGGTCGTGATGCCGCAGCTGAATTCCATCACCGACCCCGTTCTCCCGACGGGGTACAGATCAATGCCGATCTTGTTGCTGGCGGTGGTCGCCCCGAGTTCTACGACGCCCAGTTCGCCTTGGAGCGTGTTCGTGACGATCTCTTCCGGTGCGGCTCCCATGCTTGAGCATTTTTCGGTGTCGCGTTTGCATCCTGTGAGCGCGAGGACCACACCACCGACCGTTTTGTGCCCGGTATATTCACCCGCGCTCGTCTCGCCTGTACAGCTCACCTTTGAGGTTTTGTCCGCCGAGTCGAGCGTGACGGAACCCGACGCGAGTTTGGTTTTGAAGGCGGTTTTCACGACTGCCGGTTCCCATTCATATTTGCCTGTGTGTGTTCCACTCGCTACCAGGCAGGTACTGGCAGTAAACCCGCCGTGATAAACCGTTTTTTTCCCTACTTTTTCGGGTGGGACCTTGACGCATCTCCCGTATTCCGGCGGAGGGACGTAGCGGAAGTGGTCGGCGGCGCTGATTTCGCTCGTGCCCGACGCGCTTTCCACGGTCACATCCACCGTGCCCGTACCGGCCGGGGAGGTCGCGGTGATTTCTGTCGCCGAGTCCACCGTCAAGCTCGTCGCAGCGGTCGAGCCGAACCGCACCGCTGTTGTCGACGCGAAGCCACTGCCGCTGATCGTCACGCTCGTGCCGCCGCCCTGCGGGCCGGCGTCTGGTTTCACGCTGGTCACCGTCGGCGCGGGCGGCGCGCTCAGCGCGGCATTGATCCCCGGTTTGCTCTGACCGGCTTCCACGGACACCGCTTCGGCCTCTGCCAGCGAGCTCTTGTCGTTGTAGTACTGCGTCACGTAGCCCTCAATGTCATTGATCGCTGCGCGGAACTCGACCTTGTAGGAGCCGCTCGAGAGCCCAGAGATCGTGTATTCGCCGTTGGCCTGCGTCGAGGCGAGGCCCGCCTCTTCCCCGCCCGCGTTATACGCGATGACCCTCGCGCCTTCGAGCGGTTCTTTGCTCGCGGCGCTCGTCACCGTCCCCGAGATCTGAGCGCCCGTCTGCATCGCAGCGTTGATCCCTGATGTCGTGTGCAGCGTTTCTACCGTCACCGCTTGGGCTTCCGCACGGTTGCTCTTGGCGCTGTAGTACTGCGCCGCGTAGTTGCCGCCGCTGATTCCCGCGCTGAAGCCGACCTGATAGGAGCCTTCCGCAACCCCGGAGACTGTGTATTCCCCGTTCACCCCGGTCGTCGCGGTTGCGAGCGCTTCACCGGCTTCATACACGGTCACCAGCACCCCTCCGACCGGCGCTCCTCCCGCGGCACTCGTCACTTTCCCTGTGATCCAGCCGCCGGCGTGCGCCATCGCGCTCACCTGTTCATCGCCCACTGGCCCCGCCATCGCGTCGCTGCCCGTCACGATCGCTCTCCTTCCCGAGGAATCCAGCAGTTCCCCGGTGCCCGGCGTGAATTCCAGCGTGCTGCGCCCCACCGCGGGCTGCAACGTTCCGCTGTAGCTGTCAAACGCCGTACCCCCGCACCTCACTTCAAGTTCGACGCCTTTAATCACATCCACGAGCTTGCTATTGAGCGTCGAGCTCCACGGCAGCCCGTGCGGCAGCACTTCAACCGCAGCTTCCCCGCATGGCGACGGTTCCCCGACGCATTCCGAGAATTCCAGCCCCGTGGTTTCCCCACTCCCGGCCCCTTCCACGTTCCTCTCCGTCACATCTTCCACCGTCTCACAGCTCACGACCCCACCCTGCTGTGGGAGCGACAACGTGCGCCGGCCGGTGACGATCACGGCCTCGTTTGCCCCTTCTTCCGCGATACCCCCGTTGCTGTACCATTTCGGCACGCCGCCGGGTCTGACTTCTTCGTCTCCTTTGGGACCGAGCCACTTGTCTTCGCCGACCAGCGTGGCCGTGTTCCCCGATGACCCTTCGAGTTCCAGTTCCCCAGAGCTCTCTGCTGAACGCCAAGGCGCTTTGCCCAAGCGACGGCGTGAACTGCGGCGTCAGCGACCCCGAGAAGAACCCCAAAAGAACCGATTGCGTATTCGTGTTGCAGGACACCGCCAGTTCCATGTTCTGGATTGCGTCGCTCTGTGGCGCTTCGAGCGCATGCGACCGCCAAGGTAGGTTGACCGCGTGAATTTCCACCGCTGGTCCGAACCCTCCTGTCGGCTCGCACTCCCGGGGCTCCACCCCCACGAATGCGCACGGTGACAGGGCGAACGCCGTCATTTCATCCAAGCCCGCAGGCCCTCCCACGACGGTCTCTTCATCTGTCAGCGTGCACTTCACCGAAACCGGCTTGCCTTCGCTTTCCCAGCTCATCGTCAGTTCGCCGCTCGTCGCCACAGGCTCACGGACATTGCTCGCGATCGCCTTGCCGTTGCTATACCACTGCACCGGTGGGCCCGTGGGTCCCGGTCTTACTTTTTCATCTCCTGGGGGGCCTTCTAGCGCATCGAACCCTGTAACCATCCAGTCGCGCCCGTTGCTCGCGAGTTCTCCTGTCCCCGTCGTGAACAGCCAACGATTCGCGCCCGTAGGAGGCCCATACAGCGGCGTCAGCGAACCCGTGAGCACTTCCAAGAGCGTTTTTGTGCCTTGATCGTTACATTCGACCTTGAGTTCCATGTTCTCGATCATCACCGCTTCGGGATTCTCGAGCCCCAGCGTATGCCAAGGCAGGTGGCTCGGATTCACTTCCAAGGTTTCGCCGTTGCACAGAGGGTACAACCCAACACTCTTGCACGTGGACAGATTGAATTCGGTCAGTTCGTCCAAGAGGGTCCCGCCCGTCACGATGTCCTTATCCGTCAGCTTGCACGTGACGATTTCTTCGGGGTCATGGTCGAAAGTCAATTCTCCTTTCGTCGCGACGGTCACTTTTTCGCCTGCGGGGATCGGCACGCCGTTGCTGTACCATTCCCCGATGCCCCGGGTTGCGAAGGTTTGCCACCAACCGGCCGAAACGGCCGTGATCCCGGTTAGCGCGTGCACACCGGGCGAACACGAAGTCGCTGCGACTTCGCAGACCGCCACCGGGGTCTTGCTACAGGGGTCGACGTTGTAGCAGATTTCCGGGCCGGTCGTGCTGGCGTTGCCGAGCTGTCCTTCGTAGTTGTAGCCCCAGGCCCTGACTTCGCCGTTGCCGAGGAGGGCCAAGCTGTATTGCCAGCCGGCTGAGATCGCCTTAACCCCGGTTAGCGCGTGCACACCGGGGGAACAGGAGGTCGCTGCGACTTCGCAGACCACCACGGGCACATCGTTTGCACTGAAGCCGCTGGTGGTGCCGTTGCCCAGCTGGCCTTCTTCGTTGCCGCCCCAGGCCCTGACTTCGCCGTTGCTCAGGCGGGCGAGGCTGTGGTCACCGTAGCCGCCACTGTTGCCGGAGACTTCCACAACTCCGGTCAGCGCGTCCACGCCGGGGGAACACGAGGCCGCTCCGACTGCGCAGACCGCCACCGGTACGTCGGCGTTGGCGGTGCTGGCGTTGCCGAGCTGTCCTTGGTGGTTGTAGCCCCAGGCCCTGACTTCGCCGTTGCCCAGCAAGGCAAGGTGGCGGCGGAAGCCGGCTGAGATCGCCGTAACCCCGGTTAGCGCGTGCACGCCGGGGGAACACGAAGTCGCTGCGACTTCGCAGACGGTCACAGGGGTCTTGCTACAGGGTGAGCCTTCGGACGGACAGGTTTCCGGGCCGGCGTCGGTACCGTCGCCCAGCTCGCCATCGCCGTTCACGCCCCAGGCCCTGACTTCGCCGTTGCCTAGCAAGGCAAGGTTTTCCAGATAGCCGGCTGAGATCGCCGTAACCCCGGTTAGCGCGTGCACGCCGGGAGAACACGAAGTCGCTGCGACTTCGCAGACCACAACCGGAGTCTTGACATACACGCCACTGGCGGTTTCGGTGTCGTTGCCCGTCTGGCCACCCTGGTCGTAGCCCCAGGCCCTGACTTCGCCGTTGCTCAGGCGGGCGAGGCTGTGGTCGTCCTCACTCGAGACTTCCACAACTCCCGTCAGCGCGTCCACGCCGGGGGAACACGAGGCCGCTCCGACTGCGCAGACCGCCACCGGCAGGTCGGCGTTGGCTAGATCGCCGTCGCCCAGCTCTGCAGTGGAGTTGCTGCCCCAGGCCCTGACTTCGCCGCTGCTCAGCACAGCAAAGCCACCGGCACTGGCTGAGTCGACCTGCGTGACCGTGACCCCACTCGGTAGGCTCAGGCTCACAGCCACCGGCACGTCGCTGTTCGTGGTCGTCCCGTTGCCCAGATCGCCGTTAAAGCCCTGCCCCCAGGCCAAGATTTCGGGCGCGGCCGACGCCGACGCCTCAATCGCCATGCTCGTCATGAACACAGCTACGAGACACAGCCCCATCAGTCTTATGCGTCTCACGACCACCCTTCCGTCGCCTCCGGTCTCGGACCGGGCCCAGATAGGTAGCGGCATACTAACGACTTTCGTGCTTTTGCGCACCTGATTGAAGTCTCATCCCTCGGTCCTCATCTCTCCTCCGCGGGCGCGTAGCGCCCTGTCTCGATCACCTACCACCCCCGGGGCCGTACTGGGCATTGAGGGTGGCCGCTGAGGACATCAACAACCTCTTCGGACATGGACGACGCCGTAGGTACGCATCCCGCACCGCCGGTTTCGCCCGAATGCGAGCGCTCAGCTCCTGGTCCCGCCGCGTGCCAGCTAGGGACGAGAAGCACGCGTGTTGTCGGCCGATGGGTCGCGTCCCTTTGGCGCTGTAAATTCGCCGGGGGTTAGGTTCCCGGGTGTGAGTTTATGCGGCGGTGGTCTCCTCGTCGATGGTTTCTGGTTCGGTTGGCGGGTACTTGATTCGGTAGAGGTGTTGGCGGTCCAGGTCCGTGAATGTTGCGCCGTTGCTGGCGTGGCTGAAGAACAGGTCGAGCACGGCCCAGACGAGTGATAGGCAGCTGGTCTCGCCTGGGAACCTGCCCATCACCTTCGTGCGCCGGCCTCCCCGAGCGATCGCTCGAGGAGATTCGTTGACCGCCACCGCTCGCGGTGTCTGAGCGGGTAGCGCAGGTGCACGACGAGGGCGTCGACGTCCTCGGCCAGACAACGAGCGGCCGACTCGTAGCCGGCGTGCTCGAGGTCGTTGATCACGACCTGGAGGCGGAGCTTGCCGTCCTTGACGCTTGTAGCCTCGTTCAGCGCGCTCCAGTAGTTGAAGCGAACCACGATCGTGCTCTAACTTGGGGAGCTTCGCCTGGAGGTTGCGAAGACGGTGAACGGCGCAGTGCTGGCGATCCGCGCGCGGCCAGATCTCCTCGACTGCCGCGATCAGTCCTGGGGCGCCGTCGGCGACCACGAGCCTCGGTGCGGGCAGCCCACGACTGATGAGGTCGCGGCCGAGCTCCATCCAGTCCTCTTTGGACTCTCGCATCCCCAGGCGCACCGAAACTAGGGCTCGCTCGCCATTCTCGGTGATTCCCCACGCGCAGATCACCCCCTCCTTCGGACCGCTGGGGCGGACCGGCAGGTAGATCGCGTCGAGGAACAGCACGACGAGCCTGACCTCGTAGAGGTCGCGGCGCTTGAACGCCTCGAACCGCTCATGCAGCTCGGTGCAGATCCTCGCGACAGTCGACTTCGAGGTCTTCCCGAGCCCAACCTCCTCGCACAACGACTCAACGTCGCGCATCGACAGACCGCGCACGAACGCGCCGACGATCATCGCCCTCAACGGGTCGGTCCGCAGCAACCGCTTGCAGTGCCACTGGCGGAATAGCTTCGAGACGAACGGCGCCGCCGCCTCGCGTACCTGCGGGATCTCGATCCGCAACTCGCCCTCAGCGCTCTGCAGCGTGCGGGCGCGAAACCCGTTGCGCTTGCCCGCCGGCGCCCTGGGCCGGCGCTCATAGCGACCCCGACCCAGCCAGCTGTCGAACTCCTCCTCGACCGCCCGCTGGATAATCAACCGAGCACCCAACCGTGCGAGCTCAGAAAGCATCTTCTGCGGATCCTCGACCACCCCCCTCGCGGGTGGGACGCTTGCCCTTGGGCCATGCCCAGCCGCCGCGATGCTCCCTGCTCGGTCGCTATGCCTCCTATCACGCGATCGTGAGCACGTCGAGCTGAAGCTTGCGTCGTCGCTACCGCGCGACGGCCTCGCGTCGGAGCTGACCGTCCAGAAGTTAAAGCGTGGTCATGCCGTCCTGCCTGGGACGACGCATTAGCGTCCGGCACAGCAAGGGCCAGCAACATGCCCGCCATCCACGTGAAAGCAGTCACGGGAAGCAGGTGAGGCACGATGACTCCTCGGCGTCCGAGGCGGTCGCGAGCGGAGCGTAGGCGCCGACGCCCGCCTGCGGGGCGGGAGCGGGCGCGATGCGCTCCCCTCCTTTTGGCGATTTGCGCGACTGGGTCGAGTTTGCGTTCGGGCCCTGCTTTCATATCGGCGCGGGCGTCGGCTGGGTCGTGGGTTGTGTGGGAGCAGGAGCGAAGGCTACGTCTCTCCGGGGGGCGTCCTGGGGGCGAGTGCTCGCTGGGGGAGTGGCCGCTTGTGCAGATTGCTTTCCCTTTACGCCGGGTCGTTGGTCGGCGTGGTGATCGTGTAGAGCTGCGTGAGTAGGCGGCGTAGCTGACCGAACTTTCGCGGTCCCAGCTGTTGTTCCCATTCGTCTTCGACCTCTTGGACGATTTCGTAGATTGCTTTGGTTGCAGCATGGCCTCTGGGGGTGAGGCGGACGCGCTTGGAGCGTTGGTCGTTGCTGTCGGTTTCGCGGGTCAGGTATCCGAGCTCCTCTAGTTGCCCGAGGAGGTAGTTGAGCGCCTGCTTGCTCATGCGCGTCTGGGTCGCGAGTTCCGAGGGGCGCTGGTTCTCGGGGCCGGGGTACCGCCAGACGTCCACGTGCGCTGCGACGAGGTCGGTGAAGCCGCGGTCGTGTAGGCCGGCGAGCATTCGCTGGCGCACCGTCTCCCATGGGACTCGCAACAGCGCCCCGATCAGCGGCGGCGGCGGCGGCCTAACATCGGGCTGAGTAAAGCCACTTGACAGACTCATGGGCCAAGTATACACTGGTCAAGTCGCTTGACTCAATGGGCTTTGCCCGAAAGCAGCCACATGTACAGGACCACCGAAAGGAGCCAGCGTGTACAAGGCCATGGACAACGACACGATCACGGTCGGTGAGCTCGGCGTGCGCTTCCTGGTCGAGGCCGGGGATTCGAACGGGAGCGCGTCGGTGTTCGAGTGCTACGTCCCAGCCGACTCGCGGATGCCGGCGCCCCACAGCCACGACGGGTTCGAGGAGACGATCTACGGGCTCAAGGGCATCACGACCTGGACGATCGACAGCGAAACGGTCGACATCGGGCCCGGCGAGGCGGTGTGCGTGCGGCGCGGACAGATCCACGGGTTTGAGAACCACGGCGACATTGACGCGACGTTCCTGGCGATCGCGACCCCGGCCGTGTTCGGCCCGGCCTATTTCCGCGAGATCGCCGAGGTCCTCGCCGCCAGTGCCGGCGGCCCGCCGAATCTGACCGCGATCGGTGAGGTAATGCGCCGCCACGGCCTCACCCCCGCCCAACCCAAGGATTCGATCTCGACCCGACAGGAGCAACCCAGATGAAGATTGTCGTCTTCGGAGCCACGGGCATGATCGGCACTCGCATAGCGGCCGAGCTCGAGCAGCGCGGCCACGCCGTGACGGCCGCGACCCGTGCACCGGCGCAGATGTCACTGATCCGCAGTCGGTCGCCGGCGTTGCCGCCGGCGCCGACGCGGTGGTCAGTGCGGTCTCGGCGCGGGGCGTGAGCTACACACTCGCCGACGTCGCACCGGCGCTGGTCGAGGGGCTGCGTGAAGCAGGTGTGCGCAGGCTCCTGGTCGTCGGCGGAGCCGGCAGCCTGGAGGTCGCGCCCGGCAAGCGGCTACTGGACACCCCCGACTTTCCCGAGGAGTGGAAGCCTGAGGCGATCGCCCAATCCGAGGCCCTCGACTACTACCGCGGGGTCGAGGACTTGGACTGGACCTTCGTCAGCCCGGCGGCCTTCATCCATCCCGGCGAGCGCACCGGTCGCTACCGGGTCGGCGGCGATCAGCTTCTCGTCGACGACAACGGCAACAGCGAGGTCAGCGCCGAGGACTACGCGATCGCGATCGCCGATCTGCTCGAACAGGGCGGCCACGAGCCCGAACGGATCACCGTCGCCTGGTAACCCACCAACTGAAGGAGGACCGAAATGGCAGTGGTACTGATCGCATGGGCGCCGTCCCGCGAAGCCTACGAGGCAGTCGACAACGAGGTTGGCAGGACAGCACCGCCCGGCTGCATCGTGCACACCGCGTCGGAGGTGAACGGGAGGGTCCGCGTCGTGGAGGTCTGGGAGTCCCAGCAGCACATCGACGAGTTCTTTCAGAGCAAGCTCGGCCCGGCGTTTGAGAAGCTCGGCGTCGAGATGGATCCGCCGGAGCTGACCGAAACGTTCTGGATCGAGCGCGGCTGAAACGCGACGCTTATCAAGCACCATCGGACACTCCACTGCGCTGCCGCTCGGATCGAGCGCAGCGGCCTCGCTTGACCGTCCCTTTCCTGCGGAGCAGGGTCGCGCGCGCAGCGGCGTTCGGCAAGACCCGCTTTGCTTACGTCACGGTACCTCGCGCTATCCCGACCGGATGCCTTGAATGCGCGGAAAGCAGGGCGCGCTCATCGCATTCGCCTGCTCACGCCCCCGTCACCGGTCGTGCTCGTGGCGATTTCCGGGACTCGCGGTGGGCCGGTGTGCGGACCTGCTTTCAGCTGCCCGCGGTGCTCACGACTCTGGCGAATCGCGCGTCGCCATCCGAGGCGCCGGCAGCGCCGCCCGCGGCGACCAGCACGCGCTCGCAATCGCAGAGAAGCAGTAATCAGTGGGCGACGGCTCGGCGCTGCGGCTGGTTGTCCAACTCAGCAGCCACGGTGTCCGCCGGGAAGACTCCCGCAATCATGAGAAGTAGGAGCGCCAGGCGCGGCGACCGACCAAGCGTCAGACGGCTTGGCATCGCTAGGGGCGAAGCACGAGCTTGCCCACGACTTCCCCGCGGCCGAGCAGTTCATGCGCTCTTCGCGCCTCGGCGAGTGGCACCCTGGCTGACACCACGGGCTTGATCTCGCCAGCGGCGAGCATCCCCAGGAGCCGCGTGAGATCGTCGCGGAACCACTCTGGATGGCGCTCCTTCAGCGTGGCGATTCGATAGGTGAACACCCGCCGCTTGTCTGGCAGCAGGTTCGACGCCAGAGTCGCGCTTGTCGCCCCATAGAAGGTGAGCAGGCCGCGAAGGCTGCGGCGGCCGTTGATCGCCGCGACTTGAAGGCCGAAGATCACCAGCCGGCCACCCCGTCTCAATACGCGGTAGGAGCGCAGGGAGGTGCCGCCCCCCACACCGTCGAGCACCACATCAACCCCTCCGCGGCCTTCTTCGCGCAGGCGCTTGACGAAGTCCTCACCCCGATAGTCGATCGGCGTCGCTCCCAGGCTTGCCACCACGCCGTGCTTTCCTGCGGAGGCCGTGCCATAGGCCCGCAGTCCGCCGGCGCGGGCAAGGTCCAGCAGCGCCGTTCCCGCGCCCCCCGCAGCACTATGGACGAGCACACGCTCGCCGCTCCGCACCCTGGCCACCCGGTAGAGGAGCTGCCACGCCGTCACGTAGTTGAGGACCAGGCAGACCGCCTCATCCGGGTCGAGCCCCTCGGGCACCGGGACCAGCTCGGACACGGGAAGACAGACGGCGTCTGCATATGCGCCGTGCACGGTCAGTCCGGCGACCAAGTCGCCCCTCCCGAGCGTCGAGGCCCCTGGGCCCACAGCCTCCACCACGCCGACCAAGTCATAGCCAGGTGTGAACGGCGGCCGCGGGCCGCCGGGGTAGGTCCCCTCACGCATTTGAAGATCGGCGAAGGCCACGCCGGCCGCGCGCATGCGCACGCAAGCCTCTCCAGGTCCCGGCGCGGGAAGCTCCTCCTCGATCAGCTCAAGGACCTCCGGTCCGCCGTAGCGCGGGACGACGACGCGCCTCACAGCGGCGGTTGCGGCTGGCGGGGGCGGGAGCCGTCGAGGAATACTTCGCTGGCGGCTGTCATGCGAGTTTCGAGGCTGTCGGCGCTACCCCACCAGTCGGTCAGCCAGTTGATCGCTGTCAGGTGGTAGGTGGCGATCAGGATCTCGGCGAGCTGCGTTGGATCAAGGTCGCCGCGGATCTCTCCTCGCGCTTGGCCCTCCCCGAAGAGCTCGGCGAGGAGGCGGTACATCTCGTGGGTCTGCCACTTGAGCCGGCCGCTTGAGTGGAAGAGGTTGGAGCGTGTGTAGAGGACGGTCTGGAATTCGCGGTCCTGTGCGATGGCGGTGGCGGCCGCGTGCATCGTTTCCCGAATCCGCTCGGGAACGGTCTTGTCCTCGGCGCTGAGCTGGGAGCGGAGGGTCTCGCAGAAGAGCTCGACCTGGGCGAGCGCGAGCTCGTCAAGGAGCGAGTCCTTGGAGGGGAAGTAGTTGAAGAACGTCGCTTCGCTGATCCGGACGCGTTCGATGATGTCGCGCACGCGCGTTTGGTCATAGCCGCGCTTGCGAAACAGCGTGAGCGCGGCATCGATGATCGCTTGGTGCTGGCGTTGCTTGTTCTCCTCACGCAGACCCACTTCGCTAGGCGTGTGGTGGGCGGGGGAGCGGCATCAGCATCGGGATCTTTTGGCGGTAGCGACGGTACCGATCGCCGAAGGACTGAAGCATCATCTTCTCCTCGGAGCGGATGTAGAGCAGGTAGGCAGGCGTGACGTAGATCGCGGTGATCACCGCGGCGGGCGCGCTCAGGAAGCAGAGGCTGAGCCCGCTCCAGATGAGCAGTGCGCCAAGATAGACGGGGTGCCGCACGAGGCCGTAGGCGCCGCCGGTGACGAGCTGCTGGCCCCCGAGGACCGCGTGTCCGACGAACAGCTCGCGCCAGGACAACAGCGTCCAGATGACGAGCGCGAGCCCGGCGAACGCGACGAGCGCCCCCGTGGCTGCGGCGGTCGCCTCCGCGCCCGAGACCGCGCTTGGCTTCTCCCGATTCACCAGCAGCACGTACGTCGTGACCGCCAGCACGGGCGGCTCGAGCAGCGCAGCCGCCTCAACGATGCCGAAGCGGACAACCTCGAAGCGGCGCCGCTTCGCCAGCGACCGCAGCACTCCAATCGCGATCCCGCCAACCCTGGCGAACGCGCACGCGACCGCAACGTTGAAGCCCACCACATGACCGTCTCGACCATGACTTCCTCCCCCAACGGACCTTAGAGCGGCTCTAACTTTAGGGACGCTCTAAGCTAGTGTCAAGGGATCACCACAACGAGGGCGTCGCCAGAGCCGCCACGCCCCGCAGCGTCAGTCGCACATTCGCGCAGACTGCAGGGACGAGCCCCGCGAGCCCGCTGCTGGCGACGACGTCGCGCCACCGTCGAAGCCCGTGCTGGCGAGATGCACGACTCGCGGTGGACCGGCGTGCGGACCTACTTTCAGCTGCGCGCGGTACTTACGACGCAGGCAAATCGCGCGTCGCCATCCCAGGTCCCGGCAGCGCCGCCGGCGCCGACCAGCACGCGCTCGCAATCGCAGAGAAAGCAGTAGCCAGCGGACTGCCGCCGGGCGCTGCTGCTGGTCGTCGTGGCTGTCGCGCAAAGGGGTGCCGTCCGGCGGGTTTAAGACGATGCCGGCATGACCCAAAACTTCCTTGCGTGTGATCGCGATCAGGTGTTGTTGATGCCGGTGTCGTTGCGGGAGTGGTTGCCGGAGGAGCATCTCGCGTGGTTCGTGCTGGAGTCGGTTGCGGAGATGGACCTGTCGGCGTTCTACGCCGCCTACCGTGCGGACGGCCACGGTCGCGCGGCTACGACCCGGCGATGATGGTCGCGCTGTTGATGTACTCCTACTCGTTGGGTCAGCGCTCCTCGCGCGGGATCGAGCGCAGGTGCGTCGAGGACGTCGCCTACCGGGTGATCGCGGCTAACTGCAGGCGCCGGATCACGCCACGATCGCACGGTTCGTGGTGCGCCATGAGGCGGCGCTGGCGGGCTTGTTCGGCGAGGTGCTTTCGTTGTGCGCGGAGGCGGGGATGGTGAAGGTCGGGGTGATCGCGATCGATGGCACGAAGGTGCACGCGAACGCCTCCCAGCACTCCAACCGCGATTACGAGCAGATCGCGCGTGAAATCCTCGGCCGAGGCCGCGGAGACCGATCGGCGCGAGGATGAGCTCTACGGGGATAAGCGTGGTGATGAGCTTCCGCCGCAGCTGGCGACCGGCGAGGGTCGTCGTGCGTGGTTGCGCGACGCCAGGCGCCGGCTGGATGAGAGCGCGTGCAGCGAAGCCTAAGCCGGTCCCGCGGTCACGCCCGAAGCGGCTGAAGGAGTCAAAGCGTCGCCTGGAGGAGGAGCTGTGGGCGGAGTGCGAGGCGAACGCCGCCTATGAGGCCTATCGGGCGCGTGGGGTGATGAAGCGACGGCCGGCGCTTGGAGGGGGCTCCGGAAGCCCTATCAGCCGCCACAGACGCCGGCGGGGAAGGTCAACATCACCGACCCTGACTCAAAGAACGTGAAGACCCCGCGCGGGTACATGCAGGGCTATAACGCGCAGGCCGTCGCCAACGAGCACCAGATCGTGATCGCCGCCGAGGTGAATGCCGACTCCTCCGACTTCGGGCACTTGGAAGCGATGGTCAGCACCGCCCGAGAGAGCTTGAGCGGGCGGGTGTCAGCGACACGATCGAGGTCGTGGTCGCGGACGCCGGCTACTGGCACCAAGAGCAGATGGAGGGCGTGTCAACAAGGGGATCCAGGTCTTGATCCCGCCGGACGCGGGCAAACGTCAGAGGCACAAGGCCCGGTTGGGACGGCGGCGCCTACGCCCACATGCGACGCGTCGCTCGAGGCCGAGCTCGGCGGCGAGCTCTATCGAAAACGCAAGGCGATGATCGAGCCAGTGTTCGCCAACACGAAGTTCAACCGCCGCATCGACCGCTTCTTGCGCCGAGGAAGATCCGCCGTGCGCTCAGAATGGCGACTGATCACCGCCACCCACAACCTCGTGAAGCTCCACAAGCACCAGATAGCCGCCGCGGGGGCCTGAGAAGGCTCCCGGACTGACGGCAGCCCGGCCGGTCGCCCGCGCGAACACCAATCCGAAGCAGCACCTCACGTACCCCGCTCCATTTGCGCGACAGCCACCGTCCCGAGCAGGCGTCTGGCGCGAAGCTCAGCAGACTGTCGCTGTCCCGCGCGAAGCGCAAGCCGGCGGTTTCGAGGAAGAACGCGCCTGGACAGCCTGAGGATCGACGCCTGCTACGCCCAGGGCTGGCAGGGTCTCGAAACGGGATAGTTGGCCGATGGCCTGATCCGGTGCCAAACTGATGGGCGATGCCGTTCCTCGCCACAGACTGGGCGACGATCTCCTCAATGGTCGCCGGTGTCGGCACGCTCGTGCTCGCCGTCGCCACGTTCGCGTCGGTCCGGTCGTCGAACCGCTCGGCGCGCATCGCGGAGGCGGCGCTGCAGGAGCAACGCCGGCCCGTGCTCGCCCCCTCGCGCCTCGAGGATCCGGTGCAGAAGCTCATGTTCGCGGAAGGGCATTGGGTGAGCGCGGAGGGTGGTCGCGCAGTTGCCGAGCATATTGACGGCATCGTGTATCTCGCGATCAGCCTCAGAAACGTCGGCAGCGGGATCGGGGTCTGCCAGGGCTGGACGGTCAGGGCCGGGCTCGGCTCATCTCGGGACCTGCCCACACACGCTCCGGAAGAAGAGTTTCGCCTTCAGACACGTGACCTTTATATCCCGGCCAGCGACATCGGCATGTGGCAGGGAGCCCTCCGCAACCCGGACGATCCGGTGCGTCCTGCCATCGCGGAGGCGATCGATGCGCGCCAGCCGATGTCGATCGAACTGCTCTACACCGACCAGGTGGGCCTTCAGCGGACGATCACCCGCTTCGGCCTCATTCCTACGGCGGATTCGTGGCTAGCGAGCGTGCACAGGCATTGGTATCTCGATTGGGACGGACCGCGGCCGGAAAGCGACGTGCTCGCGGCAACAGAGTCGGTGCTACGCGATCAGGAGGCCGCCGAGAGGCGAGCGGCGGCACGGAGCGAGGTGGCGGACGCCGACGGCGCAGCGGCTCAGGACGGCGCCGCGCCAGAGGACTACGCGTCGCAGAACTACTAACGCCGTATCCGCAGTTCCGGCCAATTCACGACAACTAGTCGCTTTGCCCAGGGCTGGCAGGGGCCTCCAAACGCCGGCCGGCTAGTGGAGGGCGCGATCGACGGCGGTGCGAATGAAGTCGGCCTTCGCGGCCGTGTACGCCTCGCGGTCGTGCTCGAACTCCTTCGCTAGGGCGCGCTTCAGGAGGCTGTATTCCTGGGCGACCTCGTCGTGGCTACGCAGGTAGTCGCGAAACGCGAGTCGTCGCGAAACCTCGCCAAGTCGGTCGGGACGAGGTGTAGGTGGTGGGTGCGCCGACTCGGGTCTGGCTTGCAGAACCAGTGCATTTCCGCAGTGCGATACGGGGCATACAGGTACCCGAGCGCGGCGAGTCGACCAAAGCACGAGCGCGACCCCTGCAGATCCTGGACACCGACGAGGATGTCGATGATCGGCTTCGACGCGAGGCCGGGCACCGATGTGCTGCCTACATGGTGGACACCGCCCACGACCCAATCGCCGATCGCAGTAACCAATGCTCCCCGCTCCTCCTCGAAGCGCGCGGGCCAAGCAGGATCGTAGGGCGCGATCTGGACAGGTTCGTCTTCCGGCATGGACACAGACGTTACGGCGTGACTGCTCTTTCGTCTCGATTGCGAGCGCGCGGTGAGCTTGGGCCCAGACCCTTTCCCCGGACGAGCTGCAGCAGCGCCCGGAGACGCTCCGCTGGCTACTGCTTCGTTCCCGATTGCGAGCGTGTCCGCGTCAACGGCGGCGCCGCTCCCACGGTGCTGCAAGGCCGTCCACGTGGGCACGAGGCGAACCCCCTGCTTTCGCCCCGCGAGGGTATTGGTGGCGAACCCGCCCGGAGACCCGGAAAGCGCGGTTAGGAGGTGAGGAAGCGCTCGATGTCCTCGGCTTCGCTGTCGAGTGCCGCTTTGGGTGCGGGCTCGGCGAACCACACCGGTTCGGGGAGTCCCTTTTTGAGCGACCATGTGCCCGTCGCGACGCCGTTACTGAGGGCGACGGGTTTGAGCATCCCGCCACCCTTCAGAACGTGTTGGTCGTGCTCGGCGGCGAGGAACGGCTGGCGGGTGCGGTGCCCGAGCATGAGGGTGTCGAAGGCGGCGAGCAGCAGGCAGGGCGGCGGGTCATGGGTGGGCCAGGCGTCGAGGTCTGGCTGCGCTCCAGCGGCATCCAGCGCCCGGCGAGCCTGTGTGATCGGCAGTGAGGACCACTTCGCGAGGTCGGCAGCGTCGCAGGGCCCGTAGCCTGCCCGGTAGCGAGCGCCGAGGATCGCGAGCGCCTCGTCGTGGTCGACAGCCGGTGGCGGGTCGGCCGCGTGCAGCAGACCGTCGATGTCGGTGACGATCAGGCCCTGCGTAGAGAGCCAGGGGACGAACGTGTTGATTGGCCCCTGGTCGAGCGACGGGTGGCCTTTCTCGAGCAGAGCGTGGAGCAGCGACGCCCGGTCGCGGGGCCGCTCGGCGCACAGCTCGATGACATCTCGGCGCATCGCGTTGACCTCTTCGACGATGCCGTAGCGCTCAAAGCGCGCGGCGAACGTGCGGGCGTTGCGCTCGGCCAGCAGCGCGTGGAGCCACGGCCGATCGGAGGCCGCGATCAGGTGCACCGTGCCGCGGACCGTCCACGTACGCAGGAGCGGCGCGGCACGCACGGCGCCGCGTGTGAGTCCGGGCACGCGCGAGCGCAACGCAAGCTGCGCAGCGCGCAGGTCCTGAGCCTGGACACCGATCACAGCGTGCGCCGCCTCCTCGACGCTCGCACATGCCGTCTGCGGCGTGACCCGCTGCGCCCCAAGACGCGCGCGCCGTAGCCTCTCGCCGGCATCCATTCGGCAAATACTCACACGCAAGCGGGATCCGAGGCGAGCACGCCGCCAGCCCTTCCGGCGCTCCCCCTTTCACGACGAGACGACCAACTCGAACCGCTCACGGCCGCCGCCCTTTGCGCGGGAAGGAGGCATCTCGAACGCATGCGATCAGACGAGCGTCAGGGACGAGCACTAGTCGCACCGGCGCCGACGCCTCATACGCTCGCTTACCCGCGCGGTCCTTATGCGCCACAAGCGACCGCGCGCGAGAGCAGTAGCTCGCGGTCGCGCTCGTTGTCGCACAGGTCGGCTGCGCGCTCGAACTCCTCGCGCGCTTCAGCCAGCCGCCCAAGGCGAACGAGGACGTCGCCGCGCACGCTGGGCAGCAGGTGGTAGCCGCGCAACGCGGGCTCATCGGCGAGCGAATCGACGAGCTCAAGCCCATCCTCGGGGCCGAAGGCCATCGTCACGGCCACAACGCGGTTGAGCTCCACGACTGGGGAGCCCGTGAGTGCCGCCAGGCAGTCGTACAGCGCGACGATCCGCGGCCAGTCAGTCTCCTCGACGCTGCGGGCCCGCGCGTGGCAGGCGGCGATCGCGGCCTGCAACGTGTACGAGCCCAGCGTGCCGCTGAGCTCCTCGGCGCGCCGCAGCCCGGCAAGGCCACGTTGCACGAGCAGATGGTCCCAGCGCGCGCGGTCCTGATCGGCGAGCAGCACCGGCTCCCCGTGCGGCCCGACGCGCGCACGCAACCGCGAGGCCTGCAGCTCCATAAGGGCCAGCAGGCCATAAACCTCGGGCTCACGGGGCATCAGCGCTGCGAGGATCCTTCCGAGGCGCAGCGCATCCGCGCACAGCGCCGGGCGGATCCAGTGCTCGCCGGCGGTCGCCGCGTAGCCCTCGTTGAACACCAGGTAGATCACCTCGAGCACGGCCGACAGGCGCTCAGCCAGCTCGTCGCGACCAGGGACCTCAAATGGCACGCGCGCCTCGGCGAGTGTGCGCTTGGCGCGAACGATGCGCTGTGCGACCGTGCCCTCGGAGACGAGAAACGCGCGCGCGATCTCTGGCGTCGACAGGCCGCCAAGCAGACGCAGCGTCAACGCGACGCGCGCCTCCCGCGACAACACCGGATGGCACGTCATAAAGATCAGGCGCAGGACGTCATCCTGCACGTGTCCGACCCGCGCGGCCGGGTCCGGGCGGCCGAGCTGCTGCAGGATTTCCAGCTCGCGCCCGATCAGCTCCCGCTTACGCTCGAGCGTGACGCGCCGGCGTAGCTCATCGATGCCCCGGCGCTTGGCGGTGGCCATCAGCCATGCGCCCGGCTTGTCCGGGATGCCCGATTCAGGCCACTGCTCAAGCGCGGCGACGAGCGCGTCCTGGGCCAGATCCTCTGCTACCGCCACGTCGCGCACGATGCGAGTCAGCCCGGCTATCAACCGGGCCGACTCGATCCGCCACACGGCGTCGATCGCACGATGGGTGGCCGACGGGCTCACGCGCCTAATTGTGGGCTACCTGCTCGCGCAGCCGCTCGTTGGCCTCGCGCAGCTCCGGCGTCAGCTGCTCGCCGAAGTCGTCGGCTTCGAAGATCTGGCGCAGCTCGATCTCGACACCGCCGTCGAACGGCGCTCGCTTGAGCCACTCGATCGCCTCCTCGCGCGACGCGCACTCCCAGACCCAGTAGCCCGCGACGATCTCCTTGGCCTCGGTAAACGGACCGTCGATGACGGTGCGCTCGCTGCCGTTGAAGCGGACCTTTGCGCCCCTGGATGTCGGGTGCAGACCCTCACCAGCCAGCATCACGCCTGACTCGACGAGCTCTTCGTTGTACTTCGTCATCGCCCCCAGGCCCTCGGTGCTGGGCATCTCGCCCGCCTCGGACTCGGGGCTCCCGGGGACCAGAACCATGAAACGCATTGGTGCCTCCTTGTGGTGGATTGAGTAGTCACTACCAGCACGTCGAACGAGGTCGGCCGACATCGACACCGCCCAGGTATTTTTCTTAGTTGACGTCCGCCGCGAGGCCACGCTGGCTGCGGGTGTGCCTGAGCTCCCGTTGAATGCCGAAGTGCGCGGGCCGCCTCCGAGGCCGTTGCCGGTCATCGCCTGAAGGAAACGGTTTAGCTGGCACCGGGAGCGCCGGTGACGATCTTCCTCGATGATCTCGAATGCGCACGTAGCAGCAATCGCTGCCCGAGGCTGACGCCCGATGATCGCGATACGTACTCAAACGGCGTACGCAAGGTGGTCCACCGCGACCCCGACGGCAACGAGGTCGGGTTCGGCGCGCGAGCCGCGCCGCCGAGAACTTACCACGCGTCCGCGCCAACTCATGACCGACCCCAGACACGCCACGGATGCTGCTTCATCGTCGCTGAGGCGAGCACGAATCCCAGGGCGCTGATTGGGACGTCGGCCGACGGCGCCTGACCGATAGGCACCCGAGCGGCCCGCCCTGCATCCGTGACAGCACGGGCATCTTGCAGTCAGAATGGACAGTCTCGGTATGCGCGGCGAACAGGGACCGTCGTCCGGTGTCGCAGCGACCCCTAGGGAGACTCAGCGCGCCTCGGGTGTTCACCTATCTGGGGCTAGTCAGCCCACCAGCCGCGCTGGCCATCAACGTCTTCGCGCGGAGCCTCGCCGAGATTGGGTGCGCCGATGACGAGGATCTCGAGGCCCTGCGGCCCGGCCTCGTAGCCTCGCCACGTCCCGGGCGGGCTGCGCACCGCGTCCCATTCCTTGATCTCGACGACCTCGTCGTCGACCTTCATCCGCCCGCTCCCACGCACGACCACATACACCTCCTCCTGCGTCTTGTGCGTATGGCCGTACGGATAGCGATAGCCGGGCGGGACGCACTGGTAGGTCAGCCCGGATTTCTCGAGCTCGAGCGCCTTGGTCGCCGCCCGGAACTCCAAGTCGGGCGCGCTGTCGAACACAGAGCCGATGTCCTCCAGATCCTCCTTGAGGTTCCTGAGCGTGAACGGCACCGCGCAATCCTACGGTACCCGTGGATGGCAAATCCGGCATCGCGCTCGCACCTGCCCGACACCTGCTCTGATCCGGCCGGGAGCATTATGCGGGCGGCGCTGACTTCCCTGCCTTGCGCGGCAAGCAGGGCCCGGTCATGTACGCCGCAAGGCATGGCGTCGCTGGATCAAGCTCGTGGCCATTTCACGACCGATTGATCGCCGGCAGTACAACTCTGGTTTCGTAGCTTGAGGTGCAGGGTGTCTCCGATCGGGAAGTAGCGATTGCCGTGATGCGCGCAGGGAACCTGTTTCTAGTCCGGATCGGGATCGATGGCGTCGCGCGGCCAATGGCAGACCAGTCAGAGGCCCCGAGCCGTCGCAAGACCCTACCGTCGCCGGGCCTGTTTCAGGTTCGACTGGTGGGGGCCGGACAGCCACTCTGCATCCGGCCCAAGACGCGCGTCGACCGGTTCCTCGCCTTGCCGCAGCGCGTCGATGTAGGCATGATCGGCGGCGAGGCGGGCCGCTATTTCGGGACCTTCGGCAACGGCGCCGTGGCCGGGGACCAGGACGTCGACGTTCATGGCGGCCTCTCCCAGCCGGTCGAGTGCCGTCTCGTAGGCGCCCACCTGATCGGGGCGGCGCGAGTCCAGGAGCGGGATCAGGACATCGGAGAGCATGTCGCCGGCGAGCAGGACGCCACGGTCCGCGAGAAGGACCGCGGCGTGGCCAACGGCGTGCGCCTCATGCTCGATGATCTCACCCGGCACGGGTTCGCCGTCCGCGGGGAGCGGTGTGACGAGCCCGATCAGCTCAAGAGGGATGCCTGACGCGCTGTCCGCTGCCATCGCCTGCGCCCGCTCCCGAGCTTGATTGGCGGCGTGGGCGCCGGCGGGGGTGGCGTAGCGCGGCACGTCGCCGAACCGGGAGTGCCAGAGCAGGTGGTCCCAGTGGGGGTGGGTGGAGAACCCGGCGAGCACCGGAATGCCGAGCCGGTGCAGGTCATCGGCGAGGTCGTTGAGCTCGGAACCATCGATGCCGGGATCGACCAGGATCAACCCACCCTCCCCGCGCACCACGATGGAGTTGGTCCAGACCCACGCGCTCTGCCGGACCCAGACACCGTCGGCCACCTCAGTCAGCATCAGTTCACCCTTTCAGTATCGATAAAGAAGAGCTCCGTGGATCGCTCAAGTAGTTTGCGATTGCCTTCAGGATGGTGACAACGTCTTGCTTGACGGCCCCGGCGGGGGCTCAGGGTGCCCGCGATCAGGTGGCGGATGCCGGGGCCGGTGACGAACCGCAGCTCAGGCTCGCCGGTGGGCAGCGAGCCTCCCACCGGCGGTGCCGGCGGAGCGAGCTGCACCACCTCAAGCTCGCCATCGCTGACCCGGGCGCGCAACTCAACGGCGCCCACCTGGATCTGAAACTCCAATGACCCTGACGCGCGTTCTGGTCTGAACGCGGTGCGCAAAACGATCGTCAGCGAGTCGGCGGTGACGATGTCGTCATCCTTGGGATCGCCCATCGACCGGAATCCCCACCGGCCGAGTGCCAGCACTATCGGCTCGAGCTCATGCCCGTATTCGGTGAGCTCATACACGATTCCGCAGTGTGCCAGACGTCGGAACACCGGACCGGTGTGAAGGTCCCGAACTGCGGGGGGCGTTGCTACAAGACGTTCCGGTTACTGACCGGTCCCTACAGGGCGCTGGGCGCTGACACCCCGCGCGACGCGGAACTCCGCGGCGACCTCGCGTGTAGCCGCCTCGGCTCCGAGCGGAAATACGTGAAGCGCGTCTACGCGCGAGATACTGGCAAGGCTGGCCGCCAGTTCGCGCGCTAGGTCGATGCCGCCGCCGCGACTGATCTGAGCCAGGGCTCGCTGAGGGATCGCGACCCCTGGTAGCGCGCAGGCGCGCTCTGCCATGCGCGCGCTGCGGAGCAGCGCGACGCTTGCGTAGAACCGCACGTCCGCGAGGGTGTCCTCGGCGGCCGAGAGGAACGCTTCGAGGCGCCCGAGGTCGAAGATCATCTGCGACTGCAGGAAGGTTGCTCCAGCGGCGATCTTGCGCCGCAGGAGCCGCAACTCCCGGTCGACGTCCTCGGCGAAGGGATTGACGACCGCCCCGACCGCCAGCGGGTGCGGGGCGCTCCATGCCGACGCGCTCGCAATGAGCTGCGTGGCGGTCATGTCGGCCACATGTTCGATGCCAGGCACCGGATCGCCCTGCATGCAGAGGACCGCCTCAGCGCCGAGCGCCGCCGCGCCCACGACCTGGGACTGCAGGGCAAGCCGGTTGCGATCGCGGCAGGAAACGTGGACGATTGTCCCCACGCCCTGCTCCCGCGCGAGCGCCACCGCAGCGAGCGGCGACATCCGCGGCTGGCCAGCGTGATTGTCGGTCAACCCGACGACGTCGACGGTGTCGGCCAGAACATCGATCCGGTCGCTGACGCGCGCGCCATCGGCCTCGGCCGGCAGCGAGATCTCCGCGGACGTCAGGGCGGTCAGCGACACGACCGCTGAAGCCTAGCCCGTCGGTCCCTCAGGCCGACCCATGCCTTGTTCGAGGATCGGCCATCAGGCCACTCGCTTTGCCCCGCGGGGCGCGCATCGTTACCCCGGTCGACAGCTTCCCCGCACCGCGCGGAAAGGAGGTGCCGCCCGCGTAGCCCGCGAGACGCCGAGTTGGACGAGCTGCGACAGTCTGCACGGCTCCCTGACCGGACCCCGTTCATGGGTCCACCTGCTGTGAGAGTCGGTGGGTGTTGTTCTGTTGCAGGGTAGGGGTGCCGCCGTCTCGCGGAGTGAGCCCGTAGGGCGAACGTAGCGAGGCGGCGGGCGGCTCGTGCTGGGACCTCCACGCCTTGGCGAAACGGGCGGGCGCTTTCATGTGGAGTGCTGAGTGTGGCCGGTGGTGGTTGTAATCCTCTCTCCAGTCCTCGACGAGGACCTTGGCCTCGGCCAGGCAGGAGAACAGCTCGACGGTGAGCAGCTCGTCCCGGACACGGCTGCCGAAGGACTCGACGTAGGGGTTCTGCCACGGCGATCCCGGCTCGATGTATGCGCTGCCGGCCTTGGAGAACCGGCACCAGTCCTTCAGCGCGTTCGCGGTCATCTCCGGCCCGTTATCGCAGCGAAGAAACGTTGGTCCTCGGCCGCGCGTAGCAACGATGCGGTCGAGCTCTGCAACGGTGGCGTCGGCGTCGATGCGCCGCTCGCATTTGATCGCCAGGGCCTCCCGGGTGAACTCGTCGACGACGTGCAGCAGCTTCAGGATCCGTCCGTCGGCGGTCTGGTCGAACTGGAAGTCGATCGCCCACACATGATTGGGGCGCTCTGCCCGCAGACGGCTCGCGGGGACCGTTGAGTCCCCGAGCCGCAGGCGCTTGCGGCGCCGCCGGGGGACACGCAGCCCCTCCTCGCGCCACAGGCGCTGCACCCGCTTGCGGTTCAGCTGCCAGCCCTCGCTGACGAGGTCGGCGTGGGCACGGCGATAACCCCACCGCGGCCACTCACGCGAGATCTCCCGCAGGCGTGCTCGCAAAGCAGCATCGTCCTCGGCGACGACGGGCTCACGGCGTTGGGTTGAGCGGTGCTGCCCGGCGATCTGGCACGCCCGGCGCTCCGAGAGGCCCAGACGGTCTTCGAGCATGAAGACCGCAGAGCGTCGACGCGACGGGCTCACCAGTTTCCCTTCGAGATCTCCCGGAGCGCAAGGTTTTCCAGCTCCTTGTCCGCGACCAGGCGCTTCAGCTGCGAGTTCTCGCGCTCGAGCTCCTTCAAACGCTTCACATCGTCGGCCTTCATCCCGCCGAACTGCGCCCGCCAACGGTGATAGGTCGCCTCGGAAACCTCCAGTGCCTTGCAGACCTCGGGCACCTCGACGCCGTCGGCCAGCATCTTGTCGGCCTCCCTGAGCTTCCTGACGATCTGCTCCGGCGTGTGTCGTCTGCGCTTCACGTGATCGGTCCTCCTCTCGCCCATTTTCCATGAGCAGAAGGACTCTCACACGGCGGACCGAATCTAAGGGGTCGGGCCATCCCGGCTCCCTCTTGCAATCCCACGGGAAGCAGGCACCTGACGGCTTGTAGTCAGCGGGTTTCGGAAGCAGTATTGGGACCAAGCGGGGACTAAGCAGGGACTAAGCAGGAACGGAAACATACCGCCAGCAACGAGTGTCGCAGCCCGGCTTCAGCCCAATAAGTTCGGCCATTGACGCCCAATGACGACCACCCGCGACCATCTCCGCCCAATTTGCAAGCAGGAGGTCACCGGTTCGATCCCGGTTGGCTCCATCACAAGAAGTGCCTGCAAAGAGGCAGGTTTTAGTAGGCGTTCAGTTGGTAGGGGGACATAACTCTGCTTCGTCGAACTCCGGGGTATGGAGCGCTCGGAGGCGGAAGCGATCTATGACGCGGGGCGGGAGGCTGTAGTTGAGGTTCTGCTGGCGATGGATTGTCGTATCCAGCAGCTCGAAGCGCGGGTGGAGAAGCTGGAGCGCGAGCTCGCCAGGAGCTCGCGTAACTCCTCGCTACCTCCGAGCTCGGATCCACCGGGCAAGCGGCGGGCGGCGCGGGGGAAAGATCGCTCCGGACGTTCGCAGGGCGCCCAGCCGGGGCACGAGGGTCACGGCCGCGAGCTGCTGCCGTTGTGTGCGGTGGACGAGGTCATCGAGCACTGGCCTGAGCGCTGCGAGTGCGGCCGTGTTTTCGCGGCGGGTGAGCTGCTCGGCGTGGGTGAGCCGGTGCGCCATCAGATCGAAGGGCTGCCGGTGATCTCTGCCCGGGTGATCGAGCATCGCTGCACGCGGGTGCGCTGTCCAGGCTGCGGTAAGAGGACGCGGGCGCTGCTTCCCGCGGATGTCGCTGGCAGCGCGTTTGGTCCGCGTTTTGAAGCGGCCGTGGCGGTGCTGTCGGTGCGAAACCGTGTCTCTCGCTGCGATGTCGTGGAGCTCGGCGAAGAGCTCTTCGGTGTGCGCCTGTGCGCCGGCACGGTCGAGGCGATCCTCCAGCGCGCTGGCCGGGCGCTGGCGCAGCCATACCAAGAGCTGGGAGAGCGCGTGCGCGCCAGCGAGAGCCTGAACATGGACGAGACCGGCTGGCGCACCGCCGGGCAGCGCCGCGCGCTGTGGGGAATGTTTACCGGCCGCCACGCCTTCTTTCACCTCGCCCCGGATCGTCACGAGGATCACGCCAAGCGGCTGCTGAAAGGTCACGCGGGGATCGTGACATCCGACCGCTGGTGGGCCTATGCGCACCTGCCGCTGGCGCGCCGCCAGCTCTGCTGGTCACACCTGCGGCGCGACTTCACCGCGCACGCCGAAGGCTTGGCGGCCGAGAAGGAGTTCGGTGAGCACGGCCTGCAGCTATGCGAGCGCGTGTTCTGGGCATGGGAGGTCTACCAGCACACCCACGACCGGCCCGAGCTGAAGCGCACGATCCGCCGGCTGCAACGCCAGTACAAGCCGATCATCCGCGGCTACGCGACAAAACGAGCGCGCAACCGCCACTGCCGCGGCATCGCGCGCAACCTCCTGAAGACCTGGCCAGCGCTATGGACCTTCGCCGCTCACGACGGCGTGCAGCCGACCAACAATCACGCCGAGCGCTCGCTGCGCGGCGCCGTCATTTACCGCAAGCTCTCCCTGGGAAGCCAGTCAGAGCAAGGCGAACGTCGGATCGAGCGGCTCCTCTCAGCCTCGATCACCTGCCGCCTACAACACCGCTCGCTGTTCGACTATCTCACCAGACTGCTCGCCACCCACGCCCGCGGCGACCCGCTCCCATCCCTCGCCTGAAAGCCCGGGACTGAACGCTTACAGGTTTTAGCTCGCGGCGGCGGTTGATGAGAGGGCTGGGCTTCCATCGAAATGTGGGGCTGCTGCCCAACCGCTGCCCAACGAGACGCCACAGAGGGTCGTCTGAGGCACGCCGACTGGACAGGACCGGCGTTCCGGGAGCCGTCTCGGCAAAGGTCGGGCAGAGTGCTGCATCGCCGGGAAAGGACTCGTCTCGGGGGTCGCGTCCCAGAGCTGCTGTAAATTCGCCGCGGCTCAGGTTCCCGGTGGTGCTCAGTTTACGCGGCGCTCACCTCCTCGGGGATCGTCTGTTCATTGCCCTCGTATCTGATCTGCTTGAAACGTTGGCGCTCGAGCTGAGTGAACTTGATGCCGTTGGTGGCGTGGCTGATGTAGAGGTCGAGCACGGCCCAGACGAGCGTCAGGCAGCTGGTCTCGCCGGGGAAGCGGCCGATCACCTTGGTGCGCCGCTTGACCTCGCCGAGGGATCGCTCGAGGAGGTTGGTCGAGCGCCAACGTCGGCGGTGGCGTAGTGGGTAGCGCAGGTGCACGACGAGGGCGTCGAGGTCGTCATTCAGGCACTTCGCCGCGGCGGTGTAGCCGGCCTTATCGAGCTCCTCGACCAGGGCCTTCAGTCGTTGCTTTCCGTCGCGCTCGTTGATCGCCTCATCAAGCGCCTGCCAGTAGGCGCCGCGGACGCGTTCGCGCTCGCGCTCGGGCAGCTTCGCGAGCAGGTTGCGGACACGGTGGACACAGCAGTGCTGGCGGTCTGACGCGGGCCCGCACTGCTCGACGGCCTTGATCAGCCCGGGAGCGCCGTCGGCGACGATCAGCATCGGCGCTCCGAGGCCGCGGGCGATCAGATCGCGCCCCAGAGCCAGCCAGTCCTCGTGGGACTCGCGCATCCCTAGCATCACGGCCAAAAGCACCCGTTCGCCCTCCTCGGTAAAGCCCCAGGCGACCAGCACGCCCTCCTTGGGCCCATCCGGGCGGACCGACAGGAAGACCGCGTCCACGAACAGCGCCGCCAGCTGGACGTCGTAGAGGTCGTGGCGCTTGAACTGCTCAAAGCGCTCGCGCAACTCAGTGCAGATCCGCTGAGCGGTCGACTTCGAGAGCTTCCCGAGCCCAGCCTTCTCGCACAGCGACTCGACGTCGCGCATCGACAGGCCGCGCACGAACGCCCCGATCACCAATGCCTTCAGCGGCTCGGTGCGCAGCAGCTTCGTGCCCCTCGGGAACAGCTTTGAGACGAACGGCTCAGCGGCTTCCCTGACCTGCGGATCCCCACCTCAAGCTCGCCCTCGCCGCTCTGCACCCGGCGCGGGCGAAACCCGTTGCGCAGGCCCCGCTGATACTCGGGCCGGCGCTCATAACGCGCCCTGCCGAGCCAAGCGTCGAACTCATCCTCCACAGCCCGCTGGATGATCAATCTGGCTCCGAGCTTGGCGAGCCCTGACAGCGACTCCCGGGGGTTCTCACCGACTCCCACGGCGAGCAACTGGTCTATCTGGTCTTCAATCTCCGCCGACGGCGGTACGGTACGTCTCACGGCGTAGGCCTCCTTCTTCGTCTGGACAGGACTTGAGGGAACCTACGCCGTCACGTTGACGGCTCCCGGAGCTATTTACAGCACTGCTGGGACGCGACCTCTCGGGAGCCGCCGCGGAGAGTGCTGGTCTTCGTCCTGAGCGATAGCGCGAGGCAACGCCCGCGACACGCTCGCGTAGCTCCCGAAAGCAGCGGTCGGGGATACTCACCGCACGATGCCCGAGGAGTCCACGACCCCCGACCTGGCCGAGCTGGCGCGACGGCTGCGGGAGGCGTTCAATAGGGGCGAGTTCGATCTGGCGCTGACGTTCTATGCGCCCGACGCGGTGTTGGACACCTCGCCGTTGGGCCTCGAGGAGCTCAAAGGCCACGCGGCGATCCGCCAGGGGTGGGTTGACGCGCTCAGCGCCTACGCGGCGTTCAACCTGTCAGAGGGGGGTAGGACTGACCTCGGCGACGGCGTCGTCTTGACCGTGCTCGTTGTGAAGGGTCTCCTGTCCGACAGCGGCGCCGATCTGAACATGCGATATGCGCAGGTCAACGAGTGGCGCGACGGCTTGATCGCCAGAGAAACGCTCTACACCGACCTCGACGAGGCTCGTTCTGCCGCCGAGCGCCTTGCCGAGGAGCGGGGGTAGGCGATGTCGGAGAACCTCGACCTCGTGCGCTCGATCTACGCGGACTGGGGGCGTGGCGATTTCAGCTCAGTCGACTGGGCACACCCTGAGATCGAGTACGTGCTCGTCGGCGTGCTAGCGGGGGAATCGTGGGTCGGCCTCCAAGGGATGAAGGAGGGGTTCCTCGACTGGGTTCGTGTGTGGCGGGATTGGACCGTCACGGCGGAGGACTACAGGGAGCTGGCTGGTGAGCGCGTCCTTGTGCTTTACCGCGACTCGGGACGAATGAAGGAAAGCGGGCCGGAGGGCACGCGAGTTGAGAACAAGGGTGCAAGCGTGTTCCACCTGCGAGACCAGCTGGTCACCAGGATCGTCCAGTACTACCACCGCGACCGCGCCTTTGCCGATCTCGGCCTCACGCCGGAGGAGCCGCATGACCCCCGCTGAGAAGCTCGCACTCGCGCAACGCTCGTATGCCGCGTTCGGCAGGCTGGATAGCGAGGCGCTGATCCCGCTTTACCACCCTGAATGCGAATGGCGCATGGGGTCGATGGGCGCAGCCTTCGGAACGGAAGCGTTTCGCGCCATAACGGGCTTCGTGAGTTCGTCACCGGGATCTCAGAGGGGACGGACAGCTTTGAAGCTGTCATCGACGGGGCGCGGATCACCAGCGAGGGGATCTTGCAGTTGTTCGGCCACAACAATGCTCGATCAAGCGCCAACCACATCGAGGTTTCGAGGAGCTTCTGGCAGGAGATCGGGTTCCGCGACGGCCTCATCCTGACCGTTGTGCCCTTCGACGAGCCGCCCCCCGGCTGGGACGAAGCGACACCCCTGGAACCTCGGCCTCACACCGGACACCGGCACCTGACTCCTACTTGGTCAGTCCAGCCGCCCGCAACGCCTCGCCGTGATCGAGATAGGTTCGGACGCGCGACATCTTGCCGTTGAGAAACTCGAAGATCGTCCCGGTCGGCGAATCGATCCACGCGCGGCTGCCCCGTCCGCGTCCCTCTATCCGACCGAGCATGACCACGCGGTCGTCCAGATCACGGAACTCCTCGGCAAGCACTCGGTACTCCTCCCAGGCGTCACCGATGTCCACTAGGTATTTCTCGATGCCGTCGCGGCCTCGGTAGCCGCCGCCCTCGACAGCCCCGGCCATCGCTGGGAACCACTCGAAGTCCGATGCGGCGAGCGCAAAGAAACCCTCAACATCGCGCCGGTTGAAGGCATCTACGACTTTGTTGGCGACCTCCACGTTCTCCTGCGACATCGCCTACTCCTCCAGGCCCACGGTTTTGAGGGCCTCCTGACGGTCGAGGAAGATGCGAATGTGGCTGATCTTGCCGTCGATCAGGTAGTACACGTTGGTGCTGGACCCTGCCAAGCGAATACCGCTGGCGCGGCCCGTGGAGCTAGTGCGCATGAATGCGATCACCCGCTTGCTATCGACCTCTTCCACGCCGTCAAGCTCGATCCGGAAATCGGGTCCGGCTTCCTCGATGTCCGTAAAGAAACGCCCGATGCCGTCGATTCCTTCGTACACCCCTCCAACGGCCGCCAATTGCGTCTCCAACTTGACGTTCTCGGTGCAGCAGGCGAGATAGCCCTCGATGTCCCTCGCGTTGATCGCCGCGATCGCGCGCTCAACCAATCTCGCGTTCTCCTGCGGCATCGCCTACCCCCGTTCCTCGGCAAGGCGTTCGGCGGCAGCACGGGCCTCGTCGCTGTCGAGGTAGGTCGTTGCGTGCGTGACCATGCCCTGTTCCCACACACCGATCAAAGCTTCTTGCCGTTGCATGTAACCACCGCTGCTGCTGCTGCCAGCCGGGCGGGCTCTTTGGTTGACCACGGTCAAGGTGACGCCGTTGCCGAGATCGAGAATCTCCTCAAGCTCGAACTCAAGCTCGTCAAAAGCGCCGAGCCACTCCTCCAAGCGTTCGCGTATCGCCGCCGAACCGTCGAGGGTGACCAGCGTCGTCTCCCACACGGCGTCCGGCGCGTAGAACTGCATCAGCGCGTCGACGTCGCCGCTGCTGGCGGCATCAAACAGCTGGCGCGTCAGCGCCACCAGGTCGGGGGTCGTGGACTCCTCAGCCATCGCCCCGTTCCTCGGCGAGGCGTTCGGCGGCAGCATGAGCCTCGTCGATGTCGAGGTAGGACATCTGCCGCACAATCCTGGCTTGGACCCACACACCGACAGATGCGTAGCGCATCTGAACGTGACTACCGTGACCACTGCTGCCAACTGGACGACCGCTGAGGCGGATCACGGCGAACGTCACGCCGCTGCCCAGGTTGAGGATTTCCTCAGCCTCGACCTCAAACTCATCGAAAGCGCCGATCATGGCTTCATAACCTCCACGAATCGCCGCGACACCCTGGTAAATGCTGCCCAGCCCCGCTGTCTTCCAGACTGCATCAGGGCCGAAGACGCTCATCGCCGCATCAAGGTCATGGCGATTCGCAGCATCAAACGCCTGCCGCGAAAGCTCTACCAGGTCGGGGGTCGTGGACTCCTCGGGCATCGTGCATTGAGTATCCCCGACCGCTGCTTTCGGCAGCCAAGCGAGCGCGCGGGGAGCCTGGCAGGTCGCGTCCCAAAGCTGCTGTAAATTCGCCGCGGCTTTGGTTCCCTTGGGGTTAGTTTAGGCGGCGGCGACCTCCTTGTGCTCGGCGTCTGTTTCCGTGGACTGGTGGCGGAGCCGGTAGAGCTTTTGGCGGTCGATCTCGGAGAGCTTGAGCCCGTTGCAGGTGTTGTTGATCTGGAGGTCGAGCACGGCCCAGACGAGGGAGAGGCAGCTCTCCTCGCCGGGGAATCTTCCGATCACCTTCGTCCTGCGCTTCACCTCGCCGAGCGTCCGCTCGAGCAGGTTGGTCGATCGCCAGCGCTTGCGGTGGCGCAGCGGGTAGCGCAGATGGACGACGAGCGCATCGAGATCATCCGCGAGGCATCTCGCGGCCGAGGCATAGCCGGCCCGCTCGAGCTCGGCGACGAGGGCCGTGAGCCGGTCGGTTCCGTCGCGCTCGTCCTTGGCCTCGTCGAGCGCCTTCCAATAGGCCCGGCGTACCCGCTCGCGCTCTTGTTCGGGCAGCTTCGCGATCAGGTTGCGCGCCCGGTGCACGGAGCAATGCTGGCGATCCGAGGAAGGCCAGCACTGCTCGACCGCCTTGATCAGTCCGGGGGCGCCGTCGGCGACGACGAGCATCGGCGCCCCCAGCCCACGGGCGATCAGATCCCTCGCGAGAGCGAGCCAGTCCTCGTGCGACTCACGCATCCCAAGGCACACCCCGACGAGGACCCGCTCGCCCTGCTCGCTAAAGCCCCAGGCGCAAAGGACGCCCTCCTTCGGACCCTTCGACCTGACGTTCAGGAAGATCGCGTCGAGGAACAGCGCCACCAGCCTGACCCCATAGAGGTCGCGGCGCTTGAACGCCTCGAAGCGCTCGCGCAACTCCCCGCAGATCCTTGACGCGGTCGACTTCGAGAGCTTGCCGAGCCCTGCCTCCTCGCAGAGCGATTCGACGTCTCGCATCGACAGGCCGCGGACGAACGCGCCAACAACCATCGCCTCCAGCGGCCGGGTGCGAAGCAGCTTCGTCGAGTGCGGGAATAGCGCAGAGACGAACGGCTCGGCAGCCTCGCGGACCTGCGGGATCTCAACCGAGAGCTCGCCCTCCGCGGTCTGCACCCTGCGCGGGCGAAACCCATCGCGCAGGCCGCTGTCGTAGTTACGCAGCCCGCGCTGATACTCAGGCCGGCGCTCATAGCGAGCACGACCCAGCCACGCCTCGAACTCATCCTCCACAGCCCGCTGAATGATCAGCCGGGCACCGAGCTTCGCGAGCTCTGACAGCGCCTCGCGCGGGTTCTCGCCCACCCCCACGGCGAGTAGCTGGTCAATCTGGTCTTCGATCTCCGCCGACGGCGGTACGGTACGTCTCACGGCGTAGGCCTCCTTCATCGTCTTTGCCGGACATGAGGGAACCTACGCCGTCACCTCGACAGCTCCCGCAGCTATTTACAGCACTCCTGGGACGCGACCAGCCTGGCTCAGTGCTGTCGCTCAGGACGAAAACCACGCGTCTTGTCGGCCGATGACGTCGTGTCTGCTATCGAGCGCAAAGCGAGCGTGAGTAATGCCGCCGGCACTCAGCCTGTGGCACGCTGTAGGGCATGAACAGCACAACGCGGCACGAGCTGACGACGAGGGATCACGAGGTGACCGTGTCCCTGCTGGTGCGTCGCGCGATCCGTCGCTACATCGAGCAAGAGGGAGGCAAGCATGGCAAGGCGTAGATCAATGACGTCGATGCTCTACCGAGCCGCGAGGCTGAGCGCGTCCGGGCGCGCGGTCCGCAAGGGCTACCCCGAGCGCAGGGCCAAGAACATCATCGTAGGCCGGGCGCTCGGGCGGGCTGGCCTGTGGCGGAGGCTGTGGCGCTAGGACCGCCACGTCGTGAATCTCGATGCGGTCCGCGCCGCGGCCAGGGCGAACGGTGGCCCGTGCAACGGCGGCCCGTGAGGGCGTTGCTCATCCATCGTCAGCCGCTCCCAATCGGTGTCGGCGTTGACGCGGACCTCAAGACCCGCACCGCCCAGCTGATCGAGTCGCTCCTGCGCTGAGCCGCCCTGGGTTTGACGGAGAGCGTGTTTGTAGGTTCCCTATCTTGTTCTGATGGGGATGGTTGGCCTTGTTTTGACAGCGTAGAGTTCCTCGACTTCGCGTGGTGGCCGGTCATCGAGTGATTCGTGGATGCGCTCGTTGTTGAACCACGCGACGTACTCCAGGACGGCGAGCTCGAGCTGCGAGCGCGATGTCCAGGTGCGGTCAGCGATGAGCTCGGTCTTGAAGCTGTCGACGAAGCTCTCAGCGACAGCGTTGTCGTAGGCATCGCCGACGGTTCCGATCGAGCCGAGCACGCCGGCATCGTCGAGGGTCTGGGTGTAGTCGATCGAGGACCAGTTGAGTCCAGTTTGCTGCCGGCATCCTAGTGGTGCACGAGCGCGACGTCGGCGCCTGGCGCTCGCTGGTGCAGCGCCATCCTGAGCGCGTCCAGGACGAGCGTCGTGCGCATGTGCGCCGCGAACTGCCAGCCGACGATCCGCCAGCTGTAGGCGTCGATCACGAAGCTGAAAAACACCAGCCCCTCCCAGCATCTGAGGTAGGTGAAGTCGGCGAACCACATCTCATCCGGCCGCGACGTCTTGAAGTCGCGCTTGACCCGGTCAGGGCTGCGCAGAGCCGTGGGATCGGCACGGGTGGTCCGCCACGGCTTGCCGCGGCGCTTTGCGCCCTGCAGCCCGTTCTGGCGCATCAACCGTTCGACACGGCTGCGGCCGACCCGCTCCCCGGAGCGCAGGAGCGCCTTCCACATTCGCCGTGATCCGTAGGCATAGTAGTTGCGTGCGTGTAGCACGGTGATGAGGTCGAGCAGCCGCTCGTCCTCGATCTGGCGGGCTGAGCGTTGGCCGGTCGCGCGCTGGTAGTAGGCGGACGCCGACACGCCCAAGGTCTCGCAGATCGGCTCGACCCCGAAGCGCTCGCGGTACTCCTCGATGAACGCGCTCACTTCGAACGGTGTGGATCGAGCTCGCCCGCGAAAAACACGCTGGCGGCCTTCAGTATCTCGTTCGCGCGGCGCAGCTGCGCGACCTCACGGCGCAGGGATTTGATCTCCTCGCGCTCCTGGCTGCTCAAGACGTCTTTACGTGCGCCCTCGTCAGCTTCGGTCTGCCTGACGTGTTTGCGCAGCGTCTCGCTCTCGATGCCGAGATCCCTCGCGACATGCGCGACCGGACGACCCGACTCGAACACCAGACGAGCGCCACGGTCCAGCAGCTCCTTTGAATACTTCCTCGCGTGTGGCATGACCCGAGACTTCTCCCTCCGCCAGACAAACCCTGGCCTCGAAGTCTCCGTCAAACACAGGATGGCTCAAGTCGGCGAGAGCGCGAGTCATCGCTCCGCAGCCTAGCTTCGGTCCTTCCTGACCTCCTGCTCCCTTAGCAAGAGGTCATCGCGTCGTCCTCGTAGCGGCGGGTGCTAGGCACGCGCAAGCTGGATGTGATGTGAGCCCCGATTCTTGGACGGCCGGGGCCGGATCGTCTAGCTGTTTCGCAAAGGTGCGAAACAGTCTCACGGGGCAAGCGGGAGAGAGCGCGACGCTGCCACTCGCGCCCGCAAGCGACGACACGGGGTGTGGAGCACCGCGGCTCGGGATGGTGCTCAGATACCTTCGGAAACCGCTGCCGTGACATCGGAGTTGGCTCTTGAGGCCCAGTCGATGATGGCTTGCGGGCGCTGCTCGGGCACCCAGTGGGCTACGCGGTCGAGTGTCTCGACGTGCAGCCGTGGCTGGCCCTCGACAGGCCCGGAGGCCGTTCCCTTCGTGACGGCGTCCGCCCGGCCGAGGATCAGCGTGGTTGGCACCTCGAGCGCGGCGCTTGCGTAGCGGCCTCTTGCAATCGGCACCATCTCCCGGGTCAGGAAGGTCCGGTACATGGCGACGGTCACGGCGAGCGGGATGTGCTCAGCGAAGAGCGCGACATCTCCCGGATCGAGCCGGTCAGGGCCCCGGCCGGTCTGCAGGAGCGCGCGCACCATCGGCCCCGCCACGCGCCGGCCTACGACCGGAAGGCTGATCGGCCCCTGGTAGCTGAGAAGAACCGCGAGCCGGCGCGGGTCGGGCTTGATCCACGGGTGCAGGATGCAGAGCGCGAGCATCCGCTCGATGCGCTCGGGAGCACGCAGGGCAGCGAGAAACCCTGTCCACCCGCCCCAGTCATGGCCGATCCATGTGGCGCGCTCGATCGCGAGGCCGTCGAGCACGGCGAGCAGATCCGACGCGAGCTGCTCCTTCTCGTAGCCGGTCGCGGGCGCCTCGCTCCAGCCGTGGCCCCGCAGATCCGGAGCGATGACCCTGAAGCGCTCGGCCAGCGTTGGGATGACGTGGCGCCAGGTCCACCAGTTCTGAGGCCAGCCGTGGACGAGAAGGACGGGCGGCGCGTCGGCCGGACCGGCCACCGCGACGTGCATACGGAGCCCGCCGGCATCCACGTATTCGTGTCGGACGCCTGGCAGCTCGGGAGGCTCAGCCATCATCACCGGGGACTATACGGCTGAGCCCTTTAGAGATCGACAATTCGTGGATGCTCGACCTCCTGCTATGAAGGCAGGCGCTCGTGTCTCGCAGGGCGTTTCAGCTCGTTATGGCGACCCTTATTGGAGGCTACGGCCCGATAACGGGAGTCCTGGATCCCGACAACGACAGCAGCCGCGACTAGCACAGCCTCGGTGGCGGCGCGCCGTTGGCCCTTGGAGTATCAACGTCAGAACGTGCCGGCGAAAATGGTGCATAAGCCCAAGCCTCGAGGAATGCGCCCCAGAGCGCAAGTCGTGTTTCTGACTCGCGGACGCTCGCAAGGCCCTGCCCATACGCGGCAGCCAATCGAGCGCGGCTAAAGACAAACGACAGGCCCGAGCCTCGTCAGCGAGACGACCGCAATCACGCGAACGCAGTAGAGGCGATGCGCGTCGACCAGACTGGACTGGCTCCTGTGACCGGACCCCGTTCATGGGTCCACCTGCTGTGAGAGTCGGTGGGTGTTGTTCTGTTGCAGGGTAGGGGTGCCGCCGTCTCGCGGAGTGAGCCCGTAGGGCGAACGTAGCGAGGCGGCGGGCGGCTCGTGCTGGGACCTCCACGCCTTGGCGAAACGGGCGGGCGCTTTCATGTGGAGTGCTGAGTGTGGCCGGTGGTGGTTGTAATCCTCTCTCCAGTCCTCGACGAGGACCTTGGCCTCGGCCAGGCAGGAGAACAGCTCGACGGTGAGCAGCTCGTCCCGGACACGGCTGCCGAAGGACTCGACGTAGGGGTTCTGCCACGGCGATCCCGGCTCGATGTATGCGCTGCCGGCCTTGGAGAACCGGCACCAGTCCTTCAGCGCGTTCGCGGTCATCTCCGGCCCGTTATCGCAGCGAAGAAACGTTGGTCCTCGGCCGCGCGTAGCAACGATGCGGTCGAGCTCTGCAACGGTGGCGTCGGCGTCGATGCGCCGCTCGCATTTGATCGCCAGGGCCTCCCGGGTGAACTCGTCGACGACGTGCAGCAGCTTCAGGACCCGTCCGTCGGCGGTCTGGTCGAACTGGAAGTCGATCGCCCACACATGATTGGGGCGCTCTGCCCGCAGACGGCTCGCGGGGACCGTTGAGTCCCCGAGCCGCAGGCGCTTGCGGCGCCGCCGGGGGACACGCAGCCCCTCCTCGCGCCACAGGCGCTGCACCCGCTTGCGGTTCAGCTGCCAGCCCTCGCTGACGAGGTCGGCGTGGGCACGGCGATAACCCCACCGCGGCCACTCACGCGAGATCTCCCGCAGGCGTGCTCGCAAAGCAGCATCGTCCTCGGCGACGACGGGCTCACGGCGTTGGGTTGAGCGGTGCTGGCCCGACCCCTTAGATTCGGTCCGCCGTGTGAGAGTCCTTCTGCTCATGGAAAATGGGCGAGAGGAGGACCGATCACGTGAAGCGCAGACGACACACGCCGGAGCAGATCGTCAGGAAGCTCAGGGAGGCCGACAAGATGCTGGCCGACGGCGTCGAGGTGCCCGAGGTCTGCAAGGCACTGGAGGTTTCCGAGGCGACCTATCACCGTTGGCGGGCGCAGTTCGGCGGGATGAAGGCCGACGATGTGAAGCGTTTGAAGGAGCTCGAGCGCGAGAACTCGCAGCTGAAGCGCCTGGTCGCGGACAAGGAGCTGGAAAACCTTGCGCTCCGGGAGATCTCGAAGGGAAACTGGTGAGCCCGTCGCGTCGACGCTCTGCGGTCTTCATGCTCGAAGACCGTCTGGGCCTCTCGGAGCGCCGGGCGTGCCAGATCGCCGGGCAGCACCGCTCAACCCAACGCCGTGAGCCCGTCGTCGCCGAGGACGATGCTGCTTTGCGAGCACGCCTGCGGGAGATCTCGCGTGAGTGGCCGCGGTGGGGTTATCGCCGTGCCCACGCCGACCTCGTCAGCGAGGGCTGGCAGCTGAACCGCAAGCGGGTGCAGCGCCTGTGGCGCGAGGAGGGGCTGCGTGTCCCCCGGCGGCGCCGCAAGCGCCTGCGGCTCGGGGACTCAACGGTCCCCGCGAGCCGTCTGCGGGCAGAGCGCCCCAATCATGTGTGGGCGATCGACTTCCAGTTCGACCAGACCGCCGACGGACGGATCCTGAAGCTGCTGCACGTCGTCGACGAGTTCACCCGGGAGGCCCTGGCGATCAAATGCGAGCGGCGCATCGACGCCGACGCCACCGTTGCAGAGCTCGACCGCATCGTTGCTACGCGCGGCCGAGGACCAACGTTTCTTCGCTGCGATAACGGGCCGGAGATGACCGCGAACGCGCTGAAGGACTGGTGCCGGTTCTCCAAGGCCGGCAGCGCATACATCGAGCCGGGATCGCCGTGGCAGAACCCCTACGTCGAGTCCTTCGGCAGCCGTGTCCGGGACGAGCTGCTCACCGTCGAGCTGTTCTCCTGCCTGGCCGAGGCCAAGGTCCTCGTCGAGGACTGGAGAGAGGATTACAACCACCACCGGCCACACTCAGCACTCCACATGAAAGCGCCCGCCCGTTTCGCCAAGGCGTGGAGGTCCCAGCACGAGCCGCCCGCCGCCTCGCTACGTTCGCCCTACGGGCTCACTCCGCGAGACGGCGGCACCCCTACCCTGCAACAGAACAACACCCACCGACTCTCACAGCAGGTGGACCCATGAACGGGGTCCGGTCAGTGCTGCCCGGCGATCTGGCACGCCCGGCGCTCCGAGAGGCCCAGACGGTCTTCGAGCATGAAGACCGCAGAGCGTCGACGCGACGGGCTCACCAGTTTCCCTTCGAGATCTCCCGGAGCGCAAGGTTTTCCAGCTCCTTGTCCGCGACCAGGCGCTTCAGCTGCGAGTTCTCGCGCTCGAGCTCCTTCAAACGCTTCACATCGTCGGCCTTCATCCCGCCGAACTGCGCCCGCCAACGGTGATAGGTCGCCTCGGAAACCTCCAGTGCCTTGCAGACCTCGGGCACCTCGACGCCGTCGGCCAGCATCTTGTCGGCCTCCCTGAGCTTCCTGACGATCTGCTCCGGCGTGTGTCGTCTGCGCTTCACGTGATCGGTCCTCCTCTCGCCCATTTTCCATGAGCAGAAGGACTCTCACACGAGGCGGACCGAATCTAAGGGGTCGGGCCACCTGATCCTCGGACCACGCCAACTCGACCGGGTGCTAGGCGTCTTCGTTGAGCATTACAACAGCGAGCGCCCGCACAGGGCGCTCGGCCGATGTCCGCCATTGCCGCCCCAGCCGATACGACCGCCGCCACCGGATGCGACGGTCAAACGAAGAGATCGACTGGGCGGACTTGTGCACGAGTACTACCGGGCCGCGGCGTGACGGAGCAGGGTTTTGGCACCCTTCAGGGGCGGCCACACGGTGAGGTCGGGCTCGGGGTTGAAGCTGTCCGTCAGCGGGCTACCCGTTGCGCAACGGCAAGCTCGCACACATGAGGCTGGCAGTTCGCGAACAACTCGGCCACAGCGCAGGGCTCGTGTCGGTGCGCGGCTGGGGCACGCACCGCCAGCACTAATGGCTCCGGTCGCTTGACGCTGATCCTCGAGCCAACCCGCCGCGGCAGCATCAGGATCATGTTGGCCGGCCCTGGCCTGCAGACGAGCACCCGCACCATCCGCGTGCACTGAGCCCAGACGGACATTGCAGGGTCGCCTCGATCCGATGTCAGGGGCGCCCCCCAGGCCAGTCTGAAGCGGTATCCGCGGCGCGTCGCGATCGTCCAGGGCAATGGCGTCGCTCTGCGCCCCGAGCGTCCCCGCAAAGCGTCACGGGCGGCAGCCGGTCCGGGCTGAATCCGCCGGGGGTCAGGCGATCGTAGAGCTTCGCGAGCCAGACGTCCGGAGCGTGATCCGCGGTGGTGCACGCGCTGAGCTATCATCGCGCGCAAGAACCGGTCAAAGGGCATGGCCGCCCGTGCACGTGGCCGCTATGGCTGCACTATGGGAGGAGTGTCATGCCTCGACGTCATCGTATCGCCGCGACAGTGGGCCTGTCAGCGTGGTTCTCGCTCATTGCGGTTGCGTTCGCCTCAAATCCCGCGAAGAGCTCCCAAGTTCAAGGGGACGGCGTCGGGTTCGGTGACGTTCGCCACGACGTTCACCGCAAAGGATCCGTTGACCTTCAAGACATCGCGCAGCGGTATGGAAGTGCTCAGCTTCGCCTACACGGACACCGTGTGTGACCTGGCGGCGTCCGACCACGTGGCCGTGGGAACGATCAAGATCTCCGGCGGGAAGTTCTCGCTGTCCGGACACAAGTCGGCTCCGGTAGCCGACTCCCTCCAGGACGGAGGCACGGTCGTGACGACGACATCGGTGAAAGGCACCTTCGTGTCGCCCAAGAGCGTCAGCGGCACGCTCGAATACAGGCAGAAGCAGAGTGGCGCCCCCGGCGCCTCGTGCGGGCCGATCAAGCTGTCGTTTAGGGCGGCTACCGCCTGATTCCAAACCTCCGACTCCACAAAACCAGGAGCAGATCATTTTGCCTGCCGGCGGAAAGCGGTAGCGCTGGCAGGGATCGGCGACCGTGGAGATCTCGCGCTCGCCTATGACCCGGAGGTACCTGCGCGACGGGCGTGGCGGGGACTGACTAGAATCGCACGCGGCCGGGTCGCTCTCGTACCCAACGCAAGGGAGGGTTCATGCTCAAGCTTCGCCCACTGATCGTCTTTGGCCTCGGCGCATGCGCAGCGCTGTTTCTGGCCGCCACGGCGCTCGCGGTACTGCCGAGGGCGAACAAGAGCTTCACCGGCACGTTCGGGCTCGCGCCAAGTACGAGCAAGGTCAGCTTCAAGTCATCTGCCAATTCGCACACGCTCAAGAACTTCAAGTTCCAGACGTTCGGATGCGAGGGGGGCGGCGGACCGGGCGGCGTGCCCTACTTCACGGTCGGGTCGATTACCGTCAAGTCAAACGGCACGTTCTCGCTCACGGTGCGGCACAACATCTTCGCGATACCGACCGAGGTTACGCTCTCCGGCAGGTTCAACAGCGCCGCGAAGGCCACGGGGACCATTCAGATCTCCCAGACGTTCCCGCCGGCGGACCTAGTGCCCGGCAACGCCTGCCATAGCCCGCGGCTTCCGTTCTCGGCGACGACGCACTAGGAGGCGGCTCGGCGGGATGTTCGCCGAGCCCGTAGGGTTCAAAAACTGGATTCCGGCGTCGGCTCGCGGACGGAGCGAGCCGAGCGCCGGTAGCCCGCAGTGCTTCGTGGCGGCTACTTGCGGAGGCGCGCGTTATCTTGTCGTTCGTCTACCGGGTGGCGTGCGAGGCGTTTCAGTCTGCTCGCGCTGCGGCTGTGCTCAAGCGAGCGCAAGGAGCTCGAGATCCCTTGTGCAGCGTCATGAGCTCGCGATCGCCCGCCGCCAGCTCGGAAGGCCACAACCGTACGCGGCTGACCGCACGCTGCTCGCGGCGCATGAGTCAACCCTTTGGGCAGCAGCCCCGTTCCGCTGCCCAAATCCAGCCTAATCGCGCCTGATCCCGCCGTATCCGCGCGGCGGCGCAGGGCCCGCAATCCCGCATAAACGCCGGAAACTCGGGCGATACAGCGGATCTGCCGTGCCGTTTTGCAAGCAGGAGGTCACCGGTTCGATCCCGGTTGGCTCCACTCGGGAAGTGCCTGCAAATGAGCGGGTTTTAGCTCGCAATGGCGGCTTACGCGAGGGCTGCGCAGCATCGAAATGCGGGGCTGCTGCCCAACCGCTGCCCAACGAGAGCCGGCTGGGGCGTCATTTTCGCCAACCACAGATGCCCCGGGTGGTCGATGCGAACAGAAGCCGCGCGCCGCGTGCGCTCGGGTCTGCTTCGACACCGGCACGCTGGGGCCGTCACGCCGCCGGCGGCGAGATTCTCTGTCCAGAGGCGTCGGTGGTTTCCTTCACGACCCAGACCCTCTCCATGACGTCCCTTCGGTACTCACCGTCAGGGCCGATCCAGCGCTTGACGCACTCCTCGTCGCCTGGGTTCGTCACCGAGTACGAGCCTTCAGCCGCCTCGACGCTGACGCCCGTCTGGAGCGCCACGCCCAACAGGCGGACGAGCCCGTTCGCCACTTGCGCGGGGTCGCTCTCCTCGAACTCAATATTCATCTTCATGTGGTTGTGTCGGCGTGCGTCTATCGCGGCTTTAGGGCCGCAGGGATGCGCTCCGCAGATGGCCAACGCAGCCCGGCCAGGCGCGACCAGCTATCAAGCAGCACGCGCCGATGCTGCTGGAGCGGGACGTCACGCCGTGGGATGTCGCGCAGCTCGGCCACACCGACGGGTGCAACTCGTCATGGAGCTTTACGGCCACCCGTCGGAGGCTTGCGCTCGGGGGCGCGGCTGCTCGCGGCGTGGGACGCGCAGACCCGGGCCGACGCCGGTCCGTTCGGGAGCACGTCGGGAGCAGGCGTTGTGAGAGCGCCTGCAAACAGGCAAGGGGGCGCGAGTTCGGCGCCGGAGCGATCCCGGCGCCGGCCCGATCGAGCAGCTGCTCGCCGCGCTGTGGTCGATGCTTGAGGACCCACCAAATTACCGGCCGCTGCTCCTTGTACTCCGCCAGGCGGTGCCGCAGTCGTGTCCGGAGCCGGTCGCCTATCGGGACCGTGGCGGGCTGGTAGCGTTCGACGAACGACGCAGCTACGCAGCCGCCGGCGGCGGAGCACCGCGGCGGACGGGGCGGGAGAGCCCCCGAACGAACAAGCACGATGCAAGAGACGAGGGCGAGATGACCGACTTGACGAGCACTAGCCCTAGCGACGGCGCAACCACCCAGGACGACCCCGTACCGACTGCTCAGTACAGCGAGCGGGCCCACAACGCGTTCGTGCGCTCAGCGAGCGGCGGCCGAGTCCTCAGCGCCCTGATGCTCCCCGACTTCATGCTCGCGGCTCCGGCGGGCTTCGGGGTGCTGACGACGACGGGCCGCAGGACCGGAAAGCCGCGGCGCAAGTGCATCCGCGCGATTCGCAGGGGCGACAAGGTCTACATCGTGATGCTGGGCCCCGCTTTGACAGGGGATCCCGAGGCCGTCTCGGCGTGGCTGTGGAACATCCGCGCCAATCCGAGCGTCACGGTGCGCATCCGAGGCGGAACGCTCACTGGCGTCGCCCGCGAGCTCGAGGAGCCGCCGGAGAGGGAGCAGGCAAGGGAGGCGTACTGCGAGACCGTCCACGCCTTTGACTACGCCATGTGCCTCTTTCACCGCCGCGGCCGCCCGACGCGAGCAAAGATCCAGCAGATGACTCGCTACTGGTTCGACGCGGGGATCCCGCTGGCGGTGGACTTGATGGCCTAGTCGAGAGCAGTTCGCGGCTGTGCTTGATGGCCGCAGCGCGGTCACCAGTTCGATCCCGGTTGGCTCCATACGGAAAGCCCCTGCACAGCCCTTGATTCTTGAACCGCCGCGGGCAGCGGTGGCCAGAAGATCGGAGGCACTTAAGGCCGATAAGTGCCTGGAACCAGCGGGCAGCGATGCCCTGACGGCCGATGCGCCGAGATCGACGCCGACCACCAAGCGAGCCTTCGCCGAACGCCTCGGAATGTCTGAACGCTGGATCGAAAAGCAGCTACGGGGTCGAGCAGGTCGCGCTCCACCATCCACGTTGGGGGCGCGACGCGGAGCCAAGCCATACCTTCCTCGGATGGGCACCATCCGGGGACCGCTGTCCCCTTCGGTCGTCGTCGTTCGTCGTAGGGACGAGAATTAGACCACTACCAGGAGGCCGACATGCAGTACGCACTGTTGATCTACACGCGACCGGGGATGCTTGACCGGTTCAGCGAGAGCGAGCGGAAGGCCGTATACGGCGAGTATGTGGCGGTCAACGAACTTCCAGGAGTCGTGGGCACGGCTCAGCTTCAGCCGGTTGAGACCGCGACCACCGTCCGTGTCAAGGACGGTCAGACGCTGACCAGCGATGGCCCATTTGCGGACACCAAGGAGGTGTTCGCCGGCTATTTCGTGTTCGACGCCGAGAACCTCGACAAGGCGATCGAGATCGCGGCGCGTATCCCCGCAGCCCGTCTCGGCGGCGCCGTCGAGGTCCGCCCGCTGGTGGAGCGCTAGCCCTGCTCGAACGCGTCTTCCACGAGGAGTGGGGCCGCGTGCTGGCCTCCCTGATCGGCTTCCTCGGTGATTTCGACCTCGCCGAGGAGGCCGCTCAGGAGGCGTTTGCGATCGCGGCCGAGCGATGGCCCCGCGACGGCACGCCCGCCAACCCGGGTGCCTGGCTGATGACCACCGCCCGCAATCGCGCGATCGACCGCCTACGGCGCGCGCGCGTGCTCGGCGAAAAGACCAGGCGCCTCGAACGCCCGCAGCCCGTAGAGGATGAGATGAACGAGACGACCATTCCCGATGAACGACTCGAGTTGCTGTTCACCTGCTGCCATCCTGCGCTCTCCACAGAGGCTCAAGTGGCGCTGACGCTTTACGTGCTCGATGGCCTCACGACCGAGGAGATCGCGCGGTCGCTGCTGGTCTCGCGCGACACGATGAAGCGTCGGCTGACCCGTGCGAAGGCCAAGATCAAGGCCGCGGGCATTCCGTTCGGTGTCCCCGAGGCGCATCTGTTACCGGAGCGGCTCGCGGCGGTGCTGGCGGTGATCTATCTGATCTTCAACGAGGGCTATGGCGGGCGCGCTCGATTGGCGGCGGACGCGATCGCGTTGGGGCGCGTCCTCGCGGTGCTGATGCCCGATGAGTCTGAGGTTCACGGACTGCTCGCGCTGATGCTCTTGCATGACGCCCGTCGTGCGGCCAGATTCGCCGGCGAGGATCTCGTCCTGCTGGCCGACCAAGATCGCTCCCTTTGGGATGGTGCCCAGATCGCACATGCACGCACCATGCTCGATCGGGCGCTGGCGCTGCGCGGACGCGGTCCATACGTGCTGCAGGCCGCGATCGCCTCACTGCAGGCCGAGGATCCGCTGGACTGGACTCAGATCGAGGCACTCTACGGCGAGCTTGCTCAGATCACGGACTCCCCGGTGGTGGAGCTCAATCGCGCGGTAGCGGTCGCGGAGTCGCAGGGGCCTGACGCCGCCCTGGCGATAGTCGACCGGCTCGACCTCGATCACTACCAATACTTTCACTCGACGCGCGCCGAGTTGTTGCGTCGGCTCGGTCGCAACCGAGAGGCGGGTGACGTCTACCGGCGGGCGCTCGACCTTGCGCGCGCCGAGAGCGAGCGCCGATTTCTACGGCGGCGCCTCGCGGAGCTTCTGAAGCCGCGCACGCCGGAGCGCTCTTCGAATCACGCGGACGGTCTCGGGTCGCCTCCATCACATGCGTTGTCCCCTCACGGGACGCTGGGTTCGCTGCGGGCTTCGCGTATAGCCAGCAGGTCGTCCGCGCGACAGTGCCCGTTCGGACGCTCCTGAGCACCCACTTCCCGTCCGCCGCGCGTTCGTTCGGCGCACGCTGGGAACCCGTCCAGCGCACCTGCGAGACTCCGGCCATGGCGAGTCGCGGACTGGTACGCGGCGGTCGCTGGCGGCGGTGGGCGCCCGTGCTTTGCCCTCGTCGCCGCCGACAGGCGGGCGCGACGAGCGCGCTCGTCTTCGTGCTCGCAGCGTTCGGAGCTGCGAACGACAGCACGCCGGCGGCCGCGATGACCGCCTCGCAGGCTGACGCGGTCGCGATCAACGCGCTCGCGCCGGAAGCGTATCCGAGCTCCGTGGCGCTCTTCGGCCTGCCCGATGCGCTCAAGGCGGGCAACAACATCGAGGCCTACTCGTTCTCCTCGCACGCGCGCTACCGGCCGCCCGAGCTGCGACTCCACGCGGCCGCCTGGCTGTTCTGGGAGGACCTTGCCTACAGGGCGGGGTTCGCGCATCCGAGCGTCGTGCTCGTCGTCGACGACAAGACCGGCCGCATTCTCTGGCGCAAGAACGTCGACATGTACCCGCTGATCGACGGCCGTCTGCCACCGTTCCTGACCGGCGGCGAGTACCTCGCGGGAAGCTTCGCCGTCTGGTCCGGCCTGCCCGTCGAAGCCCCGGGTGCGGTGTCGGCCAGCGCGTCCGCGTTCGCGCCCGCGCTGGTGAGCGGCCCGCCCAGCGAGCAGGCGCATGAGGCGCAGGCGAAGGGAGGGCCGATTACCAAGGAAGACCTCAAGGACGAGTGCCTCGTCACCCTCGGCGACCGCGGTCCAACCGAAAAGGGCAACAACCTCGGCGACCCCGAAATCGCCAAGAACCTGGTCGCGATGGAAAACTGGGCCGACGACGCCGGGCTCGCCACGTACAAGTCGCCCTCCGCCGACGGCGCGCAGGGGCTCCTGAAGACGATGTGGGTTGCCGTCGTTGATCACAAGTGCAAGGACGTGCTGATCTACATGAGCGGCCACGGCATGGCTCCGCCGGCGGAACAGGGGCACGAGATCCATCTCGGCAACCATCCGCTGACGTTCACCTCCGGCGGCACCCCGGCCGGGGGCCCGGCGTCGCTCCGGCTCACCGCCTGGTCGAGCAGCGCCGGCGGCACGGTCACGACCGGCAGCACTCAGATCAGCCCGGCTGGGCTCGAGGACGCGATCTCGACGCTCCACGACGGCGGGCTGATGACCGGGTCGCACGGATCGCAGATCAAGATCAAGCCGCACCCGGAGGTGCATTTCAAGGTCAAGATCGACTCCTGCTACGCAGAACGTTTCGCCACTGAGCTCCAGAAGGAGTTCAAGATCGACCCCGACGAAAAGAACCCGAAGGAAGGCAGCCCCAAGGCGCCGATCACGATCATCGAGTACGCATCCGCGGCATGGGAGCCCTCGCTCCAGTACATGCCCGACTGGGAGGTGGGCGGAAAGAAGGTCAAGAACCCGACGGACAACCCCAACAAGATCTCTGAATTCACGAACGCCAACGTGCATGGCCTCGAAACGTGGACGCGGGAACCGGAAGTCGGCAAGCCACGCACGCTCACAGCCGGGCTGATCCAGGCGTTCACACTCGGGGCGCCGCAGGACTGGTCCCGCACCGCGAAGTCCTCCGAAGAACCACCGCTCACGAGCCCCGGGGCGATCGGTCCCGGCGTGAGGCTGGGCACGCCGGACACGGTCACCGCTGAAGAACTGAAGAGCGGCCACCCGATCAAGATCAAGACGAACGGCGAAGAACCCGGCACGGTGATCGAAACAACCGTCGGGCCGGTGACGATCACCGAAGGCGGCTGAGCGTTCACCGCACGCGCGCCCGCGTCTCCACATCGGGCTGTGGTTCGTGCGCTCCGGGGGTTCCCGCCCGCTCGCGTTGCCGGCGCGGGACGTTAGGATCGCGCCGAGAGAATGCGCGCGTGACCAGGCTCGAGCAGCTTGGACTCAACGTCGACAGCGATCTAGAGCGCCGTCTTGGACAGCGTGTTGTCGAGGCCGCCTCAGGCCCCGCACGCAACGCGACAGGAACGTGAGATGCTCCAAGTTGTCGAGACGGCCGGGAGCGTAGAGGAGGCGGATCTCATCGCCCAGCGGCTCGTCGCGCGTCAGGCGATCGGTGTGTCTGCTTCGGCTTGCAGCCGCGCCTGTCTTGTTTCAAATGCAGGCGCGAAGTCGCCGGGGGATGAGACGCCTGAGCTTCGGGGCATGAAAATGACTCTCGAGGGCTGTTGTTCGGGTCCGGCCGGTAGGGTCGGGTGACGGGGACGGGGGCTCTCAGGGAGAACGCATGTTGGGCAGGCCGATTTTTGGACGATGGGCGTGTTGAGCCCGGGCTTTTCAGTGGCCGCCCCTGCGACTTGTCCGGTTGCGCTTCGAGCGCGGATCCGTCGGTGTCGTTTGCCCACGGCGTCTCCCGTCCTGTTCGAGCGAGTCGAAGGAGACAGTGATGAGGTCGGTCGGGTTGGATGTGCATCTGGATTTCTGTGAGGTCGCGATCGTCGAGGACGGTGAGCTTCGCTCGGCCGGCCGGGTCGAGACGACGCCGGAGCAGTTCGAGCTGTTCGCGGGGAGTCTTGGCGCCGGATGATCGGGTGGCGCTCGAGGTGACGGGGAACGCGTGGGAGATCGCGCGGATCATCGAGCCGCACGTCGCGCAGGTGCTGGTCGTGAGCCCGTCGGATACCGGCGATCCGCCAGGCCAGGGCGAAGACCGACCGCCTCGACGCCAGGACGCTCGCGAGGCTGTTGGCGGCGGGGTCGCTGGACGCGGTGTGGATGCCCGACGAGGCGACGTGGGTGATGCGCCGGCGCCTGTCGCGTCGCGGTCAGCTGGTGTGGGCGCGCAGCCGGGCGAAGAACGAGATCCACGCGGTGCTGATGCGCCAGCTCGTCGGCCGCCCGCCGTTCAGCGACCTGTTCGGCATCAAAGGCCGCCAGTGGCTCGCCGAGCTCGAGCTGCCGTTCGAGGAGCGCGAGACGGTCGACAGCTCGCATCCGCCAGATCGAGTTCCTCGACTCGGAGATCGCAGAGGTCGAGCGGCTGATCGCCGCAGGCGGCGCTCGACTCGGCGGAGATCAAGCGGTTGATGAGCGTGCCCGGGGTGAACGTGATCGTCGCCGCGACCTTCCTGGCCGCGATCGGCGACATCCACCGCTTCAAGAACCCGCGCAAGCTCGTCGGCTACCTCGGCCTGGATCCGCGGGTGCGCCAGTCCGGCGCCGGGCCCGCGACGCACGGGCACATCTCAAAGCAGGGCTCGGTCCGGGCGCGTCACGCGCTGGTCGAGGCGTGCTGGACCGACGGTCGCGCCAGCCCGGGCCGCTGCACGCGTTCTACCAGCGCGTCCGTGCGCGCCGCGGTCACTCGGTCGCGATCGTCGCCGCCGCGCGCAAGCTCGCGTGCCTGTTCTGGTGCCTGCTCACCCGCGAAGAGGACTACGCCTACGCACCAGCCATCGCTGACCAAGAAGAAGCTGCGGCGCCTGCGAGATCACCGCCGGCGCGCAGAGCGCTACGCGCCCGAGGCCGCCGGCATCTGGCACGCCAACGACGCGGTGCGCGAAGCCGAGCGCGAGCTCGCCCGCCAGGCCGAGGTCGCCTACGCGCGCACCGTCCGCGACTGGCACGCCGCCCAGGCGAAGCAAGGTGGGCGCGAGCGCGACACCGGGGCGCGCATCAAACAAGCCCTCGAAGGGCAAAGCCGCGCGGCAGACCACAAGCCCCTGACGTCTGCGCTTCGCTACGTCAGTCACTCGCGCCCAGCGCAAACGATCCCACATAACCGCCGTTACTACAAGCCGGCGCCAGCGCGCCAGCGCCGACCCCGCGCGGGCGAAAACCCGGTGAATGGAGCCCGTCGAGCCACCATCCGCGCGATCCGAAGCCATAGGAGCCGATCTGCCGCCCTGCGGGGAGAGTCCGCGACCGATCCGATCGCCGAGATCGTCGCAAAGTGCGACCGAAACAAAACCCCAGCCCCCTTGATTTTCATCCGTCGTCCGTTGCACTAGCGACCGCCGAGGCTCGCGCGACGCTCGCTTAGGTTCTGAAGGCAGCGGTCGGGGATACTTCCCTGCGTGATGCCTGAAGAGTCCACGACCCCCGACCTTGTGGAGCTTGTGCGTCGCTGCTTTGAGGCGATCAGCGCCGGGGATCTTGATGAGGCGCAGCGGTTCCTCACGCACGACGCGGTGCTGGACATGACGCGCACCACCGGAGTCGTCGTCCACGGACTAGACGCGATTCGCGCTTTCCAGGAGGATTGGCTCGCAGGCTACGAGGAGGTCGCCTACACGGCTGAGGAGATCATCGACACCGGAAACGGCGTCGCGTTCGTGAGGCAGCTGCAGACCGCGCGTCCTACGGGCACGACCGGCCACGTTACCCAGCGGGAGGCCAACGTTTGGATCACCGAGGACGGACGCGTCGTTCGCGTGATCGTCTACCCAAACTCCGAACTCGACGAGGCCCGTGCTACCGCCGCACGCCTTGCAAAGGAGCGGGGCTAGGTGATGGCGCAAGAGAACGTGAGGTTGGTCGAGCGCGCGATCGCGGCGATCAACGCGAGGGACATTGAGGGCTATCGCGCCTGCTGCACCGAGGACGTCAAGTTGGAGACGCCAATGGCCGCCGCCGGAGGGGTGTACGAAGGAATCGACGGCATCAGGCGTTTCCTGACGGACATCGAGGATGCCGCACCCGATTTCCGGATCGAGATTGACGGCGTGGAAGAGGTCGGTAGCAAGCGGGTGCTCGCGTTCCTGCGCACAAGCTCCACAGGTCGAGCCAGCGGCATTCGCTTGGCAGCGCCTACGACCAACGTGTACGACCTGATCGGCGGCAAGATCAGCCACATTCGCATCTTCCTGAACCGTCAGCAGGCCCTCAATGCCGTGGGCCTTGAGGGGTAGGCGATGTCTGAGGAAGTGGCGGGAGATACCGGCGCCCGGTGACGACTGCTCGGGTGGCTGAGCGAGCGTCCGAGCACGGGCCGCGCCGACGACCGGAACGGACGATCAGCAGCAGCCGGCGCGGGCGTTCTCGACACGCTTGCTTCGCCGGCGGATGCAGCAGTCTTACCTCGAGCCGCCCGCGGTGTCGTGCCTGGTCCATCGCAGCAGCGACCTCGGACAAGGTGCGGGATGACGCGGGCGCGTCAACTCACCGACTGGGGTTCGACACCTCTTCGCGGACGTAGTCGATATTGAAGTCGTGCTCCCAGTTCGCGCCGTGGTCGGCGGACTTCTCCCAGCGGCCCCGGATCGTTCGCCCGTCGGGGTCCAGCTGCGCGTGGAAGCGTTGAGAGAACTCGGGGGTGTCTCGCCACATCCGCCAGCGTGTGTCCTTGAGGCTCATCCGATAGATGCGCGACACACCGCGGTCATCCGCATAGAACACGGAATACTCGGGTTGCCTGTCGTCACGTCCAACGATCCAGACGGCAGCTGGCGGATGCTTCGAATCGCCTTGGCGCATCCGAAGCGCGGAGCCTCCCTCGATCCAGTCGATCTCGATCGACCCCCTCACGCGGTTGTCGGGCTCGGGCAGAAATGCCGCGTTGTAGAGCCTCCATGCGCCAGTGGCCTACGAGAAGCTCAAGGTCGGCCAGTGCCGGGTTGATGCTCATGTGTTGTCGACTTCCGGTTCGTGGCTTAGACGCGCTGAGGCCGTCGTTCTCATCGCGATACGACCGAAGAACTTGCCGACGCCGATCAGCTGATCCAACCACCGCTGGGAAGCTGCTCCGCTCACGCGAAGCGACATTGTCCCAGCTGCCGCGTGACGTAGACTCGCGGCGATGTCGTTGCACCTCTTCGCGGGTCTGCGTGTGCGGGACTTTCAGGCCGCTCGACAGTGGTACGAGCGGTTGCTCGGCGAGCCGACGTTCTTCCCCCACGCCACCGAGGCGGTGTGGACGCTTGCCGAGGACCGGTCGGTCTACGTCGTGGAGCACGTCGATGGCGCGGGCAACTCCGTGGTGACGATCTTTCTCGACGATCTCGATGCCCATGTAGCCTCGATCGCTGCCCGCGGGCTCGAGCCCGACGAGCGTGAGACGTACTCCAACGGCGTGCGCAAGGCGCTCTACCGCGACCCCGACGGCAACGAGCTGGGCTTCGGCGGCGCGCCGCTCAACACCGGTTCATAGGCCTGACGGCGGAAGCTGACGGGACGCCGGTGCGATAGCGCTTTGCTCGACTGAGGTTACGACGATCTAGCGATAGACCCTCGCCTCAAGGGAAGAAGCCGCTCACCAGAGGGCGAATGGCCCCGTGGGCGGCCGGACGGCGCTCGGGCCAGAGCGATGGTGGTGCTCGTTGACCGTGAAGGAGAACGTATTGCCGAAGAGCTCGCGTGAGCGTGCTCCTCCGCGACCTTGACCGATGGGGTCCGGCGTATTAGCATGGGCCCGCGCGCAAAGGGGGTCAGAGGTGCACCGATCAACAGCGCAGCGGTCAACAGCGCGAGGTCGACGATGCAGGTAAGGCGTGCACGCGTCGGCCCAACGCTGCTCGCTTCCCTGGCCGGCGTGCTTATGGCGGGCGCTACGCTGGCGCCCTCGGCGGCGAGTGGCGGCGGTGCGTCGGGCGTGCCCAGGGGAAAGCACTGTGGATTGTTCCGTGCAGCCACTGAATGGGTGGATGCCGAACACATCAGGGGCTACTTCTACAGCTACGGGGTCGTTCAGATGAAGTGCCATAACAGCCGCCTTCCCGTCGCTTCCGATCCGGCTGTCATAGCGACGCTCGCAGTGGATGGCAACCACCATCCATACGGCTTCACCTGCGTCGTCGCGGCACCGACCAGCTACGGCGAAGCCCTGAACAGCGGCTACTGCACGAAGGGAAACCGGCACAAGCCGAAAAAGCTGAAAGAGGTCGTCTGGGGGCCCGAAACCGAATGCGCCATCCCCGATCCCCCGTACACGGCCGAAACGCTTCCGGCCAAGTGCCATACCTAGCGTCAGCGAGCGCGCCCGGGAGCGCCGACGCTTAGACGCAGTCCGCAGCCCCGTCTCGCGCCTACCATCGCAGGCGGCTGGTCAGTCGCCGTGGCCCTAATTGAGAGCCGACGTCTCCGGGAAAGGACGACGAACCTCCGACTACTCACGCGGCTTCAGGCGGTGGTCAGGCGAGCGGAAGCCGACCGCTCGCTGAAGTCACGGCGTTCTCAAGCTCGCTGCTCCCCTCGGAGATTCCGCGGACGGCAGCTGGACCGCCTACACTCTGCTGTCAATGGGTCCACCGTACGGGCCGACGTCCGTCTCGATAACTCTCCGCTTCGCGCTCCACGAGCCATGCGGTATATGGGTCGGTCGGTACGGTACGCGTGGTGAGGGCTTGCGGTTCATGGCGAGTTGCGGTGTTGTCCGGCCCTTCTTTTGCGGATAGTGCGATGGCCCGCGACTTTGCAATGCAGTGGTCTGACGAGACGCGTCGCAGTGAGTATATGGGCGCTTGAAGCAGTCGCATGTATTTAGTCTCCCGGCTCGTGGTGAGTGCGCGTTGAGCGATCAACACGTTGGTGAGTCAATCGCCACGCACAGCAGTCATCGAGCAACGGTGCATGCTTGACCGGCAGTTGAAAGGCGTGCTTGGACAAACGATTTAGACGCAGCCCTGAATGCTCCTCACACGTGTCGGTCAGGGCGTTCCAACGGGCTGCCCGTATCGGGCCGTTGGTGTCGCACTTTAAGCTACACGCCACCGAGCACGCCTCGGCGGTCGTCCGCGGTGGTGTGAGTGTCGCCAACACCGCGAGGACCTCCCGCCGCCATGGCAGCCGGTCACCAGCCGTGCTCTGCGGCAGAGCTCCGGCTCGCGCCCGCGCACCTTCCGCCGAGTCGACGACCGTGATCGGCGCATCGAGCGGGCCGGTGACGAAGATTTCAACACGCCACATTCCAATTTCGCAGAGATGCCCTCGTCCGCGGGCGCCGGCGTAAGCTGCATACCGACGGTCGGCACTTTCGCTGCTCTGTTGATGAACCCGACTTCCAGATCCAGTCGGCATTGAGCTTCGCCAGCGAGACGACCGCAATCACGCGAGCGCAGTAGAGACGACGCGCGTCGACCAGACAGCCCCCTTGCGGTCTCCGAGGCAGGCACCCGATGGGGAGTCGGCGGGCGACCCGTATCACGCGAAAGCAGCAAAGGTCAGCAGACGCGACCGCTAGTGGGCGCCGCCTTGTCCGCGTGAGCTTCGGCGGCGTATAATTCAATACAGAGGAGGATGCTGGAGCACCTTAGTATGCCCGCGGCAACACCGAGCGACCCGCCTACGCCCGCCGTCGGGCACGCGCAGGTCGATGCGGGCGCTCAGCACGTGACTCCCCGCTTGTTTCGTTGCAGACGAGCATTGATGGCCGCTGCCACGGCGTTCCTATCGATCAACCTTTGGACGGGCTCGCCGCTCCTCGCGCTCTGGGTTGGATCGCAGGCAACCGCTGAACGCCAGCTCAGCATGACGGCCGTGTTGGTCGTGCTGCTCACACTCGCCGCGCTCTCACTGGCGATCCTCGTCGGGCTGGTGCGACTCGACGCCAGCTACCGCCAGCTTGTCGGCCATCCGCTGCGCGAAGGTCGCCTCACGTGGCTGCGCGCATTCAACGCCCAACGTGAACCCGTCCAGCACGTCCCTACGAGTCTCCTCGAGCGCATCGTGACAGCAGTCGTGTACGTCGCAATCATCGCGCTGATCGTCTGGTTCCTGTTCTTCGCAGGCTCATCGGTGCCCGACACCTTCCAGTACGGCTGAATCGCGCACGCGTCGTTTTCGCCCCACAGCAGCAGCACCGGCACGCCGAGCGCGTCGAGCGGCTGGAGCCACATCCGCGAGGACTCCAGGTAGCCGTGCACGCGGAGCGCGACCGGGGGCGTGGCGCGCCCGCCCTCAGCCGTTACCGGCCGCGATGGTGATCGGAAGCGATTGCGGGATCGAGCGCAGCCCGCCCGCTGCCGTGGCGGTGACCACGAGCCGATACGACCCTGGCGTGAGCCTGTTGTGCTGGGAGATGGCGACCTTGTGGGTGATGTCATGCATGACGAAGGCGAGCGTCTCGGCGACGACCCGGCGGCCCGCCATGGCGTGCGCAAAGGCCAGGTGGACGGTCGCGATCGGGTGGCCGTGGCCCCAGCCGACCTCCCCGAGCGCCCGGTCGATCAGCCCGACGATGCCCGTGCGCTCGGCGCCCACGCCGAGCGACTGGAACGCCTCATTGACGAGGGTCGCGATCCCCGGCGGCAGCACGACGATGAACGAGGACCCATAACTGAACACCGACGTCGTGTTGGACACATCGTTGGCATTCGCGAGCAGGAACCCGTCTGGACTGAACACGACAGAGGAGGGTCCGGAGCCGGTCGTGAACGGGGAGCTCGACAGCGGAGTCAGCGCACCCGCCGAGGAGACCGAGAACGCCGACAGCTGGCTGGCGGGGCCGGCGATTGCGAGCAGGGAGTCACCCGGACTGAACCCGACCGAGTCTGTGGCCCCGGTCGAGAACGGCGAGCCCGAGACCGGCGTCAGCTCGCCGCCGAAGCTCACCGAGAACACCGACACCTTGTTGGCGGGGCCGGCGATCGCGAGCAGCCCGCCGTTTGGACTGAACGCGACCGAACCCGTGGCCGCGGTCGCGAACGGCGAGCCCGCAACCGGGGCCACGACGCTGCTCCCCACCGTGAAGATCGACACGCTGGGGTCGCCCCTGTTGGCGGTGGCGAGCAGGTCGAACCCCGACCCAGCCGGACTGAACGTCACTGCGTCCGGTTCCTTGCCGGTGGGAAACGGCGAACCGGGGAGCGGAAACACCTTGCCGGCCCCTGTTACCGAGAACACGTAGACACTGTCGGTGACCGTGCTGGTGACGGCCAGAAGTCCGCCCTCCGCGGCAGGACTGAACGCATCTGAGTAGATGGACCCCTCGCCCGGAGGCGCTCCTCCGATATCCGTCAGGCACTCGTCCGGGGTCACAACGCCGCTCTTGGACACCGAGTAGGTGCGTAGAAACCCCTTGGGTGTCGGGGGCTTATTCCCTTGCCCCTGCTCGACCTCCGCGATCACCTTGCCGTCAGGGCTGAACGCAATCGACTCCGATTCGACGACGACCCCCGGATTGCCTTTCGACGGACATGACAGGGAGGTGGCGCCGCCGGACGGGCTGGCGCTGACAGCGCCGGCCGTGGACACCTGTTGCAGCGCAAACCCGGTGCTCGAGTTTGTCGCGAGAAGGCCCCCGCCCGGACTGAACACAACCTGACGCGCGTTGGGCTGCTCCTTGAACGGCGAGCCCACGACCGGCGTGAACGTGATCGGGAACGTAAACGCCAGCGCGCTCTGCGCGCACGCCAGGCACACCAGCCCGGCCACCAGGAGTCCCAGGGCCGCGTATCGGCGCAGCGTCCTAGGCTCTCCTCCACGCAACGGTCGATGTTTGATGGACGTCATGGCGCCTCCTAGATCGTGCTGCCGGTGTCTGCTGCCGGTGTCCCCCTGGTGCTGGCGGGCTTTGACCGGCAAACAGGCTAGCGCTGGGAAAGGCACCGCGCGTATTGAGGAGGTCCGGCAAGGTCGGCCGGCGATCGCGCAGCTCCCGTTCCGCACGATTGCGGGAGTCTTCCCGGCGGGTCGTCGATACTGGCGGAATGACGCGGAAGCAGCAGCCAGTTAACCGGGGGTACGCTCGTACCGCACGGCTTTCTCGAAGTGCGGTGCCCACGGCTGCGCCGAGCGCGTCCAGATCTCGACCGTCGGTTCGAACCAAGATGTATCGTCGATCGTCCCTGCCTTCAGGAAGGCCACTCCGGGCATCGACTCGATCGTGCTGAATATCGGCGATCCGCAGGCCGAGCAGAACCGTCGCTCCGTGGTGCTCTGGTAGCCCTCGCTGGCAGTCTTAAACGATGCGAGTGTGCTGCCCTCAACCGTGAGTGCCTTGCTCGGTACGCCCACGATCACCGAGAACGCCGTAGCGGTCTGGCGCTGGCAGTTCGCGCAGTAGCAAGCCCCTTGCCAGACCGGCTCGCCGTCGACGCTATAAGTCACGCCACCGCATAGGCAGCGGCCTGTGATGGGTCTTGGTGCATCGGCCACGCACCCGAAACCCTACACCAGCACCGGCACTGAGCGCGCGGCTGCGCGCGAACGCGTCTCTGCTTTCCACGCCGAGCGGCAGCGCTACGAGCCCCCGTCTACGCTGCTGCAGCTCCTCTAGTCGCCGCCGGCGGGCTGGCGCAGGAAGCGGACCATAAGGAAGACCCCAACGACGAGCCAGATCCCGAGCGTCTCGAGGTCGCTGGCTTCGATCCCGCTGCCGGTGGTGAAGGGGTTGAACGCGTACTGGAGCGCGTGGGCGAGCGGTCGTATGGGAAAGACGTTGGCGATGTCGGTGAGCAGTGTCGAGAGGTTCGCGTGGAACCAGACGCCGGAGATGAAGGTGAGCGGCAGGATCGCGAAGTTGATCACCGCGGGCGCTGCTTCCGCGTTCTTGATGTAGCGGACGATGCCGACGCCGAGCGCGGTGAAGCAGGCGCTGCCGAGGATGAGCGCGGCGAGCAGTCCGGGGAGCGTCGCGACGCGCACCTGGACGCCATAGGCGATCCGGCCGATTGCGAGCACCACCAGGGTCATCGCCGCGGTGATCACGAGGGTCGAGCCGATGCGTCCGGCGACATAAGCCCAGCTCGGTAGCGGCGTGCCCGCCATCCGCTTGAGCACACCCTGCTCGCGGAGGATCGAGGTGCTGATCGCCATATTGACGAACGTCGTCGCGATGACGCCGTAGGCGAGGATGCCCGGGACGAAGAAGTCGTCGTAGGACATCCCCCCGTGCGGGCCACCGATCGTCTGGCCGTGGTAGATCGTCGCAAAGATGATCAGGAACATGACCGGCATCAGGAACGAGAAGAACGCCCGCGCACGGTTGCGCCAGAAGGCGCGCTGCTCGTAGATGACCTGCCAGGCCGCGAGCGCGAGGTCGCGGCGCAGCGTCGAGCCACCCGCCGGCGTGCGCGTGCTCACTGCTCCGCCACCGCCGCGCCGCCGTCTTGGTCGGAGCCGGTGAGCGCTAGGTAGATGTCCTCGAGCGATGGCTGCGTAACCGAGAAATGGTCGAGGTCGATCTCCTGCTCGAGCGCCCACGCCGTGATCCGCGCGGTCACGTGGACCACCTCGCGCGTTCGCAGGACCACGCGATCCCCGTCGCGTGTCACCTCGACGGCCGGCAGCTCGGGCAGGTCGGCGGCTGCGCGATCTGGCGGGAGGACGAAGCGGATCTCGGTCGGCATGACGTCGCGACCGCCGATCTCCTCCGGCTTGCCTTCGGCGACGATCACCCCGTCGCGCATCACCGCGACCCGGTCGGCGAGTGTCTGCGCCTCGTCCATGAAATGGGTCGTGAGAACGACCGTCTTGCCGAGCTGGCAGAGCGAGCGGATCGTCGACCACGCATGCCGGCGCGCCGCCGGGTCGAAGCCGGTCGTCGGCTCATCGAGGAAGACGAGGTCTGGATCGCCGACGAGCGCCAACGCGAGGTCGAGCCGTCGGCGCTGGCCACCCGATAGCTCGCGGGCCCGCGCGTCGCGCTTCTCGACCGAGCTCGACAAGCTCGATCAGCTCGTCGACGTCGCGCTCGCGAAGGTGGTAACGGCGGTACATCGTGAGCAGCTCCGTGACCGTGAGGTCGTCCTGCAAGCCGCATGACTGCAGGACGATCCCCACATGCTCGCGCAGCTGGCGGGGACCGTGCGCTGGGTCGAGACCGAGGACGCTCACGCTCCCCGCGTCGCGCGAGCGGTACCCCTCGAGGATCTCGGTCGTGGTCGTCTTGCCCGCGCCGTTCGGCCCGAGCAGGCAGAAGACCTCACCGACCGCGACCGTGAAGCTCACACCACGAAGCGCCTCGAAGTCGCCGTAGGACTTGCGGAGGTCCGTGACCTCGATCGCGTTCATCGCCGTCGCGAAGCATACGTCGAAATGCGCGCGCTGGCCCGACCTCTTTCCACGCGCACAGCCCAGAGCGGCGGCCGCCCTTCAGCAGTCGACGTGCAGCCCGGGAAGCCTGTCGGGGCTGATCCCTGCGTCTACGCACGCCAGATATGCCATGCCGCGATGTATCCCGTCGATTACGAGCACGGTGCCGTCAAACACGCCTATCCGAAGAACCAGATCAGACGTCCACCTATTGCTCGCCATATCACCTATGAAGCGGTCAACTCGGAGGTCGTCCGCCTGGTCCTCTGCCGGTTGGAGCGCCTTGCTGCGCTCGCGATATATCGCCAGTAGCTGGCCAAACGTCTTGTAGCGTCTGTCGACGTAGCCCATGAAGCTTTTGAACAGCGTCGGCGTTGCAGCCAGTTCTCTTGCCGATATGGGCTTTAGAGCCATCCCGAGCATCGTCTCTCGGGGAAGCGCGTGGCCATATGGTCTGCCGGCCAAAGTATCGACTCCCGATTTGCTACGTCCGTCCGATGTAGTGCCGATCAACACAAAGACGCACGGGCGTCGCTCCGCCAGCGCCCGCGCCGCTGCGCCGACCGTCAAGTTGCGCTGAGCTACGCCCGGGCGTCTTGAGACTGCTGCTTCGGCGGACATACCGTGTTCGCATAGGAGCAGAAGACGCAGCACTCACCGGGCTTCGACTTCAGTAGCTCACCGCAGCCTGTGCACAGGTAGAGGCACTGACAGGCATTCTTGGGCATCACCTCGCGCGCCCGAGTGCCGCACAACGGACACGTGATCGTCGTCCTTGTCTTGACCTTCATCACGGTACATGATGCGCCGTCCTTGCTGCGCCGTCCGCTTCGCGCTTCGCCGCGAAGGACTGGGCGGCAGCGTTTGGGCAGCAATCCCGGGCAGCTACCCAAGCGCTGACTACGAACAGGGGCGAGAGCTTTGCATCGCTGGCAACGATTCTGCGCGTGTTGGCCAGGCCGCTTGTCCATTCGGTAGATCGACTGCCCCGGCGTCCGTAGCTTTCCGGCGCTGATCTACGTGCTGCTACCGATGCCGGGCGGCATCCGGGCGCGCGAAGCTGCAGCGGTGTCACAAGCTCACGTTGAGCACGGGAGGGCGCTGCGTGGATCCGAAACCACGTCTGGATACGGTGCTGGATCGGCTCGTGCTGCGCCCGAGCACCGCTGGTTGACGCTGGTGGTGCTGTGCGTTCCACTGCTGATCGTGTCGCTCGACAACACGGTTCTGAACGTCGCGTTGCCAACCCTGGTGCGGAAGCTGGACGCCACCACAAGCCAGCTGCAATGGATCGTGGACGCGTACGTGCTCGTGTTCGGTGGGCTGATGCTGGTGGCGGGGAGCCTGGCAGATCGGGTCGGGCGCAAGTGGACGTTCCTGGCCGGGCTGGTGGCGTTCGCGCTCGGCTCGACGTGGGCGGCGTTCTCCGGCTCGGTGGACATGCTGATCGCCGCCCGGGCGAGCATGGGCATCGGCGCGGCGCTGATCATGCCCTCCACGTTGTCGATCATCACGAACACGTTCACCGACAAGACCGAGCGTCAGCGTGCGTTGGGCGTCTGGGCGGGGACGAGCGGAGCCGGGATCGCGCTCGGACCGATCGTCGGCGGGCTGCTGCTGGCCCACTTCTGGTGGGGCTCTGTGTTCCTGATCAACGTGCCGATCGCCATCGTGGGCCTGACAAGCGCGGTGCCGGTTGTGCCGAACTCGAAGAACCCGGTGGCCGAACGGCCCGATCCGCGCGGTGCGGCGTTGTCGATCGCCGGTCTCGGCCTGGTTCTTTGGGCGATCATCGAGGCGCCGACGCGGGGCTGGTCATCCGCGATGGTTCTGTGCGCGGGCACCGGCGGGCTCGTGCTCCTCGCCGGCTTTGCGGCCTGGGAGCGAGCCAGCTCACATCCGATGCTGAGCCTGCGGTTCTTTCGCAGCAGGAGGTTCTCGGCCGCGATCGGGTCGAACGGCCTGCTGATGTTCGGGCTGATGGGCGCCCTGTTCGTGCTGACCCAGTTCATGCAATTCGAGCTGGGCTACACCCCCCTGCAGGCCGGCGTGAGGGTTCTTCCCGCGGCGGGAGCGATCGCCGTCGTCGCTCCGCTCTCCTCGGTGCTCATACGTCGGCTCGGCGCCAAGATCACGGTGACCGCCGGGCTGATGGTGGTCGCCGCAGGCCTACTGGAGATCTCTGGCGCCTCGACCAGCACCACCTACAGCGGCGCGGTGGCGGGCATGACGATGCTGGGCGTCGGGGCGGGACTGGTGCTCCCGTCGGCCACCGGATCGGTCATGGGGTCCCTGCCCAGCGAGCACACCGGCGTCGGCTCGGCAACCAACGGCACGCTCGTGCAGGTCGGCGGCGCCCTCGGCGTGGCCGTCATCGGCAGCGTGCTCTCCACCCGCTATCAGCACCGCATGACCAGCACGCTCGCGCAATACCACGTGCCCCATGAGATCAAGCAGACCATCCTCGGATCGCTCGGCAGCGCGCTCGAGGTCGCCGCCCAGGCGGGCGGCGCCACCGGGGCGGCGCTCGCCCACCTCGCCCGCTCCGCGTTCATCAGCGGGATGGATCTCGGCCTGCAGACCGCAGCCATCGTCGCCCTCGCCGGTGCACTGCTCGCCCTACTGGCGCTCCCCTCCCGACCGGAACCCGAGAGCGACGTGTCCGAACAGCACCCAAGCGAGCCCCGAACGGGGTCCAGGCGTGGCGCGCGACCTCGAGCTCGACGGTCCGCTCGCGGCGCCCAGCGCGCCAACCCCCGAGCCCGCCCTCCGAAGAAGGCCGAGCGCGCGTAGCTCACGCTCCCCACGCACCGCGGGGTCGGGCGGCCAGATCATGCGTAGGCAACGAGACCTTCGAAGAGCACCCAGCGAAACACCTGCATCACTTCGCCAAAGCCCGCCCGCCGCAGCATGGCGTCGTTCTCGTCCGGTGACAACGGCTGCAGCACCCCACGGATGCTTCGCGTCTTGGCCGCGATCTCGTCGTCGCTGAAACCCTGCCCGCGCTTCCAGTCTACATAGGCCCCAACAGCGATCTCCTGGGTGCGCGCAGTCGGAGCGAGCACCTTCTCGAACAGTATGAGCGCCCCCGCTGGATCCACCGCGCGACGGATGCGCTCGACGACCTGAAGCCGATGACGCAGCGGCACGAAGTGAAGCGTGTAGTAGCACACGACCAGATCGGCCGGCTCGAACACCAACTCCTCGAGCGGCGCCGTCTCGAATCGCACCATCGGCAGCTGCGAACAGCGCTCGGTCGCCCGCTGGATCATGCCCGGCTCCCGATCCACCCCGATCACCTCGACGCGACGATCGGCGAGGCGCTCGGCCAGTAGCGCCGTCAGCGCTCCCGTCGAGCAGCCAAGGTCGTAACAGCGTCCTCCCGCAGGAAGGAGCTGGTCGGCCAGGTCGGCGATGAGTCCGTGGCACTCGCTGTAGGCTGGGATTGAACGAGCGACATGGCTGTCGAACGCCTCCGGCACCGCGCCGCCGAAGGTCCAGCTCCCGGCCAGCGTACGGATTCCATCGCCTACTTGCGGCGCACGCGATTCGGCGGGGGCGCCGTTCGGCTGATCGCGATCGATCGCCAAGGCACAAAGCCTATCGCTCGGACGCGCGCCGGGCAACTGGGTCACCGAAGCCCCGGGCTCGCTTTACGGCTATAGGATCGCGACGAGTTGACCGCCGAGATCGACCTCATCAACAGGAGCGCGTGGCAAAGGGCGCGCGTACTCAACATCTTCGCCGGTCGTGACGGCTGGAGCGATCCGGGGGAGGCGCGCGTGATGCAACGTCTCGCCGAGGAGGCTGGCGGCCAGCCGATCCTCGACATAGGTGTTGGCGCTGGTCGCACTCTCCCGTACCTTCGCTCGCTGAGCAAAGACTACGTCGCCGTCGACTACCTGCAGCAGATGGTGAGCCTGACTCGTTCGCGCTACCCGGACGCCCGGATCGAGCATGCGGACGCACGTGACCTGTCCGTATTCGCCGACTGCACGTTCGCTCTCGTGTGCTTCAGCTTTAACGGAATCGACGGCCTCGCGCACGAGGACCGGCCCAAGGTCCATGCCGCGGTCAGACGGGTCCTGCGTCCGGGCGGCCTGTTCGCATATTCGACCCATAACCTGGACCATCCTTCCGCTGGGCGCCCGCCGTGGGATCGCTGCCAACTCCCCGTCCACATCACCTTGCGGCCGCTTGTCGGGTGGGCCGCTCGCCTGCCCCAGCGCATCCACTCGTACCGTCGCTTGCGCACCGTGAGTGTCCGCGGGGAGGGCTGGGCCATTCTGGTTGGCGCGTCATACAACTTCGGCGTCGTTGGGCACTACGTGACGCTGGACGAGGCGCTCCGAGAGCTGCGAGAGTCGGGTTACGCGCCCGGTGTCGAGGTCTACAGCACCTCCGGAGCCCAAATGCAGTCCGGGGACGACACGAGTGGCTCGCCGTGGTTTCATCTGCTCGCTCGCAAGCCGAACGCTTGATGACCACGAGCGGGCCACTACGGCCACCGCCCCCCGCGGTCAAACGAAAGCGCGGAGCCTCGCCAGCACGCATCGCGCGGCATTGAGCGCGCTGGTTCCCTATCTATTGACCACTTTGTAGGATGCGTTCGCGCTGGGCAGATCGCGATTCGCGCTCGTTTCGACCTCCCAGGGGAGCGGGCCGCATTTGCGGCGCTGTGCGCCGGCCGGACCGCCCAGCGGACGGATTGGTAGCCCTGCCGTCATCGGCCGCAATCGGCCGCGACCATGCAGTCGGCCCTGGTCTACATACTCGCCCGAGCGCGTCGCGCGACGCGGCGTGCCTCGCGCAAGGGCTCGGGCGCTCGCACGCGATGCACGGCGGCGAGCACGACAGCGCAGGCGGTGTCGAGGTCGGTCCGCCAGGCCGGGTGTACAGCCAATGGTCGCGCGCGCTCACGTGTCCGCAGCCAGCAGCCGACCATCTCTTCACCGAGCACCAATGGACTGCGTGCGCCTGCCTCCTCCGGCGGCCATTCTCCACCAGCCAGCAAGGGTCTGTGGGTGACGCCAACGGTCGGCCGCTGGACGTTCGCGCCAAGATGAAGTGCGAGACCGGCGCCGCGTGGGTGATCGCGCCCCGTGGCGTTGACCAGCAGCACGTCGGGGAGTTGCGGCAGGGCTCGAATCGCGGCCTCCAGCAGTGGGCCCTCGCGGAGGGCGAGGAGCCCGGGCTCATAGGCAGCTCCGACATGACCTGTGACCACGGCGCTTGCGACGATTTGCTTATCCACAGCAAGCGCTGCTCCGGCCCAGCCGATCTCACCGCTCAGGTGGTACCCCGGCGCTTTGCGCACAAAGCAGATGAAACACCCGCCGATCGCGTAAGTGCGCGCCGGCGGGTACCAGGCTGGCGGTCGCGCGACGGCCAGCTGGCGTTGCTGGCGGCACAACTTGCCAGCCGACGTCGGCCAAGATGCATGCGAAGCCACCGCACCAGGATTGCGCGCGACGGCCGTGCCCGGCGTCGAGCGACGGAAGATGACGCCTTGTACGATCGCTCGCGAGGAGTCGCAACTCTGGAGGTGCAGAATGAAGCCCGCCATCGACGCGACGCAGTTCGGCTCGATCACACTCGGGGGATCGGTCTACGACCACGACGTCCTGGTGTGCCCCGACGCGACGGTCAAGAGGCGCAAGAAGAAGCTCTCGAGGGCGGTCTACGGCACCTCGCACACGATCTCCCTCGCCGAGGCCGAGTACGTCTATCGCCAAGGCGAGGGCCCAGAGACGCTGATCATCGGCACCGGGCAGTACGGCAGGGTCGAGCTCTCACCCGAGGCGGCCGAGTACCTCGAACGCAAGCGCTGCGAGGTCGTGCTGCTTCCCACACCCGAGGTGATCGCGACCTGGAACGAGGCAAAGGGCAGGGCGATCGGACTGTTCCACGTCACCTGCTGAGCAGACACCCGCCAGCGCGGCAGCGTGGGCGGCAGCCCGTGGAGCCGCTGCTCCGGCAAACGGACGTTGACCGGTCGAGAGCCGATACGGTTGGGCGCCGCGGCTCACGGAAAGCCGCGGCGCCCAATGGGGCCCGCACCAGAGGGATGCACGAGACCCCGCTCTTCAAGCGCGCCGAAGGAGGGGCGGCGACGCTCGAACAAACCCCGCTCTGCCGGGCTTGAATAAACGTCGGCCACCACACTAGCGCATCGCGACGGTTCCTGTCAGACGCAGGCTTCCGGGGACGCCCGGCAGCCAATACGTTGTAGATTACCGCGGGTACCCGAGCAGTCGTGTCTTGCTACCATCGTGACCGATAAACACCTAAGTTGTAGTTTAGCCGTATACCAGCACCCACGCGGTTCCGAGGATGCAGCCCCGCCCGAGCACGCCTACGCCGGCGTGATCGGGAAATCGGTCTAGTTCTCAGCGATCATGCCGTTGTCTGGCTGCGGTCTAGCCGGCAATGGCCGGATGCCCAGCCCCCGAGGACCGATAAACACCGCATTGCAAAAAGATCGCAAGAGCACACAGCGCGAACGGCTCTTGAGCGGGATGAGGAATGTCGCCGCTGGCCAGGGATACGCCGCCGCAAACGTCTCCAAGGTGATCGCGCAGGCAGGCGTCTCGCGACCCACCTTCTATGACTACTTCGCCGATAAGGACGACTGCTTCCTAGCCACCATCGCCGACAGCCAGCGACGGCTGCTCGCCAATATCCGCCAAGCGGTGCACAGTCAGGCACCCGAGCGCGCCGCCACGGCAACCATCCAGGCACTGACCGAATTCGCAAGCTCAGAGCCCGCGATCGCGCGCCTTCTGATGAACGAGACGATGGCCGGCGGACATCTGGCGATGGACGCGCGCGACGCGGGCATCGCCGAGATCGGCCGAGTGATCGAAGACGCCTACGATCAGGTCTCCCCAACTACCGCCATCCCCGATCTTTCCAGCCGCATGATGATCGGCGCGATCTACCGGCTGATCGCGCCAAGGCTGCGTCGCGGCGAGCCCGGCCTATCCGGACTGCTCGGGGATCTCCTTGGCTGGCTAGGAAGCTACGAGCGGCCCGCCGGCGAGCACCGCTGGCGAGCCCTGCAGCCGGCCCCGCCACCTGCGCTCTCGCCTGCCCTGCGCGACTCCCCCTTGCTCCCGCCACCCCCACTCCCCCCCGGACGACCGCGCCTATCCAAGGAGGAAGTAGCCCACAACCACCGCCAACGCATCCTCTTTGCCATCGCCCAAGTCACCGACGAGAAGAGCTACGGCGCAACCACCGTCGCGGACATCACCAAAGTTGCCGGCGTGGACCAGCGCGCGTTCTACCGCCTGTTCGCCGACAAGCAACAAGCATTCGCCGCCGCCCATGAGCTCTACTTCCAGCACATCATGGCCGCCACCGCACGTGCATTCTTCACGGGCGCGAACTGGCCCGAGCGCGTCTGGGAGGCCGCACGTGGCTTGACCCAGTCCGTCGAACAAACCCCGACGCTGGCCCACCTCGGTCTGGTCGAGGTCCACGCCGCAGGCCCCGCTGCTGTTCAGCGTCTCGAGGACTCCACTATCGCCTTCACCCTCTTCCTCCAAGAGGGCTACCAGTATGCGCCGCCGATCCGCCCGCCCTCCGGCTTGGCGCTCGAGGCGATCGCCGCGACGAGCTTCGAGATCGCCTATCACCAAATTCGCCAAAGTCGCGCACGCGAACTAACCGGTTGGCTACCCCACTTGACCCATCTCTCCCTTGCACCATTCCTCGGGCCAGCCGAGGCTAACCGGTTCCTCGATGAGAAGATGCAGGCGTAGCGGCCAGTCGCCCGGTTGAAGGCGTCTATTGCTGGAGGCCAGAACGACGTCGACGTTCCCGCGGGGCACCGCCTACCCCTTCAGCCCGACGGTTTTGAGCGCCTCCGCGCGTCCGGCGTAGACCCTCAACCTCCGTGGCTTGCCGTCGCGCACCATCCACACACGCAACTCGTGTCCGTGGACCGGGACTCCGCTTGTCCTTGCCCGCCCCCGCATGCGCATCATCGCGATCACCTCGTCCCCCGCATCGCTACGGGATCGCTTTGATCTCGAGTCCGCCACCTTCCCCGAGATCGGTCGTCATGGTCAACCCCGCTTGTTCGTGGGCGTCCGTAGTAACGAAGCTGAGGACATCGTTTGGGAGGCCTTCGAAAGATTCAGGCTTCTGTCTGCCTTTGGATGCCACGAATTTCACGCCGAAGTATCCATCCGGCTTGTCGATGTTGCCTAGCAAAGCGATGACGGAACCGGCGAGCGATATTTCCATCGCGGCGCAGTCGAAGGTCACGAGGTCCGGCCCTGAAGCCGACTGCAGGTCCCAGCCAACAGACGGCCTGGCGCCGCCCTTGATGAAGCCGAGGCGGCCTTCTAGCGGGTAGCTGCGGACTTCGCCGACGTTCGCGCCCACGCTCTGACATTTACCCCCGAGCGCGGCTGCGTCACATTCTTTGAAGGTGATACTCACCGCAGCGGTCTGCGAGCCCGTGTATTCGCTCGTGAGAATGGCCAGCTGGCATCTTATTGACGTTTTGCCGACGGTTGCGAGCCTCGGAGCAGTGCTCACCGAGCTGGACTGGTTGTACCCCACGGGCCACGGCTGCCATTCGTAGTTGCCCGTGTCTTCACCTCTGCTCAACTTCGTGCAGGCGGAGTCTTTGTATCGCTCTGACGCAGACGAGCTGTAGCGGCACCGGCCGAGTTCTGGGAGGACCTGTGAGGCCGTCTTGAAGGTTTGGTCGGTCCCGGAGCTGGTCCCGCCGGCGTTGGTGGCGACGATCCGGAAGTGGTAGATGGTGTTCGGCGCCAGGCCGCTAGCGGGCGCCGACACGGCCACTGGGCTCGTGCCTGACCCCGGCAGCGACGAGCAGGCCACGCTCGACCCGTAGGCTTCCGTTGTGCCGTAGTCGAAGTGGCAGTCGCTCACGGCCCCCCCGTTGGGGTTGACGGTCGCGCCCAGCGTGGCCGAGATCTGTCCCAGCCATGACACCGAAGCGCCCGCCACCGCGGGGGCTTCCGGCAGCGTCGTGAACGTCTGGTCTGTCCCGTAGCTGGTGCCGCCCACGTTGGTCGCGACAAGCCGGAAGTGATAGGTCACGTTCGCTGTCAGGCCGGTCGCCGACGCCGACACCGCCACCGGGCCTTCGCCCGATCCCGGCAGCAAGCTGCACGGCACGCTCGAGCCATAGGATTCGGAGGTGCCGTATTCAAACCTGCATTCGCCGACCTCCGCGCCGTTGGGGTTCACCGTCGCGCCCAGCATGGCCGAGGTCTGCGTGATGGATGACGCCGAACCCGTAACGGTTGCCGGGGCAGCAACATAGGTGTACAGGGCGCCGCCTGTTGAGCTGTCGCCTTCGTCGCTGACGATGACTTCGTAGCGACCGGCGGGCTCGGCGGGCGTGACTGCCGTGATTTCCGTTTCCGAGTGGACGCTCACGGCGGTTGCTGCGCCGCCGATCGTGACCGTGGCGCCGGGCAGGAAATTGGAGCCCTTGATCGTGACCGCGGTGCCGCCCGAGGTGGAGCCTTCGGATGGGGTGATGGAGGAGGCTTCCGGAAGCACGGGGGACTTGACGAACGCGAAGCTTTCGGCGCTTGTGGCCGTGCCGCCCGGCGTGGTCAGCGAGATCGGTCCCGAGGTCGCACCGGCGGGCACGGTGGCTGTCATCTGCGTCGGCGATTCGACGTTGTAGCTGTTGGCGGCGGTGCCGTCGAAGCTGACCGCGCTCGCACCGGTCAGGTTGGTGCCGGTGATCGTGACCGAGGCGCCGGCGCCGCCGGATGTCGGGGAGAAGCCTGCGATGGTGGGCGCGGAGTACACCGGTGGGGCGGTGAATTCGTAGCCGATCGTGTCGTCTGGATAGAGGCCGTTCGCGAGGTTGGCTGCCGAGATGGGAGCGTCGATGAGGCCGCCGTCCTGCGAGGCCGCAAACAGCCGCCATCCCAGAGGGCCTGTAATGCCCAGTGAGTCGGAGGGAAAGCCGTCCGTTGCGAACACGCGCTCGGGGGAGACACCGGAGGACGCCCAACCGCCAGGGGGCCTTTCGAAGGCATATATCGAGCCTTGGCGACTGTTGAAACCGACGGTGTCGCTGGCGCCGCAGATGATGCGTGCGCCGCCCCCGACGATCACTGGGCAGTCAAAGCCCGTGCCGCCTTCTGGTGTCGAGGCTGTCAGACGGGCACGGGAATGCCACCCCGCGGCGTCGTGTTCGAAGACCCACACCGCGCCCGCAAAGTTCGGCAGGCCCGTGCTGCGCAGGCCCGTCGCGATCGCCGCGGTCGAGCCGTCGTCCGAGATGGCAAGCACGTTCCCGAATTCGTTTTGGAACTGCGGTTCGGGCGATTCGATCGTCTGCGCAAGCATCCAGCCGGAGCCCGAGCGACTGTACGCATACACCCGTCCGCTGCCCGGGGACCCGCCTGTCTCGCAGTCGGACTCGCCCACGAGCAGCATTTCGCCGTCGCCGGAGAGCGCGAGTTTGCGCGGGCCGATGGTTTCGGTGCAGCCGGTGCCTTCGGGCAGAACGATGTGCTGTTCGAGCAACCAGCCTGAAGCTTCGCGCGCGAACAGATCGACACGCCCGTCGCTCATCACCGCGACGCGATCTCCGTCATCGGAGATCGCGCCTTCGATACCGAAGTAGCGACACCCTTCCCAGGTTGCCGAGCCGCTCGCGCCGACTCCTGGCGGAAACAGCGTGCCATCGAGCGCCCAGCCGCCGGCGCCGTGGCGGTAGACGAACGCAGCGCAGCGGTAGCGAGAGCCGGCCGAGCTCATTTCCTGGGAGACAAGCAGCGTCGACCCGTCTCCCGACAGCTTGGTCACGGTTCCGAACCCGTCGCAGTTCGCCCAGCGCGCGCTGGCTTCTTTGCCCACGGCGGGTGCGGCGAGCACGCCTTCGGGATCCGAGCCCGAGCCCATCTTGCGTTCGAGGAAGACGCCGCCGGTGTTGCTCTTGGCGTATTCGCAGAGGCCGCTCGGCGGGTTGTAGATCGTCTTCGCGCGGACATTGGCGTTGGCAGAGAGCGCAACGTTATAGAAGGAGTTCTCCCAGCTCGATTCGGGGACGAACGGTTCGCGTTCACTGGGCGACGCAAGCGACCCCTCCGTCCAACCGGTGGGCGTGCCCGAGCCGCGGAAGACCGCGGTGACAGCAGCTCCCGCCGTCAGCGAGATGGTGCACGAACCTGCGCCCGTGCAGGCTCCCTGCCAACCTGCGAACGTCGAGCCCGGGGCCGGGTTGGCGCTCAGCGTGACCTGCGTTCCCCCGGCGAACGACGCGCTGCACGAGCTGCCGCATTCGATGCCGGCCGGTGAGGAGCTGACCGAACCCGAGCCGGTGCCGCTTCCCCTAACGGAGAAGCTGGGGGGCGGTGGAGGCGCAGAGAGTGACAGCGCACCGTCCGGAGTGCCGTTGCCGGTTGGGCCGTCATAGCCACCACCGGCGGTGCACAGATACGAGTCGACGCAGCTGCCGTTGGCTCCGGAGATGATGTCGAACAGCGACCCCGGGCTCTGGTAGAAGGCGGCCGGGCCCAGGGACCGCTCGGCACTTTCCGACAGCGCCTCGACCGCGGCGATTATCGGCGTTGACGCGCTTGTTCCGCCCACCGTGATCCACGCCGGCAGGCTGCCGCTGCCAATCGCGTGCGTGGTGTCATACACGGACAGGTCTTCGGCCACGGCCGCAACATCGTTGGTGGTGCGATGTGCGCATCCGCTGTCTGTCTGATATGAGGGCTTGGCCTCGTACACGCTGCAACCGCTGCCCGAGCGCGACCACGCGCTCTCCGACCAGCCGCGAGCGTTCTCCCCGGGCGTCAACACCGTGCCGCCCACCGCGATCACGTCCGGCGATGCCGCCGGATAGCTGGGCACGCTCGCGCCGAGTTCGTGGTTGTCATAGCCCCAATCACCGCTCGCGGCTGTGATCGGGATGCCGGGGTGGTCGAAGTCGACATCGAGCGATGTCTCATCGCTGAACTCGTTGCCCGCCCAGCTGTTGCTGATCTCGGTGGCGCCGAGGCTCGCCGCCTCGTTCTCGGCCGTCGTCAAGTCCGAAAAGCTGTTCGTGTTCGCCTCGACGAGAACGATGTGGCAGTTGGGGCAGATCGCCGAGACCATGTCGAGGTCCAGCGACTCCTCGAGGTCCCAGTCCCCGTCTTCGGCCTTTGGACGTGGCGGATAGCTCGTGCCGCCGGTCTGATCGACCTTCTGAAAGCAGCCGGAGGCGGCGGTGCATGGCGGCAGACCGTAGGCCGATCGGTACGTGGCAAGGTCGGATTCTGCTGTCGGGTCGTCGTAGGCATCGACGAGGGCGACCGTCTGGCCACTGCCGGCTGTCGATGAGGGCAGCTTGTAGGCCGACTGCAATTCAGCGGGCGTCAGCCCGCTTCCTTCGACGCCACCGGTGGCTGGCGAGAACCCCACCGCGAGGGAGGCCAGCTTCACGGCGGGCGGCACGACCACCGACTGGCAGGCCGCGCGCCGCGTCGCGGGAGGCGGGCAGGCCAGATACGGCTGCGTCGTCGACGGTGTCTTCGACAGCGGCGCCGTGGGCACGCCGGGCGCCTGCGCGAGCGCGGCGGGCGCCTGCGCAAGTGCGGCGGGCGGCATGAGCCAAGCGCCAAGACCGGTGACGAGGAGTGTCAGCCAAAGGACCAGCGCCAGCGTGGGCGTACGACGCGAGCCACCGGCAGTGGGTGTGACAATCTCTTCCGCGAGGGACGTGCGTCCATGCGTGCGCAGCTCGCCGATCGATCCCTCGCACACATCGGCGATCGTAGCCGCCCGCGCGGCGGACCCAGCGACGGCAGGAAACGGGAGCGTACTCGCACCAAGGCGTGCTCGGGACGCGCGGCGCGTGCTCGGGACGCGCCGCGCCTACGTCGTCGGCGGCCTGATGAGGACGCGGCCAAGCCCGATGACCTCCATCTCGGTATGGGGGGCGCAGATGGCGATCTCGGCGGACTCGTGGCGCAGTGTTCGGCGCAGGGACACGAAGGCGGCAGAGCCGAGGATCGCGGGGACCCACAGCGCGATCGCACGGTAGGCGAGCACGGCGGAGGCCGCGACGGTGATCGGCACGTGGAAGACGACGAAGGTTCCCACCAGACCGGCGTCAACGCCGCCGATCCCCCCGGGGATCGGGATCAAGCCGCCGAGCTCACCGATCAGGTAGGCGATCGCCAGGATCGCCAGGGGCGGCGCCGCGCCGAAGGCCCGGAACGTCGCCCACAGGATCATCATGTCGAAGAGCAGGTACGCGAGGATCCCGCCGATCAACCACGCGTTGCCCTCGCGCAGGAGCGCGACCGCCTCGTTCACGCCATCCGCGACAGCCACGAGGCTCTTCAACACCAAGCGGGCGCGACGGGAGGACCCGCCTTCCTCGCTGCGCTGCAGGCGCCGATGAAGGCCTGCGGCGGAGCGCCCTACGAGCAGTGCCCCGACGATCGAGGAGGCGGCTATCGCGGCAGGCAGGACTGTCAACGCCAGGTTCGTCTCCCCGGGAAACACCCGCACGGCAAGGCCGGCTCCGACGAGGATCACGCCGACGACGTTCGCCACGCTCGTGAGCAAGAAGAAGGCAACAGTGCGCCGAGCGATCTCATCCGCGAGCATCCCGCCTCGTTTGAGAGCCCAAGCTCCAAGCGCCAGGCCGCCTGCGCCGCCGGTCGGAAGCAGCGCGTTCGCGCCGACCTCGGACATGCCGATCTGGTAGCTGACGCGCCGGCTCATGCGTCTGCAGAACACCATCCGAAAGACGGCGACATACCCAAGACCAGAGAGCACCTTCAGCCCCCCGCCAAGAAGGAGCCACCCAGGCTCGGCGCGCGATAGGCGAGTGCGCAACCCCGCGAGCCCCGGAAGGAGCGTCACGACCGCCACGACTGCGAGGACGATCCCTGTCAGGAGCAGCAGCCGCACGCGCAGCTTTCGACGGCTCAGCTCCTCAGGTAGCTCCAGCTCATCCGCGGGGACACTCGCTGCACCTTGCCGGTCGACCTCCACGCTGCTCATGGTGGCATCCGTCGGCGTCTCGCCGCGGATGCGTCTTGCACGAGGCCCCCGACTTGAACGCGAGCATCAGCGGGCCTCACCCCAGCAGGCCGGGATCTGGCGGATTGGGGTCGCGGGCGTGGACGGTGCTGCTGAGGTGATGGACGACGACGTCGCTCGGACGAGCCAGCAGCGGCCCAACCTGCTCGCGATAGCGCCGGTAGTGGGTGCTGTCGTAGTGCTCGCGCATCGCCACCTCACTGCTCCAGGAGCCCATGAGCACGAACTCACCAGGCTCCTCGGCGACGAGTACACGAAAGCCGCCGCATTGAGGCTCAGCCTGGCTTGCATCTGCCAATTCGCTTAGAAGCGCGCGCAGTTGAGCCGCCAGCCCGGTCCGCCCGTGCACCTCGCCTACCAGCAGAACTTCGGAGTCGCTCATGCGGTGAGAGCTACGGCCGCGTCAGGGGACGCCGCGAGGAAGCTGAAGCTCTCCTCGATGTAGAGGTGGACGACTTGGTCGTCGTGTCGCTGATAGCCGATCGACAGGTCCTGTCCGCAGTCGTAGACGAAGTCACCGCCGCGCTGGCTGAGAACGACCGCACCGTCCACCCCCGGCGCCCACACGATGGGACCGTCGAGGATCTTGCGCAGATGATCGAGCAGCAGGTGACCGCCGTGCTCGGCCGTTTCGACGACGCGCCTGTACTGCTCGCGTCCAAGTGCCATGCCGTAGGGCCCGCCGACGCCGCTTCGCAGCAGCAGCTCAACGGCGCCCGCGACGGCGCGGAGGTAGCTCTCGGCATCCTCGCCCAACGGCTTCGGCTCGTGCGGTGAGGCACCGACGATGCCGGTGATCTCGGCCTCCGCCCAGCCGTGGAACACGGCGACGTTCTCGGCGACCGCGATCCGATGGGCCGCGTCATCGAGCGAGCCGAGATCCACGTCCACCGCGCCCCGGGCCTGGTCGCGGAGCTCCTGCACCGAGACGGTGAAGTCCACCCGCAGCTCGGCCAGCGCCAGCACACGGCGCCGCACGGCCGCGACGCCCTCCTGCGGGGAGGCGGCGACGGCCTCCGTGCGCCCAAGGTTGGTGGCCGAGTGCTCCCACCCATGCGGACCGGAGAAGTCGACGAGCCTGCGCGCCGCCAGCGCCGGCGCCAACCGCTGCTTTGCCTCGCTGTCGAGCAGCGCCCAGCCGGAGTCGGTGATCGGCGCGAGTGGACGCAGCAGATGGTTCATCAGCGGACGCTCCCGGCATCGCCGCCGATCCCGAGCGAACCCGAGCGATCGTCGCTCGAAGCCGCCTGATCGGGCTCGCTCCCACCGGTCGCCTGCGCCTCGGACTCCTCGCCGTGCTCGACGATGTCACCCGACTGAAACAGAATTCCCCGCGCGATCTCGCGCCACAGCGGCGTGCGACGTAGAAGGAACTCGAGATCCATGCTGAAGTGCTTGAACTCCTCACCCTGGGCGTCCCGCATGATCGCCAGCGCCTCGGCATCGCTCTCAACCGCCAGGCGCTGCTCGTACCAGTCGATCGCTTCAGCCTCCTCGGTCAACGATGCGCACATCCGCGCGAACGTGCGCGTCTTGGCGGGCAACTCCTGCGGCGGCTCGTGATACTGATCAAACCCCATGCGACCTCCGAAACGATCTCACTCTGAAAGGTACCCTGTCATCGCCGCCAGCGACAAATTGAGGCCCCGCCGGCCGGACTCCCGACATCCCTGCCAGCCGCCTTCGCGATGCAAGACTTTGGCGGTGCCGCCTGCGCCTGCAGCCTCCCGTCGTCGTGCTCGCCGTGTCCGGGTTATCGCGGCGAGCGTCGTCGCCGTCGTAGGCCTCGGGTGCTTGGCCGGCCCGGCTGGAGCAGGGAGCGCACAGGCCTCGGGCTCACGCTTTTCGATCCCGGCATCGGCCCGTCAGCTGATCGTCGTCTCGAGCCCGACATATGACCCGCCCGACTTCCTCGCGAGCTTCCGGAGCTTCCAAAGGGCGAATGCTTCCTCGCCCTGGAAGCCCGTGTTCCCGGCCTGGCACGCCGAGATCGGCTCCGGCGAGCTCCGCGACATCGTCGCGAGGGCGACCACGCGACCCCAACCGGGGTATACCCGTTCGGCCTCGCCATGTACGGGAACGAACCGAATCCCGGCGGCCTGCACGAGCCCTACCACCATCTCGAATGCGGCGATTGGTGGGACGAGGATCCCTACAGCGCTCAGTACAACCGGTTCGTGCACGTGCCTTGCGGGTCGACACCCTCTTTTGCGGCCTGGTCGGAGGCGCTGTGGACCGAGACGACGGCCTATCCCTACTTCGCGGTGATCGACTACAACGAGGACCCGACCATCTCAGGCCCGGACGCGCCCGGCTCTGGGATCTTCCTGCACGCCTGGATGGAAGCCCCCACCGAGGGATGCGTGGCGTTGCATATCCCGGATCTGCTGCAGGTGCTGCGCTGGCTGGACCCTGCGGATCACCCGTTAATCGAGATCGGCATCGATGCCGAGGTCGGCCTCGTGCCACCGGCGCCGGCGCCGGCCGATTACTCCGGCCGATCTCACGGTGTGATTCCTCAGACCTGATCTTCGCCCCGAGCGCAAGTGACACCGGGGCTCCGCAGGGCGCGCAACCGCCCCGGTCGATGGGCTCAGCGTGAACCGTCGAGGGGTGTGAGGGACACAGTGGAGCTCCTGCGCCGGAGCAGGTAGGCCGTCCCGCCGCCCAGCACGCACGCGGCGAGCGCGGCTGCGGCGATGTAGCGCAGATGGTGATGAGCCGCGGCCGGCTTGGCGGCCGGATGGCGCGGAACGAACAGAACGCGGATGTGACGGGCGTCCAGAAGCCGCTGCAGCTCGGACTGCTCCGCACGCGGGTAGAAGGCGTGCCACTCGGACAGGTTGCGGAACTTGATCTCCACATCACCGCGGGCCGGGTTGATGATCGCCCGAATGAGCGGACCGGACTTCACCTGCTCCAGCAGCGCAGGGAAGCTCACCCAGGTAGTCGCGCTCGCGGGCGAAGCCATCACGAGCACGCCGAGGAGCGCCAACACGGCCAGCGAGCTCGTCGCGAGCCTGCATCTCATGGCGCAGATGATCGCTGAACCATCCGATGCTGCGCCGCTGCCCGTAATTGCTGGCACGGAGCCCCTGCCATCAGGGCAGAACGGCCACCACGCTATCTCCCGCCACGTGGAGCTTTACGCGGCCGTGATGCGCAGGGAGCGTCTCCGTTAGCAGGCCCGCTCGCGCAGCACTCAGCACCGCTACCACTATTGATTGCGTGGTGGGAAGCACAACGGTTTGTGCTCGCGCCTGCTCGTTCTCGAAAATGACCCGGGGACCGCGTGGGTCACCGCTCACAACGGTGGCGACAAGTCCTCGCGGGCCGGCGGCCGTCCTCAGCGACGAGCCAACGGGTAGCCATTCGTTGAGCGCGACCAACGCGCTCTCAAGCGGCTGATCGACGACCTGTTCGCCGCGAACGGAGAACGGATCATACGCGCCACCGCTGATGTGGAAGCGCACCTCCTGGAAGCCGGTCTTCAAGGCGCTGAGAACGAAGCCCACAGCCCAAACCGCAGATGCCGGACTGTTCGACACCCCGGCAATACCACCGCAGGAAATGGAGTTGGCCTCGGAGATGATCGCGGGCACCCCTGCCGCGCTCGCATCCGCAACGACCCACGCGAGGCTGCGAGGTGCTTCAGCGGCGCTCGCCGAGAGTAGCCCCGCAATTGTGGCCGCGCGCGGATCTTTGCAGGCACTGAACGGATACAGGTGGACACCCACTGTCTGCTCGTGCAGCTCCGCGATGACCCCCGGGAGTTGGCGCTGCCAGTGTATGGCCGCAGCCAATTCCGGCCCGAGCAAAGCGAAGCTGCCGATTGCCGGACGCACGTAGCTCGCCAATTGCAAATACAGATTCACTGCTGCGATATCTTCTTGCTCGCTCAGTTTGTGGCCTAGTGACGGATAGTTGGGCAGTTCGAAGAGGTCCGGCTCATTCCCCAGGGAGAAGTCCAGGCCGTTGGTGGCCGCGCTCTGTGCACCGGCGACCATCTGCGTTGCCCAGGAAAGCTCGCCGGTCTTCAGATTGAGGCCGACGGTGAGGGGGTCCTTCGCGGCACTCAATAGGCAGTGCAGCTGACTCCAGAAATTAGCTGGCAGATTGTACAATATCGCCGTTTCCCAAGAAGAGAGGGGACCGGTGAGCGCTCCGGAGGGCACGGTCAGGTCCTGGCTTGCGCCAGCCAAGGCCAGCGGTGGGGATCCGAGCCGGAGCAGCTCCGTGACCAGGGCGGCAGGAGGGCATGCACCCGTGCCGAGATCCTCTGCCAGCACCGGGTACTCGATCGACAGGCCGACGGGCGGCATTGTGACCTGAACGCTCGGACCGCTGTTGACGGCGCCGACCAATGGGAGGTGTGACTGGGAGACAACGGCCGGGCGTCGCGGCCCGATTAGCTCCGAATGGGGCGTCGCGGCCGAGGCAAGGCCGAGGCTCTGATCGGTCGCGATGAGAAACGGCGCAAGCGCGGCCAGCAGTAGCGCCGGGATCAGCATGAGCGGCTTGCGCAGCACCACGGGAACGTACCACGAGACGTGGCGATCGGCGCTGTTCACCCCCGATGCCACAAGGAGGAAGCCGCTAGTCCATGACGCTCGTGTACGGGGTGCTCGCCACGACGCCGCCGGGGACATGGTCGGCTCTCTCCCTCCCCTCCCAGCGCGCGCCCGCGAGCTCCCGAAACTGCGTCCAGGATCGAGGCGAGCCGGGAGGTCGGCGCACGAACTGCGGGATCCCGGGCGGCAGCTGCGCCAGCGTCGCTCGGGCCTCCGACTTGCTGAGGTGCTCGGTCACCGACCGCACGGCGGCCTCGATCACTTGGTTGCGCCGCCCGCGGTTCATCAGGTTGCTCCCCATCGCGTCGAGGTCGTGGACGGTTGGCTGGATCAGCACCACATCCGTGCCCGCTTCGCGCAGGCGATTGGCCTCGCTGCCGAGCCTGCGCCCGGAGGCCCGGCGGATCCGCAGCGCGATGCGCTCGCCCACGGTGCGAGGAGCGCCCGCGTGCAGAGACGACATCGGGTTGAGCGCGATCACGAGGTCAAGGTGCTCGGCCGCCAGAACGTCGAGATTGGAGGCCGAGTGCAGCCCGCCGTCCACGTACCGCCGCCCGGCGATCTCGACCGACCTGAAGAAGCCGGGGATCGCGCACGAGGCGGCGACGGCGTCGGGCAGGTCCGCGCGCGGGGCGCCCCGGCGCCCAAACGCGACACGACGCCCGCTCCCATAGTCGACGGCGATCGCCCAGAAGTTAGGATGAGGGGCCCAGGGCTCGTTGCACGCGCGCCGGACGGTGTCCTTGAGAGGCTCGGTGGAGACCAGGCCGTGGGGCAGCCAGCCAGCGAGTAGCGCGGCTGGGGAGTACCCGTACGGGCGAGCCAGCGAGGCAGCCGCCAGCCGCCACGACCCTGGGCCGAGAGCGGGGATGCCGCGGTGGAGGCCGAAGCGCACGCCCGCTGAGCGATCGGCTGCCGACGCGGGCTCGCCGCGCGCATCCACCAGCCCGTCGATCTCCTCCCCGGAGGAGTGGGCGACCATGAACCACGGAGGCACGCCGCAGGCGAGCAGCGCGCCGACCATCGAGCCGGCGGAGGTCCCGACGATGTACTCGGCGCTGCCCGGGTCCCACCCCGTCTCGCTCGCGATCGCGAGCAGCGCGCCGGTGAGCCAGGCGCCACCGAGCACGCCGCCTGCACCAAGCACAAGCCCGACTCGAGGCGGTCTCGGGTCAGCCACAGTCACCGCCGCGCCTCGCTCGCCACGCGCGCGGGCACGTCCGAACCTCCTCGACCGCTTCCGGCGCGCATGGCCTCGATCACAGGCGTTCACTTCCCACGACGACAATGATAAGGCGGCGTGCGGCGCGCTCACGCGGAAGCAGCCGCAGGATCGCCTCCCAATCGGGGGCTGGCGGGGTTCCGTGTGTTGTCTTGCGGGCCGCGATGTGATGGAGTCCCCCTGTCGGGTTCGCGGGCATGAGCCATGTTCGCCTGCTCCCCGATGGAGCGTCCGAGCCGGTAATGACCGAAATCCGCACGACCCCAGCGGTGCCATCAGCGCCGACGCCGCCCGACGGGGTGGTTCCAGAGGCCCTGAGCGAGCGCGATCCGGATTACATTCGGCGTTTCCTTCCGCTCACTTGGCCGCTCATCGCAGCCTGGTTCCGTCCGGACATCCGCGGCCTTGACCGGATCCCAGCCCGCGGCCCGCTCCTGTTGGTGGGGAACCATTCGGGCGGCAACGTCGCCCCGGACACGCTCGCGTTTACGCTCGCCTTCTACCGGCACTTCGGGGTCGAGCGGCCGTTCTTCCAGCTTGCCCACCACCTGGTGATGAGGGCGCCGTGGCTGTCGTTGCTGCGCAAGTTCGGGATGATCGAAGCAACGTGGGAGAACGCCCAGGCGGCGCTAGGCCGCGGAGCCGCCGTCCTCATCTATCCAGGCGGGGACTGGGAGACGCACCGCCCCTCCTGGCATGGCCACCGGATCGAGTTCGCCGGGCGGGAGGGATTCGTCCGGCTGGCGCTCGCCGCGAACGTGCCGATCGTGCCCGTCGTCTCGATCGGAGGCCAGGAGACGGCGCTGTTCCTCACGCGGGGGGAGCGCGTCGCCCGGGCGCTGGGGCTCGACCGGCGATATCGCCTCAAGGTCCTTCCCATCTCGCTGGCGCTCCCCTGGGGCCTCGACGTAGGAGACTTCTTCGGCCACCTCGCGTTGCCTGCGAAGATCACGAGCCAGGTGCTCGAGCCGATCGACCTGCACGGGCGCTTCGGCTCGAAGCCGGACGTCGACGCGGTCTACGAGACGATCACCGAGCTCATGCAAGCGACGCTCGACGCGCTGGCGGCCCAGCGGCGCTGGCCGGTGATCGGGTAGGCCAGCAGCCGGGAGGTGGGAGTGCGCAGCTCAGGGCAGCAGCACGATCTTGCCGTGGGTGTGGCGTCCGGCCAGCTCGCGGTAGGCGTCGCGAACCTCCTCCAGCGAGAAGGTGCGCGCGACCGGTATCTCGAGGCTTCCGTCGGCCACCAGTTCCACGATCTCCGCGAGCAGTGGCGCAGTGGCGATCGCGTGGGTGCCCTGCCCGTGGACGCCGAGTCGCTGCACTGCGTCGAAGTCGGCGATCGTGTTGATCCGCTGCGGAGCGACACCCAGCTCGATCGCCAGGTCGACGTAGCCGCCGCCGAACGTGTCGATGAACGCGTCGATCGTGCCGCCGGCCGCCTCGCGGATCCGGTCAGCCTGCCCGTCGCCGTAGGTCATCGGCACGATGTCGTGGCGGCGCAGCCAGTCGTGGTTGTGCTCGCCGGCCAGCCCGATCACCGTGGCTCCGGTAAGGCGCGCGAGCTGGACTGCGACCGAGCCCACCCCGCCCGCCGCGGCCGAGACCACGACCGTCTCGCCCGCCTGCGGAGCGACCGCGTGGACGGACGCGTAGGCGGCGAATCCCACCACGAACAACGACCCCGCCACCTCCCACGCAACAGACGCCGGCTTGGCCGTCAGCTGATCGGCCGGAACCACGACAAGCTCAGCCTGGCTGGCGCGCTGCTCGGTCCAGCCAAGCACCTCGTCCCCGGCCGCGAACGCGCTCACACCGGTGCCGAGCGCCTGCACCACGCCGGCGAGATCGGTGCCCTGGCCCGACGGGAACGTCGCCGGCCAGCGCTCATGAAGACGCCCTTCGCGGATCGCGATCTCACCGGGGTTGATCCCCGCGGCCCTGACCGCCACCAGCACCTGTCCCGGACCAGCAACCGGATCCTCGACCGCGCGCACCTCCAGCACATCGACCCCGCCGTACTCGTCGAACCGCACTGCCTTCATGCCGTCTCCTCGGCCATCACGCGTTCACAACCATACCCTCCCGCGGCAGCTCAGCCCGGCCTTGGTTCCGACGGTAACGTGCGCACGATGGCGCAACTGGATCGCCTCACCCGGCAAGTCCGGCGGGCTAGAGCTGCAGTGACTTGACCTGCAGGAACTCCTCCAGCCCGAAACGCCCGAGCCTCGCGTCCATAGCCGGATTGCTTGTAGCCGCCGAACGGAGCAAGCGGGTTGAAGGCGCCGCCATTGATCTCGACCTGTCCGGTGCGGATGCGCAGCGCGATGTGCTTGGCGTGCTCCTCATCACCCGACCAGACGCCTCCGGCGAGACCATAGACGCTGTCGTTCGCGATCCGTACGGCGTCGGTCTCGTCCTCGTAGGGCATGATCGCCAGGACCGGGCCGAAGATCTCCTCCTGCGCAATGGTCATCTCAGGTGTGACCTCTGTGAAGACGGTGGGCCGCACGAAGTAGCCGCGCTCGAGGCCCTCGGGCGGCTCGACGCCCCCGGTCAGGAGCTTGGCCCCCTCGTCGGTGCCCTTGCGGATGTAGTCGCGGACCTGTGCGCGCTGACCCTCAGAGACGAGCGGACCGAGTGTGGTGCCGGGCTCGAACGGGTCGCCCGGCTTGAAGTGCTCGGCGACGGCTGTGGCGATCTGCTCGGCCTCGGCCAGGCGGGATCGCGGCACGAGCATCCTGGTGAGGGCGCTGCAGGTCTGCCCGGAGTTCAGGAAGCACTTCGATACGCCGTCCTTGATCGCCTGCTGGAGGTCGGCGTCCTCGAGGATGACGTTCGGGGACTTGCCGCCCAGCTCGAGCGCCACGCGCTTGATCGTTCCGGCGGCCGCCTCGCTGACCCGGCGCCCGGCCGCGGTGGACCCGGTGAAGGAGATCATGTCCACGTCGGGGTGCAGCGCCAGCGCCTCACCGATGACCGAGCCACGACCCGTTACAAGATTGAAGACGCCCGCGGGCAGTCCCAGCTCGTCCAGCACATCGGCGAGCAGGACGGCATTCAACGGCGCGACCTGGGAGGGCTTGAGGACCACCGTGCACCCTGCCGCGAGCGCGGGGGCGACCTTCGCGGCGATCTGGTGCAGGGGATAGTTCCAGGGAGTTATCGCGCCCACAACGCCCACGGGCTCACGGACGATCAGCGAGTTGCCGACCTCCTCCTTCCATGGCAGCTCGGCCAGCAGCTGGGGCATCGAACCGAAGGTCGTCGTCGGCAGGCCGGCCTGGATGATCTTGGCGAGCTTGACCGGCATCCCAACCTCCTGGGCGATCAGCTCCGCGATCTCGTCCATCCGCGCCCCGAGAGCCTCGGCGATGCGCTGCATCCAGTCGGCGCGCTCCTCGACGGAGGTCCGCGACCAGCTCTCAAACGCCGAGCGGGCAGCGGCGACCGCTTTGTCGACATCCTCGACGGTTCCCTCGGCGACCGAGCCCATCACCTGCTCGGTGGTCGAGTTGATCACCTCGAGGACGCCCGTCCCCGTGGATTGCGTCCACTCGCCGCCGATGTAGATCTTGTCCCGCACGTGGACAGCGTGATCGGTTGCGGTCGTCATGTTGTTCTCCTCGTCTTGTTGTTGGTCTGGGACAGTGTGGCCACTGTCGCGGTGCTCTGCTCGGCCGTCGCAACCGCTCCTGCGGTGCAGCGAGCGAGCGCCATCACGGTGATCGTCGGGCCGGTGTCCCTGGAACGACGGTTTTTGGCTCTAGCACAGAGAATACTAGGCATCTCGGGGTCGGTTGCCGCGCCCGGGACAGGGCCGATTTGGGCCCCACTCGAGGAGGTCGAGCCGCCTCGCGAACCTCAGGGCGCGTCTCCCCTTTGTCGAGCCATCGCGCGCCTATAGACGGCGAGTACCGCCTCCACGTGGTGCTCGACGTCGAACTCCTGGGCGACGCGCAGGCGCCCGGCTCGCCCCAGCTCGCGCCCTTGCTCGGGGCTCTCGACGATACGCCGTACGGCCTGCTCCCAGGCCGCAGGTTCGCCCGGCGGCAGGAGGTAGCCATCGCGGCCGTCCCGGACGAGCTCCGGCGGCCCTCCCACATTCGTCGCGAGCACCGGCACTTCGAGCGCCATCGCCTCGAGCAGCGCCCGCCCGAAGGGCTCCTCCTGAGACGGCAGCAGCAGGGCGTCGAGCGCCCGCATCAGCTCGGGAACGTCGTCGCGCTCGCCGAGCCAGGAGACGCGCTCGCCGAGCCCGGCGTCAGCTATCAGCCGGCGCAGTCGGGCGACGTAGGCTTCGTTGTCGAAACGCGTGGAGCGGGCGACGAACTTGGCCGACCCGATCAGCAGCAGATGTGCGTCCACGCGCTGCTCGCGCAGCAGCCTCAGCGCTTCGATCGCCGTGTCCTGGCCCTTCCACGGACTCAGCTGGGCGACCACGCCCAGCAGCACGCGGCGGGTACCTGCCACGCCGAGTCGTGCTCGCGCCGCGGCGCGGTCGATGCGCGCGGGATCGAAGCGAGCCAGGTCGATTGCGGGGTGCACGACCTCGAGTCGGGCGTTCGGAGCCGAGGTCCGTACCGAGTCCGCCGTGTAGTGCGAGTTGGCCACGACGGTCGTTGCCGTGCCGGCGATCAGGCGCATGGTTGCGGTCGTCACCGCGCCCGTGGGCAGGCAGTCGCGGACAGAGACCACGCTGGCCGCAGGCGAGACACGGGCGAGGCCGAGCTCGATTCCCGCTCGGATCGAGTTCGCGTGAACCACCTCGGCGCGGTGCCGGCGAGCCGCTCGGTGCACCTGCAGCGCGGCCAGGCTCATCTCCGCCAGGGCCCGCGGCGTGTGCCCCGGGTGCAGCCGCAGGCTCCCGGCCGTGTCCGTGATCGAGGTCACAGGGATCCCGAGCTCCTCGACGGCCTGCGCCAGCCGGCCGGGTGGTGAGGCCACGTGCGGCTGCACGCTCCGCGGCAGCCCGGCCAGGAGGCTGAGCAGCGAGCGCTCGGATCCGCTGACCTCTGCGGTGTGGTTGACGTAAAGGACCCTCACGAGCCTGTCCCGGCCAGCTCGAGCAGGGCCGCTTCGACCTGTCCGGCGATCACTGACCGGGCGAAGTCCGGGGTGAGGATCAGCAGCCGAGGTCTGCTGCCCGCGCTGCGAACGGTCGCTAAGGTGCCTGTCGGACTCACGCGGCAAAATATATGATCCCCCGTGCTCCGCGGCCGGGCGCGGGCCGCCTGACCGCCCGTCACCGGCGGCCGCACGCAGCCGCGCATTCTTCACTCCGGCACCGGGCGCTACGCTCGGGACGGCGCGGTGGCAAGGCGCCGCAGCGCGCGCAGCTCGGCGACGATCGCGCGCAGCAGCTCGTCCGGGTGGGGTACGAGGCCGGCATCGGCGCTGACGCCGAAGCTCACGCGGCCGTTGTAGCTAAAGATCGACACGCCCAGCCCGACCGTGCCCGTGCGCGGCGCCATGATGAGCATGCCCTTCACCGTCACGCCGGCCAGGCGAATCGGCTTCTCCGGGCCGGGCATGTTCGAAACGACAACCGTCGTCTTCGCCGAGAAGAAGTCCATCAATGGCCGCTCGCTGCCGGGCGGCGAGATCCCCATCATGCACAGCCCGTCGAACGCAACGCGCCCCTCCTCCGTGCGCTTGATCTCGCTCATGCGTCGCTGCACGCACGCGAGTCGCTCGCGCCGATCGTCGACGCCGATCGGCAACGCCAGGATGACGAGGCCAAACAGGTTGCCGAGCTCACGTGGGATCGGCTCGTCGCGCCCGCGCAGGTTGAACGGCATGTACGCACGGATCTCCTCGACGAGGCTGCCGCGGGCGGCGAGGTAGTCGCGTAGGCCGCCCGCGAGCGCGGCAAGCGCGACATCGTTGACGGTGGCGCCGCTCGGTCGGCCGATCTGCTTGACCTCGTCGAGCGACATCGGCGTCGTCCAGCTGGTGCGCTGCGCGACGCTCAGGGGGCCCCTCAGCACAGTGGGGGTGTCCGGGCCGGTACGCGCGATCTTCACGAGCGACCGCGCGTCGACCTGGGCGAGGCGCCCGCGCAGGATCCCGCCCGGGTGCGCGACCGCGTAGCGCGTCTCGCGGGCGATCGCCGCTGCGAGCGTGCGGCCCGCGAGTGTCACCGGCGCCGCGTAGTCCGCGAGCGCGGGAAGCGGGGGCGTGCGCCGCTTCACGTCCGGCGCGATGCCGGCCTCGGGCGCGTGATCGCTGAGGGACAGCAGCACGCGCGCGAGCGAAACCCCATCGACGATGCAGTGCTGGATCCGCCAGACGATCGCGGCGCCATCGCCGAAGCCGTCGACGAGGTGCGCGTTCCACAGCGGCTTGTCGCGATCGAGGGGAGTGGACTGCAGCGTCGCCACGAACGCCTCGAGCGCGGCCTGGTCACCGGGGGCGGGCAACCTGTGGCAGTGCACGTGTCGCCGCAGGTCGAAGCGGGGATCGTCCTCCCACCGCGGCAGGCCGAGCGGAATGAGGGGCTGCACGGGCCGCTGGCTGAAGCGCGGGAAGCGATCGACCAGCCGTTCGCGCAGCAGCGCTTCAACCGCCTCCCAGTCCGGCGATCGCGCAAACCACATGACGCTCGTGATGATCGCGAGGTTGCTCGGACGATCCATGCGCAGCCAGGCCGCGTCGATGGCGCTCATGTCGCTCACCAGTACGCGCCTCGCAGCAGCTGAGCGACGGCACGCTGGAGGGCGGACGCGGACTCGCTCTCGTCGATCTTCCCTCGCGCTGCCGCCGAATCGGGAAACGCTCGATACGCCGCGCCGAAGATCTCCTTCGCCACGGCCGGCGAGATCGCGTACCCGAGATCGGTGAACGCGCCCAAGTGCGGACCGACGTGATCGGCGCGGGTGCGGATCGCGTCGCAGATGAGCTGCGCCGCCCGCTCGGGCGTGAGCGCCGGGAACCGGTCGTAGAGTTTGGTCGGAGCGCTCATCGGCGTGCGTACGAGCGGCATGTGGATCGTCGTGAACTGCACGCCATCGTCGGCGCACTCGGCCGCCGCCACACGCGTGAAGGCGTCGAGCGCGGCCTTCGACGCGATGTATGCGCTGAACCGCGGCGCGTTGGCCTGCACGCCGAGCGTGCTCACGTTGACGATCTGGCCACTGCGGCGCTCGCGCATGTCGGGCAGCAGGCCGAGGATCAGCTTGACCGGGCCGAAGTAGTTAAGCGCCATCGTGCGCTCGAAGTCGTGGAAGCGGTCGTAGCTGAGCGCAAGCGAGCGACGGATCGAACGGCCCGCGTTGTTGACGAGGATGTCGATCGTCGGATGCTCGGCGAGTACCCGCTCGAGCAACCCGTCGATCGACCGCTCGGCGGAGAGGTCCGCACAGTAGACCTCGGCCAGCCCGTGGGACGCCTCGATCTCGCGAGCGGTTTCCTCGAGCGTTGCGGTTGTGCGCGCGACAAGCAGCACCGTGCCGCCGGCCCGTCCGATCTCGAGCGCGGCCGCACGGCCGATCCCGCTCGACGCGCCGGTCACCATCACCGTGCGGCCGTCGACGGCGCTGTGCAGCGAACGCGGTCCGAGCAGTGGTCGCGCGACGGACTGCGCGACGCGGCCCGCCGACCGCGCGAGCTGGCGCGACGCCGATGGTACGCGTATCCGAGGCGTCAGCGCCACCACGCAAGCCGACGAGCTGTGCCGATTCAGCTTCCCGGCTACAACAGGACCGTGCCGCCCGCGCGTTCTGCGCGCTCGGCGTCGCTGACTGCCCAGGCGATCCTCTCGACGAGCTGCGCGGCGGCGAGGTCGCTGCTGAGATGCACCGTATGTACGCGCTCGTCGAGCAGCACCGCGGCGTCGTCACGTCGCTGGGATGGGTCGGTTGTCACGATGATTCTCGGCATGGGATCTCCCGGTTGAGATTCGGTGGGCATTGAGTGGCGGATGCACCGACGAGGAGGCGCCGCTCCATCCGCAAGGAATGTCTGGGAGGGGCGACTGCGCCCGGATTCGGCTGAATGCGGCATAAAGACAATATGTGGCCTGATGCAACAGCTTATAGCACCTGTTGCGGCGTTCTTCAAAGCGAGAGACCGGCCCATACCGATCTGTCGCCGACAGCTGCGATCCTGGGCTTGGCATGACACCGGCACGGCAGCGACGCCGCGGCCGGCGGCCGGCCACGAAGCTTCAGTGCGAGCTCGCGCGTGGCGGGGAGCCGCCGCGGCCCACGGCTCTGGATGCGTTCCGGCTCGCCCGGCGGAAGTTCTTGACCGCGGAGCGCGTCGAGATGAGTGCGCTCGCCGACGAGCTCGGCGTCAACCGCGCCACGCTCTACCGCTGGGTGGGATCGCGCGACCAGCTCTTGGTCGAGATCATCTGGTCGCTGGGCGAGCGCACTCTCGAGAACATCGACGACGAAGTGGGGACCCAGGGCGCGGAGCGCGTCGTCCAGATCATCAGGCGCTTTCTCGAAGCGGTCATCTCGAACGCCGGGATGCAGCGCTGGCTCGCCGAGGAGGGCGAGTATGCGATGCGACTGCTCACGCGTCATGACACCGACTTCCAGCCACGGCTGATCGGCGCGGTCCAGCAGCTGCTGGGGCAGGAGGCCGACGCCGGCCGCCTGGATCTGCCGGTCGATCTGCACGAGGTCGCATACGTGATCGTGCGGCTGATCGAGTCCTACACCTATCTCGATCTGATTACGGGGGAGCGGCCCGAGGCCCGACGCGCCGAGCCGATCCTGCGCATGCTGCTTCGCTAGCACGGACACGTCCTAGCCTCTCGTTCATGTCCGCCGCCGCCGCCGCCGAGCCTGAGCTGATCGACCTGGTGCACCTGGGGCGCCCGAAGGTCATCGGTGCCTGGCGGGTGGGCGAGGTGATCGTCGATCCTGGACCGAGCAGCGGTCTGGGCGAGCTGCTTCCCGCGCTCGAGCAGTGCCCGCCGCGGGTGCTGGCCCTGACCCACATCCACCTCGACCACGCCGGGGCCGCCGGCTCGCTTCTGCGGCGCTTCCCGGATGTCGAGGTGTGGGTGCACGAGCGTGGTGCTCCGCATCTGGTCGACCCGGCCAAGCTCGTCAACAGCGCCACCCGCCTGTACGGCGAGGACATGGAGCGCCTCTGGGGCGAGGTGCTCCCGGTACCGGCCGAGCGCCTCAGGGTGCTCCGCGGCGGCGAGACTCTCGGACCCTTCCAGGTGCTCTATACGCCCGGCCACGCCTCCCATCACGTCTCCTACCTGCACGAGCCGAGCGGGCGCGCTTTCACGGGAGATCTCACGGGAGTACGCATCGAGGACGGGTGCGTGCTGGCTCCCACACCACCGCCGGACGTCGATCTGCGCGCGTGGCGTGCCTCACTGGATCTGATCGAGGCCTGGCGCCCGCGCAGCCTCGCAGTCACCCATTTTGGAAGCTATGACGATGTCGAGGACCACCTGGTCGCCCTGCGCGAGCAGCTCGCCCAGGTGGAGGACATGGCCCGCGACCTCGACGAGGCGAGCTTTGCCTCCACGATCCGGGCGACGGTGGCCCGCTCGAGCGCCCCGGAGACGGCTGGCGCCTATGAGCAGGCAATGCCGCCGGCGCAGAGCTTTCATGGTCTCGTGCGCTATCTGCGAGAGCAGGCCGCAAACGAGTCGGATGGTACGGTCGCCGCTCGATGGCCGAGATTCCGAACGTCTGCCTGAACCTTTCGAACAGGCCCGAGAACGTCTTGCTCGTGCAACAGGCGCTGACCGGCGTTGCCGAGAACCTCGGCCTTGACGCGCTCGAGACCAACGACCTCAACACGGCTGTCACCGAGGCCTGCAACAACGTCGTGCTGCACGCTTACGAGGGGCAGGAAGGGCCGCTCGAGGTCGAGGTCTACGCGCTGCCGGGAGCGGTCGACGTCGTGGTGCGCGATCATGGCTTCGGGATCCGCCCGCACGTGGGGGAGCGCAAGCAGCCTCACACTGGGATCGGGCTGCCCATCGTCCATGCGCTCACCCAGCGCGTCGGGTTCAGCAACCTCGCGGGCGGCGGCACAGAGGTTCGCATGCAGTTCGCCGCGCCGCAGGCCGCCGCGCTCGAGCCGCTCGCCGGGGATGGGCTGGAGTCCCATATCGGCGGCGAGGCCGAGCTCGCGAGCACGATCGAGATGGCGCTCGCCCCGATCACCGTGGCGCGAGCCGTGCTGCCCCGCGTCCTGAGCACGCTGGCGGAGCGGGCGCACTTCTCCACCGACCGAATCTCCGACGTCCAGCTCGTCGCCGGCGCGCTCGCAGCGAACGCCCGCGACTCGATCAGCGGCAGCCATCTGGGCGTGGCTGTCGACCTTGCGCCGCGCGATCTGGAGCTGCGCGTAGGGCCGTTGCGCGTCGGCTCGGCCAGGAGACTGCTCGATTCCACCGCCGATGGCCATGGGCCGGCGATCGAGCGCCTGACCGACGATCATCGCGTCGCGCCTTCCGACTCCGCCGAGATGCTCACGCTGCGCCTGGTCGAACGACGGTAGCCTCCCGAGCGCGGCCTGCCTCACTGCGTCAGCGTGCCGCGCGTCTCACGCGCCCGCGGCTACGGCCCGCTTGGAGTCCGCCATGCACGGGCTTCCTCTTCAGGAAACGAGTTGGGTGGCACCGTCACCGCGTCGGACCGTTCGCATCCACCGCTGTCGATTTCCTCGGCGGTCAGTTTCACCTTGGGAAGTTTGACCCCCCTTTCCTCCCTGATGAAGTTGAACGCACTGGTCAGGTCCCCGGTGGTTTCGCGTCGCCATTGGCTCAGGTTGGGGACCTCCACTCCGAAGCGCGTCTCCAGGAACCGGAGGATCGAGGTGTGGTCGAATGGGTCCGAGCAGAGGAAGCCCCCGCTGGTGAACGGCGACATGACGATCATCGGCACCCTGAAACCGAGCCCGATCGGGCCGGTGATTTCGCCGTCGTCGCCGGTCACGTCCGCAACGGTCAGGTACTCCCCGGGCGCGCCCACGGGTGGGACGGGCGGTGCGACATGGTCGAAGAATCCGCCGTTCTCGTCCCAGGTCAGGAACACCGCTGTCGTCTTCCACGCGTCATGAGCTTTCAGCCTTTCGAGCAGGTTCTCCACCACATACTCGCCGATCTTGGCCGTCGAGTAGCCGGGGTGCTCGGTTTGATCCAGAGACACGTTGATCCAAGAGACCTGCGGGAGTTCCCCGTTCTTGAGGTCGGCGACGAAGTCGTTCGGGTAGACGGGATCGAAAGCACGCGCCGCGAGTTCCGGGCTGGTCTGGTAGGCGCGAAAGAAGCTGAGCACGTTGTCGTAGACGCCCAGCAGAGATCCGGTGTAGACCTTCCAGCTCACACCTGCCGCGGACAGCTGCTCGGGCATCGTCGTCCACGTGAAGCGCCCCGCGAAGTCTTCGAACTGGGGCGGACCGAGCGTTTCCACGAGCGGGCCTCCATCGAGGCCTTCGGGGTCGATGGACGCCGACATGCTGTAGAGCCGGTTGGGGTGGGTGGGCCCGAGAACCGAGCAGTAATAGTTGTCGCAGATGGTGAACGCTTCCGCGAGGGCGTAATAGTACGGGATGTCCGCACGCTCGTAGTAGGCCATTGTCGCTGGGCCCGCCTCCGCCCCATCGACGGCAAGATGCGTGCGCACGAACCCATCCATCGCCCCGCCGTCCCAGCTCTGGTGCTGAGGCACCCACTGGTGCGTGATGTCCGGGAAGCACCGGTCGCCAGCCGTCCCGCCCGTCAGATGGAACGGAAGCAGGACTCCTTCGAAGCCCGGGGCGGGATAGCCCGGCTGGTAGAACGTGCTGTGCGCGCTCGGATCCGAGAAGCCGCGCACACCCGGCAGGGTGCCGAAGTAGTGATCGAAGGAGCGGTTCTCCTGAATCAGGATCACGACGTGCTCGATGTCCGTCAGTTTGCCCGGGCTGGGTTTGGCCAGCGCCTGTTGAACGAGCGGATTGGCGCCGAGCGCGAGCACCCCGGCCCCCGCTCCCGCCTGCAGCAACTCCCTACGTGTCATGCCCCTCTGCATCTCACCCCTCCCTGCGAATGTTGGGCCGGCCCACCGCAAGCATAGAGCCTCAGCGAGCTATATTGTCAACTTATAAAGTGAGGAACTGCGGGGAAGGCTGGCCATGTCCTCTCCGCCGCCCAACGCTCAGTGCGAACGCGCCAGCTCGGCCATCTGTTCGAATGCCGCGAGCGGGTTCAGCGGCTCCTGGTCGCCGGAGAGCTCGCGGAAGATGTTGTCGATGTTGACCACCAGGCGCTCGGGCTCGCCCCAGTCGGCCCAGCGCTGCAGCGAGATCGAGCGCGCGGCCTGCAGCGGCGTCATCCCCTGCGCGTGGCGGGCGCGGGCCTCGCTGTAGAGGTATTCGAAGTACGCCTTCAGCTCGCGCACCGCGTCGAGCCCAGCCAGCGGCCCGTGTCCCGGCACGATCACGTCGACGTCCATCGCGAGAATTCGATCGCAGGCGGCTATCCAGTTGGACACGGGCCCCGCCCAGGCGATCGGATGGGCCTCGGAGAAGAGGATGTCTCCCGAGAACAGGACGCGCTCGGCCGGCACGTGCACGAGCGTGTCGCCGCGAGTGTGGGCGGGGCCGACCTCGATCAGCTGCAGCTCCCGGTCACCGACCTGCAGCGTGAGCTCGCCGACGAAGGTCTCCTCGGGCAGCGCCAGCTGAATCCCGGCGAAGTCGAACGCCCCGAAGCAGTCGAGAAAGAACGCGCCCAGCTCGCCCATCGCCGGCGCCTGCTCCACCAAGGCGGCCATCGCCGCCGGCGGCAGCTCGGTCATCTCGGCCGCAGTCCGCTCGGAGGCGACGATGCGGGCGCCACCGACCAGCTGGTTGCCGTAGCAGTGATCGCCGTTGGCGTGGGTGTTGACGAGCGTGTCGATGCCCGATACCGCCGGTACGGCCCGGCGCATCGCCCGCAGCATCTGCTCGGTCAGCGCAAGGTCGTACAGGGTGTCGACCAGCAGCGTGCTCTCGCCGTCGACGACCAATCCGGCGTTGCTCCATCCCCAGCCCCCGTCGGGCTGCAGATACGCGTAGAGGCCCTCCCCGACCTCCTGCAGGCCCTTTACGTAGCTCATCTGCGGCCATGTTCGCACAGTGCGATACTCGCGCGATGCCGTTCGATCCCGCGCGCGCCGAGCCGCGCTACCTCGCCGACGCCGCCCGCTACGAGCGCATGCCCTACCGCCGCGTCGGCGTCAGCGGCATCCAGCTCCCGGCGATCTCGCTCGGGCTGTGGCAGAACTTCGGCGACGACCGCCCGCTGGCGGGGAGCCGTTCGATCCTGCGGCGCGCGTTCGACCTCGGCATCACCCACTTCGACCTGGCAAACAACTACGGGCCGCCGTACGGCGCCGCCGAGAGCAACTTCGGCCGCATCTTCAGCGAGGACTTCCGCCCCTACCGCGACGAGCTGGTCATCTCGACCAAGGCGGGCTATGACCAGTGGCCCGGGCCCTATGGCGAGTTCGGCTCGCGCAAGTACCTGCTCGCGAGCCTCGACCAGAGCCTGGCGCGGATGGGGCTCGACCACGTGGACATCTTCTACTCGCACCGTTTCGACCCGAGCACGCCGCTCGCGGAGACGATGGGCGCGCTCGACAGCGCGGTGCGCCAGGGCAAGGCGCTGTATGTCGGAATCAGCTCCTACTCACCCCAGCGCACCGAGGAGGCGATCGAGATCCTGGCCGAGCTGGGCACGCCGCTGCTGATCCACCAACCCTCCTACTCGCTGCTGAACCGCTGGATCGAGCACGGCCTGCTCGACGTGCTCGAGCGCCGTGGCGTGGGCGCGATCGTGTTCTCGCCGCTCGGCCAGGGGCTGCTCACCGACCGCTACCTGCACGGCATCCCCGAGGACTCGCGCGTGCGCCGCGGCGAGGCGTTCGACGAGCGCCTGCTCAGCGAGGAGAACCTCGCGCGCGTCCGCGCGCTCAACGAGATCGCCTCGCGCCGCGGCCAGTCGCTCGCGCAGCTCGCGATCGCCTGGGTGCTGCGCGATCCGCGGGTGAGCTCCGCGCTGATCGGCGCCAGCAGCGTCACGCAACTGGAGCAGAGCGTCGCGGCGCTGGCGAACCCGGATTTCACCGCCGAAGAGCTGGCCGAGATCGACCGCCACGCGCTCGACAGCGGAATCAACATCTGGGCGCCGTCGAGCAGCGCCTGACCCGCTCGCTACGCCGGCACCTCGCGCCCCAGCCAGCCACGATAGAAGCCCTCGACGTCGGGGAGGAACTCGTGGACCACGGGATAGCCCGGCTGCAGCGCCTCCACCTCGAGCTGGCGCGCGCACGTCGGGCAGTAGTACTCGCGGATCTGCTGGAGCTTCGGATCCGGCCCGGCCATCTTCGGGTAGATTTCGAGCAGCGCCTCCTCGCTGTCGCGCACGAAGACCACAGCGTCCATCTTCCAGTTGCGGTCGTGCGCGCAGAAGTCGTGTCCGCAGTCGCAGCGGTAGATCAGTCGCCCGTCGCTGCGCCGGCGGACGATGTTCAGACCCTCGCCGGCCGGCAGCACGATCTCCTCCTCATAGGGGACGCGCGCCTGCAGCACGGCGAGCCACTTCTCGAACCGATCGGCGTCCTTGTAGGCGGACTGGATGTCCTTGACCTCGCGGCGCGAGAGCTTCTCCTCCAGCAGCGCCGCGAACGTCTCGACGTCCAGCTTTCCCCCGGCGGCGACGAGGGCGCCGTCCGCGCCCGGCCGCGGGTCCGACGCGGCGAGGAAGGCGTCGGCGGCGTCATCCGGGTGCAGCTTGCCGGGCTCTGAGCGCGCCACCGCCACGGTCGGCGTGGCGACCTCGTAGTCGAAGTCCTCCGGCAGATCCCAGAACCCTCGGTACTCCGCCGCCCAGCGCGGCGACAGCCGCATCGACTCCGCGAACATCGCCTTGACCGGCTCGACGAAGTCCTGGGCCAGAACACGCTCGCGCTCGCCCGCCACCCAGTCGCGCACCGGGATCGCACGCGCCAGCCGGCGGCTGCGGAACGCGTCGCGGTCGCCGACGCCGTACACCGACTCGGCGAAGCGGGGAAGCAGGTGGCCCTCCTCGACGTCCCGCCGGACCGCCTCGATCGGTCGCAGCAGCGGGTCGCCGAGGCCCGCGCCGCCCTTCATCACGCTGAGGTAGAGATCGCCGTTGGAGAACGGCTCCAGCAGCGTGAGCCCGTCGTTCTTGTAGTCGCGGGAGCTGCCCTGGATCTCCATCAGAGCTGGGCTCTCGAAGTCGCCGTCGGCGACCGGGTAGGCCTCGCCGCGGCGTGCGCGCTCGATCAGGTCGGCGCCGTGGATGTTGTGTATGTAGGCGGTGGCCCCCGGGTATCCGCCGAACAGCCCGGAGGAGGCCAACACGCGTCCGGTGCCGATGTTCTGGGCTTCCCAGAACGGCGTCTTGTTGACCATGAACAGCGACTCGAAGCTCGACCCGCCGCGATGGCGCCCGGGCCCGCCGGAGGATGCCTTGATACGCCGCGACAGGTACACGAACGGGGAGATCAGCTCCCACATCTCGACGTCTCCCATGTCGCCCTCGGGATTGAACATCGCGGCGCAGTAGTCGGTCCCGTCGAGAACGTACTTCGCGCCCATGCCCTGCGCCGAGATCTCGAAGTTCATGATCGCCGAGGAGCTGCCGTACTGGTCGATGCCGCCGCCCTGCTGGACGTTGCCCGACACCGAGTACGCCGCCAGCACCTCCTCGATGAACCCGCGCGCCTGCAGCGCCCGGGAGATAGTGCGCGGGAAGCCGGTGAACGACGGCTGCAGGAAGGCCCAGGCGATCGCGGTCGAGCCCTCGGCGTCGCCGATGTTGGAGATCGTGCCGGGCGGGAAGTTGGTCTCGATCGCGAAGTACGCGCCGTCGTTGACCTTGTCGTTGCAGATCAGCGTCTGGGTGAACATCACCCAGATCGCCCCCTGCATCCCCGACGGCGTGCAGTTCATCGAGTGCCAGCCCCAGGCTGAGCAGCCGTCGTAGTCGAGCTCGTAGGTGCCGTCCCCGCCGATCCGCACCTCGAACGGGGAATGCATGATGATGTCTCGGCGCGCGCGTGCAGGCAGCTGCAGCTTGTCGGCGAACTCCCCGTCGAATCCCGCCGGCGAGCGATAGCGGCCGGGAACCGTCATCTCGCGGATCCGTGCCTTGAACGAGCGCCGGCCCTCCTCGATGACCTCGCGGCTGAAGCGCTTGAAGCGGTCGAGACCCTCCTCCAGCAGGATGCGCTCCACCGCTGCGCGGATCATGTGGCAGCCGGCCAGCCGGGTGCGCTCGTCGAGCATGTAGTAGGTCGAGGCGCGGGTCCGCTTCTTGCAACGCTCGAGGTGCCACCGCGCGAGCTCGTCCTGCTCGCCCACCTTCATGCACGGAAGGTCGATGCCGTCCTCATAGCGCATGGTCGGCCCGACGGGCACACCGCCGGGCGTGCTCGCGCCGATGTCGAGCACGTGGGTGACGCCGCCCGCCCAGGCGACCAGCTCTCCCTCCCAGAAGATCGGCACGAACGTCTGCACGTCGGCGTTGTGAACGTCGCCGATCGTCGGGTCGTTGTTCGCGAAGATGTCGCCCCGCCGGATGCCGGGGTTGTCCTCGTAGCCGTTGCGGACCATCCACTTGATCGCGTCGGACATCGTGTGGACGTGCACGATGATTCCCGTGGACAGCGCGACCGAGTCCCCCTCGGGCGTGTACAGGGCAAAGCACAGCTCGCCGAGCTCGCGCACGATCGGCGAGGCCGAGATGTTGAGCGCCGTCTCGCGTGCGGACACCAGCCCGCCGCGGATGCGGGAGAAGAGCTTCTCGTAGCCGATCGGATCCGTGCCCATCAGCTCGAGCTCGCGCAGGCCGCAATAGTGGCCGGTGTCCGCGAACAGGCGCTCTGACTCGGCGAGCATCGCGTCAAGGCGCCGGCCATCCCAGCCGATTCCCGTCCGGCCCGTCTCCGGCTCGCGTGTGGCGTCAATGATCGCCATCTGCAGATCCCTCCGTGTTCGTCAGGTGGAAGATGTGATGCCCGTCAAGCCTCGCCCGGCGTCCGGGCGGTATCGCGAAGGTGGTCGCAGAGTGCTCGACGATCGCCGGGCCGTCGATCGAGTTCCCGGCCTGCACGGACTCGAGCTGGAAGATCTCGGTCTCGACGAACTCGCCCCCGCTGGCGCGGCCCCAGTGGACCGCTCTGCTCGCCTTCAGCGGCGGCCTGCCCGGCTGCTCGGGCATCTGCGGCAGCGCAGGCTTCTCCACATCCACCGTCCCGTGGACGATCACGTGGGTGACCAGGTAGCCGAACTCCGGGGAGCGGGCCGAGGACGCGTACATCTTCGCGTAGGCCTGCTCGAAAGTCTCGATGAGGTCGTCCACCTGCGCGGAGTCCTGCAGCGCGGGGTGCGGGGAGACGAACTCGATGTCGTTGAGCTGACCGTAGTACTGCATGCGCACGGCGTGCGTGAAGCGGATGCTCTCGTGCCCGATCCCCGACTTCGCGAACTCCTGCACGACGCGGTCCTGAAGGCCCAGCCAGGCACCGGTGATCATGGCGCCGACCCCCGTCCTTTCCGCCTCGCCGAACATTGGCAGCAGCGGCATGTCGACCGTCTGGTCATAGCGGTAGTCGAAGTCGGCACAGGCGCACCCGAACGCCGAGAATCCAGCGGCCCATGCGGGTACGAGCACCTCGCGGTAGGTGACCTCCTCGGTGTAGCCGGCGACATGGAGCGGACCGCCGCCGCCGTAGCACAGGAGCGTGTAGTCGGCCGGCGAATAGCCCTTGCCGAGGATCCGTCCAACGGCCTCGTTCTTGAGCGTCTGCTCGAACAGCTCGATGACGCCGGCCGCAGCCGCGTCGATCGCCAGGCCGAGCGGCCGGGCGAGCTGCCGCTCGATCGCCGCTCGGGCGGCCTCGACGTCGAGCTCCACGTCGCCGCCGAGGAAATAGTCGGGATTGAGACGGCCGAGCACCAGGTTCAGGTCGGTCACCGACACCGTGTCCAGGCCTCCCTCGGGCCAGCACACGCCGATTCGCGACCCTGCCGAGTCCGGCCCGAGCTCCGGCCGGTTGGAGTTCGGGTTGACGCGCACGAACGACCCGGTGCCGGCGCCGATCGAGTCGATCCGCACGAGCGGCATGTTCAGCAGGAATCGCGCGACGTCCGGCGTCTGCGTGATCTCGAAGCGTTCGTCGGTGATCAGCGCGATGTCGAACGAAGTGCCGCCGATGTCGGTGCACAGCAGGTTGCGCAACCCCATCCGCAGCGCGAGCGCCTGCCCGCCGACCACGCCGCCGACCGGGCCCGAGACGAGCGTTCGCCCGAGCTCCTTGGCCTCGATCGAGATCGTGCCGCCGTGCGCGGCCATGACCCGCAGCTCGAAGGGGGCGCCGTGCGCCTTGGTCACCTCACGCACCGCCTTCAGGGTGGCGCGCGAGGGCTCCGCGGCGTAGGCCTCGATCACGGTGGAGTTCAGTCGCGGCAGGTCGCGCCGCATCGGGTAGAGCTGCGATGACAGAAAGACCGGAACCGAACCGTCGACGCCGCGCTTGGCCTTCTCGGCTTCGATGATCTCCGCCACGCGGAGCTCGTGCACGGCATTGCGGTAGGAGAACAGCAGCGAGACGACGATGCCCTCGACGCCGTCGTCCAGCAGCTCGATCGCCGCCTCGATCGCATCCTGCTCGCGCAGCGGCAGGACCTCATCGCCGAACACGTCGATGCGGCCGCGCACGCCCTTCATGCGCGCGCGCGGGACCAGCGGCTCGTTGTGGAAGTGGGTGGCGAGGTGGAGACGGTCGGCGTAGGAGGAGCCGAGATAGGTCTGGATGCCGCGCTCCAGGCGCAGGTAGTCCTCGTGGCCGGCGTTGACGATGCAGCCAACCCTCAGCCCCTGGCGCTGCAGCAGCCGGTTGAGCATGGAGGTGCCGGAGTAGATGCCCGAGACGACCGCTGGGAAGCCCTGCTCGGGCGTCGAGTCCCACTGGCCCAGCGCATCGCGCGCCGAGGCCATGAAGCCGATCGACTCGTCCTCCGGGGTCGTCTGCGCCTTGCCCACGACGAACGAGCCACGCCCGTCCACGATAAACGTGTCGGTCATCGTGCCTCCCGCGTCGATCGCCAGGACCCGCGGGACTCGCGCACCGTTCTCAGACATCCGACCTCCTCACCTCCTGGTGCTCGACCGACACCTGCGCTGATCACACTACGCCATCGGCTGGCAACGCACGTTCGCGCGGCGCTTCCCCGGCGCACGGGAGTATCGTCGTGGGCGTGGATGACGAGGCGGTTGCCGGCGCGAGGATCGACCGCGTCGCGAACGTGGTGGTGACGGTCGTGCCGGTCGGGCTCGTGGGCCTGGCGGCGTGGCTGGCGTGGGGTGGAGCTTTGCGCTGGCCCGATCTGGTCGTGCTGGCGCTGAGCTATCTGCTCACCGGTCTGGGCGTCACGGTCGGCTTTCACCGCCTGTTCACCCACCGCAGCTTCAAGACGCGCCCCGCGATGCGCGCGCTGCTGGGCGCCCTGGGCTCGGCGGCGGTCGAGGGTCCGCTGATCGAGTGGGCGGCCAACCACCGCAAGCACCATCGCTTCTCCGATCAGCCAGGGGATCCGCACAGCCCGCACGTCGATCACGCCGGCGGCACCCTGACGGGCACAGGCTGGCGCGGAGCGCTCACGGGCCTGTATCACGCGCACGTGGGATGGATCCTCAAAGGACAGGACCTGGCCAGCGAGGAGCGCTATGCGAAGGATCTGCTCGCCGACCCGGTCGCGCGTTTCATCGACCGCACGTTCCTGCTGTGGGTGCTCGCGGGACTCGCGTTACCGTTCGGCCTGGGCGTCGCGCTGACGGGCACGATCGTCGGGGGTCTCGCCGCTCTGCTGTGGGGTGGGGCGGTGCGGCTGTTCTTCGTCCACCACTCCACCTTCTCGATCAACTCGTTGTGTCACTTCTTCGGCCGCCAGCGGTTTGCCACCGGCGACGAGTCGCGCAACCTGCTGTGGCTGGCGCTGCCGACGCTGGGCGAGGCGTGGCACAACAACCACCATGCCTTCCCGACCTCCGCGCGTCACGGTCTGCGCTGGTGGCAGCTCGATCCGTCCGCGTGGTTGATCGCCGGCATGGAGCGCCTTGGACTGGCGTGGGACGTCGTCCACGTCGCGCCTGAGCGCGAGCTGGCGAGGCTGGCCGTCGCCGACAGGGCGTCGCCCGGCGCGTAGGGGCCGCACCGCGCGCGGCGCGCCGTCACCGCACCGAGGAGTCCTCACTCGACGGGCACGAGGCCGCGAGCGGGATCCAGCCGCCGCGTCGAGGCCGTCGTGTGGAACAGCACGTCGGTCGGCTCCCCGAGCAGGCCGCCCAGGTCTTTCATGAACGCACCCGTGTGCGCCTGGCCGAAGTGCCGCTGCAGCGCGTCATCGTCGGCCCATTCCTCCACGAAGATGAAGCGATCTGGCTGCTCGAGGTCGGCGTACACGCGGTAGCCGCCGCACCCCTCCTCTCCACGCGAGTGACGGCACATCTCCGTGGCGACGGCGACGAAGCGCTCGCGATGCTCTGCCGCAACCTGGACGCGCCCGGTGACCACGATCATCGACGGGATGCTACCCGCGTGCTCATCGCGTGTGCGTAGCGAACCTGCGATCCTCGCGTGCGCAGTTCAGACGGCCGGCAGTCGGTCCGGTATGGTAGGCGGCTAGGAGGAGCGAGCATGTACGACTACGTGATAGTGGGAGCCGGATCGGCGGGCTGCGTGCTCGCGAACCGCCTCAGCGAGGACCCGGACGTCAAGGTCCTGCTGCTCGAGGCGGGACCGCCGGACACCAACGAAAACATCCACGTACCGCTCGGCTACCTGCAACTGCCGCGCACCGAGGTCGACTGGGACTACTACACCGCGCCCGAGCCCGAATGCAACGGCAGACGCATCCCGCTGCCGCGCGGGAAGGTCCTCGGTGGCTCCTCTTCGATCAACGCGATGGTCTACATCCGCGGCAACCGCCGCGACTACGACGAATGGGGCGTGCCCGGCTGGTCGGCGTCCGACCTCATCCCGTACTTCCTGAAGGCCGAGGACAACGAGCGCGGCGCGTCGCGCTGGCACGGCGCCGGCGGCCCGCTGCCTGTCAGCGAGGGGCGCTCGCGCAACGTGATGGCGAGCGCGTTCGTCGAGGCCGGGGTGCAGGCGGGCCTGGCGCGCAACGAGGACTTCAACGGCGAGGAGCAGGACGGCGTGGGCCTCTATCAGGTGACTCACCGCGGCGGCGTGCGCGCGAGCACCGCCGTGGCTTACCTGCATCCGGTGAGCGAGCGCCCAAACCTGTCTGTCATGCCGTACATGCTCGTTCAGCGCGTGCTGTTCGAGGGCACCCGCGCGGTCGGTGTGCAGGCCAGCCAGCTCGGCCAGGCGCAGGAGCTGCGCGCCGAGCGCGAGGTGATCCTGTGCGGCGGCGCGTACAACTCGCCGCAGCTGCTGATGCTCTCGGGGGTCGGGCCGGCCGAACACCTGACGCTGCGCGAAATCGAGGTGCTGCTCGACCAGCCCGCGGTCGGCGAGAACCTGTCAGACCATGCGGGCGCGTACGCCGTGTGGACGACACCCGAGGAACAGAGCCTGCTGCTGTCGCTCGAGCCGGCGGCACTGGAAGAGTACGAAGCCACGCAGACCGGCCCGTTCGCGTCCAACTTCGCCGAGTCCGGTGGCTTTGCCCGCGTCGCGCCGGACGCGCCCGCGCCCGACATCCAGTTCCACTTCGTGCCGCTGCAGCTCATCGACGAGGGCATGACCGACCCCGAAGCACACGGCGTGCTGGCCTCGCCGTGCCTGCTCACGCCGCACAGCCGCGGCAACGTGCGCCTGGCCTCGAACGACCCGAGCGCCAAGCCGATCGTGCACCATGCCTTCTACACCGCTGGCGACGACATGCAGCGCATGATCGCCGGCATGCGCCTGACGCTGGAGATCTGCGCCCAGCCCGCTCTCGCGCCCTACTGCGTGGAGCCGTGCATCGGGGCCTCGGGCGACAGCGACGAGGCGCTGCGCGATCTGATCGCACGCACGACCTACTCCGTGTATCACCCGGTCGGCACCTGCCGCATGGGCGAGGACGCGGACGCCGTGGTCGACGATCAACTGCGGGTAAAGGGTCTGGAGGGTCTGCGGGTCATCGACGCGTCGGTGATGCCTGTTGTTCCACGTGGAAACACGAACGCTCCGACGATCGCCGTGGCCGAGCGTGCCGCGGACCTGATTCGCCATGGCCGGGCGCTCGCCGAGCCAAGCGCGGATGCGGCAGCGGATGCATTCGCGCCGCAGCCGGCCTCGGCCTAACCAAACGCATACGCTTCCCGCGGTGAACACCGCTCCACGCGCGATCCATCACCTCAGCTGCGGCACCATGTGTCCTCGCGGCGCGCGTCTGGTCGCCGGCGAGGGCCGCCTGCTGGGCGAGGTGCGGCTCGTCTGCCACTGCCTGCTGATCGAGGGCGCCGACGGGCTCGTCCTGGTGGACACCGGCTTCGGCCTCGACGACGCCCGCAACCCGCGGCAGCTCGGGCGGCTGTTCACCACGGTCCTGCGCCCGCGCGTCGACGCCGCCGAGGCCGCCATCTCCCAGATCCGTGAGCTCGGCTTCGAGTGCAACGACGTACGCCACATCATCACCACCCATCTCGACCTCGATCATGCCGGTGGCCTGCCGGACTTCCCCGACGCCGAGGTCCACCTGCTCGGCCTCGAGCTCGAGGCCGCCACCAACCCCCGCTGGCGCGAGCGCCTGCGCTACGTGGCCGCGCACTGGGCCCACGGTCCCCGCTGGGTGCAGCACGACACCGGCGGCGATCAGTGGCTCGGATTCGACAGCGTGCGCATCCTGCCCGGCAGCGACGCCGAGATCCTGCTGATCCCGCTGCTCGGCCACTCGCGCGGGCACACCGGCGTGGCCGTCAAGCAGTCCGACGGCTGGCTGCTGCACTGCGGCGACGCCTACTTCCACCACGGCGAGGTGCACACGCCGCCGCACTGCCCGCCGGGGATCAGCGCCTTCGCGGCGTTCGACCAGGTCGACGGCGCCGCCCGCCGCCAGAACCGCGAGCGCCTGCGCGAGCTGGCCCAGCGCCACCCCGACGAGGTGCAGCTGATCTGCTCCCATGACGCCTCGTATCTAGCCGCCGGCAGCTGAGCGCGCCTCGCGCACCAGCCGGCGCATGCCCTTGATCCAGCGCTCGGGATCGGAGCCCTTGCGCGCCATGAACGTGGCCACGTTCTCGTGCGGCAGGATCAGGAAGCGCTCGTCGCGGATCCCGGCCACGACCGCGTCCGCCACGTCCTCGGGTTCGATCAGTCCCCCCGCCGTCAGCGCGGCCGCACCCGCGGGATCCTCGAACGCCTTATCGAGCATCGCCGTGCGCACTCCCTGCGGGCAGATGCACGACACGCGCACCCCCTCGTCGTGGTATTCGATCGCCAGCCACTCCGCCAGCGACACGGCCGCGTGCTTGGTCACGCTGTAGATCAGCGAGGAGACCTGCGTCAGCAGGCCGGCGGCGGAGGCGGTGTTGATCAGGTAGCCCTCGCCGCGCTCGCGCATCTCGGGCAGCAGCGCGCGCGAGGCCCACACGTGCGCCATCACGTTCACCCGCCACGCTTCGTCCCAGGCCTCATCGGCGGCCTCCGGACCGCCCCCGGCGCCCGGAACCCCGGCGTTCGAGACGAAGATGTCGATCGCTCCATTTGCCTCGCTCGCCTCCGCGATCAGCTCGCGCACGCTGCTCTCCTCGACCCGCGTCGAAACCCACCGCGAGGGCGCCGAGCCTCCTCGGCCACCGAGCGCGCACCCTGCAGGTCGCGGTCGGCGACCACCAGCGCGCGAGCGCCCTCGGCGGCGAACCGCCGCACGAGCGCCCGGCCGATGCCGCCGGCTCCACCGGTGACCACGATGTGCCTGTCCGTGAGCTCCACAGGGCGTACCCTATGTCAACCGATGGAGGCTGCGTGCATTACGTGAACCTCGGTGCGAGCGGCCTGCGGGTCTCGCGCGTATGCCTCGGCATGATGAGCTTCGGCAACGACAGCGACAAACCGTGGGTGATCGACGAGCAGGCCGCGGAGCCGATCGTGCGTGCCGCGGTCCAGGGCGGCATCACGTTCTTCGACACCGCCGACACGTACTCGCAGGGCGCCAGCGAGATCGCCACGGGCCGCCTGCTCTCCAAGCTCCTCACGCGCGAGGAGGTCGTGCTCGCCACCAAGGTGTTCATGCCGATGACCCCGGGCGAGAATGGCGGGGGGCTGTCGCGCAAGCACATCCTCAGCGCGATCGACGCGTCGCTGGCGCGCCTGCAGATGGACTATGTCGACCTCTACCAGATCCATCGCTGGGACAATCGCACTCCGATCGAGGAGACGATGGAGGCCCTCCACGACGTCGTGCGCGCCGGCAAGGCGCGCTACATCGGCGCCAGCAGCATGTTCGCCTGGCAGTTCGCCAAGGCCCAGCACCTGGCCGACACGCGAAGCTGGACACGCTTCGTCTCGATGCAGAACCACTACAACCTCGTCTACCGCGAGGAGGAGCGCGAGATGATTCCGCTCTGCGTCGAGCAGGGGATCGGGGTGATCCCGTGGAGCCCGCTCGCACGGGGCGTGCTTGCGGGGAACCGTACGCGTGAGGGTGAGCGCCGCACGACGCGCTCCGACTCCGATCCGTTCACCGACTACCTCTACAGCCAGCCGACCGACTTCGACGTGGTCGAGCGCGTCGCCGAGGTCGCCTCCGAGCGCGGCGCGCCTCCCGCGCAGGTCGCGCTCGCGTGGTTGCTGCACAAGCCAGCGGTGACGGCGCCGATCGTCGGGGCGACCAGGATCGAGCACCTGCACGACGCCCTCGCGGCCGAGCAGCTGACGCTGAGCCACGAGGAGATCTCGCGGCTGGAGGAGCCCTACGCCCCCCACCCGGTGCTCGGCCACGGGTAGAGGGCACGGTCCTCGATGCCCCACGCCGATGAGATGCTGAGCGTGGCGGCCTCGCGCGCGGATGAGCTGCGCCGCGCCGGGCCTCAGCCCGCGCCCGCGCCGGAAGGTGGCCGTTCTCGCGTGCATGGATACGCGCATCGACCTGTTCCCGATGCTCGGCCTGGAGCGCGGCGACGCGCACATCATCCGCAACGCCGGCGGCCTGGTCAGCGACGATGCGATCCGCTCGCTCAGCGCCTCCCAGCGGCTGCTCGGGACCGAGGAGATCGTCGTGGTCATGCACGACGGCTGCGGCCTGCGCGGGGCCTCCGAGGACGACTTCGCGCAGGCGCTCGCCGCCGACGGGGCCATGCCCAGCTGGCGCCTGGGCGCCTTCGACGACGTCGAGGACACCCTCCGCCACAGCCTCGACAGGCTGCGCTCCAGCCGCGAGCTGCCGGCCCGCGAGCACATCAGGGGCTTCGTCTTCGACCCCGAGACGGGCGCGCTGCGCGAGGTGCGGACGGGCACCGCCCAGGCGGCCACGGCCAGGCCAGATCAGTAGGCTGGCGTCCGCCATGCGAGCGGTCACCTTCCAGGCCCCCGGCGTCGTCAGCGTCGAGGAGCGACCCGATCCCGAGCTGATCGACCCGGAAGACGCGATCGTACGGGTCGAGGCCACCGGCGTGTGTGGCTCGGACCTGCACATCTTCCACGGCCGCGTGCAGATCGAACCGGGCTTCACGATCGGCCACGAGTACGTCGGCACCGTCACCGCGGTCGGCGACGCGGTCACGCGCGTCGCGGTCGGGGACCGCGTGCTCGGCTGCTTTCAGACGGCGTGCGGCACCTGCTTCTTCTGCAGGCGCGGCCTGTATCACCGCTGCCTGCAGTCGCGCACGTTCGGGCACGGCGCCACGCTCGGCTCGCTGCAGGGCACGCAGGCGGAGATGGCGCTCGTGCCGCGCGCCAACCTCGTGCTGCGGCGCGTTCCCGAGGGCATGAGCGACGACGTGGCCCTGTTCGCCGGAGACGTGATGGGAACGGGCTTCCACGCCGTCGACGCGAGCGGGCTGCGGCCCGGAGACGTCGCGGCCGTGATGGGGCTCGGCCCCGTCGGGCTGTGCGCGGTGCAGGCCGCGAAGGCCGCCGGCGCGGCGCACGTGTTTGCGATCGACACGGTTCCAGAGCGCCTGAGCGTCGCCGAGTCCTTCGGCGCGGAGCCGCTGCACCTGGTCGAGCAGGACGTCCGTGCGGCCGTGCGCGGGGCGACCGAAGACCGCGGCGTCGACGTGTCCATCGACGCCGTCGGCGACCCCAAGGTGCTGGAGAGCGCCATCCGCCTGACGCGGGCGTGCGGGAGCATCCAGTGCATCGGCGTCTACGCCGAGCGCGCGGAGGTGCACCTCGGCCTGCTCTGGCTCAAGGCGCTGACGCTGCGCGGCGGCCACGCCAACGTGCTCGGTCACGTCGACCGCGTGCTCGCGATGCTGTCCGCCGGCGTGCTCGACCCCACGGCGCTGGTGACGCATCACATGAAGCTCGAGCAGGCGCCCGAGGCCTACGCCATCTACGACAGGCGCGAGGCCCTGAAGATCGTTCTGACTCCCTAGTCGATCCAGTCGAGCGAGCGGGCGACGGCCTTCTTCCACTGCGCGTACTCCCGCTCGCGCAGGCGCTCGTCCAGCGCCGGCTCCCAGCGCCTGTCCTGCGTCCAGCGCTCGCGCAGCTCGGCCTGATCCGGCCAGAAGCCGGCGGCCAGGCCGGCGGCGAACGCGGCGCCGAGCGCGGTCGTCTCCGTCACCTTCGGTCGGATCACCGGCACGCCGAGCACGTCGGCCTGGAACTGCATGAGCAGCTCGTTCACGGTCATGCCGCCGTCGACCCGCAGCTCGCCCAGCGGGACCTCGGCGACGGCGTTGGCCGCGTCGAGGACCTCGCGGGTCTGCCAGGCCGTCGCCTCGAGGACCGCCCGGGCGATGTGCCCGGCGCCGGCGTACGCGGTCAGCCCCACGATCACGCCGCGGGCGTCGTCGCGCCAGTAGGGGGCGAACAGGCCGGAGAAGGCGGGCACGAAGTACACCCCGCCGTTGTCCGGCACGGTCCGGGCCAGCTCCTCGACCTCCGCCGCCGTCCCGATCAGCCCCAGCCTGTCGCGCAGCCACTGCACGGCGGCGCCGGTCACGGCGATCGAGCCCTCGAGCACGTAGGTGGTCGGCGCCTCGCCCACCTTCGCGGCGACGCTGGTGAGCAGCTGGTCGCAGTGGACGATCTGCTCGCCGGTGTTCAGCAGCAGGAACGAGCCCGTGCCGTAGGTGTTCTTGGCCTCGCCGCGCTCGAAGCAGGTCTGACCGAACAGCGCCGCCTGCTGGTCGCCGAGGATGCCCGCCACTGGGCGACCGCCGAGGGCCGTGCCGGTCACCTCGCCGTAGATCTCGCTGGAGGAGCGGATCTCCGGGAGCATGCAGCGCGGGATGCCAATCAGCTGCAGGCTCGGCTCATGCCAGTCGAGCGTCTGCAGGTCCATCAGCATCGTGCGGCTGGCGTTGGTCACGTCGGTGGCGTGCACGCCGCCCTCCGGCCCGCCTGTCAGGTTCCACAGCAGCCACGTGTCCATGTTCCCGAACGCCAGTTCCCCGTTCTCAGCGCGCGTCGCGCGCATCCTGGACGTTGTCGAGGATCCACGCGATCTTCGGGCCGGAGAAGTAGGTCGACAGCGGCAGCCCGACGCGCTCCCGCAGGCGGTCGAGTCCCTCCCCGCCGGCGAGCTCGCGCACGAGCGCGGCGGTGCGCGTGTCCTGCCAGACGATCGCGTTGTGCACCGGCTCGCCGGTCTGGCGGTCCCACACGACCGTCGTCTCGCGCTGGTTGGTGATGCCGATCGCCGCCACGTCGCCGGCCTGCGCGTGCGAGCGCGCGAGCGCGCCGTCGATCACCTCCCGCGTGCGCTGCCACACCTCGCGCGCGTCGTGCTCGACCCACCCCGCGCGCGGGTGGATCTGCTGGTGCTCGCGCTGCTCGAGCGCCCCGATCTGCCCGTCGGCGTCGAACAGGATCGCACGCGTGCTGGTCGTGCCCTGGTCGATCGCCGCCACGTAGCTGGTCATCAGCGCACCCTACGCCAGCGCGCAGGCCGGGTGTATGGTGCACGGCGGTGCGGACCGTGCTCGCGATGGTGGCGCTGCTGGCGTTCGTTGCGATCGCTACCTCGACGCAGGGTACGGGAGCCGGCGCCGGCGGCAGCACTAACCCGACGGTCCTGTATCGCATCACCGGCTGTCGCAGCCACGGCACGCTCGCCTACACACACGGCCCGGCTCGGCGGGAGGTGGCGATCGGCTTCGACGACGGTCCCGCGCCCGACACCTCCGCCTTCGTGACGATGCTGGAACGCAGCCACGCGCACGCGACGTTCTTTATGATCGGCGAGCACGTGAGCGCCGCGTACAAGCGCACGCTGCTGCGCGAGCTTCGCAACGGCGACGTGCTCGGCGACCACACCTTCACTCACCCCGATCTCATCGTAAGCGGCGGCGTTCGCGCGCAGCTGCAGAGGACGATCGCGGTGATCCACTCGCTGACCGGCTACACGCCCTGCGTCTTCCGTCCCCCCTACGGCGACTACGACCAGTCGATCATCCAGACCGCCCGCTCGCTGGGCCTGGCGACGGTGCTGTGGAACGTGGACCCCAGCGACTACACGTTGCCGGGCACCGGCGCGATCGAGCAGCGTGTGCTGGCCCACGTGCGGCCGGGCTCGATCATCATCTCCCACGACGGAGGCGGTCCGCGCGGCCAGACGCTGGCCGCCTACCCCACGATCATCGCCTCACTGCGGGCGCGGGGCTACCGGATCGTCACGATCCCCCAGCTGCTCGGCTTCCGCCCGACATACGCGCCCTGCATCAAGCTGTGCGGGGGCATCGGCGTGCCGCGTGGCCAGCTGCCCAGCGACGCGATCGTCGAACGGGCGCCGTAGCGTCAGCCGCGGCGGCCGACCCGGAGTCCGAAACGCGCTCGCCCGTGGACGCGCACGCGGCGCGGGGCTGCTTAGAATAAGGTGCTCGTCGGAACGTAGAGTCGGTTATACATCCACAGCGCGCGCCCGTAGCTCAGTGGTCAACGGTTCTCTTCGGGGAGCCAAAGAGCAGCGGTCTTTCAAGCCGCAGGCCGAGGGTTCGATTCCCTCCGGGCGCACTCTCCCAGCCTGCACCGAGCCACTCGTTTCGGACCCGCCGGCGGGCGCGCGTCCGTCCCCGCCTCGGTTCCGGCCCACGTGTACCGTCGTCGCGACTGTCTCCGACCATCGGGCTGGATGTCAATCGATCGTATATAAGTTGACATACTGCGTAAAACGTGATTTATATGTCCTAGGCGGGAGTCGCTTCCGCCCGGCAAGGGAAGGGACTGGAAGATGGGCTTTGGGTCAAGCACGATGCGAGACCGGACGCGGAACGGAGAGGTCTGATGGAGATGAGGCTGTTCGTTTGCCACGAGCACAGGATGCTCCGCGCGCTGCACGGCCGCTGGCCGTACCGGCGCTCTCACTGTCGGCACGACCTGCACTGGCTGGTGCGGGTGCAGCCGCAGGGTTGCTGGTGCTCCAGCTCGCGCACGCACTCCGTGCTCGGCCTGCGGGCCTGCACCCGTCGACCCCAGGGAGGTTGAGGGGGATCGGGGGAGGGCCCCGTCCCTACAGGCCCGAGAGCGACCGGGGGCGGGCCGGTAGGGGCGGGTGTCCGTTGGCGCGGCCATCGGCGCGCAGCGCGTGCGCGGCGATTGCGTCGATCATCTCCGGCCACGCCGCGCGCGGCAGGTCGTGGCCCATGCCCTCGATCGTCATCAGCTCGGCCCCGCGGATGGCCCGCACCGTCGCCCGCCCGCCGGAGGGCGACACGAGCGGGTCGGCGGTGCCGTGGACGACGAGAGTCGGCGCGGTGATCCGCCGCAGCTCGGCCGTGCGGTTTCCGGAGGCGATGATCGCGGCGAGCTGACGCCCCGGCCCTTCGGGGTCGTGGTCGCGGTCGTAACTCGCCGTCGCGATCGCGTGCAGGTCCTCCGCGTCCTGTGGCAGGCCGGGCGAGCCGATCACGGCGAACATGCGCTCCATGCGCGCGATGAAGACCTCGCGCCCCCGCGGGGGGCGGCGCAGGAAGATCGGGTAGACGCGCAGCGACGGCTGCCCGCTGCGGAGGCTGCCTGTGTTGGACATGATCGAGACCAGCGAGCGCACCGCCCGCGGGTGGCGTGCCGCGAGCATCTGGGCGATCATGGCGCCCATCGAGGCCCCGATGACGTGCGCGGGGGCGAGGTCCAGCTCGCGCAGAAGACCGGCTGCATCGTCGGCCATGTCGCCGAGCGTGTAGCGCGCGGCACGCCTCGAGCGCAGCAGCAGCTGGGCCCTCGTCGGCGGGCGGCCCGCCACGTGGGTCGAGCGTCCGATGTCGCGGTTGTCGAAGCGGACCACGTGCAAGCCACGCCCCGCAAGCTCGCGGCAGAAGTCCTCCTGCCACGCGATCATCTGGGTGCCGAGCCCCATGATCAGCAGGGCGGCCGGGTTGGCACGGTCGCCGAATGTCTCGTAGCAGAGGGTTATCCCCCTGCCAACATCGCAGAACTGCTCTGACACGATCGTGCGACTCTAGCGCCAGGAATCGTTAGTAGGATCGACTGCAATGGCGGTGACACCCGAATCGAGCGGCTCTGGCGCCGGCGCGGCGGTGCTCGATGAGGCTGAGATCCGCAGGCTGTCGATCGACACGATCCGCGGGCTGTCGATGGACGCGGTGCAGAAGGCCAACGCCGGCCATCCGGGCACCGCGATGGCGCTCGCGCCGCTCGCCTACACCCTGTTCGAGCGCTTCCTGCGCGTGAACCCCCGGGACACGGCCTGGCCCGGGCGCGACCGCTTCGTGCTGAGCGCCGGCCACGCGTGCGTGCTGCAGTACTCGCTGCTGCACCTCTGTGGCTACGACCTCGGCCTCGAGGACCTCAAGCAGTTCCGCCAGTGGGGCTCGCGCACGCCGGGGCATCCCGAGCGCGGCCACACCCCGGGGATCGAGGTCACGACCGGGCCGCTCGGGCAGGGGTTCGCCAACGCGGTCGGGATGGCGATGGCCGAGCGCTTCCTGGCCGATCGCTTCAACCGCCCCGGACAGGAGCTCGTCGACCACCGCGTCTACGTCATCTGCTCGGACGGGGACATGATGGAGGGCGTCAGCCAGGAGGCGGCGTCGATCGCGGGACACTTCCGGCTGGGCAAGCTGATCGTCTGCTACGACGACAACCACATCACGATCGACGGCTCCACGTCGATCTCCTTCGACGGCGAGAACCACCCGGCGCGACTGCAGGCCGACGGCTGGCACGTCCAGCGGCTGCACGACTCCGAGGACCTGGAGGCGCTGGAGGCGGCGATCGCGGCAGCGCGCGCGGAAGCCGAGCGCCCGTCGTTCATCGCCATCCGCTCGCACATCGCCTACCCGGCCCCCCACGCCGTCGACACCGCCAAGGCGCACGGAGCGCCACTGGGCGAGGAGGAGGTGAGGGCCGCCAAGCAGGTCATGGGCTTCGACCCCGAGCGCAGCTTCTGGGTCGACGAGCGCGTGTACGAGCACATGTCGCTGCGCGAGCAGGGCGCCTCGATCCAGGCCGAGTGGCAAGAGCGCTTCGACGCGTGGCGCGGGGACTTCCCGGAGATGGCTGAGGACTGGGACAGGGCATGGGCGGGGCGGCTGCGCGACGGCTGGCGCGAGTCGCTGCCCAGCTTCGCGGCGGGCGAGCAGATCGCCACGCGCGCGGCTGGCCAGAAGGTGATGGCGTCCTTCGCCCGGTTCGCACCGACGATGATCGGCGGCGCGGCCGACCTGGTGGAGTCGACCAAGACCGTGTTCGACGGCGGGGGCGAGTTCTCCAGCGTGCACGCCGGACGCAACGTCCCGTTCGGCATCCGCGAGCACGCGATGGGCGCGATCGTCAACGGCGCGGCTGCCCACGGCGGGATCGTCAAGCCGTACGGCTCGACGTTCCTGGTCTTCTCCGACTACATGCGCGGCTCGGTACGCCTGTCGGCGCTGATGGGCCTGCCGGTGGTGTGGGTGTGGACGCACGACTCCGTCGCCCTGGGCGAGGACGGGCCGACCCATCAGCCGGTCGAGCACTACGCGGCGCTGCGCGCCATCCCCCGGCTGTGGGTGATCCGCCCGGGCGACGCGAACGAGACGGCGGCGGCGTGGCGGGTTGCGCTCGAGCGCGAGGACGGGCCGGTCGCCCTGCTCCTCTCCCGCCAGAGCATCCCTGTGCTCGACCGGACCGAAGTCGCCGCCGCGGAGAACGTGCAGCGAGGGGGCTACGTGCTGTGGGACTCCACGATGGGCGGCGTCGGCGCGCTCCCCGAGATCGTGCTGATCTCAACCGGCGCCGAGGTCTCGCCGACGCTCGAAGCGGCACGGGCGCTGTCCGAGCGCCAGACGCCCACGCGCGTCGTGTCGATGCCCTGCATGGAGCTGTTCGAAGCACAGACGCAGGAGTACCGCGACGAGGTGCTTCCACCCGACGTGAGAACCCGCCTGGCGGTTGAGCCGGGGGCCAGCATGAGCTGGTGGAAGTGGGTCGGAACCGACGGCGATGTCCTTGGCCTGGACCGCTTTGGCGCGTCTGCACCCGGTACTACCGTGCTCAAGGAGCTCGGCTTCAGCGTCGAGAACATAACCGCCCGAGCTGAGGCGCTGCTCGAATCGAGACACTGACGCGATACTGACAGGAGACGCCATGCCCTCCGACGCACCTACCCCCCTTGCACGTTTGTCAGGCCTAGGCCAGAGCGTGTGGGTGGACTTCCTCTCGCGCGAATCGATCCGCGGGGGACACCTACAGGAGCTGATCGACACGGACAACGTCGTGGGCGCGACGTCGAACCCGACGATCTTCCAGAAGGCGATGAGCACGGGCAGCGCCTACGACGAGCAGCTGCACGAGCTGGCGGCGCAGAGCAGCGACCTCGCGCGGAGCTTCTGGGCGCTGGCCGAGCAGGACATCAAGGACGCCTGCGATCTCTTCCGCCCGGTGTGGGAGGCCAGCGGCCGCCGCGACGGGTACGTCTCGCTCGAGGTCGACCCAAGGCTGGCATACGACACGATGCAGACCTTCCGCGAGGCGATGCACCTGCACGAGACCGTGGACCGCCCGAACCTGATGGTGAAGATCCCGGCGACCAGGCCGGGGCTGGCTGCGATCGAGGACGTGGTGGCCAAGGGGCGCTCGATCAACGTGACGCTGATCTTCTCGCTGCGCCGCTACGCGGAGGTCGCCGAGTCCTACCTGCGGGGGGTCGAGCGGCTGATCGCCGAGGGCGGAGACCCGAGCGCGGTCGCGTCGGTCGCGAGCTTCTTCGTCTCCAGGATCGACACCGAGGCCGACAGGCGCCTGGACGAGCTGGATCCCGCCCACGGCGCGGAGGAGTTGAAGGGCAAGCTTGCGATCGCCAACGCGCGGCTCGCCTACCGCCACTACCTGGAGATGTTCAGCGGTCCGCGCTGGGAGTACCTGGCGGGCAAGGGCGCAACGCCCCAGCGGGTGCTGTGGGCGTCGACCTCGACCAAGAACCCCGCCTACCCGGACATCCTGTACGTGGAGGAGCTGATCGGACCCGACACGGTCAACACGATGCCCGAGGAGACGATCCAGGCCTACCAGGACCACGGCAACCCGCAGCCCCGGCTGGAGCGCGGCCTCGAGGATGCGGAGCGGCTGCTGGCGGAGCTGGAGCGGGCGGGTGTCGACTACAACGACGTGACCGACACGCTCGAGCGCGAGGGGGTCGAGAAATTCTCAGACTCCTTCGAGGAGCTCCTGCAGGCGCTGCGCGCCAAGCAGGAGTCGCTGGTGCCGGCTTGAGTGAGCTGGCGCCAGCCCGATCGCGCTAGGGGTAGGGGATCGGGACCAGCGCGCGGATCGTCAGCGGCCCCGACGGAAACGCCTCGGCGTGGACCGTGAACACGCGGAAGGCGCGCCCGCCATAGCGGAAGGCGCCGCTGGCGGGGACCGTTCCCAACGCCGGCCCGGGCGCCGGGCCGAGGCTGTTCTTGACGAGCTGCGGGTGGGTGGGGTTCATATACATGAGCACGTCCAGCCCCGCCAGGCGCCTGGCGAGTCGCAGGTAGCCTTCGTCGTCCTGGATCGAGAGCACGAAGCTGCCGATCGTGCGTCCGTCCAGACGCAGCGGGGCGCTCACGGGGCCCAGCACGTAGGGCCCGCCGACGTCGGACAGCAGCTGCCCGCCGGCGCTCACCCGCAGGCGCACGATGTGCTCGTTGAGCAGGGCGTCGATCGCCAGCTTGGTGGACGCCGGGTCGCGGTGGGCGACGGCTTCCAGCAGGGCCTTGTTGCGCTGGACGCGCTGGACCTGCTTCTGTGCGCTGAGCCCGATCTCGGCCGTGTAGATGAGGTTTGCCACGCGGGCCAGCGTGTCGACGGTCGTGTCCTCGCTCGTCCGTCCGCAGAGGGCGGCGATCGAGCTGGCCGGGATGAGCACGTAGACCCGCAGCGCGCCCGAGGGATAGGCCTCGACCGGGAACGAGGCGTACTGGTAGAGGACGTGTTCGCGCGTCAGCGAGCCTTCGCTCGCAAGCGCTCCCGCGGCAAGGGCCGGCTTGCCTGCGATGCTGCGCCCACCAGCGCGCAGGGAGACGAGACCCTGGGTGATGCCTCCGGCCTCGGTGAGGAAGCCGGTGTCAGCCCACACGCTCGTGAGGTAGCTGGCGATGGGGACTCCGCCCGCGCCCGTGAGCGTCCCCCGCAGCGGCGCCAAGGCGGCGCCTCCCACATCGATCAACGTGTGCCCGTCCCGCATCACGAGCAGGTTGGTCATGTGCCCGGTCGCCAGCAGCGCGCGCGCGGCCGCGCGCGCGGCGGCCTCGCTCCCGCTTTCCACCGCGACGCGCAGCGCCGGTGAGTGCGTGATCAGGTACCGGGCGCTTGCGGTCCTTTCGCTGAAGACACCCTCGTGGTAGACGCGCTCCAGGATGCTGACGAACGTGTCGAGCACCGTCGCGGTGCAGGTCCGCGTGCTCGCGTGCGCGGTCGGGCTGCGCTTGAGCGTCGAGCCGCAGCCCGCCAGGACGGCCAGGAGCGACACGACAATCGTCGCGCGGGCGATCGACGAGCGGCCGGCGGGCGACGGCATCTTCACGCGGCAACCATCGCCGCACATCCTAAGCAAGCGCTAATTCGGAGCGGGACGCCTCACGCTCGGGGCATCGGGTAACGTCGTGCGCGTGCCGCTGGCGCTGATCACCGGAGCGTCCACCGGCATCGGCCGTGCCACGGCGCTGCGGCTGACCGGGAAGGGCTGGACGGTGCTGGCGGGGGTGCGCGACCAGAGCGCCGGCGAGCGTCTGGTCGAGGAGTCCGGAGCAAACGGGCGGGTGATCCCGCTGGCCCTCGAGGTGACAGACGCCGCGCAGATCGCGCAGGCGGCGGCGCGGGTCGAGGAGGAGGTTGCCCGTCCCGGCGCGTCCCCACGGGGCGGGCTCGACGCGCTCGTCAACAACGCCGGCATCGGCGTCGGCGGCCCGCTGGAGCTGATCTCGCTGGAGGATCTGCGCAGGCAGTTCGAGGTCAACGTGTTCGCGCAGGTGGCGGTCACGCAGGCGATGCTGCCGGCGTTGCGCCGCGCCGGCACCCCCAGGGGCACAGGCGGGCGGATCGTGTTCGTGTCCTCGATCGGCGGGCGCGTGGCGATGGCGTTCACCGCTCCGTACGCCGCCTCCAAGCACGCGATCGAGGCGCTTGGCGACGCCCTGCGCGTGGAGCTGCGCAGCTCGGGCGTCCAGGTCGCGCTGGTCGAGCCTGGGTCGGTCGCGACGCCGATCTGGGACAAGGGCCGCGCGCAGGCCGAGCGCATGAGCGTTCCACCCGAGCTTCCAGTCCGAGTACGGCCACGTTGCCGCCGCGATGGACAAGGTCCTCCAGGACACGGCGCGTCGCGGCGTCGCGCCCGAGCGGGTGGCCGAGACGATCGAGCGGGCGCTGAGCGCGCGGCGAATGAGGGCCCGCTACGTCGTCGGGACCGACGCGAAGGCGATGCTGCTCGTCAAGCGCCTGCTGCCGGATCTCCTCTTCGACAGGGTCGCGCGACGGGCGCTCGGGGTGTGAGGCTCGCTCACGCCGGCGGCGGGTACACCGCCAGCCAGGCGAACAGGCTGGTGGTGGCGGCCTGCGTCTGCAGCATCCCCGGTTCGGCGTCGATCGCGGGCAGCGTTTCGCCGCTCCAGGAGAGCAGGTAAAGGCCTTCGCCGTTGGCCGCGCGCGTCTGCACGTCGCGCGCATTGTCGGCGGCGAGCAGGTACAGCGTGGGGTCGCCCTCGAGCGAGTACAGCGCGAGCATCCACTGCAGGTAGATGGCGTCGTACTGGGGGGAGAAGTCGAGCAGGTAGCCGAAGCGCTCGAGCGCGGTGGCCTTCAGCCGTTCGGCCCGTTGGCATTCGGCCGCCGTGCCGGTGAGCCGGCAGAGCACAGCCTGGGCGTAGATCAGCGGCGACTCGATGTAGTCGACCGGGGTGGCGCTGACGCTGCTGTCCGCGTACAGCCCTTCGGCGCTGGCGAAGCCGCCGGTGTTCGCCCATGCGATGAACTTCCGAGCCTGCGCCAGCGCGAAGGGGGAGCGGTCCTGCTGGTAGAGGAGCGTGGCGAGCAGGGTGTCCGCGGCGAGCGCCGGACCGGACTTGAAGGGGTGATCGGTGTTCCACCAGATGCCGCCTCCGTTGGGGTCCCAACCGGCAGCGGCGATGTAGCGCAGCGCGCGTTCGGCGTCCGCGAGGTAGCGGCGCGTGCCGGTGGCGCGGTAGGCGCTCGACGAACGCAAGCCCCCACCAGCCGTTGTCGTCGAACCAGGTCTCCGTGTCCGCTTCGCGGTCGCCCGGGTAGGGGGAGTAGCCGGGGAGGGGTCGCAGCCCCCGGTTGAGGTAGCGCTCGGCCCCGGCCGCGAAGCCGGCGAGGGCGCTCCGGTTGGCGGCGGTCGGCTGGGCGATGGCGATCGCGTCGAGCGACTCGAACAGCGGCACGATGTCCCAGATGGTGGCCAGCGGATAGCGTTCGCGGTCGTTCAGGCGCGCGTCATACCAGCCGCGCCGCGGATCCCGCCAGCGTTGCTCGGCCTGCGCGACGCCGGCCTGCGCCAGCGCCAGGTAGCGCTGCTGGGCGGCGCTCAGGGCGGGGGCCGGCGCGGGGGCGCCGGGCGAAGGCGAGGCCGCCCGCGCGGAACCCGCGAAGCAGGTCGAGACCGCGAGCGTGGAGAGGCAGAGCGTGAGCGTGCGCATGAGAGTCCTAACCCGACACCTCCTAGATCGGCGCGGCGCCTGGTTAGGATGAGGTGCTGTGTCCGCGGCCCCCTTCGCCCCTCCGCCGGCCCCGCCCTCGGAACGCGGCGCCTGGCTGCTCGCCTGCTCGATCGGGGCGCTGGGGCTGGCGGTGCTGGTCGCGGTGCTCACGGGCGTGGTCGGCCGCGCGAGCACCGTGGCGCCCCCGCCGGTGCTGGTCTCGGCCGCGACGCCTGCACCGGCGCCGGCGCGGCTCGGCGAGCGCGAGCGCCGACCGAGCGCACGGGCGGCGATCGTCGCGAGCCCCTCGGCCGAACAGCAGAGGCTCGACGCCACGCGCTTCGTCGACGCGACCCAGACGCACATCTCCAGGGCGCTGGATGGAAGGCTTCTACCCGATCTACGCGACCGCCCAGAGCACCTTCGGCGTCAACTGGCTGCTGCTGGCCTCGATCCACAGGCAGGAGAGCGCGTTCTCGACCGCGCCGAGCACCTACCACGGCCTGAACTTCGCCCACTGCTGCGGCGGGCCGATGCAGTTCAACGTCACCAACGGGGCGGCTGGCATCCCATCCACCTGGGATCTGGTCAGCGACTCCTACATCTACGGCAAGCGCCCCGCCCACTACGACCACATGACCGCCACGCACCCGTCGATCTACGACGACTTCGACGCGATCATGGCCGCCGCCCACCTGCTGTCCGCGGACGGCGCCGAATACGCGCTGGACGAATCGGCGTGGGACGCCGCCTACGACTACTACGGCCACGACGCCACCGGCGTCACCTACGCCGACCAGGTGCTCGCGCGCGCGATCGGCTGGTCCCAGCACGGCTTCTGCATCAACTGCGGCGTGGAACCGGCGATGGTCGAAGCGGTCTACGCCGCCTACGGCGCGCCGGTGCTGGCGGCGCTGGAAGCCGAAGCGAAGCCGAAGCCGCGATGCGCGAAGGCGAAGCGCGAAGGCGGTGGCGGCTACGCGCGCGCGCCAGGCTCCCGCGCCGAGCGCGTCGGCGCTAGGCGGCGTCGGCCTGCGCGAGCAGCTCGCCGGCGACCCGGTCGGTCGCGCTGGCCGGTGCCGCCGAGCAGTCGCCGGGAGAGCTGCGCGCGGCGGAAGTACAGCGGCGCGTCGTGCTCCCAGGTGGCGCCGATGCCGCCGTGGACGGAGATCATCGTGCGCGCGGCGTCGTCGAGCGCGCGTCCGGCCGACCGAGCGGGCGGCGCTGGCGGCGAGCGGGAACTCCGCCGGCGCGCCGCGGCGCGCCCAGCCGGCGTAGTAGAGCAGCGAGCGCCCGTTCTCGAGCTGGCGCAGCACCTCGGTGAGGGAGTGCTTGACCGCCTGGTAGGAGCCGATGGCGCGGCCGAAGGTGAAGCGCTCCTTGGCGTAGGCGACGGACACGTCGAGCGCGGTCTCGACGCTGCCGAGCGACTCGGCGGCGATCAGCGCCTGCGCGAGGTACCAGGCGGCGGCGAGCGACTCCTCGGGCGCGTCGAGCACGACGGCGGGCGCGTCCTCGAGCGTGACGTGGCCGAGCGAGCGGGTCGCGTCATAGCGCTGCACGGGCTCGATCCGCACCCCGGGGGCGTCGGCTAGGATCGCCACCCCGACGGGCCTGCCGTCGAGCAGCGCCACGCCGACGAGCATGTCGGCGCCGGGCGCGTCGGGCACGAACGCGAAGCTGCCCGTTGACGCGGCACCGCGCCCGTCCTCGCCGCGCGCTCCGGCGCTGGGCAGGGCCGCGCGCGCGAAGCCGCTGCGCCGGGTCGGCGCTCCAGCGCTCGTCGAGGTCGCCGGGCGGCTGCGCGGGCAGGTACGCGGCCCGCCGCTCGCCGGTGGCCAGCGCGGGCAGGAACTCGGCGGCGCTCGGCGCGTCGCCGAGGATCGCGGTGGCGGGGAGATGGCCGAGCAGCGGAATGCCCGCGAGCACGCGGCCGCACTCGCCGAGCACGAGCATCGCGTCGAAGGCGTCCAGGCCGGCGCCGCCGTGGGCTTCGTCGATCAGCAGGCCGGGCCAGCCGGCCTCCCTGGCGGTCGGCCACAGGTCCGGCAGCGCGCTCTCGTCTGCCGTCGAGCGCCTCGCGGGCGGCTTCGAGCGTCTTGAAGCGCGACAGCGCGCCGCGGGCGGCCTCGCGCAGGAACACCTGCTCGTCTGAGAGGGCCAGGTTCATGCCGCCGCTCCTTCCTTGGAGCGCAGCTCCGAGAACGGGATGCCCTTGTCCAGGCGCGGCTCGGGGGGCAGTCCGAGGACGCGCTCGCCGACCGTGTTCCTGAGGATCTCCTCGGTCCCGCCGGCCGACTTCAGGCCGGGCAGGAACGAGATCATGTAGGCCCACTCGCTGTCCTGCGACAGCGCGTCGGGGCCGAGGACGTCGGCGATCAGGTCGCCGGCCTTGATCGCGCCGCTGACGATCGTGACCTTCGCAAGGCCCGCCTCGGGGCCCGGGATCTGGCCTTTCTGCAGCGCGGTCAGCGTCCGGTAGCCGGTGAACCGGACGGCGAGCAGCTCGCTGGCGATCTCGCCGAGCTGGTGGCGCACCTCGGGGTCGCGGCGGGCGTGCTCGTCGCCGGCGATGGCGGCGGCGAAGCGGGTCGAGTTGTAGCCCATCCCCTCGCCGCCGAGGCCGATGGTGACGCGCTCGAACATCAGCGTGGTCAGCGCCGTGCCCCAGCCGTTGCCGACGCCGCCGACGACCGCGCCGGCGTCGAGCGCGACGTCGTCGAAGAAGACCTCGTTGAACTCGGCCTCGCCGGAGATCTGGCGCAGGCCGCGCACGGTGACGCCCTCGGCGTCCATCGGGACGATGAACATCGTCAGGCCCTTGTGCTTGGGCACGTCGGCGTCGGTGCGCGCGAGCAGCAGCCCGTAGGAGGCGAACTGGGCGTTGGTCGTCCACACCTTCTGGCCGGTCAGCCGCCAGCTGCCGTCGTCCTGCTGGCGCGCGCGCGCCTGCACGGCCGCGAGGTCCGAGCCGGCGGCCGGCTCGGAGAACAGCTGGCACCAGACCTCGTCGCCGTGCAGCATCGGCCCGAGGTAGCGCGACTTCTGCTCCTCGGCGCCGTGGGCGATGATCGTCGGGCCGAGCATGCCGACGCCGATCGCGTCGAGGATGCCGGGCACTTTGGCGCGGGCGATCTCCTGGTTGCAGATGACCTGCTCGATCGGGCCGAGGCCCTGGCCGCCGTACTCCTTCGGCCAGGTCACGCCCGCGAGCCCGCCCTCGGCGAGCTTGCCCTGCCAGGCGCGCCGCGCGGCGACGATCTCATCCTCGTCCTCGAGCGCGCCCGGGCCCTGAAGGATGGGCGCTTCGGCCTTGTGCTCGTCGAGCCAGCCGCGCACCTGGGCGCGGTAGGCGGCCTGCTCGGGTGTGTCGTCGAGATCCACTTCCCCTCCTTTGGCTGACTGACCAGTCAATCGCTCCACGCGAACGGTACTCCACCGCGCGCGAGCGCGTCGCACGGCCGCTGGCGCGGTCAGAGCCCCGGGCGGAAACGGCGGCTCGGGCACGAGCGGCTGGTGGTAGACGTCCTCGAATCCGCAGGTCCAGCAGCTCGCGGCCTGGGTGCCGGGGTCGTCGGAGTTCAGCACGACCGCGCCGAGGCGCACGCCGTGGCGTTCGGCGGTCGCCACCAGGCAGCGTCCGGCGGCTTCCGTCTGGCCGGTCTTCATGCCGGTGACGCCGGGGTATTTGTAGATCAGCAGCGGGTTGTTGTTGTAGAGGTAGAGCTTGCCGCCCTGGATCGGGAAGGGCAGGACGGCCGAGTAGGTGCGCACGATGCGGGCGATGCGCGGCTGTTCCATGTCGACGTGGGCGAGCACGGCGAGGTCGGCGGCGCAGGAGAAGTTGCCTGCGTCGTAGTAGCCGGACGGCGAGGAGTAGCGGGTGCAGCCGAGCCCCAGCTTGGCGGCCTCGTCGTTCATGCGCACGACGAAGCGGTTGACGCTGCCGGCGACGTGCTGGGCGAGCGCGACGGCGGCGTCGTTGCCGGACGGCAGCAGCAGGCCGTAGAGCATGCTCTCCAGCGGCACGTGCCTGCCGAGCGGCAGCACGCCGACCTTCGAGCCGGGCATGTCGACGGCCTGCCGGGTGACCAGCACGGGCGCGTCCGGCGGGCGCCGACTGGACGTCAAGAGCGCGGTCATCATCTTCGTCAGGCTCGCGATCGGCAGCCGCGCGAACGGGTTGCGCTCCCACAGGACCTGGCCGGTCGAGAGGTTGAACAGCAGCCCGGCGCGCGGCGGATCGTGAAGGCGACCTGCACGGGGTCCTGCTGCGGCGTGGAGATCCCGGTGAGCGCGAGCGGGGGCCTGGCGAGCGGCGAAGCCGTGGGGCGAGAGCGCGCGGCGCCGGGGACACGCTCAGCCTGGTGTGGGTCGCGGCGCGGGCAGGGCTGTGCGGGGTTTCCGTCGCGCGGCTGGCGAGCACCATCTCCACGAGCACGGCGACGAGGACGGCCAGGCCGAGCGCGCCAAGGGCCTGTCTGCGCCGGCGCCGCCGGTGGGCGGCGAGCGCTCGCCGCCTGCGGCTCTGGCCGGGGGTCAGGAAGGGCGAGGCGCTCATCCCCGGGGAGGATTGCGCAGCGCGCCGACGATGCCAACTGCGAGCAGCACGAGGATGAAGACCGACACAAGGCTCAGCGAGTGAAATCCCCCCTTGTTGGACGATGGCGGCGAAGGTGAGGAAGGCGAAGCCGGCGATGAACACGAGCGCGGCGCCGAGCACGAGCAGGCGGGTCATGCGGGGGCTCTCGCGCGTGGGGCCATGGGCTCTAGTACACCGGCAGCGGCGGTTCGGGCGTGCTGGCCGATCCTCGATTGCGCCTGACGAACAGCCGGATCGCGAGCAGGCCGAAGGCGAAGCCGCCGATGTGCGCGAAGTAGGCGACGCTTTCCCCGCTGCCGGTGCCGGCCAGGCCGGCGGCGCCGAGGTAGAGCTGCTCCAGGAACCAGAAGCCGAGCAGGAACACGGCGGGGACCTCGATGAGCGTGACGAAGAAGACGATGAACACGAGCGCGAGCACGCGCGCGCGGGGATACAGCAGGATGTAGCCGCCGAGCACGGCCGCGATCGCGCCGGAGGCGCCGAGCGTGGGACCGGTCGAGCTCGGGTCGGCCGCGACCTGGGCGCCGAGCGCGACGAGCCCGCCGAGCAGGTAGAAGACCGGAAAGCGCAGGCGCCCCATGGCGTCCTCGACGGTCGGGCCGAAGATCGCCAAGAAGATCATGTTGCCGAAGATATGCAGGAAGCTGGCGTGCAGGAACATCGAGGTGAACACCGTCTCCCAGGTGGCGGGCTGCGGGGCGGGCGTGCCGGTCACCCCGGGCTGCCCTTGGCAGGCGATCGATTCGGCGAGGCCGGCGGGCGTGCGCAGCGTGAGCAGTTCGCAGTGCTTGCCGGGGTGGGTGAGCTCGTAGGGGATCGCCCCGTAGTGGACCGCGACGCCGCTGGTGGGGCCGCCGAAGAAGCTGCCGCCGTGGCGGATCTCGAGCAGGTAGGCGATCACGTTGATCGCCACCAGCGCGACGGTGACGATCGGAAACCGCGCGAGCGGGATGTTGTCTTTGAGCGGGAACATCGCTGCGGTGCCCCGCCGGGCGAGGGCGTGTCAGAGCCTATCCCGCGTCAGACGTGGCGGCCGCAGGGCGCTGCGGTCCTAGGCCTGCGCCGCGAGCGGCCCGACGCCGGCGAGGACTGGCTTCCCCGCCCATCCCACGTGCTGGTCGGCGTGGTAGGAGGAGCGCACGAGCGGGCCGGCGGCGACGTGGTCGAAGCCGAGCGCGTAGGCGGCGCGCTCGAGCGCGGCGAACTCGTCGGGGTGCCAGTAGCGCACGACGGGCAGGTGGCGCTCGGAGGGGCGCAGGTACTGCCCGACGGTGAGCACCTGCACGCCGCTCTCGCGCAGGGCGGCGAACGCCTCGACCATCTCCTCGTGGGTCTCGCCGAGGCCGACCATCAGCCCGGACTTGGTCACCACCTCGTCCCTGCCGAGCTCGCGCGCGAGGCGCAGGACGCGGCAGGAGCGCTCGAACTCGGAGCCGCGGCGCGCGAGCGGGTACAGGCGCGGGACGACCTCGACGTTGTGGTTGAACACGTCGGGGCGCTCGGCGATGACCTTGGCGAGCGGCATCTCCTGCCCCTGGAAGTCGGGCGTGAGCACCTCGATCTGGCAGCCGGGCGCCTGGCGGCGGACCTGGCGGATGACGCCGACGAACGCGGAGGCGCCCTTGTCGGGCAGGTCGTCGCGGTCGACGGAGGTGATGACGGCGTGGCGCAGCCCCATGCGCGCGATCGAGCGCGCGACGCGCGCCGGCTCGAGCGGGTCGTTCCAGGTCGGCTTGCCGGTCTTGACGTTGCAGAAGCCGCAGCGGCGCGTGCAGGTGTCGCCGAGGATCATGAACGTGGCGGTGCCGCGCTCCCAGCACTCGCCGACGTTCGGGCAGGCGGCCTCCTGGCAGACCGTGTGCAGGTTCTCCGAGCGGATCAGCTCGGTCAGCTCGCGGTAGCGCTGGCCGCCCGGCGGCGGCACCTTGAACCACGGCGGCTTGCGCTCGCGCAGCGGCCGCACGTCGGGGCCGAGCACGCTGAGCACGTCCATGCCGCCGGGGTTGGCGCGGGAGCGGGTCGATCTGGTGGCGCTCACGCGGGGACCGCCTCGACGGGTGCGGGTGGGTCGACGGGTGGCGGCTGGCTTGGATGGATGGGGGCTCGCGTGGCCGCTCGCCTGGCGGCGTTCGCAGTGTCGATGCCCAGGCGCCGCGGCGAGACCGAGGCGCTGGCGCCGGCCGTGCGCTCGACAGAAGCTGTGGGCCATGCGCTGGCGGAAGCGCTCGGGCGCCCGGCGCCCGAGCGTCGCAGCTCGCGGGCGATGCGAGGTCATGCTGACGTCGGGCAGGCCGCAGGCGACGACCCAGGAGAACGGCTCGAGGTCGTTGTCGACGTTGACGGCGAAGCCGTGCGTGGTGACTGCCGCGCGAGACGTGCACGCCGATCGAGGCGATCTTGCGCTCGCCCGTGCCCTGTGGGTAGCCACCCACACGCCCGTGTAGTCGAGCCCGTCCTCGGGCCGCGCGCGCGCCTCGACGCCCGCCTCGCCGAGCGCGGCGACGATCGCCGCTTCCATCGTGCGCAGGTAGCCGCCGACGTCGTCGATGGCCATGATCGGATAGCCGACGAGCTGGCCGGGGCCGTGGTAGGTGATCCGCCCGCCGCGGTCGGTGGCGAGCACGTCGATGCCTTTGGCGCGGTAGAAGTCCTCGCCGAACGGCAGATCGTCGGCGCCGGCGCGCCGCCCGCGCGTGTAGACGGGCGGGTGCTCGAGCAGCAGCAGCGTGTCGGGCAGCTCGCCGGCCTGGCGCCGGGCGCGGACACGCTCCTGGATCGCCAGCGCGTCGCGGTAGGGCACGAGGCCCAGGTGGCACACCCAGAGCTCTTCGGAGCGATCGATCGGCGGCGGTCATCTGCTGCCACTCAGCCTAGCGCCGCACGAGAGGCGGTCCGAGCTAGTGTGTGCGGGATGTTCGACAGGCGCAGGGACACAAAGACCGGGACTCGACCGGCCGTGGCAGCCGCCAGGTGCGGCGGCGGACCCCCCGCGAGAAGAACCGCCGGCGGAGGACCGGATCGCGCGTGCGCGAACAGGCGAGGCGCAGGGGCCGCTCACCCTGAGCACGAGGTGCGCGTGCGGGCACACGCGCCGCGAGCACCGCGGGCTGCGCATGGAGGTCACTGGACCGTGCCTGGAGTGCGACTGTGAGGAGTTCGGGCGGGGAGGCGAGGCGCCGGGATCACACGAGCAGACGATGGAGCGGAATCCAGGCGGGGCTCGAGCGGGTGGAGCGCATGCAGGAGGCCGTGGCCAGGTTGCGCGCGCACGCGAACGGCGGAGCGCTCAACCCGGAGCGGTAGATCCGCTCACAGCGTGAGCGCGGCGGGCGTCTCCAGCAGCTCGCGGATGCGCGCCAGGAATTGCGCGGCTTCGGCGCCGTAGAGGATGCGGTGGTCGCAGGCGAGCGTCAGCGCTCATCGTGTGGCGCGCGACCACCTCGCCCTCGCGCACGACCGCGCGCGGCGCCAGCGCGCCGACCGACAGGATGCGCCGCCTGCGGCGGGTTGATGATCGCGGTGAAGCTCGCGACGCCGTACATCCCGAGGTTGGACACCGTGAACGTGCCGCCGCCGAGCTCCGGCGGGGTGATCGTGCCCGCGCGCACGCGCTCGGCCAGCGTGCGCGTCTCGCGCGCGATCTCGCCGAGCGACTTCTCGTCCGCGTCGAACACCGTCGGCACGACCAGCGCGCCCTCCGCCGCCACCGCCACGCCGACGTTCACGCGCGAGTGCAGCTGCACGCGCCCGTCGCGGTAGCTGCCGTTCGCCCGCGGGTGCTCGCGCAGCGCCAGCGCGCTCGCCTTGACGACCATGTCGTTGTACGTCGGCGCGTCCTCCGGCCGCCGCCCGGCTCGGGCTCGGCCGGCGCCCGGCTCGGCCGCGTGGCGGGTTGGGCCAGGCGCTTCAGCTGCGCGCGCAGCTTCACGCACTCCTCCATGTCGACCTCGATCTGCAGCGTGAAGTCGGGGATCGTCGCCTTGGACTCGGCCATCCGCCGCGCGACCGTCTGCTGCGGTGCGCGACAGCTCGACCGTCGTCGTCTCGCCCTTGGCCGTCGCCACGCCCTCCAGCCCGCCTGCGCAACGGGCGCCGTGCGCCGCCGACGAGCCCGCGGGGCCGGCGCGGGCGCTGGACGGCAGCGGCGCCGGAGGCGCGCGGCGCCAGCGGTGGCGCGAGCACGTCGGCCTTCACGATCCGCCCGCCCGGGCCGCTGCCGCGTCAGCCGCGCGCAGGTCGATGCCGCTCTCGCGCGCGATCCGCCGGGCCAGCGGCGAGGCCTTGACGCGCTCGCCCGCCGCCGGCGCTCGCCGGGCGCTCGATCGCCGCGCGGGCCGCGCGCGGAGCGCGCGGCCGCGTGCGGCCGCTCGCCGGAGGCGGCCTGCGCCGACGCGCGCGCACGCTGGCCGGCCCCTCCGAGGCCGGCCCCTCATCCTGCTCGCGCCGAGGTCGGCGTCCCGACGCGCGCGATCAGCTCGCCGACCGCGAGCGTGTCGCCCTCGGCGGCGATCAGCTGCAGGACGCCCGCCTGGTCTGACTCGTAGGTCATGGTCGCCTTGTCGGTCTCGATCTCCACGAGCTCCTCGCCGCGCGCCACCGCCTCGCCGTCGCGCTTGAGCCAGCGCAGGATCGTGCCCTCCTCCATCGTGTCCGACAGGCGCGGCATCACGATCTCCGCCATCAGGCGCGCTCCGGCGCGTGCGGTTGAGCGACGGCCAGCGCCGCGTGGACGATCTGCGGCTCGTGCGGGTAGGCGATGTCCTCGAGCGGCTTGGAGTACGGCATCGGCACGTCCGCTCCGGTGACGCGCTGCGACGGGCGCGTCGAGGTCGTCGAAGGCCTGTTCGCCGATCAGCGCCGCGAGGTTCGCGCCGACGCCGCCGTGGGGCCAGCCCTCCTCGACGATCACGCAGTGGTTGGTCTTGCGCACCGACGCGAGGATCGTGTCGAGGTCCAGCGGGCGCAGCGTGCGCGGGTCGATCACCTCGGCCTGCACGCCGTGCTCGGCTCGCCAGCGTCTGCGCCGCGCGCTCGGCCGTCAGCGCCATGCGCGAGACGCCCACGATCGTCACGTCCGAGCCCTCGCGCGCCACCCGCGCCTGGCCGAAGTGGCACCAGGTGCTCCTCATCGTCGGGCACCTCGCCGCGCACGCCGTACAGCGACTCGTGCTCGATGAAGATCACCGGGTTCTCGTCGCGGATCGCCGTCTTCAGCAGGCCCTTCGCGTCCGCCGCCGTCGCCGGCACGGCCACCAGCAGGCCGGGGATGTGCAGGAACAGCGCCTCCAGGCAGTGCGAGTGCGTCGGCCCGAGCTGGTGGCCGGCGCCCTGGGGCATGCGCACGACCAGCGGCACCCGCGCCTGGCCGCCGAACATGTAGTGGATGTGGGCCGCGTGGTTGACGATCTGGTCGAACGCCAGCAGCGCGAAGTTGATCGTCATCAGCTCCACCACCGGTCGCAGGCCCGTCATCGCCGCGCCCACGCCGACGCCCACGATCGTGTTCTCCGAGATCGGCGTGTCGCGCACGCGGCGCTCGCCGAACTCCTCGAGCAGGCCGTCGGTGACCTTGAACGCGCCGCCGAACACGCCGATGTCCTCGCCCATCAGCACCACGCGCTCGTCGCGCGCCAGCTCCTCCCGCAGCGCCGCGTTCAGCGCCTCGCGGTAGCGCATCTCCGCCATCAGCCCGCCCCTCGGGGCTGGCGGCCCCGGGGTAGACGGTCCGGGCTTTCGCGGCCGTCCTCGCCGGCGGCCAGCGCCTCGGTCAGCTGCTGCGGGATCTCGTCGTTCGCCGCCGGGGCGGCTCCGTCGGGCGGCTGGGCCTGCGACCCCCGTCCGCCGGCGCGTCGGTGGTCTGCACCGAGTACCAGCCGCGCACCTCGGGTCGAGCACGTACACGTCGTCGTACAGCGACTCGGGGCGCCGGGAACGGCGAGGCCTCGGCGAACGCCACCGCCGCGTCGACCCGCGCGACCGCCTGCTCGTCGATCCGCTCGCGCTCGGCCTCGCTCGATCACGCCCTCGCGCACGAGCAGCTCGCCGAACGCGGGAAGCGGGTCGCGCTCGCGCCAGCGGCGCGACCTCCTCCTTGCGTGCGGTACTGCTCGGGGTCGGCCATCGAGTGGCCGCGGAAGCGGTAGGTGACCGCCTCGACGAGCACCGGCCGGCGGTCCTCGCGCACGCGCTCGCACCGCCTCGCCGACGACGGCGTGGGTGTCCAGCACGTCCATGCCGTCGCAGCGCATGCCCGGGACCCCCAGGCTCTCGCCCTTGCGCTGCAGGTCCGTGACCGCCGAGTGGCGCCGCAGCGCGGTGCCCATCCCGAACTGGTTGTTGGTGACCATGAACACGACCGGCAGCCTCCACAGCGCGGCGATGTTGAGCGTCTCGCCGAACGTCCCCTGGTTGGAGGCGCCGTCGCCGAACGTGCACAGCGTCACCTCGTCCGTGCCCTGGTAGTCGCTGGCCAGGGCGATGCCCGCGGCGATCGGCAGGTTGCCGCCGACGATCCCGTAGCCGCCCATGAAGCGGCGCGCCAGGTCGAACATGTGCATCGAGCCGCCGCGCCCGCGCGAGCAGCCGTCCACGCGGCCGAACAGCTCGGCCATCACGTTCTCGGGCGGCGTGCCGCGCACGAGCGCGTGGCCGTGGGAGCGGTAGGTGGAGATCAGGTAGTCGTCCTCGCGCAGCGCCCGCGCGCTGCCCACGATCGTCGCCTCCTCGCCGATCGACAGGTGCAGGAAGCCGCCGACCTTCGCCCGCGCGTACATCTCGCCCGCCCGCTCCTCGAAGCGGCGGATCAGCGTCATCGTGGCCAGCCACTCGCGCGCGCGATCTGGCTCGGGCAGGGTCGGCGCGGGCGGGCTCGGCATCAGTGCTCCACGGTACTCCAGCGCGCCATGAACTCCTCGGCGTCGAGCTGCGCCAGGTCGGCGCGCAGCGCCCGCGCGAGCTTCGACGCCGCCTGCGGCGGGCGATCCCAGAAGAGCACCACTTCGCCGCTGTCGATCTCCACCACCTCGATGTGGTCGACGCGCGCCGTGTCCGCCAGCAAGGCCGGCGCGCGCCCGCCGCGAGTGACGATCAGCCGGTAGGCGTGGCCGGCCTTCATGTCGATCGGATCCCGCCCGCTCGCCCGCTCGCGCGTCCGGCGGCTCGCCGCGCATGTGCGCCGCCGCCCGCTCGAGCGCCCGCTCGCCGAGGAACACGTCGCTCCGCCGACCACGACCGCGGGGACGTCGGTGACGCCGCGCCGGCCGCCGCCGCGGTGGCGCCCGCGAGCCGCGTCGGAGACCGAGCGCAGCTCGGCGCCGCGCAGGACCGCCGTCGGGTGCATCTCGCAGGCGGCCGCCGCGATCAGCACGAAGTCTGGGTCCTCCAGCGAGTGCCCGCCGGCGAACGCCTGGCGGAAGGCCGCCTGGGCGAACGGCACGGCGCGGCCGATCGACGTGGCGTAGGTGGCCACGCGCATCGCCAGGGAGCTGTCGAACGGGAACGGCTCGGGCCAGCGCATGGGCTGCAGGCCGAGCTCGCCGGGCGCGGCGGTCGATCTCGCCGCGGAACACGTCCTCCTCCTCGCGGCAGCGGCAGGCGGCGTACGTCTCGGCGTCGGCGAGCTCGCGCGCGAGCACCGGCCGCCACTCGGCCGGGCCGGGAAGCACGCGCAGGACGCGCTCGGCGGCGAGGTACGCCAGCGGGCTGGCGAGGTCGAAGTAGAAGGCGGCCGGCGGTGAGGACACGTCCTCGAGGAGGGTCGGGTCCAAATCCTCAGCCGTGGATCAGCCAGCCGTCGGCGGCCCGGCCAGCTTCCATCACGGCCTCCGACAGCGTGGGGTGCCCGTGGATGATGCGCGCGAGCTCGGGGAAGCCGCCCTCGAGCGCGCGCACGTTGACGAGCTCCTGGATCAGCTCGGTGGCGCGCGAGCCGACGATGTGCCCGCCGAGCAGCTCGCCGTATCGGCTCTCGCCGACGACCTTGACCAGGCCCGTGCGGTCGCCGTACACGGTCCCGCCGCCGACCGCGCCGTAGGGCACCTTGCCGACGACCACGTCGTAGCCCTGCTCGCGCGCCTGCGCCTCGGTCAGGCCGAAGGAGCCGACGTTGGGCGTGCAGAAGGTGGCGCGCGGGATGTCCACGTAGGAGATCGGGTGGGTCTGCAGGCCGGCGATGTCCTCGGCGGCGATGATCCCCTCGTCGGAGGCCTTGTGCGCGAGCGCCGGTCCGTGGACCAGGTCGCCGATCGCGTACACGCCGGCGCGCGAGGTGCGCTGGGCGCCGTCCACCTTCACCAGGCCGCTCCCCTGTGCCCCGGCGGGTTCGAGCTCGACGCCCGCCTCGGCCAGGCCGAGCCCCTCGACGTCCGCCCCGCGCCCGGCGGCGATCACCAGGTAGTCGACCGCGGCCGAGTCCGAGCCGTGGGAGAAGCTCACGCTCGCCTCGCCGGCCGTCACGTCTGCCACTGGAGTGCCCGTGCGCACGGCGACGCCGTCCCGCTTCAGGCCGCGCTCGACCAGGCGAGAGATGTCTGCGTCCTCGGTCGGGAGCACGCGGTCGAGCGCCTCGAGCAGCAGCACCTCGCTGCCCAGGCGGGCGAATGCGGATGCGATCTCCGCGCCGGATGCTCCCGCGCCGACGACCGCCAGGCGGGCGGGCACCTCGGGCAGCGCCCACGCCTCCTCGGTCCCGATCACGCGCCCGCCGAACCGCACCCCGGGGATCGGCCGCGGGACGGAGCCGGTGGCGAGGATCACGCCGCCGCCGGCGATCACCTGACGCTCGCCGCCGAACACGTCGGCCAGCACGTCGCCGTCGGCGCTCAGCGTCGCGTCGCCCTCGATCAGGTCGATCTCGTTTTTCTTGAACAACCCCCCCACCCCGGAGGTGAGCGTCGAGACGACCCTGTCGCGGCGGGCGCAGATCGCGGCGTAGTCGACATCGACGCCGCTCACCCTCAGGCCGAAATCCTCGGAGTCGTTGATCTCGGACAGGAGGTCCGCGGAGCGCAGCACGGCCTTGGCGGGGATGCACGCGTAGTTCAGGCAGCGCCCGCCGAGCCTTGTCCCGCTCGATGACCGCCGTCCTCTTGCCGAGCTGGGCGGCGCGGATCGCGGCCACGTAGCCCCCTGGCCCGGAGCCGATGACGATGCAGTCGTAGGAGCTCTCGGCCATCTGGCCTGAGCCTATCGTTCGCCGGCCTGGATGCGGCCCATGACCCGCACCAGCTTCCAGAACAGCCAGCCTCCGAGGCCGATGGCGAGCAGGCAAGCGCCCGCGGCCACGAGCGTCGATGCGACGACGAGCGCGAGCGAGGCGGCGATGATCTGAAAGGTGAGCAGCGCCTCGAAGCCGAGGACGGCCAGGTAGCGGCGGCGGTACATGCCGAGCGCCATCAGCGCCAGGACCGCTGTCAGGAAGATGGCGCCGGGAAGCGAGCCGCCGTGGCGGGCGAGGTCGTGCACGGTCAGCCCGCCGACGAGCACGGCGGCCGCCAAAAGCGCGCTGACTCCCACGGCTACCAGCAGCGCCATCGGGCGCTCGCCCGCGGCAAGGGGCTGCAGGGCGGCGCGGGCCTGCTCGTCGCGCTCGTCGCGACCGCCCCCCGACCGGCCGGCGCGCTCGCCGCGGTCGGCCATCGACTCAGCGCTCCAGGGGGTGGGCGTCGAGCAGGTGGCGCAGCGCCCGTGCCGCCCGCTGGGGATCCTCGGCGCCGGCGATGGCGCGCAGCACGCACGCCCGCGTCGCGCCCGCGTCGAGCGCTTCGGCGAGGTTGCCCGCGTCGAGGCCGCCGATCGCGAAGAACGGCGCCGGGGCGTGGGCTGCCGCGTAGCGGATGAGCTCCATGCCCACGGCCGGCCGGCCCGGCTTGGTGGGCGTCTCGTGAATCGGGCCCACGCCGATGTAATCCACCAGGCTCGCGTCGGCCGCGTCGATCTGCGCCGGCGAATGGGTGGACAGACCGACGAGCAGGTCCGGGCCGACCAGCTCGCGGACCTCCGCCACGGGCATGTCGTCCTGTCCAACGTGGACTCCGTCGGCGCCCGCCTCCAGCGCCGCCCACGGACGATCGTTGACGATCAGCAGCGCCCCCAGCTGCCCGCACAGCGCCCGCGTGGCGCTGGCGACCGATACGAGCCGCTCGTCGGGCAGGTGCTTCTCGCGCAGCTGGACGATGTCGACCCCCCCGGCGATCGCGCCGCGCAGCAGGTCGGGCAGCGCGCGCCCGTCGGGGGAGGCTCCGCACACGAGGTACAGGCGGGCGGTGGCCAGGCGGGCGCGCCGGTCGGCGGCGAGGTCGTGAGTTGACATATGTCCGAAGTCTGGCACGAGCCGCGCCGTGCCTGGTAGCGTCGCTCAGGTGGTTGTGTCTTCAGCGGACCAGAGCCGGCGCGTCGCGTTGCTCGCCGTCGTTTGTTTCATTGGTGGGCTGCTATCGCCCGCGACGAACGCCGACTCGTCCCCGCCGTCCGCATCCGCCGCCCGCCTGTCCTCGGCGGAAGCGGCGGAGCTCAGGCGCGACGATCGTGGCTTGTACCTGGCGTTCTGTCCCCAGGACGAAGAAGCGGCCAGTATCGCCGCCAACCGATCGAACATCGGCCAGCGGGCGACCGTGGCGGAGGCGAGTCATGAAGGCTGGCCGGGGGACGAATGCCTGAAGATGGACAAGGGGCCCGCCGGGCACGGCCACACGATCGTCGGTCTCAAGCACGTGCACAACTGGCTGCTCGGCGGGTACGGCAACGACACGATCTTCGCCGGCGACGAGGGAGACGTGATCTGGGGGGACTATCACCCCGAAGGCCAGCCCGAAAGCCAGCGCGACTATCTCCATGGCGGTCCAGGAGAAGATTGGATCTACGCCAGCCACGGGTACAACGAGATCTGGACGGGAGCCGGCAACGACCATCTCGCCCTGGTGTACGGCCATGGCATCGTGTTCTGCGACGGCAGCGGCGTGAAGACCTTGGTCATGCGCTATCTGCCGCAGAACCGACCCTGGACCCTGGTGGGCTGCTCGCACAAAGTGATCGTGCGCTACCGAGCCTGACAGGCGTCTCATGTCCTCGGGTGGTGCGGTCAGCGGGTCGCGAGTCGCTGGTGCACGAGCCGCGACCGCCATCGAGCCCTCGCCGACCGCTGAGGCGACTCGCTTGATCGACCCGGAGTGCACGTCGCCGACGGCGAACACGCCGGGCTGGCTCGTCTCGAGGAAGTAGGGCCGCTCCTCGCCGTGGGCGACGAAGATCCTCATCCTGGACGTCGCGTCCGGTGAGCAGGAAGCAGTCCTCGTCCATGGCGACCTCGCCGCGCAGCCAGTCGGTGTGCGGTGAGGCGCCGATGAAGACGAACAGGGCTCTGGCTTGGAGCTCGCGGCGCTCGCCGGTGCGGGTGTCGCGGATGACGACGGCCTCGAGACCGCTTCTCGCCCTTGAGCTCGACGATCTCGCCGTGTGTGAGCACCTCGATCTGCTCGCGGCCGCTCGATCTCGTCGACAGGTAGCGCGACATCGACTTGCCGAGGTCGCCGCCGCGGATCAGCAGGCGGCAGCTGGCGGCGTGCCGGGAGAGGAACATCGCGGCCTGTCCGGCGGAGTTTCCACCGCCGACGACCACCACCGGGTCGCCGGCACAGATCTGCGCCTCGGCCTGGGTCGCGGCGTAGTAGACGCCGACGCCCTCGTAGCGCTCGAGGTCGGGCACGTCCAGCTTGCGGTACTGGGCGCCCGTCGCGACGATCACAGTGCGGCCGTTGACCGTCTCGCCGCCCGCCAGCTCGATCGCGTAGTGGCCATCCTCGCGAGCGAAGCCGACCGCCTCGGCGGGCACCACGAGGCGGGCGCCGAACTTCCCCGCCTGCAGCGCGGCGCGCTGCTGCCAGCTCGCTGCCGGAGATCCCGGCCGGGAAGCCGAGGTAGTTCTCGATCCGCGAGGAGGTGCTCGCCTGGCCGCCGAAGGCCACGGCGTCGATCGCCTGCGTGTCAAGCCCCTCCGAGGCGCCGTAGACGCGCTGCCGCCAGGCCGGCGGGACCGCCGCCGACGATCACCAGGTCGCACATCGCAGGGGGCGCGCCGCGCGCGCCGAGGCCGAGCGTCGCCGCAAGCTCGGCGTTGGAGGGGTTGCGCAGCACCCCCTCGCCGCCGAGCACGACCGGCGTCTCGCCGGGCTCGACGCCGAGCGCCTGCAGGAGCGACGTCCGCGTCGGCGTCGCTCCTCGAGGTCCATCCATTGGTAGGGCACGCGGTTTCGCGCGAGGAACTCGCGCAGACGACGGGTGTCGCGCGAGTAGCGCGAGCCGACCACCTTGACGCCCGCTGCCGACCTCGATCAGGATCGAGCGGCGCGACAGGAAGGCCCGCAGGATGACGTTGCCCAGCTCCTCGTCTTCGGCGACGAGAGCGCGCAGCGCCGCGACGGGCACCTGGATGACCTCGCCCGGGTCGCGCACGACGGCGGTCAGATACGCGCGCGAGCCCGTCAGCAGGTTGAGCTCGCCGAGGAAGCGGTGGGGCCCGTGGACGGCGATCACGCGGTTCTCGGAGCCGTAGCCCTGGACGATCGCCACGACGCCCGACTCGACCACGAAGAAGTCATAGCCGGCGTCGCCGTCGCGGAAGAGCACCTCACCAGACTCGACCTTGCGCACCATCCCGAGCGCGCGCAACCGCGCGCGCTGCTCCTCACTGAGCCGGGGGAAGGCCCCGTTACGGTTCTCGGGCTCCTCCATGCCGACGCCGAGGGGTTCGCTCATGCCGAATCCTCGAGCACGAACGCCACGTCGTCGAGGTAGCAGTAAGACCAATCCTCCCCAGGCTCCACGGAGGTGATGATCGGATGCCCGCTGGAGCGTACGTGTGCGGAGGCGTGCCGGTTCGGCGAGGAGTCACAGCAAGCCACATGACCGCAGCTGCGGCACACCCGCAGATGCACCCACGAGCCTCCGATCGCCAGGCAGTCCTCGCACCCGACGACCTGCTCGGGCCGCGCGACGAGGACCTGCTCGAGATGCGCGCAGGCGACCATCATGACGCGAAACCAGGGCTCGGTGTCGCCAGCGCGCAGAAGTCGACACTGCGCTGCGCGCCGGCCGTGATGCAGGTGATGTGATGAGTGCCGTCAAGCTGCACGGGGCTGCCTCCTCGGGTTGGCGTTCTCGCTCACCGTGAACATTGACAAAGCTGTCAAGGCCCACTCGGGCTCCGTTAGATTGCTCCGAACATGAACTGGGCGCATGCTGTCGTCTGCTCGTCCGGCTGGTGGGCGGGCACCGTCGAGCGCGAGTTGCTCCCCTGGGGCCTCGCCGGGGTGGACCTCGGCGATGACGTGCTCGAGATCGGCCCAGGGTTCGGCGCCACGACCCGCGTGCTCGCTCGCCGGTCCGGCTCGCTGACCGTCGTCGAGCTCGCGGAGAGCTACTGCGAGCGGCTACGGCGCAAGCTCGATGACGACGTCGAGATAGTGCAGGCGGACGCGGGTAGTGCATCAGTTTGACCGAAAATGATGCACCACCCGGACGCGACCGCCATGCCGCTCGCCGATGGTCGTTTTTCGGGCGTGGTGTGCTTCACGATGCTCCACCACGTGCCATCGCTGGAGCTGCAGAACCAACTTCTAGCCGAGGTGTCCAGGGTTCTGCGAGCGGGCGGCGTGTTCGCGGGCACCGACAGCCTCGGCACAGGCCGAGCGTTCAAGCTGCTGCACGTCCGCGACACACTCGTTCCCGTCCTCCCGGATGAGCTGCCCGCGCGTATGGAACGCGCCGGCCTCATAGAGCCACGCGTCGACAGGGCCAGCCGCTCGTTTCGCTTTCGCGCGCGCAAGCCCCTCTGACGCACGCGAGGGGGCCGCGCGGCTCAGCTGCTCGCGTACCAGTTGTCGGTGAAGCTCTCGCCGGCCGGGTCGAGCGCCCCGGGCGCCGCCAGCAGCGTCGAACCGTTCATCTCGATCGGCTGAAAGGAGAATGCCGAGATCGGCCCGCTGGTCGTGCCGTCGGTGGCACTCGCGCCGGTGAAGCTGACGCTGCCAAAGTCGGAGAGGGCGGTCAGCGACGAGCCGAAGCTCGGGCCGCTCCGCGATCCACTCCGCCGACGACTGCTCAGGCGCGGGCGACGGCGAGGCGATGTCGATGCTGTAGTTCCAGTCCCTGGTCGTGTCGGCGATCGCGAGCGTCCAGGTCGAGCCCGAGAGGCTCACCGAGGCCGTCATCCCATCGCCGGGCGACACCGGGTAGCTCGAGCTCGACAGCGGCACTTCGGCGCCTTCGTCGACGGCTTCGTCGCCGTACATCTCATACCAAGCCCTGTAGTAGGGCGTGCCTGAAAGGCAGGCCGCCAAGATCCCGTCCTGCTCGACGGTGTCGCTTTCGTAGCCGTCGATGCCGATCCACTGCGACGAGTAGGTGGTCGTGTCCGCGGGGCACGTGACGATCGGCACCGTCCAGCTCCCGCTCACGCTGCTGAACCTGCCGCCGGTGGCGGCGTAGCCCGACCAGTTGCCCGATTCCTCTGCAACGGTCAGCGTTGCGGCGTTCGTGGTGGCGCTACCGGCCGAGTTGGTGAACGCCGCGCGGTACTCGTCGTCGTTCTGTGCGGAGGTTGCGGTGAAGGAGTAGCTGGTCGAGGTCGCGCCGGTGATCTCGCTCCAGGAGCTGCCGCCGTCGCTCGAGACTTCCCATTGCACGCTCGGTGTCGGGTCGCCGGATGCGGCGGCGGTGAACGTCGTCCAGGCGTCGACGGCCACCGTCTGGCTGGTCGGCTGAGTTGTGAGCTGTGGCGCTTCGCCGCTCGGTGGCGCGGTGACCGTGAGCGTTGCGGCGTTCGTGGTGGCGCTACCGGCCGAGTTGCTGAACACGGCGCGGTACTCGTCGTCGTTCTGTGCGGAGGTTGCGGTGAAGGAGTAGCTGGTCGAGGTCGCGCCGGTGATCTCGCTCCAGGAGCTGCCGCCATCGCTCGAGCTTCCCCATTGCACGCTCGGTGTCGGGCTGCCCGACGCGGCGGCCGTGAACGTCGCGGTCGTGCCGCTCTGCGCGCTCTCGCTCGCCGGCTGGGTTGTCAGCTGTGGCGCACTCCCGCTCGCCGGCGGGGTTGTGAGTTGTGGCCCACTGCCGCTCGCCGGCGGGGTTGTGAGTTGTGGCGCACTGCCGCTTGGTGGCGCGGTGACCGTGAGCCTTGCGGCGCTCGTGGTGGCGCTGCCGGCCGAGTTGCTGAACACCGCGCGGTACTCGTAGCCGTTCTCGCTCGAGCTGGCCGTGAACGCGTAGGTCACTCCGTGGGCCCCGGCGATGTTTCTCCAGGTCCGGCCGCGATTTGCCGAGCGCTGCCACCGTGCCCTTGGTGCCGGAGTGCCCGCCGCGGTCGCAGTGAAGCTCGCGACCCGCCCGGCGGCGACGGACGCGCTGCGGGGCTGCGTGGTGACCGCGGGAGACTTCGTGGCGCTCTTACGGCGCCGCCGAGTCGGTCGCGCACGCTCGTGTGCCCGCCGGATGGGGATCATCGGTGCCCCGACGGCGACGCTTCCCGGCGCGGGCCCTGGAACCGCTGGGAACGATGCCAGGAGGGCGGCGGGGCGCGCGTTGCCCGGGGCGCTGATGCGATCGACAACCAGCGCGGCTACCGCCGCCACGCCCGTCCCGAGCAGCGTCAGGCCGGCGAGCGCGCCGACCAGGACCTTGCGGAACGCTCCGTGAGCGCGCCTGGCGTCCGGATGGGCCGGGGCAGCGGAGTGGCACGTAGCCTCGGCAAGAGAGCGTCTGTCTGTCACGCTACGTCTTCGGCGCTGCGCTGGCCGGTCTCAAGCCGGCCGACCGGGGCTCGGCTAACGTCCGACCAAGGCCCTCGCGAGGAGCGTGGGCGACGTTGTGCTTTGTGGCGGGGCGAGCGCTGACGAAGGAACGCCTGCGCACGCAGGTGCGCGCTCTCAGACCTTTCGCGCTCTGACCGCCGTTCCGTACGCACAGATCTCCGTCCAGACCGAGCCCAGCTCGGAGGTATCAAAGCGAAACGCGATGATCGCATTCGCACCCTTGGCCTCCGCCTCCGCCACCAACCTGTCCGTCGCGTCTTGACGACCCGCCGCGAGCATCTTGGTCATGCCCTTCAGCTCGCCACCGACGAGCGACTTCAGCCCGGCGCCTATCTGGGAGCCGACGTTGCGCGAGCGGACCGTCAGTCCGAACACCTCGCCAAAGACCTCCTCGATCTCATAACCCGGGAGGTCGTTCATCGTCGAAATGACCACACGACAACGCTACCAGCCTCACGATCGGTGAGACACGGACCGCTGCCGGGACCGAGGCCGGCTGATCCGGCGTGCGCCGGAAGGGGCTCAAGATTGTCCATTTCTTCACAAGTCTCTCGGCCAACAAAAAAGGTCGCTTCTAGCGTATGAAGCGCCGCCGCGCGGTTGACCGGCGCACCGCCGTGACGTAACTTCCCCGAGCGCTCTGCATGACCGTTCGGGCTCACCCCACATAAGCCGTCGGGAGGGGGTGATGTGCCGGGCTTCAAGCTGCGACTCGTCGCGGCAGAGGCTTACACGGCCATAGCGGGCGCGTACTGGTCAAAAATCAAGCGAGCATGTTGCCCGTCGCGCGAGACTCGCGGCGGCAACGGGGAGAATGCCCAATGAACGCGACAGCGACGGTTGCCCCTGCGACAACGACGGTAGCCCCTGCCAGCCCACAGTACATGCGTGCCCTCGAACACGCCAACAGGGTTCGTCTCGCCCGCGCCGAGCTGAAGCGACGCGTGGCGATGGGCGAGATCCACGTCGCGAAGGTGATCCTCGATTGCCCCTGGGAGGCTCAGAGCATGGCCGTGGCCGACCTGCTGATGAGCCAGCGCCGCTGGGGCCAGACACGCTGCCGCAAGCTCCTCTCCCAGATACCCATGTCCGAGAAGAAGACGATCGGCTCGATGACCGAGCGTCAGCGCTGCACGCTCGCGGCGATGCTCGACTCCGCCGAGAGGGGTCGCGCCTGGAGCGCGGCCCCACCCAACGGCCAGCGCGGGCAGGGACAAACCCCGGTGAGCGCGCTATCGACGCGCCAAGGCGCAGCGCTCTTTGGCGATGGCGGGGGAGGCTACGCGCTCCAGCCTGTCGCCGTCCTCGATCGCCCAGGCAAGGCGCTCAAGGAACTGCACTAGGACTGCTCGTCCTCCAGATGGACGCCTCGAATCTGGGGGTCGGGGGTGCGCGGTCCTCGAAAAGCGTTTCAGCCGAAAGACAAGGCAGCGCCGCGCGCCAACATGAGCACGGGAGATAGTGCCTTCTTGACTTGCTCGCGTCCCATGCCGCTTAGAAGTAGCTGCCCGTGTGGGGCCTCAGACCGCGATGTGATCACGAGCAGATCGGGCTCATCCTCGGTCTCATCCTCGGTCACGGCGGCACCGAGCACGTGGGCCAGGCCCTTTGCGGTCGCTCGGGCGGCTTGATCTTCGTCCTCGTCGTAGACGCTAACTGCTGCGATGCGCCGCTCGACTGGCTCGCGCCGCAACCCCGCGGGAGCGAGCGCGACCGAGCAGCCGATCCCACCGTCTAGAAGTTGCTCCGCCGTATGCGGCAGATCCACGTGGCCGGGCGGGGTCCGATAGCTGGAACCGAACGCGATCACATCAGCGCGCCGCTCAGCCGCGAGCGCTGCAAGACCCTCAGCGGTCGAGGGATTGATGATTACGTGCTGCCCGACGCAGGTGCCGTCGAGCTCGCTGGCGCCAATCGCGAGCGAGTGCTCGGCGTCTCGCTGGACCGCTGCCTCGCGTTGTGGGTTGGCCTCGGCGGCGTGACGCACATAGACGAGGGAGATCTCGGCACCAGCGTGGGCGAACAGCCGTCCGAGGACAAGCGCATCGCGGTGGTTGCGCGTACCGTCGTATGAAACGATCACCTGCGGCATTGAGCTTTCTCCTGGATTGAGCTGGTCTCCGGGATGCCTGAACTGTCCGGTGTCCGGGCGTCACAACGATTCTGCTACCCGTCGCCACATCCGGCGTTGGACAGCTGTCCAAGATTCGCTGCTCTCGCTGGTCGTATAACTCGGTAGCGTGCACGGGCGCCGCGCAGGTGCTCGCTTTTGCCGGCGAAGCCGAAGGCCGCCCTCGCGCCTCTCGTAGGCTGACGGGAGCTCCTCAATGCGCTGGCGCTGACGCTGCGTGTGCGAGAGCTTGATGAGCCTTCTTTCCTTGCTCTCAGCTCAGCGCCGCCGCAAAGCGCGTCTCCGCCTTCTCGGCGTCGGCGAGCGCCCACGCGATCCGTTCAAGGAGCTGAACCGAGTGGTGCGTATCGTCGAGATGAACGGGCTCAACCCGCTCGTCGAGTAGAACTGGACGCTCGTCGCCGTTTTCGGCCGTGACAATGATCCTCGGCATGAGGACCTCCTCGCTATGTATCGCTACGGATGGGATGTATCTCGACGTGTGGCGGCTTGACCGGCCAGCGAGCGTAAGCTATGTTTTCGACGCGGCAAGGCTTGCGGGGTGCGCACCCCCAGACCGGGCCCAGGAACAGGAACGATGGAGCGAGGGGGCCTCGCGAGGGCCACCGCAGCAGGAGTGGCCAAAGTGGACGCGACACCCACCGCCAGCGGCACCCCGCTCGAGGGCGGACATCTGCTGGCGGCGATCTCGACCAGCATCGTCGGCATCCTGCGCGAGCACTACGGTCGCGGCCCGATGAAGGCAAAGACCTACGCGCTCGACGACATCATCGTCGTCGTCATGCGCGGGAGCGGCTTCACCCCGCTCGAGCAGACGATCATGGACAGCGGCCAGCCCGACCGCGTCATCGCCATGCGCGAGGACTTCCAACAGGTCATGGCCAAGCGGTACAAGCAGACGATCGAAGAGCTCACCGGCCGCAAGGTCCTCGCGTTCCTCAGCCAAGCCCATGTCGAGCCCGACATCACCATGGAGATCTTCTTCATCGACCACCCACTCGACGGCTTCGGCGCCGTCGAGATCACCGAACCCGATGTGAGCGACCAGACGCGACCGGTCAAGGGAGAACACGTCATCCGACTGTCTCAATAGCGGGACGCCAACCCGCTCAACGCTCCTAGCTGTCGGAGCAGGCCGCGCGCCAGACGCCGGCCTCCGGAGTCGCCGGCGTCGGCGCCACCCACCGGGTAGCGGCGGGCCTGCGCGAGATGGCCGCCGCACCCGCCGACGGTGAGCCAACCAACCGGGCCACGGTGGGGCTGAAGCTGCGTTGGAGCTTGTGCAATTCCTCACAAGTCCTCCCGCGACAAGAAAAGACCGCGTCGAGCGCACGAACCGCGAGCGCGCGGTTGACCGAGGACCCGCGCTTGCGTAGCTTCTAGGAGCGCCCTCCACATGACCGTTCGGGCTCGCCCCAAAGACACCACTGGGAGGGTGATGTAATGGGGCCAGCCGCGACTTCTTCGCCGGTTTATCTCAACAGTCATGGCGATCGCGACTCGTCAAGCTCAAGCAAGCATGTTGCGCGCCGCGTGAGCCTCGCGACGCCAACGGGGAGACAACAATGACCGCGACAGCGACGTTTGCCCCTGCCCGTCCACAGTACATGCGTGCCCTGGAACGCGCCACGAGGTCAGCCTAGCCCGCGCCGAGCTCAAGCGCAGGGTGGCGTTCGGCGAGATCAGCGTCGCGGAGGTGATCCTCTGCTGCCCCTGGGAGGCGCGCAGCATGGCGGTCGCCGACCTGCTGATGAGCCAGCGCCGTTGGGGTCACACCCGCTGCCGCAAGATCCTCGCCCAGTTCCCCATGTCCGAGAAGAAGACGGTCGGGTCAATGACCGACCGACAGCGCCGCGCGCTCACCGCGATGCTCACCTCCGCAGAACGGGGCCACACATGGAGCGCGACCCCCTGATAACGGACAGCCTGATGAGAGCATGACCTGCCACCACCCGGCGTCGCCTCCGGCCGCGGCCATGCTGCCACCGGATCTACAGACCGGGGAGACGCAAACGCCCGGCACGCTGCTGCTGTCTTTCCCCTTGCAGCACTCTCGACCCTCACTGGAGACCCCGCCGCTTTGAGCGAGCCTCCTCGCCGGCCCTATGCTCCCGGGCGGCGATAGGCTTGCATGCGGCCAGCGAACCGAGGTGCCATGAACGACTCGCAGTTCCATGACGCAGCAGCCGACGACGCGGCGATGGGACTCCTCGCCGGCGAGATCTCCGAGCTGGCGCGCTCGCTCGCGCCGGAGACCGAGCGCCAGCGCCAGCTCGCGGGCGAGCTGCTATCGCGCCTGCGCGCGTCCGGTCTGATGAGGGCCGGCGCTCCTCGCGAGGTCGGCGGCCTCGAGCTCGCGCCCGGCCTCGCGCTGCGCTGCGCTGAGGAGATCGCGCGCGGCGACGCGTCCGCCGGCTGGTGCGTGTCGATCGCTGCGACGAGCAGCCTGCTCGCGGCCTACCTGCCTGCGGAGAGCCGCGACCAGCTGTTCGCCGACCCGCAGGGGATCGCGGCGGGAATCTTCGCCCCGCGCGGGAGGGCGCGAGCGGTTAACGGCGGGGTGATCGTCAGCGGACGGTGGGCGTACTGCAGCGGGATCATGCACGCCGGCGTACTGTTCGCGGGCTGCTTCATCGAGGGCGACGGTACGTCCAGCGACGCTCCACCGCGGCCGAGCAGCGTCGGCATGCTCTGCGACGAGCTCGAGATCGTGGACACATGGCACACGCTCGGCCTGCGCGGCACCGGAAGCCACGATGCCGTTGCCGACGAGCTGTTCGTTCCGGCGGCGCGCGTGCTCTGCCTGCTCGACGGCCCGTTCATCCAGCGGCCGCTGTACCGCTTCCCGGTCTTCGGCTACTTCGCGCTGTCGATAGCAGCCGCGGCTCTGGGCAACGCGCGCGGCGCGATCGACGAGTTCGCCGCGCTGGCGGCGCACAAGGTCGGGCAGGGCGCGACCCGCACGCTGGCCGAACGCTCGGCGACGCACGCAGTCGCTGCCGAGGCGGAGGCGTCGCTGCGCGCGGCGCGGGCACTGTTCTACGCGGCGATCGAGGCTGCATGGGCGGCGGCGCAGGAGGATGAGCCGGTGCCTGTTCCGCTGCGCAACGACCTGCGCCTGGCGGCCACCCACGCCGCACGCATCTCGGCGGCGGTGGTCCGCGACCTGTATGACCTCGCGGGCGGACCGGCGATCTATGACGACTCACCGCTTCAGCGGCGCTTTCGCGATGCGTACACAGCCACGGCCCACTTTCAGGTCAACGCCGCCTCGCGCGAGCTGCAGGGGCGCATACTGCTGGGACAGCCGGCCGACACACTGATGATCTGAGGGGAGTCTGCGCTGTCGAGATTCGGTCGTCCGCAGCGGTCGTCTCCCCACGCGAACACGACCCAATTGCCAACGTGAAGCAGGCGATCCGAGAGTGGTGTCTTGAGCCAGGCTCAGGTTCGGGCAGATGCGGAGCGAGCGATGGTGAGCTCCCAGTAGCCACACGCGAGATTCAGCGCCCCAACAACCAGGAAGAAGGCTGCCCATCCGTAGACGGCGTACGAGAGGCACACGACGCCCGCGGCGGCCGCGACAACGCCGCCGACAATGCGCGTGACCCCAAAGGCGCGGACGTGGCGGTACTCAAATGGCGCAAGCAAGCGTCGCATGCCGGATCTCGGAGGAGATAGCCACCACCCGCGTAGACCTTTCGCACCGGTGTTGTTGTTGGATGCGTTCATGGGGGATGCCTCCTGTGTCTGTGGTGCCGGCTATCCGGTCGCCTATCGACGTATCATTTTGATAACCACTTGTCAACGCTGCCGAGTTCCTTCGGCCCAGGTGACTGCTTCGCTGGCAACTCAGTCACGAACGCACCCCGCGCCGTGCTACTGCCCTCGCCCAATCTCGAGCGTCGGCGAGAACCGAGGCCAGCGCTGACGCTTGTGGCTTCACTCGGCCAAGACGCTTGGATCTCGTCCGTGGCGAGCGTCAGCTAGGACTCAGTTCAGACGCTCGCTCGGCCGCGGGAGCAGCGCACGAGCAGCGAATGGGCGTGACGCTTGAGGGCCGATCACCATCCATGCGCCAGTCGCGTCACCGTTTGCGCTGAAGTCACAGACGGCTCCCACTTTCCGGGGGCGAGAGGGAGGCAGGTGTCGTCGTCGCCGTTTGTCGGTTCGGTCGCCCCGACGGGCCTTGGGTCAGAGCGTCGGCGGGCGCTTTGGGTGGATCGGCGCGGCTGCGCAGGTGTGGTAGGTGCGGGTTCCTGTGATCTTACGCCCGTGGGTCGTTTCGACCATGATGCGCAGGACGTAGGTGCCCTTTGGCAGGCCCCGCAGGTCGACCGCGGCGGTGACCCCCCGCCTTGTGGTTCGCGTCGGGACGCGGTGACCGTTCAACACGACGTTGATTCGCCGGTACATGAGGCCGGGGATCTGGACCACGTGGACAATAAAATGGCGCCGGCTCGCACACACGGTGTTCGGCGGCGCGCTGATCACGCCACCACCACCGCCGCTGGCGACGCCGACGATTCCGCGGTAGTTCCCTGCAATCGAACCGTAGACGTTGAGGTCGCCGAGCTCGGAGCCACATGCCCAGTTGTCGACGACGAACGAGTGATCGGCGGCTAGGATCGCCGCGTAGATCCAGATGTCAGCCTGCGCACCCCAGCCGTTCGGGTCTTCGGAGGCCGGCAGGTTGGGGGCGTCGCATGTCGATTCTTTGTTCGTGTATTCGCACAGTTTCGTCGCGCCGTTGAACACGTCGGATCCGTTGCAGCGGCCGTCCCCGAGTTCGGGGTAGGTCGTCCCGACGGGGTGGTAGATGCGCACGTAGTCGCTCGCGATCAGGCCGAGCAAGGCCGGCCCCGTGGGTTCGCTGCCGAGGCTTCCCGCCACGGCCGTGGGGTAGATGCTGCCGTCGATGATCAGATCTTCCTGGGCGACGATCGTCAGCGGCTGGCTGTAGGTGCCGCGCACGTAGACGTTGCCGCAGCCCTTTTCGTTGCGAGCCTCTTCGGGCCCGTCGGCGTTGAAAGTCACGCTCGAGGTCGCTGTGGGCCAGCCGCAGGATTCAGAGCGCACATAGATGAGGCCGTTTCTGGGCCACTTGATCGTCTTCGCGTACTCCCCGCCAGTGGAGTTGAAACTGACCACACGGATCGCGTTCGTGGTCCCGTCGAGTTCTAGCCGCGTCTCGCCCGAGAATGCATCTTCGCCGTCGACGAACTTTGCGAGGCCGGTGCTGCCTTCGGGCAGGGCAATCCGTTCGCCCTCGACATAACAGTGCGTGGCGGTGTGAAAGATCGGGATCCCCGTGCATTGCCCGTCGCGGTCTTCCGGATACGTGCCGCCGTAGATTTCAACGACGTCGGGCGGGTCCGCGCCTGCCCGCCCGAATTCCGCGCTGCCTTCGACCCTCGTCGCGTCGTTGGTGTGAAATGGGCCTTCAATCCGGTCACCGCTGACGAAGCCGATCATTGTGCAGGAATACTTGCCCTCCCATTCGCTGTAGTACTTGCCGGCGCAGCCGGATGGCTCGCTAATAAGCCCTGGGTCCGCGGTTTCGAAGTTCGTAAAGAACAGATAGTTGGTCAGGCGGGCGTCGGGGATAGGTGTCGATGCTGCACCGGAGAAGTACGACGGCTTGTCCGCGAGGAGGCGGCTGTCGTACCGGTAGGCCTTTGAATATCCGCTCCGCTGGACGAACGCAGGCGCCGGTACTTCCGCTGAGGCGGTTGGATCGCCACACCAGCCGGCCCCGGCCGGCGACACCGTGGCAAGGGCAGCGCCGACGGCGATCACAATCAGCCGGCGCGTGCCAAGCCGCGCACGCAAGCAGACCGACCTGAGGCCGAAGCGGAGTCTGGCTGGACCGTTGGGAGCTTGTCGCATCGCAGCTAAGACATCGGCAACCCGTCGAAGTGGCGTGAGACGGATTGCTCCGCGCCGCAACGTGAGGTCCGAGCTTCCGTGCCGTGCCCCCCCTCTGTATCGGTCCGTCTTGAATGGGTCACACCGCATGGGGAGCACCTCGGCGAGAGCGCCCCATTCCAGCAAGAGCGGAAGTGATCGCTATCGCCCGAGGCCGCCGCTCCGGACGGACGTAGACGATGCAGGCGGGAGTGACGGTGATCGCGCTCTCGCCGTCGCCATCGCGTTGGCGGAACCCTCCGTCGATGAATCTGATCTCAGTCGGCGTGGGATGCCCCCAAGGCGTTCTCGGTGGTGGTGCCCTTCCGTCGTGATCGCCAGGCCTGCGTTCCGGCAGGATGCTCGACCTCCGCAGAGGAGGGCCCGGACGCGACCGCGGCCCGCGCAACTAACATGAGTGCGCCACGGCTGGCAGAGTTCCGACGATGGAGGGTAGTCAAGCGACCGGGGCGCCATCCGAGCGCCCCGAGGGCGAGCGCACTGCTGCGATACGCGCGCGGCTCGGCGAGGTGCTGGGGGAACTGCCGACGGGCGAGATTCGCCAGCTGAGCAGCGGAGCCTCGCGGGAGACCTACCTTTGCGCGTGCGGCTTGCGCGGTGACCTGGTCCTGCAGAGCGAACACGGCGGGAAGCCCTCGGGCGAGCCGCCCGGGCAGGCCGCGCTGCTTCAGGCCGCTGCGCGGGTAGGCGTTCCGGTTGCGAGCGTGGCCGCGCACGGTGGCGATGACCCCGTGCTCGGCGCGGCCTGGACCCTCGTCGAGGCGCTCACAGGCACGACCGATCCGAAGCAGATCATCTCGGCCGCCGCCGCGCACGATGCACCAAAGCTCATCGATAGCGTCGCGCAGGCCGTCGCGGCCGTGCATCGCATGCCGGTGGACCCCTCGCTCGCGCCGCCGGTGGAGGACCCGCTCGCGCAGCTGCGCGCGCTGTACGAGCGTCTCGGCGAGCCGCATCCGACCTTCGAGATCGCCTTTCGTGCGCTCGGCTCCGACCGGCCGCCGTCGCGGCGCACGCTGGTGCACGGCGACTTCCGCATGGGTAACCTGATGGTCGACGGTGATCGGGTCACCGGCGTGCTCGATTGGGAGCTTGCGCACATCGGCGATCCGGTCGAGGATCTCGGCTGGCTGTGCGTGCCCGCGTGGCGCTTCGGGCGTCCCGATCTCCCCGCAGGTGGCCTGAGCACACGCGAGCAGCTGCTTGCGGCTTACGCGCGGCACGCGGGTGTCACTGTGTCGATGACGGAGCTGCGCCGATGGGAACTCGCCGGCACGCTGCGCTGGGGTGTGATCTGCGTGATGCAGGCCTTCGCGCACCTGTCGGGCGCGAGGCGCTCGATCGAGCACGCCGTCATCGGGCGCCGCGCCTGCGAGGTCGAGTGGGACCTGCTCGAGCTGCTCGACCCGCACGGACACGCCGCTGCGCCTGCTCCGGGGGATCGGGTCGATGGGCCGACCGGCCCGTCGCGCATGCACGACAGGCCCACCGCGGTGGAGCTGCTCGAGGCGGCGCGTGACGCGCTCGGCGAGGATGTGCTGCCGCTGCTCGAAGGTCGCTCGGCGTTCGAGCTCCGGGTCACGCTGCGTGCGCTGGGAATCGTGCGCCGCGAGCTGGAACACGCGGGGGAGCATGCGGCGATGCATGCCGCGGCGCTGGCAGCGCTCGGGGTCGCGGGCGAGCGGGAGCTGGCCCTTGCGATCCGCGACGGCGCCTTCGAGGGCCGCGACGCGGAGCTGCGCGTCTGGCTGCGCGCGCTCGTCCGCGCGAAGCTCGAGGTTGCAAACCCTGGCTACCTGCAGACAACCGAGAACGCATCAGCAAAGGAGGGAACGTGACTGAGGATCTGCCGCAGGAGGTGAAGGACCTGCTGGAGGAGATCGACGCTTTCATCGCAGCCGAGATCCGCCCGCTGGAAGGGGAAGGCGACAACGCTCGCTTCTTCGATCACCGGCGCGAGTACGCTCGCACGGACTTCGAGGCGGGGGGAATACCGCGGGCGGAGTGGGAGGAGCTGCTCGACCAGATGGTCGAGCGCGCCGACCGCGCGGGACTATGGCGGTATTCCCTGCCCGAGGAGCTCGGAGGCCGAGGCGGCTCGAACCTGGCGATGGCGATCGTCCGCGAGCACCTCAACCGGCTCGGCATCGGGCTCCACAACGACCCGCAGAGCGAGATCTCGCTGATCGGCAACTTCCCAAGCGTCATCCTGGCGCACGAGTTCGGAACGCCGGCGCAGCAGGAGGTGTTAGTGCAGGGCGCTCTGCGCCGAGAGGTGGGCCTCGCCTTCGGCCTCACCGAGCCGAACCACGGCTCCGACGCGACCCGCATGGACACGACGGCGCGGCGCGAGGGCGAGGAGTGGGTGATCAACGGGAAGAAGCGCTTCAACTCCGGCATGCACCGCGCGAGCCATGACCTGGTCTTCGCCCGCACCTCGGGCTCTCCCGGCGAGGCGCGCGGGATCACCGCCTTCATCGTGCCCCGCGACGCGCCCGGGCTGAGCGTCGAGTTCTTCTGGTGGACGTTCAACATGCCGACCGACCACGCCGAGGTGTCGCTCGAGGACGTGCGGGTCGGCGACGAGGCGATTCTCGGCGAGCTCGATCTCGGCCTGGCGCTGGCGCAGCGCTTCGTCCACGAGAACCGCATCCGCCAGGCCGCGTCGAGTCTCGGCGCGGCTGCGTTCTGCGTCGACGAGGCCGTCAAGTGGGCGCGCGAGCGCGTCGTCTGGGGCAAGCCCCTGTGGCAGAACCAGGGCATCCAATTCCCCCTCGCCGAGCTGTGGACCGACTGCGAGCTCGTGCGCGGGCTGGTGCGAAAGACCGCCGCCGAGCTCGATCTCCATCATCACATGGAGGTGACGCACCTCGTCGCGATGGCCAACTACCGGGCCAACAGGCTCGCCTGCGACGCGGCCGACCGAGCGATGCAGACGTGCGGCGGAATCGGCTACACGCGCCACATGCCATTCGAGCACATCTACCGCCACCACCGCCGCTACCGCATCACCGAGGGCAGCGAGGAGATCCAGATCAGGAAGGTCGGCTACGAGCTGTTCAAGCGCTGAGCGCGTCGTCTTGCCGTCCTTCCCCGAGGCGGACCGCTCGAGCCTCAGCTTCGGCGACTCCCTGGTCTGAGGCGTGCGATCACTGTTCTTGCTGCCGCTCAGCCTCGACCTGGACCCAACGGGACGCGAAGCTCACAGGTATCGGGGAGCGCCGCAGACTCCACTTCGGCGACAGCGTGGCGCTCTCCTCCGAAGGCGACACGGCCCTGGTCGGGGGCCGCGAAGGCGACCGGCACCCCGGTGCGGCGTGGGTGTTCGCGAGCCGTCCTCGAGCCTCACAACCGACACGGCCGCGTCGCCACCCGTAGTCACACAGCCTCAGCGCTCGATCACGAGCTTCGTCCAGCCGCCCTCGAGCAGTGCGTCGGGGGCGTCGGCCCACGGCACGACGCGGGTGGTGACCAGTTCGGGGTGAAGTGCGCCCGCAGCCACCAGCTCGAGCACCTGCGGCATCGCCTCGCGCACATGGGCGCGACCCGTCTTGAAGGTGATGCCCTTGGTGTACATCTCGAGCAGCGGAAGCGCCGGCTGCTCACCAAAGTAGATGGCGGTACTGGTGCAGGTGCCGTCGGGCGCGGTCGAGCGCAGAGCAAGCGTGAGGCCGTGCGGGTCGGCGCTCGAGTCCACGGTGATCGGAAACGGCCCGAGACGATTCGGCGGGTCGGCGAGCGTTTCGGCGCCGAGCGCCTCTGCCGTGCGGCGGCGGTTCGGGTCGGCATCGACGTACAGCACCGACTCGGCGCCGAGCGCGACCGCGAGTGCGGCAGCGTAAAGCCCGATCGAGCCCGGGCCAGCGCCGCCGACGACGAGCACGCGGGCGCCTGGCTCCTCGACGAGCTGCGGTCCGACCGACCGCCAGGCGTCGCTGATGTTGTCCGACGCGCTCGCCACGGCCGCTGGCTGCAGGCCGGCGGGCACCGCAACCAGCATATGGTCCGCGTAGGGCACGCACACGAGGTCTGATAGGAAACCGCCCCACCGCTCGACGGCCGGTCCGAAGCCGTACGTCGACATGAACGCGACGCCGCTGCAGTTGCCGGTGCGCCCGCGCCGACACCGCTCGCATTCGCCGCAGGAGATCTGAAACGGGACGCTGACGAGCTGGCCGCGCTCCAGCGACGTGACCCTGTCGCCGACGTCGACCACTTCGGCGACACACTCGTGACCGAGCGGGAATGGAGGAGGAAACGGCGACTGGCCGGTGATGATCAGCGCATCGAGGTCGCACGTGGCGACAGCCAGCGGCCGCACCATCGCGGCGCTGTCGGAGCTGAGCTGTGGCTCGAGCGCCTCAATCCACTCGAGCTCGTTGGGGGCCGTGTAGGTGAGCTGCTGCATGAAGGGCTCCTTAGGATGTAGACCGGTCGATATAGTAGCGGGCATGGTCACCACAGGTCACGGTCGCGCGCACCGTAAGCCCTCGCGACAGGCTTTCGTCGAGGCGACGGCTGAGCTGCTGCGGCGGCAGGGTTACAACGCCACGGGCCTCAACGAGATCGTTGCCCGCAGCGGGGCACCGAAGGGATCGCTGTACTTCCACTTCCCGGGCGGCAAGGAGGAGCTCGCGGTCGCGGCGATGTCACAGGCGGGCGATGAGCTGCGGCAGGCGATTGGGGCGATCGTGACCTCGAGCGACGACCTCGGCGAGTCGCTCGGCCGTCTCATCGACGCGCTAGCCGCCGGCCTTGAGAGCTCGGACTACGAAATGGGCTGCCCGATCGCGACCGTCACGCTCGAGGTCGCGGCCAGCTCAAAGGCGGTGCGGGCGGCCGCCGACGCCGTGTTCGCGTCCTGGCTAGAGGTGCTCCAGGAGCGGCTTGTCGCAGCAGGACTGACTGCGGCGGATGCCGAGCGCCGGGCACTGCTCGTGCTGGCGGCGATTGAGGGCGCGCTCATTCTGGCACGGGCGCGATGCGATCCGAGGCCGCTCTCGGCTGTGCGTGAAGAGCTCGTCGCGCTCACCCGCTGACAGACGTGAGCCAATCCGACGATGATCGAGCTGGAAGGAAGGGCGGCTCCCGCTTCGTGGGCAACGCGATCCCCTCACAGCACCCTCTCGATGCGGGCGGTCGAACTCGTCGAGAAGGCTTTCCGGTTGGAGGTGCTCGGCCACGGGCAACCGCTCAAGATCAGCAAGGAGGAGACGGCGTCGCTCTACACCGAAACGTCCGCATGTGTGAACCCGCCGACGGGGGTCTGCGTCGCCGGCTCGTTCCTTGCCATCGCGGGGTCCTGGGTGGTGGAGGTGTACCTCGACGACTATCCGCCGACGATTCCGGGCAGCAATGAAGACGAAACGTCGGCGGCCGCCATGGAAGCCGACGGCATCGCCGAGGAGGAAAGATCAAGCCGGCGCTGGCCTCGATCGGTCTGAGCGTCGTCGCAAAGGTCTGACGAGCCGCGGCGGGCTGCGTGTTTACCACGAGTTCACTGGCCTGAACTGGTCGCTCCAGTCGTACCAGCGCAGGCTCGCGACACGCTCGCTTACGCCGCGCGAAGCAGGCGTGAAGGCAGAGTTTGCGTGGCGCCTCCCCGTCGTCCAATTCGGAGTGTGCTCCGCGGTCATGGGGATGATCGGCTCGCTACGCAGCGTGCGTGTGCTGGCGCATGCTCGTGACGAGATGGGTGAAACCCCCGACGCCGGCGGCGAGACCTACGAGCTGATGAACAGCGGGTGCGCCGCCCGGGCCAGGGCGTTCTCGCAGGCCGGCTGCGCTCCACGGAAGCAGCAGGAACGCCGCGGTTACGGCGCCCGGGTCCCAGCGCCGGTGACGGGCGGCCCACCCCAGATGCATGGTGGCGTTGGCCGCATTTGAGGAGCACGCGAAGATTGCCGCCGCAGGCACGCGATCGCCCACAGCAGACGCGGCGAGGCTCATCCCCAGCCGAACCTGACGTTGACCACGAACGCGCGCTCGGGCGTCAGCGGGGCGAGGTCCTCTGAGCTGCCGAGAACCTCACGGTTGAGCCACTCGATGAAGCCAGCGGGCCACACCACTCCTCCACCTGATGCCAGAGCAGGACGGGCATGGCTGCCCACCTCCATCGCTGGCCGGCATCGAGTCGCTCGCGCATTGCGAACAATGCCGCCGTACTCATTGGAGCGGCGACAGCGGCCACCTTCGGCCAGCGACCATGGATGGGGTGGCGCATTGGCCGGACTCTCTATGAAGCGGAGTCAGCTGTCAACCGATCCCAGGCTCTCGGGGGGCGTGGCTATCACCTTGTAGCGGCCGCTGGCCGAGCCGCGCAGCAGCTCGCGGAGGTGTGGCCCGGCGCCTCGGCGGGGCAGGGTGATCTCCAGTTCGACGGTACCCGACGCGCGCTCCAGGATCCGGACGGGGCCGAGGTCCTGGAACAGGTCGAGCATCTCGCGGTTGGTGGCCAGCATCAGCGCCGTGAAGCGGCGGATCCCCTCGGCGCGGGCGCGGTCGGCCAGAAGTCCGAGCAGCGTGGTTCCCAGGCCGCGCCCCTGCCAGTCGTCGGCGACGGTAACCGCTGCCTCGGCAACCTGCGGATCGCTGCGCGAGCGCACCGACCGAGCCACGCCGAGGAGCGTTCCGTCTGCTCCCAAGGCGACGAGCGCTTCGTGGTCGTGGTGGTCGACCTCGGTCAGGTAGCGCAGCATCGGCCCGCTGAGCCGCTGCATCGGCGACAGGAACCGTCGGTAGCGCGATTCCTCCGACAGTCGCTCGAACCCCGCACGCAGAGGCTCGGCATCCTGCGGACGGATGGGGCGCACCGTGACGCGCGAGCCGTCCCGTAGCGTGACGCACATCGCGGTGCCGCTGAAGTAGCCGACCAGCTCCGAGACCCTGGGGAACTGAGCGGTCATGTTCTCCGTAGACGCTATCAAGCCGAACGTGAACGTCGCCAGCCCCCTGGCGGTCAACCCCCCAACCGGAACAACCAGTCGCCTTGCTGCAGTGTCGGTTCAGTAGTCCACCGCCCCTGAGGGCGTGATTTGCGCCGATGCGCACGGGCCCGATCGGACCTATGTTGCGTCAAAAGCTGTTTGTCCGCGTGTTGCTCGCGCCCCGGCCGGGAGGTGGGATGCGCGAGGACTCGCCTACGGTGAGGTGAGGATCGTGACCAGGGCGACACTCAGAAGCACGTCCGTAACGCTCCCTGCCGCTGCGTCATCCGTGCCTGAGCGCACGGCGCTCGAGCGCTCCACGCACGCGCGCACGCTCGGCGAGATGCTGCTCCGCAGCGCTGGCCGCGAGGGGGTTGCACTGCGCTACAAGGACGGCGCTCAATGGAGTGAGATTTCCTATGCGCAGCTGCTGCGGTCCGTCCGTGGCATCGCTCGTGGCCTGATCGCGCTTGGTATCGAGCGTGGCGACCGTGTCGCGATCCTGTGCAACACCCGTCCGGAGTGGACGCTCGCCGATGCTGGCGTGATGTGCGCCGGTGCCGCAACCGCGCCGATTTACCACACGAACTCGCCGGAGGAGTGCGAGTACGTCCTCGTGCACTCCGACAGTCGGCTCGTATTCTGCGAGGACGCCGACCAGCTCGCGAAGGTCGCGCAGGTGAAGGACCGCTGTCCGGAGCTTCGAGGCACGTGGTGCTGCTGACTGGCGAGCACCGAGACGCGATGACGGTCGCCGAGCTGTGCGCGGCGGGTGCGGAGATCGACGCCGAGGAGGTGGACAGGCGCGTGGCCGCGGTGGGCTCCGGCGACCTGGCGACACTGGTCTACACGTCCGGCACCACGGGTCCACCCAAGGCCTGCATGCTCTCCCATTCGAACTGGATGTCGACCGCCAACCTCTACGAGCAGGTGCTCGACTTCGAGAACCCGCCCGTGATCGTGTTCATGTTCCTTCCGCTCGCGCACTCGCTCGCGCGCATCATCCAGATGGTCACGATCGACGTCGGCGGGACGCTCGCGTTCTGGCAGCGCGACCCGCAGCGCCTGCTGGAAGACATCCGCGAGGTGAGCCCGACGCATCTCACATCGGTCCCGCGCGTGTTCGAGAAGATCTTCACGGCCGCATCGGCCGGCGTCGCCGAGCAGTCGGCGGTCAACGGTGCGATCTTCCGCTGGGCGCTCGCCACAGGGCGCCAGGCTCGCCGGCGCGAGCCGGAGTCGGTCGGCTGGCTGCTCCGCCGCCGCCACCAGCTGGCGGATCGCCTCGTGCTGTCCAAGGTGCGCGGGCTCTTCGGCGACCGCCTTCGGCTCGCGATGAGCGGCGCGGCTCCGATCGCCGCCGACGTGCTGGAGTTCTTCGACGCCTGTGGGGTCACGGTCCTGGAGGGTTGGGGACTGAGCGAGAGCACCGCAGCCGGCACCCTGAACACGATCCGTGAGCGCCGGATCGGAACCGTCGGCAGGCCGCTGCCCCGCGTGGACGTCCGGATCGCCGATGACGGCGAGATCCTGATGCGCGGCCCTCACATTTTCGACGGCTACCTGAAGGACGCCCGCGCGACCGAGGAGGCGTTCACGGACGAATGGTTCCGCACCGGCGATATCGGGTCCCTCCAGGACGGCTTCCTCACGATCACCGGCCGCAAGAAGGAGATCATCATCACCTCCAGCGGCAAGAACATCACCCCGGCAAACATCGAGACGGCGCTCAAGGAGAGCCGCTGGATCTCCCAGGCCGTCGTCTACGGCGACAACCGGCCCTACCTTGTGGCGCTGATCACGCTCGACCCCGAGGAGGCGCCCGCCCTCGCCGCGCAGCTCGGCATCGAGCCGGACCGCAGCTCGATTGCCGGCGACGAAGGGGTGCGGGCCGTGATCGGAAAGGTCGTGGACGAGGCCAACGCGCGCTTCGCGCGCATCGAGCAGATCAAGCGGTTCGCGATCCTCGAGCGCGACCTCACCCAGGCCGAGGGCGAGCTGACGCCCACGCTGAAGGTCAAGCGCAGGATCGTCTACGACAAGTTCGCCGACAGCCTCGATGCCCTCTACGCGAGCTGACCGCCCCCGCGCGCCGCGCGCTGAGCTTCGTCTCAGAGCCGCAGCCGCGTCTAGGACGCGGCGCCGACCGCCGGCCGGCGCCGCGGTCGCTTGGCCTCGGGCGGGCGCAGCTCCGAAAACGAGCGCTTGATGCCCTCCGCGAGCACCCCTACGTCGGGCGCTGCCATGCGGTCGGCGTTGAGGCCGAAGACCATCTGGCCGGCATACGTGAGGACCGCGATACCGATCGTGTGTCCGGCGAACAGCGGTACGAGCGGGAGGACCTCGACGAGCGGGGCGCCAAACGCGTACAACCGCTGCTGAGACCCGGGCACGTTCGTGATCGTCAGGTTGAACATCCGGGTCCCACCGAACATCGACCGCGCGAGCAGTGCGCCGGCGAGCGGCGGCCCCATGTCAGCCAGGTCGACGATCGTCTTGCCCCCGACGCGCTGCGAGCCGGCCTTGAGCTGCTCCGCGCGCTCGACGACGCGGCGGTAGCGCGCGATCGGGTCCGCCTCGTTCACCGGCAGCTCGACGAACAGCGACGTCAGCTCATTGCCGAGCGCGTGCTCCTGGTCGCCTGGCCGGATGTTCACCGGCACCTGCGCCCGCAGATCGCCCTCGGGCAGCGCGTCGCCGCGGGAGAGCAGCAGGTGTCGCAGCCCGCCCGTGCACAGCGCGAGCACAACATCGTTGACCGTGCCACCAAGGCGCGTCTTCATCGCCGTGACGTCGGCGAGATCCAACCGCACGGTGGCAAAGTGGCGCATGCCGCTCATCGGCCCGTTCAGGCTCGACTGCGGTGCCCCGATCACCTCCTCGCGCACGATCAGCTCGACGGCCGCCCGCACGCGATCGAGTGATTCGCGCGGATGCAGCGCCGCACCGACGCCGGCCCGCGCCCCGCGCAGAACCAAGCCGGGCGAGAACCAGAGCCTGCCACCGCTGTGCTCACCGAGCCTCCTCGCTCACCGCCCGGCAGCGGCTGCGGCGGCGGAGCCTCCGGGGAGGCATCGAGCAGGACGTACCCGATGTCGACCGAGCCGATGCCATCGACGAGACAGTGGTGCGTCTTGGTCGCCAGCGCCCAGCGCCCTTTCTCAAGCCCGTCAAGCAGCGTCATCTCCCACAGCGGCCGATGACGGTCCAGGCGGTGTGACCAGAAGTCCCCAAGCCACTCGTACAGCTCGGCCTCGCCGCCCGGCGCCGGCAGCGTCGCGTGATGCAGGTGGGCATCGGGCTCGAACGCCTTTGCCGGCTCCCAGGTCAGCCAGGAGAGCGGACCTGCATGCGGACCAGAGAGCTGCTGGGCAAAGCGCGGCAAGATCCCCACCCGCTCGCGCATGTAGTCGCGGAACTCGGCGATGTCCGGCGTCCCGCCGCTGGGGAGCGGATCGAAGATGAGCGCCGCGCCGATGTGCATGTGCGCGGTCCCATCGAACTGCTCAAGCTCGAGGAACATCGTGTCCAGCATGCTGAGCTGCTCACCCACGACCTCTGACTCCCTCTCGGCGTGATCTTGAGGAGCAACTTAGCGCGCGAGGCACGAAGCGGCATCGGAGTCCCCCCGCTTAGCGGGTCCGTACTTCCCCACGTTCGTGAGCGTGGCGCCTGTACGCGGGTCTCCGTGCAATTCGCACCCAGCGCGCCCCACGGCGAGCGTAGGGCGTTCGGACGCGCACCATCGGCGTGGCGCTCGCGGTCCACGCGAGCACAGAGATCCGGCCGACTTGCGAGATACTGCCCGCACGATGTCTGAGAGGAGTCCACGACCCCCTGGCCGGTCGGCCCGTGCGGCGGGCCGTTGAGGGATGAGTCGCCGCGACTTTGACGCGATATCAGCTTCGACAGGCGAGTCGGCGTGTGCCGGCAACTAAGAGATGACCGACTCGACATGGCTATTCATTGAGTGCTGCTGGATAGCCTGGGTGGTCTATTGGCTGATCATGGCCTTTACGACCAAGCGTACGATCGAGCGAAGGGGTTTCATTGGATATCGCCTGGTGGCGGGCATCCTTATCGTTGGATTGGTCGCCGCCGGGCGGCTCTTGAGCGTATCTTCACAGTCACAGCTTTGGCACACACCGCTCGCGTTGGGAGTTGTGACCGACTGCATCGTTGTCGCCGGAGCCGCCTTCTCGGTTTGGGCGCGGATCACGCTGGGTCGCAACTGGAGCGCAGAGGTGACGTTCAAGCAAGATCATGAGCTGATTGAGTCTGGCCCGTACGCGCTAGCGCGCCATCCGATCTACACCGGCATAATCGTCATGGCGCTCGGCACGGCGATCAACTACGGGCGGGCTATGGGCTTTGGCCTGCTTGTCGCGCTATGCGGCGGTCTGTGGTGGAAGGCCCGGCAAGAGGAGCGGATCATGAGCAGGCACTTTCCCGACGCCTACGCCGAGTACAAAACGCGCGTCCGCGCGATCATCCCATTCGTGCTGTAAGACAGCAGCGCGACGCGCTTCAGATGCGCTCGCGCAGCGACACCGGCCTGGTAGTAGCATCGCTTCCGTGCGCTGCGCGATCACAGTGACCTTCGCGTTGGCTGTCCTTGCGGCCGGGTCGCTCGCGGTGGCGGCGCGTGGTGCCGCATCCCCGGTGCGCTCGGCGTTTGCCTTTCGTTCACCATCGGGCAACATCGAGTGTGAACTCTTCTACCGCGAGGTGATTTCCGACCGCGGTCCCAGACTTACGCAGGCCGACTGCCAGACGGGTAACCCTCCCCGCTCGGTCACGATGACCTCAAGCGGCCAACTGCGGACTTGCAGCGGCAGGGGCTGTATCGGAAATCCGGGGGTTGACGTTCCTGTTCTCGCGTACAGGCATCACACGAGGCTCGGGCCGTTTCGCTGCGTGTCGTTGACCACCGGCGTGCAGTGTCGCGTTGCCTCCGGCAGCGGGTTCCTCATCAGCCGCTCGGGCGTCGAGCGCCTCTATTGACCGCAGCCCACGGGCGCCGGGCAGTGATGGGCTCACAGCCGCCAGACTGTGGTGTGCTTAGTGATAGGTCACGGCGTACACCACTGTCTGCGAGGAGTTCTGGCCGGCAGCAGCGCAGAAGTCCACCGTCGGGCACGACACGGACGTGAGTTCGATCTGGTCCGAGATCGTGTGCGGGGAGGACCACCGAGATCCGTCGTAGGAGAGGGTGCCGCCAGCGGCGCCGACCGCCGCACAGAACCTCGTCGTGGGGCACGACACGCTGCTCAATCCCGAGGAGGGGTCGACATCGGCCGGCTTTGACCACCTTCCGTTCACGTCGGTGAGCGCGTTGCCGTTTGCGTCGACCGCGACGCAGTAGCTCGCGCTCGCGCACGAGACCGATGTGAGGTCGCCGAACGGGTCGATCGACGTCGCCTTCGACCATGTTCCGTGCCTGTAGTAGAGGACCTTTCCGGCTATCGAGACGGCCGCGCAGAAGCTCGTCGTCGGGCACGAGATCGAGTCGGCCGACATGCCGATCGAGATCGCCGGCGACCAGCTCTTGCCGTTGAAGAGGAAGCCGTGCCCGTGCGGAGAGAGGTCGTCGACCGCTCCGCAGAAGTTCGCCGCGGGACACGAGATCGCCGCGAGGTCGAACCCGGAGGTCGGCCCGGCCGACCACTTTCCCCCGAGGAAGCGATAGGTGACGCCCCTTATCCCGAGGAGCGCGCTCGCCCCGACCGCCACGCAGGAGCCCCCTGGAGCGCACGAGACGGCGGCGAGGCCGCCGGCTTCGTCGATCACGACCGGTGAGGACCACGTCGTCGCGCCGCTGAGGCCGACGCCGCTGGCGCCCTTCGCGCCGACGGCGACGCACAGGTGAGCCGACGCGCACGAGATCGCGGGGAGCAGCGTCCCGTCGCCATGGAACAGCGTCACCGGGGCTGACCATGGGCCGCTCTGCGAGGCAACGGCGCTCGACGCCTCGCTCGCGCGCGCGGAGGCGCGCCCGCATACGCCCACGACGAATGCTGCGAGCAGAAGGGCGCCCACGACGAGCGCAACCCGGGCGCGATCGAGATCTCGCAGGTGCGTGCGCGCCATTTCCGCCACGATCGAGCCCCGCAGAGCCAGCACGCAGTGTGCCCTTCCTGCGCAGTCAGTTGCATGGCCTGCGCTGCGAGCGGACATGAGTTGAGACTACTGCCACGCGCCCAGAGCAGGCTTCCTGGGGGTGTACGCGCCCGGTCCCGTTCAGCTTGAGCTGATGGCCACGGTCTTGGCCGCCGGGATGGAGAAGGTGGCCGGGCCCGCCGGGGGTTAGGTAGGGGCGTGTGCAGAGGACGAGTGCGTCGCACGAACCGCCGGATAAGCGCGTCGTCCGCTACGTGTTTGCAGCTTCGCCAAGGCCGTGCGCATCTACCTCGAAGGTCACCACGGCCGCCCGCAGCTCAACCAGCGGCTCCACGATGACCTCAAGGGAGCGCCGTCGTTGTTCACGTAGCGCCTCGCAGCGGAACGTCATGGCTGTCCCCCGATGCTCCCGTTCTCGCTCAGTTGAGCAATCACCCAATCGACGATGGCGTCGAAGCGCTCCTCGGTGAGGGCGTGCCCACCACGCGCGCGATAATGCTGCAGGGCTTCCGGCGCTCCTGCATTCCGGTAAGCGCATGCGGCCGCTTCCGCGATGCGAGGAGCGTCACGCGAGTACTTGTCATCGTCGGCCGAGCACAGCAGCAACGGCCGAGGCGCAACCAGCCCGGCGATGTCGTCCAGATCCCCGAGCTCCAGCAAGCCGGGTATGGCCTGGGCGCAATCAATACCGACGCCGTGGGTCATCCTCTCCTTGTAAGTGCACGCGGAGCCGCTCACGACGGCGAACGCAATCCGTTCATCGAGGGCGGCGTGAAAAAGAACACTGGCACACTTGCCGAACTGCCACTGGGCATGGTGTTGATGATGGACCACCACCCCTGCGCCGCAGGGATGCTCGGGTATGAGCAGCAGCGCTGGCACGTCGCCCTCATCTCCTTCGTAGTTGACCACCTGCTCGACATATCCATCCCGCCGCCGTAGAGCGCAGACCAGCAAGTCGGGCACGGGTGGGACCGCGAATCGCAGCAGCTCGGTCAGTCGCAAGCGCAAGCCCTCTGCGGCCATGAGGAGAACTCTACGGTCGCGCACAGCACCGGTGTCGCGGGCTCGTCGTGTCGCTCGGCGTAGGCGGCGGGCTAGCATCATCGGCATGCCCGAGAACCAGCGAGTCGACGTGGTGATCGTCGGTGGCGGCATCATCGGCATGACGATCGCCTGGCGCGCGCGACAGCGGGGGATGTCGGTGACCTTGCTCGAGCGCGACGCGACCGGGCGGGGGACCTCGCACGTGGCGGCGGGCATGCTGGCGCCGGTCGCCGAGGTCGAGTTCGGCGAGGCGGGGCGGCGCCTGCTGGAGCTGGGGCTGCGCTCCGCGCAGATGTGGCCCGCGTTCGCCTCGGAGCTGGAGACGCCACCGGTGTGTCGGTGGGTCTGATGCCGACCGGCACGCTGCTGGTCGCCCGCGACCAGGACGACGCGCGCGAGCTCGAGCGCCAGCGCGCCTTCCGCGAATCGCTCGGACTGCGCGTGCAGCGCCTGCTGCCGAGCCAGGCACGCGATCGCGAGCCGGCCCTGGCCCCGACCGTGCGGCTTGCGCTGGAGGCCCCCGACGACCACTCGGTCGATCCGCGGCTGGTCCTGGCGGCGCTGCGGCGGGCATGCACCTCGGCCGGGGTGGACGTGCGCGAGCGCTCGCCGGTGGCGCGCGTCGAGCTGGACGGCGCGCGCGAGCGCGCGACCGGAGTCACGCTGAAGGACGGCGAGCGCCTGTCCGCCGGGCACGTCGTGCTCGCCGCCGGCCCGTGGACGCAGCGGATCGAAGGCCTGCCCCCCGAAGCGCGCGTGCCCGTGCGTCCGGTCAAGGGCCAGATCCTGCGCCTGCGCGACCCCGCCGGGCCGGGGCTGCTGCGGCGGGTGGTGCGCTTCCGCGGCGGCTATCTCGTCCCGCGCGAGGATGGCGGCTACGTGCTCGGCGCGACCGTCGAGGAGCAGGGCTTCGGGCTGGCGCCGACCGCCGGGGGCGTGTACGAGCTGCTGCGCGACGCCCACGAGCTCGTGCCCGGCGTCAGCGAGCTGGAGATCGAGGAGCTGTCCGTCGGCCTGCGCCCGGGCACCCCCGACAACGCTCCCGCGATCGGCCCCGGGGCGCTGGCGGGCCTGATCTGGGCGACCGGCCACCACCGCAACGGCATCCTCCTCGCCCCGCTCACCGCCGAGCTCGTGGCCGGCGTGCTCGCCGGTGGCCAGATGCCAGACCCGCTCCTTTCCGCGTGCGCCCCCGAGCGCTTCACGGCCGCTTGCGACCGTTCCCCCCGCCCGGCCAGCGGCCCCCACGTGGGGGCCGTCTCATGATCATCCTCAACGGGCAGAGCTCCGATCTGCGACCGGGGGAGACCGTCGCCGGGGTGCTGGGCCGCCTGGGTCTGGAGGTCGGCGCGCGCGGGGTCGCCGTCGCAGTCGACGGCGAGGTCGTGCCGCGTGAGCGGTGGGAGTCGTTCGCCCTGGGGGAGGACGCGCGCGTGGAGGTGCTGACCGCCATGCAGGGAGGATGATCGGGGTATGCACGACACGGTGAGCACGCGCGCGGACGAGCTGACGATCGCCGGCAGGAGCATGCGCTCGCGGCTGCTGCTCGGGACCGGCGGCTTCCCGTCGCTGGAGCTGCTGGCCGAGGCGATCGCCGCCAGCGGCTGCCAGCTGGTGACCGTCGCCCTGCGCCGAATCGACCCCGCCGGCCAGCTCGCCGGGCGCGGGTCGCTGATCGATGTCCTGTCAGACGCCGGCGTGCAGCTGCTGCCGAACACCGCCGGCTGCCACACCGCGCGCGACGCCGTCGTCACCGCGCACATGGCGCGCGAGGCGTTCGCCACCGACTGGATCAAGCTCGAGGTGATCGGCGACGAGGACACGCTCCTCCCGGACGCGCCCGAGCTGCTGCGCGCCGCCGAGGAGCTCCTGGACGAGGGCTTCGTGGTGCTCCCCTACACGACCGACGACCCCGTGCTCGCGCGTCGCCTCGCCGACCTCGGCTGTGCCGCCGTGATGCCCCTCGGCTCGCCGATCGGCAGCGGCATGGGCATCCGCAACCCGTACAACATCGCCCTCATCCGCGAGGCCGTCGAGGTGCCCGTGGTGCTCGACGCGGGGATCGGCACGGCCTCCGACGCCGCACTAGCCATGGAGCTGGGCTGCGACGCAGTCATGGCCGCGTCGGCCATCGCCCGGGCGCAGGACCCCGTGGCGATGGCTCGCGCGATGCGCGCCGCGGTGGAGGCCGGCCGCCTGGCGCGCGGGGCGGGGCGGATCCCCCGCCGTCTGTACGCCACCCCGTCCACGCCCGAGCAGGGGCTCCCCGACCTCGGCCAGGGCGCCGCCCGGATCACCTGACCGCAGGGCGTCCCATCACCCGACCACTTCGATCGTGCCGTTCATGGTGACCGGGTAGAGCGTGCACACGTAGTGGATCACCCCGGGCTTGCTGGCCTTCAGTTCGAACGTGCCGCCTTCGCCGAAGTTCTTGGAGGCGAACGTCAGCGGGCCGCCCTCGCTCGTGACATTCGCCTGCGCCGAGTCGTAGTTGGTCCACCTGATCGTGCTGCCGAGCTTCACCCTAACGGTGTCCGGGTCGATCGCGAGGTTGCGGTAGGCGATCTGCACGAGCCCGCTCTGCACCGCCGCGGACGGGGAGGGAGCGGCGTACTTGGGCGTCGTGTCGACCTTCAGTCCCGCGCTCGGGGAGGTGGAAGTCGTCGCGGCCTTCGCGCCCGCAGACGTCGCCGTCCTGGCCGTCGTGGCCGAGCCGCCGGACGAGTTGCTCGACGATCCACAGCCGGCCGCGAGCACCAGCGCGCAGCAGGCGATGACGGCGGCGATGCCTGTTTTCATCGGTTGCGATCCTTTCTCGACAAGTTCGTGTAACCGGACGATCGCACACGACGGCCCTCGCGGTCACCGGTCGTCCCTCGCCCAGCGCCTACACTGGCCGATTCGATGACCCCACGCCATTTCCTCACCGGGGCGGAGCTGAGCGCGGCCGAGCTGGACGCGCTGCTGGACCGCGCGCTGGAGCTAAGCGCGCGCCGCTGTCCTCCCGGGCTCTGGCCGGCGGCAGCGTGGCCCTGATCTTCGAGAAGCCCTCGACGCGCACGCGCGTGTCCTTCGAGGTGGGGATCCACGAGCTGGGCGGCCACGCGGTGGTGCTGCGCTCGGACGAGCTCCAGCTCTCGCGCGGCGAGGCGCCGCGCGACACGGCGCTGGTGCTCTCCAGGCACGTGGCCGCGGTGGGGTTGCGCACCGGGCCGGATGCCACCCTCGAGGAGCTGGCCGCATACAGCACGGTCCCGATCGTCAACATGCTCAGCGCCCGCCATCACCCCTGTCAGGCGCTCGCCGACCTGCTCACCCTGCGCGAGGCATGCGGCCCGCTCGAAGGGCTGCGCGTGGCGTACGTCGGCGACGGCAACAACGTCGCGCGCTCGCTCGCGCTGCTGGGAGCGCTCGCCGGGATGCACGTGGCGGTGGCCTCGCCGGCGGGCTACGCGCTGGAGGACGATCTCGCGCTGCCGGCCGGCGCGTCGGGTGCGGTGACGCGCCATGCCGACCCCTACGACGCGGTGCAGGGCGCGCGCGCGGTGTACACGGACGTGTGGGTGAGCATGGGCGACGAGAGCACCGCGCGGGAGCGTCGCAGCGCGCTGGCCGGCTACCGGGTGGACGACGCGCTCCTGGACGCGGCCGCGCCGGGCGCCTTCGCCATGCACGACCTGCCTGCCCATCCGGGCGAGGAGATCTCCGCCGAGGTGCTCTACGGCTCCCGCCAGCACATCTGGGATCAGGCCGAGAACCGTCGGCACGCCCAGAAGGCGCTGCTGGAGCTGCTGGTGGCGCCGGCCCCGTCGCCGTCGTCGTCCTCAACCTGAAGAGACGGGGTGTGTATATGAGTTTTTATGGAAGGTGCGCGTTCGTAGTTACAACCCCGGCGATGCGTGAATGCCCTCGCGCACATTTCTCACGACGATGAACAACGACACGCCGTCACCCCCACTCGCCGGCGCCCCGCTGGTTACCGACGCGCCCGCAGCGGTGCTGCGCCCGCAGCGGGGCGACGAGCTTGAGCTGCAGGTCGAGTCGCTGGCGTTCGGCGGCGAGGGCGTGGCGCGGCTCGGCGACGGCGGCTATGTGGTGTTCGTCGCTGGCGCCGTACCCGGCGACCGCGTTCGTGCGGTCGTCCACAAGCGCAAGCGCAGCTACGCGCACGCGCGCACCGTGGAGGTGCTCGAGCCCAGCCCGGAGCGCATCCCGCCGGTCGCAGACCATCCCGGAGTCCCCTGGCAGGTCATCCCTTACGAGCGCCAGCTGGAGATCAAGCGCGCGCAGGTCGACGAGGCGCTGCGGCGGATCGGCCGGCTCGAGGGCTTCGAGCTGCAGGACATCGTGCCGGCGCTGCAGCCGTGGCGCTACCGCAACAAGCTCGAGTACTCCTTCGGCGAGGGTGGCGATCCCGCCCGCCCCGAGCTGGTGTGCGGCTTCCACGTCCCCGCCGGCGGCAACCGGGTGGCGCCGATCGAGGACTGCCTGCTGGCGTCCGAGCGCGGCAACCTCGCGCGCCTGGCCGCGCTGCGCTGGTGCCGGGCGCAGGGACTCACCGCGTGGGAGCGCGGTCGCGGCACGGACACGGACGTGGACGCGGGGGCGGCGCGCGGCGAGCGGACGGCGCGCGGAGCGCGGTCGCGGCGCGGCGAGCGGACGGGGCCGGCGCCAGACGGGCGCGCGCGCCTGCGCAACCTGGTCGTGCGCGAAGGCCGGCATACGGGCAAGCTGCAGGTCCGGATCGTGACCACCGAGGGGGAGCTGGACGCCGGCTCGCTCGCGGCGACGCTCAGCCAGGAGCTCGGCGAGAGCCTCAGCGGCGTGCTGTGGACGCGCTCGCACAGGCTCGCCGAGACCACCGCCGGTGGCGAGACGGAGCTGGTCTGGGGCGAGGGCGAGCTGCCCGAGCGCTTGGGGGAGCTCGACCTGCTGATCTCCTCCGAGGCGTTCTTCCAGACGAACACCGAGATGGCCGAGCTGCTGTACGGCGTGGTCGCCGAGTACGCGGCGCTGGAGGGCTGGGAGCGCGTGTACGACCTGTACTCGGGGATCGGCACGATCGCGCTCACCCTGGCCCCACGGGCGGGTGAGCTGTGGGGGATCGAGCTGGTCGAGCAGGCCGTCGCCGACGCGATCGCCGGCGCGCGCCGCAACGAGATCACCAACGTCCACTTCTTCGCCGGCGACACCCGCACGGCCCTGCCCGAGCTCGTCGAGCGGGCCGGTCGCCCGGATGTCGTCGTCGTCGACCCTCCCCGCGCCGGCCTGTCCAAGAAGGTCGTGCACCGCATCATCGACGCCTCGCCCAGGCGCATCGTGTACGTCTCCTGCAACCCCACCACGCTCGCCCCCAACGCCGCCGAACTCCTCGACGCCGGGTGGACTCTGCGCAGGGTCCGCCCCGTGGACATGTTTCCCCAGACTCACCACATCGAGTGCGTGGCGCTGCTGGAGCGCGGGTAGCGACACCCCGTTGACATAAAGCGAAGGGCGGAACACCAGCCGAGCGGCCGCGCGCGCCGCAAGCCAGGCACGGCTAGCCCGCGCTGGCGCGCGCGCGCGCCTGCACATGTTTGGAAACGCGCTGCGCCGGGTAGTGAGGAGGTTTGACAGACGCGGCCGCCAGGGGTTGACGGCTCGAGCCACAGGCCGTGGAGGCCATCCTGGTCTGGACGACGAGAGGGGTGATGGGGGTGCAGGCAGGGAGCAAGCAGGGGGCACGCTCGCTTGGCGCGGGTCTGTGCAGGGGACGGCGTCGATCAGCTGGATTCCCGTGCCGCCGCGCATTGCTGGGGCTCACGCTCGCCGCGGTGCTCCTGTCCGGCGTCGCCAGCGCCTCCGCCGCCACCACGGGGCCGCCGTCCAACCGCGCGATCCCCGCGATCGGCGGCAAAGCCGTCGACGAAGCCGCGCTGTCGGCCACCGCCGGGCACTGGGCAGGGACGCTGCCGCTCACCTACTCCTACCAGTGGGAACTGTGCAACGAAGCCGGCGAAGAATGCGCCAACATCGCCGGCGCGACCTCGCACAAGTACAAACTGCAGCACGCCGACGTGGGCAACACGCTGCGCGCCGTCGTCACCGCCACGAACTCCGAAGGCAGCAGCTCGGCCATCTCCAAGCACACGGCGGTGATCGCCCCCTCCAAACCGGCCCGCAACAAAGCGCCGGTGATCACGGGCGCAGCCGTCGACGGCCAACTCCTCAGCTCCAGCACCGGCGTGTGGAGAGGCACGCCGCCGCTCACCCTCGGCTACCAGTGGAACGTGTGCGAACGGACCGTTTGCACTGCGATCTCGGGCGCCAGCGGGTCGACCTACCGCGCGACCACCTCCGAGGTGGGCAAGCAGCTCCGCGTGGTGGTCACCGCCACCAACGGCGTCGGCAGCGCCAGCAGCACCTCCCTCCCGAGCAAAAAATAGTCGTCGGGCCGCCCGTCAACGTGCAGGCGCCGACTGTCTCCGGCGTGCCCGTGGACGGCCAGACGCTCACCGCCAGCACCGGCACCTGGGCCGGCACGGGGCCATTCACGTATACCTACCAGTGGGTCCACTGCTCGCTGCTAACCGCAGAATGCAGCGACATCGAAGACGCCACCGAATCCTCCTACACCGCCCGGCCGCTAGACGTGGGCGACGCGATCGAGGTCATCGTCACCGCCACGGGCAGCGTCGGCAGGGCGTCGGCCACCTCGCCGCAGACGAGCGCAGTCGGCGCGCTGCTGCCCGCCAACACCGAACTGCCGAGCATCAGCGGCATCCTCCAGGATGGTCAGCTGCTGTCGGTAGTGGCCGGCGTGTGGTCGGGCACCGAACCGATCTCCTACAGCTACCAGTGGGAACAGTGCAACGGCTCCGGTAAAGAATGCGAAGAACTGAGCGGCGCCACCGGTGCGACGCTCGGCCTCGTCTCGAGCCTCGTCGGCGACACCGTGAGGGTGATCGTGACCGCGAGCAACTCCGGCGGATCGACGTCCGCGACGAGCGCCGCCACGAGCGTGATCGCAGCGCTGTTGCCGGGCAACACCGAACTGCCGAGCATCGGCGGGCTGCTGCAGGACGGGCAGACGCTCACGGCGGCGACGGGCAGCTGGTCGGGCTCGACGCCGATCGCCTACAGCTACCAGTGGGAACAGTGCAACGGCTCCGGTAAAGAATGCGAAGAACTGAGCGGCGCCACCGGTGCGACGCTCGGCCTCGTCTCGAGCCTCGTCGGCGACACCGTGAGGGTGATCGTGACCGCGAGCAACTCCGGCGGATCGACGTCCGCGACGAGCGCCGCCACGAGCGTGATCGCAGCGCTGTTGCCGGGCAACACCGAACTGCCGAGCATCGGCGGGCTGCTGCAGGACGGGCAGACGCTCACGGCGGCGACGGGCAGCTGGTCGGGCTCGACGCCGATCGCCTACAGCTACCAGTGGGAACAGTGCAACGGCTCCGGTAAAGAATGCGAAGAACTGAGCGGCGCCACCGGTGCGACGCTCGGCCTCGTCTCGAGCCTCGTCGGCGACACCGTGAGGGTGATCGTGACCGCGAGCAACTCCGGCGGATCGACGTCCGCGACGAGCGCCGCCACGAGCGTGATCGCAACGCTGTTGCCGGGCAACACCGAACTGCCGAGCATCGGCGGGCTGCTGCAGGACGGGCAGACGCTCACGGCGGCGACGGGCAGCTGGTCGGGCTCGACGCCGATCGCCTACGCCTACCAGTGGCAGAAGTGCAACGGCGAAGGCAAAGACTGCGAAAGCATCAGCAAAGCTACGACTGAAACGCTGAGCCTCGTCGAAAGCCTGCTCGGCAAGACGATCCGAGTGGTCGTCACGGCGACGAACTCGGGCGGCTCGACGCCGGCAACGAGCGCGGCGAGCACGCCGGTCCTCGCGATCCTGCCGGTGAACACGGAAGTCCCGAAGATCACGGGGATCCTGAAGGTCGGTGACGTGCTGACTACCAGCAAGGGCGAATGGAGCGGCCCGCCGGCCAAACAGGTCACTTACAGCTACCAGTGGCAGACGTGCGGCGCCCTGGGCAACGAAAAAGAATGCACCAACATCCTCACAGCGGCGACGGAACCAAAATTCACGCTGGAACTGCTCGACCTGGGCCTGACGCTGCGCTCGGTCGTGACCGCGACCGACTCGCGCGGCTCGGTGTCGGCGGTCTCGAAGATCACGGGGCTGATCGAAGGCCTGCTGCTGGAGCCGGCGAAAGGCGCGCCGGGCACGGACGTGGTCGTGAAAGGCAGCGGCGTGGACGCGGCCACGAGGGTCAGGTTCGGCGACCAGGAAGTTGAACCGGAAGTCAAATCGGCGACCGAAATCGTCGCCGAAGCGCCGCTGGGCACGGGCACGGTGTCGGTCACCCTGTCGACGCCGGACGGCACCACCGGAGAAACACCCAAGACTCAGTTCACGTACACCGAATAGAGCGGGCTGACGGCCCGCATACCCGAGCGGATAGGAGCGTCCCCCCATGCGCAAGGCAATCCTCGCCCTCACCACCGCGATGCTCGCGACGGCCGCGTTCGCCGCGAGCATCGCCCAGGCAAAGCTTCCCGTGATCTACAACGGTCTGCTCGGCTACGCGCACCTCAGTACCAGCGAATCGCCACCGGGCGCGAACAACTGGTCGTGCAAGCCGTCGGCGGCGCACCCCCAGCCGGTGGTGCTCGTGCACGGCACGTTCATCGACATGTCGGCCAGCTGGCAGGCGCTGTCGCCGCTGCTGGTCAACGACGGCTACTGCGTGTTCGCGCTGAACTACGGCTCGAGCAACGGAAGCGGCGCGCTGGGCATCTACGCGACCGGCGAAATCCCTGCCTCCGCGGGCGAACTGTCGACGTTTGTGAACGAGGTACTGGCGGCGACGGGGGCGAGCCAGGTAGACATAGTGGGCCACTCGCAGGGCGGCATGATGCCGCGCTACTGCATGAAGTTCGACGGCGGCGCGGCGAAGGTGCACACGCTGGTGGGGCTGGCGCCGTCCAACCACGGTACGACGGTGGACGGGCTGTTCAGGCTCGCGGAACACATCCCCGGCGCCACCGCGTTCTTCGGACTGTGCCAGGCGTGCGAAGAACAGGCCAGCGGCTCGGCGTTCATCGCCAACCTGAACGCGGGCGGGGAAACGCAGCCGGGCGTGAGCTATACGGTGATCGAGTCCACCTACGACGAGGTCGTGACACCGTACACATCCGCGTTCCTGTCGGGCCCGGACGTGACGAACATCACGCTGCAGTCGCAGTGCGCGCTGGACTTCGGGGAGCACCTGTCGATGCCCTACGATCACATCGCTGACGCAGACGTGCTGACCGCGCTCGACCCCGCGCATCCTCAGCATCCAGCATGCACGCCGGTGCTGCCGATCGTGGGAGGCTGACCCGCCACGCCGCCGCGCCGGGCCCCCCACCGGCACGGCGGCCGTGGCTCCGCCTGCAGTGGCTATTTCGCCGCCCAGCAGCATCGAGCAGTGCAGAGACGGTCAATCGGGTTCTCCTTCCATCGTGTGGCTGATAGTGCTGCTGCTCTACCAGTGGCACGAGCTCGGCGGGAAGGAGCGCGCCTCGCTTGAGCACGCGAGCGGTCCTCTACCGGGGTGTCGGTCCTGACTTCGACTGTCGCAGTGCGAGTCGGGGTAGTCGCTTGCGGTAGCTTCTGTCCGTCCACGACGCCGAGGGAGGCATCCGATGCACGCAGTCCTGACCGAGGTCGATACGAGCGGGCAGCCAGATCCCCAGCTCGGGCTCAAGGCCCTGCAAGAGCAGATCGTGCCTAGCGCCCGCCAGACCCCTGGATTTCAAGCCGGATATTGGCTGAGACCACTCGACGACGGAAAGGGAACATCGTTGGCGGTGTACGACACGGAGGAGAACGCACAGGCAGCTTCGCAGTCCCTGAGCGTTGGGAGCAGCCCGATGCCTGGGGTCACGGTGGTGCGTAGCGAGGTGCGCGCGGTCGCAGCCTCGGCCTGACTGATGATCCACGCTGGCCCCGCCCTGCCGGCGTTGGCCGCCAGTGGGTCGGTCATACGGTCCTGAGCGCTTCGGTGGGTGAGAGTCGGGCGGCTCGTATGGCGGGGAATAGGCCGGCGAGCGCGCCGATGAGCAGCGCGGCGCCGAGCCCGCCGGCCCACGCGAGCGTGGGGATCACGATCGCCCAGTGCTTGGTGCTCGCATAGATCGCGGTCGCGACTATGCCCGTGGCGATGCCGACCGCCCCGCCGGCGAGCGACAGCAGGATCGCTTCGGAGAGGAACTGCAGGCGGATCTGGCCTTTGGTGGCGCCGAGCGCGCGGCGCAGCCCGATCTCCGAGCGGCGTTCGAGCACGGAGATGACCATGATGTTCGCCACGCCGACCGCGCCTACCAGCAGGGCCACGGCGCCGAGTCCGAGGAAGAGACCGTTGAAGGCGCCTTGAGCGTCGGCGCGCGCCGTGAGCGTGGCCGAGGGGAGGCTGACGTCGACTTCGTTGGGGGCTTCCGGGTCGGCGGTGTTGGCGAGCACGGACTGTACGGCCGCCACCTGGCTGTTCTGGGCGCGCACGTAGACCGTGTTCGGGTGCCCGTCGAAGCCGAGATATCGCTTGGCTGCGGGGAAGCCGACGAGCACGTCGCCTTCCAGTTCCGGCGTCAGCGTCGAGGAGCCGAGGATGCCGACCGGGTAGAACCACTGGCCCGCGAGCCAGATGCGCTCGCCGGGGTAGATCCGGTCGATGCCCAGGCGCTGGGCGGCCGCGGGGCCGAGCACCGCCACCGGCTCGGTCGCGGTGGCGGCGTTCAGGTAGCTCCCCTGCACCATCGTGATGTTCAGCGCCCGCAGCAGGTTGAGGCTGGCCGCCCTGATTTCGAGGGCGTTGGTGTCGACGCTCGGGATCAGCGGCGAGCGGTACACCGCGCCGCTCACCTTGCCCGTCTCGGCGACGTGTTCGACCGGGTAGATGCGGGCGATCATCGCCGGCGCCGCCAGCGGCAGCTCGGCGGTCTTGCCGGCCAAGCTCTGGCCGTTGGTGACGATCAGCAGGTTCGTGCCGAGCCGGTCGATTTCGGCGAGCAGCCCGGCCTGGGAGGAGGAGGACAGGCCGAGCACCGCGACGATCGCCGCGACGCCGATCGCGATTCCGAGTGCCGACAGCGCCGCCCGCGCGTGCCGCGTACGTAGCCCCACGCTCGCGACCCGGGCGAGGTCGCCGGGGTGCAGCCTGGCGGGGACCAGCTTGTCGGCGACGGACTCGACGGGATCGACGGTCGCGCTCATGGCCGCGCTATCGGGGGGCTTCGTTGACGAGCGCGAAGGCCGCGGCACGCGCGTGTCCGGCGCTCGCCTTGACGACGTAACCCCCCGGCTGGGCGTTGGCGGTGAGCGCCGGCGCGAGCGCGATCCCGCACGCGTTCGTCCTCACGCTAGCCACGCGCGTCTGGCGCGTGCGCCCTCGCCGGCGCGAACGCGACGCGACCCGCACGGTGAAGCGTCCGCTGGCGCCCGCGGCGGGCGCGGCGAAGGACACGAGCGCGCCCGGCACGCGGTTGCCCAGGGCGTCGGTGACCGTGACCGCGAGGCTGACCGGGAAGCGGGCGCCCGCGCGTGTGGACTGCGTCTCACCGACTCCGGGAGCGAGCTTGGCCGGTGCCCCCGCGAGGTTGGTGAGGGTAAAGAGGGCCGGCGTGACGCTGCCGGAGCCACCTCCGCCGCTGTGCGGTTCGCTGCCCGAGCTCCCCGGCGAGGCGCTCGCGGTGAACGTCCCCGCCTCGTCGTTGGCGGTCAGGGCCGGCGAGGTTGCGACGCCGTCGGCGTTGCTTGTCGCGCTCGCCTCGCTCGCGCCGTCGACGAAGCTCGCGTCGGCGCCCGACCCCGCGCCGCTCGAGCCGGAGTTCGTCCCGCACGCGCTCGTGGCGGTGGATGCGGTGAGCGTGAAGGTGACGCTCGCGCCCGGCACCGGATTGCCGTCGCCGTCGAGCACCTGCACCGCGAGTGCCCGGCGGTAGCCGTGGGTGACGGTGGCCATCTGCTTCAGCGGCAAGACCGCCACCAGCCGCGCCGGCGTCCCCGCGGCCGTGTTGGTCAGCGCGAACGTCACTGTCCCGTACGCCGAGGAGGCGCTGACCGTGTAGCTGCCCGCGATCCCGTTGGCGGTGAATGTCGGCGCAGCGACCGCGCCGCTGCTGTCGGCGCCTACGGTGACCGTGTTCGTGGCGCTGGCGGAGAACACGCCGCTCGCGCCGCTGGAGGGCGCCGTGAACGTCACTGCCACGCCGGCGGCGCCGCTCGTCACCGCACACCCGTCGGTGTTCGTGAGGGCGACCTGGAGTCCCGACGCGTAGGCGCTGTCCAGGGTTGCGGTCTGGGGTGTACCGCCCACGAGTGTCATCGCGTTCGGGGAGGTGGTGGCAGGGCAGTTCGCGCCAGAGCCGCCGGGTTCTCCGCTGGCCGCGGCCGCCCCTCCGGCGAGCGTGCTCGCGGCCGCGCCGAGCGCGCCGGCCACCGCCAGAATCGCTAGCGCCCCCATTCGTCGCCTCGGCCAGCTCATAGGCCCGCCCCCTCGAGGACACCCTGCGAGGTGTCGGCGACGATCTGCCCGTCGAGCATCTGCACCTGGCGCGGCAGCCGCGCGGCCACCGCGTTGTCGTGCGTGATCACGAGAATCGTCGCGCCCTGCGTGTGCAGTTCCTCCAGCAGCTCGATGAGCGCCGCGCCGGAGACGCTGTCGAGGTTGCCGGTGGGCTCGTCGGCGAGCACGATCGCCGGAGCGCCCACCAGCGCCCTGGCGATCGCCACGCGCTGGCGCTCGCCGCCCGAGAGCTGGCTCGGGCGGAAGCTCGCGCGCTCGGCGAGGCCGACCCGCGCGAGCGTCTGCGCCGCCAGCTCGCGGCGCTCGGCCACCGCCGCGCCGGCGTACAGCAGCCCGTCGGCGACGTTCTCGAGCGCTGTCGAGTGCTCGGCGAGGAAGAACTGCTGGAAGACGAAGCCGATGCGCGACGCGCGCAGCGCGGCGAGCTCGCGGTCGGACAGGCTCGCCACATCTACGCCCGTTATCGACACCACGCCGGAGCTCGGGTGCTCGAGCGTGCCAATCACGTGCAGCAGCGTCGACTTGCCCGAGCCGGAGGGGCCGACGATCGCGACCAGTTCGCCCTCCCACACCTCGAAGCTCACGTCACGCAGCGCGTACACCGGCGGCTCGCCGCCGTAACGCTTGCTCACCTCGCGCAGCTCCAACACGGGCGTCGCGTCGCTCATGAGCTCGGCACCACCACGCTCTGGCCGGCCGCCAGTTCCGGGCCGCTGACCTGCACGTCGCCCACTTCGTCGTCGAACAGTCCCACCGTGACGGCGAGCAGACGGTGCGCCCCGTTCGGCTGGACCTCCTCCACGGCATAGCCGCCGCCGGCGAGGGCGAGTAGCGCCGTCACGGGCACCACCAGCGTGTCTTCGACGCTCGCGGTCGTGATCGAGACCTGCACCGGCGCCGCTTCGAGATGGCCGGTGGCCTGCGGTTCGCTCGGGGTGATGTCGACTTCGATCGTCGGCGTGCTTTCTTCACCGTTCTGGCTGGCAGGCGCCACCGCGACGCTCGCGACATACGACACCGTGCCCGGGGTGGTCTGGCTGTCCGGCAGTGTGATCACCACGCGATCGCCCTTCTTCACGTCCGCCTGCTCGGTGGCGTCGAGCTTCACGGCCACCTGCCGCGCGGTCGAGCTGCACAGCCAGCGCGGGTCCCGGGGTGACGCCCATGCCGACCGTCGGGGTCACGCTCGTCACCCGCACCGCTCCTGACTCGAACACGACCGAGCCGAGCGCCAGCTCGCCCGTCTGCGCCAGCCCGTGCGCGGCCTGGAAGGCGCGGATCGCCGCAACGGTGGCGGCGGTGAATTCGTCGCCGGCGAGCCCGGAGCCGTAACCTAGCGCTTCCAGGTTGGCGTTTAGCTCGGCCACGTCCGGGCCCGCGGACATGCCCGCGAAGAACGCCCGCGTGGCTAGCGTCGGCCCGTACAGCAGGATCGCGGGCGCTCCGCCGATCGCATACAGGCTGTGGTTGCGTGCGATCACCTGGCCGACGGACGGCAGCGAGGTGTAGACCGCGCCCTGCGCGTGGCTCACCGCCGACGAGCGGGTCGTGGCGATCGCCGATTGGGCATGCGCCAGCGAGCTCTGCGCGGAGGCGAGCTGCGTGCGGTCGGCCGTGACCTTCGCTTCGGCGCCGGTCACGCTCTGTTCGTCGCTCGTCACCGTCTGCCTGTCGCTCGGGCACGTGCCCGAGCCGCCGCCGGCCGAGGAGGAGCCGGCTTCGGCGGCGCCTTCGCCGGCACAGTCCACCGCCTCCTTGGCCCGCGCCGCCTCCAGCTGGCTCTGGGCGAGCTGGAGCGCCGCGCTGTCGCTCGCCAGCGAACGCTGCGCCGAGGCCACCTGTGCTTCGCCACTCGCCACCTGCTGTTCTGACTGCTGCACGGCCGCGGGGGCGTTCCCTGACGGCACCAGGATTTTCGAGGAGCCCGCGTAGCCGAGCGTCCCGTCGACCTGCGTCTGCGAGGACAGCGACTGGCGTTTCACCGTCGTTACGCTCGTCGGCGTGGCGTTGTCGGCCACGCCAGCGCTCGCCTTGCCGGACGTGTGAAACGGTTCGAACACGATCAGCAGCACGGCGATCACGATCACGACGATGGTGGCGAGGGCTGCCCAGCGGACGCGGCGTGGCCGCGCGCTCACGGAGCGACCACGGCACCGGAGGAGGATTGACTGGGCCCGGAGCCCGCGCGCAGCGCTCCCTTACCCTTGAACGGCAAGTCCGACTGGCACGCTTTCTGCGCCGCCTGGAACTGCGGCGAGTTGGGTTCGATTCCGCTCGACTTGCTGACCCTCAAGGTCACCCTGGCGCCGCCGCCGGAGAAGTTCGGGTCGGGGAAGTTGGGGACGCCGTGGGAGCGCATGCACGCCGAGAACTTCAGCGCCTGTTCCTCGTGGGCCTTCAGCTGCGCCGGGCTCGCGGCGACCTTCGACGGCGCGTACTTGCTGCACGCCTTTTCGGCCGCCCGGAACTGGGGCGATTCTGGATTCGGGCCGTGGCCGTTGTGGCTTTCGACGTGTATGCCGCCTTCGACCGGTTCGGGGAATTCGGGTTCCCCGTGCGTGCGCATGCACTGCGCGAACTTGACCATCTCCTGCTGGTTGGGGGCGCCCGTTTCCTTCGATTCCGGCGTGCCGCCGCCCGACCCGCTCGAAGCGCTGGAGGCGCTCGTGGTGCCGATGTGGGCGACGCCGGGACTCGAGGAGCCGCCGCAGGCGGCCAGGAGAAGGCTCGCCGATGCCACACACAGGACGGTGAGCAGGACGAGCGGAGGGCGACGGGACACGGGGCTCCTTTACGGGTCGATCGCTGATCGATGGTGCCGCCGCGCGATCTCCGATCGCTCGCGGCGGCACGCACATCAAACCGGCCCAACCTGAGAATCTCCTTAGAGCAGCCGAGGAGCCTCCTGAACGGCCCCGGAAGCTGGGGGAGCATCGCGCTTGGCTGCGCCAAGCTCGGCGTCGCTCATCTCAAGCGGCGGCAGCTCGAGCGTCAGCCGCGCGCCGCCGCTGGGGTCGTTGGCTGCGTGCACCGAGCCACCGTGAGCCTCGGCGGTCTGCCTGACGATCGCCAGCCCGAGACCCGAGCCGGGACGCCCACGCGCCTCGGGAGAGCGATAGAAGCGGTCGAACACACGGGGCAGGTCCTCGGCGGCGATCCCGGGACCGTGGTCGCGCACTTCAAGGCGTCCCTCGCGCACGCGCACCTCAATCGGACCGGCCGCTGGAGGGTTCCATTTGCACGCGTTGTCGAGTAGGTTTGAGATCGCGCGATCCAGGCGCGCGGGCGCGGCGCGCACCAGGCAGGGCTCGGCGTCGAGGACGAACTGGCACGCGGGCGCGTGCAGCCGTGCGCGCTCGAGCGCCCCGGCGACGGCTAGATCGAGACGCACGTCCTCGACCTCGATCTCCTCGACCTCGGTCTTGGACAGGTCGACCAGATCCCCAACGAGCACGGTCAGCTCCTGCAGCTGCGCCTGCGCAGCGGCTATGACACGGGCGCGCTCGCGCGCGGGCAGCCGCTCGCCCATCGCCAGCGCGTCGAGGTTCGCCTGCGCGCTGGTCAGCGGTGTACGCAGCTCGTGCGAGGCGTCGGAGACGAGCTGGCGCTGCGCCAGCCGCGAGCGCTCAAGCGCAGCCAGCATCGTGTTGAAGCTCGCGGCCAACCGCCGAGCTCGTCCTCCTCACCGGCTTCGATGCGGTGGCCCAGGTCCTGTGTCCTGGCGACGCGTTCGGTGGCGCCCATCAGGCGCCGCACCGGCACCAGGGCGGCGCGCGAGACGAGGAGCCCAAGCGCCGTCGCCAGCGCGATCCCGCCGAGGCACACGAGCGCCAGCACCAGCTTCAGGTGGCTGAGCGTGCTGTCAACGTCGGTCAGGGGCAGGGCGACCTGCAGAACTCCGCCCCCCGCGGCCGGCACCGCCAGCACCCGCACCGGCGTGCCGGCGATCGTCTGGTCGCGGAAGAACGCGTCTCGCTTGCCCTCGGCCACGGCCCGCGTCGCCGCCGTCATCGGTATCAAGACGCCCTTTTCTTCCGAGCGCAGGACCTGGCCATTCGCGCGCGAGAGCTGCGCATAGCCCGCGGCGCCGCCGAGCCCTGGCGTGGGGACCACCAACCGGGCGACCCTTTCCCCCGCCGCCGACCCCGCCTTCGCGCGGCGCATGCCCGGTAACGGACCGCGAGCGGGCCACGACATTGTCGCCTTCGAGCGTGACGGTTTCCGACACCACGGACTTGCCCGCGCCCGTCGGGCTCGGTCGCGCTTCCTCCTGGCCCACCGCTGCGGACGCGGTCGCCGTGAGCCGGCCTTCCCGCTTCAGCCTGGCCATTTCTGCCGGGCTCACCTTGGCCAGGATCTGGACCGATTGGGGCAGACCGGGCGTGACCTTCGCGCGCAGGCTGTTGTCGATGCCGGAGCGCAGCTCATCGCCGGTCACGACATACACGACGACCGACGCGATCACGACCGCCGCGGCAACCGCCCCGGCAGCCAACAGCACCATGCGCCGCCGGAAGCTCATCGTTGCGCCGCCGCGCGCTCCGCCGATCTCAGCACGTAACCAACCCCGCGCACCGTGTGCACCACGCGCGACTCCCCAGCCGCCTCGGTCTTACGACGCAGATAGCCAATGTAGACCTCCAGCGAGTTCGACGCCGGCCCGAAGTCATAACCCCACACACGATCGAAGATCGTCGCGCGCGTGAGCACCTGACGCGGATGGCGCATCAGTAGTTCCAGGAGCAGGAACTCGGTGCGCGTCAGCTCGAGCACGCGCCCGTTGCGGCGCGCCTCGTGCGCGACCGGGTCGAGCTCCAGGTGCTCGAAGCGCAACGCCTGCTCGGCTCCCTCCCAGCCGGTGCGACGCAACAGAGCGCGCAGGCGCGCGATCAGCTCCTCGCGCGCGAACGGCTTGGCCAGGTAGTCGTCGGCACCGGCCTCGAGGCCGGCGACGCGCTCGCTGGACCTCGGAGCGGGCGGTCAGCATCAGCACCGGCGTGCGATTGCCGGTGGCGCGCATCCGCCGGCACACCTCCAGGCCGTCGAGGCCGGGCATCAGCACGTCGAGGATCACGGCGTCGGGCGCGTCAACCGAGAGCGCGCGAATCGCCTCGCGGCCGTCGTTGGCTGTCGAGACGTCGAAGCCGTTGAGGTCGAGCACCAGCGCGAGCGCTTCGCGCACGGAGGGGTCGTCGTCGACGACCAGCAGACGCATGCGTTGCATGCTGACGGGTAAATGTGAAAGGAACCTGAACCGCTCGCGGCCGCTACGCTGATCGCGCGCCTGGAGAACCCCTACTGCGAGGCGCTCATAGTGTGCGAGGATCGGACCATCAGATGCTGCAATCAAGGACCACACGAATCGGCCCGCGGCTCAATACGTATACGGGGTATAGCATCTGCTGCGCCACCGTGTGGGCCGCTATCCTCGTCGTCGCGGAGCGCCGGCTCGATTCTCAGACCCGGAACACGCTTCGGCTGGCGTGCGGCGGGTGGTGGAGCGGATGGACATCGGCCACCATCGCCCGGGTCAGCTATCCGCCGCCGAAGAAGCTCAAGCCCGCGGCCGAGAAAAGGCTCGCCATCGTGTCGATCGGGCTGATCGCGGTCGGCCTCATCAGCGTCATCCGCCTGCTGACTACTGGCAAGCGACCGGCGCCGACGCGGTAACGTCGAGCGCCGGCTGAGTCGCCACGGGACCCGTCTGATGCGTGAGCGCCAAGACGAAGTGCATCCGCGACCGTATTGTTCCGCGGCGGGCGCCGACGGCGTCGGCCGGCGAACTGCCGCGAGCGAGAGTGTCGCTCGCGCGTGATAGGAGTCGTCTCGCCCGGCGCTCATCTGGTCCGCTGTGGTCCAGCCCTGGGAGCACGACTAGGTCCGCACGCGGTGAGGTCTCTGCGAGGAAATGGGCCGCTTGCGCGAGGTGGCCCTGGGTTCGGCTGCCGAGCAGCACGAGTGTTTCGGGCTCGAGGGCCCGTAGCCAGCCATACTGACGGCATGCAAGCGTCTGAAACCTCGAAGTGGTCGCTCTGGTCGGAGAACTCGCTTCTGTCGATCGGCTCGCGTGGCTCGGTGTTGTCGATCGGCTCCGTCGGGTCGGCGCTCTCGATCGGCTCGATCGGATCAGTCGCTTCCGTGTTCTCCATATGTTCCGCGGCGTCGCTCGCGTCAATCATGTCGTTCCGCGCTCGGCGGAGCGTCATGAAGCGCGGCGCATAGCGACCCATTGCGCGCGCGATAGCGTCGCGCACAAGACGCTGGAACAGCTGCTGATCGTCGCCGCGCTCGCCGGCCTGCTGGCCGCACAGCTCCCCGCACGGCGCGCCGCGCACCTGGACATACTGGGCGCGCTGGCCAGCGAGTAGGCCGTGGGAGGTCGAGGGTAGGCTTCGCTCGTGCGCGCAGTCGCCATCCGCGAGACCGAGATCGTGATCGAGGAGCACGCCGATCCCCTGCCGGGCGCGGGAGAGGTGCTCGTCCAGGTTCGTGCGGCGGGGTTGAACGGGGCCGACATGATGCAGCGGCGCGGCCTGTATCCAGCGCCGCCCGGCTCGCCACCGGACATCCCCGGCCTGGAGCTCGCCGGCGAGGTGGCCGCCCTCGGGGCGGGGGCCGAGCGCTTCTCGTTGGGCGAGCGCGTGATGGCGATCGTCGGCGGCGGCGGCCAGGCGGAGCTGGCGACGGTCCACGAGCGCCAGCTGATGCCCGTGCCCGACGCGCTCGACTGGCCCGCGGCCGGTGGGTTGCCGGAGGTGTTCACGACGGCGCACGACGCCCTCTTCACCCAGGCCGGGCTGCGCTCGGGCGAGCACCTGCTCGTGCACGGCGGCGCCGGCGGCGTGGGCACCGCGGCGATCCAGCTCGCGCGGGCGGCCGGCGCGCGCGCGACCGCGACGGTGCGCAGCGAGGCGCTGCGCGATCAGGTCGCGGAGCTGGGCGCCGAGGCGATCCCGCCGGAGGGCTTCTCCGATCGCGGGCCGTTCGACGTGATCCTCGAGCTGGTGGGCGCCCCCAACCTGCCCGAGAACCTGCGGGCGCTGGCGACCGGGGGGCGCATAGCGGTGATCGGCGTCTCAGCCGGCGCCAGTGGCGAGCTGAACCTGCTGGCGTTGATGGGCAAGCGCGCCCGCATCCACGGGTCCACCCTGCGCGCGCGTCCCCTGGAGGAGAAGGCCCTCGCCGCCCGGCGCCTCGAGCACGAGGCACTGCCGCTGTTCGACTCCGGAGCGCTGCGCGTGCCGATCGCCGAGACCTTCCCCCTGGGCGAGGCCGCGGCCGCTTACGAGCGCTTCGCCGCCGGCGGCAAGCTCGGCAAGATCGTGCTCACGGTGTGACAGGGCAAGCCCGGTCTCAAGCGCCCGCGCCGGACGGTCGATAGCGAACACCGGACGACCGACAGGTCATCCGGGTAGAGGGCGACCCCCGGGAGGCTACGGCTCATTCTCCGGCCTCCCGGGTCGCCCTAAAGCTCGGGTCTGCGGGGCCTGGTTCAGTACGGCGGTTGCGCCGAGTACCAGTCGCCCAGCACGCGGAAGGCCGCCCAGAACGCGCGCTTGGCGTCCTGCTCGTCGAGCGAGTCGTCGATGCTGGGCACGTACAGCGCGTCGATCATAGGAGTCAGCTGCTGGACCTCTCCCACCGTGTCGTGCAGAGGGCGCGCCAGCGGGATGTCCATGTCGCCCAGCGCGCCCAGCGCGTCGGCGCCCATCACGACCACGATCTTCGGCTGCACGATCGCGATCTCCTCGACCACTCGCGAGACGCACGCGAAGTCGGCCAGCGAGGCGTCGCTCAACGGGCACTTCACGCACAGAGTGCCGTAGACGGCGAGCGGATCGATCGACAGCCGCTTGAGCGACTTCATCAGCGCGCCGCCCGCGCGCCCGTAGAAGGCCACGCCCTCCTCGATCTCGGAGGGCAGAGCGCGAGTGCTTGAGCAGCATGATGTCCGCCTGCGGATGCCCGGACCCGAGCACCGGCATGAGGTTCCCGCGCGGACAGTGCGGGCATGCCTGCAGCTCGCGCGTGAGGGTGTTCAGCTCGCGGATGGCGCGCTCGAGATACTTCTCGCGGATCTCGTCATCGGTCACGGGCATCGACCCCGAGGGATTTGACGAGGCGTCGTCTTGTCCTTGACGGTGCATCAGTACTTGCGCCGGGGGGCTGGGCGTCCTTACCTCCGCCCGCCGCTGCCGTGTGCCCGGTTCAGCCGCTTCAGGCGCCGCGCCTTGCTCGCCCGGCGCGCCGATCGGGGCGTGGCCCGCGTCTGCAGGAACTTCAGCGCCTGCACGTACAGCAGGGAGGAGGGGCGCGTGAGGATCTCGGCGTCGAGCAGCGACTGCAGGAACTCCGCCGGCCCGTCGAAGTCGCGCATCCGTATCCGCACCGAGCCGAGGCCCTGGGCGACGTGCGAGTCCGAGCCGGCCCCCGCCGGGATCCGGTACTTGGCGGCGAAGCGAACGGCCTCTTCGTTGAATGCGCCGATCGCCACGCGCGGGTTGAACACCTCGATCGCGTCGACGTCGTCGAGGATCTTCAGCAGGTGCTCGTAGTCGGGCACCGAGTGCATGCGGTCGAAGGGGTGGGGCACGTACACGAGGCCGCCCTGGCGCTTGATCTCGGCGACGGTGTCCTTCAGGCTCAGCCCGCGGGGGATCTTCTCCTTGATGAACAGCCCGATCACCTCGCCCTCGCCGGCCGTCTTGACCTCCTCGCCGACGATCACCTTCACGGGCTGCCGTGCCGGGGGTCGCGTCAGGGTGTGCCAGCCAGTGCGCGCCGCCTGCGCCTGGGCCTCCAGCGCGCCGGAGACCTCGTTGTGGTCGGTCACCGCGATCGCCCCCAGCCCCTGCTCGCGGGCGCTCGCCAGCAGCACCTCCACGGGCGTGGCGCAGTCGTAGGAGTGGTCTGTATGCATGTGCAGGTCGACCTCGATCAGCGGTCGCTCGGCCAGCCGCCGCGCCAGCGCCGGGTCCCCGTCAGCGGAGTGCCGTCGCGCGGCCAGGCCGCGGTAGATCTCCTCGAGCTCCGTCGCGGCGTGCTCTCCATCTGCCACCAGGCGGTAGTCGCCCGGGAAGTGGTGGCTCATGAGCTCGGCGGTCGCCGGCAGGCTTGCGGTGCGCGCGTCCAGGCGGCCGAAGAAGCTCTCCACGAAGCGGCGGGCCACGAGCGTCGAGAGCAGACGCTCGGTGGAGGAGTGGAAGGAGCCCACGTTGAGCGCGCGCGAGTGGCGCAGAGCGGCGTTGGAGGTGCTCGGGGCGAACGGCTCGTGCACGTGGACGAAGTCGAGCAGCACGGTGCTCAGCAGTTCCTCGACCGTCCGCGCCACGTCGATCGGCAGCGCCGTGGGTCGCCGGCGGGTATCGCCGGCCCGCCCCGGCCCCCGAAAATCGAGCACCTCCCCCACCGCGATCACTCGGGGTTCGCCTCGATCGGTTCCGTCGAGCAAGATTGGGGATCGTCTCGCGCGGCGCGCAGCTCCTTGCGCGAGGCGCGCACCCGCTCCTGCGAGCGCGACGGGGCGAGCACCAGCACGCGGTGGCCGCGTCGCGAGAGCTCTGCCGCGACGCGCTCCACGTGGGCGTTGACCTCGTTGTCCTCCGCCTCCCACGGATACGGCGTGACGTGGGCTATGGAGAACGAAGCGGCCATCGGCTCCACGATTATCCCGTCTGCGGGCGGGCGGGCATCTATTCCTGCCGGCCGGCTATTTCGCGGCTGGCGCTTTGGTCGCCCGCGCTTTCGCGGCGCTCGTGGCCCGGGGAGCGGCGTTCGCCGGCCTCGCCGCCTGGGCGCCGCCCTTCCCGCCCGCCTGCCTGTGCCCGTCAGGGTGCGCCCCGCCACGGGGTGTGCCGGGCCGTCCGGCGTATCTGGCGATGAAGGCCTCGGTGTCCGTGCGCGCCTGCTCGTCCGGACGCTGGTTGTGGGGCGACTTCATCAGATAGGAAGAGGGCCCGTCCAGCTGCCCGCCGAGGCCGTGGTTGAGTGCCAGCTTGCAGCAGCGCACGGCGTCGATCACGATGCCGGCCGAGTTGGGCGAGTCCCACACCTCGAGCTTCAGCTCCAGGTTCAGCGGCACGTCTCCGAACGCCTGTCCCTCGATGCGGATGTGCGCCCACTTGCGGTCGGTCAGCCACGGCACGTAGTCGGACGGGCCGACGTGGATGTCGCTCGCCGGCAGCTCGTGGTCCATGATCGAGGTGACCGCGTTGGTCTTGGAGATCTTCTTGGACTCCAGCCGCTCGCGCTCGAGCATGTTGTAGAAGTCCATGTTGCCGCCCACGTTCAGCTGCGAGGTGCGCTCGATCTCCACGCCGCGCTCGGCGAACAGGCGCGCCAGCGTGCGGTGCACGATCGTCGCCCCGACCTGGGACTTGATGTCGTCGCCGACGATCGGCAGCCCCGCCTTTTTGAAGCGCCTGTCCCAGTAGTCCTCGCGGGCAATGAACACCGGGATGCAGTTGACCATGCCGCAGCCCGCGTCCAGCACCTGCTCGACGTACCACTTGGTCGCCTGCTCGGAGCCGACCGGCAGGTAGGAGACGACCACGTCGGTGTGGGTGTCCCTGAGGATCCTCACGATGTCTGCGGTCTCGCCCGGGGCCTTGGTGATCTTCTCCTTGAGGTACTTGCCCAGTCCGTCGTGGGTCATGCCGCGGTAGACCGGCACGTCCAGATGCTTGGGCACCTTGGCGAACTTGATCGTGTTGTTCTGCCCCGCCCAGATCGCCTGGCCGAGGTCCTTGCCGACCTTGGCGGCGTCGATGTCGAAGGCGGCGGTGAACTCGATGTCGCGCACGTGGTAGCCGCCGAGGTCGACGTGCATCAGGCCGGGGACGCGCTGATGGGGGTCGGCGTCGCGGTAGTAGTGGACGCCCTGCACGAACGCCGAGGCGCAGTTGCCGACGCCGACGATCGCGACCCGTACCTTCTCGGCCTGGTAGCGCCCGGCACCGTTGTGGGAGGCGGCGGCGCCGGTCCGGGCGCGGCCGTCGGTGTGCTGCTTGATCACGGGAGGAGACTACTCCGCCGGGCGTGCAAGGTCACACCGACAGCTCGCGGCGGACGTGCCAGATGCGCTGCGCGACGGTGATCACGCTGAGCGCCGCCAGCACGTACACGGCCGGCTGCAGCAGCTCGAAGTTTCCGAGCGAGGCGCCTCGGGCGAAGATCAGGCCGATCGAGAGGATCACGACGCGCACCGGCCGCGTGGCGATGCCCACCTTGCACTCCACGCCCAGCGCCTCGGCGCGGGCGCGCGTGTAGCTGACCATCAGCGACGCCAGCACCGCGACCACCACCGCGGCGGCCGCGACACGGTTGTCGTGCAGCGCGAAGTACCCGGCCACGGCCGTCAGCACGATCCCCTCCTCGATGCGGTCGAGCGTCGAGTCCAGGAACGCTCCGAACGGCGTGCCCTTGCCGGACATGCGCGAGTAGCGCCCGTCGAGCGTGTCCATGATCGAGCCGACGACGAACGCGACCCCGCCGAGGAAGAACAGCCGCTCCCACACGAGCCCCGCGGCGAGCACGTTCAGCACGAAGCCTGTCAGGGAGATCGCGTTGGGGGTCAGGCGCGACTCGATCAGCCGGTTGCGCACCAGCTCGCGCCGTTCGCCGGCCCCGATCGGGGCGCGCGCGCGGCGCGCAGCCGAGCGGTTGAAGGCGCGCCGGGTGCGACGCGAGGGGGCGTGTTGCCTGGGCGGTGCCATTCGCGCTCGAGAGCCTACCCGGTCAGCGGGGCGGGGGAGACGGTCGAGAAGCGCCAGGCCTGCGGCCGCGCGCGTGCGAGCCAGACCGCGGCGTAGGCGGAAACGCCGGCGGTGAGCGCGCCGAGGACCGCGTCGACGATGAAGTGGTTGGCGGTCACCACGATCACGAAGGCCATCAGGAAGGGGTACAGCAGCCACAGCACGCTCACGATCCGCCAGCGCACCAGGCGCGCGAGCGGCCAGCCGATCATCAGGGCGAACGCGACGTGCATCGAGGGCACGGCGGCGTACAGGTTGGTGAGCGCGTTCAGCGACGCCGAGTGCGCGTCGACATGGACGCCGGTGAAGTCCGCGACGCTGTCGATGAAGCCCCACTCGGGCATGAAGCGCGGCGGCGCGGTCGGGAAGACCGCGTAGCCCACGAGCGCGATCGCCATCGCGACCATGAACATGTTGCGCACGAAGTAGAAGTTGCGGTTGTGGCGCAGGTACAGGTACACGAGCGCCGCAACTGTCACGGTGGTCTGCGCGTTCACGTACAGCCAGCTGGAGAGGACCATCACGAAGTGGCTGCCGGAGGCCCACGCCTGGATCGACGGCTCGACGAACACGTGCAGATCGCGCTCCAGCGTGATCAGATCGCGCGCGTGGGCGAAGGCGGCGTTGGCGTCTCCCTCGACCAGTCCACGCACGAGTCCGTAGGCGAGGTAGGCGGCGCCGAACAGGGATACCTGCCGCAGCGCGTCCAGCCATCCGTGCGGCAGGACGCGCGCCTGCAGGAGACGAGCGCGGGCGACCATCCCGAGAAAGCCTAGACGATGCTCACTCGCATCGAGCGCCGTGGCTGAACACGCGCGCCAGCGAGAAGCGGATCACCACGTGCAGGCTGCCGGCACGGCGCGCCTGCACCTCGGTCCAGTCGCCCGGGGCGCGGCTCACGCATCCGCTCCCACTCGCCAGCGCCCAGTAGGGGGTGAAATGCACACGCACGGTGTACGCACCGGGGCGTGGCGCGTACAGGGTCAACGAGTCGGTGCCCAATCCGGTCAGGACGCCCGGCGGGCTGGCGAGCGGGCGGGCGCCGAGCACGGCGAACAGGCGCCAGTGCGCCGAGTGCCAGATTTCGCGCAGGTATGACGGCGGGCGCCCTGCCGCGCCTCCTGCGCCGGCATCGCCGCCGCGCAGCAGGCGCGCCTCGGCAAGCGCCGAGTAGTCGAGCGGGGCGTCCGGGAGCGCGACGTAGGAGATCGCGTTCTGGGAGAGCCATGCCTCGTAGCGCGCGGCGGTCAGCGCGGTGGATTCGTCGTAGAACAGGCCGTCGCGGTGGACGTCGAGCTGGCGCTCCCAGCCGCGGGCGATCATCACGTGGGCGGCGAGGAATCGCGCCTCCCAGTGGTCGGCGGTCGCGACCACCTCGATGCGCGCCGGGCGCGCGCCGTAGCCGACCCCGAGGGCGCGCAGCTCGCCGAGCAGGGGGGCGTAGTAGGAGGCGGCGACGGACGGGTCCGAGGCGGCGGCCGCGAAGTCGGCCACCGGCGCGTTGGCCTGCCAGTAGAGCAGGAACGGCGCGAGCACGATCAGGATGCGCCGGCGCCCGCGCGAGGCGCCGGCCAGCACGCACGCGGCGACCGGTCCCGCCACCAGCGCCCCCAGCCGGTCGGCGTTTCCCCCCACCGCCGTCGGCACCAGGTAGGAGCCGGTGAGCACGAGCGCGTACAGCAGCGCGCCGACCCGCAGCACGCGCTGGGCGATCTCCGATCGGCCGCGTTCGATCAGCGCGCCGATCACGAGCACTCCGGCCAGCGCGGGGTAGAAGGCCGAGGCCACGAACGGCTGTGTGCCGCCTTCGGGGAACGCCAGCGTGAGCAGCGCGATCGGAGCCAGCGCCGTGACGGTGAGCGCGGCCGGCCACGCGCGCGCGGGGCCGGCCAGCGCCCACGCGAGGAACGCCAGCGCGAGGAAGGCCCCCGCGACCGGGCTGGCCAGCGAGGTGAGCGCGCTCAGCACGAGCGCCGCCCACCGACGATCGCGCTGCGCCAGCAGCAGGGCGCCGAGGCCGATGGCCAGGCCGAGGTCGAACGGGACGCGGCTGGACAGCAGCGCGATGGACGCGCCGATCGCGAACCACGCCGCGGCGATGCGCGTGGCGTTCGCGGGAAAGTGGCCCGCGATCAACGCGGCGAACAGGGCGGTGGCGATGATCATCGAGATCGCCGCCAGCGGCTGTGGCCCGATCAGCGCGCCCAGAGCGGGGGCGAGCATCGAGTAGGCGAGCAGGTGGTGCCCGCCGTACCAGGAGTTGTCCCACAGCGTGAACCCCACTTCTGAGAACAGGCTGCTGCGGTAGCTCGCCGCGGCCAGGTCGGGACTGGGGGGCGCCGCGATCAGATAGACGACAGCGAGCCCCGCGGTGATCGTCCAGGCCGGGACGCGGCCGGCGAGCCCGCCCGGGCGGCCCGCGAGCGCGCTCACCCCGCGCTCAGGAAGTCCACCACGCGGTCGAAGACCTCCGGGCGGTCGAGCCATGGCCAGTGCCCGGCGTCGGGGAGCTCCACCAGCTCGGCGCGGGGCAGCGCGCTCGCGTACGCGCGAGCGAAGCGGGCGGGGATGTACGGGTCCTGCATGCCCCACACGACCAGCGCGGGCATATCCAGGTCTCCCAGCCGTGCGCCGGCTGCCGCAAGCACCTCGGGGGGGAGCTGCGATACAGGCGCAGGATCGCGCGCTGTGTGCCCTCGTCGAAGTGCTCGAGCACGCTGTCCAGCCACGCGTCGGGCATCGGTCCCGGCGTGGCGTTGGACTCCCTGGAGATGAGCCGCAGCGTGGGGCGGTAGGTCGTCCCCATCGCCAGCTCGCCCAGGCCGAGGGTGCGCCACACGCGCGCCGTGCGGTGCCAGCGATACCCCGGCAGGAAGGGCACGGCGTTGACGATCGCCAGCCGCTCGACACGCTCGGGCAGCCGCTGGGCGAACGCCAGCCCGACGGCGCCCCAGTCATGCATCACGAGCTGCACGCGCGCCACGCCGGTCTCCTCCAGGAAGCGCTCGATGAAGCGGTCGTACTCGTCGATCGTGTAGCGCAGATAGCCGGGCTTGCCCGAGCGCCCGAAGCCCGGCAGATCGACCGCCAGCCCGCCGCTGCGCTCCAGGAAACCCATCTCGTACATGGGGGGCTCCACCCACTCGTCGTCGCTGCGCTTCCGTCTCCACCATCGCCTCCACCACGGGCGGGTCCCGTGGTGCTCGCGGGGCGCCACCCAGTCGTCGGAGCTGTTGGGCACGCCGTGCAGGTACAGCGGCACCCCAGCCCCCTCGACGCCGGCAGGCGCCGGAGCGCTGCGCCAGAAGACCGGCAGCCCGTCGATCTCGCCGCTATGGTCGCTCACCTCGGGCACCGGCCGAGGATATAGGGGCGGCGCCCGGCGGATACCGTTACGCGGTGAGCGTATCCGCCCGACGCCGCCCCGAGCGCGAGCCGATCGCGGGCTGGACACCGCCGACGCGCGCGCGGGTCGTGCGGATCCGCGAACGCCTGCGGGAGGTGTACGGCGTTCCGCTGATGCGCCCGCACGGCGATCCGATCGCGGAGCTCGTGCTGACGGTGCTGTCGCAGTCGACCAACGACCGCAACCGCGACGTGGCCTACCTGCGCCTGCGCGAGCGGTTCGCGACGTGGGAGCAGGTGCGCGATGCGCCCGTGGCCGAGGTCGAGGAGGCGATCCGCCCCGGCGGGATCTCGAAGGTCAAGTCCGTGCGCATCCAGCGGATTCTGCATGCGATCGCCGCCGGCGGTTCCTGCGGCCACGGCGATCCGCCGCCGGCGCTTTCACTGGATACCCCGCCTGCCCCCCGTGACGGGGGGTCCGGGGCACTGGCTGGCTACCCCAGGTCTCGATCGAAAAGGCCCGCGACTATCTCGTCTCGCTCCCCGGCGTGGGACGCAAGACCGCCGCGTGCGTGCTGCTGTTCGCCTATGGCCTGCGCGACGTGCCGGTGGACACGCACGTCTCGCGCGTGGGGATGCGCCTGGGTCTGCTGCGGGCGGGGGCGCCGTTTGCGGAGCTGCACGACCAGATGCTGGCCCTGACCCCGCCCGGCCAGGAGCTCGAGCTGCACGTCAACCTGCTGCGCCACGGCCGGCGCACCTGCCACGCCCGCGCGCCAGCCTGCGGGGAGTGCGCGCTGGCGCGCATGTGCCCGAGCCGCCAAGGCGCTGAGCGTTAGGTCAGCGACTTCCTAGCCCCGCGGCAGCACCGCGAAGGCGATGACCGCGTACTGCAGCGCCGCCGCGGCGAGCACCAGCGCGTGGAAGACCTCGTGGTAGCCGAACACCCTCGGCCACGGGTTCGGCCGGCCGCTCGCGTACACGATCGCCCCGATCATGTACAGCAGGCCGCCGGCCACCAGCCCGGCCACGCCGAGCCAGCCGATTGCCGCGGGCAGCTCGCCCACGATGGCCGCCGACACCAGGCCCAGCGCGACGTAGACCCCCGCGAGCAACCACTTCCGATCGCAGATCGGCCAGCATCGATCCACAGGAGCTTGAACATGACGCCGCCCAGCGCCCCGGCCCACAGCACGATCAGGATCGTGCTCGCCAGGGAGCCCTTCAGCGCGAGCAGCGCAACCGGCGTGTAGGTGCCGGCGATCAGCACGAAGATCATCGAGTGATCCAGCCGCCTCATCCAGCGCCGCGCCGTCGGACGCCAGGTCACCCGGTGGTAGAGCGCGCTCGTCCCCAGCAGCGCCGACAGCGAGACCGCGTAGATCGTCGCGGCCAGACGCGCCCTCCCGTCGGACGCCGCCAGGATCAGCGCGACGCCGCAGCCGAGCGACACGAAGAACGCGTACTTATGCGATACGCCACGCAGCCTGGGCTTGACAGCCCCTGCGGGGCACTCCGCAGGCTCGGAGGACACCATCTCCATGTGGAGACGGTAGCGCTCTTCAGCTCGGGGCGGAGACCGTGCCGCTGTGCAGCTTGGCGCGGGCGCGCTCGGGCGTGACCGTCACCACATCCCACGCCAGCCCGACGCGCTCCATCGCGAGGATCAGCCACCCGGAGGGGTCGAGCTCGTACCAGCGCAGGCCGTGGAAGGCCGACTGTGGGAACGCATGGTGGTTGTGGTGCCAGGCCTCGCCGAGCGAGGGCAGCGCCAGCCAGAAGACGTTCGTCGACTCGTCGTCGGTGTCGAACCGGCGGCTGCCGAAGAAGTGGCAGATGGAGTTGATGCTCCAGGTGATGTGGTGCACGAGGAAGATCCGCACGAGGCCCGCCCCACAGCAGGGCGCTCAGGCCGCCCGCGACGAGCGAGCCCCCGCTCAGCGCGAAGCCCAGCCAGGAACGGCAGCCACCAGGCTGAGCAGGGCCAATCAGGGGAAAGCTCCTGTTGATGCGCCGCATGGTCGGGTCTTCGAGCAGGTCGCGGGCGAACCGTTTCGAGGAGGCCTGGCCATGGGTCTCGAACAGCCAGCCGACGTGTGCGTGCCACAGGCCCGCGACCATCCCGCGCAGGCCGGCGCCATGCCCGGCGTGCGGGCTGTGCGGGTCGCCCTCTTCGTCGGTGAACGTGTGGTGCTTGCGGTGGTCGGCCACCCAGTCGATCACCGGACCCTGCAGCGACATCGACCCGAGGATCGCGAGCGTGTAGCGCAGCCACGGGTGCGTCTCGAACGCCCGGTGGGTCAGCAGGCGGTGGAAGCCGACCGTGACGCCGACTGCGGTGAGCAGGTACATGACGGCGAAGATCGCCAGGTCGCGCGGCCCGAGGAAGTGGTTCCACAGCAGCGCCGCCGCCGCGATCACCCCGAGAAACGGGATCACCACTGCGGCGATGTTCACATTGCGCTCCAGGCGGGTCACTTGTACAGGTGATACCCGCGCCCGGGACGTCGGTTACCCCGTTTCCCCCCGTTTGGGGGGTCTGGATCATCGGGATGCCCTCGAGGCTACTTGACGCCTAGCAGGAAATCTGCCATACTCACGCTTAGATTTATCAAGCTTATTAGAAGGAGCATTTCCCATGGCCAAGACCATAGGCATCGACCTCGGCACGACGAACTCGTGCATGGCCGTGCTCGAGGGCGGCGAGCCGACCGTCATCGAGAACGCCGAGGGCGGCCGCACGACGCCGTCGGTCGTCGCGTTCACGGCGTCCGGCGAGCGCCTCGTCGGCACCGTCGCCAAGCGCCAGGCCGTCACCAACCCGCAGAACACCATCTTCTCGATCAAGCGCTTCATGGGCCGCAAGGAGGCCGAGGTGCGCGAGGAGGAGTCGATCGTCCCCTACAAGGTCGTCTCCGGCCCCAACGGCGACGCGCGCGTGGAGGCCGGCGGCGAGCAGCACTCCCCGCCGGAGATCTCCGCGATGATCCTGCAGAAGCTCAAGTCCGACGCCGAGGCCTACCTGGGCGAGCGCGTCGACTCGGCGCGGTCATCACGGTCCCCGCCTACTTCAACGACGACCAGCGCCAGGCCACCAAGGACGCCGGCAAGATCGCCGGGCTGGACGTCAAGCGCATCATCAACGAGCCCACCGCGGCGTCGCTGGCCTACGGCCTGGACAAGGAGTCAGACCAGACGATCCTCGTGTTCGACCTCGGCGGCGGCACCTTCGACGTGTCCGTGCTGGAGATCGGCGACGGCGTGTTCGAGGTCAAGTCCACCGCCGGCGACAACCACCTCGGCGGCGACAACTTCGACAAGGCGATCGTCGACTGGCTGGTGGCCGAGTTCAAGAAGTCCCAGGGCATCGACCTCTCTGCCGACCCGATGGCCCTTCAGCGTCTGTACGAGGCCGCCGAGAAGGCCAAGATCGAGCTGTCGACCACCCAGGAGACGCAGATCAACCTGCCGTTCATCACCGCCGACGCGTCCGGGCCCAAGCACCTCGACACGCGTCTGACCCGCGCCAAGCTCTCCGAGCTGACCTCCGAGCTGCTCGACCGCGTCGTCGCGCCCGTCCGCCAGGCGATGGACGACGCCAAGGGCAAGGGCGTCAAGGAGATCGAGCACGTGGTGCTCGTCGGCGGCATGACGCGCATGCCGGCGGTGCAGGAGAAGGTCAAGGAGCTGACCGGCAAGGAGCCCCACCGCGGGGTCAACCCGGACGAGGTGGTCGCGGTCGGCGCCGCGATCCAGGCGGGCGTGCTCGCCGGCGACGTCAAGGACGTGCTGCTGCTCGACGTCACCCCGCTGACCCTCGGCATCGAGACCAAGGGCGGCGTGATGACCAAGCTGATCGAGCGCAACACGACGATCCCCACGCGCAAGGGCGAGGTCTTCTCCACCGCCGAGGACAACCAGCCGTCGGTGGAGATCCACGTGCTGCAGGGCGAGCGCGAGATGGCGCCAGTACAACAAGTCGCTCGGGCAAGTTCCAGCTCACCGGCATCCCGCCGGCGCCGCGGGGCATCCCGCAGATCGAGGTCGCGTTCGACATCGACGCCAACGGCATCCTCAACGTCTCGGCCAAGGACCTCGGCACGGGCAAGGAGCAGAAGATCGAGATCAAGTCCGGCTCCGGTCTGTCCGAGGAGGAGATCAAGAACATGGTCTCCGACGCCGAGTCCCACGCCGAGGAGGACCGCCGCGCGCGCGAGCTCGCGGAGGCGCGCAACAACGCCGAGAACGCCGCCTACCAGGCCGAGCGCCAGCTGGCCGACCTGGGCGACCAGGTCGACGCCGACTCCAAGTCGCGCATCGAGGAGGCCATCAAGGAGGTCCGCGAGGTGCTCGAGTCCGAGGACCCCGCCGCGATCAACGCCAAGGCGGAGGCTCTGCAGACGGCCTTCCACGCTGTCTCCGAGGCGATGTACCAGCGCGCCCAGGAGCAGGCGGCGGCGTCCGGCAACGGCGCGTCGGCCGACGGCGCGGGCGGGCGGGACCTCGTCCTCCTCGGATGAGGAGGATGTCGTCGATGCCGAGGTCGTCGACGAGCCCAAGGCGTAGGCGCACCCGATGACGAGATCAAGAGCACGGTCGACGGGCAGCCTGAGTCCGAGTGCTCCACCGTGGGCACGCCCGAGCCCTCGTCGCGCGCTTTCGCGCACGCCGAGGACTCGGCCGCGCCCGCCCGGGCCAGAAGACGCAAACGCACGAGGACCCGGCGGCCAGCGACGACGGCTCCGCCACGGGCGCGCTGGCAGAGGAGGACGCGCACGCCCCGGCCATCGACGGGCCGAGGTGGGCGAGGTCGAGGAGGGCCTCGATACCCCGCCCGCCCCCCGCGATGGGGGGTTGGGGGCGACCGAGCTGGTCAAGACAGCCGCGCAGCGCGACGAGTACCTTGCGCTCGCCCAGCGCACCCAGGCCGACTTCGAGAACTACCGCAAGCGCGTGGCGCGCGAGGCGGCAGCGGCACAGGAGCGCGGCGTGTGCGGTCTGGCGAAGGAGCTGCTGCCGGCGCTCGACAACCTCGACCGCGCGCTGGAGGGCGGCGGCCGCGAGGACGACCCGCTGCTGGAGGGCGTGCGCCTCGTGCGCGTCGGAGCTGAGCGCGGCGCTCGCGCGCGTCGGGCATCGAGTCCTTCTCGCCCGTCGGCGAGCCGTTCGACCCGGCCCTGCACGAGGCGGTGGCACCGCCGAGCAGCCCCGCGGCGGCGCGCCGAGCGGGACCGTCGTCGAGGTCTACCAGCCCGGCTACCGGCTGGGCGACGAGCATCATCCGCCCGGCGCGCGTGGTCGTGGCCGCGTAGACGGAGGCATCCGATGGCAACGCGTCCCGACTACTACAAGACGCTCGGGGTCGACAAGAAGGCGACCGCCGAGGAGATCAAGAAGGCCTACCGCAAGCTCGCGCGCACAGTACCACCCCGACCGCAACCCGGGCGACAAGCAGGCGGAGGCGCGCTTCAAGGAGATCTCCCAGGCCCACGACGTGCTGGGCGATCCCGAGAAGCGCAAGCAGTACGACAGCGGCACCGGCCCGTTCACGACCGGAGCCGGTCCCGGGCGGCGGCTTCGGCGGCTTCGGCAACTTCGACTTCGACGCGTCCTCGATGGGCGACATCCTCTCCAACCTGTTCGGGCGGCTCGGCGCAGCGGGCGGCGCGTGCGCAGCAAGCCGCGCGGCCGAGAAGGGCGCCGACCTGGAGGCGCAGGTCTCGATCTCCTTCGACCAGGCGGTCGCCGGCGCGCAGGTCCCGCTGCAGGTGCCGATGCACGCCACGCTGCGCGACCTGCCGCGGCACCGGCGCCAAGCCCGGCACGACGCCGTCGGTGTGCCCGCGCTGCGAGGGCCGCGGGATCGAGACCCAGGGGCAGGGCATGTTCTCGATCTCCCAGCCGTGCTCGCGCTGCGGCGGCTCGGGCACGGTGATCGAGGACCCCTGCCCGACCTGCCACGGCACGGGCGCCGTGCGCACGGTCAAGCGCCTGCGCGTGAACATCCCCGCGGGCGTGCGCGACGGCAGCCGCATCCGCCTCGCCGGCAAGGGCGAGCCCGGCCGCGACGGCGGCCCGCCGGGCGACCTCTACCTGATCACGCACGTCGCGCCCTCGCCGCGTGTTCACCCGCAAGGGCGACAACCTCGAGGTCGAGGTGCCCGCTGACGATCCCCGAGGCGCTGCGCGGCGCCGAGGTGCAGGTGCCGACGCTGAACGGGACCAAGACGCTGCGCGTGCAGGCCCGGGACCGCGCACGGGACCGTCCAGCGCCTGCGCGGCGAGGGGCCGCCGAAGCTCGGCGGCTCCTCGGCAAGCGCGGCGACATCCACTACCGCTTCGTGATCGACGTCCCGCGAGAAGCTGAGCAAGGAGCAGCAGGAGGCCGTCGACGAGCTCTCCAGGACGCTCGACGGCAACCCCCGCGCGGGGCTGTTCGCGAACGGCGCCGCGCGGCGTGACGCACGCAGAGGAGGACGCCGCGAAGGCGGGTGAGAGCTGCATCGCCCAGATCGCGCGACGACCGCGGCGTGTTCATGATCTCGGTCGCCGCGCGAGCTGGCGCAACATGCACCCGCAGACGCTGCGCATGTACGAGGCGCGCGGACTGATCGAGCCGCAGCGCTCGCCCAAGGGCACGCGGCTGTACTCCCAGGAGGACGTCGAGAGGCTGACGGCGCATCCAGGAGATGACCGCGCGAGCTCGGCCTCAACCTCGCGGGCGTCGAGCGCGTGCTCAGCCTGGAGGAGGAGATCGAGGGCATGCACGCGCGCATCGAGGAGATCGAGCTGCAAGCGCTGCACGCGCAGGTGCGCCTGGCCGAACGAGCTGGAGGAGGTGCGCCGCTCCTTCCGCGCCGAGCTCACGGTGCCCTACCGCGGCGGTCTCGAGCTCGTGCGCGCGACCGACGTCCGCTCGCCGTTCCGCCTGAACACAGACAGGAGCACGCGATGACGCCGCCTGATGGCGCAGCCCGCATCCCCGCAGAGCGCATGCCCGGAGGAGGAGCAGAGCCCGCTGGAGCGCTTCGGCCGCGACCTGACCGAGATGGCCGAGCAGGGCAAGCTCGACCCGGTGATCGGGCGCGACGAGGAGATCCGCCGCGTGATCCAGGTGCTCTCACGGCGCACGAAGAACAACCCGGTGCTGATCGGCGAGCCGGGCGTCGGCAAGACGGCGATCGTCGAGGGCCTCGCCCAGCGGATCGTCTCCACGGACGTGCCCGAGTCGCTGCGCGAGCGGCGCGTGATCGCGCTCGACATGGGCGCGCTGATCGCCGGCGCCGCCTACCGCGGCGAGTTCGAGGAACGGCTGAAGGGCGTGCTCAAGGAGGTCGCCGACGCGCAGGGCGCGATCATCCTGTTCCTCGACGAGCTGCACACGATCGTCGGCGCGGGCGCGGCGCAGGGCTCGGTCGACGCGTCGAACCTGCTCAAGCCGATGCTCGCGCGCGGCGAACTGCGCGCGGTCGGCGCGACGACGCTCGACGAGTACCGCAAGTACATCGAGAAGGACGCCGCGCTGGAGCGGCGCTTCCAGCCGGTGATGGTCGGCGAGCCGATCGGTGGAGGACACGATCGCGATCCTGCGCGGCCTGAAGGAGCGCTACGAGGTCCACCACGAGGTGCGCATCCAGGACAGCGCGCTGATCGCCGCGGCGACGCTCGTCCCACCGCTACATCGCCGACCGCTTCCTGCCCGACAAGGCGATCGACCTGATCGACGAGGCGGCGTCGAAGATCCGCATCGAGATCGACTCGCTGCCGACCGAGATCGACGAGGTCGACCGGCGCGTGATGCAGCTGGAGATCGAGCTGACGTCGCTGCGCAAGGAGAAGGACGACGCCTCGAAGGAGCGGCGCGAGGCGATCGAGCGCGAGCTGGCCGAGCTGAAGGAGCGCTCGGCCGACGATGAAGGCGCAGTGGCAGAAGGAGAAGGACGCGATCAGGGGAGTCTCGAGACCTGAAGGAGCGCCTCGAGCAGGCGCAGCAGCGAGATGGAGCGCGCGCGAACGCGAAGCCGACCTGCAGCGCGCGGCCGAGCTGCGCTACGGCGAGATCCCCGAGCTCGAGAAAGAGTTGGCCGCCGAGGGCGGCCCCGCGAGATCACTGGTGAGGGCGACGGCGGCGCGGCGAGCCCGGCGCGGATGGCGCCCAGCCGGCGACGAGGGGCTCCGGTGTTCCTCAAAGAGGAGGTCGACGCCGACGACGTCGCCGAGGTCGTCGCGCGCTGGACGGGCATCCCGGTCAGCCGCCTGCTGGAGGGCGAAACCGAGAAGCTGTCCACATGGAGGAGCGCCTGCACGAACGCGTCGTCGGCCAGGACGAGGCGATCGAGGCGGTCGCCACGGCGCTGCGCCGCTCGCGCGCGGGCCTGCAGGACCCCGACCGCCCGATCGGCTCGTTCCTGTTCCTCGGCCCGACGGGCGTCGGCAAGACCGAGCTCGCGCGCGCGCTGGCGGAGTTCATGTTCGACTCCCAGGACGCGATGATCCGCATCGACATGTCGCGAGTACATGGAGAAACACTCCGTCTCGCGCCTGGTCGGCGCGCCCCCGGGCTACGTCGGCTACGAAGAGGGCGGCCAGCTGACCGAGGCCGTCCGCCGCCGCCCCTACTCGGTCGTGCTGCTCGACGAGATCGAGAAGGCCCACACGGACGTGTTCAACACGCTGCTGCAGGTGATGGACGACGGCCGCCTGACCGACGGGCAGGGTCGCACGGTCGACTTCAAGAACACGGTCCTGATCATGACCTCCAACCTTCCGGTCGGGTGGGGCTGGGCTCGCGGATCATCGCCGGGAGGCGGAGCTGCGCACGTCGCTGCTGGAGCACTTCAAGCCGGAGTTCATCAACCGCCTGGACGACATCGTGCGCTTCGAGTCGCTCACCCGCGAGCAGATCTCGGAGATCGTCGACCTCCAGGTCGCGCGCGTGATCGAGCGCGTGGCCGAGCGCGGCGTGCAGGTGACGCTCAGCGACAGGGCGCGCGAGCTGCTCGGGAACATGGGCTATGACCCGACCTACGGCGCGCGCCCGCTGAAGCGCGTGATCCAGAAGCAGCTCACCGACCGCCTGGCGCTGGCGCTGCTGGCCGGCGAGATCCGCGTCCGGCGACTCGGTCAAGGTGGACACCGTCGAAGGGGAGCTGGCGCTGGAGAAGGTCGCGGTGGAGGCGGGCACGGTCGGCGTGAGCGGCGGCCGCGGCGGCCGATCCGCTACAAACGGACGCTGAGCGCGACGCGCGCGCGACCAGCCAAACCGACGGAGGAGCCACCCCCAATGCCCACCTACATCATGCTCACGACCCTCACCCCCGAGGGCGTGCAGACGGTCAAGAACAACCCGCAGCGGATCCAGGAGGTCAACAAGGAGGTCGAACAGCTCGGCGCCATGGTCAAGGCGCAGTGGGCGACGCTCGGTCACATCGACTTCATCTCCGTGGTCGAGGCGCCCGACGAGGGCGCGATGGCGCGCCTGTCGCTCGAGCTGGGCTCGCGCGGCACCGCCCGCTACGAGACGCTGTCGGCGATCCCGATCGACGACTTCATCGCGTCGCTGTAACGTGGCCGACATCGCGGCCAAACACACGGGGGGTTGGCATGGGCCAGATGAGCGCCGACGGGGGCGGTCGGGAGGAGCAGGGTCCCTCGGCGCGGGAGGGCGGTCCCTCCGCGCAGGAGGGTCGACCGACGGGCGCCCCGGGCATCTCGCTGGTGCCCGAGCCGATGGGGGAGGCGGAGGTGCAGGCGCAGCTCGACGACATCGACGTCGACGCCCCGCGCGTGGGCATCGTGATGGGCTCCAAGAGCGACATGGAGATGATGGAGAAGGCGGCGCGCGAGCTCGAGGAGCGGGGCATCATGCACGAGGTCCGGGTCATGTCCGCGCACCGCGAACCCGACGTCGTCGCCGAATACGCCAAGAACGCGCGCATGCGCGGCCTGCGTGTGATCATCGCCGGCGCCGGCATCTCCGCGGCGCTTCCCGGCGCCGTGGCCGCGCACACCGACCTGCCGGTGATCGGCGTGCCGCTGTCGGGGCGGCTGACAGCCGCCGGCGGCCTCGACGCGATCCTGTCGATCGTGCAGATGCCCCCGGGCGTGCCCGTCGCGTGCGTCGGCCTGGACAACCCGCGCAACGCAGCCATCCTCGCGGCGCAGATCCTCGGCGCGTGAGGACGCCGGCGAATGGTTTCCCGCCCGCCCGGCGATAATCAACGGACGTGATCCCCCGCTACACCCGCCCCGAGCTCGGCGCCCTGTGGACCGACGAGGCGCGCATGGACGCCTGGCGGCAGGTCGAGCTGGCGGCGTGCGAGGAGCTGCCCGGCCTGCTCGGCGAGGAGGGTCCCACCGAGGCCGAGCTGCAGGCGATCCGCGGGGCGAGCTTCACCGTCGAAGAGGTGGAGGAGCGCGAGCTGGTGACCGAGCACGACGTGGCCGCGTTCGTGGACGTGCTGGCCGCGTCGGTGGGCGAGGCCGGGCGCTGGATCCACTTCGGGCTGACCTCCTCGGACGTGCTCGACACCGCCCTGGCGCTGCAGCTGCGCGCGGCCGGCGAGGTGATCGTCGCCGGCGCTCGCTCGCTCTCCTCGGCGCTCGTCGCGCGCGCGCGCGAGCACGCGGGCACGCTGTGCGTCGGGCGGACCCACGGCGTGCACGCCGAGCCGACGACCTTCGGGATCAAGCTCGCGGGCTTCGCGTTCGAGGCCAACCGCAACGCCGTGCGCCTGCAGCGCGCGTTCGCCCAGGTGGCCGTCGGGGCCGTGTCGGGCGCTGTCGGCACCTACGCCGCCACCAGTCCCGAGTTCGAGGCGCGCGTCCTGCACCGCCTCGGGCTGGCGCGCGAGGAGGTCTCCACGCAGGTCGATCCCGCGCGACCGCCACGCCGAGCTGCTGGCGGCGATCGCCCTCGCCGGCGCCGGCCTCGAGCGCTTCGCCACGGAGGTCCGCCATCTGCAGCGCACCGAGGTGCGGGAGGTGCAGGAGCCGTTCCGCGCCGGTCAGAAGGGCTCCTCGGCGATGCCGCACAAGCGCAACCCGATCAAGAGCGAGCAGATCGCCGGCCTGGCGCGCGTCCTGCGCGGCAACGCGCAGGCGGCCCTGGAGAACGTCGCGCTGTGGCACGAGCGCGACATCTCCCACTCCTCCGTCGAGCGGGTGATCCTGCCGGACTCGACCATCCTGCTCGACTACCTCCAGCACCGCACGATCGCCCTCGTGCAGGGCATGACCGTGGACGCCGAGCGCATGCGCGCCAACCTGGAGCTGACGCACGGGGCCCCGTTCTCCCAGCGGGTGCTGCTCGCGCTCGTCGAGGCGGGCTCCTCGCGCGACGGGGCCTACCGCGCCGTGCAGGAGCTGGCCCAACGCGCCTGGGACGAGGGCATCCCCCTGCGCGACCTGCTCGCCGCGGACGAGCGCGGGCGCGAGCTCGACCTGGAGGCGATCTTCGACTACTCCCACTACGTTCGCCACGCCGACGACATCCTCGCCCGGCTGGACGCGATCGCCTGAGTCTTGGGGTAGCATCGCGCCACGTGACCACGCTCGCCCACCTGCCCCTCATCGCCAGCGGGAAGGTGCGCGAGATGTACGACCTGGAGGGGATCGAGGGGATCGAGGGCCTCCCGCCTCCGCTGCTGATGGTCGCCAGCGACCGCATCTCCACCTACGACGCCGTCCACCCGACGCCGATCCCCGACAAGGGCAAGGTCCTGACGGGGCTCTCGGTGTTCTGGTTCGCCAGGACCGCCGGGATCGTCGCCAACCACCTGATCTCGGCGACCGACGGCGTGCCCGCAGAGGTGCGCGGGCGCGCGCTGGTCGTGCGCCGGCTTCGGATGCTCCCGGTCGAGTGCGTCGTGCGCGGCTACATCACCGGCTCCGGCTGGAGGGACTACCAGGCCACAGGCTCGGTGTCGGGGATCGCGCTGCCGGAGGGCCTGCGCGAGTCCGAGCGCCTGCCCGAGCCGATCTTCACGCCGAGCACCAAGGCCGACGAGGGCCACGACGAGGCGATCGACTTCGAGCGCGCGGTCGCGCTGGTGGGCGATCGCGCGCTGATGGAGCGTGTCAGGGACGCCTCGATCGAGCTGTACTCGTTCGCCGCCGAGCACGCGCGCGCGAACGGCGTGATCCTCGCCGACACGAAGTTCGAGTTCGGTCTCGACGGGGGCGAGTCCGCTGGGGGCGGGCTGGTCCTCGGCGACGAGGTGCTTACGCCGGATTCCTCGCGGTACTGGCCGGCGGACGGCTTCCAGGTCGGCCGCGGACAGCCGAGCTTCGACAAGCAGTACGTGCGCGACTGGGCCGCGGGCAGCGGCTGGGACAAGAAGCCGCCGGCGCCGGCGATCCCGGCGGACGTCGTGGCGGGCACGCGCGCGCGCTACGTCGAGGCCTACCAGCGCATCACCGGCGAGCCGTTCCAGGCTTGGCTGGACCGCACCGGTGCGGCCTCCGACCGTGCCGCCCCCGCGGCTGGCGCCCCCAAGGGGGCCGCGTGAGGGCGCGCGTCCTGATCCGCCCGAAGGCCGGAATCCTCGACCCCCAGGGCGTGGCCGTCGAGCGCGCGCTGCCGGCGCTCGGGTTCGCGGGCGTCTCGGGCGTCCACGTCGGCCGCCTGATCGAGCTCGACGTCGAGGATCCGGACCAGCTCCAGCCGATGTGCGAGAAGCTGCTCGCGAACCCGCTGGTCGAGGACTACGAGATCGCCTTCGACAGTGGCGGCGACTGAGATGACCGGATGCGCGGGCGCGCTGGTCACATGTGCAGGTGCGTCTGTGCATGTGCCTGCTACTATGCACATATGCCTCAGCTGACGCATCGAACCCAGCTGCTGCTTGGCGACGAGCTGCACCGGCGCTTGCGGGAGACCGCTGCACAAAGGGGTATCTCGATGGGAGCCCTGATCCGCGAGGCGATCGAGGAGAAGCTCTCCAGTACCCAGGATGCTCGCGCCCAGGCGATCGACAAACTGCTCGCGGCGGAGCCGATGCCTGTCGACGATTGGCCGGTGATGAAGGAGCAGATGCTCGAAGGCAGGTACGCCAGCGTCATGAAGCTATACGACGACGACTGACCAGCGGGTGCGTCGCTTCCTCTTCGACACGGGCGTGTTCATCTACGCGCTCGGCGGCGAGCACCGCTACCGCGAGCCATGCCGAGCGATACTGCGCGAGATCAGGGGCGGGCGGCTCGCCGGAGAGGCAAGTGTCGAGTTGATCCACGAGTTCGCCTATGTGCGGTCCAGGCGGAGGGTGACTCGTTTCGATGCCGCCGAGTCGGCTCGTGATGTTGCCGGCATATGCCCGCTGCACACCGTCGGGCCGGAGGACATCGAGCGCGCCCTGGACCTGTGGTGTGAGCACGAACGCTTGGATATGCGCGACGCGCTCTTTGCCGCGCAGGCGCTGAATCGTGGCATCGACGCGATCCTCAGCCCCGACCGGGGCTTCGACGGCATCCCAGGCTTGGAGCGCATCGATCCGGCTGACGCCACGGCGGTCGATTCGCTGAGCGCTCGATGAAGTTCGGCGTCCTCCGGTTCCCCGGCTCCTGCGACGAGGTCGACGCGCTGCAAGCCGCGCGGCGGGTGGGCGACGCGGAGCTGATCTGGCACGCCGATCGGGACCTGGGGGGTGCCGACGCGATCGTCGTGCCCGGCGGCTTCTCCTACGGCGACTACCTGCGGGCCGGCGCGATCGCGCGCTTCTCGCCCGCGATGGAGTCGGTGATCGAGTTCGCCGGCGACGGCGGGCTGGTGCTTGGGATCTGCAACGGCTTCCAGGTGCTGTGCGAGGCGCGCCTGCTCCCGGGGGCGCTGCTGCCAAACGCCAACCTGCACTTCACCTCCAGACAGGTCGAGCTCGAGGTCGTGCGGGCCGACACGCCGTTCACTCGCGCGTGCGCGCCCGGCGAGCGGCTGAGCATCCCGGCCAAGCATGCCTGGGGGCGCTACTACGCTCCGGAGGAGACGCTCGCGGCGATGGTGCTCGCCGGCCAGGTGGTGCTCGCCTACGCGCCGGACCAGAACTTCAACGGCTCGCTCCACGACATCGCCGGTGTGTGCAACGAGCGCGGCAACGTGTTCGGCCTGATGCCCCATCCCGAGCACGCGGTCGACGAGCTGATTGGAGGCTCGGCCGACGGGCTGAAGATCTTCCAGTCGATGCGCACGGAGGTGAGCGGGGACGTTGTATGACTGAACTCCCGTCGACACCGGTATAACGATGGCTATACGCAGCTCACAGAGAGACACACACATCCCCCCCGGCGCACACACCGGCGCCAGCGCCGGCGCCACCCCGCCGACGGTCGAGGAGGCGCTCGCGCTCGGGCTCACCCGCGAGGAGTACGAGCTCGTTTGCGCCAAGCACGGCCGCGCGCCCAACCAGGTGGAGCTGGCGATGTACTCGCTGCTGTGGAGCGAGCACTGCGCCTACAAGCACTCCAAGAGGCTCCTGCGCACGCTGCCCACGGAGGGCGAGCACGTGGTCATGGGCCCCGGCGAGAACGCCGGCGCGGTGGACGTCGGCGGCGGCCTGGTGTGCGCGTTCAAGGTCGAGTCCCACAACCATCCCAGCGCCGTCGAGCCCTTCCAGGGCGCGGCCACGGGCGTGGGGGGCATCCTGCGCGACATCTTCGCGATCGGCGCCCGCCCGATCGCGGTGCTCGACTCGCTGCGCTTCGGCGAGCCGGGCGGCCCCGGGGGTGGTGGCGGGTCGGGGACGGGCCCAGCCGGGCGCGTCCAATACCTGCTCGACGGGGCGGTGTCGGGGATCGGCCACTACGGCAACTCGATCGGCGTGCCGACGGTCGGCGGGGAGGTGTACTTCGAGGCGCCGTACGAGCACAACTGCCTGGTCAACGCGATGGCCCTCGGCCTGGCGCCGCGCGAGCGGCTGGTGCGCAGCGCGGCGGCCGGGCCGGGCAACGTGGTGGTCCTGTTTGGCGCGTCCACCGGCCGCGACGGCATCGGCGGGGCCTCCGTGCTGGCCTCGGCGGAGCTGACGGGCGGCGGCGGCGGCGGCGAGGGCGGCGGCGACCTGGACGACAAGCGCCCGACCGTCCAGGTGGGGGACCCGTTCGAGGAGAAGAAGCTGCTGGAGTGCTCGCTGGAGCTGCTCGAGCGGGGCCTGCTGGTCTCGCTGCAGGACCTCGGCGCCGCCGGCCTGACGTCCTCGGCGTCGGAGATGGCGTCCAAGGGCGGCGTCGGGATCGACATGGACGTGGCGAAGGTGCCGCTGCGCGAGCCCGGGATGGAGCCGTTCGAGGTGATGGTCAGCGAGTCCCAGGAGCGGATGCTGTGCGTGGTCCAGCCGGCCAACGTGGACGCGGTGATGGAGGTGTGCGCCAAGTGGGAGGTGGGCGCCGCGGCGATCGGCACGGTCACGGACACGCGGCGGATGCGCATCCTCGACGACGGTCAGCTCGTGGGGGACATGCCCGTGGCGGCGCTGGTCGACGACTGCCCGCTGTATGACCTGGCGCCGCGCAAGCCGGCCGCGCCGATCTACGCGCCGCCGGCGCCCACGGCCGGGCTGACGCTCGACACAGCGCCCCGGGAGGTCCTGCTCGCCCTCCTCTCCTCTCCAAACCTCTCATCGCGCCGGCCGCTGTTCGAGCAGTACGACTCGATCGTGCAGTCGCGCACCGTGCGCCGCCCGGAGCAGGCGGACGCCGCCGTGTTGGCGCTCCCCGACGGCGGCGCCATGGCGGTCAGCATCGACGGCAACGGCCGCCGCGTCGCCGCGGACCCCTACCGCGGGACGGTCGCGGCGGTGCTCGAGTGCGCGGCCAACCTGGCGTGCGTGGGCGCGGAGCCGCTGGGCACGACCAACAACCTCAACTTCGGCAACCCCGAGAAGGCGCACATCGCGTGGCAGCTGACCGAGTCGGTGCGCGGCCTGGGCGACGCCTGCCGCGCCCTGCGGGCGCCGATCGTGGGCGGCAACGTGTCCCTGTACAACGAGGGCGCCACCGGCCCGATCTACCCGACGCCGGTGATCGGCATGGTCGGCCGGCTGCCCGACGCGCGCCGCGCCGGCCGCCTGGGCTTCGCGCGTGCGGGCGATGACATCGCCCTGGTCGGCCCGTTCAGCCCGTCGCTGGCGGCGAGCGAGCTCGCCAAGCTGCTCGGCCAGGCGCTCCCGGACGGGCTCCCCGAGATCGACGTCGAGGCGGTGGCAGCCGCGCAGGCCGCCGTCCGCGACGCCGTGCGCGCGGGCGCGCTGCGCAGCGCCCACGACATCGCCGAGGGAGGGCTCGCGGTGGCGCTCGCCGAGTGCTGCCTGGCGGGAGATCTGGGCGCGCAGGTCGAGCTGGGCGAGGACTTCTGGGAAGCGATCCCGCCTGTCGTGGCGAGTCCGCGGTCCGCGTCGGCCGCTCCAGCGCTCCTGACCGCCGCCCTGTTCGGCGAGGGCCCGGGCGGCTTCGTCGTCAGCGGCGCGGCGGATGCCCTGCGCGAGCTGGGCGAGGGCGTGCCGCTGCTGCGGATCGGCCGCGTGGGCGGCGCGGCGTTGACGATCGTCCAGGAGGGCGAGGCCGTGGGGTCGCCGATCGGGCTCGCACTGACGCTCGCCGAGCTGGCCGGCGCCCACGCGGGTCTCGGGGAGTTGTTCTCCTGAAAGAACTTATGTATAGCCTTTGTATCTACTCAGCCCGGCCTGCTAGCTTGTGCTGGTGATGCGTGAGGGACCGCGCGACGAGTGCGGAGTGTTCGGACTGTATGCGCCCGGTCACGAGGTGTCCAGGCTGTCGTACTTCGCGCTGTACGCGCTCCAGCACCGCGGACAGGAGTCGGCCGGCATCGCGGCGGCCGATCGCGGCGGGCACATAATCACGCGCCGCGAGCTCGGGCTGGTCAGCCAGGTGTTCACCGAGAACGACCTGCGCACGCTCGCCGGCGAGCTGGCGATCGGGCACGTGCGCTACTCCACGACCGGATCCAACGCCTGGGAGAACTCCCAGCCGGTGCAGCGCTCGGAGGGGACCAACGGCTCGCGCCGCGAGGTGGCGCTGGCGCACAACGGCAACCTGATCAACGCGCTCGAGCTGCACGAGGAGCTGCTCGAGCGGGGCGTCACGTTCAGCTCGACCTCCGACTCGGAGATCATCGCCGCGATGATCGCCACGCACCCAGCCGATCGGGTCGAGGATGCGATCGCCGACGTGCTGCCGCGGCTGCGCGGGGCCTTTTCGATCGTGGCCATGACCAAGGATCGCGTGGTCGCCTTCCGCGACCCCCACGGTCTGCGCCCGCTCGCGCTCGGCGTGCTGGAGTCCGGCCCCGAGGACTCGGAGGGCCGGCCGGGCGGGGGCGGCGCAAGTCGCTACTGCGTGGCGAGCGAGTCGTGCGCGTTCGACATCATCGGCGCGAAATTCGTGCGCGACGTGGAGCCGGGAGAGGTTGTGACCCTCGGCGAGCACGGCCTCGAGAGCCGCGACGTGGCCACCGGCGGCAGGCACGCGTTCTGCGTGTTCGAGTACATCTACTTCGCCCGTCCGGACTCGCGCATGAACGGCCAGGTGCTGCAGGTGGCGCGCGGGCGCATGGGCGAGATCCTGTGGCGCGAGGCGCCCGTGGAGGCCGACCTGGTGATCGCCGTCCCCGACTCCGGCAACCCTGCCGCCCGTGGTCTGGCGCGCGCTGCCGGGCTTCCGCAGGACGACGGCTTCGTCAAGAACCGCTACGTCGCGCGCACGTTCATCCAGCCCGGCCAGGAGCTGCGCAAGCACGGGCTGAGGCTCAAGTTCAACCCGCTCCCCGAGGTGATCGCCGGCAGGCGGCTGGTGGTCGTCGACGACTCGATCGTGCGCGGCAACACCACCCGCCAGATCGTGCACATGCTGCGCGACGCCGGCGCCGCCGAGATCCACATGCGCATCTCCGCGCCGCCGATTAAGCACCCCTGCCACTACGGCATCGACATGTCCACGCGCGAGGAGATGATCGCCCACGGGCGCAGCACCGAGGAGGTCGCCGCGGAGCTCGGCTGCGACTCGCTGCACTACCTATCGCTGGCCGGCGTGTACGAGGCGGTGGGGGCGACGCGCGCCACCCACTGCGACGCGTGCTTCAGCGGCGAGTACCCGCTCGTGGGCAGCGACGGCGCCAAGGGCAAGTACTCGCTGGAGGAGGGGCAACTGCCCGTGCCGCCCCTCCCGCTGGTGCGCGCCTAGCTGCAGCTGTAGCTAGCTGACGTGATCCTCGCGCGCGCCGGCGGCGTCGTTGTAGCGGTTGTTGTAGGGCCGGCGGACGATCAGCCCGCCCGTGCGCCCCGACCGCAGCGCGTAGCCGAGGGCGGCGATGATGACGAGGGTGACGATGATGGCCGACAGCATGGGCGCGTCCTGTGGATCGTTGTGCAAGGCCTCTCGACCCTCGGTCTATTGAAGGCCATCGGGCGGGCGTGCTCTGTGAGGTTGCTCACAGCTATCGTGACCGGCGCGTGAGCGAGCGACTTCCCATCGCCGTGCTGGTGTCCGGAGCCGGCACCAACCTGCAGGCGCTGCTCGACACCGTGCACGGACGCGAGGCGGAGATCGTCGCGGTGGCCTCGAGCGCCGCGGGGGTGCCCGCGCTCGAGCGCGCGGCCGCAAAGGATGTCCCGAGTGCGGTGTTCGCCCGCTCGGACTATCCCGACCGCAAGCTTCGCGACGAGGCTCTGGCCGACTGGCTGGCGGAGCGCGGCGCGCGGCTGGTGGTGCTGGCGGGCTACATGGAGCTGCTCGGCGAGTCCTTCCTCGCGCGCTTCCCCGGCGCGGTCATCAACGTGCACCCGTCGTTGCTGCCGGCCTTCCCCGGACTCGCGGCGATCGAGCAGGCGCTCGCATACGGAGTGAAGGTGTTCGGCGTGACCGTGCACTTCGTGGACGCCGGCGTGGACTCGGGGCCGGTGATCCTCCAGCGCGCGGTCGAGCTGCCGGACGCGCGCGAGCCGGACGAGGTCATGGCGGCGCTGCGCCCGCTCGAGCACGCGCTGCTGCCGCAGGCCGTGGCGCTGTTCGCGGGCGGCGCGCTGAGCGCCGATCCGGAGAACCCGCGCAGGACGATCGTGGGTCGCCCGGCGATCCGGGCAGGCGAGGGATAGGCTCTGAGGATGGCCTCGGACAGCGACGTGATCACCGACAACGCGGCCGGCGTCGAGCGTGCGGCGCCGGGCGAGGTGCACGTGCGCCGGGCGCTGCTGTCGGTGTCGGACAAGCAGGGGATCGTCGAGTTCGCAGACGGTCTGCGCGAGCTGGGCGTGGAGATCGTCTCCACCGGTGGCACCTCGCGCGAGCTGGCCGGGGCGGGGATCGCCGTGCGGGCGATCGAGGACTTCACCGGCTTTCCCGAGATCATGGACGGGCGCGTGAAGACGCTGCATCCGCGGCTGTATGCGGGGCTGCTCGCGCGGCGCGACGAGGAGGAGCACCTGCGCGCGGCGGCCGAGCAGGAGATCGAGCAGGTGGATCTGGTGTGCGTGAACCTGTACCCGTTCGAGCAGACGGTCGCGCGCGGCGACGCCTCCGAGCAGGAGGTGATCGAGAACATCGACATCGGTGGCCCGACGATGATCAGGGCTGCGGCCAAGAACAGCGCGTTCACGGCGGTCGTGGTGGACCCGGGCGACTACGAGCGCGTGCTCGACGAGCTGCGCGAGTCCGCCGGCAGGCTGTCGCTGCACACACGCAAAGCACTCGCGGCCAAGGCGTTCGCGTGCACCGCCCGCTACGACGCGGCGATCGCCGGCTGGTTCGCCGGGCGCACGTACGAGGGCTTTCCGCCGACGTGGAGCGATGCCTACGAGAAGGTCAGCGACCTGCGCTACGGCGAGAACCCGCACCAGCAGGCCGCCTTCTACGCGCGCGTGGGCTCTCCCACCCACCTGCTGGCCGGGGTCGCGCAGCTGCACGGCAAGGAGCTGTCGTTCAACAACCTGCTGGACCTCAGCTCGGCGCGCGAGCTGGTGGAGGAGTTCGACGAGCCCGCGTGCGCGATCGTCAAGCACAACAACCCATGCGGCTGCGCCATCGGAGAGGGTGGTCAGGAGGCCTACAAACGCGCCTTCGCGTGCGACCCGCAGAGCGCCTACGGCGGGGTGATCGCGGTCAACCGGCCGGTCGATCGCGCGTTCGCGCAGGAGCTGGGCAAGCAGTTCATCGAGGTGCTGCTGGCCCCCGGCTATGACGCCGACGCGCTGGAGGCGCTGCAGGAGAAGAAGAACGTGCGCCTGCTCGAGCTCCGCGACTGGCCGGAGCCGCTGCGCGAGGTCGAAGGCAAGCCGGTGATCGGCGGGCAGCTGGTGCAGACCCACGACGTCGTCGCCGAGACACGAGAGCAGATGAGCGTGACCAGCGCGCGCCAGCCAAGCGAGCAGGAGTGGCGCGACATGCTGTTCGCCTGGATCGTCTGTCGGCACGTGCGCTCCAACGCGATCGTGCTGGCCACCCGCGGAGCCACCATCGGCATCGGCGCCGGGCAGATGAGCAGAGTGGACGCCGTGCGAATAGCGATCGAGAAGGCGCGCGCCTTCCAGCCCGATCAGCTGGCCGGAGCCGTTCTTGCTTCGGACGCGTTCTTCCCGTTCGCCGACGGTCCGCAGCTGGCGCTGGACGTCGGCGTAAGCGCCATCATCCAGCCCGCAGGCTCCGTGCGCGACGAAGAGGTCACAGCGGCGGTGAACGCGGCGGGCGCCGCGATGGTTGCCACGGGCGTGCGCCACTTCCGTCACTGAGCCTCGCAGCGCAGCTCGCTTGGTCCCCCACACGCCCACCCTCGGCCAGCGGAGATCGTAAGCGACTCGGCGTGCCCGGCGCCGAAGGCGCCCGCACGACGATCGATTACGATCGGAGCATGATCTTGTACACCTGCCCCGCTGGCACGCACGGAGCCAACGTGCCGCTGATCTCGCACCCGTGCGGAGTCGCCGCACAGGCGCTCGAGCGCGCGGGTCACGACTACACGGTCAAGACGGTGGGGGGATTCAAGAACATCCCGCTGAGCCGCCGCGGCAAGCGCGAGGAGATCATCGCGCTCACGGGCCAGCAGGACGTCCCCGTGCTGCTGCTCGACGACGGCAGCACGGTCCAGGGCTCGGACGCGATCGTCGCGTGGGCCGCCGATCACAGCGTCGCGGCGCCGTGAGGCCCCGCTCTCGATGCTGTGCAGCCGGCGCATGCGCCGGCTGTCGGCGGGCGCATGCGCCCGCCGCGGGGCCGCACATGTGCGGCCCCGGACCAGGCCGCATGCGGCCTGGTCGTCAGGACGTAAATAAGATCCAGATCGCGGGTGTACGATCGCAGTATGTGTCGAAACATCCGCAACCTCCACAACTTCGAGCCGCCCGCCACCGACGAGGAGATCCGTGCGTCGGCGCTGCAGTACGTGCGCAAGATCAGCGGCTTCACCAAGCCATCGCAGGCCAACACGGAGGCCTTCGAGCGCGCGGTGGACGCCGTGACGGAGATCTCCACGCGCCTGCTCGGCGAGCTGGTCACCAACGCGCCGCCTAAGGATCGCGAGGTCGAGGCCGCCAAGGCCCGCGCTCGCGCCGCACAGCGCTACGCCGCATAGGCCTGCGCAGGCAAGCGGTCGCCCGCGCGGGGGAGGGGACTTGACATCCCTGCTGTTACGATATATCGTGTAACGACTTTGATAGCTTACGATAGGAAATAGATATGTTTGGAAATGCGATTTATTCAACAGGCGCAAAGCCCGGTTGCAGGTCCGCGCGTCACGGGGGCGATCGCGAGCGCGGCTTCGGGTACGGCCCGCGCGCCGAGTTCGGCGGTGGCCCGTTCGGGTTCTCCCACGGCGGCGGCGGTGGCGGGCGCGGACGTGGCCGCAGGGCGCGCCGCGGGGACATACGCACGGCGGCGCTGCTGCTGCTCGCCGAGGAGCCGCGCAACGGCTACCAGATCATGCAGGAGGTGCAGGAGCGCAGCGGCGGCATGTGGAGTCCGAGCCCCGGCTCGATGTACCCGGCCCTGCAGCAGCTCGAGGACGAGGGCCTGATCCGCACCGAAGAGGGCGACGGGCGCAAGCTGTTCGCGCTCACCGACGAGGGGCGCGCGCTGCTGGCCGAGCGCGGCGCCGACCGACCGGCCCCGTGGGAGCACACGGGCGACGGTGCCGGCGAGGCGCACCAGCTCGGGAGGCTCATGCGCGAGGTCGCGTCCGCGTTCGTGCAGGTGATGCGAACCGGCAGCGGCAGTCAGATGGCGAAGGCCCGCGACGTGCTGGCGGGGACCCGCCGCGACCTGTATCGCATACTCGCGGACGGCGACGCGGATGCGGGTGGGGATGCCGGTACCGTAGACAGCGACAGGTGAACGAGACCGCGACCACAGTACCCAGCTCCGCCTCCGCCTCGGCGTCCACTTCGGCCGTTTCGGTCAACGGCCTCGTCAAGCACTACGGCGAGGTCGAGGCGGTGCGGGGCATCGACTTCGAGGTCTCCGCCGGGGAGATCTTCGGCTTCCTGGGCCCCAACGGCGCGGGCAAGTCGACGACGATCAACATGCTGTGCACGCTCGTGCGTCCGAGCGGCGGCTCGGCGCGGGTGGCCGGTCACGACGTGGTCGGCGAACGCGACGACGTGCGGCGCAACATCGGCCTGGTCTTCCAGGACACAACGCTCGACGGCTACCTGACGGCCGAGCAGAACCTGCGCCTGCACGCGGAGCTGTACGGGGTGCCGCGCGAGCTCGTGGCGGAGCGCATGCGCCAGGTGATGGAGATGGTCGGGCTGTGGGAGCGGCGGGGGAGCCTAGTGAACACGTTCTCCGGCGGTATGAAGCGGCGCCTGGAGATCGCGCGCGGTCTGCTGCACTCGCCGCGGGTGCTGTTCCTGGATGAGCCGACCGTCGGCCTGGACCCGCAGACGCGCAGCTCGATCTGGCGCTACATCCGCGAGCTGAAGGCGCGCGAGGACATCACGATCTTCATGACCACCCACTACATGGACGAGGCCGAGTACTGCGACCGCATCGCGATCATGGATCACGGTCGCATCATCGTGCTCGACACCCCTGAGGCGCTGAAGGCGGAAGTGGGCAAGGACCGCGTGCAGATCGAGACCGACGACGACCAGGCGGCGATCGTGGCTCTGCGCGAGCGGTTCGGGATCGAGGCGACGATGGCCGAGGGCGCTGTGACGTTCGGCGTGCCCGAGGGCGAGCAGTTCGTTCCGCGGCTGTTCGCCGAGCTGGGTAGGCCGATTCGCTCGGTGAGCGTGGCGCGCCCGTCGCTCGACGACGTGTTCATGTCCCATACCGGGAGCACGATCCGCGACGCCGAGTCCACGAGCACCGACCGGATGCGCAACGTCGCGAGGATGATGAGCCGCTGATGGCAACCGAGACGACCACGCGACGCGCGGGCGAGCCGGCGCGAGAGGGCCGCGATCAGCCGCATGAGTTGGCGCGTGTGCGGGTGCCGACACGCACCGTGCGCAGCGAGCTGCGCGCGATCAAGGTCGTGTGGAAGCGCGAGCTGATCCGTTTCAGCCGCGACCGGCTGCGCATCCTGACGTCGCTGATGCAGCCGTTCCTGTTCCTGTTCGTGCTGGGCACCGGCATCTCCTCGCTCGCCTCGGCGGGGACGCACGGGGTCAACTTCAAAACCTTCATCTACCCGGGCGTGCTGTGCATGGCGGTGATGTTCACCGCCATGTTCTCCGCCGCCTCGATCGTCTGGGACCGCGAGTTCGGCTTCCTGCGCGAGATGATGGTCGCGCCGGTGCGACGCAGCTCGATCGTGCTCGGCAAGTGCCTGGGCGGCGCCACCGTGGCGGCCTTCCAGGGCCTGATCGTGATCGCGATCTCACCTCTGGTCGATGTCCCCTACGAACTCGGCCTGATACTCGAGCTCCTCGCGCTGGGGCTGCTGCTCGCGTTTGCGATCACGGCCTTCGGCGTGATGTTTGCCGCCAGGATCAACCAGATGCAGTCGTTCATGGCGCTCATGCAGATGGTGATCATGCCGATGTTCTTCATCTCCGGCGCTTTGTTCTCCGTCGCCAGCCTGCCCCGTTGGCTCGGGATCCTCAACCGCCTCGACCCGCTCACGTACGCCGTCGACCCAATGCGCCGCGCGATCTTCGCGCACCTGAGCATCAGCCCGGTCGCCCGTCAGGCGCTCGAGCCGGGCGTCACGTGGTGGGGTTGGCAAGTGCCCACCCTGCTCGAGGCCGGTGTCATCGCGGCGCTCGGGCTGGTCATGCTGTTCATCGCGATATGGGAGTTCTCGAGCGCGGAGTGAGCGCAGCCGGGGCCGCTGTCGGCGCGCTCAGAGAGCGAGCGCCGGCGCCGGATCGCTCGCACGGGACGCGGGCGCGCGCGGGCGGAGCTCGTAGTCCTCGGGGCGGAAGCGGCGCAGGCGCCGGCGGAACGGCCAGGTGGACCCGGGCCAGATGATCGCGTTGCGGCCATTCTCGTCGATGTACCAGCTCGCGCAGCCGCCGGAGTTCCAGACGGTCCCCTGCAGGCGGCGCTGGATGTCCTCGTTGAAGCGGCGCTGAACCTCCTCGCGCACCTCGACCACGTGCAGGCCGCCCCGGTCCATGAAGCGCAGGCACTCGATCAGGTAGTGCAGCTGGGACTCGATCATGAAGACGATCGAGTTGTGGCCGAGGCCGGTGTTGGGTCCGACGAGCATGAACATGTTGGGGAAGCCTGCGACGGCGCTGCCGTTGTAGGCCTCCGGGCTGCCCTGCCACACCTGCGCGAGCGAGCGCCCGTCGCCGCGATGGACCCACTCGGCGACGGGCATGTCGGTGACGTGGAAGCCGGTGCCGAGGATGATCGTGTCGAGCTCGCGCTCGGTGCCGTCGGCGGTGAGGATCCCGCGCGGCGTGATCGCGCGGATGGAGTCGGTCACGAGCTCGACGTTCGGCTGCGCCAGCGCGGGGTAGAAGTCGTTGGAGATGAGGATGCGCTTGCAGCCGATGCGGTAGTCCGGTTCAAGGCGGGCGCGCAGGGCGGGGTCCGGGACCTGCGCGTGCAGGTGCCGGCGGGCCATGCGCTCGGGCAGGGAGGCCGGGCGGGGATGCATGAAGGGCAGCACGAACAGCTCGCGCGCGCAGTAGACGGCTCCGCGCACCAGCTGCTGGGCCGGCGGGCAGGCGCGGTAGAGCCGCCGCTCCAGCTCGGAGGTCGGCCGGTTGCGGTGGGGGACGATCCACGCGGGCGTGCGCTGGAAGACGTGCAGCGCGCCGACCTGCGGCTGGATCCGCGGCACGATCTGGATGGAGGAGGCTCCGGTGCCGACCACGGCGACGCGCTCGCCGTCGAGGACGTGCTCGTGGTTCCAGCGGGCGGAGTGGAAGATCGTCCCCTGGAAGCTGTCGATCCCGTCGATGTCGGGCAGCTTGGGATCGCTCAGCGGCCCCGGGCCTGCGACGAGCATGTCGGCCGTGAGATCCCCTGCGGTCGTCGCGATCCGCCACAGCTCGCCCTGCCCGTCCCAGCTGGCGGCGGTGACCTCGTGGCCGTAGCGGATATGCGCCTCGACGCCGTACTCGCGGGAGACCCGCCGCAGGTACTCCCAGATCTCGGGCTGGGGCGAGAAGGTCTCGCTCCAGTCGGGGTTGGGGGCGAACGAGAACGAGTACAGGTTCGAGGGCACGTCGCATGCGCAGCCGGGGTAGGTGTTGTCGCGCCAGGTGCCCCCGAGGTCGTCGGCCGCGCTCGAGCACGACGAAGTCGTGGATGCCCTCCTGCTCGAGGCGAACCGCCATCCCCAGGCCGGAGAAGCCCGCGCCGACGATCGCGATGCGCTGGTGCGGGATCGCGGACACGCTGCAAGCCTACCCTGGTAGGGTCGGCGCGATGCCCACGCTCGACCCGCCGCAGGTCCCCGCGCTGGAGCTCGCCGCGGCGCTGCGCCGGCGCGAGCTGTCCTCCGTGGAGGCGCTCGACGCGTGCCTCGCTGCGGTCGACGAGCGCAACCCGCAGCTGAACGCGGTCATCTGGCGCAACGACGAGGACGCCCGCGCGGCGGCCGCGGAGGCCGATCGCCGGCTGGCGGCGGCGAGCGCTCTGACGAGAACACGCAGGCGCCGTTCCTGGGAGTGCCGCTGCCGATCAAGGACCTGACGCCGGTGGCCGGGTGGCCGGTGAGCTACGGCTCGCGCGGCGGTCCCCCCGGTGTGAGCCCGGAGAGCGAGCTGGTCGTCGATGCGCTGGCGCGCGCGGGGTTCGTGCTGTGCGGGCGCACCAACACCCCCGAGTTCGGGGTGATCACGGTCGCGGAGAACAGCCGCTACGGGATCAGCCGCAACCCGTGGGACCCGACCCGCTCGCCCGGCGGCTCCAGCGGCGGCGCTGCCGCGGCGGTGGCCGGCGGCATGTTCCCGATCGCCCACGCAAACGACGGCGGCGGCTCGATCCGCATCCCCGCCTCCTACTGCGGGCTGGTCGGCTTCAAGCCCAGTCGCGGCCGCGTTCCGCGCCTGGCGCAGAGCTGGCTCGGCGCGGTGGTGGAGGGCGTCGTGGCGCGCACAGTGGCGGACTCGGCTGCGGTGCTCGACGCGATCGCGGGCCCGGACCCGCTCGCCTGGTATAACGCCCCGGCGCCCGCTCGTCCGTTCGCGCAGGAGACGGGCACGCCGCCGGGCAGTCTGCGGATCGGGTTGATGGCGCAGGCCCCTCTGGGCATACCCACCGACGAGTCGTGCACAGCGGCGGCGCGCGCGGCCGCGGCGGCGCTTGAGGAGCTCGGCCATGCGGTCGAGGAGGTCGAGGTGCCGACGATCTCCGAAGAGCTCGTGCCGTCGTTCATAGCCCTGACCCAGGGCGGCCTGGCCGACTACGAGGGCGTCGACTGGTCGGCCGTGGAGCCGCACATCGCCTACCAGCGGCGCGCGAGCAGCGAGCTGGGCGCCTACGACTACGCGCTGGCCGCGCGCACGCTCGAGCTGCTCAGCCGTCGCGAGGTGGCGCGCTGGGGGCGTGACTTCGATGTCCTGCTGACACCGACCTCGGCGATCCTGCCCCCGCAGGCGGGCGCGGTGCTCGAGGCCCAGCACGCGGCGCCGGACCAGCCGGTGCTGGACGTCGTGGCGAGCGTGTCGTTCACCGCGTTCGGCAACATCACCGGCCTGCCCGCGGTGAGCCTTCCGCTGTACTGGAGCGAGGACGGCCTGCCCGTGGGCGTCCAGCTCGTCGCCGGGCCGTGGCAGGACTCCAGCCTGATCGCGCTCGCCGCCCAGCTCGAGCAGGCACGGCCGTGGGCCGCCCGGCGCCCGCCGCTCGCGCGGGCCGCCCGCTAGCGCCGGCCGCCGCCACCGTGCCGGCCCGCGGCGCTCGCGCGATCGTCACGTCAGGCTAGTCTCATGGTGTGTTCGAGCGATTCACAGAACGGGCCCGGCTGGTGGTGGTTCTCGCGCAGGAGGAGGCGCGGACGCTCAAGCACGACTGCATCGGTACAGAGCACATCCTGCTAGGGCTGGTGCGCGAGCAAGAGGGCCTGGCTGCGCGCGTGCTGGAGAGCCTGGGCATCACGGTCGAGCGGGTGCGTGCGCAGGTGGAGCGGATCGTCGGCGCCGGCGAGGAGGTCACCTCTGGTCAGATTCCCTTCACCCCCGAAGCCAAGATGGTGCTCCAGCGCGCGCTGCGAGAGGCGCTGAGCCTTGGCCACAGCTACATCGGCACCGAGCACATCCTGCTGGGGCTGGTGCGCGAGAACGAGGGCGTCGGCGCACGCATCCTGCTCGACTTCCACGCCGACCGGGAGATGATCCGCGGCGAGATCATCCGCATGACCCCCGGGCCGGGCGCGGCCCTGCCGGTGATGCACGACCTGGACCGGAGCTGGCTCGACTTCACGCCGGCTGAGGCGTTCGATCTCGCGATGCGCCTCGCGCCGCTGTCGAGCAAGATCACGTTCGAGGTGCGGCGCCACACCGACGAGGAGCCGACCTTCCGCGTCTCCAGCCGGCTGGTGGGAAGCGATGACGTTCTGCGTGAGCTCGTGGCGCTTGAAGCCGTTGGCATCCGTGCTGTGCTCGATATGGATCACACGGTAAGGCTTGGGCATCTCGACTGGCCCGCAGGGTCTGATACCGCCGGCGCGGGTGGTGAGTAGCCGAGCGTGTCCCGTTCCATGGCGCTCAAGAGAGTGACGATGGCCGCCGCCACCGCGTTCCTATCCATCAACATCTGGACCGGCGCGCCCCTGCTGGCGCTGTGGGTCGGCTCCCGCGTCGTGGGCCAGACCGTTTTGAGCATGAAGGCAGTGTTCGTCGTCGTGCTCGTGCTGGCGGTGCTGGTGTTCTCGTTGGCCGCGGCGCTCAGCTGGCTCAACAACGTCTACGACGAGCTGATCGGACGGCCGCGGAGCGAACGACGGTCGCCCTGGCTGCGCAGCATGCGCGCGGAGGCAGAGGTCCACGTCAGCAGCCGGGTCGGGATAACGATGCTCGAGCGGATCGTCATGACGAGCGTGTACCTCGCGGTCATCACGCTGCTGATCTGGTTCTTCTTCTTCGCCGGATCCCCGCTTCCAAACACGCTCTGAGTGGTTCATCCCGCGTCAGGCCGCGCCCGCGAACGCCGCGTCGACGACCGCCTGCGCCGTCGGCCCGTATGGAGGCGCGAAAGCCTCGATCAGGTCGCCCTCGCCGCGGACGAACACCCCGCGGAGGTTGGAGAACTCGCGGAAGCCCTCGATGCCGTGGTGGCGGCCGGAGCCGCTCTGGCCGATGCCGCCGAAGGGCAGCGAGCGGCAGCGCGCCGTGGACGGCGGCGGCAGTTCACGCATGCGCCGCCTGAGGTCGTGCGGCGCAGCACCTCATCGGCGACGCGCCTCGTCCTTTGCGAACACGTACAGCGCCAGCGGGCGCTCGCCCGCGTTGACGTGGTCGATCGCCTCGTCGAGCGTGTCGTAGGCCTTGATCGGCAGGATCGGCCCGAAGATCTCCTCCTGCATCAGCGCGAGATCGTCGGGCGGGTCGATGACGAGCGACATCGGCAGCTGACGGGCGGCCGGATCGAGGTCTCCCGCCTCTTCCAGGGCTCGCACGTCGCAGCCGCGTGCCCGCGCCTCCTCGAGCATGCGCCTGGATTCGCTGCAGGTGGCGGCTCGAGATGATCCCCGTGCAGCTGTCCGAGCTGGCAGTAGCCGGGCATCGACTCGCGCGCGTGATCGGCCGCCAGACCCGCGAAGTCCTCCAGTCTGCCCGCGCGGCACGAGGCAGTAGTCGACCGAGATGCACATCTGCCCGTTCTTGATCGCCTTGGTCGCGAGCAGCTGCTTGACCGACTCGGCGTCGACGCTGTCCTCGGTGAGGATCGCCGGGCACTTGCCGCCCAGCTCGAGCGTCACGGGCACGAGCTGCTCGGCGGCGGCCTTCGCGATCTCGCGCCCGATCGCCGGGCTCCCCGTGTAGAGCAGGTGATCCCAGCGAACGCGTGTGAACGCGCGTGCGAGCTCCAGGCCGCCGACGACGACATCGACGCGGTCGCGGTCGAACGTCGCGTGGACCATCTCGCGCAGGAGCTCTGCCGCACGCAGGCGTGTACTCCGAAGGCTTGATCACGACACGATTCCCGGCGGCGAGCATCTCGATCAGCGGACCGACTGAGAGGTCGAACGGGAAAGTTCCAGGGAACGATGTTGCCGATGACGCCCTTGGGCTGCGGCTGGACGAAGGCGCGCCCGGACCCGTACAGCGCTGGATCCGCCGGCCGGGGCTCGCGCGCCATCCAGCCCGCGAGCTGCTCGGCTGCATACGCGGCGCGGCCCGCGGGACCCAGCACTTCGATCAGATCGGCGGCCAATGGCGGGTGGACGCCGAAGTCGCTGCTCAGCGCCTCCTGGATCTGCGTGCGGTGGCTCATGAGCATCCCGGCAACGCCCCGAGCAGCCCCTGGCGCTCCACCAGCGAGGGGAAAGGGTCGGCCAGGAAGGCGGCGCGCTGGCGCTCGACGATCTCCTGAGCTCGGCGATCGCAGCGTACTCGTCGCCCGTCGTCGCGGTGCCGTTCTCGGTGGTCGCCATGCTCTTCTCCTCTGGCTCGCTGGGGGCTCCCACACTACGCCCGTTGACGTTCCCGCGCTGGTTGGGCCTGCTCGGCGCGGCATGGGTCTTCACGCGCTCCGGATCGACCTGGAGCCAGCAGGGGTCCAAGCTGCTCCCAAACGATGAGAGTGGCGAGGGAGAGTTCGGTGACAGCGTCGCTCTCTCCGCCAACGGCGCCAACGCGCTGGTCGGCGGGCCCGGCGCGGCGTGAGTCCAACGTCCGCGAGCATGGGAGAAAACTACGGATCTCACATTCGAGGCGATTACGGATGATGAGCTTGCGCCAACACTGATTACATGGCAGTTGCCGTGAGATCGGACGCGCGGAACGAACCAGTTGCAGCGACCAACGCGGGCGAGCCCACGGTCACGGTCGTACTCAGCCACCGGGAGGCTCGTGCGCTGGCTCACGCCGCGGAGCTTCTCCGCGCTGCCTGCTCTCGGGCGAGACTCCCTCGAAACAACGACACGCTTGACCTCGCCCATCTACGACTCCTCAGTGCAATCGAGCGACAGGAGAGGCACGTAACATGATGGTGCTGGCTGAGGTGATCTGGGCGGCAGGTGGCATCGTGCTGATCCTTGCGCTGTTGGCGACTGGCGTGTGGGTCTTTCAAGGCGAGGAGGAGCAAGGCGAACTTCGGCCAGCGAGCGATGCGTGCCAACGCCGCGTCCCGTGCGGCGCGTCCATACGGGAGACAGCCGTTCGCGGTCGAACACGCGAGCACCGGCCGCAACGTCGACGGACTGTGTGTGAAGCCACTCCTCGTGCCGCTCCGTCCACCCGCGCTCGGGGCCGCTAGCAGCCGGTCGCAGGGCTTCACGACCCGCGGACTCCTGACGCCGGTAGCAAGGCAGGTGCATGCGTCCAGGGGGATCGGGCGCGTCCACCGTCAGGGCCGAGGTCGGCGAGGGCGAGGTACCGGGCGGGTCTGGGCCACGACGGTCGCTGAGCGCCCAACCTCGGGTCAATGGATCACCAGCGCCCAGGGGCCGACGCGGAGCAATCTCACGCGCAGAACCGCCGAGAAAGGAGTAGCGTGCCCTGCCAGGCCGTTATCGGCTGCTCCTGCTGAGACATCTCGCGCAGGCCCTCGCTGGGCACGGTTGCCTCTCGCTGACCTCATGATCGTTTCGTCCGGAGCGAGCGAGACGCGACCTAACACGGTTTGCGCGGGGGTAGGGCCTCGCGCTAACACACGAGGGACAGGGTGCCGGGGTCGAATGCCCTGGCGCGTCTACCGGCTAGGAGGCAGCGTATTATGCGCGAGCACGCAGTTCCCACCCTTCTCCGTCCGTTCGCGTTGTGGCGGGCGGTCATCCTCTTCGCCGTCGCCTGGGCGGCGATCGGCGCCGCCACCGCCCATGCCCGCGGCCCTGTGACGGTGATGACGCAGAACATCTACCAGGGCACGGAGTTCGCCAAAATCCGGGCGCTTGCGGAAAGCAAAAAACCGGTGAGCTTCGGCGAAGCGATCGCGGCGACCACCACGGACTACGCGACCTACCAGGCCACCAACTTCAAAGAGCGCGCCGAGCTGATCGCCTCCGAGATCGCGCAGAACAAGCCCGTGTTCGTCGGCTTGCAGGAGGTCGCCACCTGGCACAAGGGAGAATTCAACCCGCTGAACCCGTTTGGTTTGCCCGGCCCGGTAAGCGAAGACTTCACCAAAGTGCTGATCGAAGCGATCGAAGCAGACGGGTTGCACTACCAGGCCGTCTCTGAGACAGCCCGCCCGGAAGGGAACTTCACGCTGGCCTTCCCGGTCGCGCCGGGACCTGCACCTTTCGGCCTCACCGCGGTCGGCATGGTCGAACGCGGCGTGATCCTCGCCCGCAGCGACCTCCCGGCCGGGGAGCTTCAGCTGTCCAACCCGCAGTCGGGCACCTATAGCTGCGAATTCTGCAAAGTCACGATCGAAAACCCGATCACCAAAGAAGTGATTCCGTTCACCGACAGCTGGGAGTCGATCGACGCCAACTTCGAGGGCAGGGCGTTCCGGTTCATCACCACGCACCTCGACGCGCTCGAGCCGACCGGGATCGTGCGCTATCTGCAGGCGAAAGAACTGATCGAAGGACCGGCCAACACCCCGCTTCCCGTGGTCGTCGCGGGCGACTTCAACAACGGACCGAACACCCTCCCGCCGCCATACGGGCCGGCGGGCTACGACGCGTTCATCCAGGCGGGCTTCACGGACACCTGGACGGCAGCGGGACTGGGCGCCCCGCCGCTGACCTGCTGCCACAAAGGGTTCGAAGACCGCCTCGACAACCCGGACGCGGAATACACCGAAGCACTCGATCACGTGCTCACCCGCGGGAACTTCCCGATCCTCGGTGAGCACCTGGTCGGTAACACGGTGGCGAGTCTGAGTCCGACACCGGAACCGTTCATCTGGCCCTCCGATCACGCTGGCGTGGTGGCGACCTTCGGACCCAAAGTCATCTCGGGACAGATCACCGGCCCGCTCGTCGTCAAGAACGGCGAATGGATCGAACTCACCTCGACCGGGAGGATCACCGGCCCGGTGACCGTTGAAGGTGGCGGCGCCCTCGACGTCGAGGGCGGAAGGATCACCGGGGCGGTCAAGGCCAACGGAGCGGCGCAGGTGCGCCTCTGCGGAGCAACGATCACGGGGCCTGTCGAAGCGATCAACGGGATCGGCTCGGTGGTGATCGGGGAAGGCACCTCCGGGTGCGCCGGTGGAGTCATCACCGGACCGGTCACCCTCACGGGCAATACGGCGGGCGTCCTCGTCGAGAACATGTCTGTCACTGGGCCGCTGACGGTGACCGGCAACAGCGGGGGGACGACCGTGACCAACAACCACGTGGTCGGACCGCTCACCGTCACGGGGAACGGCGCGCCCGTAGTGGACAAACCCAACTCGGTCACGGGCCCCTCGAAACTCCAATAGGAGTTTCAAAGATCGCTTGGGGCAGCTGGTCGAGCGCGAGAACCACGGACGACGGGGGCCTCAGGGCCCCCGTCGACTAACCTCAGTGCTCCCCCCACCTCGACACCATTGGAGCAGCAAAATGCCTGACGCATCCAACCAGACCGAGGTCGACCGGCAGACGATCCAGAGGGCCTTCGACGCCTGGCACGACGGAACAGGCAACATCACCGACGTGTTCGCGGCCGAGATGGTCTGGCGGATCGAGGGCCACTCGCTCGCGTCCAAGGAGTACGAGAGCAAGCAGCAATTCATCGACGAGGTCCTGACGCCTTTCGGCGCTCGATTCAGCACGTCAGATCCGTTCCGCCCGGTCACCATCCGATCGGTCTACGCCGACGGCGACACCGTGATAGTCCTCTGGGACGGCCGCGGAGTCGCCAACGACGGCCAGCCCTACGAGAACAGCTACGTCTGGGTCATGAAGATGCACGAAGGCGAGGTCATCGACGGGACCGCGTTCTACGACAGCATCTCCTTCAACGACCTCTGGACCCGAGTCCAGCCCCGCCAGCAATGACAGGGGACGACAGAGCGCGCATGGCTCTCATCACGGCGGCAGTCTGATCCGATCGGACGCGCGAGCACCGGGCCAGTCGAACAACTAGTCTCCAGCGAACGTAGGGGAGTCCGTCCACTCTTGGGGGTGTAGAGATCGTACAGACGCTCAGCATCGTTGCCGCGGTTGCAACCGCCGCACAGACTGGTGCCCTGATCACCCTGCACCTGCTTCCCACCGGATACGACCCGCGACGCGATGCGGTCAGCGACTACGGCGTCGGGCGGTATCGCGCTTGGTTCTGGGCGCAGGCCGTGGCTGGTGGCGTGGCCGGGCTGGCGCTCGCCATCGCACTCGCTGAAACGACTCCGGCCATACCGTCGCTGGTCGTGGTCATGCTGCTGATCTCGGTCGTGGCCCGCTTTCTGATCCCATTCTTCCCGACCGACCAGAACGGCAGCCGCTTCCAGACTCTCCCGGGGACAATCCACATGCTCCTGGCGATCGTGATATTCGCGTCGATCATCGTCGCGGCGTCGAAATTCGGCACCGCGGTCGAACACGAGGCCGCCTGGCAAGGCATCAAGGGCTGGCTTTCGGCCCTTCCATGGGTTATGACCGCGAGCGCAGTCGGCGTCCTGCTCGCTCTGAGGCCGCGCCTAAAACTGAAATTCGGACTGCTCGAGCGGCTGTTCTATGTCTCCTCGATCGCGTGGTTCTTCATCGTCTCAATCGAACTCGCGCGAATCGCGGGCTAGGAAAGGCCGCGGAGGCACGACGACAGACCAATCCCAAACCGAAGGGAGCGGCAGTGACCGAGCAACGGAACGAAAGCACCGCGACTCAGGAGGCAGCGCCGGATATGGACGCCATCGCAGGGGCGATCACAAAGGCGAGCCCCCGGTCGGTCCCCGACACCGTGAACAGGCTCACCGAGATGGTGGAAGCCAAAGGGATCAAGGTGTTCGCCGTGATCGACCACAGCGGGGAGGCCGAGCGCGTCGGTCTGAAGCTGCGCGACACGAAACTCGTTGTGTTCGGCAGCCCGAAGGCCGGCACCCCGGTGATGGTCGCAGCGCCCCTCGCCGCGCTCGACCTGCCGCTGAAGATCCTGGTGTGGGCCGACGATGGCCAGACGCGGGTCAGCTACACCGCCCCGAACACGCTTGCCGCGCGGTATGACCTCAGCGATGAGCTCGTGGCGGCGCTCGCCGTGATCGGGCCGTTGACAGACGCTCTGGTCGGACCGTAGGCGGCGCTCACCCGCCCGTGTCCACCTCGATCGATCCAGGCGCGCCCCGCACCGGTGAGCGCGCGCTCGACGACGGCCGCAGGGGAGCGGCGGGGCGGCGAGCGAACCGGGAGCTGAGCCGGACCCGCGCTTCACGTTCGCCAACGAACGCACGTACCTGGCGTGGAGCCGCACGGCGCTGGCGTTGATCGTCGCCGGGCTCGCCGTCGCCCAGTTCGTGAAGGTGGGGGTCAACGGGCTACAGTTGATCGTCGCGATCCCGCTGATCGCGGTCGGCGCCTATCTGTCCTTGCGAAGCTACAGGCGCTGGCAGGACAACGAGCGGGCGCTGCGAGTCGCTGCGCGGTTGCCGACCTCAGCCCTGCCCCGGTGCTGCTGTACGGAATCGCCGTCTGCGCGCTTGGAGCCGCTGCCTTGGCGGTCATTCACGTCACCACCTGATCGAGTCGCGGCGTGCGATCACTGCTCTGCTCCTTCCGAGCGGATGCGAGCATCCGACCCGACGCCGCTCCCGTCGCTGGATCGGACGAGGAGGGGGCGTCGGCTCGACGCGCGTCGCCTCCACTGCTTTCGCGTGATTGCGGTCGTCTTCGCTTGATCGAGGCGAGCCGCTTCCTGTGATGCCGGGCTGGGGCAGCGCCCCGGCACGGCGAGCGCTGCACCGGTTCTCGCAGACGGCTCGCAGACGGCTTTATGCGACAGCCTCCGACCGGAGCAGGAGTGAGGTTGCGACAGACGGGACGCTTGGATCTCGCCGCAATCCGGTGATGCGAGAGACTTAGAATGCGCTGCGTGTATCGGGCTGCAACAGTGGGCGATGCGCACTGCTACATTCGTCGTATGGACTTACCGCCAGGCGTACAGGCCCGTCGAGCCGTGGAAGACAAGGCGATCAAGCTCGGAAACGAGCGCACCCGGCTGGAGCGTCGCCTTGCGGAGATCATCGACGACGCCGTCGAGCTTATGAGCGAGGCTGAGCGCAACGGTGTCTCGATCGAGCGTCTCGCCGAGTTCATCCAGATCAGCCGACCAACGCTGTACCGCTGGCGTGACAGCGTTGCGATCCTGAGAGCGGACCGTGCAGAACAGAGGGCGACCGGGCGAGCCTCGACCAGGTCGGGGCGTATGACCGAAGCGGAGAGTGATGGACGCTGACCACGAGGACTGGCTGGTGAGGTTCCTACATGAGTTCGCTTCGATGTCGGAAGAGGAGCGCGACGCTGTGATTGACGCACTCCCAGAGAAGGGCCGGGGTGCGCTCGTCGCGCTCGCAGAGGCTAGGGCGGTAACCACTGAGGCGGACCTGATCGGGGTTCTGGACGCCGGTCAGGGCGGGCTCGACAAGCTCTACGAGCTGATACAGCCCGCCGACCTGTTCACGGTGATCAACCTCGCCGTTAGCGAACAACCGAATATCGTCGTCGAGGCTCTATTCGCCGCTGTGGTCTTGCATCGCGGATGGAATGAAAAGGAGCCAGCCGCGATTGTGGCGCTGCGTGAAGGGTGGCATTGGCACGTATACGAACAGATTGAGGCAGCGCGAGAGCGCGAGGATGACGACCAAGCTGGGGGTGCATGATGGGCGCCAAAGCGTTCGCACGGGACAAGCCCGCATCCACGTCCGCCAGCCGGTTGAGTGCGACGGTCGGCGGACTCGCGAACCCGGCAAGGGCCGCCTACTCGCTCGCCGACCTGTGCTTAGCCAGCATTTGCAGCACGCAAGCGGAGACTTCCGGAATTGGGTACGTGCGGCAGCTCGGCTGATCCGCGTCGGACTTCTGCTCTTCAGGGAAGCAGGAGCGTGGACTGGCGCCACCCTCGCTGCTGGATTGGAATGCGCCGCCTGATGCCGATGGCGTGCGCGGTGTTGTGCGCCACGTCGGACAGCATGGCGTGCCCGTGCGCGGGGTTATCGAGTCGATGACCGGCGCGCGCTTCGTTCACGACACGCTGGAGCGGCTCGGCTGGGAGGTTCTGATCGCCGACGCGCAGAAGGTCAAGGGGTTGGCGCCGCTGGCGTGCAAGATCGACAAGATCGACGCGCGTGTGCTGGCGGCGCTCTCTGAGCGTGATCTGGTGCCGGCGATCTGGCTGCCCGATCCGCGTATTCGCTGCGAGCGCGAGCAGGCTCGGTTTCGCCTTCATCTGGTCAAGCACAAGTCGATGCTCAAGCACCGCATCTACTCCACGATGCTCTCCTTCGGGCATCCCTGTCCGGTCGGCGACCTGTTCGGCGCCGAGGGCCGCAGGTTGCTCGACCGTCTTGAGATTCCCGATCCGTGGCGCCAGAGCGTTGACGCGAGCCTCCAGTTGATCGACTACTCGAACGCCAGATAGATCAGATCAACCGCGGTCTGAAGTCCTCGGGCGCCGAACATCCATACGTGCCGCTGCTGTTGACCGTGCCCGGGATCGGATGGGTACTGGCGTTTACGATCGCTTCTGAGATCGGCGATATCACCCGTTTCCCCTCGGCCAAGAAGCTGTGCGGCTACACCGGGCTATGCCCGCGCGTGCACCAGTCCGGCGAGAAGGACCGCCGCGGTCCACTGACCAAGCAGGGCCCCAAGTATCTGCGCTGGGGGATGCTCGAGAGCACGATGCACGCGCTCCGACACCCCGCCTACGCAGAGCGCTACAAGCGCAACAAGAAACGCCTCGGGCGCCAGCGCGGCGCGAGAGTCGCCCAGATCGACATCGCCAGAAAGCTCACCGATCTGTTGCCCGCCCTGCACGGGTGGCTGCCCACGCTCCGAATCGCCGACTTCGAGGTCAAGGCTTGGATCTATGACCGCGGCGCCCACCCTCGCATGGCCGATCTCCTCGCCAAGCGCCTCTAGCTCAATCACCGTCGGCGTCGCAGCGTGCAGCGCCGCTGGCGCCGATCTCGGGACCAAATGGGGACCAAATTCGAGATCTGGCGCACATCCGCCGGCTAAAACCGCCCATTTCCAGGCGCTCTGCCATGCCCCGTGCGGGACTCGAACCCGCCCCACCGGATTAAAAGTCCGGCGCTCTACCAGATGAGCTAACGGGGCTCGCGGGCGAACAGTCTGCCAGACCGGCTGCCCGTCGGTGGGTGAGGCGCGCAAAGCGCGTCGGGTGTCTCTACGGCTCTTCGGCGGCGGCTACGCGCAGAAGCTCCTCGATTCGCGTGAGCTTGACCCGTGGCCTGTTGGCGGCCTCGCCGAGCGCTCGCTCGTGACGGTCGATCGCCTCCCAGCCGGCGTACGTGACGAGCTCGGGCTGCCGGGAGCGCAGCAGCGCCTCGACCGAGGCGGCGTCCGGCGTGCTCGGGAGGTGGGCCGAGCTGCGCTCGGGCGACGGAGCATCGCCGCCGTTCAGCGGGGAGAGATCGGCGAGCATCGCGTCGACCGTCTCCTGCGCGTCGCGCTTGTTCGTACCGATGACCCCCGAGGGACCGCGCTTGATCCAGCCTACGACGTACTCGCCGGGAAGCGGCGCTCCGCTCTCCGGGTCGAGCACACGGCCGACCTTGTTGGGGATGACGGCGGAGCGCTCGTCGAAGGGGACGCCCGGGAGCGGGATGCCGCGGTAGCCGATCGCGCGGAACGCGAGACCCGCCGGGATGGTCTCCCGCTCGTCGGTGGGCTCGGCGCGCAGGCCGCCTCCGGGTGCGGGGACGAGCTCGTTGCGGACGAGCTCGACGGCGCCGAGGCGGCCGTGCTCGTCGGGCAGGAAGGCGACGGGCGAGAGCAGGAAGCGCAGGACGATGCGCTTGCGGTGGCCTGCCGGGGGCCGGGACGCGTAGGAGCGCAGGATCTCGACGTTGCGCCGGGACGTGATGTCGGCCTCGATGACGGAGCCCGCCCGCCCGGCGAGGGCGAGCGCCCGGTCGAGTTCGGCCGGATCGACGATCACGTCGGCGTCGGCGAGCTCGCCGAGCTCGAGCAGCTCAGGGTTCGTGAAGCTCGCCTGGGCTGGCCCGCGGCGGCCGACGATGACGACCTCGGAGACCTGGCTGCGGGCGAGCACGGCGAGGGCGTGGTCGGCGGTGTCGGTGGGCGCGAGCTCGGCAGGCGCGAGCACGAGCATGCGGGCGACATCGAGCGCGACGTTGCCGTTGCCGATGACCACCGCGCGGCCGGGGGCACCGCCGCCGGAGGCGGTGGTCAGGAGGTCGAACTCGAGGTCGCTGTGGTCGGGATGGCCGTTGTACCAGCCGACGAACTCGGTGGCGGCGTGCGAGCCGGGGAGGTCTTCGCCGGGGATGCCGAGCGGGCGATCCGAGGGCGAACCGGTCGCGTAGACGATCGCGTGGTAGTGGGCCAGCAGGTCCTCGCGGGACACATGCTCGCCGAACGTGACGTTGCCGAAGTAGCGGAAGCGGGGGTGTTTGGCGGTCTTCTCGTACACGCGGGTGACCGACTTGATCTTGGGGTGGTCGGGTGCGACGCCGGAGCGGACCAGGCCCCACGGGGTGGGAAGCCGCTCCAGCATGTCGACCTCGAAGTGTCCGTCGGAGTCCTTCAGGAGGTGCCCGGCGGCGTAGAAGCCGGCGGGGCCCGAGCCGATGACTGCGATGCGGATGGGGAACTCGTCGGTCATCGGCCGGGCTGGAGGTCGGGTGTGAGCTGCGGATGGAGAAGAGGATGGGCGCGGCCCGACTCGAACGGGCGACCCCCTCGGTGTAAGCGAGGTGCTCTAGCCAACTGAGCTACGCGCCCTCGTGAGGCTCATAAGGCTAGCGGGAGTCGGCGTGAGCGCCTGCGAAGCTTGTGCTCATGGGCAAACCCCGCAAGATCGCTGCCGGCTTGGCGGGGGCGGCCATCCTGGCACTGGCCCTCGCCCAGGTGCTGCTGCCGCGGATCGCCGCGAGCGCGATCTCCTCGCGGGTGGGCCGCTACGGAACGGTGGAGAGCGTGAGCGTGAAGGCGTGGCCGGCGGTGGAGCTGCTGTGGGGGGGCGTGGACTCCGTGCGGGTGAGGGCCAGGAGCCTCGCGCTGAGCCCTGCGCAGGCAGCGAAGCTGCTGTGGGAAGCGCGGGGGACGGCGAGCATGGAAGTGAGCGCCGAAAGCGTGCAACTGGGCTCGCTGCGGCTGAGCGACGCGAGCCTGCGCAAGCGCGGCAACGCGCTGTCGGCGCAGGCGCTGACGACCGAAGCGGACGTGAACGCCGCCCTGCCGGCGGGCTTCGACGTGCACCTGCTGCGCAGCGAAGGCGGCGAGGTCGAAGTCCAGGCGACCGGGGCGCTTTTCGGCGTGGGCGCGTCGGTGGATGCGGTGGCGGGCGCGAGCGGAGGCAAGCTGGTCGCGCATCCGCTCGGGTTCCTTCTGGAAGCGCTGCAGCTGACACTGTTCTCCGACCCGCACGTCTACGTTGAGGGCGTGGGCGCGAGCGTGCACAGCGAGCAGCCGCTGAGCTATCGGCTGACGATGAGCGCGAGCCTGCGCTGAGCCACGGGTGCGTCGCCGGTCCGTCGGTAGCCGGTGGCCGGTGTGGGGCCCTCAGGCCGCCGTGGGGAGACCGGCTGCGGCGGTCGAGGCTCCTGGGTTGGACCACCGTGGGCAGCCCCTCCTTGGGGCTGATGGTCGGCATCTGGCGGATGCTGAGCCGGAAGCTGTCGGGGAGGGAGAGGGTGAAGCGGGAGAGGATGAGCGTGGCGATCGTGCGCACCTCCAGCTGGCCGAAGCGCATGCCGATGCACATACGCGAGCCTCCGCCGAATGGGACGTAGGCGCCCTTGGGCAGCGCCGCGCTGGCCGCGGGGGTGAAGCGCTCCGGGCGGAACTCCTCCGGTTCGGGGAACACGTCGGGGAGATGGTGCGAGGCCCAGGAGCAGTAGTTGACGAAGGCGCGGGCGGGCACGGTGTGGCCTTCGAACTCGAACGGCTCGATCGAGCGCCGCGGCCCGATCCACGCCGGTGGGTACTTGCGCAACGTCTCGTCGAGGACCATCTCCAGCTCGGTCAGCTCTCCGGAGAGAACCGATCGGAGATCGGCCAGCGAGGTCCTCGGCACCCCTCCGGGGAGCTTGGCGTCCTGCTCGGCGAGCAGGCGGTCGACGATGTCGGGATGGCGGGCCAGCTCGTAGAACATGAAGGACACGGTCGAGGTGGTGGTGTCGTGTCCGGCGAACAGGAGGGTCATGACCTCGTCGCGGATCTGCAGGTCTGTGAGCGTGTTGCCGTCCTCGTCGTGGGCGTCGAGCAGCAGGCTGAGGATGTCCTGCCCGCGTTCTCCGGTGGCGCGGCGGCGGGAGATCTCCGAGTAGATCAGCGTGTCGAGCCTGCGCGCCGCCCGCTGGAGACGGGCCCACGGTGTGTGGGGGCCGCGGAGGATGCGCAGGAAGTACTCGGTCGAGTAGAAGGACAGGGCCTCCTCGAACAGGCCGGCGGCATCGATCGAGCGTGCCTGCTCGCCGTCGGGATCGACGCCGAACAGCGCGCGCATGGCCACGCGCACGGCCAGGCGCCGGGTCCAGAAGTAGAGGTCGATGGTGGCGCCGGGCGTGAACTCGTCCAGCGCGCGCGTGGTCTCGTGCACGATTGCCTCCACCGACGCGGCGATGTGCTCGCGGTGGAAGGCCGGCAGCATGATCATGCGCGAGCGACGGTGGAACTCGCCGTCGATCGTGAGCAGGCCGTCACCCATCAGGCCGATGAGGTCGCGGAAGTGCGACTCGCGCCAGAGGAAGTTGGAGGCGTGGGAGACGGTGATGTAGTGGTTGGCGGCCGGCCCCAGCATGAACACGACGTTGCCGTGGAACACCCTCAGCGTGAAGATCGGGCCGAAGCGCTCGTAGGCCTCCAGCAGCAGCGGCAGGGGTTCGTTGGCGAAGCGGCGCGTGCGGGCCAGCGAGAAACGGGTTTCGCCCGGCGGGAACGAAACGGTCGCCGAGCGCTCGTCGCGCAGGTCGTCGAGGAGCACCGACAGCGGGCGTGAGTTCAGCAGAGGAGGAGGACCGACGAGCGCCACGCAGGAAGCCTAGTGCAAGGGCTGGCCGGATGGCCAGTTTTGCCAGGCGAGGGCACGAGGAGCGAGCCCTGGCATACTGGGGAGGCACGGAACGTCGCCCCGGCGCTCCGAGCATCGCGGGGGCGTAGCTCAGCAGGTTAGAGCGCTGCCCTGTCACGGCAGAGGTCGCGGGTTCGAGTCCCGTCGCTCCCGCTTTTGTCACCCCGCGTTTCCGGTCGGATTTTGGGTGTTTCGGTGTGGCCTGGTCGATGGCCGTGCAATGAGCGCGGGCCCCCGGCATTTGAGCGACTGCTTTGAGCAACTGCTAAGCTGGCGCTCATGGAGTCGCTCGAGCAATCGAAACGTCAAGGGACGCCGGAGGACGGCGTTTCGGCAGCGTTCACCGGCACGAAGCTCCAGATCGCGGAGGCGGCGCTCCAGACCTTGAAGGAGAAGGGGTTTGCCGGTGCGAGCGCGCGAGAGATAGCAAGCACTGGGAGCTTCAACCAGGCGCTGATCTTCTACCACTTCGGCAGTGTCCAGAGCGCGCTGTTGGCGGCTCTCGATCTCGTCAGCGCTCGCCGGATGGGGGCCTACGGGCGGGCGTTTGAGAAGGCGCGGACGCTGCCCGAAGTTGCAAGCCTGGCTCGCACGATCTACGCCGAGGATCTCGAGAACGGATACGTCACCGTGCTCGGCGAGATGGTCGCTGGTGGCGTCTCCGATGCCGAGCTGGGCGACGAGGTGGTGGCCCGACTGCAGCCTTGGATCGAGATGGTCGCGGGCAAGCTGCGCGAGCTTCTCGCCGGATCGCCGTTCGAGTCGATGCTCCCGGCGGGCGATATGGCGTTCGCGATCGTCGCGCTGTACCTGGGCGTGGACATGCTCAGCCACCTGGCGGGCGAGCACGCCCGCGCCGAGTCGCTGCTTGGCCTCGGCGAGCGCTACGCGCCCCTGCTTGGGGCGCTGCTGCCCTCGCAACGAGGAGGTGAGTCGCAGTGAGCGCTGACACGGGGCTGGACCTCGTCACGGGTGCGTTCAGCTACTCGGGGTCTCGCATAGCGGGGTGGCTGCTCGACTCGGGGCGCAGCGTGAGGACTCTCACCTTCCACCAGGATCGCCCGCATCCGCTACGGGGGCGCGTCGAGACGCTGCCCTATCGGTTCGACAACCAGGTGGCTCTCGCCGAGAGCCTTGATGGAGTGGCCACCCTCTACAACACCTATTGGGTCCGCTTCGATCACGGCCGAGCAACGTTCGACAACGCCATCGCCAACTCACGAGCGCTGTTCTGCGCGGCAAAGCGAGCCGGGGTGGCGCGCGTCGTTCACGTCAGCATCGCAAACCCCTCACTTGAATCGACGCTGCCCTACTACAGGGGCAAGGCTTTGGTCGAGCTCGCTCTGGCTGAGACCGGCGTTCCGTATTCGATCGTCCGGCCAACCTTGGTATTTGGCGGCGATCGCGATGTCCTGGTAAACAACATCGCCTGGATTCTGCGACGCATGCCGGTGTTTGCGCTTCCGGGCAGCGGCGGCTACCCCGTCCAGCCGGTGCACGTCGACGACCTGGCGCGAATCTGCGAGCAATCCACCCACATCGACGGCAACGCCATCATGGATGCGGCCGGGCCGGAGACGATGACCTTCGACGAGCTTGTGCGGGCAATTCGTCGCGCGGTCCGAGCACGGTCCCCGATCTTGCATCTGCCGCCCGCAGCCATGTCTGCGGCCTCGCGCGCGCTGGGCCTACTCGTCCACGACGTTGTGCTGACGCCGGATGAGATCAGCGGCCTGACCGCCGGCCTGCTCGTCTCACGCGACGCACCTCTCGGGTGGATCGCATTCAACGACTGGCTCGCCGAGAACGGCACGTCGATCGGCGACGCTTACGCCAACGAGCTTCAACGCCACTTCGTTGTCCCGGTGGGGAGCTGATGACCATCAACGATTCGCGCTCGTGGGGATGCGCCATCCCGCTCCTGTTTGTCGCGTACCTGAACCGTGATGGACCGGTCCATGGCCTTGGGCCATCGCCGGACTTGTCCTGCTGGCGGTGGGAGTAGTCGCTTCTGTCGCGACCAAACGGGCAGGTCGAGAGGATGATCTTTAGACCGTGCGCGCGCCCCGCTTCGCGGGCGGGCCGTGTCCGAATACCGCCTACGATTTAGGTTGGCGGGTCGCGATGTCGTTGTGTCCCTGTGATGAACACTCTTAATCGGCGCCCTCGCATGGCCCTGCTGCTGTCGGCCCTGATCGCCGGGGGGACCGTGGCGGCGATCGCGGCCTCGGATAGGCCCCGTGCGCTGTGGCACACGCTCGGGCAGATGAAACCCGTGTGGCTGCTTGCCGCGCTCGCAGCCGAGCTGATGGCCTACGTCGGCTATGTCGTCGCCTACCGCTCGACGATCCTCGCCCCGGGGCGCCCGCGCCTTTCGTTGATGCTCGCCGTCCGGCTCGTGGTGGCCGGCTTCGGGCCCTTCGTCCCGATGGGGGGCTTCGCCTTCGATCGCCTTGCACTGAGAGCGGTCCATTACAGCCGCCGCCGCGCGCGGATCCAGGTGCTGGGACTCGGCGTCATCGAGTACCTGCTGCTCGCCCCCTCCGCGTGCGTGTGCGCGCTCATCCTGCTGCTGGAGTCTGGGCGGGCCTCCCCCTGGCTCACGTTGCCGTGGGTCTTCGCTGTGCCCCCAGGGTTCCTGCTCGGGTGGTGGGCGACGCGACCCCGGATCCTCGGCTACTTCCAGCGCTCGGACGGCCGTATCCGGCGCTGGATCGGGGATCTGCTCGCCGGCGTGGAGGTTCTGAGGAGCGTCGTGCTGCGTCCGCTCGAGCGTCCATGGGCGCTGCTCGGGATGGCGATCTACTGGGCGGCCGAGATAGCCTGTCTCGACTTCGCTCTGCGCTGCTTTGGCGTCGAGATCTCGGTCCCCGCGCTCGTGGTCGCCTATGCCACCGGCTACGCCGCCAGCCGGCGCTCATTGCCCCTCGGTGGTGCGGGGATTACCGAGGCCCTGCTCACGGTCTCGTTGATCGCGGTCCACGTGAACGCTGCTCACGCCCTGTTCGCGGTCATCGCCTACCGACTCGTCAACTTCCTGGCGCCCATGCTCCCGGCGCTTCTCGCGCACTCCTCGCTGGAGTCACTGCTCGAGGGTCAGGCGCGGGACGACGTCGAGCAGGCGCGCCTCTTCGACGAGCGGCGCGCCGGTCCTACGCGCCCGGCGAAGCGGATCGAGCCGAGGTCCGGCTGAACGCCGAGCCCGCCAAGCGCGGTCCAGCCCATGGTCGGCGGCTCGCTCGAGTTGTTCCGCGATGTCCTCGCCCGGGGAGCGCCGCTCAGGTGGTGCGGACGATCAGCACCGAGCAGGGCGCATGGTGGGAGACCTTGTTGGGCACCGACCCCAGCAGGAAGCGCTTGGCGCCGGTCATTCCCTTGTTGCCCACGATCACCAGGTCGGCGTTCTGCTGCTCGGCGACGTCGATGATCGCGTCGGCGGGGTCTCCCTGGCGCGCATGCGTGGTCACGCTCACTCCCGCCTCGCGCGCGATGTCCGCCGCGTCCGCGAGCGACGCTTCGACCTCCTGGCGTGGGTGGATCGCCCACTGCACATCCTCCGGGGCGTCTCGCCTCTCCGTGCGCAGGCGCTGCTCGGAAACAGGCGCATACGCGCTTACCAGCTCCAATCTCGCGCCCACGGCGCCGGCCATGTCGACGGCCTGGCGCACCGCCTGAGTGGCGGTGTCAGAGCCATCTGTCCCCACGACGATCGAGCTGAACATGATCCCCTCCTCCCGATTGAAGGCCAGCCCTCGCGCCAGCCGAGTTCGATCATATCCCCGCCGCCAGAAGCCCGTATCCGCGCCGCCAGAAGCCCGGGCACATACCTGCCGGTCGCCTCGGCCGGGAGTCGCTCTGCCTCGGCAGCTATAGTCTGCTTGCTGTTCCAAGGAACGTGGCCGGCAAGGTCGGCGGCGCCCTCAGCTCGGCGTCCCGCATCGTCCACTGAGCGCGCGATGAGCAGGGCCGCCGCCTGATTGGTCGGATGATCCGAACTCCAGCCGAATGACCATACGAGTAGTGATCACCCGCCAGGCGTCCCTGCTGCGGCGATGAGCGACAGGACCGTGGCGAGAGGACCAGGATGAGCCAGGTCGCACAGATGAGCCAAGCCGCACCCGCGACCCGCGCCGCTGGCGCCGGGACAGCGCACCCCGCGGGCGCCTTCTGGCGGGAGACGCTCGCTCCCTATGCCCGGCCGCGTCTCGGCCGCAGCCTGCTCGATCTGGCGACCTCGGTGGTGCCCTACCTGGCGCTGTCCGTCCTGATGTACCTGGCGCTCGGCGTCTCCTACCTGCTGGTCCTGGCCATCGCGATCCCCGCCTCCGGATTCCTGGTGCGCACCTTCATCCTCTTCCACGATTGCTCGCACGGCTCCTTCCTGGCGTCCAAGCGCGCCAACATGTGGCTCGGCACGGTGCTGGGCCTGCTCGTCTACTCCCCGTTCCTGCGCTGGCGCCACGATCATGCGATCCACCACGCCACATCCGGAGACCTGGATCGACGCGGCGGTGGAGACGTCCGCACGCTGACCGTCGCCGAGTACCGCGCTCTGCCGTTGCGCGGGCGTCTGGGATATCGCCTGTTTCGCAACCCCCTCTTGATGTTCGGCATCGGTCCGATCGTCGCGCTCGTGGTGGGGCCGCGCCTGGTGTCGCGCTCGGCGCGCCCGCGTATACGTCGCAGCGTGATCGGCACGAACATCGCTCTCGCGGTGCTGGTCGGGATGCTCTGCTGGCTGGTCGGCTGGCGCGACTACCTGCTCGTGCAGACCCCCACCGTGCTCCTGGCCGGCTCGGCCGGCATCTGGCTGTTCTACGTTCAGCACCAGTTCGAGGACGCCTACTGGGAGAGCGCCGACGGCTGGAGCTATGCGGATGCGGCGCTGCGAGGCAGCTCCTACCTCAAGCTGCCGAAGGTGCTCCAGTTCTTTTCGGGAAACATCGGCCTGCACCACGTGCACCATCTGAGCGCTCGCATCCCCAACTACAACCTGCAGCGGGCGCACGACGAGAACCCGATCTTCCACGCCGTGCCGACGCTCTCCCTCCGAGACGGTCTGCGCGCCGTGCGCTTCAAGCTGTGGGACGAGGATCGCGGACGGCTGGTGACGTTTGCGGAGGCCCGCGAGGCGCAGCGCGCGTTTGCGCCTGCGGAGGCCCGCGAGGCGCAGAGCGCGTTTGCGCCCTGATTTCTCGGCGCCGCCCTCGGGCGGGTCGGGCGGCGCGCTACCCTGGATGTATGCTCACTCAGGCAGATCGTGCGGCCGAGAAGCGCCGTGTAAAGCTGGAGGACGTCCAGCGCCAGATCAAGGACGGATCGCTCACGATCCGCAAGATGACGCCGGAGGAGCGCAAGCGCTTTCCCCCGAAACCGCCCGAGGCACGGCGCAAGTCTCGCTCTGCCTGAGCTCCAGCGGCCAGCGCCGTGCGGCGAGGCCGCTCAGCGTGGCGCGGGGGCGTCAGCGCGCTCCAGCGCGTCCAGGTACGGCGCGAGGTACTTGGCGGCGATCTTCACGGGGGGAGACCATGTGGGTGTGTCGCTGATCTCGGAGCTGAAGCCCTGGCCGCCGGTGATGCGCGCCGTCAGGTAGCGCGGCTCACCGGCCGTGAGCAGGATGCCGTGGATCACCGGGTGAAAGGGCTCGGGGGTCACAGGGGCACCGGCCAGAGCGGCGATCGACTCCGCCGCGGCGTCGGCCTGCTGGGCGGCGATGCCGCCATACTTGACGGCGAACTCGGTCGCATCGCCGGCCGCATAGACGTGCTCGATGTCCACCACCCGCCCGTACACGTCCACACGCAGGAAGCCGTGTTCGCTGAGCGGGATACCACGCACGCTCGGCCCGTACAGCTCGGGGAGAGCAACCACCCGGTTGACCTTCATGTGATGGTCGCCTGGGTTGATCACGATCTCCCCCGAGTGCGGTACCTCGGCGTAGGCGGAGGCGATCGTCTCGATGTGCGCCTGCTCCAGCAGCTCCGCGACCGCATCGCTCGCCTCGGGGCCGAAGATGGCCAGGGGGCTGTCCTCTGGTGTGACGATCGTGGTGGCGAGCTCGACGTCCATGTCGTACGCCCGCCCGGCGGTCATCAGCGCGAGCTCGTACAGCGGGAGGGGCCAGGCCATGCGCCCGGGCGACACGAACGCCAGGCTCTGCACGTAGCCCTCCTCGACGTCCTGGATCAGGCCGTGGAGGGTCGCCTCCAGCTTGCGGTCGTCGATCGTGATCGCGTGCTTGTAGCGGGGGTGGATACGGGCGCCGAGCGCCAGCACCAGCGCGTCGTACTCGATCTCCGCGTCGGACGAGGTGTGGACGATCCGCTTTGCCGGGTCGACCCAGGCGAGCTCGTCGACAACCAGCTCGGCGCCCGCGTCGCGCACGATCGGCGCGAGCGGATAGCGCTGGGCCTGGGGGTAGGAGAACGGCTCGCGGACGGTCATCGGCCGGTACACGAACTCGGGGTTCGGCGCGAGCACCGTGGTTGCGGTCAGATTCGGAGCGAGCGCTCGCAGCGCAAGCAGCGTCTCCAGCGCGGCCACGCCGCCGCCGGCGATGATCACGCGGAGCTTCGATTGGGAGCCTTGGCTGGTCATGGGTCCAAGCTACCCTAAGCTGGCTGTAGATGGGAGCGTCCCCTCAGGATTTGTGGATCCGCAGCCTCTCCGAGGTGGGGCACGCCCTCGTCACAGAGCTCGACCTCGGGGTGGTGCTGGAGCGTGTGCTCGAGACGGCGCGTGAGCTCACCGGCGCGCGCTACGCGGCGCTGGGGATCCTCAACGATCGGCGCACCGAGCTCGCCCAATTCCTGACCTCGGGCCTCGACGAGGAGACGCGCATGGCGATCGGCGATCTGCCGCGCGGGCGCGGCGTGCTCGGCGTGCTGATCGAGGATCCGCAGCCCCTGCGCCTTGCGGACGTCGGAGCGCACCCGCGCAGCTACGGGTTCCCGGCCGGGCACCCGGTGATGCGCGGCTTCCTGGGCGTGCCGATCATGATTCGGGCGCAGGCGTGGGGAAATCTGTACCTCGCCGAGAAGCAGGGAGGCGAGTTCAGCGAGCGCGACCAGGAAGCCGCCGTGGTCCTCGCCGACTGGGCGGGGGTCGCGATCGACAACGCGCGCCTGTATGAGGCCAGCGAGCGCCGCCGCCAGGAGCTCGAGCAAGCTGTTCGAGGACTCGAGGCCACGCGCGATGTGGCGAGCGCGATCGGCGAGGACATTGCGCTCGCGCACGTTCTGGAGCTGATCGCCAAGCGCGGACGTGCGCTCGTGGGCGCCAGGAGCTTGGTGATCATGCTGCGCCAGGGCCAGGAGCTGGTCGTGCAGGCGAGCGTCGGGCACGTCCGGGAGAGGCCCGGCGTACGTCCGACGAACGCCGAGTCGACGGCCTGGCAGGTGCTCGAGCGCCGCCGTCCCGAGCGGATCGCCGATGTCAGCTCGCGCCTGGGGATCGCCGCACAGGAGTTCGGCGTGCAGGACGCGCAGACGGCGCTGCTGGTGCCGATGATCTACCGCACGCACGCGGTTGGTGTACTGGCCGCGTTCGATCACGGCGAGGACGCGAGCGCGTTCACCGAGGACGACGAGCAGATGCTGCGGACGTTCGCGGTGAGCGCCGCGACCGCCGTCGCCCTGGCTCAGAGCGTGCAGGCCGATCGGCTGCGCAGCTCGCTGGCCGCCGCCGACGCCGAGCGGCGTCGCTGGGCGCGCGAGCTGCACGACGAGACGCTGCAGGGCCTGGGCGGTCTGCGGGTGCTGCTGTCCGCGGCGCTGCGCCGCGATGATCCGCTGCGAGCGCAGGAGGCCATGCGCGAGGCGGTGGGACGGATCGAGCAGGAGATCGAGAGCCTGCGCTCGATCATCTCCGAGCTGCGCCCGGCCGCGCTGGACGAGTTGGGGCTGCGGACGGCTATCGAGGCGCTGCTCGACCGTTACGGCGATCAGCACGGACTTCAGATCGAACGCGAGCTCGCTCTGTCCCGCTCTCCGGCCCGCGACGAGCGCCTCGACGGGGATCTCGAGACGACCGTCTATCGGCTTGTGCAGGAGGCGCTCACGAACGTCGCCAAGCACGCCCGGGCGAACACCGTGCGCGTGCTGGCGAGCGAGTGCGACGGCGAGCTGCTGGTCGAGGTGCAGGACGACGGCGCCGGCTTCGACCCTGCCTCGGCGAGTCGCGGGTTCGGGCTCGACGGGATGCGCGAGCGGGTGGGCCTGGCCGGCGGCACGCTGCGCATCGACTCCGGCGAGCGGGGAACCCTGGTGTGCGTTCGGCTGCCGGCGCGCCGCGGCGGGCAGGCGAACGGTCGTCCGGGGTGGTCAGCTTCCAAGCAGGCCACGTCGTAGCGCGTAGCGGACCAGTTGCGCCCGGGTGGCGAGCCCGAGCTTCCTGTGGATGTGCGCACGGTGCGTCTCGACCGTGCGCGGAGACAGACGCAGCTTGCGGGCGATCTCGACGCTCGTGTGTCCGAGCGCGATCAGTCGCAGGACCTCGACCTCGCGGGGAGTCAACGCGTTCTCGGTGAGCGAGCGATGCAGAACCTCCCGCCGGGCGGCCACCGGCGGGCTCACGTACTGCTCGCCCCGGGCGGCCGCACGAATCGCCTGTGGCAGCTCCCTGTCGGCGAGGTCCTTCGTCACGTAGCCCGTCGCTCCCGCCGTCAGCGCGCGCTGTGCGAACACGGGGTTCTCCTCCATCGACAACACCACGATCTGGGTTTCCGGCACCCGCTCGCGCAGCTGGCCGATCGCGTCGATGCTCGAGCCGGTGGGCATGCCCAGGTCGAGCACGAGCACGTGTGGCTGGTGGCTCTGCACATGGCTGGCGACGGACGCGAGATCGCAAGCTTCCGCGATCACCTCCACGTCCTCCTCGTCGTCGAGCAGCAGCCGCAGGCCGCGGAGCATGACCGCATGATCGTCCGCCAGCACCACGCGGATCGGCGGCGTATCCGCCGCCAACGCGACGTCGCCGTCGCCGGGTCCCGGCGCCAAGTGCAGGTGTGACGGCATATCCGACACGCTACGCGCCCGGCGGCGTGTCATCCTCGCGTAAATACCTCGGCTCGGGTGTGGCAAAGCACTGATTCTCGACGCGTTACGGCCGTTCCACCGGCATGTGCGGGAAAAACCCGGATGGCATCGACACAGGTGTTCCCGGATGCTCCCCTGGTGCGCCAGCCGCAACCTCGCCCATCCCAGAGCGTGGTCCGCTCCCTGGTCGACTCGACCGCCGCGGCGATCCACACCGACGGGCTGTGCAAGCGCTACGGGGACACGCTGGCGCTCGATGCCCTTGACCTGACGGTGCAGCGGGGCGAGGTGTACGGCTACCTCGGGCCGAACGGCGCCGGCAAGACGACCACGATTCGCCTGCTGCTCGGGCTGCACCGGCCCAGCGCGGGCGCCAGCCAGCTGTTTGGCATCGATGCCTGGCGCGATCCGGTCGCTGCCCATCGGCGCGTGGCGTACGTCGCCGGGGAGCCGTTCCTGTGGCCCGCGCTGACCAGCGCCGAGACCTTCGATTTCCTGGCCCGCCTGCACGGCGGCACCGACGCCGCCTATCGCGACAGGCTCGTGGAGCGGTTTCAGCTCGATACGCGAAAGAAGATCCGGGCGCTGTCGAAGGGCAACCGCCAGAAGGTGCAGCTGATCGCGGCGCTCGCAACGCGCGCCGAGTTGCTGCTGCTCGACGAGCCCACGGCCGGCTTGGACCCGCTCATGGAGATGGCGTTCCGGGACTGTGTCAAGGAGGCAAAGGACCGCGGGCAGACTGTGTTTCTGTCCTCGCACATCCTCAGCGAGGTCGAGGCGCTCTGCGACCGCGTCGGCATCCTCAGGGGGGGGAGGCTGGTCGACCAAGGGACGCTGCGGGAGCTGCGCCACCTCGCGGCACAGACGGTCGAGGTCACGTTTGCGGGCGGGACACCGGAGCTCCGCCGCTGCCAGGGGTGCAGGTGGAGAGCGCGGGCGCCAACGCGCTGCGGTTCGAGGTCTCGGGCCCCATCGGCCCGCTGATCGCCGCGCTCGCCGGGCTGGGCGGGCATCGCATCAAGACGCTTGCGAGCCGCGAGCCGTCACTCGAGGAGATCTTCCTGCACCACTACGACGGCTCCGGCGGCCGTGCCGAGCGCTAGCGGAGCGGTTTCGGCGCCGAGCGCGCGCAGCTCGAGCACCGGCGTGGGCCTCGGGCCCGCGCGCGCCCTTGCGTGGCGCGCGTTCCGTGACGCGCGTGTCCGCACGATCGCGTTCGGATACCTGTTCGCCCTCTACGCATACATTCAGCCGGTCGGCTACCGCCACGCCTACCCGACGATCTCCGAGCCGTCTCGGGTTCGCCCGCAGCTTCGCCGACAACAAGGCGATCCGCCTGTTCTACGGCGAGCCACACGACCTGCTGACGGTGAGCGGCTACGCCGCCTGGCGCGTCGGCGGTACGCTGGCGATCGTCGCCGCGGTCTTCGGATTGCTGGCCGCCGTGCGAGCGCTCAGAACCGAGGAGGACGCGGGCCGGATGGAGCTTGTGCTGGCCGGGGTGCTCGGGCGGCGCACGGCGTATCTCTCGGCGATGGCCGCGATCGCGGCGGGCATCCTGATCCTGTGGCTCGCGGAGTTCGCCGGCTTCGTCGCAGGGGGCCTGCCCGTGGGCGGGTCGGCGTACCTTGCCCTGGCCACGGCGTCCGTCGTGCCGGTGTGCGTGGGCATCGGCGCGGTCGCGAGCCAGCTCGCGCCCACGCGCCGAATCGCGCTCGAGCTCGGGGGCGCGGTTGTGGGGCTGCTGTTCCTGCTGCGGGTGATCGCCGACACGTCCAGCGGCGCCGGCTGGTTGCGTTGGGCGACGCCGCTGGGGTGGGCGGAGGAGCTGCGTCCGTTCAGCGGCGCCCACCCGCTCGTCCTGGTGCTCCCGGTCGCGGCGAGCGTGCTGCTGCTCGCGGCCGCCGCGCGGATCGCCGCCGGCCGCGACGTCGGAACCGGCGTCGTCCCGACGCGGGACACGGCCGAGCCGAATCTGCGCCTGCTCTCCTCCCCGACCGCGCAGGCGCTGCGCAGCGAGCGCGCCAGCCTGTTCGTGTGGCTGATCAGCATCGGCGCGTTCGCGCTGATCCTCGGCATGATCTCCTCGAGCATCTCATCCGCGGGGATCTCCAAGAGCGTGCAGCAGGAGATAGCCAAGCTCGGCTCGGGCTCGATCGTGACGCCCACCGGCTATCTGGCGTTCGTGTTCATCTTCTTCATCCTCGTCGTGAGCCTCTTCGTATGCGCGCAGATCAGCGGCGCCCGGCGCGAGGAAGCCGAGGAACGGCTGGAGACGCTGCTCGCCCAACCGGTCGGCCGCGGCGCCTGGCTCGGCGGGCGCCTGCTGCTGGCGACAGGCGCGTCCGTCACGATCTCCGTCGCAGCCGGCCTGCTCACCTGGGTGGGCGCAGCCTCTCAGGGCCTGCACATCTCGCTGGCGCAAACGCTCGAGGCCGGGGCGAACTGCCTTCCCACCGCGCTCCTGTTCCTCGGGATCGCCGCGCTCGCCTATGCCATCGTGCCCCGCGCCAGCGCGGGCATCGCCTACGGGCTCGTCACGGTCGCGTTCCTCTGGCAGCTCGTCGGATCCCTGCTCGGCGTCCCGAAGTGGCTCGTGGAGGTGACCCCGTTCGAGCACGTCGGGCTCGTGCCCGTACAACCGTTCCGACCCGAGGCCGCCGCGATCATGGCGGGAATCGGCCTGCTCGCCGCGGTCGCGGCGCTCGGGGTGTTCAGGCGGCGCGACCTGATCGGGCGATGAGGGAGGGCCATGAGCTTCGGGATCCTCGTCCTGATCGTGCTCGCCGGCCTGGGCGGCCCGCTGCTGGGCGTCGCCACGGGCCGCTTCATCCCGGTGGTCATCGGCGAGATCCTCGCCGGAATCATCGTCGGTCCGGCGGTGCTGGGCACCGTGCACCCCGCCAACGCGACCATTTCGACGCTCGCGGAAATCGGGTTCGCGATGTTGATGCTCACCGTCGGGATGCACCTGCCGCTGCGCGATCGGCGGCTCGCGTCCGCCGCGCGAAAGGGCGGGCTGCTGGCGGCGATCGTGTGCGTGCTGGCCGTGCCCGCGGGGCTGCTCGCGGCGAGCATCGCCGGCTCCGGTCACGCGGCGGTCTACGCCGTCGTGCTCGCCTCGGGCTCCGCCGCCGTGCTGCTGCCCGCGATCGAGGAGACGGGCCTCGCCGGCGCGGAGGTGCTGACGGTGATGGCGCAGGTGACGATCGCCGACATCATCACGATCCTGTCCGTCCCGATCGTGCTGGCGCCTTCTCGCGTCGGCCACGTGGTGCTCGGGGGCCTGCTGGTGGCGGCCGCGGCGGTCGCGCTGTTCGCCGCCGCCCGGCTGCTGGCCACTCATCCGTGGGTGCAGCGCGTGCGCCAGCTGTCCAAGCGGCGCCGCTGGGCGCTGGACCTGCGCCTGTCGCTGCTCGTCCTGTTCGTGCTCGCCTGGATCGCCCAGAAGGGCGGGACGAGCATCCTGATCGCCGGCTTCGGCGCCGGGGTGATGGTGGCGGTGATCGGCGGCCCCAAACGCCTCTCGACCCAGGTGCGCGGTATCGCCGACGGGTTCTTCGTGCCGCTGTACTTCGTCGTGCTCGGAGCGCAGCTGGACCTGGCGGGCCTCGTGCGCGATCCGGCGATGCTCGCGCTCGCGTGCGCCCTGGCCGTCCTGAACGTCGTGATCCACCTGCTCGCCACTGCGCTCCTGCGCCGAGGAGCGGCGGCGGCCCTGGCGGCCACGGCGCAGCTCGGGGTGCCCGCTGCGGTCGCCTCGCTCGGGCTCTCCGAGCACCTGCTCTCTCCTGTCGTCGCGACGGCCATCGTCGCCTCCGCGCTGGTCAGCCTCGCCGTCTGCACCGTCGGCGTGGAGCGCCTCGCGCACGCGGCCGCGGACGCGTCCCCGACCACGGGCGCGCCTGCAGCGGGTTGACCGCTCAGGCTGGGGCGGGAGCCGGCTCCTGCTCGGTCAGCGGCACGCCGGCCGCGGCGTAGGCGTCGGGCGCGTCGAGCGTCTCGGCCTTGAGCAGCGCCTGCGCGAGGCTCTCGAGCTGGTCGCGATGCTCTTCCAGCAGCTGCGTGACCTCCTGGTGGGCGGTTTCGACGAGCGCGCGCACCTCCGCGTCGACGACGCGCTGGGTCTCCTGGGATGTCTCGCTGACGCCGGGCAGGAACATCCCCTGGCCCTCCTCGGGCAGGACCGCGATCGGGCCGATCGCCTCGCTCATCCCCCAGCGCCCGACCATCTGGCGTGCGATCATCGTGAGCTGTTGGATGTCGGACTCCGCCCCCGTGGTGATTTTCCCGTAGACGACCTCCTCGGCCACGCGTCCACCGAGCGCCACCCGGATCTTCGCCTGCAGCTCTTCCAGGGAGTAGGACACCCGGTCTGAGTCGGGTGTCGACAGCGTCACTCCCAGGGCAATTCCGCGCGGGATGATCGAGACCTTGCGCACGGGATCGGCGCCGGGCGTGAGCATCCCCACCAGCGCGTGGCCGGACTCGTGGTAGGCGGTGCGCTCGCGGTCGGCGGGCTCCAGCAGCAGGCCGCGCGGAGAGCCGAGCATGATCTTCTCCAGCGAGTCGGTCAAGTCGCTCATCTGCACCTTCGCGTGCCCGCGGCGAGCGGCGAGCAGCGCGGCCTCGTTGGCGAGGTTGGCGATGTCCGCCCCGACCATGCCGGGCATGCTGGCGGCCAGCGCGTCGAGGTCGACGTCGTCGTCGAGCGGGATCGAGCGGGTGTGGACCTTGAGGATTTCCACCCGTCCCTTGCGGTCGGGGGCCTGCACGGTCACGCGCCGGTCGAAGCGGCCCGCGCGCAGCAGCGCCGGGTCGAGGACGTCGGGGCGGTTGGTCGCGGCGAGCACGATCACGGCCTCGGAGGACTCGAACCCGTCGATTTCGGTCAGGATCTGGTCGAGCGTCTGCTCGCGCTCGTCATTGGCGCCCGTCACGGACACCGAGCCCTGGCGGGAGCGCCCGATCGCGTCGAGCTCGTCGATGAAGATGATCGCCGGCGCCGCCTCCTTGGCCTTGGCGAACAGGTCGCGCACGCGCGAGGCGCCGACGCCGACGATCGCCTCGATGAACTCCGACGCGGAGATCGAGAAGAACGCGGCGTGCGCCTCGCCGGCGACCGCGCGGGCCAGCAGCGTCTTTCCCGTACCCGGAGCGCCCGAGAGAAGCACGCCGTGGGGCATGCGCCCGCCGAGACGCCCGTAGCGGTCGGGATTTCGCAGGAAGTCCACGATCTCCGACAGTTCCGCCTTGGCCTCGTCGATGCCGGCGACGTCGTTGAACGTCACGCGGATCTTTTCCGGGTCCACGCGCCGCGCCTGCGAGCTCCCGAATTTGCCGAGCGCGCCCATTCCCCCGGCGCTCTTGGCGGCGCGTTTGTAGATCAGCACGAACAGGCCGACGATCAGCAGCGTCGGGCCGAAGCCGAGCAGGATCTCCTCCAGCAGCGACTCGCTCGTGGTCGTCGATTCGGCCTTGATCTCCACGCCCTTTTCCTGCAGCAGTGCCGACAGCTGGCTGCCGTTCCAGAAGCTCGGCACCTGCGTGGCGAACTCCTTCGTGGGCGTCGCCTTCTTGTCGCTTGCCGGGTAGCGCAGCTTGGCCTTGAACTTGCCCTGGATCGTGTCGCCCTTGGAGGAGATCGAGCTGACGACGCCGCCCTTGACCTGTTCCAGGAAGTACGGGCTGAACGGCACGGTCACCCGTTCTTCGCCGGTGGAGGGCTCGAAGAACAGGACCGACAGCCAGTTGAGCGCGACCAGCGCCAGCAGGAAGTACCAGAAGCCGCGCATGCGGTGCGGCGGCGGGCCGGGATTGGCGTGTTCTGGCATGCCCCGGCCGTCGGGGGCCGGCGAGACCTGCCAGCCGCGCTTGTCGCGAGGCAGCGGCGGGTGGGCTTCGGAGCGATCGCCGCTCGTACGCTCGGGCTGGGTGGAAGGTTCGTCCGGCACGCTTCAATGCTACGACAGGGCCGCTGGCGAGGCCATGGCCCGCGCTCTAGCCTGCGATCACCGCCCGCACCTGCCGGGCGACCTCGAGGTCCTCGCGAGCGGCGATCACGAGCGTCCGCGCGCGGGCGCCATCGGCGCCGATCTCCGCGTCGCCGCGCGCCGCGCCGTTGCGCTCGTCGTCGACACGGACGCCCAGGAACGCCAGTCCCGCCGCCGCCTGCGCCCGCACCGCGGCGCTGTGCTGGCCGACCCCGCCGGTGAACGCGAGGGCGTCCAGGCCTCCGAGCGCGGCGGCCATCGCGGCGATCTCGGCGCGCAGACGGTGGACGTATACGTCGAGGGCCAGGCGCGCGGACGGATCGTCGGCGCTCGCCCGCTGCACGACCTCGCGCATGTCGGCGCTGCCGGCCAGGCCGAGCAGCCCCGAGCGGTGCTCGAGCGCGTCCGCCAGCTCGCCCGGGGAGAGCCCCTCGTGCTCCATCAGCCACGGGAGCATCCCGGGGTCGACGGTGCCGGAGCGGGTGGCCATCACCAGGCCCTCCAGCGGTGTGAAGCCCATCGTGGTGTCCACCGAGGCGCCGTCCGCGATCGCGCACAGCGAGGCGCCGGCCCCCAGGTGGCAGCTGACGATCCGCAGCCCCGCAGCGCCCCGCCCGAGCAGCTGTGGCGCGCGCCTTGCGACCCACGCGTGGGAGAGCCCGTGAAAGCCGTAGCGGCGCAGGCCCCAGCGCTCGCGCCACTGTGCGGGCAGCGCGTACGTGGCCGCCGCCGCGGGCAGCGTCGCATGGAAGGCGGTGTCGAAGCAGGCGACCGCGGGCAGGCCGGGCAGAGCCTCGGTGACGGCGTCGAGCGCGGCGAGGGACTTGGGCTGGTGCAGCGGGGCGAGGTCCACGAGCGCGCGCAGCTCCGCCTCGACGCCGGCGTCGATCCTCACCGCCGCGCGGAAGCGCTCGCCTCCGTGCACGATGCGGTGTCCGACCGCGTCGGCCTCGCCGAGCCCCTCCCGCAGCGCCTCGCGCAGCGCCTCGCGGTCCACCTGGGCGTGAGGGGCCGCCAGCTCCCGCGCCTGGACCGTGGCGCCCTCGCCGTCACCCTGTCGGGCGCCAGCGAGCAGCGTCAGCTTGAGGCTGCTCGAGCCGGCGTTGACCACGAGGACGCGCATGGATGTCTAGGCGGGGCTGCCGGGCCCGGGCCGCCCGGCCTGTGGCGGCGGCTGACCGGCGTCGGGCCAGGTCCAGTCGCGCAGCTCCGGCGGGTCGTCTCCGCATTCGCGCGTGTAGGCGCGGTGGCGCAGGCGCTCGTCGATCATGTGCTGACGCAGATGCGCGGCCCGCTCGGCCAGGTCGGGGACGCGGTCGACGACGTCGATCACGAGGTGGAAGCGGTCGAGGTCGTTGAGCATGACCATGTCGAACGGCGTGGTCGTGGTGCCCTCCTCCTTGTAGCCGCGCACGTGGATGTTGTCGTGGTTGGCGCGGCGGTAGGTCAGGCGGTGGATCAACAGCGGGTAGCCGTGGTAGGCGAAGATCACCGGGCGCCCGGTGGTGAACAGCGCGTCGAACTCCTCCTCGGGCAGGCCATGGGGGTGCTCGCTGTCGGGCTGCAGGCGCATCAGGTCGACGACGTTCACCACCCTGACCTTCAGCTCGGGCAGCTCGCGCCTGAGGATCGCGGTGGCGGCGATCGTCTCGAGCGTGGGCACGTCGCCGGCGCACGCGAGCACCACGTCGGGCTCTGTGCCTTCGTCGCTGCTCGCCCAGTCCCACACCCCGATCCCGCGGGTGCAGTGCGCGATCGCCTCCTGCATGCCCAGGTAGTCGAGCGCCGGCTGCTTGCCGGCGACGATCACGTTGACGTAGTCGCGGCTGCGCAGGCAGTGGTCGGCCACGGACAGCAGGCAGTTGGCGTCCGGCGGCAGGTAGACGCGGACGATCTCGGCCTTCTTGTTGACGACGTGGTCGATGAAGCCCGGGTCCTGGTGGGAGAAGCCGTTGTGGTCCTGGCGCCACACATGCGAGGAGAGCAGGTAGTTCAGCGAGGCGATCGGCCTGCGCCAGGGGATGTCGTGGCTGACCTTCAGCCACTTGGCGTGCTGGTTGAACATCGCGTCCACGATGTGGATAAACGCCTCATAGCAGTTGAACAGCCCGTGGCGGCCGGTGAGCAGGTAGCCCTCCAGCCAGCCCTGGCACAGATGCTCCGAGAGGACCTCCATGACCCGCCCGTCGGGCGCCAGGTGGTCGTCGCTGGCCAGCGTCTGCGCCTCCCAGGCGCGATCGGTGGCCTCGAACACAGCGCCCAGGCGGTTGGACGCCGTCTCGTCGGGACCCATCAGGCGGAAGTTCTCGCGGTTGCGCTCGATCACCTCGCGCAGGAAGCCGCCGAGCACGCGCGTGGCTTCGGTGGTGCCACTGCCCGGCTGCGGGACCGCGACGGCGTGCTCGCGAAAGTCGGGCATCTCCAGCTCGCGCAGCAGCAGGCCGCCGTTGGCGTGCGGGTTGGCGCCCATGCGCCGCTCGCCGTCGGGCGCCAGCGCCGCCAGCTCGGCCCGCATCGCGCCGCGCTCGTCGAAGAGCTCCTCGGGCTCATACGAGCGCATCCATGCCTCGAGCTGCGCCAGGTGCTCGGGCTTGGATGCCAGGTCGGCGAGCGGAACCTGATGGGAGCGGAACGACCCCTCCGCCGGCAGCCCGTCGACCACCTTGGGGCCGGTCCAGCCCTTCGGCGTGCGCAGCACGATCATCGGCCAGCGTGGCCTGCCGGCCGGGCGGGTGCGGTCTCCATCCTCGCGCGCCCTGAGCTGGATCTGCTCGATCTCGGCGGTGACCTCGTCCAGCGTCGCGGCCATCAGCTGGTGCATCGCCTGCGGCTCGTCCCCCTCGACGAAGCGGGGGGCGTAGCCGTAGCCCTCGAGCAGCGAGCGCAGCTGCTCCTGCGGAATCCGCGCGAGCACGGTCGGGCTCGCGATCTTGTAGCCGTTGAGATGGAGCACCGGCAGCACGGCGCCGTCGCGGACCGGGTTCAGGAACTTGTTCGAGTGCCAGCTGGCTGCCAGCGGGCCGGTTTCCGCCTCCCCGTCGCCGACGACGCAGCAGGCCAGCAGGTCCGGATTGTCAAACACGGCCCCGTGGGCGTGCAGAAGCGAATACCCGAGCTCGCCGCCCTCGTTGATCGAGCCCGGTGTCTCAGGGGCGACGTGGCTGGGGATGCCGCCCGGGAAGGAGAACTGGCGAAACAGCCTGCGCAGGCCCTCCTCGTCGTGGCCTATGTGGGGGTAGACCTCGCTGTAGGTGCCCTCGAGGTACACGTTCGCGACCAGTCCCGGGCCGCCGTGACCCGGGCCCGTCACGTAGATCGCGTTCAGGTCGCGCGCGCGTATCACCCGGTTCATGTGCGCATAGACGAAGTTCAGGCCAGGGGTCGTGCCCCAGTGCCCGAGCAGGCGGGGCTTGGTGTGCTCGAGGCGCAGCGGCTGGCGCAGCAGCGGGTTGGCGAGCAGGTAGATCTGGCCCACCGACAGGTAGTTCGCCGCCCGCCAGTAGGCGTCGAGCCGGCGAAGCTCGGCGGGAGCCAGGGGGGTGGGTGCGCCTGTCGCGGTTGCGTTCTCGAGCACGGGAGCTGATCCAGCTTGAGCGTACCGCCAGCGGGTCCCGACCTTCCCCGGATAGCATCGTGGGCAACGATCCAAGGAGAGATGACATGTTCAAGAACGTGCTCGTGGGAGTGGACGGCAGCGCCAATGCACGCGACGCGATCGCGCTCGCCTCACGGCTGACCGACCCCGACGGGAAGCTGACGCTCGCCCATGTGCGCCCCGGCGAGCTGCATCCCATCCACGCCGTCACCCCCGGCCTGCTGGCCGAGGAGCACGAAGCCTCGACGAAGCTGCTCGAGGACGAGCGCGCCGCCGCCGACCTCAGCGCCGAGCTGCTCAGCGTCGTCGCGGCGGCCCCGGGTGCGGGCCTGCACCGGCAGGCCGAGGAGCAGCAAGCCGACCTGTTGGTGGTCGGCTCGTGCAGCCGCGGCGCCTTCGGCCGCGCGATGATCGGCGACGACACGCGCGCGGCGCTCAACGGCGCGCCGTGCGCGGTCGCGATCGCCTCCCGCGGCTACGCCGCGCGCGCGGGCGATCCGATCGCCAAGATCGGCGTCGCCTACAACGGCTCGCCCGAGAGCGAGGCGGCGCTGGCGAAGGCCAGGGAGCTGGCGGCGCCGACGCGGGCGAGCATCGACGTCCTGGAAGTCGTCTCGATACCGACCTACGCCTTCACCGGGTTGATACCCCCCACGATCGGAGAGGGCATCGACCTGATGCTCACCGAAGCGAACGACCGCGTTCGCCAGCTGCCCGACGTGGGGGGTCGCGCGGTGTACGGGCTCGCGGGCGAGGAGCTGGCCGCCTTCGGCGAGGAAGTGGACATCCTGGTCGTCGGCTCGCGCAGCTACGGGCCGTGGCGGCGACTGGTGCTCGGCAGCACCTCCGACTACCTGGAGCGCCACGCGCGCTGCTCGCTGCTCGTGCTGCCCCGCGCGGCTGCCGACGCCGCCTGACGCTCGCACCGGCGAACCACTGCGTGGCGGCAGCCGATACCTTCATGGGCGTGAGCGAACCGGGCACGACAGCAGGCGACGACGACGAGGCATCGTCCACCGAGCCCATCCGCATCGTCCTCGCCGACGACCACGCGGTCGTGCGCGCCGGCCTGCGGATGCTGCTCGACAGCGAGCGCGACTTCGAAGTGGTGGCCGAGGCCAGCGACGTCGACAGCGCCAGGCGCTATGTGCGCGGCCACCACCCGCTGGTGCTGGTGCTCGACCTGAACATGCCAGGCGGCTCCAGCCTCGAGGCGATCCCCGTCCTGCGCCAGGAGTCGCCCGAGACGCAGATCGTCGTGCTGACGATGCAGCAGGAGCCTGCGTTCGCCCGCGAGGCGCTCGGAGCGGGGGCGCTCGGCTACGTGCTCAAGGAGGCGGCCGACGACGAGCTCGTCGAAGCGGTGCACCGCGCGGCGGCCGGCGAAAGCTACCTGAACCCGAGGCTCGGCGCGCGCATAGCATCCGAGCCGCCGCCGGGGCCGCCGGACGACCTGTCAGAGCGCGAGGTCGACGTCCTGCGGCTGATCGCCCTCGGGCACACCAACGCCGAGATCGCCGAACAGCTGTATCTGTCGGTGCGCACGGTCGAGACGCACCGCTCGCACATCCAGCAGAAGCTGCGGCTGTCCACCCGGGCGGAGCTGGTCGGCTACGCGCTCGAGCGCGGTTTGATCGCCCGGTAGCCCGGGCCCGCCGTGGGGCTAGGTCTCGGGGCTCGGGGCGCTCGGGCTCACGGAGCTCGGGTGGCTCGGGCTCGGCGGGCTCGGGCTCGCCAAGCGGCTGTAGTGCTCGCGCCAGATCAGCTTGTAGATCGGGATCCAGCGCGGGATCCGGTTGATGACCGGGATGAAGGGTATGCAGATGAACGCCAGGCTCAGCAGCACCATGATGAGCAGCACCTGGATGTCGGCGTTCGGAGATGACTTCATCGGTTCGACCTGGTACCAGAGCGCGTACAGCCACAGCCAGGGCTGGCCCGGATAGCTGCCCGTCTCGTTCATCAGGCCCCACTGCTCGCCGAGCAGGTGCTGCTGTTCGGCGCGTTCTTCGAGCAGCCCGCCGTCGGCCATGAACAGCAGCGGCTTGGTGTAGTCGGTCTGGAAGAACTGCCTGCTGGACACCAGGCCCCCTTCGAGGCCGCCGCTCTGGGCGAGGCTCTGCAGGCTGGCCATCATCGTCGGGACAGGGCCGGCGCCGCTGGCCCTGACGGTCACTGTGCCCGTGCTCTGGTCGACCGACACCGTGCTCGGCGGCGTCTTCTTTTCTTCCACCGCCATCGCATATTCTTCAAGCGGCTTGGCGTACGCTTCCGACCATTCCTTTTTCTGCTTTTCGGGCGCGGCCCTGTATTCGGCGATCGCGCTCCGCAGCGCCGGGTCGTTGGGGATCGTTTCCAGCGGTTCGATCACGTAGTCGTCGGCCGTGTTGATCGGATGGCTGACACCGAGCCACCGCTGAGGGTGCAGGAACAGGAAGTGCTGCACGCTGCCGGACTCGTGGTTGTAGGGCGGGCCGTATTCGGCCGTCCCGCTCGTTTCGTCGAGCTCCGTCGCCGCCGTGGTGGCGAAGTTGGCCGGCAGTTCGTGCGACCACTGGGCGATCGTGCTGGGCCTGTCATCGGGCGAGGAGAGCAGGACGGTGAGCAGCACCGCAAGCAGAGTGATGACGCCGAGCGCGATGCACAGCTCTTTGACCAGGTCGAAGGGCGCGTAGCGGCCTTTCCAGGGCTGGGTGTCGTCCTTGGGGCCCAGGAAGCTCATGGCTGCCCCCCGGTTGAGGCCTGCGGGGAGCCGTTCTCACCGGGACTCGCAGCCGGGGCGGCCGCCAGTCTCTTGTCGAGCTCGAACGGGGGCACGACGCCGTTGCGACGCACGAGCAGGACGTGGACGCTCACGAGCGCCACAACCGCTATCGGCAGCAGCAGGATGTGGTAGCTGTACATCTGGCCGAAGTTGGTCAAGTTGAAGAAGGCCCCCACGCCGACCGAGTTCATCGCGTCCTTGGCCTGCGTGGAGATCCACTGGGCGTCGAAGTTCTGCTGGGCGACGTAGCCGGTCAGCGCCGCGGGCACGGCGACCAGGAAGACGATCGCGCCGGTGGCCCACACGCGGCCGCGGCCTCCGCGCCACGCGGCCATCCAGTAGTTGCCCCACAGGTGGACGACCATCGCGAAGAAGAACAGCTCCACGCTCCACAGGTGGATGCTGTTGAAGAAGTGCCCGACCCCCGTCTCATGCCACCAGGCGGGCCCCTTCAGGGCGAGGATGCAGCCGGAGCCGATGATCACGATCAGGGAGGCGATGCTGGCCACCCCAAACACGTAGATCCAGGAGGCCACGTAGGTCGGCTGGCCGTCGGGCAGCAACCTCTCGGGCGGCAGCGCCTCGACGCCTTTTTCGCGGACTTTGACGGTCCACGACTTCGATGGGGTGCCCGGGGCGGCGCTCACGATGCGTCCCCGCTGCGACGAGCGGCGTCTCGCCGCGCGGCGTGGGGGAACGGCAGCAGGATCGCCAGGAAGAAGACGATGAACATCAGGCCGATGACCACGACGTTTGCCACCGACAGGTGGATGAAGTGCCAGTCCACCGTATGCGCGGGGTGATTCAGGTTGAAGACCGCTCCGAGCACGGCCACGCCCAGGTGATTCAAGACCTGCCTCCCTCGATTGCTCTCCACACCATCCTCCGGCGGGCAGCCTACCGGATCGGTCGGCACACCACCTCGGGCAGGCTAAGAGCGCGCCAGTCTCCTCCGCATCCGTAGCTCTGCGCCCGAAGGCGTCAGTAGTTTTCGCACGGCGCTCGGGGAGCCGCTCGCGCAACGAGCGCTACGCTGCGCGGCGTGCGTGCCCTGCCGACAGCCCCGCTCGCCGCCGGCTCGCTGATCGCCGGCTACGCGGTCGCGGCGGGAACCGGCTCGCGGCCGCTCGGCGGGGTCGTGCTGGCGCTCGGCGGCCTCTGCTGTATCCGGGTCTGGACGCGGCGCCATGGGGCGCGCACGGCCGCGACGCTCGCGGGCGTCGGCCTCGCGGCGTTGGTCGTCTCGCACGTGCTCGCGCTGGCGGTGGGGGCGTGGCCGTCGGTGCTGGTCGTCGCGGCCGCGACCGCCGCGGCGACCTGGGTGCTGGCCGACGCCCGGGTCCTCGCGCCCGCGCGAGGACTGGCTTTCCGTCCGCCGACGCGCTAGATTCCTCCGCCATGGCACAAGTCGCCGTCACTTCCTCCGGGGCCGTGGCGGGGGATGCGCCCCCTGCCGCGCTCGAGCGTCCCGACTTTCAGATCGTGCCTCGCGCGGGGCTGCCGGCCGTCGCGGTCGTCCTCGGCCTGCTGATCGCCGCCATCGCCGTCAACAAGCTGTGGCCGCTGGAGTTCCTGCACGTGGTCGGCGGCGCCGCGTGGACTGTCATCGACCTGTTCCTCGGGTTCGTCCTCGGACCGATCATCGGCAAGCTCTCGATCCCGGCGCGCGTCGAGTTCACGACGCGACTGATGCCCAAGATGGTGCTGATCATGCCCACCGCGGTGACCGTCACGCTCGCGGCGGGCTGGCAGCTGTCCACCCACCTGGGCACCAACCTGACGAGCTACTCCCTGCATGGCTGGGTGGTCGCGAGCTTCATCGTGGTCGGCGTCATGGCGGTGATCGCCCTCGGCCTGCTCGAGCCGGCGAACATCGCGGTGCTGACCGAGCTGAAGAAGCCCCAGCCGAACGCCGCGGTGATCGAGCGCCTGATGAAACGGTTCATCTTCACAGCCGGCGTCACAGGGCTGATGCAGGTCGCCACGCTCGTGATCATGACCAAGCTGGCAGCCGGATGAGCGAGCGCGACCGGGTCGACGCCGTCCGCCTGCCCCCGGTGACGGCGCTCGGGATGCTCTCGCTCGGGTTGGTGCTCGTCGCCGGCATCTACCTCTCGGCCCATCTCCCCGAGCACGTCTCGCTCGGCCCGGCGGTCGCCCTGCTGGCGGCGTCGGCGCTGGTGCTCGTCGGCAACCTGCTTGCGCTCTCGCGCGTGGATGGGTTCCCGTGGGGGCGCTTCTTCTACATCGGCAGGTGGGCGCTGCTGGTCTACACGATCATCGCCGGGATGATCGAGTACGTGTTCCTGCGCAACCACACGAGCGGCAGCCCGCTGGTGGTGCTCACGCTCTCGCTGATCGTCTTCGCCGTCAACGTGCCTGTGCTGATCGCATTCACGGTCGCCCGCTACGACCAGTGACCGTCACCACGGCTGTTCAGCCGCTCCTGAAGCGCGCGGCCTCCTCCGAGCCGCCGGTGGCGTCGCCGGCGCTGTAGGAGTGCGCGCCGGCGCCCGCGAGGCTGCCACGGTCGACGATCAGGTATTCCTCGCGGATCGGGCGCCCGTCGAGGAAGCACTCGAGGATCTCGCGCGCGCCGGCGGCGTAGCGGGCCTGGGCGGAGAGGCTCGTGCCCGAGGTGTGCGGGGTCATGCCGTGGTGGGGCATCGAGCGCCAGGGGTGGTCCCTGGGCGCGGGCTGGGGGAACCACACGTCGCCCGCGTAGCCGGCGAGCTGGCCGCTCTCGCACGCCGCGGCGACGGCGTCGCGGTCGCAGATCTTGCCGCGCGCCGTGTTGATCAGGTAGGCGCCCCGCTTCATCTTCGACAGCAGCTGCGCGTCGAACATGTTCTCGGTCTCGGGGTGAAGCGGCGCGTTGATCGTCACCACGTCGCACACCTCCACCAGCGACTCCACGTCGGGGTGGAAGATGACCCCCAGCTCGCGCTCGTCCTGCTCCGGCAGACGGTGGCGGTCGGTGTAGTGCAGGCCGACCTCGAACGGCTGCAGCCGTCGCAGCACCGCCGAGCCGATGCGCCCGGCGGCGACGGTGCCGACCTGCATGCCCTCCAGGTCATACGAGCGCGATACGCAGTCCGCGATGTTCCAGCCGCCGTCGATTACCCACCGGTAGGAGGGGATGTAGTTGCGCACGAGCGACAGGATCATCATCACCACGTGCTCGGCCACGCTGATGCTGTTGGAGTAGGTCACCTCGGCGACCGTCAGGCCGTGCTCGATCGCCGCCTGCAGATCGACGTGGTCCGAGCCGATGCCGGCCGTCAGCGCGAGCTTCAGCTTCGGCGCCCTGGCGATCCGCTCGGCGGTCAGATACGCGGGCCAGAACGGCTGGGAGATCACGATCTCCGCGTCCGGGAGCTCGCGCTCGAAGACCGAGTCCGGGCCGTCCTTGTCGGAGGTCACGACCAGCCGGTGCCCGCGCCCCTCCAGGAACTCCCGCAGGCCCAGCTCGCCCGAGACGCACCCGAGCAGCTCACCGGGCTTGAAACCGATCCCCTCAGGCGTCGGCGTGCTCTGGCCGTCGTGGTAGCGCTCGATCTTCGGGATGCCCTCGCGTGCGTAGGCCGGCGGGTAGCCGTCGACCGGATCGTCGTAGAGCACGCACAGCACGTTGGCCATGGCCCGACCCCTTCCTCGATGTTTGCCCGTCCGGCCTGCCGCGGCTCCGAACGCGATCAGGCGATTATGAGCGAGTGCAGGACACGCTGTATGGTCGATGCCCGTGCGCCCGGACCACCCCGCCCCCGCCGATGGCTGAAGAGGTTCGCCACCCGATCTTCGCGCGTGTCTACGAGCGGCTCGCGCGGAGCGCCGAACGCCGCGGCGGAGCCGAGCACCGTGGCGCGCTGCTGAAGGGATGCGGCGGGCGGGTCATCGAGATCGGTGCCGGCAGCGGCGCCAACTTCGCGCACTACCCGGCGACGGTCGGCGAGGTGATCGCCGTCGAGCCCGAGGCGCACCTGCGCGAGCGCGCACGGGATGCCGCCGCCCGCGCGCCCGTCTCCGTCTCCGTCTGCGACGGGCACGCCGGGAGCCTGCCCTGCGAGACGGCCGGCTTCGACGTCGGGGTCGCCTCGCTCGTGCTGTGCACGGTCCCCGATCAGCAGCGCGCGCTCGCGGAGCTGTTCCGCGCGATCCGCCCCGGCGGGGAGCTGCGCTTCTATGAGCACGTCCGCGCCGTGCGGCCGCGCGAGGTCCGCTTCCAGCGCCTGGCCGACGCCACCTTCTGGCCGCGCATCGCCGGCGGCTGCCACCTGGCGCGCGACACGCGTGCGGGGATCGAGCGGGCCGGGTTCGAGATCGAGCGGTGCGAGCGCTTCGCGTTCAGCCCGGCCCCCTACCTGCCGGCGGCCCCGCACATCCTCGGCGCCGCTCGGCGACCATAATGGCCGCGATGAGAGCCGTCCAGATCGTCGAGGAGTCCGGTCCCGACAGCGCGCTCGCGCTGGTCGATCTGCCCGAGCCCGAGCCCTCGCACATGCTCACGCCCGGTGCGGGCGTCGTGGTCGAGGTGCACGCCGCGGGCGTGTCCTTCCCGGAGCTGCTGCAGACGCGCGGCCAGTACCAGATGAAACCGCCGCTTCCATTCGTGCCCGGAAGCGAGGTGGCCGGGATCGTGCGCAGCGCCCCCGAGGGTGCGCAGGTGAAGGCCGGCGATCGCGTGGCGGCTTTCTGCGCGCTCGGCGGCTTCGCCGAGACGGCCGTGGCCCCCGAGTTCTTCGCGTTCGTCCTCTCGCCCGAGCTGGATTTCGCGCAGGGCGCCGGGCTGATCCTCAACTACCACACCGCGTACTTCGCGCTGGTGCTGCGCGGGCGCCTGAAGGAGGGTGAGACGGTGCTGGTGCAGGGCGCGGCCGGCGGGGTGGGCACCGCCTCGCTGCAGGTCGCCAGGGGCGTCGGCGCGCGGACGATCGCGTTGGTCTCCAGCGAGGCCAAGCGGGCGGTCGCGGAACGGGCGGGCGCGGATCAGGCGCTGCTCCTCGGCGAGGGCTGGAAGGACGAGGTGCTCGAGCTCTCCCGCGGCGGCGTCGACATGGTGCTCGATCCGGTGGGCGGGGACCGGTTCACCGACAGCCTGCGCTCGCTGCGCGAGGACGGGCGTCTCGTGGTCGTCGGCTTCGCCGGCGGGTCGATCCCGGAGGTGAAAGTCAACCGGTTGCTGTTGGGAAACACCGAGGTCGTGGGAGCCGGCTGGGGCGCGTACGTGATGGGCAAGCCCGATCTGAACCGCGAGATCGGGGCCGCGGTCGGCCGCATGGTGGACGAAGGCTTCATCCGTCCGATCGTCGGCGGGCGCTTCCCGCTGGAGCGTGCCGCGGACGCCCTGAAGTTGCTCGACGAGCGCCGCGCGACCGGCAAGGTGGTGCTGGATGTGCGCACAGCCTGAGGCGGCTCGGCCCGCCCCGTCCGGGACTCAGGTTATCCCCACCCTGCGCCCGGGGGACAGCCACCGTCGGCCCGGTGGCCGGCCGTATCGACAACGGCGAGCTCTCCTCTCAAGATCAGAGAGGCGATGAGCGTCGCCGCGGGAAGGCTCGCCGAGTCCGAGTCTGCAGACGGTCGGGAGCGCGCCGTCCCGACGGAGCCAGGAGCCGGCGAGGGTCCGACGCCGGAGGAGATCCAGGTGCCCGTGCTCGAGAACGTAGACCGGGTCGTCACCGGCGTGATCACGGGTGTCCCGCCGCTGCTGCTGGTGCTTGCCGGCTGGCAGCTGTGGAACCACGAGCTGCGCTGGCGCGACATCGCGATCTTCCTGGTCATGTACGTCCCAGTCGGGCTGGGCGTCACCGTCGGCTTCCACCGGCTGCTCACGCATCGCAGCTTCAAGACCTCGGCGTGGCTGCGGGGAGTCCTGGCGGTGCTGGGCACGATGGCCGTCGAGGGCCCGGTGATCTCATGGGTGGCCGACCACCGCAAGCACCACGCCTACTCCGACCGCTTCGGCGATCCGCACAGCCCCCACGTCGATCATGGCGGCGGTTGGCGCGGAGCGCTGCGCGGCCTGGCTCACGCGCACATGGGTTGGCTGTTCGACCACACCCAGCGCGGGGCTCGCGACCGCTTCGCGCCCGATCTTCTGGCCGACCCGATCGTCGCCCGCGTGGACAGGACGTTCGTGCTGTGGTCGCTGGTGGGGCTGGCGATCCCCTTCGGTCTCGGCGTGCTCATCGGCGGCACGGTGGACGCGGGGCTCGAGGGCATGCTGTGGGGTGGGGCGGTGCGCATCCTGGTGCTGCACCACGTGACCTACAGCATCAACTCGCTGTGTCACTTCTTCGGCCGGCGGCGGTTCGCCACCGAGGACCACTCGCGCAACCTGCTGTGGCTGGCGCCGTTCTCGCTCGGCGAGGCGTGGCACAACAACCACCACGCCTTTCCCACCTCGGCGTTCCACGGGATGGGCCGCGCCGAGCTCGACATATCGGGTCTCGTCATCTCGGCCCTGGAGCGCGTCGGCCTGGTCTGGGACGTGCAGCGTGTCGCCGCGGCCAGACAGGCGGCCAAGGCGGTCTGACCGCGAAGCACGCTCACGGCCGGATGACCGCACGCAGCTCGTTCGCGGTGGCCGACAGTGTTCCACGGACCAGCTCCAAGCGTGCGCGCAGGAGCGCCAGCCGGTCGGGGGCGATCGGACGCGTGCCGCCGTCGAGGACGATCACCAGCTCGCGCTCGGCCGGCTCGGCACGGACGACGACCGAGCGCGCCCCTCCGAGCGCATCGAGCGCTTCCTCGACCACTCGGTAGACGATCGTCTGGGCTTCCGCGCTGAGGTCGCCGATGCCTTCGAGGGCGACGGTCATCTGCGTCGAGCCACGATCGCCCGCTTCGGCCGCGAGCGCCTCCAGTGCGGCCTCGAGACCGAGCTGGAGCACCGGAGGTCGCAGGCCGACGGCGAGCGCGCGCAGCGTACGCAGCGTGCTGTCGACGCTCGACCGCAGCGTGCCCAGCCTCGGCGCAGCCAGGTCGGATTCCAGTTCCCGTTCGAGTGCCCGCAGGCCGAGGAGAACGCCGGCCAGCGTCTGGGCCGCCTGCTCGTGCAGCTCATCCGCGACGTGATGGCGCTCGGCCTCCTGGCGGGTGATCAAGGCGCGCAGTTGATCGCCACGTTCGGCAAGGTGGCTGCGAGCGTCGTGCAGCTCCATCCGGAGCACGGCTCGCTGCCGTGCCCCCTGAAGCTGGTGTTGGCTCTCCGCCGCCACTGCCGCCTGCAGAGTCAGGATGCCGAGCGTCACGCGATCCTCCGGGCTGATCGTGCGGGGGGCGCTCACGGCAAGCGTCCCGTATCGGACCCCCCGTGTCTCGATCGGGACACGCTCCGAGGGCTCCTCGAACACACCCGCCTCGGCAGGCGCGCCGTCGATCAGCTCCACGCGCGCCCCGCGGGACCCAAGCAGCGTGCGCGCATCCTGCGCAAGCGTTGCGGGAAGGTCCTCCGCACGTGTCAGGTTGGCAAGTCCCAAGCCGGACCCCAGCAGCAGCGACTGGCGCTGCTGGATGTCGCGCATCCGCTCGCTGAAGCGGCCCGCCGCACCGCCGACGCCGAGGTAGGCCGCGCCGCACGTGAGTACTCCAACGGCTTCAAGGCCAGGGTGCGTGGTGAGCGCCCACACGCCCACCAGCGCCAACGCGAATGCGGCGGCAGCCACGCCCGCCATCAATCCCAGCTCGAGCGCCACGAGCGATATCGGAATCACGTACAGCAGCGCGATGTTGTCGGCGCCGTTGCCGCTCGTCTGGCGCCACACGAAGATCGTGGCAAACAGGCCCGCAGCCACCCCCAGCACCACGATCCGCGCCTCGATCCAGCCGCGCACCGGAAGCCGGGAGTCGGCATCCGCCGCTCGCGGGCGCGGTGCCTGGCGGACGGCGAAGCGCCGCGCCGCTCGCGGGCCGAGGAGCTCGGTGGCCAGAGGTCTCACGCCGGCAACGCTCACGGGTCGCCAAACGATTCGTGTGAGCGGCCGCGCGCGGCCGCGCCGGTATCGATGGATATGGCAAAGACGCACATCCCCAACAGGAAAGCGTCGCGCCCGTCGTGTCACATCCGGGTGATTTCGCAGTCACGCCAGTAGTTCACCGCGCGCCCCTTCACGGCCGTCAGGCGCGCTTGCGGGCCGACACGAACTGCGCCAGGCCCACCACGTGCTGCTCGACGTCGGTCAGGCCGCGATCGCGCAGCGCTCGCGTCAGCTCGTCGCGGGCGAAGATCCGCACGCCGCTCAGGCTCTGCACGACCGCGTTCGTCGCGCTGGCGGGCAGCGGGCCGCGGTTGCAGCTCGACAGCAGCGCAACTCGACCGCCCGGGGCGAGGACGCGGACGATCTCGTCGAGCGCTCGCATCGGCTCCTGGATCAGGTACAGCGCAGCGAAGCAGCAGATCGCATCGAAGCTGCCGTCGCGAAAGGGCAGCGCGCAGGCGTCGCCGCGCACGTAGGCGAGATTGGCGCCGTCGTTGTTGCGCGCGGCGACGGCGAGCATCGTCTTTGAGGCATCCAGTCCCACCACCAGGCCCTCGCCCGTGGCTCGGGCGAAGCCACGGGTGAAGTTGCCCGGCCCGCAGGCTACGTCCAGCACGCGGTCGTTTGCTGTCAGGTCCAGCATGCTCAGGGCCATGCGGTGCTCGTCGCGTGTCCCGGGACCGGCCGCTCCCATCAACAGGCGTCCACCGAGCGGGCGCCACAGGCGCTCGTAGATCAGCGCCAGAGCGCCGCTCAGCATCAGCCGTTGCCCGGGATGCGCCCCAGTGGGATCCTCCTCGCCAAGCAGATCGAGGTAGCCGTCCTCGACGTGCGCCACCGCCGGCCGGCGAGCCGGCTCGAACAGCGCAAGCATCTGCTCGACCGCGGGCACGGAGTGGTCAGCCGCTCTTGGGCACCATCTGCACGAAGTCCCCGAAACGCTCGGGCTCCTCCAATCTGCACGACCACACGAGGCGGTCGTTCCAAACCGTCATGTCGGGGCAGCCGTCGCACATGTTCTGCCGTCCGTCCTCGTAGATGTCGGCCGGCTGGATGATCATCACCGACTGGAAGTGGAGGCGCTCCAGCAGGCGCGAGGGCCTGCGCCCGCCCGCCGCCAGCCAGCGGCGCGTGATCGTACCCAGGCGCGGGTCCAGCGCGGACAGCAGCAGCATCGCTCTGCCGTGGCTCAGCGTCTGCGGCGGGGTGTAGGCAAGATACCTGCCCGTCCTGAGGTGGTGGTAGGTCTGCGCAAGCTCCATCGAGCGCGGCCCGACGTAGCCGTAGATCTTTCCTTTCGCGCCGAGACGTCCCCCGAGCAGCCACTTGAACGTGTCGGGTCGCTCGGTCCCGTTGAGGTATGCGGCGGGAGCGAAGTCGGGGAAGCGCTTGCGGATCTCGGCCACGATGTCGGTCGACTGGAGCTCGTGCGGAGTCTGGTCGGTGGTGGCGTAGGGCACCGTGGAGAAGTCGACCGGCTCTCCCCGCACGTTGTGGTCGAAGTCGTTGCCGACGACGCCCGCGCGGAAGGCGATGAACACGATCGTGTTGACGATCTCGATGTTGCGCTGCGCCCACTGCAGGACGTCGGGCACGTAGCGCAGCGTGTCCTCGTAGACGGTCGCGTTGAACGAACAGCCCATCCCTCCCGCGGCGGCCACCATCTCCGCGTAGCGCTGGCGCAGCTCGCACAGTTCGATCTCGTCCGCCTCCTTCCAGCCCGGGCGGCCCTGCTTGGAGTCGATGTGAAACGTGAAGCCGGCCACGCCGGCGCCCTTGAGCTCCTCCAGGCAGCTCCTTGGTGAGCGCCAGGCCGTTGGTGTTGACGATCGGCTTCAGGCCATCGCCCGCGACCATCCGGACGATCTCGACGATCTCGGGATGCACGAGCGGGTCGCCGCCTGCGATCGACACGCCGTCCACGGTGCGAAAGCGCTCGAACACGTCGAGGTCGTGGCGCACCTCATCGAGGGTCTTGTGTCCCCGCGGGTCGTTCTCCCGATAGCAGCCCAGGCACGCCAGGTTGCACTTCTTGGTCGGCTCCAGCCAGGCGATGGCGTTGTCCGGCAGCGACCACGGCAGGCGATAGAGCTGGCGATGATCGATGGTGGCGCTCACGTCAGCCACATCGACACCCTCCCCGGCTGGTCTGCGATCGGTCACATCGGATTGGGTGACGCTGTCGAAGAACGGCGACTGCCGCATGGCGACTCCTCGCTCACGTTGGGTGCCTGAATTAGGGCACCCTAACATAGCTTGGCAGCGACGAGCCCGGGTGTCTCATCGCCCACCGGTTGGCGTCGCTGTCACAGGCATACTGTTCCTAAGCACTTACTCACCCAGGTGGCAGCTCCCATCGTGCATACTCGAGGGTCGGTGGAAGGGGTGAGATGGTGGACTTGGACAACCTCGACCCAAGCGAGATGATCGAAGTTGCAACAGGCGCGACGAAGCCGCGTGGCGACCGCGCGGCCGAGGATCTACACGAGGCCGAGCGGGTGGACAATGAGGCCGCGTTGCTCCACGCCGAAGTGCGCGACATGTTGAACGAAGCGCTAGACCGCGAGCTGGGCGTGGATGTGCCCTCTCAATCATCAAGCGTCGGCGAGCGCCATAGGCGCGACATGCCTCAGCGGGAGTACAGGACGAAGAAGTCCCTGTCGTCTGGTTCGAGGTAGCGGGTGGCGGGCCGTTCCATGCCTTCGAGCAGCTTGCTGGGGTCTTCCGCGCCGGGGGCGCCGTAGGTGATGAAGGTGACCCAGTAGGAGTTGATGTCGAGCTCCATCGCGCGGATCGCTCCGGCGCGTATCAATGCCCTCGCGAGGCTTCCAACGGTCTGGTCTTCGCCGGCCGCGTAGATGAGGTTGCCCTGTCTGTCGACGCCGATGGCCGAGCGCCAGACGAGGATGGCGTTGCCCACCGTGGCGCCCCATTCGGCGTCGTTGGCGATGTTGGGGTTCGGTCTTCCTTCTTCGACGATCAGGGGAAGGTTCTGGCGCGCGAAGGCGACACCGGGAGGGATGGTCGAGCCATAGCGCCAGTCGAGGACGTCGATGCGCCCGTCGGCATACCCGACGAGGGTGCCCTGGCCGTCGCGCATGGGGGCGTAGGTATGTCCGTTCACGGCGAAGCCGCCATGGGAGTCGCTCAGCTTGAAGCCGCTGTTGAACGTAGCCAGCAGCCGGGGGCGCTCGGCGGTGGGGACGTCCATGGATCCGCGGGGGATCGATACCGAGGGCTCGAGCCGTCCCGGGTTGAGCGTGAGGGTCGTGCGCCTCGTGTCGATCCAGGCCAGTCCTGCTACGACGCGGGGGTATTCCGGCTGATCGCGCAGCGTGGTCACGAGGATAGGAGGTTCGGCTCCGAGGCCCGGGCGGGTGGTGTGCCAGACGCCCTCGCCCGGGAGGGCGGGGTGGATCAGGGATTCGACGCGCGCCGGTCGATTTTCGGTGTCGAGCGCCAGGTGCGGGGTGCCGCTGCTGTCGCCGTAGCCGACCTTTGGCAGCGCGCGGAGGGTTGGTCCACCCTTGCTGGGCGCCGTCAGCGTGTAATAGATTGACTCGACGCGGGCCACCAGCCCGGCAGCGCCGTTGTCGCGCAGCCACTCGACGCTGCGGATGCCGAGGCTCGAGTTGGATGGTTCGCTCATCGTCCCCCAGTAGGACAGGGCGACGGGAATCAGCGCGATGAGTGCTGCGACGAGCGCTATGCGTCGGAGGCGTGCTGGCACGGACAGGTCGCGGTGGAGCTGCGGATGGCGGCCTGCGGGTGCGAGTCGGCCGTTCGCGGCAGCATCTAGCCCCATGCTCACACTGTAGTGGAGGTGTCGTGAGCATACTCGGCCGCCACCGATGGTGAACGAATTCTCACTGAGAATACTCTCACATATCGGGCGGGGGTGCTTTATGGGGGTGAAAGGGTTGTCGTGTGGAATCCTTGCGTCGCCTGACCGGCGGACCGTCTTCCGCGTTTCACTGAAATCACTGGAGGTTTAGCCATCGTTCCCGTTGAGGCACTGGCCGAGGACAAACTGCCAAGGGCTCTCCGCGAGGTCTCGGCTCCCGCGCGCGTGGAGCCATCCACGCGCGCTCGCCGGCCGATCGCGATCTCGTGGGGCGTGGTGCTGCGGGCATGCCGGCCTCGCCAGTGGAGCAAGAACATGCTCGTGTTCGCCGCTCCCGCTGCGGCCGGCTGGATCGATCGCCCGGAGATCGCCGTCGAGGCCGCCGCTGCGCTTCTCGTCCTGTGCATGATCTCGAGCGCCACCTACCTGGTCAACGACGTGCGCGACCGCGAGCAGGACCGCGAGCATCCGCGCAAGCGCCTGCGGCCCGTGGCAGCGGGCGAGCTCTCCCCGCGCGCGGCGCTGTGGATAGCCGCGGCGCTCGCGGTCTCGGGAATCGCGCTCGCGAGCGCGATCACGCCCGGCCTGGGAGTGCTCGCGTGCGGCTATCTGATGTTGACGGCGAGCTACTCGCTGTGGCTGCGGCGGGTGGTCGTACTCGACATACTGGTCGTCGCGGCCGGGTTTGTGATCCGCGCTCTGGCAGGCGGCGTGGCGACCGACATCTATCTGTCGCGCTGGTTTGTGATCGTGACGGCGTGCTGTGCCACCTTCCTCGTTGCGGCCAAGCGCTACGCCGAGCTTCGTGCGCATGCCGGGTTCGGTCCCGCGCGCGCGACGCTTCGCCGCTACTCGCTGCGGCGCCTGCGTCTCACGCTCGCGGTGTCTGCGACGGCGGCGGGGGTGGCTTACACCTCCTGGGCGTTTACGCGACCAGACCACGTCGCCTGGTACGGCCTTTCGCTCGTCCCGCTGATGCTGTGGCTAGGTCGCTACTCGATGCTGCTCGGGAAGGGCGGTGGCCAGGTGCCGGAGGAACTGATCCTGCGCGATCGAGTGCTGCTCGCCCTCGGCGTCGCATGGAGCGTGCTGTTCCTCGGCGGCGTGTATGTCGGTCCTTGAGCTGAACGCGCGAGCGCCGCTGGCGCGTCCGGTGCGCTCGCTGAGCGGATGGGGGCGCACGGCGCGCAGCAGCTGCCGCGTGGTCGCACCGCGCGGAGTCGCCGATGTTCTCGACACGCTGGCGTCCCACGGCGGCGACGCCGGCGTGATCGCGCGCGGTGCCGGGCGCAGCTACGGGGATGCGGCTCAGAACGACGGCGGCACGGTGCTCGACATGACCGGGCTCGACCGGGTCGTCTCGATCGACGTGGAGACACTTCTGGCCAGGGCGCAGGCCGGTGCGACGATCGCTCAGCTGATGGCGCGTCTGGCCGCCCACGGTCTGACGCTTCCCGTGGTGCCCGGAACGCGCCATGTGACGCTCGCGGGCGCGATCGCGAGCGACATTCACGGCAAGAACCATCACCGCGACGGAGGTTTCGCGCGGCACGTCGCCGCCTTGTCACTGTGTACGCCCGCAGGCGAGGTGACGGAGCTCACGCCTGACAGCGACCCCGATCTGTTCTACGCGACGCTGGGAGGCATGGGCCTGACGGGCGTGGTCATGGAGGCGACCGTTCGCGCCGAGCCGCTCCCCTCCCCGTGGGTCGCTGCGGACACCGATCGCACCGAGTGCCTCGAGCAGACGCTGCAGCTGATGAGCGGCGAGGAGCGCCGCCGCTACTCGGTGGCGTGGCTCGACCTGCTGGCGCAGGGCGCGAAGATGGGACGGGCGATCGTCAGCCGCGCCGACCCGCTGCCGGCGGATGGCGTCACACCAGCGATCCGAAGGCGTCGCGCCGCGGGAGCGGTGTATCCGGGCACGCTCACGCGAGGCGCGGCGCTGGAGGTGCCCTGTGGCTTTCCCGGTGCCCTGCTGCGCCCCTCGAGCGTGCGCGCATTCAACGCCCTGCGCTGGCGCTCGGCACCCCATCACGAGCGCGACCGCCCACTCGCGCTGGCGCCGTACTTCTTCCCCTTGGACGCCGTCGGCGCGTGGAACAGGCTCTACGGCTCTGCTGGCCTGATCCAGTACCAGTTCGTGATCCCAACCGGCGCCGAGGACGCTCTCGATCGCTGCTTCCAGCTCATTCGGACACGTCGCCTGCCGGTCTACCTCGCGGTGTTCAAGCGCTTGGGAGCGGCATTCGGCGGACCGCTCTCGTTTCCGCTGGAAGGCTGGACGCTCGCCCTGGACATCCCGGCCGCCGCCCAGGGTCTGCGCTCGGCGCTCGAGCAGCTGGACGAGCTGGTCGCCGGCGCCGGCGGACGGGTATACCTGACGAAGGACGCCCGCTTGGGCCGCGAGGCGCTGAACGCGATGTACCCGCAGCTCGATCGCTTCCACGCACAGCGGGCAAGGGTCGATCCGCAGGGCGTCCTGCGGTCGGACCTCGCCTCGCGCCTTGGCCTTTGCGGAGCGAGCGTATGAGCGCGGCTCCGGGCTCCGGCGGCCGCCGCGTGCTCGTTCTTGGTGGCAGCTCCGAGATCGCGCTGGCGATCGTTCGCGAGCTGCAGTCGCGGAGCCCGCGAGACGTCGCGCTCGTGGGGCGTGACGCCGGCGCGCTCAGCGCTGCGGCTGAGGAGCTCGGCGCGGCTGGGTGCCCTCGGGTGATCACGTTCGAGCTCGACGCGCTGGACCTGGCGCGCCACGAGGAGGTGCTGGAGCGGGCATTCCGGGAGCTGGGCGGCGCCGACATCGCGATCCTCGCCGTCGGCCTACTGGGCGAGCGCGGTGGCCTGCCAGCGGACATCGCCGCGGCAGCGGCTGTGCTGCAGATTAACCTCGCGGGAGCTGGCTCGCTGATGATGCACGCGGCCAGACACCTGCGCGACGGGACAGGGGGAACGATCGTCGTGCTGTCTTCGGCAGCGGCCGAGCGCCCGAGGCGCGCAAACGCTGTCTACGGAGCATCCAAGGCCGGCCTCGATTCCCTCGCGCAGGCACTTGGAGACGACCTGCACGAGCAGGGCGTGCACGTGCAGGTGGTCCGGCCGGGGTTCGTCGATACGAAGATGACGCGGGGCCTCGATGTGGCGCCGCTGGCGAGCACGCCGCCGGCCGTCGCCGGCGTCGTTGTGGATGGGCTGTGCCGCGGCGCGCACACCGTATGGGCGCCCCGTTCCCTACGCTGGCTGATGCTCACGATGAAGCTCATTCCCCGTCCTCTCTTCCGCAGGATCAAGCAATGAGCGCTGCCCGCCCATCACGGCAAAGGCCCAGCGAGCTCGCGCCGCCCCCGGCTGACATCGCCGAGCTACGCGCCCGCCGCCGCCAGGCGCGGCGCATGCGCAGGCTGGCGCGGGTCGACCTTGGGCTCGGTGTGGTCGCCGGCCTGGTGCTGTTGATCGCCAGCCCGGGCCTGGCCATCACGGGACTGATCGCTGCGCTTGTGCTCGCGGTGTGCGTCATTTCGATCCTCGCGCAGCGGCGCATGCGCCGGCTCATAGCCAAGGCGCCCCAGGCTCGGCGTCGCGCCGGCAGCCGCGTGAGTCGCAGAACCTGAATGCCGTCGAGTGAGGACGATCTCACGCGGTTACGCGGTTTTCTACGGGGCAGAATGCGGTTTGACCCGGATAGCGTCGAACTAGGCTCGATCTAGCTTGAAGGCATGTTTTCCGGAGGTTCCGCGGCGCAGGTGCGAGCAGTGAACCTCAAACCGCAGCCTTGGCGCTGGAGCCACCCGCGGGTGCTTGTCGAGCACCCGGACGAGGCGGACGGCCTTGCGATCGCCTCCGGCTTGCGCTTCGCCGGCTACGCGGTCGCCGTCTGTCCCGGCCCACGGGGACGCGGGAAGTGTCCGCTGACCGGGCCCGAGGGGTGCGCCCCTGCTCACGACGCCGACCTCGTCGTTTGCTCCCTGGGCTACGAGCACGAGGCGGCCCGCGAGGTCTTGCGCGAACTGCGTACGCGTTACCCCGGCACGCCTCTAGTGGTCGAGGTGCCGTCGGACATAGACGCGGACCTGCGAGAGCTCTTGGACGGCTGCCACCGGCTGCCAGCGCCGGCGACCCCCGAGCAAGTCGTGGCTGCCGTGCAGAGCCTGTCCGGGCATGCCGCCGAAGGGGGCTCCGCCGGTGCGTAGCCCGTTTCACAGCGAGCAGGAGGCCTTCCGCTTCGTCCTGCTGGTGATACTCGCCTTGCTCCCAGTCGCGCTCGCCGCCGCGCTCGGCCCGACGTGGCTCGCTCTCGTTGTGCTTGCGGTCATACTCGGCGCTGTCGCTGTGCGCGTGGCGCAATTGCGCATGCGCAAGCTCCACGCCGTCGAGATGCCGGTGAAGATGGCCCCTCCGCACGTCGGCTCAGCGGCGGAGCGCCGCGTCCTCGTCGTCGCCAACGACACGCTCGGCGAGGAGGCGCTCCTCAGCGAGGTCGAGAGACTGGCCTCCGTACCGCATACGCACGTGCTCCTGCTCGCGCCCGCGCTGATCTCCCCCGGAGCCCGCTTGACCGGCGCTGTCGACGGTCTCTTGGATCAGGCGCGCGTCCGCCTGAAGACTGCCCTCGACCGCGTCGGCCACGACCTCGTCGTTGCCGGCGAGATCTCAGAGGCAGACCCCCTCGAGGCCATCGAGGACGCTTTCGCCACCTTCACGCCGGATGAAGTCATCGTCTCCACTCGCTGGGAGCGGACCGCGAGCGGACTCGAGCCGCGGCTCGCGGGTCTCGTGCGTGAGCGGTTCGCCGTGCCCGTTCGTCATCTCGTCTTCGAGCCCGGCTCCGCCGCGCAGGAGCCAGACAAGGACACCCAGGCGAGATACCGGCAGGAATCCGGTAAAGCAGCTGCCAGGAAGTTCGGGCTGAAGGCGCTCGCGGGCGCGGGGATCCTGGCCGCACTGCTGATGTCGATGGTCGCGCTGGTCCAGAGCAGCGAAAGACAGGAAGCACGCGCGGCATCCCAGGCCGCCGCGCAACCGCCTGTGGCAAAGGTGGTCGATCTGTCGGTCATCCCGGAATACAAGGTCGGTCCGGAAGGCGAAAAGCACGATGCCTTCACCACGACCGAATTTGCCGTGCGGGTGGGCCAGCCCCAGGAGTTGAGGATCGACAACACCGATGACCAGCCACACAGCATCACCTCGCCGGCAGCAGGCGTCAACATCATCGTGATGCCCGGCACTCACACCTACACGCTGCTCGTAAAACGTGCCGGCACGTTTCTTTGGTTTTGCACCTTCCTGTGTGACGAATGGGCGATGCAGCACCCGGGTTTCATGATGGGCTACATTACCGCGAGCTAGCCTCGATTCGTCAGTAACCGTGCGGGGTGGTGTCTGTGGGCGATTTGCGTTGGTGTGCTCGGCCGCGGGGGTGGTGTCGGCGCGGGGGCGGGGCGTGGCGGGCTGGTGCACGTGTCCGGGTGGTGTTCCCGGGCAGCGATGAGCGCCGGGTGGCTGCGCGCTGTCGTCGGGCCGGGCGGCGGCTGGGTCTCAGCCGTAGGCTGGCAGCGCGTCCAGCCGCTTGAAGGCGCGGATGATCGCTGCGGCCCAGGGCCAGTCGGCGGGCAGGTGCAGTGTGGTGCGGCGGGCGTGGCGGGTGAGCTGCCCGGCGACGTGCAGGATGCGGTAGCGAAGCCGCCTTGGTTCGCAGACGGCGTGTTCACCGTCGAGCGTGAGCTGTTGGGTCCAGGTGAGCAGGTCGTGGCCCGTGAGCGCGAGTTCCAGCCATGCCGCGTTCGCGGTGAACGCGGTGAACGGCAGGTGCGCGGCGCCGGTCGCCTTCAGCGTCTTGACGCGATCCTCGACCTGGGCGTGCTGGCGGTGGGTGGCCTCCAGCGCGGTGATGTCGTCGTCTTGCTGGTCGGTGATGAAGCACTGGAAGCGGTGGCCGTCGAGGTCGGTAAAGGTCAGCTGCGCGCCGGGGTGCGGACGCTCGCGCCGGCAGATCAGCCGGGTCCCCTCGGGCCAGCCCTCCAGGTTGACCTGGCCGGTGAGCTCGGCGACCCAGGCCCCCTCGCGCTGCTGGCCATCGCCGTTGACCGCTGGCCGCCAGGCGCTCTCAGGCAGCGCGAGGATCGCCTCCCGGACCGGCTGCCCGATCGCGTAGCCCAGCGAGAAGCGGATGCGTGTCTCGCGGCACGCGAACGCGAACTCGTGGCTGGCGCCGGCCGAGTCCGAGCGCGCGAGGATCTCCCCGTCAAGCGCCGTCTGCGGCAGCTGCTCGAGCGCCAGCTCCAGCGCTTGGAGGTGGTCGGCGGCGTTGCCCGCGGCGGCGTTCCCGGGCCGCAGGATCCCCGCCAGCACCTCTCGGCCACACGTCACCAGCAGCGGGTTGAAGCCGAACCCGCCCTTGTAGTGCCCGGCCGCCATCTCCTTCTCGGAATGCACGCTGATCGGCGTCGCGTCGAAGTCCAGGACCACCCGGTCAGGAGCCGCGCCGGCGGCCCACGCACGCTCCCGCGCCCGGGCGCGCGCCTGACGGACGCCGTCAAGCTCGTCCTCTCCGATCGACAGCAGCACCCGCCTAGCGGTCGAGACCGACGCGACCTGCCCGAACAGCGACGGCTGGCCCGCCAGCGCAGCAACGTCTGAGACGCAGCGCCCGCCATCCGCGAGCATCACCGCCAGATCGCAGAACACCCGCCCCGGCTCGTGCGCCGAGCGCCGCTCCCGCGTGCCCGCAAGCGCCGCGCACACGCCGTCCACCAGGCCCAGCCGGGCGGCCACCAACGGCAACAGCGCCGTGCCCGCACGCGAGCACAAACCCGTGCCGTCCGCCACCACATCTACCGTCCGAACCGTTGAACGTCCCATCACCTTCAAGGTGACCTCCTGAGCGGGGGGATTGCAGGTCTCGACAACCGCAATCCTCCCCGCCCAGGCGGACGACTCAGCCCCCAACCACCGCCTCCTCGCCCGCCACTACCGACGAATCGAGGCTAGATGTTCTGCCTAGGGACGTTCCGAACGGTTGAGTAGAGGCATCCGGGTCTCAGCGACCGTCGCCTCAGACAGAGCACGCGAGCTGCCGGTGAGCTGCTCGAACCGTACAGCCGCGACTGCTTGACGATCGTCGCCAACTGAGAGCGCGCCCGCCTGTCGCGACTGAGTGGATTCTCATGGATCGGGCCCGCAACCTGCGCCGGCGTCGTGGTGTCATAGACGACGATGAGCGCGCGCCGGATAACGCGCAGATCGCTGCTCGCGGCCTCCGCCGGTGCGATGGCCAGCGGGTTGCTGCGGCCCCGCGCGGTGCTCGCGCTACTCACCGGGCCCCAGGCCCCGACTCTCGCGCAGCGCTGGCTTGGACTACTCACACCGGAGGGCGCGACCATCGAGCTCGGGCACCCTGCGGATCTCGTCGGTCTCGAATGGCAGACACCCGCCCAAGCCGGTGTGTGGCTGCGCTTCCGTGGCCGGGACGGCCGCTGGAGCAGCTGGGTCTCAGCGGGGGCGAACGGTCACGGACCGGAAGTCCGTCCCACGGCAGACCGGCAAGTGGGAGAGCCCATCTGGACGGGGGGCACCACATCGGTGCAGGTTCGCGCCACGCGCACGCTGAGCGGCGTACAGCTGCACCTGGTCAACGTCAGCGGTGGCGAGGGAGCCACACGGCAGGTACGCAGCGCCGCGTCAGCCGCGTTGTCAGGGGGCCTGCCGCTGGCGACGCCAGCCTTGGCGGCCGGACCGGGCCAGCCGCCGATCATCGCCCGATGGGCGTGGGCCCAGGGAGTGGCGGTGCCCAAGGTGGCGCCCGAGTACGGAACGGTACGGATGGCCTTCGTCCACCACACCGAGAACCCCAACGGCTATGCAGCCAGTGAAGTGCCGGCGATGCTGCGAGCGATCTACGTGTTTCACCGCTATGTCAACGGCTGGGACGACATCGGATACAACTTTGTCGTCGACCTGTACGGGCGGATCTTCGAGGCGCGCGCCGGGGGCATCGACGAGCCGGTGGTCGGAGCGCAGGCGGGCGGCTACAACCTGGTCTCCACAGGTGTCGCCGTGCTGGGCTCGTTCATGGCGGTGCCCATCTCGACGGCGGCCCGCGGCGCGCTGGAAGCGCTGCTCGCATGGAAGCTCTCGCTGCATGGAGTGCCTGCGGAGGGCAGCGTGACCGTCAGAGTGAACCCGGTCGGGGCCTCCTACAGCCGCTTCCCGGCAAATGCCCGCGTGCCCCTGCCGCGAATCGCCGGTCACCGCGATGGCGACGCCACCGACTGCCCCGGCAACGTGCTCTATGGCGAGCTGCCCGCGATCCGCACCGCTGTGCGACGGTTGGCACCAAATCCAACGAGGGCGACGCTCGCGCCCACTGCGCCACCAACTGCTCCAGAAACGCAGACCACACCGGAAACCGCCGGCGGCGCCGGGACCGGCAGTTCCGCAACCGGCCAGGTCCAGGGGCTTTCCGGTGTTCTCGAGCTCCTCGACGGCACCCCGGTCACCGCTGCGCCCGTCCTGATTCAGGTGCGGACGGTGAGCCGCAGGGGAGAAGTCGTGAGCGAGCGAACGCTCGCGGAAACGACGACCGATTCGGCAGGGACATGGGCGGTTGACGCGACGCTGGGCAGTCCGGCCACCGGCGCGATGTGGCTGCGGGCTCTCTGCCCTGGCGGTCCCGGGTTGGGCGCGTGCGTGTCGGACCCACTGCACGTCGCAGCGAGCGTGTCGCTGAGCGCACCTGCAGCCAGCCCACCCGCGCAGCCGACAGACGCAGTCCCGACCACTTGAGCGGGCGCGCTCACCGCGGACTGCTGTCAGGGTGATACCGCGACAGGCGGCGCGTCCGAGGACTCCTCCGCCGCCGCGGCCTGCGTTGCGACGGCTGCCAAGTCGCCTCCGTCGCCTGTGCGCGTCGTCACGGCGCCCGCGCCGGAGCTTCTCGCGACAAGCGAGGCGCTTGGACGCGGGGCCGGGTCCTCGCCGGCGTTGAGCCGCGCCATCGTCAGCGTGAAGAGCACCAGAAAGGTCGCGAGCGTCATCACCGCGAGCGGGAACGCGCCCAGCAGGGGATGGGCCCTGCGCGCCTGCGCGAACCCCTGCGCGCTTCGTGGAGGCTGTATCGGTGCGAATGGACGTTTCACGGCTCACCTCGAGTCCTTCGGGATGAGGCCATAGTGCTCGAACTTCCTGTGGGACAGCTAACGCTGTGCCAAAGGGCCGTTAACGGAACTGCAAATAGTTCGTAACCGAACGTGAAGGGCGCTTCTCGGACAGATGGGGTGTTCACCCCATTCCGAGAGGGTGCAGCGCATGCGAGCCTGCTGAGCATGAACGACGACCAAGGAGGAACCATGCTGACCGTAACGCGAGCAGTTGAAGATGACAGTGTCGATCGCGACGGTGTGCCCGACTCGCGGCGCCGTCAGATCCGTCTGATGGTCGTGGACGATCATCCAGCCGTTCGGCTGGGAGTGGTGCAGCTGCTGGAGGGGCAGCGCGACTTCAGCGTCGAAGTCGTGTGTATCGACGCCGAGGGCGCCGTGGCCGAGGCAGAGCTGCTGGGCATCGACGTCGCAATAGTGGACTACCACCTCGGCGGGCGCAACGGGCTGTGGGTCTGCCGGCGGCTGAAGCAGATGGCAGAGCCGCCTCATGTGATCATCTACTCGGCGTTCGCCAACGACCATCTCGCGACGTGCTGCGCTGTCGCGGGCGCCGATGGCGTGCTCAACAAGGGAGGTCTCGGCTCAGAGCTCTGCGACGCCGTGCGAGCGGTCAACCGTGGCAGGCGCCTGCTGCCGAAGCCGTCCCAGCCGATCGCCGACATGCTGCGTCGCAGGCTGGACGAAACCGAGCAGCCGATCTTCGGGATGCTGATGGCGGGAATACCGCGCATCGAGATCGGGCAGACGTTGGGCATGTCCGCACGCGAGCTGTCTTCTCGTGAAGCCGTGATGCTGCGAAAGCTCGAAGTGTTGCCCGGCGAGGCGTCCGGTCCTGCTCACCGTCGAGCCCAACCCGACATGAAACGACTGAACCCGCTGGAGTTCCCGTGGACTGCGGGCCGGCGTTGACCAAGTTCCAACCGACGAAGCCAAGGAGCTGACCATGGCAAGAATAATCGTGATAGCCGACACTCCCCGCCGAGCCAACATCGACGCCCCCGTGCTGATGGACGAGGAGGTGGAGCCCATTCATCTCGCCGACGAGCACGCCTCGCAGCAGATCATCGAGCGCATGGCCTGGGCCGTCCTCGATGCGCAGGAGGTCTCGAGGCCATGGGCGGCCTGACCCCAAGCCAGATGGAACGCTGCTAGGGCATGCAGCCGTTCCGCGCAAGAATGCCGCCATGACCTCATCCGCCAAGGATCGTGCCCGCGGCCAATCCGGGCGGAAGGGCTACCGGCCGCTGCTTCAACGGCTGATTGTGGCCAACGCCGTGCTGGTGGTTGCGTCATGTCTTCTGACGGCCCTGCTTCTCGCCCCGCGGAAGCTCTCGACATCCGACGTGGATGACGCGGTCATCCTGGCGGTGGCGCTCACACTGGTCACGCTGATAAACGTGGTCGTGGTGCACCGTTTCCTCGCGCCGCTGCAGGCATTGACCGAGCTTGCTCGCCGAGTCGACCTTGGCAAGCCCGGACAGAGGATCCCCGACGCGCGAGCGACCTCGGAGGCCGGCGAGCTCGCGGTGACGTTCAACGAGATGCTCGCGCGGCTGGAATTGGAGCGGCGGGAAACCGCCCGCCGTATCGTCGATGCGCACGAGTCCGAACGCCTGCGAATCGCCCAGGAACTGCACGACGAGGTTGGGCAGACGCTGACCGCCGTGCTGCTCCAGCTGAGCCGGCTGCAGGAGCGCCTGCCAGCCGACCTGAGCGGGGAACTGAATGAAGCACAGGACGCGGCGCGCGCGAGCCTCGAGGACGTCAGGCGCATCGCGACCGAGCTTCGGCCCGAGGCGCTCAGGGACCTCGGACTTGCCAGCGCCCTGGCAGCGCTCAGCGATGGCTTCGGACGGCGCGCGGGGTTGCGCGTTGACCGTCAGATCCAGACACCGATGCCGCAGCTCAGCAGCGAAGCGGAGCTTGTCGTGTACCGAATCGCTCAAGAGGCGTTGACGAACGTGGCGCGCCACGCTGGCTCGGACACAGCAAAGCTGACGGTCGAAGCCGACACTGGTCAGCTCACGCTCACCGTCCGAGACCACGGCCGCGGCCTGCCGAGCGGGTACGCAACAGACGGAAACGGGATGCGCGGGATGCAGGAGCGAGCCGGGCTCGTCGGCGCAAACCTCAGGATCGAAACGCCGATGGATGGGCCGGGGACCGAGCTGCGTCTCGAGCTACCGCTGAACGGTGCGTCGTGCCACGCCTGAAGACAAGGATACTGCTCGCCGATGACCACGCTCTGGTGCGACGCGGGCTGCGCCTGATCCTCGACGCCCAGCCCGACCTGGAAGTGGTCGCCGAAGCCAGCGACGGCGCCGAGGCCGTCAAGCTCGCGTTGAGCACCGACATCGACCTGGCGATCCTCGACATCTCGATGCCTCGCATGACCGGACTGCAGGCCACGAGAGAGCTCCAGCAACGCCGCCCGGATCTACGCGTTCTCATCCTCTCGATGCACGAGAGCGAGCAGTACCTCTACGAGGCACTCAGATCGGGAGCGTCAGGGTATGTCGTCAAGAGGGCTGCCGATCGCGACCTCGTGGAGGCCTGCCGCGCCACCATCCGAGGCGAGCCGTTTCTATATCCCGGTGCGGTCACCGCACTGATCAACGACTACCTGCGGCGCGCACGCAACGGCGAGACGCCACGCGACCCGCTCACCCCCCGGGAGACCGAAGTCATCAAGCTCGTGGCAGAGAGCTACACCAACCGGCAAATCGCAGAGGCGCTGGTGATCAGCGAGAAGACGGTCGACCGCCACCGCGCGAACATCCTCGAGAAGCTCGGCATGCGCGACCGCGTCGAGCTGACCCGCTACGCAATCCGAAACGGCCTCGTCGAAGCGTGAGCGTGTCGCCACCAACAGCTTCGCTCAGGCGCGATGTTCGTGCCAAGAAGGGGTCGCCGCGGCGACCCCCGCACGGGCGCAGGCTGCGGCGGTCGGTTATCGGTAACGGCTACGCCGCCCGCTGTGCTCGTTCGCTGTCCTCGGCGTCGCTGATCGCCCAGCCCAGCCGCTCGATGAGCTGTGCGGCCGAGTGGTCGTCGCTGAGATGTGCGGGGCAGACGCGCTCATCGAGCAGCACTGGGACGTCGGTCCGTTCACTTTTCTCCGTCGTTACGATGATTCTGGCCATGAGATCGACCTCTCTTTTTGATCCTGCGGTGATGTTCGAGTCCCTCGTCGGTAACACTCCCGCGCTGCTCTGAGTGTGGGGTAAAGCCCAGGTGAGGGTTCCCACATCCACCGCCGTGTGCCGCAGGCCGTGCCGGATCGCCGGTCCGAGTCCGACTGGCCCCAGGTGCGAGCGGCGCTCGATCAGCTGCGGCCGCTCGCCTCGGAGGCGCTAACCTTCGCGCTCGTCATCCCATCGGCGGTGCTACGGTTCAGCGGTCCTCGCAAACCTCGATCGGCGGAGGAAGTCGTGCAGCGCCTCAGCCCGCAAGACGCCTCGTTCCTGCATCTCGAGGACTCGGTGAGCCATATGCACATTGGCGCGGTGGCGATCCTCGAGGGACCGCCACCCGAGCAGGAGGCGCTTGCGCGGATGGTTCGGGCGCACCTGCCGAGCGTCCCGCGCTACCGACAGAAGGTCCATTTCGTGCCGATCGCGCTCGGCCGGCCGGTGTGGGTGGACGATCCGCACTTCAACCTGGGCTATCACCTGCGCCGCACGGCGCTCCCGCCGCCGGGCGGGGATGAGGAGCTGCGCAACCTGGTCGCGCGCGTCATGTCCCAGCAGCTCGACCGTGGCCGGCCGTTGTGGGAGATGTGGATCATCGAGGGGCTCAGCGAGGAACGGTGGGCGCTCATCACCAAGCTGCATCACTGCATGGTGGACGGCGTCTCGGGGGCGGAGCTCCTGGCCGTGATCCTCGACTCCGAGCGCGATCCCGATCTCCCCGCCCCCGACGATTGGCATCCCGAGCGCCAGCCGTTGGGGGCGGAGTTGGCCGTCCACGCGCTTGCCCGACGGGCGGTCAGTCCGTATGAGCAGTTGCGCGCCGCGCGCTCCGCGGCGCGCTCGCCGGGCCGTGCTGCCAGGGCCGCCGCTGTGACCGCTCAGGGGCTGTGGTCAATGACCGGTGCGGTTGCGCCACCGCCGCCGTCGTCGCTCAACGGAGCGATAGGCCCCCACCGCCGCTGGGCGTGGGCGCGGTCACAGCTTGCCGATGTCAAGCGCGTGCGCGCTGCGTTCGGCGGCACCGTCAACGACGTCGTTCTGACCGCCATCGCGGGCGGCTTCCGCGCGCTGCTCGCCGAGCGCGGAGAGTCCACGCAGCGCGACGTGCGAACGCTCGTACCGGTGTCCGTGCGCTCCAACGAGGAGCACGGCGAGTACAACAACCGCGTCTCTGCGATCTTCGCCAACCTGCCGGTGGGGATCGAGCAGCCGGTCGAGCGGCTCGCGGCGATGCGGGCGCAGATGGAGCACCTCAAGAACTCGGGCGAAGCCGTGGCCGGCGACGTCCTGGTGGGTCTCAGCGGGTTTGCGCCCGCGATGCTGCTCGCGCTCGGGCTGCGCGCCGCCGCCCGCATGCCGCAGCACAGCATCAACACGGTGACGACCAACGTTCCCGGCCCGCAGCACCCGCTGTACGCGGGCGGGCGCCGGATGCTCGAGTGCTTCCCCTACGTTCCGCTCGGGGGGCACGTCCGGATCGGAGTGGCCATCTTCTCCTACGACGGCGCGCTGAGCTTTGGCGTCACCGGCGACTACGACGAGGCCCCGGACATCGATGTGCTGTGTCATGGGATCGAGCAGTCCATGCACGAGCTCGTGGCGGCGGCGGAGAGTGCCGGGCCGGCAGACCGGGTTTACGCGCCCCACGCGGTCGGATCGGCCGACAGCTCGGCGTAAAGCTCGTCGGCTGGACGACTGCGCCATTCCACGGTGGACGTCCGCGGGAAGGCCCGGATGCCCGACGCGCGGCTCGCGGCGTAACGTATGCGCATGGCGGCGACCGAAGCGACTCCACCCCGCGGGGGCGAGACGGGGCACCAGGGTGTGTTCGCGGACGTTCTTTGTGCGATCGACGGCACGCCAGAGAGCCTTGCCGCTGTCGAGCAGGCCGCGGTCCTCACCGGCCCGAACGGGCACCTCACGCTGCTGGCCGTGACCTCGTTCAGCTCCGCTGGCGCCTCCAGGTCCCCCGCCATCGGCCCGCTCCAGGCCAAGCGCATACTCGACCGCGCGGTGCGGATTGCGGAGGAGGCTGAGGTGCCGTCCACCGTCGAGGTGGATCCAGCGAGCCCCCCTTCGCAGGTCGTTCTCGACTGGGCGGCCGGTCGCGACCTGCTGGCGATGGGCGCGCCGGCCACGTCCTGGTTCGGCGGCATGTTCACGGGAGGGGTCGCCGTCGCCGCGGAGGGCTCGTTCAACACCCCCCTGCTCCTCGCCCGCTCGATTCCGAGCGAGCTGCACTCCGACCGTTGCTTCCTGGTCGCAAGCGACGGCCTCGACGGCTCAGACGAGCTCGTCGAGCTGGCCGGGCGGCTGGCGCGAGCCCAAGGGGCCAACGTAATCCTGCTGCACGCGACCGGCGCCGAGTCGGGCGCTTCGCGCGAGCGCGTCCAGGAGCAGGCACGCAGATTGCAGCTCGCCGTCGGCGGTGCAGGCGAGGTGCGGCTCGAGGCCGGTAGCGCCCGCACTGTGATCGTCGAGACGGCCAGCGCCGTGCGGGCTTCCCTGGTCGTGATGAGCAGCCGCAGGCTCAAGGGCCTGCGTGCGATCGGAAGCGTCAGCAGGCGAGTCGTGCACCAGGGGCACTGCTCGGTGCTGCTCATGCCGCCGGGGCGTGTCCTATAAGGCGCTAGGTGCTTTTGTCGAGCTCAGCGGTGAAGCGCTTGCGCGCAATGGGCACTATCGGCGGCCGCGGCGGGAAGCACATCTATGGACAGCGAGCGGTCGACTCGGAGTCGGCCGCTCGCTGTCGGCGCATCACTTCGCGTTGTCCGATCTGGTCAGCGTCTTGCCTGCACTGTCCACGACCTTGCGCAGGAACTCGTACTGCGTGTGAGCCAGCCGCTGGGCCATCTCCAGGGCGGAGTCGGTGATCTCCTCCCTCCTGGACGGGCCCTCTCCACGCGGCGGCAGCGCCTTGTCGACGGTGTCGACGAACTTGCGCACCGCCTCGATCGCGGTCTCTGCACCGTCGTCGAGCGACTTGAGCACGTCCTCTGACAACTCCCTGCTCCGATCGACTGCCTTGCCCGCGTCGCGCGCCCGATGGGACGCACGACGCGTGGGAGCAGCCGCTTTCTTTTTTGCCGGCGGGCGGCGTTGGGTCTTCGTCTCGGGCATCGGCTTCACCACCTTCGGGACCTCGGTCCCGTCACGAGCTTCGCGAAAGCCGATCGGCCGGACCCGGCTGCGCTTGGCGGGCTCGACTTCACGGTTTTCGCCTGTTGGCTGCGACGCTATGCCAGCACGATGGCCATGCCATCCGGAGAAACCCCCACGCGGGCGTACGCGCGGCAGGACTACGACCGCTCTCTGCAGGGTGCGCCCGCACGCCTCAGGCGGGGAATCGCGAGCGCTCACGGGCGACGTTGCCAGCCACTCGCGGAGGCGCTCGTAGACCTCGGGGTGGTTGAGCAGCGCGAGGTGGTGGGTGCCCCCGACGTGATGCCCGTGCTCCTCGCGGAAGGGGATCCGCCGGGCCTTGCCCTGGCCGCTGGCGCTGGGCTTCAGGACCAGGATGTCGCCAAGCAGGCGTCCGAGCGGGTGGTTGGGGTCGCGGGTGACGGTTGCCGAGACGAAGAAGTGGGTCACCCACGGCAACAGCGGCACCTCCTGGCAGGCGACCGCACGCAGCGCCTCGGGATCACGGCCCCGCCAGTCCTCGTCGACCAGCGAGCCGTGGCGCAGATCACGAATGCCGGCGCTGCGCTTTTTCAGGAAGCTGCCCAGCATTCGCGTCTCGGGCAGCTTGTCGAGTGCCAGTGCGGCCCGGTGCGCGCCCTGCTCGAGGGGTGCGCCCGTGTGCGGTGTTCCCAAGCGAGACGACGTGCCGGACGTGCCGGACCCACGTCTGGTCTTGCTCGTGTGCCTGATGCGCAGCGCTGCGCGCCACCAGACCGCCCATCGAGTGACCGACCAGCGCGATCTGCTGCACGTCGACCGGCCACGCCTGCACGAGCTCCTCGAGCAGAGCCGCCACCGCGCGGCCGTTTTCGGAGATGTGCAGGCCGCTGTTGTAGCGCAGGTAGACCGGCGTGTAGCCGAGGTCCGTGACCAGCCGTGAGCCATACGCCGCGTTATCAGCTGGATTGGTTGCCAGGTTCTGACCCCAAGACCAGCAGAACTCGTCCCCGGTCAGCCCGTGCATGAAGACCGCCAGGCGAGGAGTGGCCTGCGGGAACGCGTCGCGCAACGAGGGCTCATCCAGCCCGATCCGCTCCCCGTGCATCCGCGCTGAGGCGGGCTGGTGGAGCGCACTGCCATTGCGCTCCAGCCGGTCCCCGATGAGACCGCTGAGCACGGCGAGCCCGAAACTGCCCTTCTGGGTGGTGGACAGCGAAACCTGCTCACCGACGCCGCGCGCGCTCCATCGCCCGGTCGGCGGCCTGCCCGAGTCCCGAGGCACCCGCCCCGATCGCGCCGTAGGCGCGGCTCGACAGCGCGTCGTGGATCAGCTTCACCGGCTCACCGGCCGGGCCCACGCCGCGGAAGGCGCGCTGGGCGATGCCCAGGTGCATGTCGCGAATCGCGCCGGGGAAACCGCGCAGCTCCTCGAAGGCGAGGGCGCTCAGCGCCCGAACCTCGTTCGGCGCAGGGCCCTCGACGTCGCCGCCGGTACAGGTCCAATCCGTGCTGGCCATGCCTGTCTCCGTGCCGGCCATTCCCGTCTCCATGCTGGCCATGCCTGTCTCCCATCCGTTTGTCGCTGCGATCGAGTTAGGCCGAGGCTAACCCTCGGTCCAGACTACCCCACATTGTCACTTTCGTTACAAGGACGGGAACGCCCGGATCGTCTGGCGGTAGCGCCCGGGTCGTCCGAGCTGCATGGGGGGTGAGCCGTACCGCGTGGTCAACTACGGGCATCGAGTCGGTGGTAGCTGCGGTTGCGTCTGCGCCGCGTCTGCAGCAGGCTCGTGGCTGATGGAGCTCGACGTCGATCTCTATAACCTGAAGCGCGGTTTCGAGCGCGCGAACGAGCTGCTCGACCTCGGGCGCGCGAGCACGGGTCTCTCCTTCCTGCGCCACGCGCGCCGCGTGCTGATGCCGCTGCCGGTGATCGATCGACCGCAGCCCGTGCCGACCGACATCCTCCCACCCCTGCGCAAGCGGCCGATCGCGGCGCTCAAGGGCAAGCGGATCGGCGTCATCGCATCGGGCGGCGGCGGCGGGTGCGTCTCGATGGTGGGGGTCGCCCGGGCCTTCGAGGAGGCGGGGATCCGCCCGGCGCTGTACTCCGCCTGCTCGGGCGGCGCGATCTGGGGCGCGATGTGGGCGGCCGGGATGAGCGCACAGGAGATGGCTGACTTCTCATTGTCGTGGCGAGCAGAGGACTACCTGGACATCCAGTGGGCGCGGATTCCCCGCTTCGCGCTGAGCGCGCTGAAAGGGTTCACGGGGCTGATGAAGGGCCGGGCGCTCGAACGTCTGTTCAACGAGCGGCTGTGGAGCATGCGCGTCGGCGACACCGCGTTCCCGATCACTTCGATCGTCTACAACAGCGACCTCGGTCGCGTCGAGTACTTCGGCACCGAGCGCACGCCCGAGCTGACGATCGGCGAGCTCGTGCGCATCGCGGTGGCGCTGCCGCTGTTCATCGAAGCGGTGCCGGTGGACGGCCATCTCTACGTGGACGGCGGGGTCATCGACCTGTTCCCGGCGCAGCCGATCCTTGAGGACGGCGGGTTCGATCACGTCTTCGGGTTGAACTTCATGCTGCCGCCGCGTTTCGAGGCGCAGGACATCACCGGCTGGGGCGAGCGCCGCTTGGGGGTTCTGCAGGCCAGCCGCCAACTGCAGCAGGGCAACCACCTCGAGATGGCAAGGCGCGCGCGGCGCGAGCTCGGCGAGCACTTCACGCTGATCGACCCGATCGATCCCACGCTGCTGCGCGGCGTCTCCTTCTACGACCTGTTCATGGACCGCCGCCAGTGGCCCGCGCTGATCCGCCAGGGCCACACGGCGGCCACGCGCGCGCTGGACACGTTGCGGAGCGCCCGCGCCGCGTCCGCGCGCGCCCGGAGCGGCTGACTGGCAGTCAGCCGCTCCCTGTCGGCGTGCTACTTCGCGTCGTCTGATCTTGTCAGCGACTTGCCTGCGCTGTCGACGACCTTCCGGAGGAAGTCGGACTGCGTGTGGACCAGCCGCTGAGCCATCTCCAGGGCAGAGTCCGTGACCTCCTCCCTCCTGGAGGGGCCCGCGCCGCGCGGCGGCAGCGCCCGGTCGACGGTCTCAGCGAACTTGCGCACCGCCTCGATCGCGCTCCGCGCGCCGTCCTCGAGCGACTTGAGCACGTCCTCGGACAGCTCGGTGGTCCGTTCGACTGTTTTCCCCGCATCACTGCTCGCGCGAGGTTTCCTCGCAGCACTGGCCGCGCGAGGTTTGCCACTGCTCGCTGCTTTTTTCTTTGCCGCCGGGCGGCGTTGGGTCTTCGCGTCGGGCATCAGCTCCACCACCTTTCAGGACCTTCGTTTCGTCGGTAGCTGCGCGAATGCCGGTCAGCCGAACCCGGCCACGCTTGCGCGTTTGGCCGCACAACTCCGCCTGTCGGCTGCGACGGTATGCCAGACCGACGGCCGTTCCATCCGGAGAAACCCCGACCTGGTGGCGGGCAGACTACGTCCGTTGTTGCGAAGCTACGGTCGATTGCGGCCGTAGAGGTCGTGCGCTCTGACCCACTCTTCGGCGACGATCGCCCAGCCGAGCGAGAGCTCGCCGCAGAGTACGGTGGCCGCGACGATCTCGGCGAGCTTGCGGACCTTCCCGGAGCCGTAGCAGCCGAGCAGCTCCAGGCACTCGCGCTGGGTGGCCAGGCCAGTGCCGCCGCCGTAGGTGGCAACGATCAACGAGGGGATTGTGATCGAGCCGTAGTAGTCGCCGTTGGGGAGCAGCTCGCTGAAGCCGAGGGCCGCGGAGGACTCCGCGACATTGGCCGCGTCCTGGCCGGTGGCGATGAACAGGGCGGCAATCCCGTTGGCCGAGTGCAGGCCGTTGTTGTTGACCCCGGACATGAAGCCGCCGAGGTTCGACACCTGCCGCGCCCGGAACAGCCTCTCGGCGCTGGCGTGCGTGTGCTCCTCGATCAGCGCGGCCGGGATCGTCGCCTCGGCAACCACACGCTTGCCCCGGGTGCGCAGGATGTTGACCTGCGAGCTCTCTCCTTGTCGGTGGCGAAGTTCGACTCCAGGTAGAAGTTCGTGATGCCCTCGTAGTTGGAGGTGATCCACGCGCACGCCGCGGCGGTCGCCTTGCTCGTGAGGTTCTGGCCTGCCGCATCGCCGGTCGTGTAGTCAAAGCGCGTGAACAGGATCCGGCTGGCGGAGTACTGCTCGATGCCCCGCAGGCGGCCGGTGCGCGTGGTGGTCTCGGCTGCCTGCTTGATCTCGGCGAAGTGCTCGGTCAGCCATTCCCCGAACGCCCGTGCCTCGCGGGCGCTCTCGAACACGAAGGCCGGGGCGCGCTGCATGGCGTCGTCGAGGATCGTGGTCGTCACGCCGCCGGCCTCCCGCAGCATCTTCATGCCGCGGTTGTAGCTCGCGACGAGGGTGCCCTCGGCGGTCGCGAGGGGAACGTAGAACTCACCCTGCGCGTGCTCTCCATCGACGAGCAGCGGCCCGGCGATGCCGATCGGCACCTGCGCGACCCCGGTGAAGTGCTCGACGTTCCCGGGGAGAACCGCCGGGTCGAAGGAGTAGTGGGAGACGTGCTCCAATGCCACGCCGGTCTGCTCGCGCAGAAACGCGCGGCGCGCCTCCGCCGCCGCGGGCGTGTAGTCGTTCTCGCGATCGCGCGGAATCTTCCTGCGCGCGGGCTGCGCGCGCACATGCGCGGCCGCGCCGTCCACAGACTCGGCTTCGACCGCCGCGGTGCGCTCGCGCAGGTCTTGCATGCTCGCGAGCGTACGCCGTCCAGGCTCGGGCGCCATCGGCAATAACCCGAAGATGCCCCCAGTAGAGGCCACGCAGCGGCAGGCTCGAGCCCGCTGCTCATTGCTTCCGTGGGCGCGTCCGCTCTGTCCGGTACGCTGGTGATGCGCTTCATGGACGAGTACGGCGACATTCTGTGCAACCCCTGCGGGACGGCCGAGGCCTCCTCGTGACCTCGCCGCCGCGCTCGCTAAAGACGCTGACCGGCCGCTACGACCGCACTGCGTTCGAGCCGGAGGGCGGCCGCGCGCGCGTCCGCCTCGCGGTTCTCGGAAGCGACGCGTGGGACGCTGTCGTCGAGGGCGAGCAGGCGCGGCTCGTGCCCGCCAAGGGCGATGCCGACGCGACGCTCACCGCCGATGCGCAGGTGTGGAGCGCGATCGCCGACGACGTCCGCGGCGGAATGGACGCTTACCGCTCCGGCCGCCTGACTGTGCGCCACAACCTGCACGTCGGCGTCGGGTTCCTGGCCGCGACGAGCGGGCGGACCGATCCCGGACGCCTGCAGTTCCGGATGGTCCCCACCCGCCGCGGACGGATCTCGACGCTGGAGGCCGGGAGCGGCCCGCCGCTGGTGGCCATACACGGGCTGGGCGGCACCAAGGGATCGTTTCTGCCCACAGTGGCTGCGCTGGGCGCGCGCCATCGCGTGATCGCGCTCGACCTGCCGGGGTTCGGCGACTCCGACAAGCCGATCGGCGCGAGCTATCACGCTCGCTTCTTTGCCCGCGGAGTGATCGCACTGCTCGACACGCTCGAGCTCGAGCGGGTTCATCTGATCGGCAACAGCCTGGGCGGGCGCGTCGCGCTGGAGGTCGGGCTCCTGTATCCCGACAGGGTCGACCGCCTCGTGCTGCTCTGTCCTTCGCTGGCGTGGCGACGGGAGCGTCCGTGGGCGCCGCTGCTCAGGCTTACGCGCCCGGAGTTCGGACTGGTCCAGCTCGCCCCGCGGCCGCTCATCGACGCGTTCATGCGCCGCCTCATCCCCGGTGCGGATGGAGGCTGGACCGCAGCCGGCGTCGACGAGTTCCTGCGTGCGTACCTGACGCCGGCCGGCAGGGCTGCGTTCTACGCCGCCGCGCGTCACATCTACCTGGAGGAACCCCACGGCGAGGGCGGCTTCTGGCCGCGGCTGCGCGACCTGCAGGCCGACGCGCTGTTCGTCTGGGGTCGGCGCGACAGGCTCGTCCCGATCGCCTTCGAGCGGCACGTCGCCGACGCGCTGCCCCACGCTCGTCACCTGGAGCTCGACTGCGGACATGTGCCCCAGATCGAGCGTCCCCGCCAGACCCACGATGCGGTTGGCGAGTTCCTGGGCGAGGCCGCAACGGTGCGCGCCGCCGCTGCAACCAGCCGTTAGCGAGACACACTCGACCTCCCCGGGCTCCTGCTGCCCCGGGGAGGTCGGGGAACTCGTGTTGCCGTGCGGTGTCCCGGCGTCCTAGCCAGCCGAATCCGGCTGCGACTCGTGTGGAATCGGCTGCGGCCTCGACTTGCTGCCCTCCGCTGCGAAGCTCAGCCACCAGTTCAGCACTGGCAGCAGGAACAGGATGGCCCCGAACACGATCAGCAGTATTCCGGCGAGGATCGCGATGCTGCCGATCTGCCCCCAGCCCCAGGCTTGGAGCAGCAGGCCCCTCAGCGTCTCACCTGTGAACAGGGTCGTACGCTCCCCCGCGAGCTTTTCGTTCTTCATGCCCCCGGCGATCCATTCAGCGCTCACCTCGGAGTAGGTCTTGCCGCCGGCGATCTTGTTCATGTCGGGAGCGATCTGGTCTTCGGCGTACGCTTTCGCCTGGGTGCCGGAGACCACCTGCTGCCCTTCGTACTTCTTGAGGTCCGGATACTCCGCCGGCTTCGGAAAGGTGATCTTCTGCGGACCCAGCTGGTTGTGTACCACTTCGTGGTCGTAGCTGCCGCCGACGATCGACACGATCCCGAGCACGATCATTCCGGCCGCCGCCCCCGCGGCGATCGGTGTCAGGCTCGTTATCTTGCTCAGAAATGTACGCATGATGCCTCCTGTATGAGAGTTCCCTTATCGCTGCACAGGTTCTCCGGTGACGCGCGGCGCAGCATCCGCTTCCGACCGTAGGGCTGGTGCGGAAAAACACTGATGGCCCAAGGTGGTCTGACCGCGACGGCTCCGCACGGGCGGCGCCGTGAGACCATGGTGGGGATGGGTGGGCGCGCTCGGCTTCCGATGGACCTCTCCCTGGCGCAGGGCGCGAGCCCGCGGCGATGGATGCCGGCGCTCGCCGCAGGTCTCTCGATCGGCGAATACGCCCGTTCGCTGGTGCGCCGTCTCGCGTTTCTGAGCGCGATTCTGCTGGCCGCGATCTGGGCGCTCGGCGGGCAGGGCTACTTCTGGCCGGCGTGGGCGTGGCTCGGGCTGGGCGACCTCGTGCTGCTCGACTTTACGGCGGGCTGGGCCTGGCGCCATCCTCCGGGGGCGGTCCGCCGCGTGGCGTGCGTGTGGGCGCTGGTCGGCGTCGCGGCTGTGATCCTGGTGTTCACGTGGCTGCTGACGTGGCTGCTCGCGGGCGTGGACAGCTTCTGGCCGGCGTGGGCGCTGCTCGGCCTGGCGACGGCCGGCAGCGCGTACTCGCTGATCGCACTGCACGACCGCGTGCTGGTCGCCTACGGGCGGCGCGCCCTGCGCGCCAGGATCGACACGCTCACCCGCACGCGCCGCCAGGCCTTGGACGCCCAGGCGGCGGAGCTGCGGCGGATCGAGCGCGACCTGCACGACGGAGCGCAGGCGCGCCTGGTCGCCCTGACGCTGCAGCTGGGGCGCGCCGAGCTGCGCGTCCACGAACAGCCCGAGATCCGTGGCCTGATCCTCGACGCCCAGCGCGAGGCGCACCACGCGATCGCCGAGCTGCGCGACCTCGCCCGGGGCATCGTGCCGCCACTGCTCGCCGACCGCGGCCTGGTGGCCGCGGTCGAATCGCTCGCCGCCCGCTACGGCCTCGGAACCTCGATCGACGCCGACACCCATCGCGGGCTCGCCCCGGCGATCGAGAGCGCCGCCTACTTCGTGATCGCCGAGGCCCTGACGAACACCGCCAAGCACGCGTGCGCGCAGCGCAGCTGGGTCCTGCTGAGAGACGAGCGCAGGGCGCTGGCGGTGCTGGTCGGCGACGACGGCCGGGGCGGAGCCGACCCGGAGGGGTCGGGGCTGGCGGGACTGCGCGCCCGCGTGGAGGCGCTCGACGGCAGCCTGCGCGTCGACAGCCGCGACGGCGACGGGACGGTGCTCGAGGTGAGGCTTCCTTGCGGGTAGTGATCGCCGAGGACCTCGCGCTGCTGCGGGCGGGACTGGTGGCGCTGCTGCGCGAGAACCAGATCGACGTCGTGGCCCAGGTCGAAGACGGCCCGGCGCTGCTGCGGGCGATCGCCGGCCACAAGCCGGACCTCGCGATCGTCGACGTGCGCCTGCCTCCCACCTACAGCGACGAGGGCCTGCTGGCGGCGATCGAGGCGCGCCGCCGCCAGCCGGCGCTGGGCGTGCTCGTGCTCTCCCAGTATGTCGAGACCGCCTACGCCAGCGAGCTGATCGGCGGGGACACGGCCGGGATCGGCTACCTGCTCAAGGAGCGCGTGGGCGACGTGAGGGCGTTCCTGGACGCCCTGCAGCGCGTGGCGGCGGGGGGCACCGTGCTCGACCGGCAGGTCGTCGCCGAGCTGCTCGCTCCCCGCGACGGCGCGATGGAGGCCCTGTCGGGGCTGACCGCGCGCGAGCGGGAGGTGCTGGCGCTGATGGCCGAGGGGCGATCCAACACGGCGATCGCCGAGAGCCTGATCGTCACGCCGGGCGCGGTCGAGAAGCACATCACCAACATCTTCGCCAAGCTCGATCTGCCGGCCTGCGACGACGACCACCGGCGCGTGCTCGCCGTGCTCGCCTATCTGCGCGTCGCGCAATAGTCGTCGCGTGGCGACTGTCCGACCTGATAGAAACCCGCGATGGCCGCTGATCTGCTGGCGCGGGTGCGCGCCGAAATCGACGCCCGGCTGGCTGACCTGCGGGGGGCAGTCGCCGAGCACGAGCGGCTGCTTGGCGCCGCCGACGCGCTCGACGCCGGCGCCGCCAGGGCAGGTGCCCGCTCCTCGGGGGAGGAGGCCCCGACGGCGCCCGCCAGGGCCAAGCCGCGCGCCAGGGCCAAGCCGGCCGCCAGGGCCAAGCCGCGCGCCAGAGCCGAGCCGCCGGCCAGGGCCAAGCCGCCGGCCAGGGGCGCCGCGCGCTCGCGCGTGCGACGGCGGGCTCCAGGGGGCGCGGCCCAGCAGGCGATAGTTGCGGCGCTGGAGCACGGCTCGCACACGGTGAGCGAGTTGGTTCTCGTCACCGCCCTGTCCGGCCCGGAGATCCGGGAGAGCCTCCGGCGCCTGCAGCGTGCCGGGACGGTCACGCGCGCCAGGCGTGACGGCAGGGCCGCCTACGCGCTGTCGAGCACGGCGTAGGCGGCCGCCTCGACCGGCCCGAGAAACGGCGTGAGGGCGAAGTAGGTCAGCTGGGGTGCCGCGCCGGGAAGCTCGGCGATGCAGTCGTTCTGGATGTAGTAGTGCAGAACCTGCCAGATCGCTCCCGCGGTGGCCTCGGCGGCGATCGGCACGACGCGGCGGGCGGCGAGCGCGTATCCCGGCACGAAGTAGGCGGCGAAGGCCTGCAGGGTGGAGTTGCGGATCTCGATCGCCTCGGGGCAGGCTGCGAACGTGTCGACGAGGCTCAGGTGGGCGTGGGCCGGCTCGGAGGCCAGGTAGTCGATCAGCGCGTGCAGGCCGGCACGCGCGGCGCGGGGCCAGTCGGGCTGGGTGTCGTAGGCCGCGACGGCGACCCTCAGCGCCTGGTGCATGCCGATCTTCTGCGCACCCAGGAACGCGTCGTGCTTGGAGGCGTAGATGTCGTAGAAGGTCTGATGGGAGACGTTGGCACGGCGGGCGATCTCCGGGATCGTGAGGGCCGCGAGCCCCTTCTCGGCCACGATCGCCGCGGTGGCGTCGACGATCCGCTCGCGCTGGCTTTTGACGATGAACTGGCGCGGCAGGTCGCTGCGCCCGCTCGGCAGCCGGCCCTCGGCGCGCCGCGCCCGCTCGGAGGCGGGAGCGGCGCTCCCGCCGGCGGATCTCCGGCGCGTCGCGCGAGGGGCCTCCAGCCCGGCCGGCAGGCGCCGCGGGTAGCACGCGGCCCACGCCGCCAGTTCGTCCGCCAGCCGCGGCAGCTCGCTCGCGCGACCTTCGCGCAGGCGCGCGGCGGTCACCTCGCGGATGCCCCCGAGGATGGCCTTGACGGTCAGGTCCGCCGTGTCGGCGCCCGGGGCGCCGTCCCGGCTTGCGAGGATGCTCCGCTCGAGCTGCTCGAGCGCGCGCCTGCGCCGCTCGAGCACCTTGGCGCCCGCGCCGAAGGCGCCGAGCACGAACAGTGACGTCGCCTCGGGCTCGGCGGCCGCCAGCTCGGCGAACGCGCGCAGCGCCGCGAGCAGGCGCTCGTCCGGGGAGCCGTCTGCGTCGTAGGCCTCGATGACCATCCTCGCGATCCGTGCGGCGATCTCGTCGTAGGCGCTGAGGAACAGATCTTCCTTGTCGGCGCAGAGGCTGTAGAAGGTCGGCTGGGAGACGTGCGCGAGCTTGGCGAGATCGACGATGCGCACGGCCGGATATCCCTTGCGGGCGATGAGCTCGATCATCGCCTTCTGCAGCCGGTCGCGCTGGTCGCGCTTCACCAGTTCCGGATCGAGCCCGTGCGTGCCGGTGGGCAGTGGCCGGTAGCGCTCGGCCCGCTCGTCATGCACCGTGGGACCTCCCTTGTGGGTGGTCGGTGGAGGCCGGTCGGCCTCCAGCGGCTTATCTCTGACATTGCGAGCCGCCATCCAGAGCAACCCTCCACTTGACTCCAGGAAAGTCGAGAATATCAAACTGTGCGCACAGGTTAATCAGTCCCGGATATTGAGACGTGCGAAAAGTTTTGTCTCAAAAGATAAACATGCCGAGCTGCGTCCGTGGACGCGGCGAACCAGGTTCTCAGGCGGCGATAGTGCGCGATGTGCCGAGCACCGCGCCCGAGGCGTCGAGCGCCTGCACCGCCACGTAGCCCTCCGCAACGGGCACGGCGATCGCCGTCTCGAACCCCTCGCGGGCGGCGCTGGCCACCGGCGTGAGCTGCTGGGCGGTCGGTCCGGCGAGCACGCGCCAGCTGGCCGTCCGCGTGTCGCCGTTCCAGCTCGCATAGACGGTCACGTGCGCGCCAGCCGGCGAGGCGGCGATGGCCGGCGGTTCGCTGGGCGCGCCCGTCCACGGGAAGCGGTAGCTCCGGTAGGACTGGTAGGAGCCGTGCCAGTGGGCGTCGTACAGCAGCTGACCGCCGGCGCTGAATTCGGAGAAGTAGGGCTCGGCTCCCCAGCCGATGAACACGTCGCCGCTTTCGAGCGACTGGATGCTCCCCTGGCTGCCCGACAACAGCGGGGGGGTCGGATGCTCGTATTCGCTGACCACGGTGTCGGTCTTCGTCTGCGCGTCGATCGCCAGGACGAGCCCCCGCGACTGGGAGTGGACCTTCGGGACCCCGCCGTTGTCGAATACGCTGATCGTTCCGTTGGCGAGCGCGGTGGCGTCGTGCTGATAGGCGGTGGCGGCCCTTGGGGAGAGCTTGACGCTCGACTGCTTGCCCCCGATCCGCGTGATCACCTGGCCGGTGAGCGTGTTCAGTTCGTACAGCGCCGAGGTGTTGCGGGCCGAGATCAGGGTGGTTCCGTCCCCGAGCTGGTCGATCGAGTTGAGATGGAAGTAGTCGAACGGCCAGACAGTGCTCGAGCTGGTCGCCGAGCTGTAGGATTCGCTCAGGCCAACGTGGTCGAGGCTGTCCCATTCCCGGCGCACCAGGCCCGTCTTGAGGTCGATTTCCTGGAAGATGCTGTCGGTCACCGCGCCGCCGCCGGGTCCCCCCACCGCCGAGAGGTCGCAGTCGATCGGGTCGAACACGGTCAGCAGCGCGGTCCCCTGAGGGGTGATGTGGAATTCGTGCAGGTCGGGCAGGTAGCCGTTGCCGGCGTGCACGCGGTCGATCTGCTGGTAGGAGCTGTTGTCGATGATCTCTTCGCCCTGGCCGAATCCCTGCGGTGGGATGCGGCCCTGCCACCAGGTCAGCACCGGCTGGCCGTCGTACTGCTGCACCTGCAGGTTGGTGGCTTCGGTTCCCTTTGGCAGCGGGTCGAACCACACGAGGTTGCCGGCTTCTTCGAAGATCACCGGTCCGCTGGGGCCCGGCCCGTTGTAGGGCGCGGCGAACAGGTCGCCCGGCGCGGACTGGGAGGAGCGCTGGGTCACCACCAGCACCGGCGGCTCGAAGGTCGCGGGCTGCGAGTGGAAGTGCTGCTCCTCGTTGTAGTCAAGTGGCACGCTGACCGCGGCCGCGTAGTCCACGGGATCCTCGTGCGCGACGACGAAGCGGTAGGCGAAGGCCCGCTCGGCCGAGCCGACCTTGACGCTTCCGCGCACGGTCACCGTCTCGCCCGGCAAGAACGGCTTGGAGGGCACGAAGCTGGCGCCGTCCCCCTGCGAGTACGCCAGCAGGCGGCCGGCATGCGAGCCGGTCTGCGATCCGCTCACGCGCACACCGCCGATGGCGCTCGACGGCGCGCCCAGCAGGCTGATCTGCGTTTGTGGCGAGGCGTCGTAGGAGTCCGGCAGCGGCGAGACGGCGAGGCCTGTTCCGGGCAGCACCGCAGAGCTGTTGAGCGTCGACGGCGTGCAGCGGCCCGCGCTCGGGACGTTGTATGCGGCCTGCTCGGCGGTGATCCGCCGGGAGGCGAGCGCGAGCGTGGTGGCGCTGGCAAGGACCACGCACGCCGCGCCGCCTAGGAGGAGGCTACGCAGCCGTATCATGGTCGTGACGGTACATCGGGCATCCCCAGGGCGCTGGAGTCGTTGGCGGGCAGAATCCTAGGTCGTGGACACGTCGGCGCCCTAAGAAGTTGCGAAGAGGGGGTTCGCGCTGCGCAGCGCGACACCTCGGACGGCACGAGGCCACCCCCTGTTTGGGGGGGTTTGCGGGGGATGGCGCGGCCGCGACGGCCGCATTCGTGGGATTCTGCGGAAATGCTCGGCGCCACTCCGCTCAGCTCAGGCCCCCTGGCGAGGGGCGAGTCCGAGCACCCACAGGCGGCCGGCGCCACGAGCGCACGCGCCGGCCACATCGAGGTGCTCGAGGTCATGTCCGACCTGCTCTCGGGGGTGGGCGAGGGCTCGCCGCCGGACGCCTTCTTCAGCAGCCTGTGCGAGGCGATCTGCCGCCTGACGTCGATGCGGCGCGCGGTGCTCTTCCGCTACGACAGCGCCAGACGTCGCGTGCGTGCGGTCGGTGCGCACGGGATCGAGCTCGAGCGCTTGGCGGACCTGTTCGTGACGATCGATTCGGTGCCCGTGGCGCGTCAGGCGCTCGTCGAAGATCGGATCCTGGAAGTGCAGGGTGCGGCCGGCTTCAAGCTGCCGCCGTTCGCGCGCGAGCTCCTCGACGGCGTTCGCATGGTGTTCACGCCGATGGCCGCCGCCGGCCGCTACGTGGGTGTCGTGCTCTCAGAGCGCGAGATGGACGTCCCGGAGATGGACGAGGACGAGCGTCATCTGCTGTGGACGCTCGGCAAGGCGATCGCGATGGCCTCGGTCGCCCGCGAGGTCACCGCATACGACGAGCAGAGCCGCCAGCTCCAGCAGCGGATCGACCTCGCGCGGGAGATCCACGAGGGCGTCGTGCAGCGGCTGTTCGGGGTTTCGCTGGCGCTATCGCGCGAGGATCTGCTGGACGCGGAGGACCAGCACCGCTGCGCCGCCGAGGTGCAGACGGCCCTCGCCGATCTGCGCACCGCGCTCAAGCGCCCGCTCGGGCACACCTCGCGCCCGACGACCGTGACCTTCGCGGAGGAGCTCGAACAGGTTCGCGCGCTGCACCCCGACCTGGAGATCGTCCTCGAGAGCGACCAGAGCCAGCAGGTGCCCGTCCACCTCGAGGCACTGGCCCAGTCGATCCTGGTCGAGGCCGTGCGCAACGCGCGCAAGCACGCACATGCGACCTTCGTGGGCGTCTCGCTGCGCAACGACGGGGCCACGTTCGTGCTCGAGGTACGCAACGACGGAGCCCATCTGCACAACGGCGGTCGTGGGGGTGTGGGCCTGCGGCTGGCCACGCTGGAGGCGCTCCAGCACGACGGGGTGCTCGAGTACGGAGAGTCGGAGCCGGGCGCGTGGCAGGTGCGACTCGTGGTCCCGACCGGCCAGTGAGCGCGTCCGCGCCCGCCTCGCAGGGGCCGCCCGCCGTGCCGGAGGGGCAGCGGCGGCTGCGCGTCCTGGTGGTCGACGACCACGACGTCGTCCACTGGGGATTCCGGCTGATGCTCGGCCAGATGCCGTGGGTGGATCGCTGTCTCAGCGCTCGCACGGGCGCTGAGGCGCTCGCGGTGTGCCGGCGCTACGAGCCGCACGTCGCGCTCGTCGACCTGTTCCTGGGCAGCGAGTCAGGGCCGGAGATATGCGAGCGCCTGCGCGCGGAGGCGCCGGCTCCGCGCGTGCTTCTGATGTCCGGTGCCGGGGGCATCTCCCCACGCGCCGCGCGGGCGGCCGGTGCGGCCGGCTTCATCTCCAAGGACTGGCCCGCCCCGGAGATCGCCAAGCTGGTCCGCATGGTTGGGGACGGGCTGGAAGTGTTCAGGGATACCGGCCGCTCCGCGCCGATGCTGACCGACCGCGAGAGCGAGATCCTCGGCCTGATCGCCGGAGGAGCCACCAACCGGGAGATAGCCGCCGCGCTGTTCCTCTCACCGCACACCGTCAAGGAGCACACGAGCACGCTGTATCGCAAGCTGGGGGCGCGCAACCGGGCGGACGCAGTCCAACGCGCCCAGCGTCTGGGACTGCACCGCTAGGAGCCCGGTTCGACGAACGGGCTCGGATAAGCACCCCTCAGGCGCACGGACCGGCCCCCCATTTGGGCGGTTAGTCGGCCGCTGCCGGCCGCAGGCGGCGGCGGAGGGCGAGTCTGTGGGAAGTGTCCACCGGCGTCATAGCGGGCCTCTTCCCGGGCCAGGGAAGCCACACGAGCGCTCTGCGTGACCGGGTCGCGCATATCGCCCCGGGGCTGCTGGCGGAATGCATCGCGCTCGTCGGCGAGGACCCGTTCGCGCGGGTGGGCGAGAGCACCCGGTTCGCCCAGCCGGCCATCTTCTGCGCGAGCGTCGCCGGCTGGAAGGAGCGCCCGGCGTTCCTGCATCCGATCGCGCTCGCCGGCCACTCGCTCGGAGAGTTGAGCGCCCTCGTCGCCGCCGGGGCGCTCCACCAGGCATCGGGCCTGCGTCTGGCCGTCCGCCGCGGCGAGCTGATGGCATCGGCTTGCAGCGGCCGCGATGAAGGGATGCTCGCCGTTCTCGGCGCATCCGAGGAGCTCCTCACGCGCCTCGCGGAGGAGCACGAGGTGGTGGTGGCGAACGAGAACGCGCCCGGCCAGGTGGTGCTCGCCGGCCCGACCGGCCGGCTGCGGGCGGCCCGCGACCAGGCGCGCGCGCAGGGAGTGCGCGCGATCATGCTCGACGTCGCGGGCGCCTTTCACTCCCCCGCGCTGTCCGCAGCGGTCGAGCCGTTTCGCGCCGAGCTCGCGGCGGTCGAGTTCGCTGCGCCTGCGATGCCCGTGATCTCCGGCTGCACCGGCCGACCGTTCGGCGACGTCCGCGCCGAGCTCGCGGCCGCGATCGTCGAGCCCGTGCGCTGGCACGCGGCGATGCTCGCCCTCGCCGAGCTGGGCGCGGACACGTTCGTGGACTTCGGTCCCGGCGAGGTCCTCGCACGCCTGGTGGCGCGCAACCTGCCCGACGCGAGGGTGCTCGACTTCGCCAAGCTGCCCGTCTCGCGCAGCCGGGAGGCGAGCGGTGTCGCCTGAGCCCGCGTCCACGCTGCAGCCCGCCCGCTCGCCCACACTGCGGACCGCACCGTCGAGCGAGCGCATCGCCTCGCCGCCGGCGCGCACGGCCGGCATCATCGGGCTGGGAGCGGCGCTTCCGCAACGCAGGGTCGCCAACGCGGAGATCGGCGCGCGGCTGGGCGTCAGCGCCGAGTGGATCGAGCGGCGCACGGGCATCAGCGAGCGGCGCTACGCCGCGCCCGGGCAGCGGGTGAGCGACCTGGCGACCAGCGCAGGGCGCATGGCGCTGCAGGACGCCGGGCTCGACGCGGCCGACATCGACATGGTCCTCGTCGCGACGCTGGCCGCCGACGAGATCACACCCTCGACCGCGCCGATCGTCGCGCACGAGCTGGGAGCGGGGAGCGCCGCGGCGATCGACGTGGGCGCGGCGTGCGCGGGTGCGATCGCCGCGCTCGCGCACGCGACCGCATGGATCGAGGCGGGCAGGGCGCAGAACGTCCTCGTGATCGGCGCCGAGATCCTGACTCGGTTCGTCGACTTCGACGATCCGCGCACGGCGCCGCTGTTCGCGGATGGCGCCGGCGCGCTCGTGGTCTCCGCCGACGCCAGCGGGCAGATCGGGCCGTTCGTCCTCGGCAGCGACGGCGCCGCGGCGCACGCGATCCGCGCGACGCGCGCGCGGGGCGTGCTCGAGATGGAGGGCCACGAGACGTTCCTGATGGCCGCCCACCGGCTCACGACCTCGACCCGCGAGGTCCTCGAGCTCGCGGGGATCGAGCTCGAGGACGTGGACCTGTTCGTCTACCACCAGGCCAACTCGCGCATCCTCTCGGCGGTCGCCGATCGGCTGGAGCTGCCACGCGAGCGCGTATTCGACGCGATCGCCGATCTCGGCAACACCAGCGCGGCCAGCGTGCCGCTCGCCCTGGGCGAGGCGGTCCGCGTGGGAGCGCTGGCGCCGGGAGCGCGGGTGGTCCTGGGCGCGGTCGGCGCCGGGCTGGTGTGGGGCACGACGGTCATGAGGTGGGGTGGCTCGTGACGGCTGCGAGCGAGCGAGCGAGCTGCGCGCTGGTGACCGGCGCCTCGCGCGGCATCGGCTCGGCGATCGCGTGCGCGCTGGCCGCCGACGGCTGGGCGGTCGGGGTCAACTTCCGCCAGGGCGAGGACGCCGCAGGCGAGACGGTCAAGCGCATCGAGGACGGCGGCGGACGCGCGCTGGCGGTGCGCGCCGACGTGACCGTGCCGGACGAGCTCGAGCGCCTGTTCGACACGCTCGAGCAGCGCTTCGGCCGCGTGCTGGTGCTCGTCAACAACGCCGGCGTGCGCGCGGACGACCTGGCGATCTCGCTGTCGGACCGCGACTGGGGGCAGGTCATCGACACAAACCTGTCCGCGGCGTTCCGCGCGACCAGGCGCGCGCTGCGGGGCATGATCCGCGAGCGCTTCGGTCGCGTGATCAACCTCGCCTCGGTCGTCGGGCCGCGCGCCAACGCCGGGCAGGCCAACTACGCGGCCGCCAAGGCCGGGCTGATCGGCATGACCAGGACGATCGCCGTCGAGGTCGCCCGCCGCGGCGTGACCGTCAACGCGATCGCACCGGGTCTGATCGAGACCGACATGACCGCCGACCTCGACGGGGAGCTGCTCAGCGCCGTCCCCGCCCGCAGGGCCGGCTCCCCCGAGGACGTGGCGGCGTGCGCGCGCTTCCTCGCCTCCGAGCAGGCCGGCTACGTGACCGGCTCCACCCTCTACGTCGACGGGGGTCTGGGTGCCTAGCTCGCGCCGGCGGCGCCCACGCGCCCGCAGTCGCCTCCCGCCCGCCCGCGTCCACCGATGCGCGGTTCACGGATCTAAAACACACCAAACACCGGAAGGAGCGACATGAGCACAGCGGTAACCACAGAGCAGGTCGAACAGGTCGTGGTCGAGTCCCTGCAGACGTTCGGGGCCGATCCCGAGCAGATCACCCCCGACGCGACATTTGAGGCGCTCGACATCGACTCGCTGGACCTGGCCGAGCTCTCGCAGATCGTCCAAGAGCAGTTCGGCGTCGAGCTGAAGGGCTCGGACGTGGCCGAGGTCAAGACCGTCGACGACGCGGTCAAGCTGATCGCGTCGCGCGCGTAGCGACGATGGAGCCCGTCGTCGTCACCGGGGTGGGCGCGGTCACGCCGCTGGGCGTCGGCGCGCGCGCGCTGCACGAGCGCTGGGCGCCGGCGTGTGCGGCGTCTCGGACGGCGAGGGCGCGTGCGTCGGACTTCGACCCGAGCGACTTCCTCTCCGCCAAGGAGGCCCGCCGCGCCGATCGCTTCACCCAGCTGGCGCTGGCGGCGTGCGCGGAGGCGCTCGCCGACGCGGGCTGGGAGGTGGAGCTGCCGTACGAGCGCCGAGCGTGTCGGCTGCGTGCTCGGCACCGGGATCGGTGGCATCTCGACGCTCGTCGACGGCCAGGACACGCTGCGCGAGCGCGGCGCGGAGTGCGTCTCGCCGCTGGCGGTGCCGCTGATGATGAGCAACGCCGGAGCCGGCGCCCTGTCCATGCGCCACGGGCTGCGCGGCCCGTCGTTCGCGGTCAGCTCCGCCTGCGCGTCGGGCGCGCACGCGCTCGGCAGCGCGCTGCGCATGCTCCAGAACGGCGAAGCCGACGCGGTCGTGGCCGGCGGCTCGGAGGCCGGTCTGACGCCGCTCGCACGGGCGGCGTTCAGCGCCCTCGACGCCCTGTCGCCGAGCGGCGTCTCACGCCCGTTCGACGCGCGCCGCGACGGCTTCGTGATGGGCGAGGGCGCGGCCGTGCTCGTGCTCGAGCGTGGCAAGGCGGCCCGCGCGCGCGGCGCGCGGGTGCTCGGGACGATCAGGGGCTACGGCGCCAGCTCCGACGCGCACCACCTCACCGCCCCCCGCGAGGACGGCGAGGGCCAGGCCGCGGCGATGACAGCCGCGCTCGCCGACGCCGGCGTGGCCGCCGCGGAGATCGACTACGTCAACGCCCACGGCACCTCGACCCCGCTGAACGACCGGGCGGAGACGCACGCGATCAAGCTGGCTCTGGGCGAGCACGCGCAGCGAATACCGGTCTCCTCGACCAAGTCGGCCATCGGGCACCTGCTCGGCGCTGCCGGCGCGGTCGAGGCGGTCGCGACGCTGCTCGCGCTGCGCGACCGCGTCGCCCCGCCGACGCTCGGCCTGTCAGAGCCCGACGAGGGCCTGGACCTCGACTACGTGCCCGGCGCGGCCAGGCCGCTGCGCTCGAGCGGGGACAGGCGGGCGCTCGCCCTGTCGAACTCGTTCGGCTTCGGCGGCCACAACGCCGTGCTGTGCCTGGAGGCGCCGTGAGCCTGGCGCTGCTCGAGCGCCCCGACGAGCGCCTGGAGCCGCTCGAGCGCCTGGAGGTCCTGGCCGACCCCGGATCGCTGCAGCCGCTGCGCACCCAGGTGCGCTCGCGCCGGATGGGCGAGCGCGCGCGTCCCGGCGACGGGGTGCTCGCGGCGCACGCGCGGGTGGACGGGCGGCAGGTGCTCTGCTACGCGCAGGACGCGTCCTTCGCGGGCGGCTCGCTCGGCGAGGCCCACGCGGAGACGATCGTCGAAGTCCTGCGTCTGGCCGGCCGCGCGCGCGTGCCCGTGCTGGGGTTCGTCGAGTCGGCCGGAGCGCGCATGCAGGAGGGCCTGGCCGCGCTGTCGGGCTACGGCTCGATCTTCCGCGAGCACGTTCGCCTGTCTGGCCTGGTGCCGCAGATATCGATCGTCTGCGGACCGTCCGCCGGCGGCTCGACCTACGGTCCGGCGCTGAACGACTTCGTGATCATGACCGGACGCGCGTCCATGTTCCTGACCGGTCCGGCGGTCGTCTCGGAGGTCACCGGCGAGGATGTGGACATGGCCTCGCTGGGAGGCGCGCGCGTGCACGAGCGCAACGGCGTGTGCCACTTCACGGCGCCGACCGAGGTCGACGGCGCGCTGATGGCGCGCGACCTGCTCGACTACCTGCCCCAGCACGCGGGCGTCTGCTCCCAGATGTGGCCGAGCGTGGCCCCGCCGGACAGCGCTCCCGATCGTGCGCTGCCCGCGCAGGCACGCAAGGTCTACGACGTGCGCCACGTGGCCAGCGCCCTGGTCGACGGCGGGCGGCTGATGGAGGTCAGCCCGCGCTGGTCGCGCAACGTCGTCTGCGCGTTCGCTCGCCTGGACGGCCGGGCGATCGGGATCGTCGCCAACCAGCCCAGGCACCTGGGCGGCGTGCTCGACTCCGGCGCCGCGCAGAAGGCCGCCCGGTTCGTGCGCATGTGCAACTCCTTCGGGCTGCCGCTGCTGGTGCTCGTCGACACCCCGGGCTTCCTGCCCGGATCGCGCCAGGAGAAGGACGGGGTGATCCGCCACGGTGCCAAGCTCGTGCACGCGTTCGCCGAGGCGACCGTGCCGAGCGTGACGGTGATCGTGCGCAAGGCGTTCGGAGGCGCGTTCATCGCCATGAACTCGAAGGCGCTCGGCGCCGACTACGTGTTCGCGTGGCCGGGCGTCGAGGTGGGCGTGATGGGCGCCGAGCAGGCCGTCGGGATCCTGTCCCACCGCGAGATCGCCGCGGCCGAGGACCCGATCGCACACCGGCGGCGGCTGGCCAGCGAGTACTCGAGCGAGCACCTGCGCGTCGAGGAGGCCAGCGCCGACGGGTTCGTCGACGAGGTGATCGCCCCCGACTGCACGCGCAAGCGCATCGCCTCCTGCCTGGAAGCCCTTGCGGACGTCCACCGTCCCCAGTCCCGCGCAAGCAACGTCCCACTGTGAGGAGATGGCGATGCATTGGTCTGACCCGTTCGATTCTCTCTCGGTAGGCCAGAAATTCCGCTCCGCCCGGCGCACCGTGCGCGACACGGACGTGATCGTCTTCAGCGCGCTCACCGGCGACTGGCATCCGCAGCACTGCGACCCCGATTGGGCCGCCGCCAGCCCGTTCGGCGAGCAGATCGCGCACGGGATGCTGATCCTGTCGCTGGCCGTCGGGCTGGTGCCGCTCGACCCCGAGCGCGTGCTCGCGCTCAGACGTGTGAGCGATGTCGTGTTCAAGCGGCCGGTGCGGCTGAACGAGGCCATCTCCGTCGCGGGCGAGCTCACCGCGCTGCGGCCGATCGACGAGCGCGGCGGGCTCGTCGACTTCGGCTGGCAGGTCCGCAACCAGGACGACGAGCTGGTGTGCCGCGCGAACGTCCAGGTCCTCTGGCGCAGGGACGGTGTCGCCCGCGAGCAGGCCGCCCCGGCGTCCTGGTACGAGCCGATCGCGGGCGGGGCGTCCCCCGGCGAGTTCGTCCCGCTGCCGCTGTGATGCTGCAGGGTCGGCGCATCCTCATCACCGGCGTGCTCGACCGTCACTCGATCGCGTTCTCGACGGCCGCTCGCGCGCAGGAGCTGGGTGCCGAGGTGATCCTGACGGGCTTCGGGCGCACCAGGCGAATGACCGAACGCGCAGCCGGACAGCTGCCCCAGGCGGCCGACCTGCTCGAGCTGGACGTCAACAGCGCCCACGACATCGAGCGGGTGCGCGTCGAGCTGGACGCGCGCTGGGGTGCCCTGGACGGGCTGCTGCACGCCGTCGCCTACGCCCCGCCGGACGCGCTCGGCGGCGGCTTCATGCAGACGCCGCTGGAGAGCGCGGTGGTTGCCTTTCAGACCAGCGCCTTCTCGCTGAAGGCGCTCGTGGCGGGGCTGCACCCGCTGCTGGAGGCCGCGCCGGAAGGCGCGGGCGTGGTCGGGCTGGACTTCGACGCGGGCGTGGCGTGGCCGTCCTATGACTGGATGGGGGTGGCCAAGGCCGCGCTCGAGGCCGTGGCGCGCTACCTGGCACGCGATCTCGGGCCGCGCGAGATCCGCGTGAACCTCGTCTCGGCCGGTCCGATCGAGACGCTCGCCGCGAGCGGCATCCCCGGCTTCTCGCGGCTGGCGGAGGTCTGGTCGCAGACGGCGCCGCTGGCCTGGGACGCCGAGGACCCGGGACCGGTGGCCGACACGGCGTGCTTCCTGCTCTCGCCGCTGGCGCGCGGGATCACCGCGGAGATCGTGCACGTGGACGGCGGCTACCACGCGATCGGCTGCCCCTCGCCGTCGTCATGAGCGGCGCGATCCTGCTGACCGGCGCCACGGGCTTCCTGGGCATGGAGACGCTGGCGCGCCTGACCGACGGAGGAGGCGAGCAGGTCGTGGTGCTCGTGCGCGCCGAGGATGACCAAGGCGCCCGCGAGCGCCTGGCGGGGGTGCTGGCGCGCCTGTACGACGAGCCGCCGGCCGCAGCGGCCCAGGTTCGGGCGGTGCGCGGAGATCTGCTGGAGCCGGGGCTGGGCCTTTCGGCGCGCGACCGCGCAGCGCTCGTCGGCTCGGTCGATCGGATCATCCACTGCGCGGCGTCGATCTCGTTCGAGCTGCCGCTGGCGCAGGCACGCGCGATCAACGTGCGTGGGGTGGAGCGGGTGATCGAGCTGGCGCGGGAGATCGCGGCCGGCGGATCGCTGCGCCGCCTCGTGCACGTGTCGACCGCATACGTCAGCGGCCGCCACGCGGGCTGTTTCGGGGAGCAGGACCTCGACGTCGGCCAGGAGTTCCGCAACACGTACGAGCGCTCCAAGCACGAGGCCGAGCGGCTGCTGCGCCAGGCCGAGGACCTGCCGGCGGTGATCGCGCGGCCGAGCATCGTGGTCGGACACCGAACGAGCGGTTGGACCCCCGTGTTCAACGTGCTCTACTGGCCGATGCGCGCGTTCGAACGGGGACTGCTCGAGCAGGTGCCCGCGCGGGAGGACTCGATCGTGGACTTCGTGCCGGTCGACTACGTGGCCGACGGGATCGTGGCACTGCTCGACCAGGAGGCGGCGCACGGCGTCTACAGCCTGGTGGCGGGCGAGCGGGCGCTGAGCGCGGGCGAGCTGGCCGAGCTGCACTCCTTGCTGTCCGGGCGAGCGCCGGTGCGGTTCGCACCGCCCCGGACGGCCGGGCGGCTGCCGCCGGGAGCGGAGACGTTCGCGCCGTACTTCGACGTGCGCTGCAGCTTCACCGACGTCCGTGCGCGTGCGCTGCTCGCGCGGGCGGGCGTCGAGAAGCCCGATCCGGGCGACTACCTGGGCCAGCTGATCGCGTACGCCCGCCGGACCGGCTGGGGCAAGCGGCCGACCACGCGGCAGGCGTCCTTCCTGGCCCCGGCGGTGCCTGAGTGAGCTCGTGAGCTCGCTCAGGTGGTGGTTTAGTTGGCCATCGGGCCACACGCGCGTCATGCGGTGCGTTCGACCAGCGGGGGGCGCCGATCGACCCGATGACCAGAACCCCAGAATAAAGGTTTGAGCTTAATACCTAATAAAGGTCAGAACACGGGCGTCTCGGCGTAGTCGCCGAAGACCTGCTGCAGGGACTGCACGATCTCGCCCTCGCTGGCGTGGGCGCGGGCGCAGGCGAGCAGGGGCTCCATGAGGTTGCGATCGTCGTGGGCGGCGTCATCGCGCAGGGTGGCGAGCGCGCGCTCGACGGCGGCGCCGTCGCGCCTGGCGCGCGCGGCCCGCAGGCGGCCGATCTGCTTGCGCTCGAGCGCGGGGTCCACGCGCAGCGTGGGGATCGGCTGCTCGTCGGCGGCCACGAAGCTGTTGACGCCGACGACGATCCGCTCGCCGGAGTCGATCTCCCGCTGCAGGGCGAAGGCGGCGTCGGCGATCTCGCGCTGGGGGTAGTTGAGCTTGACCGCTTGAACCATCCCGCCGAGCTCGTCGATCTTGCTGAAGTAGCCGTACGCCCGCTGCTCCATCCGGTCGGTGAGGGCCTCGACGAAGTAGGAGCCTCCGAGCGGGTCGACGGTGTCGGTGACGCCGGTCTCGTGGGCGATCATCTGCTGGGTGCGCAGGGCGATCGTGACGGCCTCCTCGGTGGGCAGCGCGAGCGCCTCGTCGTAGGAGTTGGTGTGCAGCGACTGCGTGCCGCCGAGCACCGCCGCGAGCGCCTCCACGGCGGTGCGGACGATGTTGTTGAGCGGCTGCTGGGCGGTGAGCGAGACGCCGGCGGTCTGGGAGTGGAAGCGCATGTGCCACGAGCGGGGGTCCTTGGCGCCGAAGGTCTCGCGCATCTCCCGCGCCCAGATGCGCCGGGCGGCGCGGTACTTGGCGATCTCCTCGAAGAAGTCGATCTGCGCGTTGAAGAAGAACGACAGGCGCGGGGCGAAGTCGTCGACATCGAGGCCGCGCGCGACCGCCTGCTGGACGTAGGTGAGGCCGTCCTTGAGCGTGAACGCGAGCTCCTGCTGGGCGGTCGAGCCTGCCTCGCGGATGTGGTAGCCGGAGATCGAGATCGGATGCCAGCGGGGCATCCGCCGCGTGCACCACTCGATCATGTCGCCGCACAGGCGCATCGCCGGGTCGATCGGGAAGCACCACTCCTTCTGGGCGATGTACTCCTTGAGGATGTCCGCCTGGATCGTCCCGGACAGGCGCTCGGGGGGAACGGGCCCGACGCCGGTGGTCGATCCCGCGCCGCCGGGTGCGTCGCCGACGTACGGCGCGTCGTCGGATTCCGCGGCGGCGACGTAGAAGGCGAGCATGATCGCGGCGGGGGCGTTGATGGTCATCGACACGGACACCTCGCCGAGGTCGATGCCGGAGAAGAGCGTCTGCATGTCGTCGAGCGTGTCCACGGCCACGCCCTCGCGTCCGACCTCGCCCAGCGCGCGCGCGTGGTCGGAGTCGTGGCCCATCAGCGAGGGCATGTCGAAGGCGGTGGACAGCCCGGTCTGGCCGTGCTCGAGCAGGTAGTGGAAGCGCTCGTTGGTCTCCTCGCTCGTGCCGAACCCGGCGAACTGGCGCATGGTCCACAGCCGCTGGCGGTACATGGACGGGTGGATGCCGCGCGTGAACGGGTAGGAGCCTGGAAGCCCGATGGGGTCCTCGGGACCGCCGGCGCCGGCCCCGGGGGCGAGGTCGTCGGCGGTGTAGAGCTCGCGGATGGGCTCGTCGGAGAGGGTGCGGAAGGTCTGCTCCGAGGCGAGCTTGGCGCCGACTGCCATGACTCCCCCATGCTACTCGTCGGCGTTTGCGGCGCCAGAGCTGTCTCGCGAGCCAGGCGCCTTATGCGGCTGTCGGCTCAGGGTCTGCGCGCACGAGGACGGTGTCCAGCACGGGGATGATCTCATCGACGGCCAGCTCGGAGCGCGAGGCGTGCTCGCGGATCGCCTGCGGGCTGCTCGCCTGGTAGATGCAGACGGTGCCGATGCGCGCATCGCCCTCGTCGAGCACATAGCTGCGGATCCAGCGGATATCGTCGGGCATTTGCTGATCGCCGACCGTCCGCGAGCGCTCCGCTGCCGCGGCGAGCTCATCGGCGGAACCCCAGGCTCCGCGGCGCAGGATCACGTAGGTATTCATGACTCCCCCTTCATTTCGAAAGATCGCTAAGGAACCGACCGACCATCGGTCGGTAGACTAGCAGACCGACGATGGCTGTGAAAGCGCACAACAAACGAGCACGAGGAGGGGGTGAGGCGACCCGCCAGCGGATCGTCCAGGCCGCGCGCGAGCTCGTGATCGAGCACGGCTACGACGGCGTGAGCACCGCGGAGGTGCTGGACCGCGCGGGCGTGAGCCGCGGCGGCCTCTACCACCACTTCGACGGCAAGGATCAGCTGATGGCTGCGGTCCTGGAGGCGGTCGAGCGAGATCTGATCGTGCGGCTGGTCGCGGCTGTGGCCGATCAGCCGGACCCGTTCGCGGCGATCAGCGACGGCGCCCAGTGGTACCTGGACGAGTGCATGCGCTCGAGGGAGCTCCAGCGCGTCGGCCTGCTGGAGGGCCGTAAGGCGCTCGGCTGGGAGGCCTGGCGGGAGACGGTCGGCCCCTATGGCCTGGCGATGCTCGCGCAGACGCTCGAGGCGGCGATGGAGGCGGGCCAGATCGTCACGGCAGACCCCACGGCGCTCGCGCATCTGATTCTCGCAGCCCTGCACGAGGCAGCGGCAATCATCGACAGCGCAGCTGCGCCGGCGGAGGAGCGCGCACGTACGGGAGCGGCGATGGCGAGCCTCATCGATGGACTGCGCAAGCGGTAGGGCACATGTTGACCAACTTGGCCAAGTTAGCTACCCTATTGCCGTGTCTCCGACATACAGCATTGGCGAGGCCAAGACCCAGCTCTCCAAGCTCGTCAGGCAGGCGGAGGAAGGCGAGGACGTGGTACTCCGCCGAGGGTCGCAACCGGTGGCTCGCCTCGTGGCCCTCGCAGGGAATGGCGGCGCAGTCAAGCGAACCCCGGGGCGGATGTCCGGTCGCGTGAGTGTGCCGGAGGACTTCGACGAGTGGCCTGAGGACGTCGCTCGGGCGCTCGGCATCTCGCCATGACGCGCCTGCTCGTGGATGCTCACGCGTTGCTGTGGTGGCTCGGTGCGGACGAGCATCTCTCGGGAGCAGCCCGCGAGGCGATCGAAGGGGCCGAGGCCCCGCTGGTGGGCGCGGGCACCGTCGTCGAGATCGCAGTCAAGCGGTCGATCGGCAAGCTGCCGATCGACCCCGACTGGCCGGAGCAGGTCCAGGCTGACGGGTTCGGCCTTCTCGGGATTGCCTGGCCACACGTGGCGCGCCTCCAGGACCTCCCGTATCCGCAGGTCGGCTCTCGAACCCATCGTGACCCGTTCGATCGCCTTCTGGCCGCCCAGGCGCTCAGCGAGCGCATCCCGGTGGTAACGCGCGACGCCGCGCTGGCAGCCTACGGAGTTGCCTCGCTGTGGTAGGCGCCCGCAAGCTCCCGCCCTAGCACCCTCACACGCCCACCAGCTACGGGGCGAGGGCGGCGTCCATTAGCCTCGCGTTGATGATGTCCGGCCACGTTCCAGCGATCGTCAGCGAGCTCAACCGCCTGGTCGGCGCCGAGCACGTCCTCGACGCCCCGCGGGCGTCCCCGTACAACAGCGACTGCTCGAACCGCAGGGGCATCGACGGGCACGCGGACGCGGTGGTCCTGCCGGGCAGCGCGCAGGAGGTGGCGGCGGTTGTGGCGTGGTGCTACGAGCACGACGTGCCGATCGTGGCCCGGGGCGGGGGCACGGGCCTGGTGGGCGGCGCGGTGGCGACGCACGGGGGCGTGGTGTGCTCGTTGGAGCGGCTGCGGCGGGTCCGCGAGCTGGAGCCGGGGCTGTGGCGGATGCTTCCGGAGGCGGGCGTGAGCACCAGGCATGTGCAGCGGCTGGCGCGCGAGAACGGGCTGTTCTTCGCGCCTGACCCGGGGGCGGCGGAGCAGTCGCAGATCGGCGGCAACGTGGCGACGAACGCGGGCGGCCCGCACGCGCTGAAGTACGGCGTGACGGGTGCGTGGGTGGCGGGCCTGGAGGCGGTGCTTGCGCCGGGGGAGCTGGTGCAGGTGGGCGGCTGGGCGGGCAAGGACGTGGCGGGGTATGACCTGAAGAGCCTGCTGATCGGCTCGGAGGGCACGCTGGGGGTGATCACGGCGGTCAGGCTGCGCCTGCTGCCGGCGCCCGAGGCGGCGATCCCGCTGGTGGCGTTCCTGCCAACCCGCGCGGACGGCTGCGCGGCGATCTGCGCGGTGTTCGCGGCGGGGCTGCGCCCGTCGGTGCTGGACTTCATGGACGGCGAGACGCTGGCGATCCTCGCGGCCGCATACCCGGGACAGGTGCCGGCGCAGGCGGGCTTCGTGCTGATCTGCGAGGTGGACGGCTCGCGCGCGGAGGCGGAGGCCCAGCGCGAGGCGCTGCTGGAGGTGCTGAGCGGACCGCCGGCGCGCGCGCTGGCGGTGCATCAGCCGGCGGACGCGCGGGCGCTGTGGCGCTGGCGCGACGGGGCCAATCCGGCGGTGACGGCTGTGCGCGGGGCGAAGGTGAGCGAGGACGTGGTCTTCCCGGTGGAGCGCCTGGCGGAGGGCCTGGAGCGCTTCGAGCGGATCGCGACGGAGCACGGGCTGCGCTCGTGTGCGTGGGGGCACGGGGGCGAGGGCAACGTGCACGCGACGGTGCTCGTGGACCCGGCCGGCGAAGCGGAGTTGGACATGGCGGAGGCCGTGGGCGAGGAGCTGTTTGCGATGGTTGTGGAACTGGGCGGCTCGATCGCGGGCGAGCACGGCGTGGGCTGGCTCAAGCGCGGGCGCCTGGAGTCCCAGTGGGACGCTCGGGCGCTGGAGCTGCACGAGCAGATCAAGCGCGCGTTCGACCCGAAGGGTCTTCTCAACCCGGGGACGAAGCTGGCGCGGTACCCTGCGCGCTCGCCGGGCACATCTACTTGAAAGGAAGGCCACATGAACAAGTCGCAACTGATCGAGGCCATCGCAGCGGACAGCGGTCTGACCAAGGCCGACTCGTCTCGCGCCGTCGAGTCGCTGCTCGACACGGTCACCAGGTCGCTGAAGAAAGGCGACGAGGTCAGCATCACGGGCTTCGGCAAGTTCTCGGTGGTCAAAAGGGCGGCCCGCCAGGGCGTCAACCCGCGCACGGGCGAGAGGGTGAAAATCAAAGCGTCGAAGGCGCCGAAGTTCTCGGCGGGCGCCGCGCTCAAGCAGGCCGTGAGCCCGAAGAAGTAGAGCCCGCCACCCGAAGCCGCCCACCCGAGTCGGCCCCAACGGCCATGACGCTCGTCAGCGAGCTGGAGCTTCCCGAGTTCGACCACACCGACCCGTCGCTGCGCGGGGAGCGCTTCCATGCGGCGATGGACGACCTGCGCCGCAAGGGCTGGCTGGCGCGGGGGCCATTCGGCTACATGGTTCTCGACCGCGAGGCGGACGAGTTCTTCCTGCGCACGCGCTCGGCGACGTTCCCGGGGATGCAGATCGCGGAGATCTTCGGTGTGGAGGAGGGGCCGCTGTACGAGCAGATGAAGCGCAACATCCTGCACGTAAACGGTCCCGACCACTCGCGGCTGCGCGGACTGGTCAACCCGGCGCTGTCGCCGCGGGCGGTGGAGCGCTACCGGCCGGCGATGAGGTCCTTCCTGGAGGGCCTGCTGGAGCAGGCGATCGCCTCGTCGTCGTCGGCGGCCGGGGCCGGGGCGGCCGGGCCCGGGGCGGCCGGGCCGGCGGACGACGGGCGAGAGGGAATCGTCAGGTGCGAGTTCGTGCGAGGCGTTCGCCAAGCCGTATCCGTCGCTTGCGATCGCGACGGTGATGGGCGCGCCGCTGGCGGATGCACCGAGGCTGCACCACTGGTCCAACTGGATCCAGCGGCAGTTCGACGCGACGAGCATGGCGAGCGAGCGCGACGGGATCGAACGGGCGGTGGAGGAGTTCTACGAGTACGCGGAATCGCTGCTGCGCGCGCGGCGGGAGGACCCCGGCGACGACCTGATCTCGAAGCTGATCGCCGCCGAGGAGCAAGGCGACAGGCTGTCGGACGTGGAGTGCATCAACCTGGTGTTCAACGTGCTGGTCGGCGGCGTGGACACGAGCCAGAGCCAGCTGGCGCACGCCATCCGGCTGCTGGCCGAACACCCGGAGCAGTGGGCGCTGCTGGCGGAGGACCCGACGCTTGCGGAGCGGGCGGTCGAGGAGGCGTTGCGGTACGAGCCGATCACTCCGTTCACGGCGCGGATCACTGACCGAGGAGGTGGTGTTCCGCGACGTGACGTTCCCGGAGGGCACGATCGTGATGGTGTGCGCGTTCACGGGCAACCGCGACCTGGACGGGGACGCGGCCGGGGACGGCGGCGCGGACGCGCTTCGACATCACGGCCGAGCGCGGCAGCGCGCGACCGCTGACGTTCGGCGCGGGCGTGCACTACTGCCTCGGCGCGAACCTCGCGCGCGTCGAGCTGCAGGAGGCGCTGGCGTTCCTGGCTCAGCACATGCGCGGATCTGGAGCTCGACGGCGAGCCGGTCTACGAGAGCGTCTCCGGCATCTACGGGCTGGCCGAGCTGCCGATCAGGTTCGCCGTCTGAAGGCTGCCGGCGAAATGCGCTGGCGCCTTTGCGGGCAGACGTGTTCGCGTGTCCCCCCCAGCCCTGCCGGCGCCGGTCGGGCACACGCGTCGAAGCCGTGGGTCAGCTGACGGCTTTGCGAAATGCCCGAAAGTGGAACAATTTGGAGAGGGGCCATCACGGCCCTCCGAGCGACATGAGGTTGGACGGTGGCTGTATTCGAACGGATATCCAAGCGGGCGCGCCGCGCAGCGGGGCTGCTCGCGGTCGCGATTGCGGCCATCGCGCCCGCCGCCGCGGCCACCGCTAGCGCCCAGGCGGGCCAGTACCACGTGTACTCATGCAGGACGCCGTCGGGCGAAAGCGCTCCGGCGGATGGGTGGAGCGGGTCACAGACGGGTACCGCAACGCTTTGCGGAAGACACCTGCTCGCAGTCGGGAGGCGCGCTGATTGCGGCGCTTCGCGCCCAGACGCCGCGCACCGCAAACTCGGATGTTGCGACGTGGGCGTTCACGGCGCCGTCGGACACGACGCTCGCAGCTGCGACGCTCTGGCGTGCCGGAGACGCGGATGGCGGTGCGGCGATCAACGCTTTCTATGAGTTCTGGTTTGCCGGGCCCAACAACCTCAACGAACCCGCAACTGCATTTGGTCAGTGTGTGGGCGGCTCCACATGTCAGGCGGGTCTCGGAAGCGTGGGCGAAGCATTATCTGCCGAAAACCGTGTCGTCGTGCCGGGCCCAATCTGGGAGCGCACCTATACATGAGCGTCTCATGCGCCGGCGAAGCGGGATTCAAATGTCGAGAAGGCACCGGCGACCCAAACGGCTACGCGGCGGTGGTGTACCTGTACGCGGCGGACCTTACCCTCGAACAGGCCGCGGGCCCGAGCGCGTCGAACGTGAGCGGTGAACTGGCGAGCGCGCCGACGGTGGCGGGCACGAGCGACGTGGCGTTCAGCGCAAGCGACCCGGGCTCGGGCGTGTACGAGGCGGTGTTCAGTGTGGACGGGCAGGTGGTGCAGAGCACGGTGGTGGACGAAGACGGCGGGCGATGCAGGAACGTGGGTCAGACGACGGACGGGCTGGCTGCGTTCCTGTACGTCCAGCCGTGCCCCGCGTCGGTGAGCGCTGACGTGGGGTTCGATACGACGCTGGTGAGCAACGGCGAGCACCATCTGGTGGTGAGCGTGATCGACGCTGCGGGGAACGCGGCGACGGTGCTGGACAGGAACATCACGATCGACAACCCGGCCCCGCCGGGGGGGCCGAACGGGACGAACGCGTCGGCACAGGCAACGCTGACGGTGGGCTGGGAGGCCACCGGGAGCACCCTGAAGGGCACAGGCGAGCACCTGACGAGCGGCTACGGCCACGCGCAGATGATCGCCGGCCGGCTCACGGGTCCGGGCGGCGTGCCGATCGGCGCGGCGCAGATCGACGTCCTGACGACCCCGGACTTCGCCAGGGCGGGGACGGCGGTGGCGAGCCTGCACACGGGCTCGGACGGGCGCTTCACGCTGCGCCTTCCCGCGGGCGTGTCCTCGCGCACGTTGCGCTTCACGTACAGCAGCGAGCTGGCGATTCGCCGCCGGTTGTGACGAAGACGCTGACGCTGAGCGTGCGCGCGGGCGTGACCCTGCGCATCGCGCCACGCACGGCGAGCGTGGGCCGGAGCATCCGCTTCTCCGGCCGCCTGCGGGGCGGACCGATCCCCAGCGGCGGCAAGCTGCTGGTGCTGGAGGCGCGTTCGCGGGGCGGCCCGTGGCTGGAGTTCGACGTCATCCGCAGCGACGCCCGCGGCCGCTACCACGCGAGCTACCGCTTCAAGTTCCCGGGGCCGGCCGACTACCAGTTCCGGGTGCTGTGCGAAGCGGAGGCCGACTATCCCGTTCGCGACGGGCTCGTCGAATGTGGTGGGTGTGCAGGAGCACTGAGCGTCGGCCTGGGCCGTGGCGAGAGTCCAATAACCTGCACCGCCGTGAAGGCAGTGATCCTGGCGGGCGGCTTCGGCTCGCGACTCAGCGAGGAGACCGCAGTACGTCCCAAGCCGATGGTCGAGATCGGCGGCAAGCCGATGCTCTGGCACATCATGAAGATCTACGCGGCCCACGGGATCGAGGATTTCGTGATCTGCCTCGGCTACAAGGGCTATCTGATCAAGGAGTACTTCGCCAACTACTACCTGCACACGTGCGACGTCTCCTTCGACCTGGCAAAGGGCGACATGGAGGTCCATCGCTCGGAGACGGAGCCCTGGCGGGTGACGCTGGTGGACACGGGCGAGCAGACGATGACCGGCGGGCGCCTGCAGCGGGTCCTGCCGTATGTCGGCGAGGAGGACTTCTGCTTCACCTACGGCGACGGCGTCGCCGACGTGGACATCACCGCCCTGATCGCCTTCCACCGCGAGCAGGGGACGCAGGGCGACCGTGACCGCCGTGCAGCCGCCGGGCCGCTTCGGCGCGCTCGATGTCGAAGGCGAGCGCGTGCGCGAGTTCGAAGAGAAGCCACGCGGGGACGGCGGCTGGACCAACGGCGGCTTCTTCGTGCTCTCGCCGGGGATCGGCCGCTACCTCGAGGGCGACGGCACGGTGTGGGAGCAGGAGCCGATGCGGACCCTCGCGCGCGAGGGACAGCTCGCCTCCTACCGCCACGACGGGTTCTGGCAGGCGATGGACACGCTGCGCGACCGCAACCAGCTCGAGCGGCTGTGGAGCTCCGGGAGAGCGCCGTGGCGGACATGGGCCTAGCGCGATGAGCGCAGCGGAGAACGCGGCCCAGCCCCCCCGCGGCGGCGCGGTCGACCGCGACTTCTGGCGGGACCGCCGCGTGCTGCTGACCGGCCACACGGGCTTCAAGGGCGCCTGGCTGGCGCTGTGGCTGCAGTCGCTCGGCGCGCGGGTGACGGGCTTCTCCGACGGCGTGCCGACGCAGCCGTCGCTGTATGAGCTGGCGCGGGTGGGAGAGGGCATGGATGAGCGTCGAGGGCGACGTGCGCGACCACGGGGCGGTCGCGGCGGCGGTCGCGGACACCGCGCCGGAGATCGTCATCCACATGGCGGCGCAGTCGCTCGTGCGACGCTCGTTCCTCGAGCCGCGCGAGACGTATGAGACGAACGTGATGGGCACCGTCAACGTGCTCGACGCGGTGCGCATCGCACGGGGCGGGCGTGCGGGCCCTCGTCAACGTCACCTCGGACAAGTGCTACGAGAACCGCGAGTGGGAGTGGGGCTACCGCGAGCACGAGCCGATGGGTGGCCACGACCCCTACTCGAGCTCCAAGGGCTGCGCCGAGCTCGTGACGGGCGCGTTCCGTCGCTCGTTCTTCGCCGACCGATCGGAGATCGGCCAGCACGGCGCCCGGCTCGCGTCGGCTCGCGCAGGGAACGTGATCGGCGGCGGCGACTGGGGTGAGGATCGGCTCCTGCCCGACCTCATGCGGGCGGCGCTGGCCGGCGAGGACGTGCGTGTGCGCAACCCCAACTCGATTCGCCCGTGGCAGCACGTGCTCAACCCGCTGAGCGGCTATCTCGTGCTCGCCCAGGCGCTGTGGGATTCGCCCGAGTACGCGTGCGGCCTGGAACTTCGGGCCGCCGGAGGAGGACGCGCGCCCGGTCGGCTGGATCGTCGAGCGGGCAGGCGAGCTGTGGCCGCAGGAGCTCCGCTGGACGCTCGACGACGGTCCGCATCCGCATGAGGCGCGCTACCTCAAGCTCGACTCCTCGCGTGCCCGGGCGCGGTTGGGCTGGTGTCCGATGCTCGGGCTCGAGCAGGCGCTGGAGGCGACCGTCGGGTGGTACCGGGAGCTGGCGCACGGCGCCGACATGGGCGCGGTCACGCTGGCGCAGATCGAGCAGCTGACCAATCCGGCCCGTCCCAGCTAGCCGAGGAACATCGCGGCTTCGACCGCCGCAGGGTTCAGCAGTTCGGGGTGGCTGCCGATTCTTACCCATGCGGACGCGTCAGACGTTGCAAGACCGCGCAGGCCGATCGCCGAGGCGTTCGCCGGGGGCTGACGATGAGCTGCCCGGCTTGGAGGCGATGCTGGAGGAGCTGCGTGGCGCGCCCGAGATCGTTCGTTCGTCGAAGTTCTGGGAACACCATGCGGAGCTGCAATACCGTGAGCTCGCGGAGCAGGGTGGATTTGCTGCGTTCAAGCGCACGGTCAACCGCCACTTCTTCCAGTTCATGGTCACGAGCCCTGGCGACCCGCAGTTCCGCGCTGCGGTTCGTCACTGGGCGCGCCACCCGAGCGTTGGTGCGCTGCGCGCCACGCTCGAGACGTCGTTGGAGGTGCCGCGAGGGCGCTGCATGGCGCTGCGCTCGCGCATCTTCGGCCGCGTGTATGCCGTGTACGTCGCGATGCTCGCCGCGTACACGGAACGATGTGACCGTCGTGGCGTCTTCGATGACCTGGAGGAGCCAGAGCTCGGGCAGCCCGCGTGCGTGCGCTGCAACGGGCGAGCGGTGAGCGAGGATCTGTGCAACTCGGTGATCGAGTACACGAGCATCCTCGATGCCGTGCCGTCACCGCCCCGCCTGGTTATCGAGCTCGGTTCGGGATACGGCAGGCTTGCGTGGGTGTTCTTGCGTGCGCAAGAGAACCTGCGCTACGTGCTCGTCGACATTCCCCCGGGATTGGCGATCGCCCAACGCTACCTGACCGAGCTGCTTCCCGAGCGGAAAGCGTTCCGCTTCAGGCACTTCGGGAGCTACGGCGAGGTCGCGGACGAGTTCGAATCGGCACGGATCGCATTCCTGACCCCGAATCAGTTGGAGCTCATCCCGTCACTGCACGCCGATCTGTTCATCAACGTGAGCTCCCTTCACGAGATGCGCCGCGAGCAGATCGAGTACTACTTTCAGCTGATCGCCACGCACTGCGACGGCTTCTTCTACACCAAGCAGTGGGAGTGCTCGATCAACCCGTTCGACGATCTGGTCGTGCGCCATGAGGACTATCCGGTGCCGTCCGAGTGGAGGGCTCTGTTCGACCGCGTCCATCCTGTCCAGACGCACTTCTTCGAGGCGCTCTACGCGATGCGGTCCCACGATCAGCGAGCCCGGGGACAGCTCGAGACCGTGGATATCTGAGCTCCTCCGGCTTACGAATCTGCACGGTTCAATACGCTGCCAGCTCGTAATGAGCCAGACTCCCTGCCGATTCTGTGGTGCGCCGCTGGAAGCCGTGTTCGCCGACCTCGGCTCCTCTCCGCTGGCGAACTCCTACCTGCCACCGGAGCGCGTCAACGGGATGGAGCCCTTCTACCCGCTGCGCGCGCTGGTCTGCGGGAGGTGCTTTCTGGTGCAGCTCGAGGAGTTCGAGACGCCCGAGCGGATCTTCTCCGACTACGCCTACTTCTCCTCGTACTCCTCGAGCTGGCTGGAGCACAGTCGCTCCTACGCCGAGCAGATGATCGAGCGACTCGGCCTGAACGGCGACAGCCACGTCGTGGAGATCGCCTCCAACGATGGCTATCTGCTGCAGTTCTTCCACGAGCGCCAGATCCCCGTGCTCGGCATCGAGCCGGCCGCCAACGTGGCCAAGGTGGCGCTCCAGAAGGGCATCCCGACGCTGGTGGAGTTCTTCGGGCAGGAGACGGCCCGGTCGCTGGCCGGGGAGTCGGCCGCCGACCTGCTGCTCGGCAACAACGTGCTCGCGCACGTCCCCGACCTCAACGACTTCGTGGCCGGCATGAAGATCCTGCTCAAGCCGGGTGGCGTGCATCACGCTGGAGTTTCCGCATCTGATGCGCCTGATCGAGGAGAACCAGTGGGACACGATCTACCACGAGCACTTCTCCTACTTCTCCTTTCTCACCGTCAGCCGGGTGTTCGAGGCGCACGGCCTGCGCCTGTTCGACGTCGAGGAGCTGCCCACGCACGGCGGTTCGCTGCGCGTCTACGGCGCCCACGCCGAGGATCTCGGGAAGCCCGAAAGCGAGGCGGCGCGCGAGCTGCGCGAGCGCGAGCGCGCGGCCGGCTATGAGAACTCACGACCTATCTCGGCTACGGCCGTCGGGTCGAGGCGGACAAGCGCCAGATCCTCCGCTTCCTCATCGACCTGAAGGAGCAGGGAGCTGCGCATCGCCGGCTACGGCGCTCCGGCCAAGGGCAACACGCTGCTCAACTACTGCGGTGTGCGACGCGACTTCATCGACTACACCTGCGATCTGAACCCGCACAAGCAGGGGCACTTCCTGCCGGGCAGCCACATCCCCATCCGCTCGCCGGACGCGATCCGCGAGGAGCAGGCCGGACGTCGTGCTGATCCTGCCGTGGAACCTCAAGGACGAGATCGTGCGAGCAGCTGGGCTTCATCCGCGAGTGGGGCGGCCGGTTCGCGGCGCGCACGCCGGAGCTGACGCTGCTCTCGTGAGCGGGAGGACGTGATGCGCGTTCATCCAGACGCCCGCTGCCCGGGGCGTGGGTCATCGAGCTGGAGGAGCTCGACGACGAGCGCGGCTGGTTCGCGCGGACGTTCGACGCCGAGGAGTTCGAGGCCCGCGGGCTGAATCCCGCCGTCGTGCAGTGCAACGCGTCGTTCAATCGCCGCGCGCGGCACCGTGCGCGGCATGCACTACCAGGCCGAGCCGCACGGCGAGTCGAAGCTCGTGCGCTGCGTGCGCGGCGCGATCTTCGACGTGGCGGTCGACCTGCGCGCCGACTCCCCGACCCGCTGTCGCTGGCACGGCGTCGAGCTGAGCGCCGAGAACCGCCGCGCCTTCTACATCCCGGCCGGGCTCGCGCACGGCTTCCAGACGCTCACCGACGACTGCGAGGTGCTCTACCAGATGGGCGCACCGCTACGTGCCCGAGGCGGCGCGCGGAGTGCGCTGGGACGACCCGGCGTTCGCGATCGAGTGGCCGGCCGCTCGAGCGGAGCGCACCGATCTCCGAGAAGGACCGCGCCTATCCCGACTTTCGGCCATGAGCCGGGTGCTGCTCACCGGCGCGACCGGCTTCGTCGGCCGCCACACGCTGACCGCGCTCGCCGAAGCCGGCCACGAGGTGCATGCCGTCGCGCGCCGCCGCGGCCCCGACGCCGCCGGGCGTGACCTGGCACGAGGCCGACCTGCTCGCCGGGTGCGAGGTCGTCGGCGAGGTGGAGCCCGAGATCCTGGTCCATCTCGCCTGGTATGCCGAGCACGGGAAGTTCTGGTCCTCGCTCGGAGAACGTCCGCTGGGTCGAGGCGTCGCTCGCGCTGCTGCGGGCGTTCGCCGCCGCGGGCGGGCGGCGCGCGGTGATGGCCGGCACCTGTGCCGAGTACGAGTGGTCGCGCGAGCTCTACCCGGAGAGCGCTCCGCTTCGCCCGGCGACGCCTGTACGGGGCGGCCAAGCACGGCCTGCACGTGGTCGCCGGCGCGTTCTGCCGAGCAGGCGGACATCGAGCTCGCGTGGGGGCGGCTGTTCTTCCTCTACGGGCCCGTTCGAGGCGCCGGGAGCGCTTCGTCCCCTCGCTCGTGCGCTCGCTGCTGCGGGGGGAGCCCGCGCCGATGACCGAGGGCACCCAGCGCCGCGACTTCCTGCACGCGGCCGACGCCGGCGCGGCGTTCGCAGCGCTGGCCGACAGTCGACGTGACGGGCGCGGTCAACGTGGCCTCGGGCGAGGCCGTGGCGCTGCGCGAGATCGCCCGGCAGATCGCGCGCCGCCTCGGTGCAGAGGGGCTGCTGCAGATCGGAGCGCGGCCCATGCGCGAGGGCGAGCCGCCCGCCCTGCTGGCGGACGTGCGCCGTCTGCGCGACGAGGTCCGATGGAGCCCGAGGATCGAGCTCGCGGACGGGCTCGACGCTGTGATCGCGTGGTGGAGCGAGCGCCGCTCGGCCGGGGCGCAGGATGGCTGATCTGCTCGACACGAGCGCTGCGGGACCGACGGCGCTGCGGGGAAGCGCGCTGCGGACGGGCGCCTACGTCGGGGGCATCCTGCTCTCGCTGGTGTCCGCGCCGCTGCTGGTTCGCCACCTGGGCGTGGCGGAGTTCGGCCGCTATGTGACGGTCCTGTCCCTGGTGACGATCGTCAGCGGCTTCACCGAGGGCGGCCTCAACTACCTCGTACTGCGCGAATTCGCCACGCTCAGCGGGGAGCGCAGACGCGAGATGATGCGCTCGGCGGTCGGGATCCGCATCGTGCTCACCGTCATCGGAGTGGCGCTCGCTGTGGCATTCGCCGCGGCGGCGGGCTACGGCTCGACCCTCGTGCTGGGGACGCTGCTGGCGGGGGTGGGCCTGCTGCTGCAGCTGCTCCAGAGCCTCTTCTCGGTGACCCTCCAGGCCCAGTTGCGCTTCGGCTGGGCCTCCGCGGCGGAACTGCTGCGCCAGGTGGTCAACGTGGTGCTGCTCGTGAGCCTGATCCTGGCGGGCGCGGGCGTGCTGCCGCTGCTGGCCGTGGCGATCCCGGCATCGGCTGCATCGCTCGCGTTCACGCTGCCGCTGGTGCGCCGCTACGTCAGCCTGCGGCCGTCGTTCCACATCGGCCGCTGGTGGCGGCTGCTGCGCGAGACGGTTCCGTGGGCGGCCATCAGCGCGGTCAACATCGTCTACTTCCGCATCGCGATCGTGCTGATGTCGGTCGTCGCCAGCGCCGAGCAGACCGGGTACTTCGCGACGTCCTTTCGCATCACCGAAGTGCTGGTGGGCATTCCGGGCCTGGTGATCGGCGCAGCCTTCCCGATCCTCGCCCGCGCCGAGCGAGACGATCGCAGGCGCTTTGACATCGCAAGCGGACGGATCTTCGAGCTAGCGCTGCTGGCGGGCACCTGGCTGGTCCTGTGCCTGGAGGTCGGAGCGCCATTCGCGATCCACGTGCTGGCGGCGAACAAAGCGGACCCGGCGATCGCTGTCCTGCGCATCCAGGGCGCGGCGGTGCTCGCCACGTTCGTCGCGGTCGCCTGCGGGTTTCCAATGCTGACGCTGCGCCGCTACCGGGCGGTGCTGCTGTCGAACGTGCTCGCGTTGGTGATCTCGGCGACCCTCACCCTGGCGCTCGCGCCCGGGCTGGGAGCCCGGGGCGCGGCCGTGGCGGCGCTCGTGGCCGAGACGGGGCTGGCCGTCAGCCAGGCGGTCATGCTCAAGCGCGCCTCACACGGAGTGGACCTGTCGTGGGCGACCATCGCGGCCGCCGCCGTGGCCGGCGCAGTCGCCGTCGCCGTCGGGATCGCGCTGCCCGTGCATCCGCTGATCGGTATCCTCGTCGCGAGCATCGTGTACTTCGCGATCCTCAAGCTGCTCGGACGCTTCCCGCCGGAGGTGCGCGAGATCCTGTTCGGCGCCGGCAGGATCGGCTCGGCCGTCGGCTGACCGGTTTCGCCGGGGCCGCGCCTCTCGGCGCCTGCCCGGCTAGTGTGCTCGCGTATGGCCTCCGACACGCGGCCGTGCACGTTCTGCGGCGCGGCTTCTGTGTACGCGCTCACGGCGTCGGACCGCAACCGGGAGACGACGTCGGAGCGCTTCACCTACAACCGTTGCACGGCCTGCGGGACCGTCTTCATGGTCGATGTGCCGGCGGATCTCTCGCGTTACTACCTCGGCGACTACCACGGCTTTCGGCCTGACGGTGTTCCCGAGTGGCAGCACAATCCGACGCTGCGCGAGGTGGAGGCGTTCAGGGTGAGGCTGCTGCGTCGCCACGTGGAGCCGGGCGCGCTCGTCGACGTCGGCGCGGGCCCCGGCGGGTTTGCAGCCGCCGCCACGGACGCGGGCTTCGAGGTCACGGCGATCGAGATGGACGCGCGCTGCTGCGAGTACCTGGAGAACGAGCTCGGCGTGCGGGCGATCCGCAGTGAGGAGCCGATCGCGCAGCTGAGGACGCTGCCGCCGGCGCGGGTGATCTCGCTGTGGCACTCGCTCGAGCATCTGCGGGACCCCGCCGAGATGCTCGCCGTGGCCGCCGAGCGCCTGGAGCCCGGCGGAGTGCTCGCCATCGGCGTGCCCAACCCGCGCTCGCTGCAGTTCCGCCTGCTCGGCGCCCGCTGGGCGCACCTGGACGCTCCGCGGCATGTCTGCCTGATTCCCGAGGACGCTCTCGTATCGCACCTGCGCTCGCTTGGCCTGCGGCCCCTCGAGGCGACGACAGGTGACCCCTTTGGGCGGGTCTGCAGCCTCCACGGCTGGGCGTATGCCCTGCGGCGCCGTCCCGCGCGTGGAGAGACCCCGCCGGAGGTCATGCGCCTGGCCCAGGCGATCACCATCGCCCTTGGCCCGATCGAGCACTGGCGTCGGCGCGGGGCCGTCCTCACGCTGCTGCTGGGCAAGGATCGGGTCCGACGATCGCCTCGAGCTTCCCGCAGGCCGATCCGCCGGCGCGCCTGCACCTCGCGACGCTCGCGCATAACGCGTGGAAGCCCGCGCAGCGCATCGCGCCACACACGCAGCCAGATTCCCAGCTTGCGGTCTCTGGCGGCGACGGCCAGGTTGACCAGCTGACCGAGCGCCAGCTGATGAGCGTGGCGCAGCAGCGCGCCGGCCGGGAGGTCCTTGGCGATGATCCACAGGGTGTTGCGCCAAATGTGGTAGCGCGTGAAGTCCGTCAGGCCGCGCCCGATCGTCGCGCTTCCCATGTGGTAGACGACCGCCGTGGGCACGTAACGGCAGCTGAACCCGGCGAGCTGCGCGCGCAGGTTCCAGTCGACGTCCTCGTAGAAGGCGAAGAAGTCCTCGTCGAACTGGCCGACCTCCTCCAGGACGCTGCGCCGGTAGAGCGCGGCGCCGCCGCACGCCCCGAAGATCGCCTGCGGCGTGTCGTACTGGCCCTGGTCGCGCTCGCCGTGGCCCCGGCGTCCACCGGTCGCCGCCCACGTGAAGACGTCGCCGGCGCCGTCCAGCAGCTCGCGCCGCTGGAAGTCCCTCAGCTTCGCCGCCGCCCAGCCCGCTCGCGGATGCTCGCGCAGCGCCGCGACCAGCTCGCCCAGGCAGTCGGGCTCGAGTTCCAGGTCGTTGTTGAACAGCCCGAGCAGCTCCCCGCGCCCGGCGCGCGCGCACACGTTGAGGGCGGCGGCCACGCCGATGTTCTCGGGCAGCGAGACGATCCCGGCCTCGGGCCAGTGCTCGCGCAGCCACTCCGCCGTGTCGTCGCGCGACCCGTTGTCCACGACCACGACCTCGAAGTCGCGGAAGCGCTGGCGCGCGAGCGAGGGCAGGATCACCTCCAACAGGTGCCGTCCGTCGTAGGAGAGCACGGCTACGGTGAGCAGCGGAACCTCGCCGGCGACGCCACTCGGTAATGATTCGGTCATGGAAGCGGACAAGGTACATGCCACCGCGACGCTGGCGGACTCCGCGGACGCCGCCGTCGCGACGGACGCGGCGAGCGTCGACGTGGTGGTCGTCTCGGCGGACATGGGGGAGATGACGCTCGCGTGCGTCGCCCAGCTGCAGGACCGCAGCGTGGCGCGCGTCGTCGTCGTCGACAACGCCTTCGACGCCGGTACCGGCGAGTCGCGGGAGGCGCTCGAGTGGCGCACGAGCGTCGTGCCGCTGGCCTCACGGCACGGCTTCGCGGCGGCCAACAATCGCGGTCTTTCGGTCGGGGATGCGCCGTACGTCCTGCTGATCAACTCCGACGTCCTCGTCGTGCCGGGCGCCATCGACGCGCTGCTGAGGGCGATGCTCGAGGACCCGGGCGCGGTGGCGGCCGGGGGACGGCTCGTGGACCCGGACACGCTGGCCACCCAGTCGGAATATCGCCCACGACCGTTTCCGTCGCTGACGAACTTCCTGATGATCCTGCTCGGTGTCGAGGAGCTGTGGCCCAAAAACCCGGTTACGCGCCGCTACCACGGAGCACAGATCGACGAAGCGAGCGTGCAGGCCGTCGCCCAGCCGGCTGCCGCGGCCCTGATGGTTGCTCGCCGCGAGCTCGAGGCGGTCGGCGGCTTCGACGAGCGCTTCTGGTTCTGGTTCGAGGACTCCGACCTGCTGCTGCGCCTGAGCTCGCGCGGGCGGGTCCTGTACGTGCCCCAGGCCGTCTTTCGCCACCTGGGCGGCGGGACGTTCCGCAAGTGGGACAAGAGCGAGAGGATCCGCTCGATCCACCACGGGATCCTCCACTACGGCGACGCGCACTTCTCGAGGCTCCAGCGTGTCGTGCTCGGCGCGGCGGCGGTGGCGGTCAGCGTCCCGCGCATCGTCCTCTTCCGGGGCCTGCGCCCGCGGGAGGCAGGCGCATGGCGAGCAGTCGCCGCCGGGGGGATGGCGCTGGTGCGCGGCGAGAGCGTGCCCGCGATCGCGCCCGGGCCCGACGCCGTTGCAGGCCGGCGCGACGATCGCGAGCACCTGCGCGACGATCGCGAGCTCTATCGCCGGGAGAGGATCACCGGTCCACCCACGAGGTAGGCCGCTTCGCGCAACCGCTGCGCGAGCGGCGGGCGCAGAGCGCCGGGAGCGTCGCCCGGCCGCTTGGACGGCGTCGGCATGGAGATCCAGCGGGCGAGGGGCTCGGCCACCCGCCGCCACGTCTGTCGCTGCGCGGCCGCGCGCAGCCTGGGGGCGTAGGCGTCGCGTCCGCGCTCGAGCACTCGCTCGAGCGCCGCGCTCAGCGCGTCCGCGTCCCCCGGCGGTGCGACAGCTCCGAGCTCCTCGCGGGCGACGCGCTCGGCGAGCTCGTCCCCGCTGGTCGACACGACGGGCAGGCCCGCCCAGAAGCAGTCGAGCAGCCGGGTGCGGTAGGCGAAGCGGGTCTCCAGATGGTCCGGGTGGGCTGACAGCGCGCACGCGCCCTGCGTCAGCCAGGCTCCGCGCTCCGCATACGGGATCCAGCGCTCGTGGAAGTGGACGACCGTGCCGAGGAGCCCGAGCTCGTCCGCGAGCGCGCGCGCGGCCGCCGTGCTCGCTGCGGCCGCCGGATGGCCCGCGGCCCCGCCCATGAACACGAGGCGCACCGTCGGGCGGCGCCTGGCGAGCGTCGCCACCGCCCGGATCGCCGTCTCGGCGTCCAGCCATCTCCAGATGCCGCCGTTCCAGAGAACGATCTCGCTGTCGGCGCCGAGCGCGCCGATCGCCTCCCGCGGACCGCCCTGCGCGGATGGCTGCGGCGGGCTGTCGGGCACACCGAAGGGGACGAGGTCGATCACCTCCCGCAGGCCGGGGTTCGCGTCGTAGAGCTCGGGAGCGATCAGGCGCAGCGCCAGCATCGCGCCGAGCCACAGATCGCGCTGCGTGTCGCTGGCGCACATGAAGTTGTGCCCCGTGCGCAGCGCCGCGTGCAGGCGGTCGAGCGTCGTGGCCGTCCGCTGACGGCGCTCGAGCGCCGGACGCCCGGCTAGCAGCTCGAGCGTCTCGAGCGTCTCCGGGCAGTAGAGGTCGATGACCACGCGCGCAGCCGAGCGCCGCAGCCAGCGGTCGACCACGGGCCATTGGGGGTGCGCCACGACGGTGTCGGCGCCCGCGATCAGCGGGCCCAGCGCAGCGGGCGCGTGTGGCCGGAACGGGACCGTGCGCACTCCGTCGCGCTCCAGCGCGCCGCTCCCCCCGTGGGCGATCGTGACCGACGCTCTGTCGCTCAGCGCCCGGGCCAGCTCCCAGCAGCGGATCCCCAGGCCGGCCATCTCCTCGCCCACCGGGTCGGCGCAGATGAACAGCACATTCGGCCGCTGGCGCACGGCCGTGGGCGGGCCGGGGGCGCTGCCGGCGCGATCAGGCTGGGCGTCGTGCATACACCCCTCGCCTCAGGGCGAGCGAGTCGCGGAAGCTGGTCGCATGGTCCACCGCCTCGGCGGGTGGAGGCGACAGCTGTGGCGCTCGCCGCGCGGCGTGCCAGCCGGACAGCCGTCCGCGCAGTGCCGCGAGGTCGTGCGAGATGGCGAGGTCTGCAAGCACGACCACGGCCTCCGTGGTCAGCGTCCGCGCCGCCGTCCTGCCGTGCAGCAGGCCGTAACGGCGCAGCAGGTAGCCCCGCCCGAAGCCCCCATGGCGCCGCTGCCAGGCGGAGCGGTGCCCGTGGGTGGCCGAGCCCTGGTGCACGCCGACGGCGCCTGCTGCCAGGACCGCCTTCCATCCCGCGCTGCGCATGCGCAGGGCGAGATCGAAGTCCTCCATGTAGGCGAACATCGCCTCGTCCAGCCCGCCGACCTGCTCCCACGCCGAGCGACGGTAGGCGGCTGCCGTGCCCGCCGGGCCGGCCAGCACGGGACGCTCGCGCTCGGCGGCTGCGACGTCCAATCCCTGCAGTCGCGGGAAGCACCCCAGCGTGACGTCGGCGGTGAGCCCGGCGCTGTCGATCAGCCGCTCGCCCGGTTGCAGCATCAGCGCCGCCACCAACCCGACCTCGGGGTCCGCCTGCAGCGGCGCCACCAGCCGCTCCAGGAAATCGGGGCGAACGTCAACGTCGTTGTTGAGCAGGACGACGATCTCGCCCGAGCCCGCCGCCACGCCCCGGTTGCAGGCCTCGGCGAAGCCGCGGTTGTCATCGAAGGACTCCAGGTGCACGTCCGGCCACTGTGTGCGCACGCGGGCGCGGGTGTCGTCGGTGGAGCCGTTGTCGACGAGGATGACGCGATGGTCGATCGTCTGCCCGCACAGGTGGCGTAGGCAGCTGTCGGTGAGCTCGTAGCGGCCGTAGGCGACGATCACCACGTCGATCGAGGGGCACATGACGGTCATCGTATTGGCCGGTCGATGGCACCGCGCGCACATTCTCCGGCGAGCAGACCCCGTTTTTGATACACCTGATCTGGTATATTATTGGTCCATGAGCTCTGGTACGCTGATCCGCTCGACGCGCGAGCGCCATGGTCTCACGCAGGCGCAACTCGCCCTGCGCGCGGGCACCTCACAGAATGCGGTCAGTCGGGTGGAGCGCGATGAGGTCTCGTCCTCGGTGGACACGATTCAGCGCCTGCTTGCCGCGATGGGCGAGCGGCTGGAGTTGAGCGTGCGACGGATCGACGGCGACTTCGACCCGGATCACCTGGCGGACTCGATGGCGCAGACGATGAACGAGCGGCTTGAGCGCTCGCTGGCGTGGAATCGCTTCGCGGGACGACTGGCCGGTGTCGCACGCTCGGCCGAGCGGTGAGCCCGCTGCGGCGCCCGCATCGGCCGGTCGAGCCGAATGGGCCGCCGGACGACGCGCCGACCGATCCCGTCGAGGTCTTCCGCGCGCTCAACAGCCACGGGGTCGACTACCTGATCATCGGCGGAGTCGCCGTGCAGGCGTACGGGCACGTCCGCACCACCCAGGACGTTGACGTGATCGTCGCGCCCGACGCTCGCAACCTCGAACGTCTCGCTGCGGCTCTCAAACAGCTGCGTGCTCGGCTGAAGGGCGCGGACGCGCACCTGCTCGGCATCGATCCGATCGATGCGACGCATCTGCGCGCCGGCGCCAACTTCGGCCTCGCCACCCGAGCCGGTGGCCTCGACGTGTGGACCGACGCGGCCGAGCTGAAGGGCGCGCGATCATGGGTGCAGATGCGCGAGCGGGCCGTCACCGCAGAGGTCGGCGAGCAGACGCTGCGCTTCGTCCACCGCGACGACCTGATCCGAATGAAGCTGGCCGCAGGGCGCGAGCAGGACCTTCAGGACATCGCTGCTCTCACCAGTCAGGAGGACCGCGATCTGAAATCACCAGATCAGCGGCAGTAGCGATGCACATCGGCCTGAACCTGATCTTCCTCGTCCCCGGCGAGACCGGCGGCATGGAGGTCGCCGCGCGCGAGTTGATCCCGGCGCTGCTCGCTGCGGCGCCCCCGAGGCTGCGCTTCACCGCGTTCGTCAACCGCGAGACGGCCGCCGCCGGCGATGGGCCATGGGGAGAGCTGCTGCCGGCCGTGACCGTGCCGGTGAACGCGCGCGACCGTGTGCAGTGGGTGCTCGGCGAGCAGACGCTGCTGCCGATCCTGGCCGCGCGCGACGGTGTGGACCTGATGCACAGCATGGCCAGCACCGCCCCGCTGTGGGGGCGCTTTCGCCGGGTGGTGACCGTGCACGACCTGATCTACGCCCGCTTCCCGGAGGCGCACGCGGGCGTCCGCGACAAGGGCATGCGGGTGCTCGTGCCGTGGGCGGTACGCCGCTCGGATCGGGTGATCGCCGATTCGCAGAGCACGCGCGAGGATCTGATGGCGCTGCTCGGGGTGCAGCCCGAGCGCATCGACGTGGTGCCGCTCGGCCTGGGGACGGTGCGGCGCGCAGGAGCCGCTGGCGGAGCGCGACGTGCGCGCGCGGTTCGAGCTCGGCGAGCGCCGTGTGGTGCTGAGCCTGTCGGCCAAGCGACCCCACAAGAACCTGCTCGCGCTGATCGGCGCGCTCGCGCTGATCCCCGCCGAGGATCGTCCGGTGCTCGTGCTGCCCGGCTACCCGACCGCGCACGAGGCGGAGCTGCGCGGACGCGCAGCGCGCGCTCGGGGTCGCAGACGACGTGCGCTTTCCGGCGTGGGTGTCGAACGCGGAGCTGGAGGGCCTGTGGGCGATCGCGCGGGCGTTCGTGTTCCCGTCGCTGTATGAGGGATTCGGGCTGCCGGTGCTCGAGGCGATGGCGCGCGGGGTGCCGGTGGCCTGCTCGAACGCCTCCTCGCTGCCGGAGGTCGCGGGCGACGCCGCGCTGCTGTTCGACCCGCACGACGAGCGCGGCGATCGCCGCGCGCTCTGCGACGCCTGCTCGACGGACGAGGCGCTGCGCGAGCGGCTGCGGGCGCTGGGGCTGCGCGCAGGCGCGCGCAGTTCACCTGGGAGCGCACCGCGCGGCTGACGCTCGACAGCTACGCGCGCGCGCGGCTGGGCATCGCTGCCCGTAGCCGCGTCAAGCATAGCTTGCGCAGCACCGCTCCGCAGAGCGAGTACTCCGAGCGACAGCGCTCTCGGCGTTCTCGGCGAACCAGCGCGCGGTGCTCTCGCGCAGCGCGATCCCCGCCTCGTGCACGCGCACGATCGCGTCGGCGACCGCCTGCGGGTCGGCGCGCGGGGCGATCGTGCCGTTGACGCCCTCCTCGATCAGCTCGGTGGCGGCGTTGTCCTCGCCGGCCACGACCACGCTCGGCGTCCCGCGCGCGGCGGCCTCGACCACGACCAGGCCGTAGCCCTCGCGGCGGGAGGCGCAGCAGCATGCACATCGCGCCGGCGCATCTCGGTGTCGAGCGCCTCGGCGTCGGCGAAGCCTGGCGCTGCGACGATCCCCTGCAGGCCGTGCGCGACGATCGCCGCGTCGAGCGCCGCGCGCTCGGGGCCGTCGCCGAGGAACTCGCCCCGCAGGCCCGGGATCCGCTCGGGCGGCGAGCGCCATCGCCGCCACCGCCAGCGCGACCTGCTTCTCGGGGATCAGCCGCCCCGCGAACAGCACGACCGGCTCGGCCGCGCGCGGCGTGGCCGGCTCCGGGCGCCCGGCGTACAGCCCGCGCAGCACCGTCACCGTGCCGCGCAGTCCCTCCTCGCGCAGGCGCCGGCGTGCAGCTCGGAGAAGCAGAACGCCCGCTGGGGGACGCGCGCGCAGACGCGCTGCACGAGCTCGCCGACGCGCCCGCCGACGCCGCCCAGGTACTCGCGCCAGTAGGAGCGGCTCCAGACCTCGAACCAGTCGACGACCAGCGCGAAGCGCACCGAGCGGCGCGCAGCAGCGCGGCGGCGAGCAGCGAGAAGTACGGGAAGGCGCACGTGTGGACCACGTCGTAGCGGCGGCCGTCGCGCAGCAGGTGCCACGAACACGCCCAGCCCGAACACCAGCGGCGGCAGGATCCGCCGGCGCCCGCCCTCGTGTACAGCGCCATGCGCGGGCCGGCGCTCACCACGCGCACGCGCCCGTCGATCTGCGGCGTGCTCGCCGCGTTCCCACTGGCGCAGCGTCAGGTAGGTGACCTCGTGGCCCTCGGCTGACCAGCCGCTCGGCGAGGTTGCGATACCAGCGCTCGGCGCCGCCGACCGTGTAGGGGAAGAGGCAGTCGTAGACGAGGCAGACGCGCATCGCCGCTAGCATGCTCATCTGCGTCGACTGCAGCGCCACTTTCCGCCACGGCGCGTTATAACCGCATCGCCACCTCTCCGCCGTGGCCGGGCGCCGGCGAGCTTCAGCCGATGAGCACACTCGCCCAGACAAGCGCTCCCCTCCAGCGCCTGGATGCCCAGGATGCCGGCGCGCCGCTGGTGTCGGTCGTGATCCCTGCCTGAACGAGGCCGAGAACATCCAGCGCTGCGTGACCGCCGCGCTCGAGGCGCTCGAGCGGATGGGCGTGCGGCGGCGAGGTGGTGGTCGCCGACAACGACTCCGAGGACGACTCGGCGCGCCTGGCGGAGCAGGCCGGCGCGCGCGTCGTGGTCGAGCGCGCGCCGCGGCTACGGCAGCGCCTACCTGGCGGGCTTCGCGGCCTCGACGCGGCCGCTACATCGTGATGGCCGACGCCGATCTGACCTACGACTTCAACGAGATCCCGCGCTTCGTGGCCGCGCTGGAAGAGGGCGCGGAGATGGTGATCGGCGACCGCATGGACAACATCCACCCGGGCGCGATGCCGTGGCTGCACCGCTACGTCGGCAACCCGATCCTGACGGGGCTGCTCAACCTGTTCTTCCGCACCGGCGTCAAGGACGCCCACTGCGGCATGCGCGCGCTGCGCCGCGACGTGCTGCCGCGCCTGGACCTGCGCACGACCGGCATGGAGTTCGCCTCGGAGATGGTCATCAGGGCCTCCAAGGAGAACCTGAGGATCGCCGAGTTCCCGATCGAATACCACCCCCGCGGCGGCGAGAGCAAGCTGTCGAGCTTCCGCGACGGCTGGCGCCACCTGCGCTTCCTGCTCGTGCACAGCCCCAACCACCTGTTCATCGTGCCCGGCGCCGTGCTCGCCGGGCTCGGCACGCTGATCGTGGTGCTCGTGGGTGCGGGCCTCGACTTCTTCGGGCGCGCGTGGGGGATGCACGCGCTGATCGGCGGCGCGCTGCTGATGATCGTCGGCACCCAGGTGCTCGCGCTGGGCCTGTGCGCGCACGCCTACGGCACCTATTTCATGGGCGAGAAAGACCCCTGGTTCGACCGCATGCGCGCGCGCTTTCGCCTCGAGCACGGCCTGCTGCTGGGCGGCGCTGTTCGTGCTCGTCGGGCTCGTCATGGGAGCGGTGATCGTGGTCGACCTGGATCTCGCACGGCTTCGGCTCGCTCGCCGACGAACACCTCGCCGTGATCGCCGCGTCGCTCGTGATCGTGGGCATCCAGATCTTCTTCTCCTCCTTCCTGCTGTCGATTCTCGGTCTGCGCCGGCGCTGACGGTGGAGCCTGTCCGCCGGATGCTGGCGGCCGGTGTTCGCCGGCGATCGCCGCGTGTGGCGCGTGGCCGCGTCTGCGCCGTGCCGTTCTGTGCTGCTGACCGTCTTCTACTGCCTGCGCCCGCGCTTCTACTACACCGGCACCGACAGCGTCGAGGACGCGACGCTACGTCGCGAGCACGCCGGAGCGCGTCCGCTCTGCGTCCCCGGCCTGGAAGCTGCCCGCGCGCACCGCCCTCGTGCGCCTGCGCGTGACTCTCGCCCACGCGCGAGCGCCCGTCGCTGCAGCTGGTGCTGCGCGCGGCGGGACACACGCATCCACTCCGATCTGCCCCCCCTGCGGACGGCGGCCAACCGCATCAGCAACGCCGACTTCCCGATCCCACAGACGCCCGCCCAGCCCGGCGTCGAGCACGGCGTCGCTGTGCGTGACGCTCCGACTCGCCGGTCAGCGTGGGCGGGCACGCCGCTGTCCACGCCCGGACGCTCGCCTCCGACGCTGCGTGGAGTGCCGGCGTCTGCCCGCCAGTCGCGATCTGGTACCTGCCGCCTGCAGGCTCGCGGCAGAGCTATCTCGCAGCGGGCGGGCGCGATCTTCCAGCGCGCGGCCGCTGTTCCGGCCGGGGATCGTCGGCGCCTGGACCTACCCGCTGCTGCTGTTCCTCGTGCTGCCCGCGATCGCGCTGCTCGCCTTGCGCTGCCTTGCGCTAGCCGTCGCCGGCCGCGGCACGCCGCCTGGCGGCCTGGCTGTTCGTGATCGCGGCGCGTCAACGCCTGCTGCTGGGCGCTGATCACGCCGGCCTTCCAGGGGCCCGACGAGGTCGACCACTTCGCCTACGTGCAGTCGCTGGTCGAACGCGGCGAAGGGCCCAGCCACGACCCGAAGCTCGCCGCTGCCGCGCTGGTCGGGCGCGGAGAACCTCGCACTGGAAGACATGAGCTTCTTCACCGACCACCAGGTCGGCGACACCAAGCCAGCCGTGGCTGGCCTCCGAGCAGCGCCGCTATCGCGCGGCAGGTGGCCAAGCTCCACCCGCCGCCCGACAACGGCGGCGGATACACGACCTCGGCCGCGCACGGGCCGCTCTACTACATCGGCGCTGTCCCCCGCCTACCTGCTCGCCCGCGCACGCTTCGGTCTTCTCGCAGCTGACGCTGATGCGCATCGGCTCGGCGCTGATCGGCGCGCTGGTCGTGCTGTTCACGTTCCTGCTCGCCCGCGAGCTTGCGCCCGGCCGCCCGTGGCTGGCGGTGCTCGCCGCGCTGCTCGTCGCCTACGAGCCGATGTACGGGTTCATCTCGGGGATAGTCAACAACGACGTCGGCGTCAACGCCGGCTGCGGCGGCGCTCGAGCTGCTGCTGATTCGGCATGCTCCGCCGCGGGATCACGATCCCGTGGGGCGCGCTCACCGGAGCGCTGCTGATCGCGCTGCCGATCGTCAAGGGCACCGGGCTGTCGCTGTACCCGGTGGCCGGCGCTGGTGTTCCTGGCGACGCTGTGGCGCCACCACCAGTCGCGCCGATCTGCGCGCGCTGGGTCGCGCTGGCGCTCGGCGCCCTGCTGGTCGCGGAGCTCTCGGCCCACGTGCTCAGCAGCCTGCAGCCCTCGGCCGCGGCCACCGGGTCTGCGGCGATCAGCACCAACGCGAGCGCCGCGCGCGAAGCGCTTCACCACATCCCCAGCTTTCTTGCCTACCTCTGGCAGGCCGTGCTGCCGCGGCTGTCGTTCATGGCGCGGTCCTTTCCGCCCCCGCCACCCGGGCTTCGTTCTGTTCACCGATCCGCGGCTTCGTGATCTTCGTCGAACGCGGCTGGGCGGCGTTCGGCTGGTATGACGTGCTCTTCCCGCACTGGGTGTACGTCGTGATCTTCTTCGCGATGGTGCTCGCCGTTCCGCTCGGCGCATGGGCGGCTCGCTGCGAGTGGGGCTGGGTGCGGCGCCACTGGCTCGAGGCTGCTCGCCCTGATCGCGATGCCGGTCGCCGTGGTCGTGGGCTTCGAGGCGGCCTATTACGAACCCCGTGCGCAGAGTCGGTGATCGCCGAATTCGGCCGCTACGCCTTCCCGGCGATCGGGCCGCTCGCCGTGCTCGTCGTCGGTGCGCTCCACGCCTTCGGGCGCCGGCGCATGCTGAGCGTCGGCGTCGGGCTGCTGGTCGCGATGATCGCGCTCAGCTACGCCTCCCAGCTGCTGACGCTGACCTCCTTCTATGCCTGATGCACGGCGTGCCCGGCACATGCATGCACGTGAGCGTCGCCATCCCCGTGCGCAACGGCGGCGGCTGCTCGCCGGCGTGCTCGGCGCACTCGCCGCGCCAGACGCGTCGCGCACGAGCTGCTCGTGTGCGACTCCGGATCGACCGACGGCTCGCTGCAGCTGGCGCGCGGGCACGGCGCGCGCGTGCTCGAGATCGCGCCCGAGCACTTCACGCACGGGGGCACGCGCAACCTGCTGATGAGCGAGGCCCGCGGCGCGCACGTGGCGCTGCTCACGCAGGACTCCGAGCCGGCGGACGAGCGCTGGCTGGAGCGGCTGCTGGGCGGGTTCGAGCTGGCCGCAGACGTGGCGCTCGTGTACGGGCCATACCGTGCCCCGTCCCGACGCTGCCCTGGCCGGTGCGCATGGAGCTCGAGCGCTGGTTCGCCTCGCTGTCCCCCGACGGCAGCCCACGGGTGGAGCGGCTCGAGCCGCACGAGCGCTCGCTGCCGGCCGTCGAGCTGATCGGCCGGCGCGGGCTTCTTCACCGACGCCAACGCCTGCTTGGCGCGGGCCGCCTGGGAGCGCGTGCCGTTTCGCGAGGTTCCCTACGCCGAGGACAGGGTGCTCGCGATCGACATGCTCCGCGCCGGCTACGCCAAGGCGTTCGTGCCGCAGGCCGCGGTCATCCACTCCCACGACTACACGACGACCGAGCAGCTGCGCCGCTGCTTCGACGAGTGGCGGGGGCTGCGCGAGGTCTACGGCTGGCGCGAGCCGGCCTCCCCGCCCATCTCGCTCGCCCAGCTGCGGGGGGAGCTGGGTCAGGCGCGGGAAGCGCTGATGGGCCAGGGCGTGTCTCGCGGACGACGCTGCGTGACGCTCGCGGCGGTCAGCCGCCATCATGTCGTCGCTCGCGCGGGGGCGCTGCTCGGCTCCCGCGCCGACAGGCTGCCCGCGGGAGCGACGCGCAGGCTGTCGCTCGAGGGTCGCGCGGGCTTCGCGCGGCTTGACCTGGACGGCGAGCGGATGCCACCCACCGACCACCCTGCCAAGCGATGAGCGAGGACCCGATCGAGGGGCGCCCGCAGGGCGCCTTCGCGAACCTGAGACGGCGGATATACCTGACCTACAGGTACTTCGGCCTGCGCACGCTCCTGTTCCGGGCGATCACCCTTCCGCTGCGCTTCACGCCACTGCAGCGCCGCCTGCGCCTGCGCACGCACGCGCGCGACCAGGAACTGCGCAGCGCCGTCGCCTGGTATCGCGAGCACGGCCGGCCTGTGGACATCGTCATCCCCAGCTACCGCGACGCCGAGCGCGTGCGGGCGCTCGTGCGCAGCATCAGAAGGACGGTCGCACCCGGGATGGCCCGCGTGATCGTCGCCGATGACTGCAGCGGCCCCGAGCACGTGGCGGCGCTGCGAGCGATCAAGGGGATCGACGTGCTGATCGCGGCCGAGCACAACGCCGGCTTCGCCGCAAACGCCAACCGCGGCCTGCGGGCGAGCGACGGCGAGCGCGACGTGGTGGTGCTCAACTCCGACGTCGAGGCGCTCCCGAGCTGGCTCGAGTGCCTCGCAGTACGCGGCCCACCGCTACGAGGACGTCGGCATCGTCGGCGCGCAGCTGCAGTATCCCGACGGGCGCATCCAGTTCGGCGGGACGGTGCGCAACCGCGACGCGCCCGAGTGGTTCGACCACCGCTACCGGTTCAAGCCGTCCGACTGGGGCCCTGCCGGGCGGGCCAGTCCGGCGCTTGCGGTCACAGGCGCGTGCATGTACGTGCGCCGTGAGGTCATCGAGCGCATCGGCCTGCTGGATGAGCGCTACGCGATGGCCTACGAGGACGTCGACTGGTGCCTGCGCGCGTGGCGGGCCGGCTTTGGCGTGCTGTACTTCCCGGCCGCCCGGCTCGTGCACCACGAGTCGGTCACCCGCGGCACCGAGCTGGGCGAGCGCGAGCGGGACTCCCAGCGGCTGTTCTGGGAGCGCTGGTCGGACTTCTTCGACGCGCGCTCGGTCGACCCGGCGGCCCGCGCGAGGGCGCCGCCGGTGGCGGGTTGGCCGAGGGCGCTGGCGCCGATCGCCTGCGGATCGCCTACGTGACCGAGGGGACGGGCGTGGGCGGCGGGCACCGGGACGTCTTCGAGCACCTCAACCGCCTGGCCGCGCGCGGGCACGACGTGTCGCTGTACACGCTCGACGGCCCGCCCGACTGGTTCCCGCTGCACGTCCCGGTGCACAGCTTCGCCGACTACGACGAGCTGGCCCGCTCGCTCGCCGAGCTCGACGCGATCAAGGTGGCGACCTGGTGGATGACCGCCGCGCCGGTGTGGCGCGCGAGCATCGTGCGCGGCATCCCCGTGTACTTCGTCCAGGACATCGAGACCTCCTACTACCCCGACCACGAGCATGCCCGCCACGCCGTGCTCGACTCCTACCGGCCCGAGTTCCGCTACATGACGATCTCCTCCTGGAACCGCGAGCGCCTGCGCGAGCTCGGCCTCGACGCCGAGCTGATCCCGCCGGGGATCGACCTGCGGACCTTCCGCCCGCGCGCGGACGTGGTGCGCCGCGAGGACATGGTGCTCGCGCTCGGGCGCGCGAACCCGCTGAAGAACCTGCCCCTGACGCTCGCCGCCTGGAAGGCGTTGAAGAACCGGCCGGAGATCGGCCGGCGGCCGGAGCTGTGCCTGTTCGGGATCGAGCCGGAGCTGGCGGAGGGGGAGGGGGAGGGTGTGCGCTATGTCGACTCTCCCGACGACGAGCAGGTCAACGAGCTGTTCAACCAGGCGACCGTGTTCGTCCAGACCTCCACCCACGAGGGCTTTGCGCTGCCGCCCCTGGAGGCGATGGCCACCGGCGCGGCGGTCGTGTGCACCGACGCGCACGGCAACCGCGACTTCTGCGTCGACGGCGTCAACTGCCTGATGCCCGCACCGACCACGCGCGCGGTCAGCGCGGCGCTCGCACGCGTGCTCGCCGATCCGCAGCTGCGTGAGCGGCTGGGGAGCGCGGGGTTGCAGACCGCGCAGGAGTATGCCTGGGAGCGACGGATCGACGCGCTGGAGGCGTTCCTGCAGCGTGTGGCCGCGTCGCGGCGGATGGCGCTCGCGGGCGAGCTCGCGCCGCAGATCGCCCCGATGGGGCGGCGCTGAGGAGCACCCGAACCGCGCTCACAGAGCTCGAGGCTCGCTCCGAGCGAAAGCGCTCGAGCAACTCGGCTGAACGCGCGTCGCTCAGCTGGCGAGTTCGCGGGGCAGGGACGCTGAAGGCGAGGCCGGGCGAGATGTAGTTCACGACCCGCTCCATCGTGTGCACGAAGTCCTGCGCAAGTTCCTCGTAGGTGACGAGGAGGGCGCCCCCTCCACGGGCGCGGATGAGCCGCTCCCAGCAGTGCTCGCCGCTCTCGATCAGCCGCCGGCAACGATCGATGCCCTCGAAGCTGTAAGGAGTCTCCGCATCCGCCGCGCCTGCCGGTTCATCGAGATGGCTCGACCACACGGTCGAGTTGAGGGCTTTCCAATAGGACACCGCCTGGCGATCCAGGTCCATGCGCACGATCCGGATGAAGAGCGGGGCGGGGAACAGGCGGTCGAGCAGGGCGTCGGGAGTCTCGAAGAGGTAGTGATCGTTGGTCCCGGCTCCGGCCTCTGCCCGGACGAGCGACATCTGATCCCAGTGAACCTTGACCCCGAACAGGCCGTCATGCGTCACGCGGCGCGCGTGCAGCGCGTCAAGGTACGGCTGCAGGCCCGATCCGCACTGCCAGCGCTCGCTGAGCGGCTCCCGCGTGAGCGCGTTGAAGTACTCCAGCGGCACGCCGAGCGGCCCGATCCCAGCCAGGCCACGACATAGGAGCCCACTGCCGCTCCTGGGCGTCGAGCAAACGACATAGCTTCTGGCGAGAGGGCCCGAGCGCGACTGGATCGGATTGTCGTACTCGGGGCCGAGGTAGCGCGGGACCGAGCGGGGGGGACGGCTCGCCAGGCGCTCGAGGTCTGGCGTGACCGTCTGAGCAGATGCTGCTCGGCCCGACTCGGGCTCCGATGGGTGAGCGGCGGTGGGCGTGGGCGGCGGGACTGCCGGGTCTGAGCGCTCCCACAGCGTCGACGGGAAGTAGTCCAGCACGACCTCGTCGAGCATCGCGAAGCGAACGCCCACGCGCAGCATCCTCGCCAGCATGTACATGTCGCCGGGCATCTCCAGATGGGCCGCGATGAGCTCGCGTTCGAAGAAGCCCAGTCCGCCGTGCACGAGCGCCCCTGCCCAGCTGAAGTAGCCCAAGCGCGGTGGAAAGCCGAGGCCCGTGACCATCCCGCCGTCGGGGTGGTGCTCGTCGAAGCCGCCGTAGGCGACCTCGGCGCGTTGCTCGCGGGCCACCTGGAGCAGGGATGCGATGGCATCGGGGCGCAGGTGGTCGTCATCGTCGAAATGCAGAAGCCAACGCCCGCGGGCGCGCCGCGCGGCCTCGTTGCGCGCCATCGTGCTTCCCACCAGCCAGTGCCGGCGGGCATCCGGGTGTGCGCTGACTCGCTGGCTGAGGTTCGCATACCGCACACGCGGGTCTCCAAGCGCCAGGACGGCCCTCTCCACCTCGGAGGCGACGGCGTCGCCCACCACCAGCACCTCCAGGTTGGTGTGGGTCTGCGACAGCAGGGAGGGGAGCGCCCGGCCGGTCAACAGCCTCTCTCGTCCGCGCGTCGGCACAGTGATGGAGACGAGCGGGTCGGGGTCGTCGTAGGCGTCCTCGTAGCCCGGGCTGGCGCGCAGGGCGTGGAGACGGCGACGGTTCTCGGGCTCCTCGTCGACGACCGTCCTCAGCAACGGCTCGATCCGCTGCTTGAGGGTCCTGTGCATCGAGCTCGTGCGCTCGGCGATCTCCGGAATTCCAGCGGCCCTCTCGAGCAGCTGCTCGAACGTTGCCGTCAGCTCGACAACGCGTCCGTCGATCCCTTCGATGCGCGCGCTGAGGCGCTCGGCGCGATCGGCGAGCGAATCCAGGCGGGCGATGACCGCGCCGAAGCGCCAGTCGAGGGGCCGTCCCAGCAACCGGCGGATCACGGCGCGTACTCTCGCGCCGGCACGCCCTGCACGCGGACCCCATCGCGGACCTCGCGGAGCACCACGGCACCGGCCGCCACCGTGGCGTCAGCGCGGACGATGGTGCCGTTGACGATCACCGCCCCCATGCCGACCACCGTACGATCACCGATCTCGGTATGGCCGCCGACGTTGGCCCCGGGCAGCAGGGAGACGAAGGCGCCGACGCGGCAGTGATGGCCGATCAGGGCGCCGCGGGAGACGAGCGTGTGCGCCCCGACGACGGTCTCGGCGCCGATGACCGCCCCGGGTGCCACCACGCACCCGGCTCCGAGCCTGACCGTGGGCGACACATGCGCCCCTGGATGCACGATCGTGGCCGGCTCCCAGCCATGGCCATCGAGCTGCGACCAATGCTCACTGCGGGAGCCGCCGGCAGCCACGACCGCGCGGGCGATCTCCGGGGGCGCGCCGGGCGCGACCACGGGGAGTCCCGCCATCACCGTACCGACACGTGAGGGGTCGAGCAGCTCGATCAGGCCCGCCACGCTCCAGCCGTCGTCTCGTGCCCACTCGGCCACCTCGGTGGCGAACGATCCACTGCCGGCCAGGTGCAGCGCGTCGTTTGCGGTGCGCTTCACGGTTCGCCCGGGCGAGCCCCGTCAGGATGAGCGCTCATGCTGACGGCTAGAGATCCTCGGCGATGTGCGGCGCCTCGCGATTGAAGTACCAGAATCCGAGCACGAAGATCGCGGCCACGAGCGCGAGCGGCTCCAGCAGCGCCGCCCAACTGCCCAGCGCCTGTCCGGCGCTGAGCGTCGCGTGGTTGATCATCGCGTGGCGGAACTGCTGGAAGACCGTCACGAGCGGGTTGAGCGTGTAGATGTGGTAGAGGAAGTGGTCCAGCGTGGCGTGCCGGTCGGCCGCGGTGATGGGGGCGCCTTTGTGCACGATGTGGAGAGCTTCCTGCACTTTTTCGGCGGGGATGATCACCGGCGAGGAGTAGAAGAGGATCTGGGAGAAGACTTCCCAGATCGGCTGGATGTCGCGGAAGCGCACGAACAGCGCCGAGAGCAGCATCGCCATGCCCGGTGCCCAGCACGGCCACCAGCGCGATGATCAGCGGGCAGCTCGAGCCAGCTGAGCATCGGCCGCACGCCCGAGATCAACGCGAAGATCATCACCACGACCAGGTTCAAGCCCAGGTTGAAAGCGGCCAGCAGCACGACCGAGATCGGGATCGCCAGCCGCGGGAACTGGATCTTGCGCACGAGGTTCTCACGTTCCACGACGCTGCGCACGGCGCCGCTGGTGGCTTCGCTGAAGAACGTGAACAGCACGATCGAGCCGAGCAGCTGCGCGCCGTAGAAGTGGCCGGCAGCCCCCTTTGCCTTGTCCACGTGGAAGATCAGCACGAAGAACACGTACAGCACGCCGAACAGCAGCAGCGGGCGCATCACCTGCCACACGTAGCCGAGCGCCGAGCCGAAGAACTTCAGTTTGAATTCGCTGCGCGCGATGTTGTAGGCGAGCTGCCAGAAGCGCGGCCAGCTGTCGCTCAGCGCGCGCGGGCCGCGGATCGGCTGCCCCATGGGCTCGGATGGACGCCGGCGCGTTTCCGCGGGGTCCGAGAGGGTCGACGCGCTCACCGACCGCCTCCCGCCGGCTGTATCTCGCTCGGCGGGGCGAGGCCCCAGCGGCTCACGCTCCGTCTCGACCGGGATCTCCACCATGCCGCCGCTCGCGGTCAGGCCGGAGACGACGAACGACAGGCCGCCCGTGTAGCGGTCGATGACGTCCAGGCCTTCGCCGCGGTGCGTGATCGTCAGGATCGGGTGATAGCGCCCGGGGGCGAGCATGTTGTGGAAGGAGAACGCGAAAGCGGCGCGCTCGCCGACCTGGAAGCCGCCGGTCTGCTCCTGGTCCTTCGCGGTGGTGGCCACGACGACCGGCTGGCGCTGCTCGTTCAGCAGCGTCATGCTCACAGCGCCGGGTCGAGCACGTCGGCGTTGAACGTCACCAGCACCTTCAGCGTCAGCGGCTCGGCCTGCGGCGCCACCGTCCGGCGCTCGGACGGGTCGTCGCCGAGCCACACGTCGGTCACGCGCGCCGCGCCGTCGCCCATCCGCGCGCTGCCCACGCCGTCGTCCTCGTAGCCCACGGCGCGCCCGAAGGCGATCTCCAGGTAGCGGTCGGCGACGTCGCGCGGATCGCCGATGCTCACGATCGCGCCGCGCTCGAGCAGCATCGCGCGATGGCAGAAGCGCGTGACGGCGCTCATGTCGTGGGTGACGAAGACGATCGTGCGGCCTTCCTCGCGCATGCGGTTGAACACGTCGAAGCACTTCTGCTGGAATGCCGCGTCGCCGACGGCGAGCACCTCGTCGATCAGCAGGATCTCGGCGTCGACCTGGATCGCGACCGAGAAGGCCAGGCGCACGTGCATCCCGGAGGAGTAGTTCTTGAGCTTGAGGTCCTGGAACTCCTCGAGTTCGGCGAACTCGATCACGCGCTTGAAGCGAGACCGCGCCTCCCGCGGGGAGAGGCCGAGCATGATGCCGTTCAGCGCGACGTTGTCGTAGGCCGCCAGGTCGGGATTGAAGCCGACGCCCAGCTCGATGAACGTGGACATGCGACCGTTGCACCAGATCCGTCCCTGCGTCGGCGCGGTAGATGCCGGCCAGGCACTTCAGCAGCGTGCTCTTGCCGCTGCCGTTGCGTCCGACGATGCCGAAGAACTCGCCCGGCGCGACCGCGAAGGTGATGTCCTTCAGCGCGTGCAGCTCTTCGTGGCGCGAGCGGCGCAGCGGGTGCAGCGCCCGCTCCTTGAGCGTGTGGCTGCGCTCCTCGGGGATCTTGAAGCGCTTGTGACACCCCCTCGGCGGCAAGCGCGGGGCGTCCCTGAACGGCTGTCTGCTCGGCGGACACGCTTCACTGGAGGGTATAGCGAGCGGTTCCCGGGACCGGTCGGCGGCCGCTCAGCGCGCCCTGCGCGACAGACCGCGGACAGCACGACCGAGGGCCCGCGCCGCGAGGAACGCGCGGGAGAGCACGCCGAACAGCGGCCGGCTCAACGCGGGATGCGCGCTGAGCGCGAGCAGCGCGCGCTGGAGGCCCTCGGGCAACGCTCCGTGCGGGCCGATCAGGCTCAGCCCGAAGCCGACCTCGGCGTTGAGCTCGTCGTACATGCGCTGCGCGTGTTCGCGCTCGCGAACGAGCCGCGCCGCTTCGAGCTCGTGTTCGACGCTCAGCCGGCCTTCGCGCTGTACCGCGTCGCGGCTCAGCGTCGCGGCGTCACGCACTGGCGCCAGCGCCGCCTCCCGATAGATCTCGACCATCATGCTCGCCGCGGCCGCCCAGGTGAGGCCACGCGCGGCCGCGGCCAGCGCGTGCACCTGCTCAGCGCGGGCGCTGGGGTCCGTGAGCAGAGCGTATGCGGCAGCCGCGCTCGCCCCCGGGTCCCAGGGAATGATCGCCGCCGTCCCCTCGGGCGCCTCCTCGGCCAGGGAGGACTGGGGCGCGAACACGCATGGGACGCCGTCCAGAGCCGACTCGAACGGGACCAGGCCGAAGCCCTCGTACACCGACGGGTAGACGACCGCGCCGGCGTGAGCGATCAGCCACGCCTTCTCCTGCTCGCTGACAGGGCCCAACGTCACCACGGCATCGCGAAGCTCGGGATGCTCGCGCAGGAACGCCCGCTCGATCTCCAGCGAGGATCCGAGCGGGATGTGCGTCCCGGCGAGCACGAGGCCTCCCTGCCAGCCTTGGTCCTCGCGCAGCGACGCGAGCAGGCGCAGCGCGAACACCCTGTTCTTGTGGCGGAAGTCCGTGCCCAGGCAGAGCAGGAAGCCGTCGGCGAGGGGCTCCTCGCGGTCATCCTCCGGGGCCGCCGGGCGGCGCGGCACGCCCGCGGCGCGGTGATCCAGGCCGGGAGGCACGACCCTGATGCGCGCGTCCTCCACGAGCGCATCGGAGAGCAGCTCGCGCCGGGTGTGATCGGAGAAGACGACCACCCGCTCGGCGGCGGACAGGCCATGCCGGCTGGCGCGGCGGTAGTCCTCCCACACGTTGGCGTCGGCGAAGTAGCCGGGGTTGCGATACGCGATCAGGTCGAGCTGGCTGAGCACGAACCGCTCGCCGAGCGCCACCGCCAGCGCGACGTCGCCCGGCGAGAACGTCTGCTGCGGGCGGTGGAAGACGGTGCTCCTCGGTGTGGCCGGGTCGAGATCCTCGGCCGCCAGGATCTCGGTTGCCGGCAGGCCGCGCAGCAGCGCCAGCGTCTCCCGGTCGATCCGCTCTTCGCGCACGAGCAGGCGCAGCCGCAGCCGCTCGGTCCGCGCGAGCGCGAGGATCAGCGCGAGGATGTGGACCTGCGTGCCCGTGACGGCGCCGTCGAGCGCGCGTGCGTCGAGCGTCACCCACAGGCGCGGGCGCGGCCCCCGCGCCGCCTCCAGGGCAAGCATGAGGACGCCCGAGTCGGCGAGAGCGGGGCGGTCTGACAGGTATGGATAGCGCTCGGCCAGTATCGCCGGCAGCTGGTCGGCGTCCGTGGCATGCGCCGGCGCGAGCCGCCGCACGACGACGTCGTCGGCGGCGACGTGAGCCAGACCCGAGAGCAGGCAGCGCTGCGCGAAGTCGACCTCCAGCGCCCAGTGCAGGTCGAGCTCCTCGTCGAGCGGACCGACGAGCTCGAGCGCCTCCCGGCGCACGTACACGCATGGCCCGACCGCCCGGCTCAGGCGCGGGCGCAGCGTGAGCGTGTGCCGGGCGAGGCGCTCGGCCAGCTGCGCGAAGTCCTCCTCCGGGCGCTCCTCGTCGCACAGCGCGAGCTCGGTCCCGGCGTCCGCAAGCGCGCTGGCAGTGGCCGTGTTCGAGTCCCCCAGCGCGGCGCCTCGCATGCGCCCGAGCCAGCCGGGCGTCACGCGGCAGGGCTCGCTCAGGACGATGACGTCGACGGGCGCGAGCTGCTCGAGCGCGCGATTGACGGCGGCGGCCGTCGCCGCGACGGTGACGGTCGCGACCGTCACCGGCGTGTGCGCCTGCACGGACTCGCGACACTGGCGCAGACGCTCCTGCTCCTCGCCTGCGGCGATCACGACGCACACGCTTCCGCGAGCGTGCGGTTGGCTCGGTTGCGGCAACTCGTTCACGTGCATCGGATCCCGATCGGCGGAGCAGGCAGCCTAGAGCAGTCCCGCGGCGGGCCGCAACGTTGGGCGATAATGGCCGCCAGCCCGCGCCGATGACCGCCGATGACCAGAGAAGACAGGCAACCCGCCCTGCCCGGGCGCTGCGACGCGCGCGTCGGGGCCTGCGCCGGGTGGCGCGTGGTGTGCTCTGGCGCCTCGCGCCCGCCTATGCCCGCCGCCGCGCCGGAAGAGCCGACCTGGTGGCCAGGCTGGGGCGCCTGGAGGCGGAGCTCCAGCGCGTCGGCGAGCGCCACGACGAACAGATCGAGCGTCTGGAGGACCTCGTTCGCGAGCTCGTCCTCACCGCCGAGTCGCAGCGGCGCAGCGTCTCAGACGTCGACACCGCGATGAAATCCGAGGCGAGATCTGCCCACCGGGAGATCGAGCTGATCGAAACGGAGCTCAACGCGCTGCCCTACGTGGCCGACAGCCCGTTCGAAACCTTGGAGTCGCCGGTCGGAGAGGTCCTCGGCTATCGCTCCTCGGCATCGATGCGCAAGGGCGGCTCCGGCTATGTGGACTTCGAGGAGCTCTTCCGCGGCCCCGCCGCCCGCGTCGCCGAGTCCCAGCGTCCCTACGTGGCGCTGGTCCGCGACCACGAGCCGGTGCTCGACATCGGCTGCGGCCGGGGCGAGTTCCTCGCGCTGCTGGCCGGCGAGGGCATCTCCGCCCACGGCGTCGACAGCGACGCGGGCATGGTCGAGCGCTGCCGGGCGCTCGGCGTCGAGGCGACGCTCGCCGACGCCAACGGCTATCTGGAGGGTTTGGAGGACGGGGCCATCGGGACGGTCTTCTCGGCCCAGCTCATCGAGCACCTGCCGCATGCCGAGCTCCAGCGGATGCTCGAGCTCTCACGGCGCAAGCTGCGCCCGGGAGGCCTGTTCATCGCCGAGACGGTCAACCCCCACCGCGTCTCATCGCTGAAGACCTTCTGGGTCGACCCCACCCACCAGCACCCGATCTTCCCCGAGGTCGCGCTGGCGCTATGCGCGATCGCGGGCTTCGAGTCGGCCTACGTCTTCGCCCCGGCCTTCGAGCGCTTCGAGAGCGCCCGCTTCGACTCGCCCGCCTACGCCGTGGTCGCCACGGCTCCGGAGAATGGGGCCGAGGGCTGATGCAGGTCGTCACCCTGGCGACGCTCGCGACGATGCCGCAGGCGCGGGCCCTGGGCCGGTCGCTGCAACGCCACCAGCCCGACTGGCCGTTTGACGTGGTGCTCGTGGCCGGCGCGGACGTCGTCTCCGCGGCGGCCCGTGAGGAGTCCCTGCGGATGCGCTCCGCCTCGCAGGAGCTCGACCTCGACGTCGAGACGGTGCTCGCTCGCTACGAGCAGGAGGATCTGAGCACTCTGCTGCTGCCACGCCTGCTGCAGCGCTACGGGGAGCGAACGTCCGAGCCGGTGCTGCACCTGCCCAGCACCGCCTGGGTGCTCGGGGAGCTGGAGCCGATCGAGTCCGCGCTCTCGACGCGCAGCGTCCTGCTCGTGCCGAGGATGAGCGCCGACGTCCCGAGCGACGGCCTGGAACCGTCGCCTCTGCAGATGGAGCAGGCCGGGCGCATCGAGGAGACGATCATGGCTGTCGACGGCACCGCGGGTGCCGACGGCTTCCTCGTGTGGTGGACCGCGCACGTCGAGCAGACGCTCGGGTCGCTGGACGGCGGCCACCGCGGCGGGCGCCCGGAGGATCGCCCCTGGCTGGCGCGCTTCCTCGAGCTGGCGCCCGCACGGTTCGCGACGGCCGTGCTCGACGACCCCGGCTGCAACCTCAACATGTGGAACCTCCACAGCCGGTCGCTGGAAGACACCCCGGATGGAGTGATGGTCGACGGACGCTGGCCGCTTCGCTTCCTGAACCTGCCCGGCTTCGACCCCGGCAAGCCACATCGCCTGAACGCGATGGCAAGCCGCGCGCGGGTCAGCCGCTCGCCCGCCCTGCATGAGCTGTGCGAGCGCTACGCCGGCGAGCTGGTGGCGGCCGGCTGGCGTGACTCCGAGCATCGCGAGGAGGTGGGCCGGCGCCTCGCCGACGGACTCGTCTACGACGACTCGCTGCGGGCCATGTATGCCTCGGCGCTCGCGCTCGGGGAACGCTTCGAGGACCCCTTCAGCGAGGAGGGCACGCGCGCGTTCATCGCCTGGCTGCAAGGACCGGCCCCCCGGGGCAGCGCGCACGGCATCAACCGTTACGTGTTCCACCGCGTCGCGCGCGAGCGTCCCGACGTGATGCGAGCCTACCCCGACCTCGACGGCGTCGACGGGCCCGGGTACCTCGCCTGGTGTTGGGCGTTCGGGCGAGACGAGCTCGCGATCCCCGACCGCTTCATGCCTCCCCGGCCGGGGCAGGCTCCGGCCGGCGGGTCAGAGCTCGCCAGTCCGGCTGCGGGAGCGAGCGCCCCCGCCGCGTCCGCCGCGTCGCCTCCGGCTTCCTCTTCGCGTGGCTCTGCGCGCGAGGGGGATGGCCCGGCGGTCCGTGTGACCGGGTACCTCGGCCACACCCTCGGGCTTGGCGCCGCGGCGCGCGGCTATGTGCAGGCGCTCGACGCCGTCGGCGTCCCGGTGAGGACGGTGAGCGTGCCGCTGCACCATCTGGCGCTGCCGGTGGAGCTCACTGCGGAGTACGGCCGGCATGGCTTCGAGGACCTCGTCCAGGAGGGACGTCACGGCTTTGAGATCGTCGCGGTCAACGCCGATGAGCTCCCGGACTTCGTCGAGCGCCTGGGCGAGGGCTACTTCGAGGGACCGCGGATCGGGATCTGGGGATGGGAGACCAACACCATCCCACCGCGCTGGCAGCGCGCGTTCGCGCTCGTCGACGAGATCTGGGTCTACTCGCGATTCATGGCGGAGAACATCGGCGCTGTCGCGCCGGTGCCGGTCATCGCGCTGCCGCCGCCGGTCCAGCCCCCCGCCGCGCCGGCCGCTCCGCTGCGCCTGGGGGTCCCCGAGGGCTTCCTGTTCCTCTTCGTCTTCGACTACCTGAGCACGATTCAGCGCAAGAACCCCGTGGGGCTGATCGACGCGTTCAGGCTCGCCTTCGCGCCCGGAGAGGGCCCGCAGCTGCTGATCAAGACGATCAACGCACCGCTGCGCCCGCTGGCCGAGGAGGAGGTGCTGTGGGCCGCGCACGGGCGCTCGGACATCCATGTGATCGACCGATCTCTCAGGGGCGAGGAGCTGGACGGCCTGATGGCGGGGTGCGATTGCTACGTCTCGCTGCACCGAGCCGAGGGCTTCGGGCTGACGATGGCGGAGGCGATGGCGATCGGCAAGCCGGTTATCGGGACCGGCTACTCGGGGAACGTCGACTTCATGAATGCGGACAACAGCTACCTGGTCGATTACACGATCGGCCGGGTCGGGCCGGACTGCGAGATCTACCCGCCCGAGGGCGAATGGGCGGACCCGAGCGTCGAGCACGGGGCGCAGCTGATGCGCCGGGTCATCGACGACCCGGTGGAGGCGGCGAGGCTTGGCGCACGCGCTGCGGAGGACGTCGCTCGAACCCTGTCCCCCGAGGCGACGGGGGTCGCGATGCGCCGGCGGCTGGAGCAGCTGTCCGCCGTGTCCTCCGGGTAGGGTTACGGCGGTGTTCGGCGAAGGCAGCTCAATCCGCCGCCGCCGTCTCTGGAGCCGTCCTGCGGCCGTGAGAGGCTATGGCCTGGCGCGAAGAGCGGCCGAGCGGCTGGGGCTGCAGGTGGTGCTCAAGACGTATTACAGCCCGATTCCCGATCTCGCCCAGCTGCCCGAGGACGTATGGGAGGCGCGCGACCCGCTTCGTGGGATCGCCTTCGATCTCGACGCGCAGATGGCCTTCGTGGAGTCCGATCTGACCCCACATATCGCTGGTCTCGCCTGGGGGAGTGACGTTGCGCCCGAGCATGCCTACGACCCGAGCAACGACTCGTACCCTCTCGCGGACGCCCGAGTTCTCTACGCGATGGTGCGTCACATGCGCCCGACGCTCATCGTCGAGCTCGGCTCGGGACAGACGACGCGCGTGATGGCCCAGGCCTGTCGCGAGAACGCCCGCGACGGGCACTCGGCGCGGCTGCGTGCGTTCGACCCGTTCCCCACCGCGGCCGACGACAGTCTCCCCGGTCTCACCGAATTGGTTCGCGCCAAGGCTCAGGATGTCCCCGACGAAGTGTTCGCCGAGCTGCAATCCGGCGATGTGCTGTTCGTCGATACGACGCACACCGTGAAGATCGGAAGCGACGTCAACCACATCATCCTGCGCGTGCTGCCGTTGCTCCAGAAGGGCGTGATCGTGCACGTTCACGACATCTTCCTGCCCTATGAGTATCCGCGGTTCTTCTTTGCCGACTATGCCCTGTACTGGGCCGAGCAGTACCTGTTGCAGGCGTTCCTGGCCTTCAACTCGAGCTTCGAGGCGGTGTGCGCCGTCCACGCTCTCGCGCGTGAGCAGACCGCGCGCTTGGAGGCCTCCGGCGCACTCGATCCCGGTGAGACCGGCAGCTCGTTCTGGATCAGGCGCGTCCAGGCCCAGGCCCGGGCGTAGCTCTCAGGCGCTGGCTCCCGGCCGCAGCACCTCCATCCACTGGTAGCCGACCGGGGCGCTGCAGATGCTCTCGGCGGCGCTCGCGGGCGCCACGTTCACACGAGCGGACGGGGACTCGCCGGGTAGCAGCAGGATCGGCCCCAGTCCGCGGGTGTCGGGGTCGACGTCGTCGCCGCTGCCCGGATGCAGGCTGCCACCACCGCGAACGAGGGTGAGCGTGTGGGCTCCGGCGCCGAGCTCCCGCGACCCGATTCGTATGAACTGGCCGGGGTAGCGCTCTTCATAGGCGACCGTGCCCACCGAGCGGTCGTCGAGGATGAATTTGACGGGGCGTCCGATCGAGCCCGCGATCCACAGGCTGTAGTTCCCCGCTCGTGGGAGGGCGAAGCCGATGCGATCGCTGCCCGCTCCATAGGCGACCAGCTCTGAGCCCTCCGCGTGCCAGTAGTCGGGGTGAACCCCGGATGTCGGCTGGACCTCGGTGCTGGCGGGCGCGTCGACGTAGGCCACCGTTGCGCCCGCGCCGGCACGGCTCAGCGTTTGCGTCAGCTTCTTACAGAATTCGGGAGTGCGCTCGTGTGGCAACCCCGACAGGGGAAAGTGGAAATACACATCCGCGGCCGGTCGGTCGCGACGCCAGACGTTGAAGTACCTGGTCTGTTGCACCAGGTCCCAGTTGCTCGGCGCGCGCACGCCGATCGGAGTCCGCGGTTCGACGACGAGCTTGAATTTCTGCAGGAAGGGAAGTTGAAACTGGTTCAGGGTGAACGTGTAACCGATTCCTTCCGGCTCGGAGATGCCCGGAACGAGGGTGTATTCGCCGTGGGCCGGGTTCACGCTCGAGCTCCCGTCCTCTTCGCGCAGAAAATACTCGGCGTACTCATCGAATCCGGGAAACAGGGTTGGTCCCTGTCCGGCGTAGCGCTTGCCGATGGCGGCGAGATCGTGGTAGCGGGCTGCGGGTGCCAGCGTGGTGTCGTGGTATGTGATCGCGTTGCCGTACAGAACTCCTCCGGCGATCACCGCCGCGGCCAGCCATCCCAGCAGCCACACGCCCCGTCTCCGGCTCTCGCGCAGCGCGCAGGCGCCGGCGAAGGCGAGCGTGAGCGCGAGGACGCCCGTGATCGTGAACGACTTGAACTGCAGCCAGGCGGTGCTGTGGGCTTTGTAGTATGCGAGCGCTATCGGCGCGGCGATGCCCATGACGGCCAACACCCAGCTGCGTCGCCTGAGCGCATAGAGAATGCCGAGCACCGCGAGCACGATCACGAACGCATCCAGCCTGTGGGTCATTGCCACGTGCACGAGCGGGAAGCGATAGTCGGCGGTGAGCCACACCCCGGCCGCCGACCAGTCGGGCACGGGCGCCGCGAGGTTGCCGAGGCCCAGTTCGACGACACCCCCTATCGCCGAGCTCGCGATCCCGCTCAACTGGGTCGCTGCGCTGATGATCCCCGGCAGCGAGATCACGATCGCGATCGCGGCGAGCAGTCCCCAGCTCGCGAGCTTCCGCCAGCGGTGGCGTGGCACGAGCGTGACGGCGAACATCGCCGCTAGCAGCAGGCCGAGCCAGGGCAGCGCGCCGACGCTGAAGGCGGCGAAGGCGCCGGAGATGGTCACGGCCGCCGGCAGCACCGACAGGCGCGGCTCCTGGCCCGGGAGCCGCTCGGCCAGGACGGCGGCGACCGCCATCAACAGGCTGGCCGTGGTGATCTCCTTGATCCCGCCCTCGAGCGCGTAGGCATAGAGCACCGTCGGCTGGATCGCCACCGCTGCCCCCACGGCGCGCAGCGGACGACTGCTGGAGACGCGTCCGAGCAGCGAATAGATCGCAAGCGCCCCCATGGCCGCGGCAAACGCGTGGTACATCTGGTAGCACCAGGCGAGATCGGTTCGGATCAGGGCGGCGATCGCGCCGAGCGCGGCCTGCCCGCCGCCGGGATAGCCGATGTTCAACAGCTTTCCCACCACCACCTGGTAGGAGGAGCTGTTGCCGACCGCCGCGCGCCCTGCTTCGGCCAGGTGGTGGGCGAAGTCCATCTGGAAGCCGATGTCGACGATGCGCGAGTAGCCGGTCCAGGTGGGAGTGCCCGTGAGCAGGGTGGGGGCGCCGATCGTCGCGAAGGCGAAGAGCGCGGCGAGCGCTCCCCACGGGACCCCGTTCAAGCGGGGCGCTCGAAGCGCTCCGGCCCGCGCCTCCAGGAGGAACCCGGCCACGGCGAACGCGAGCGCGATATAGCCGGCGGCCGGAGCCAGCCAGCTGATGTAGGTGGCGAACGAGCACGTCGCGACCAGCAGCCCGAAGCCGACGGGCAGCACGAGGACGCCGGGGAGCCAGCCGCCTCCCAGGCGGCGTACGAGCAGGCCGCCGCCCGCGCTGAGCGCAAGCAGCACCAGCGGGAACAGGATGCAGCCGCAGATGAATGATCCGGTCAAGCGCGCAATCTATAGCGGCTCCGCCGGTTGCGAAGCGCCACGTGCGCTCGCTCACAGGCGCTGGTCGGAGCCATACTGTCCGAGCTCATGCCCGCCGCTGAAGACGCTCAGAGTGCCGCGATGGGTCCGGTGTGGCACGCGGTCGTGCTGAGCTGGAACGGGCGTGAGGACACGCTGCGCTGCCTGGAGTCGCTGAGCAGCGTCGAGCACGCCGACCTGGAAATCATCTGTGTCGACAACGGTTCCAGCGACGGCTCCCAGCAGGCGGTGCGCGAGCGCTTTCCGCAGGTATTCCTGATCGAGGCCGGGGTCAACCTCGGCTACTCGGGCGGCAACAACCTGGGCATACGCCACGCGCTCGAGCACGGCGCGCGCTGGGTGGTGCTGGTCAACAACGACGCCAGCGTCGCCCCGGACGTGATCGAGGGGTTTGCTCGAGCCGCACGCGAGCGCCCGCGCGCGGGCATCCTCGCGGGCAAGGTCTACCGCGCCGATCGTCCGCAGACGATCTGGTTCGCCGGGCAGCGCGTCAGCGAGCTGTTGGGCTACTCCGGACGGCCGCGCGGCCATGGGCGGCCGGATGGACCACGCTACAGTCGGATCGCGCCCACCGGTCGGGCGGTCGGGGCGCTCATGGCGATCTCGCGCGAGGCGATCGAGGCGGTCGGGCTACTCGACGAGGAGCTGTTCGCCTACGTCGAGGACGTCGACTGGGCGCTGCGCGTGCGAGCAGCCGGCTTCGAGGTGGTGTTCGCTCCCGACGCCCGCGCCTGGCACCGCGTCTCGGCCTCCACGGGCGGGGAGGCGGCGTCGACCCACACGCTCTACTACGGCGCCCGCAACACGGTCACCGTGCTCGAGCGGCGGCGTCCGCTCGGATCCGTGGGCACCGCCCTGCGACGCGTCGCGATCCTGACCCTTTTCTTCCTGCATGCACTCACCCGTTCCAACCGCCACGAGGCGCTGCGCGCGGTGCGCGAAGGCTTCGACGACGCGCGCAAGGGGCGGTTGGGGCCGCGACCGGACAGTCGCCTCGCGCCTGCCGGACGTGGCTAGAGTCCAGCTCGCCTGCGGCGCAACGCCGAGCGCATCATCGCAGCGGACACACCCAGCATCCCCGAGACACCACCGGCGCCGCAGGCCGCCGAGGTGTAGCGCCACGCCGAGCGCCACTCCCCCACGCCGGCGCGCCGCCGGGCCTGGCCGAGCATGATGGCGGCGCTCACCATGCGGGCGCGGCGCTGCAGTTCCGGATATCTCGCGGTCACGATCGCCATCGTCATCAGGCCCTCCTCGTAGGAGATGCCCGACTCCTGCGCTCGCGTGGTGAAGTTGTCGCCGTGGCGGCGATAGCGGACGAGCACGTCGTCGATGGCGATGCAACGCCCATGACGGAAGACCTCGATGTCGAAGAGCCAGTCGTTGGTGAACGTCAAGCGCTCGTCGAAACCGCCAGGGGGGCACAGCGACGAGCGGATCATCGTCGCCGAGGGGAGCATCTTGTAGGTGGGGTCGAACCACAGCTCGATCCCACCGCTGTGCAGTGGTGCGCCGTTGGCGACCTGCGAAAAGCGGCCGATCACCCGGCCGCTGTCCGAATCGAACATCTCCGCATCGTGCGAACAACCGGCGGCTCCCCGATCTGCGTCGAGCGCGTTGACCTGGCGCTCGAGCTTGCCCGGGAGCATCACGTCATCTCCGTCCAGCCACGCGACGTACTCGCCCCGGTGCTGCGCGAGCGCCCGGTTCAGGGCGAAGGGCTTGCCCTGATTCTGCTCCGCGCTAAGCACCCGGATGCGCTCCGGGTCGCGCTCCGCGAGAGCGCGCGCGAGCGCAGGGGTCCGGTCGGTCGATCCATCGTCGGAGATGATCAGCTCGAAGTCGGTGAAGCTCTGGGCGAGCACGCTCTCGACGGCTTCGACGAGGAAGCGCTCCTCGTTGTGGACGGCCATGATCACGCTTACGCGGGGCGAGGCGGTCACGGGGCCCCTATTCTGTTGCGCCATGGCATCCGGCGAGAGCGTCCTCCCGGCGCGAGGCTCCGTGTCGGGCTGTCTGGTGGTGCGCAATGAGGAGGGGGTCATCGAGCGCTGCCTGCAGAGCCTGGCGGGTGTCGTGGACGAGATCGTGCTGGTGCACGATGGCGAGTGCGAGGACAGAACGCTCGAGATCGCCGAGCGTCACGGGTGTCGGATCTATGTAAGGCCTCTGCTCGGTCATGCGGAGGCGTCCACCATATTCGCCTTCGAGCAGGCTCGCGGCGAATGGATCATGTCGCTCGACGCAGACGAGTACCTCAGTGAGCCGCTGCGAGCGAAGCTCCGCGAGCTGGTGAGCGATGAGGGCGTCAACGGCTACGAGCTCCTGTGGCGGATGTGGGATGGCCAGCGCTACATAACCGAGAACGGCCCATACAAGCTCGCGCTCTTTCGGTGCTCGCGCGTACACGCGCTGGGGGTGCACCACAGCCCAGAGATCGTGGACCCGCCGGTCCGCAGAATCGAGCTGCAGCTCGAGCACCGGCCCGCCTACAACAACTTCGCGCTGCGCACCGTGCTGACGAAGTGGCGCCGGTCGGCCAAGATCCAAGCGGAGCAGCTGCTGACGGACTTCGCCGATCTGCCGAAGTTCAACTGGGATGGTCCCGCCGAATGGCCGCCCCGACGGCGAGTCCTCAACCGCCTCTCGCCGCTGCTGTGCCTGCCGTGCGTACCGGTTGTCTTCCTCGTCAACCTTGCCCGCGAGCGGGACGTCTATGGACTGCGCGAGAACCTGCGCATGTCGCTGTACCAGGGGCTGTACGCGGGCATGCTCCAGTTCTATGTCGCCAAATACAGGTACCTTGGCCTGACGCAGTCGCCGGCGGCCGAGCCCCCGCGTCCGGGCTCGGCCGGCGCTCGGCCGCTGGCATGAATGCCAGACGCGGATGGCGCGTCTGAGCAGCGTGCCCTCGGGATCGCCGGCGCGCGTCGCGCTGGCGGCGGTCGGTGACCCGCGCTCGCCCAGCACGTGGTCGGGGGTGACCGCCGGGATCTTCGCTGGCCTGCACGAGCTCGGCGTCGCCGTGCTGCCGCTCGACGTGGCGCTGCCACGAGGGGCTCGAGCAGGCGCTGCTCGCCGGCGCCGCCGCGGCCACACGCAATCGCTACGACGCCGAAGGCGCGGCTCTGACGACGCGCACCCGCAGCCTGCTCGCGCGCCGAGGTCTGAACGGAGTCCAAGTCGACGGCGTGATCCAGATCGGGACGAGCTTCACCCTCCCGCCCGGGATCTCCTTCGTGACGCTGGAGGACATGACGCTGCGCCAGGCCAGCGGCAGTCATCCCGTTTTCAGCCGAATGTCCCCTCACGGGATCGCACGCTGGGAGAAGCGCCGCGTGGAGATCTACGCTCGCGCCCGCATGTGCGCCGTGGCAAGTCACTGGGCCGGCGAGTCGCTGCTCAACGACTACGGCCTCCCGCGCGAGCGCGTGGCGGTGGTCGGATTCGGCGCCACCCACACCGCGACCGTGCCCGATCGCGTATGGACCCATCCGCGTTTCCTGTTCGTGGGGATCGACTGGGAGCGCAAGGGGGGGCCGCAGGTCCTCAGCGCCTTCTCGCGCGTGCGCCGCGTCCACCCCGACGCGGTCCTCGACGTCGTCGGCGGCCACCCGTCGCTGCGAGCGCCCGGAGTCAACACCCACGGCGTGCTCTCGCGGGCGCGAGATCGTGACCGCGAGATCATGCTCGAGCTGTTCGCGCGCGCCACGTGCTTCGTGATGCCCTCGCTGATCGAGCCCTTCGGCATCGCCTATGTCGAGGCGGCCTCGGCCGGCGTTGCCAGCATCGGCAGCAGCGTGGGCGGGCCCCGCGACGTAATCGGCGCCGACGGCGGCATCGTCGTGGAGCCCGGTGACGAGGCGGGACTCGTTGAGGCGATGCTGCGACTCGCCGATCCGGATACGGCCCGGCGCATGGGCCAGGCCGCGCGCGAGCGCTCGGGTCTCTACACGTGGCGCAAGGTGGCCGAGCGGCTGCTCCGCGCGTTGGGACTGCAGGCGCCGGGCGGACAGCCCCTGGCAGAGTTCCTCTGAGCTTCGCCGCACTCGCCCCGACCTGTACTCTTGCTGACCGTGCGGCCGAGGCCCGAGACGGAAGTTGCCCACTGGCGCATCAGCTCATGGGCTTGGGGGATACCGGTGGTCGTGCTCGCGATTCTGCTCGGGCCATTGGTTCTGACCTCCAGCACCTTCGGTCAAGACTGGCCCAATAACCTCTGGTTGGTATGGCAGCAGAGCCGGAACGTCACTGCGCTCGGTCATCCCAGCTACTTCATCCAGTCGCATCTAGGGGCGTTTTATCCACTTTACCTATTCTACGGTGGGACGCTGTATTCGATCGTCGGAACAGTCTCCGCCGTGTTCGGGGAACATCCCCTGGCTGCGTACATAGCCTCGTTTGCGCTTGCGTTCACAGCTGCGTATGCGGGGTGCAGCTGGTTGAGCCTGCAGGTTGGGCTCAGAGGTTGGAAGGCTCAGATTCCGGGACTCATTTACGTAGGTTCTGCGTACTACCTCACGACCGCCTACGGACGGGGTGATTGGCCTGAACTCATTGCGACCTCGTCTCTGCCTCTCGTCGCCGCAGGTGGCCTTTACCTAGTGAAAGCAGATAAGGTCCGGGTGTTGCCGGCGATGGCCTACGTCGGAGCTGTGGTGGTGCTGACCGGAAGCCACGTGATCACCGTCGTGTGGGGTAGCACGTTCCTGCTCGCAGTCGGTGCGATCTCCTATATCGCATTCGGGCGTAGTGTGAGAATCTCACGGCGCAGATTGCTGGGCATCGTTGCGCTCAGCGCTGCGTCGGTCGGGGTGAATCTGTGGTGGTTGCTGCCGGCGTTCGTCTACAGCCACGACGTGCTGATCGCCCAGCACTCCTCCGCGCTCGCCATGCTTGGCGGCGGTAAGCAGAACAGGGCGGCTGAAATCTTCGATCCCCTGCGCAGCAACAACCTCGGTCCCCCTCCGCTGTTCGCGATCTCCCCGACCAATGCCAAGGTGCCGGTCGTGGCGGCGCTGTGGGCCCTGATCGCGCTCGGGCTCGGATGGCGCACCCTGAGCTCTGCCTGGACGCGGGTCGCGCTCGGGCTGATGTGCGTGGGCGTCGTCCTGCTCGCGCTTGTCATGTTTCACCAGCCCTGGCTCGTGGTTCCGTCGCTGTGGCGAAACGTGCAATTCGTTATTCGTCTGCAGACCTACATCACGCTCACTGTGATGGGCCTGCTGTTGATCGGGGCTCTGGCGATGCGCTCCCTGCCGTCCCGGAGAACGAGGCGAGCCCTCACGGTAAGCCTCGCCGCGGTTGCTGCCGTGACCGCCTACCAGGCCTACAAGCAGGTCTGGACGATGCCCTCGGTGCTCCCGAGCAGGAACGACGTCTTTGTCAATGAACATGCGCCGCCCGCTTCGTGGTATGCGGAAGACGACTACGCCTTTGTCTCGCCACCCGTGGTGAGCGCCACGCTCGGCGTCGTTCCCGGCCTGACCGAATCCAACGGGCAGCTGAGTCTCCCGCTGGCGGGCCCCCCACGGAGCCGGTATGACTTTCGATACGTATCGCAGAGGAATGGCACCGTGTGGACGAATATCCTCGGGGGCCCGCGCCTTGTGAACGTTACCGGGGGCCGAGCGGTGGGGCGGACATCGACGAACTGGCTGGTCATCTCACTTCCCGCGTCGCGCGGGAAGCCGAACAAACTGGCCTTCTCCGGGGCTCACCCATGGCCGGTCAAGCTCGGGCTCGCGGGCAGCGCGGTCTCGCTGCTGGGGTTGGGCGTCGCTCTCGTATGGCTGAGCGTGGATAAGAGGCGGCTCAGGCGACGGAGAACGGGGGATTCACCGTCGCGATGAGGGGGCACGCTTCACCGACCCTCTGGTGGCGGCCGCGGTCGTCGTGACCGTCGGCGCACCGGCGCTCTCATCGCGGTAGCTGGGGGCGAGGTTCGGTGTTCATCGGCGTGGCTGCGTAACGTACCCCTGTTGATGGACTCGGGAACCGAAATGGAGGGGGGAGCGCTGCCGCCTCCTGCGGACATTCTCGATCGCCCGGAGGCGGGCGCGAAGGTGATCCGCGGTGGCGCGATCAGAGGCGTCGCCTACGGTGCGACGATCCTGCTGACGGGAGCAGTCGTCCCACTGATGACCCGCCACCTCGGGGTGGCGGACTTCGGGCGCTTCGTCACGGCCTCATCGATCGTGATGATCGTCGCGGGCGTGACCGAGTTCGGGCTCAGCGGGATCGGCACGCGCGAGTACGCGCTCGCGGCGCCTTCCGAGCGTCGCGCTCTGCTCTCGAACCTGCTCGGCCTGAGAACGGCATTGACGGTCGCCGGGCTCGCGCTCGCCACGGCTCTGATGGTGTTTGCCGGCTATCCGCAGGTGGTCGTCGAGGGCATGCTCGTCTCTGGCGGCGGGCTGATGCTCCTCAACGTCCAGCAGACCTACGCGATCTCGCTGACGGCTCAGCTGGACTGGGGGATGGCCTCGGTTTTCGAACTGATCAACGCCATGGTCGTCGCTGCGTGCACGGTCCTGCTGGTGATCCTCGGTGCGCGCCTTCTGCCCTTCTTCTTCGTGAGCGTCGTCTCCTCAGCGGCGGCGCTGCTGGCCTGCGCCGTGTACCTGCGGCGCCGCGTCTCGCTGCTCCCCCGCCTCGAACCCGCCGAGTGGCGGGGGCTTGTACGCGACTCGATCCCCTATGCGGCGGCGGCCACGGTGGCGATCCTCTACCCGCGCGTCGGTCTGATCACCGTGTCGCTGATCTCCAATGCCGACCAGACGGGCTACTACTCCACCGCCTTCAAGGTGGTCGAGGTGATCGGTGGGATCTCCGGGCTGATCGCCAGCTCCGCCTTTCCGGTGTTCGCGCGCGCCGGGCGCGACGATCACGAGCGTTTGCGTTACGCGGTGGAGAAGGTCGCGGACACGGCGCTGATCGCGGGCGTCTATGTGTCGCTCAGCCTGATAGTCGCGGCTCCATTCGTGATCGCCGTCCTGGGCGGCAAGGTCTTTGCTCACGCGGTGCCGGTGCTGCGTCTGCAGGCGGTCGCCCTGATGGGTGGCTTCCTCGCGGCGACCTGGAGCTACACACTGCTCTCCCTGCGGATGCACGGCGCCCTGCTGCGGGTAACGGCCGTGGGCCTGCTCGTCTCGATCGGGCTCTCCGTGGCCCTCGTCCCTGGCCTCGGCGCGAACGGAGCGTCGATCGCCTCGGCCGTGTGCGAGTTCGTGGTGGCCGGTGGCTACCTGCTCGCGCTCGCACGCGGCCGCGCCCGACTGCGTCCGAGACTCGCCGTCCTGCCGCGGGTGGCGCTTGCCGCGGCAGCGGCCGCGAGCGCTCTTCTGCTCCCGCTTCCGAGCATCGTCCAGTGGCTGATCGCCTCGGCCGTCTACCTCGTGCTGCTCGCGCTACTGCGCGCCTTCCCGGCCGAGCTCCTCCGCGCCCTTCGCCGGCGCGAGATCTAGTGGGCCGCTCGACAAATGCCCGCTGTGACCCTGGCTGCGCGAGCGGGCCGGCGGTGGTCGCAGAGCCGGTCCCCACTAGGCTCTTGGAGAAGATGGAGCCACGGGAACACACAACGCGATACTTCGAAGCTGTCGCCGCGCTGGCGCGAGCGGTGGACCTCGAGCGGGTGGACGCCATGGCGCGAGGACTGGCCGAGGTGCGCGAGCGCGGCGGGCGGCTGTTCGTCCTCGGGGTGGGCGGCGGCGCCGGCCACGCCTCGCACGCGGTCAACGACTTTCGCAAGCTGTGCCTGATCGAGGCGTATGCCCCGACGGACAACGTCTCCGAGCTGACGGCACGCACAAACGACGACGGCTGGGAGAGCTCGTTCGTGGGGTGGCTGGAGGTCTCGCGCCTGGCTGAGCGCGACGGCGTGCTCGTGTTCTCCGTCGGCGGCGGCTCGCGGGAGCGGAACGTCTCGGTCAACCTGGTCAACGCGATCGAGCGAGCGAGCGAAGCGGGCGCCGCGATCTTCGGCGTGGTCGGCGCTCCCGGCGGTACGCTGGGCCGCTTGGCGGACGTCGCAATCCTGATCGATCCACCCCCCACCCTGCGTACGCCGCTGGTCGAGTCATTCCAGGCGGTCGTCTGGCACGCGCTCGTCTCTCATCCGCAGCTAGCCTCCCGACAGGGCCACTGGGAGTCGCTCGCCGCCGCCGAGTCGCAGTGAGCGCCGGCAGGCCAGCTGTCTTCCTCGACCGCGACGGCGTGCTGAACGAGCTTGTGATCGACCTCGAAAGCGGGCACGGCGAGTCGCCGCTGCGGGTGTCCGACGTGCAGTTGATGCGCGGCGCGGCGGCGGCCGCGGTGGCACTTGGGGCCGCCGGATATGCGCTGGTTTGCGTCACCAACCAGCCCGCGGCGGCCAAGGGGCGGGCCTCCGTGTCGACGCTCGAGGCGATCCAGCGGCGGGTGGGCGAGTTGCTCGCGGCCGAAGGAGCTCACATCGATGCCTGGCGCATGTGCCTGCACCACCCGGCCGGTGTGGTGCCCGAGCTGTCAGGGCCGTGCGACTGTCGCAAGCCCGCCTCGGGGATGCTGTTGGATGCCGCACGCGAGTTGGAGCTCGACCTGTCTGGCTCCTGGATGATCGGGGACACGGCTGCCGACGTGGCCGCCGGGAGGGCGGCAGGGTGTCGAACCGTGCTGATCGAGAACCCCTCGAGCGCGCACAAGCGCGCGAACGGGACAGGCTGCGATCTTCTCGCTGTGGATATCGAGGACGCGGCGGCGCAGCTGCTCGCCTTCGGCGATCCTCGCCAGCTCGAATGCTGAGCGGATCCGGCTGTGGACCCGGTAGTGGGTCAGTTTCAATCGAGCAGCGCCGCGACCTCTTGGAGGGTCCAGACATGATCGGCGACACCGGCAGCCATCGCAGGAGTACGCGGGTAGGGGTTCTTGAGGCTCCCGTGCGGGCGAGCGAAGTTGTAGACCATGTAGTGCAGCGCGACGGCTGCGGCCAGGTTCTCGACCTTCTTGGAGAAGGCGTTGGTCAGCCGCGTCATGCGCCGCATGTTCATCCGCATCGTGAGGTTCTGGCGCTCCACGTAGCTCGTGCTGATCCGGTCCGGGTCCGGGTCGCCCGTACGGATGCGAACGTCCATGCCTGTGCAGACCGGCGGGCTGTAGCGCCGCTCGTCCGCGGGGTCGCTGCTGTAGGTCTTGACGAGGGTCGCCCAATCGACCTGCGCGCCGAACGAGAAGCCGATCGCCTCGGCGTAGGCGGCGAGGCCGTCCGTCGTGATCTGCGGCCGGTACTTGAGCCGGGTCCGCAGGTCCATCATGAACAGGTAGCCATCTTCGGCCGAGCGCTGCCCGACGAACCAGGCCGGGATGAGCTTCGTGTCTGCGCAGATCGCCGTCCACGTCCATACGCTGCCGACGCCCGGCTCGCCTCGCCGGGCGACCGGGATGTTCTTGTCCTTCGCGTAGACGAAGTTCCAGATCTCGTCGCACTCGAACGTCGTGCAGGTCAGCTCGCGCAGCGTCTCGTGCTGGTAGGCGCTGCAAGCCTCGCCCAGGTCCACGAGAAGCTTCGTGATCGTGTTCTTGGCCGCACCGGTGATCCGGACCGTGCTGCGGATGCTCATGCCCTCGGTGAGGCATCCGACGATCTGGGCCCGCTTCTCGGTGGACAGCCTGTTCATACTGACCATTATGCTTGAGGCATCGGACGGAAAGACCGGGATGTGTCGCGCGCCAGTCGCGCGCTACTCGCAATGCGCGTTTTATGTGGTGCCAGCTAGCGCTTATGATAGACTCGCCCCATGCTACTCAATGAGGAAGTCGCGCGATGACGGAGGCGGCGCGTGCAGAGGCTAGGAAACGCCTAGAACAGGCTTTCACGCCTCACAAGCCGATCTACCTCCCAGAACTACTAGCGGGGCGTCTACCGCTTCTCTACCGGGCTAGCGACGCGATCAACACCGAGGGCTTGCATCCGATTCTTTACGGCGACCGCGGCACGGGTAAGACATCGCTCGCGCGGGTGCTAGCCGTGACCTCACAGGAGGCCGAGCAGCAGGACGGCCGTCGCTCGATCTATGTGTCATGCACGTCATCCGACAGCTACTCGTCTGTGTGGCGGAAGATCTGTCAGGAGATCCAGATCGGCCAGCGGCAGCTCGGCTTCGTCCAAGAGGCCGTCGCCCCGCTCGCCTCGGCGATCATCGATGTGGGAAACAGCCTGGACAACCCCAACGACGTGCGCCTGTTCGTGCGCAGCTTTCCAAACCCGGCAGTCATCGTTATCGACGAGTTTGAGCGTCTGCCTAGCAGCGATGATCGACGCCTTATGGCCGACACGATCAAGCTGTTCGCCGACAGTGACGTCCCAGCAACCATCGTGCTCGTGGGAGTCGCTGAATCCGTAGGGGATCTCATCAGCGAGCACCAATCTGTCGCGCGGAACATCGCGCCGCTGCAGGTCGAGCCGATGAGTCCCGCTGAACTCGCTGAGATCGTGCAGCGCGGCTTCGGGCATGCTGGACTCGATTTCGAGAGCGGCATCGAGACGAAGATCGCGGGCTGGTCGCAGGGGTACCCGCACTACACCCACCTGCTCGGGCTCTGGGCGGGCCGCCGAGCGCTAGAAGCTGCCCGCGTCACGGTCACGATCAACGATCTCGAAGAGGCGGTGCAGGACGCGCTCCGGAACGCTGCAGGAGGCGTCCAGCACGAATACGAGACCGCCGTCGCCTCATCCCAGGAAGGAACCCTGTTCAAGTCGGTACTACTCGCCTGTGCCCTTGCCGAGAAGGACTCGCTCGGACGCTTCTCGGCAGCAAGCGTTCGATATCCGCTCGCGGAGATCACACGTACGGACTACGGGACGGGTGCCTTCCAGAGCCATCTAGCGAAGTTTTGCGAGCCGAAACGCGGTCCAATTCTCAAGAAGACGGGAACGCGACGGAACTACCGCTGGCAGTTCATCAACCCCCAGCTGATCCCCTACGTCCGTCTTCAGGGCATGTCGAATCGCATGCTCAGCCCCGCCTAGCTTGGCCGATGCCAGCGCGCTGCGGCCGCCTTCCGCGCAATCTCCGACCGCTTCTCCGGCGACAGCCTCTCGGCGCGGACCTTGCCGCCCTTCCGACCACCCTTCTGTCCGCTGACTTGGGCCGCTGAGGGCGCCTCGCCCGGCTCGGTGGCGTGCTGCACGACCCGGAAGGCCATCCGGTTGAGATCAGCCATGCGCGAAGCGTAGCGCCCCGTGCGGCGAGGGATGCGAGGCGTAGAATCAGCGCATGCGAGACAGCCCAGACTATGTGCCGGCGACCTGGAACTCTTGGTCACCGCTGCTCCGGTGGCTAGCGAAGAAGCCGAGCCGTGTCGTTTGGTACTTCTGCGTTGGGGCCGTGATACTGCTCGGAATCCTCGCCTACGCCGCGAGCACCGGCGACCTGCCATGGATAGTGCTCGGAGCCGCCTGCAGCCTATGGCTCGCCGTTGAAGCAGTGATCTACGTGCCGCGCGCGTTGCGCGAGAAGCGGCGCCTCGACCCAAACTGACCCACTACCGTGGACCCGACCGGCCCGATATCCTGATATCAGTGCTTGAGCAGATCTCGACGCGCATATTCGCCGATGGCGCCGACCTCGACGGCATCCTGGCGCTGGCGGCCGATCCCCGGATCGCCGGGTTCACGACCAACCCGACGTTGATGTGGAAGGCCGGCCTGACCGACTACGCCGAGTTCGCCCAGCGGCTGCTCGAGCGGATCACGAAGCACCCGATCTCATTCGAGGTGTTCGCGGACGACGTCGAGGAGATGCGCCGCCAGGCCCGCATCATCGCCGCGTGGGGCGAGAACGTCTACGTGAAGATCCCGGTCATGACCACGACGGGCGAGTCGATGGCTCCGCTCGTCCGGGAGCTCTCCGAGAGCGGCGTGAAGGTCAACGTCACGGCCCTTTTCACCACCGCTCAGGTCGAGCTGATCACGGCCGCCGTCAAGGAAGGCGCCCCGTCGTGCATCTCGGTGTTCGCCGGACGCATCGCTGACGCGGGCATCGACCCGGTGCCGATCATGGCCCGCGCCGTCGACATCATGGTCCAGGCGCCGCGCGCCGAGCTGATCTGGGCGTCCCCGCGCGAGATACTCAACCTGGTCCAGGCCGACCAGGTGGGATGCCACATCATCACCGTCACTCACGACCTGCTCAAGAAGCTCGACTGTCTCGGCAAGAACCTCGAGCAGTACTCGCTCGAGACGGTCCGGATGTTTCACGGCGACGCCATCGCTGCGGGTTTCACGCTGTAACGATGAGAGCCATCTCCCACGGGCGCAGGCCCCTTAGCCTCAACGCGCGCGGACCGAGTCGATGAGGCGCGCATGCATAACGGGCGGCGCCGGGTTCATCGGCAGCAACCTCGCCGATCGGTTGGCGGCTCAAGACGTCGAGGTCGTGATCGTCGACGACTTCCGCACCGGGCGTCGCGAGTTCATCGCCGACGCGCTCACGCGCGGAGGGGTGCGCCTCGTGGAGGGCGACGTGCTCGATGAGGCCGTGCTGGACGAGGCGATCGCCGGCTGCGACTGGGTCTTTCACCTGCAGGCCAACGCGGACGTGCGGCGCGGCCTCGAGCACCCCAGGCGCGACCTCGAACAGAACACGATCGCGACCTCGAACGTGCTCGAGGCGATGCGCGCGCACGGCGTCACCCGGATCGCGTTCTCCTCGACCGGCTCGATCTACGGGGAGCCCGAGGTGTTTCCCACGCCCGAGGACGCGCCGTTCCCGATCCAGACCTCGCTCTACGGAGCGTCCAAGCTCGCCTGCGAGGGTCTGATCAGCGCCTACGCCGCCGGCTACGGCTTCACCGGGCTGATCTTCCGCTTCGTCTCGATTTTGGGCGAGCGCTATACGCACGGCCACGTGTTCGACTTCTATCGCGCGCTCAAGCGCGACCCGACGCGGTTGCGGGTGCTCGGCGACGGGCGTCAGGAGAAGTCCTACCTCTACGTCCAGGATTGCCTGTCGGCGATCCTGATGGCCGCCGAGCATCACGCCCAGGATCCCGGCACGCACGTCTACAACCTGGGCACCGAGGAGACGATCGTGGTCGACCAGTCGGTCGGCCTGATCACCCGGCATCTCGGCTGCTCCCCGGAGATCGAACACACCGGTGGGCGGCGCGGCTGGACCGGCGACAGCCCGCTGATCCGCCTGGACACGCTCCGCATCCAGGGCCTGGGATGGAAGCCCCAGCTGGCGATCCCGCAGGCGGTGGTGCGAACGCTGGACTGGCTTGCGGCCAACGAGTACGCCTGGCGGGAAGAGCCCGCGCTGCGATGACCGGGGAGATGGCACCATGAGCCTGATCTTCAGCCGCGCACCCCTGCGGATCTCGCTCGGCGGTGGGGGGACGGACCTGCCCTCCTACTACCGCGAGCACGGTGGCTTCCTCGTCTCCGGCGCGATCGACAAGTACGTCTACATGCTCACGCACACGGCCTTCCAGCACCGCTACCGGATGAAGTACTCGGAAGCTCGAGGAGGTTGACGAGATGGATCAGATCCGTCATCCGATCCTGCGCGAGACACTCCTGCGCCACTGGCGTGGCAATCCGCTGGAGATCGCCTCGGTGGCCGACGTGCCGGCCGGCACCGGGATGGGCTCCTCGGGCGCCTACACCGTCTGCCTGCTCAAGGGCCTGGCCCAGGCGCGGCGCACCTCGATCACCGCCGGCGCGCTGGCCGAGGCCGCGTGTGAGATCGAGATCGACGTCCTGCGCGAGCCGGTCGGCAAGCAGGATGCCTACGTGGCCGCACACGGCGGGATCTGTGCCTACACGATCCACCCGGACGGCGCCGTCGACGTCGAGCCGCTCGGAGCTCGCGCCTAGCGTGTTGAAGCGGATGCGAGACCAGCTGCTGCTCTTCTACACGGGGGAGGCCCGCTCGGCCTCGAAGGTACTCTCAGACCAGGACGAGCGTTCCAAGTCCGGGGATCAGGAGATGCTCGAGAACCTTCACCACACGAAGGAGCTCGGGCGCCGCACGTATGACCTGATTCGCAGCGGCGACCTCGAGGCCTACGGTGAGCTCATGCACGATCACTGGGAACACAAGCGCCGGCGCTCGCCGGGGATGTCCGACGAGCGGATCGACCGCCTGTACATGCTGGCCCGGCGCAGCGGGTGCATCGGCGGCAAGCTCGTCGGCGCCGGCGGCGGCGGCTTCCTGCTCCTCTATGCCGCCAATCCTGCAGACGTGCGGCAGGCGATGGCGGCGGCCGGCGTCTCGGGAGCTCGACGTTCGACTTCGAGTTCGGCGGCGCGCTCGCGAGCGAGAGCGGATGAGCATCGCCTCGCAGGCGAGCGGGACCACGCCGGACGCGGCGAGCAGCGGGCGCGGACTGCTCAGCGTCGTCGTCCCCGTGTACAACGAGGAGGCGAACGTCGAGCGCTTCTACGAGCGCATAGGGAGCGTGCTGGACTCGGTGGGGATGGAATGGGAGCTGATCTTCAGCGCCGATCCGTGCAGCGATCGGACCGAAGAGATAATCCTCGCCATGCGCGCCGGGGAGCCGCGCGTCAAGATGCTGCGCTTCTCGCGTCGCGTCGGACAGCCGATGGCCACGATCGCCGGGATGGAGATGGCGGGCGGTGACGCGGTGGTGGTCATCGACTGCGACCTGCAGGACCCTCCCGAGCTGATCGACGAGATGATCGCGCGCTGGCGCGAGGGCTTCGAGGTGGTATACGCCCAGCGTCGCTCGAGGGCGGGCGAGACTCTCGCCAAACGCATCGTGGCAGCCGTCGCCTACCGCGTCATCAGGCGGATCGCCGAGGTCGACATACCTCCGGACACGGGCGACTTCAGGCTGATGAGCCGTCGCGTGGTGAGGAACGTGGTCGCGCTCAAGGAGAGCCACGGATACCTCCGTGGCCTGGTCGGGCTGGTGGGGTTCCGCCAGACGAGCGTCCTCTTCGACCGCGATCCGCGCGCGGCAGGCTCGAGCAAGTACAACCGCTTCTGGGGCTCGTTCGTGATCGGGCTCAACGGCATCGTCGGCTTCTCGCGCTACCCGCTGCAGATGATCTCGATCGGAGGCATTCTCTTGGCCGGCCTGGCCTTCCTGCTGGCGATCGCCTACGGCGTGCTCAAGTTCGCCGGCCAGAACTTCCCGGTCGGAAATCCGACGATCGTGATCGTCCTGTGCTTCTTCAGTGGCCTCCAGCTGCTTTCGCTTGGCGTGATGGGCGAGTACATAGGACGGATCTACGACGAGGTCAGAGATCGGCCGAAGTACATTCTCGAGTCGAGCTATGGCTGGGAGGACGGGGAGCAATGACGCCTTCCGCAGAATCCGACGCCGTCGCGCTCCCCCCCGTCTGCATCCTCGCCGGGGGTCTCGGGACGAGGCTCAGCGAGCACGTCCGAGACACGCCCAAGCCCCTGCTGGAGGTCGCAGGGGCGCCGTTTCTCGACCACCAGCTGCGCCTGCTCTCGGCGCATGGCATCCGTCGGGTGGTGCTGTGCGTCGGCCACCTCGGCGAGCTGATCGAGCGCGACATGGGTTCCCAACGTCATGGGATCGCCATCGCCTACAGCTACGACGGTCCCGGCCTCGACGGCACGCTCGGTGCTATCCGCCGCGCTCATCCGCTGCTCGGAGACCGTTTCCTGGTCCTCTACGGCGACACCTACCTGCGCATCGACTATCGGGCAGTCGCTGAGAGCTGGCTGGCGGGCGCGCAACCGGCGGTCATGACCGTGCTGCGCAACGAAGGCCGCTGGGACGTCTCGAACGCGGTTCTGCGCGATGGCATGGTCGTACGCTACGACAAGGAAAGTCCCACTTCCGATATGCAGTGGATCGACTATGGCCTGGGCGGCCTGACGGACGCCGCCCTCGGTGTCGCGCCCGAGCGCGAGCGTGACCTGTCTGCCCTTTACCGGCAGCTCGCCAAACGCGGCGAACTGATGGGCTTCGAGGCCGAGGAGCGCTTTTATGAGATCGGCAGCCCCGACGCGCTGGCCGAGACGGATGCGTTCCTGCGAGGGCTTGGGGCTCTGGAGGCACGATGAGGAGCGTGCGGGCGACGATTGCACACCTGCGCTCCCCGCGCTCGGGCCTGTTCGGCCAGTTTGTGCGCTTCGGCCTCGCAGGAAGCCTCGTCGCGCTGCTGTACGTAACCGTGACTACGGTGCTCTCACAGGTTCTCGGCGTGCCGTTCCAGATCGCGCTTGCGATCGGTTTCACCGCCGGTCTGCTCCTGCATTTCACGCTCCAACGCGTCTTCGTTTGGACCCACCACGAGGAGTTTGCCCTCGGCCTCCGTCACCAGGTCGGGCGCTACCTGACCATGGCGGCATCGCAGTACGGCGTCACCGCCGTATCGACTGCGGTGCTGCCGAGCGTGCTGGGCCTCAGCGAGGAGGTCGTGTACCTGATGACGATGGTGTTCGTGACCACCGTCGGGTTTCTGCTCATGCGCTTTGTCATCTTTCACGCCGAGCCATCGCGCCCGGGTGCTACGGCGACACCTTCATGAGCGGTGAGCTGGGCGGGCGCACGGCGCTCATCACCGGACGAGCTCGCCTCGGGCTGCGGTCGCCTCCGCGGTCGCGCTGGCAGCTGCTGCTGGCGGTGCTCGTCATCGCGGTGCTGATGGCGCCGATGGTCCTGACGGGGAGCACCTTCGGCGGTGATTGGCCGACGCATCTGTGGCTGGTTCAGATGCAGGTGCGCAACATCCAGGCCCTCGGGCACCCCAGCCTGTTCGTCCAGTCGACCCTCGGAGCGTTCGAGCCGTGGTATGCGTTCTACGGTGGAACTCTGTACTCGCTGGTCGCCACGGGCGCGATCCTCTCCGGTGGGCATACGCTCGCCACCTACATCCTCTCGTTCGCGCTGGCGATGGCGATGGCCTACGGGGGGTTCTTCTGGATCGCCAGACAGGCCGGACTGCGCGGATGGAGCGCGCACATCCCCGGCCTGCTGTTCCTGACCTCCGCCTACTACGTCGCGGACATCTTCTCGCGTGGCGCGTGGCCTGAGACCGTCGCGACCTCGGCGATACCCCTCGTCGTGGCCTCGGGGCTCGCGCTGCTGCGCGCCAAGTCTTGGCGGCTCGGTCCCGTGCTGGCCTTCGTGGTGAGCGTGGTGATATTCACCGGCAGTCACAACATCACGCTGCTCTACGGGACCGTGTTTCTCGCGCTTCTGTGCCTCACGGTCGCCGTCGCGGTCGGGCGCCGGGGGCTGCCCCCGACCCGCCGGATGCTCGCGGTACTGGCCCTCGGGCTGCTCGCGACCGCGGCCAACCTCTGGTTTCTCCTCCCCGACCTGGCCTTTGAGGGAAAAATCACGATCGGCAACTCGTTTAAAACGGTGCCCTCGGTCACGGGGGGGATGCCGGCCTCGCAGCTGTTGGACCCCATTCGTAACTCGCGCACCCCCAACTACCCGACCCTCGACCTTCAGATCCCAACGCTGGCGATTCTGTGGGCGCTCGTCGCGTTAGGACTGTGCTGGCGCAGTCTCGCTCGCGTCTGGCGGCGGCTCACGGCGGCCGTGACCGTCACCGCCCTACCGTTCTTGGCGCTCGCCTTCGTGCCGGCGTTGTGGCACGCGGTTCCACACATCTTCTGGTCCATACAGTTCCCCTACAGGCTCCTGTCATACATCGATTACTTCGCTGCGGCGTTGGTGATGATCGCGCTCGTCGCGTTTGCGGGTGGATGGCGCAGGAACGCGAACCGGACCGCCCTGACCGCGCTGGTGCTCGTCGGGCTGGTGTTCGCGGCCGCCGAAGGCGCGCAGGCGATCAAAGAGGAGTGGAGTGGTCCCTCGAGCCTGCGCAGCCGCAGTGAAATCTTCCCCGGCGGCGACAAAGTCCCCGGCTTCTGGACGAAGTACGTCACCTACCTCCAGGATCAGGACGTCTCGATGCCGGTCATCGAGAGCACGACGATCAACGAAATCCCAGGCCTCACCTTCTACAACGGCGAAGAGGCAAACGTGATCCCTGTGCCGGTGAACGAAAAGCCTAAAACCGGGTACTCGGTGACGTTCACGCCGCCGAAGAGCGGCACGATCGGCACAGACGTGATCTCTGGGCCGTATCTGGTCGCCGTGCACGGGGCGAAGTTCGTAGGACGGTTCCCATATTCAGAGCTCATCATCGCCGTCAAAAGGAACCCCAACGGCGCGCCCACGAGGGTCACGTTCAGCACCGCCACCACCTGGCCGATCGTCGTGGGCAAGTGGGCGACGGTCATATCGGTGATCCTGCTGGGGTTGCTCTTGCTCGCTCTCACGATCCGCTGGGGCTCAGCGCGGCGCGATAGCTGGCCAGCGTTGCCGCGGCCGCGGCCGCCCAACTGAAGCCCGCGGCCCGGGCGCGCCCGAGCTCGCGCAGCCGTCCCGCCAGCCCGGCGTCGCCGAGCAGCTCGGCGATCCGCGAGGCGATCTGCGCGGGACTGCGCGGATCGAAGTACAGCGCCGCCTCGCCGGCCACCTCGCGCAGGGCGGAGATGTCCGAGCAGGCGACCGGGAGCGATCGCGCCATCGCCTCGAGCACCGGCAGCCCGAAGCCCTCGTGGAGGGTCGGCAGCACCAGGCAGTCCGCGAGCGCGTACAGCGACTCGAGCTCGTTGGTCGAGCGCGCCCCGAGCAGGCGCACATCCCCGTCAACCCCCGCCGCGAGCGCCCGCGGCCGAAGGGTTCCATCGTCGGTACCGTGCCCGGCGATCACGAGCATCGGCCGCGTCGCCGGGTCGATCAGGGCTAGCGCGTCGATCAGCCCGGGCAGGTTCTTGTGGGGGAGATTGCTCGCGACCGCGAGTGCGAGCGGCCGCTGACCAAGCCCGAGCTGCTCGCGCACTCCGGCGGTGGAGGGGGAGGCCGGGGGAGGGCGCACGCCGTTTGGGATGACGTCGATCCGCTCGCGCTCGACACCGAGCCCGGCTACGATCTCCTGCGCACCGGACGCCGAGACCGCGATGATCCGATCCGCCCGACGCGCGGCCAGCGAGACCAGTGCCGAGGTGCCGGTGCGCATCGGCCACGAGAGCAGGTCGGGAACCGCCCGGTAGTGGAGGTCGTGGATGGTGACAACGCGACGGAAGCGCCCCCACGCGGGCGCGAAATTCGCCATCGAGTGAAGCAGCTGCACGCCCGCCCTGCTGGCCGCCGGCGAGAGCAGCGCGAGCTCCCCGAGCGCCCACTGGGGACGGCTACGCGCGCTGAGGGGGATCACCACGGCGCGCACACCGCCTCCCAGTTCGCCGGCCAGGCGCGGCCCGGCGTCGCGGTTGACGAACGCGACGAGCTCGAGCTCGGGCGAGCGCTCGAGCAGCGCGGGCACCAGTTCGCGAGCGTAGGTCTCGCGCCCGCCGGTCTCTCCGGGCACGAGGTAGAGCAGGTCGAGTCCGACGCGCATCAGCGTGCAAGCAGCGACAGGGCCTGGCGGACGAGCCGCCAGTAGATCGCCTGGGGCGCGCTCAGCCAGGGGCTGCCCGCGGCAGTCAGGTGAGGGCTTTCGAGCGAGGACGTGAGGTGCCCGGAGAACTCGTGCGCCCCGATTCGCCGCCCGCGCTGCACGGCGCGCCGGCGCGCGAGCGTGCGCGGCAGTCCGCCGATCGTTGCCGCCTGAGCGCGCAGCTTCGCTCGCAGCCAGCCTTCGCGTGCGGCGATCGCGAGCAGTCCGATCTCGGCCGCCAGCAGCGCCGGCACGAGCAGGGCGAGCAGCGCGGTCGGATAGACCGAGAGCACCGTGCGCCAGCGGTTGCGCTCCAGCCAGAACCACTTGGCAGGCCCCTTGTCGAACTCGTAGCTGTGGATGACCCGCGCCGCGGGCACGAGGCCAACCCGTCCTCCGGTCAGCCACAGGCGCAGGCCGAGGTCGAGGTCCTCCCCGTACATGAAGTACTCGCGGTCCAGCCCGCCCAGCTCGTTCCATATCTCGCGTCGCACGACCATCGCGGCTCCCGAAGGGAAGGCGATCTCGCGGTCGTGCGCGGGGAGGGCCGAGGGCGGACGCTCGCAGTCACCGGCCCAGCCGATGCCGAGATAGTGGATCACTCCGCCGCTGGTGTTGATGCGCCCGTCCTCGAGCAGCACCGCGGCCTGCCAGGCCCCCCAGTCGGGGTGTGCCGCTGCGGCGTTGCGCAGCAGCGCCAGACAGTCCGGCTGCGGCTGGGAGTCGGGGTTGAGGAACAGCAGCAGCGGCGCCCGGGTCGAGCTGGCGCCCACGTGGCAGCCGCCGGCGAAGCCGAGGTTCTCGCCCGTCTCGATCACCCTCACCCGCTCGCTCAGCGAACGCGCGACCGCGGGCGTGCCGTCGGCGGAGGCGTTGTCGACGATCATCAGCTCGTCCTCGTCGCGCAGCTGTCCCGACAGCGCCGCGACCAAGCCGGGCAGGTGCTCGGCCGATTGGTGGGTCACCACCACCACGGCCATCGCCTTGGAGCCGGGATCGGCCACGACGCTCAGCGACTGCTTGAGAGCTCTTCGGCGGCGACCGCCGAACGCGGGTCGGGCTCGGGCAGCGTCGTGGCGCCGGTCTGCTCCCCGAGTGCCCCGTCGGCAGCCCGCCGACCGGAGAGCTCCTCCGATTCCTCGACGCGCTGTTGCAGCAGCGCGAGGCGCTGGGCCAGGATCTTGTTCTGGTCGGAGAGGCGCGAGACGACCAGCGAGAAGTACATCAGCAGGATCACGATCAGCCCGATCGCGACCGCGAACAGGGCCGACGGCGGGTAGGAGATGCCGACATCATGCGAGAGCGAGGTGAGCAGCCCCTTCCATGCCGCCAGCACGAACAGCGTCGTCGCGGCGAGCAGCCAGAGGATCGCGTAGCGCTCCGAGAGGTGCTTGCGGCGCACGAGCTCGAAGACGAACAGGAGCAGTGCGAGCGTGGCCACGATCGCCAAACCGCGCTCGAGCGTCACGTCGGTCACGCTGCCCGCTCCGTGGCCACGGCTGGGGGCTCCGCGCCCTCGACGGTGGGGCGCCGGCGGAACAACCCCACGAAGACCGCGAGCAGCACCTTGACCATGTAGTAGACGGACTGGCTCGAGGAGATCACCGACTCGCCGGTCAGCCGGGGTCGCATCCGCACCGGGATCTCGCAACTGTGAAGCCGATGCGCGTGCATCAACAGGATGGCCTCGACCTCGGGATAGTCGTGGGGATAGTCGCGGGCGAACAGCTCGATGCCCCGCCGGTTGGTCATGCGAAAGCCGGAGGTCGGATCGGTCACGCGCTGGCCGGTGATGAGCGAGACGATCCAGGAGAAGACGCGGATGCCCATGCGACGGGCGGCCGAGGAGCGGTAGCCGTCGCCGTTGGGGTCGAGGAAGCGAGAGCCGGTGACCATGTTCAGCTCTGGATCCGAGCGCAGACGGCCGAGCAGATCGTGGATGTGGCGCGGATCGTGCTGCCCGTCGCCATCGACCTGCACAGCCACCTCATAGCCGTGCTCGAGGGCGTAGATGTAGCCGCCCTGCATGGCGCCGCCGATGCCGAGGTTGAAGGGCATTCGCAGCACCGCTGCGCCCGCCGCCGACGCTCGCGCGCCTGTGGCGTCGCTCGAGCCGTCGTCGATGACGAGCACGTCGAAATCGGGCGCCGACTCGTGGATCGCCGCCACCGTCGGCGCGATCGCGGCGACCTCGTTGAATGCGGGAACGATGGCGAGATTGCGTCTCATGAGAGCTCGACGTCCAGTGCGGGCGGCGTCGTCGGTATCAACGCGCTCGCAGGCGGTGAGTTTCGCCACGTCTGACGATGCGGATAAGTGTAGGGACAAGCTCCGTCGCCTCCACGGGTGACGTGCGCCGCGGCGTGCGCCTTCACTCGCCCATCAGTGCGGCGAGCGCGAGCGACACCCCATCCACGGTCTGTTGCCGATCGCAGCGAACGTCGTCGTAAGCGCCGTCGTGGAGCAGCACGATGTCCGACGAGCCGGCCGCTCGAATAACGGCCGCGATCCTCTCGGCGCCGGGCCTGGTGTGGTCCTGCGAGTCCCTCGTCCAGAGCATCTGCTCCATCCCCAGCGACCCGGCCACGCGCTCGATCGTGTCGTTGGTCAACCCCCACGGCGGCCTGAACAGGCGCGGCCTTCGCCCGGTGAGCTTCTCGATGAGATCGCTCGTCGGCAGCAGGCTAGCCGCGATCGTCGCATCGTCGGCCAGCAGGGGCAGCGCGACATGGTCCTCGGTGTGGTTGGCGATCTCGTGGCCGTCTCGCGCCGCCGCCTGCACGAGCTCGGGTCGCTGGCGGGCCTTGCGCCCGATCACGAAGAACGTCGCCCGGATCGAGTACCTCCGCAGGACCTCGAGCAGCGGCTCGGTCCAATCGCTGGGACCATCGTCGAAGGTCAGACGCGCGACGCCCTCGACGCGGGTCGCACGCCGAGGGCGCCAGAGCGACCGGCGCAGGCGGCCGCCGCGGCCCGCTGGGACCTGTCGCTCCCAGGGGTTTCGCTTCGCAGCCTCGACGTCGATCGGCAGCGAAGCCGCCGCGAAGCGCCTGATGACGTCCCCGTGGAGCAGATCCTCGTGGACGAGCGCGAGCTCGAGCGTGTGGCGTCCGGCGCTCACGGGAGCCTCGATCGCCACCGATACCAGCGCGCTGGCCCCGGGAGCCAAAGGCGCAGGCAGGCAGGTGTCCGCCCACGCCCCGGGAGCGCGCCCCTTCGGCGCGAGCCATCGGTGCGAGAGCTTGATCCAGGGCTCCCGGGTCAATCCCGGCCAGTGCTCGGGTCCGGCGTTGCTGACGCGCACCGTGAGCGGACGTTGCTGACCGCCATAGAGCCTGGGTGCGCGCTCGAACGCCTCGATCTTGCCGCGGTAGGCCGCCTCTGGGAGCGTTCGCCGTGGCCAGGCGCGCTGGATCTCGCTCCAGCTCCACATCGGGACCTCCTCGGCCGGTGGTCCCGGCTGCTCCTCTCCCGAGGCGGCGAGCACCTCGGCGATGGCGGCACGGTGCCGGGACGGGACGGGCACCGGAGCGACGTCGAACCTCCGGTCTCGCTCCGGCAGGTAGAACGCCGCCACGTCGACCTCGAGCACACGGCGGCTGTGGTCGCTGGGGATGCTCAGATAGTGGGCGACCTTCGCCTCGCGATATGAGACATCGTTGACGAGCAGTGACAGGTGGTAGTAGCCCTCGCTGAGATGGACCGACGGGAAGACGGGCTCGAAGCGGCCATGCGAGAGCCCCGCATGCCAAAGCGTGGCGGGGTCGTTGCGCACCAATCGTGTGGTGCTGAAGTGCCAGGGCGGCTGGGCCAGGTAGTGTCCCGCGTCGGGGAACAGCCAGCGGCACGGCAGCCAGTACTGAAACACGTCGCGCGCTGCGGTCAGCTCCGGCAGCCGCTCGATGAGCGTGGGGCTCACCACCTCGTCGCCGTCGATCAGCAGGATCCAGTCGCCGGTGCACTGGGTGGTGATCCAGGGAATGGCCTGCTGGGCAGAGTCCACGAACTCGTAGCGCAGCAGCCGGTCGGCGACCTCGGCGTAGCGGCCGAGGCGGTGCGGGTCCAGGCGCAAGTCGACCGCCACCACGATCTCCTCGGAGACGGGCCGCAGCTGGTGCAGGAGCGCAGCCACGCGCGCTCCGGGATCGCTCGTGAGGCAGCAGACCGAGAGCGTCATCGCAGCGCGCCGTCGGGCGCCGTGACCAGCATCTCCACCGGCGGGGACTGGCACTGAAACCACCTGACCTGCTCGTGCACGAGGTCCGGCGCGAGCAGGTAGCGGCCGGTGATTGGGGGCGCAGTCACGTTCATCTCCACCAGGCAGGATTCCCCCGGTGCCAGCGGGTGCGGAAGCGCGGTGCGCAGTCCCTCGCGTTGGAGCACGGCCCTCTGCGGGGTCAGCCACTGGTAGGCCACGCGGATCAGCGGCCGCCGGCTCTCGCCGCCCGGCCACCACTCGGTCCCCTCGTTGCGGACGCAGACGCGAAACGGCCGGTGATCGTTGGCTACGAGCTGACGGTGGACGTCGATCGGCCGGATCGTCGCGCTGTACCCCGCGTCATCGAAGTCTCGCTCGGCCCAGTGCGCCTGGACATCGGCACGGGCGACGTGCCGCGCGCGGGGCGCCGCCACCTGGAGGGAGGGGGCCCCAGCCGGCCGCGCCAGCACCGCGTCGATTGCGCCGCAGTCGCGGGGGTCCACCGCGGCACTCCGGGCGCTCGGATGGCGCTCGGGCACGTACCAGGTCGACAGGTAGGGATCCGCCGCAGTCGCGCGCAGCGCCGCATCGAGTCCGAGGTATCGCTCGACCTTGCGCTCGCGCTCCTGGCGATCGGACAGCAGATGCACCAGGTGGTACAGGCCACTGTCGAGGTACCGGGCCGGCAGGGCGAGCGCCACGCTGCTGTGGCACAGTCCGGGAAACCACAGCTGGGCATCGTTGCGGACCAGCCGCCCCTGAAAATCAGGGAACCATGGCCACTCATCCAGCCAGTGCCCGGGGTCGGGGTAAAGCCACCGCCGCGCGACCCAGTACTGGAGGACGTCCCGCGCCCGCGTGAGCTCTGGAAGCTGCTCGAGCAGGCTCGCGCTGAGGACCTCGTCGTCGTCGACGCGCAGGATCCAGTCGGCTGAGCACTGCGCGTGAAGCCACGCCACGGCCGGCTCCGGGAATGTGTCGAGCTCGATCTGAAACGGGCGGTCGGCCACTGCGTCCAGCGGCGTCAGATCCTGCTCGCCGCCGGACACATCCACTGCGACCACGATCTCATCGGCGATGTGTCGAAGCCCAGCCAAGGCACCAGCGGCGCGGCTCGGTCTGGCTGTCAGGCAGCAGATTGATAGAGCCACTGGCGCGAGTGTACTTGCCTGCAGGCTGCTGCCCCGCGCCCCTTCGGCTACCCTTCTACGCCAAGACGTCCAACGCGGTCAGCGTCGTCGGTATCAACGCACTCGCAGGCGGTGAGTTTCGCCACGTCTGACGATGCGGATAAGTGTAGGGCCAACCCCCGTCGTTCCGCCGAAGCCCCTGTGGCCGGCGATCATCCGGCGGCCGCGGGCGGTGGCGCGGAAGCCGCCCCGACGTGGCCGACGAGGCGGGCAGGAACGCCCGCTGCGATCGCGCCCGCAGGCACGTCGGCACTGACGACGGCGCCAGCCGCGACGACCGCATTGGCGCCGATCCGGCAGGGCCCGAGCACGATCGCCCGCGAGGCGATCCACGCGCCCGCCCCGATGACGATGTCGCGTCCCTCGCTCGGCACCGCGAGCTGGCGCTCGCGCCCTGTGAAGCTCACGTCGTGCGTGCCGGTGAGCAGCGTGACGCCATGGCCGAAGAATGCGTACTCCTCGACGGTGATGTTCCCCGAGACCGTATTGAGCAGCGCGTCGTTGAGTACAGCTGTCGGCGCGACGTGCAGCCGCTCGCCCGGACCCCAAAGTCGCGGTGTGGTGAGCTCGGCCTCGCGCTCGGCGGCGAGCTCGCGACGGACGCGCTCGCTTGCAATGGCATCGACGCATGGGTACAACCAACGCCCGATGCGGTCGCGCAAAGTCAACTCGCAGCCAGCCAGCTCATCGTCCAGTGATGGATCGCGTAGGCGTCGGGGAACGTCTCATGACGGCGCTCGAGTTCGTCCCACAGGTAGGGGTAGAACAGGCGCGCCGCGAAGATGGCGACGTTCGACTCCTGCTCGAAGACCAGGCTGAGGAAGTGTGGTCCGTTAGCGTCGGGAGAGTTGGCGCCGGTCCCGACGGTATGTCGCGCCAGTCTGGCCGCGCGCGCGAAGCCGGGGTGCCCGGGGACCGAGCCGAGGATGGCGTTCCCGATGCATCCGGGAACCTCCAGCGCGGCGAATGCGTCGATCCCGCGCAGCAGGGGGGTCAGGGGTCGCTGGCACTCGACGTCGGTATCGATATACACGCCCCCGTGGCGATGCAGCACCTCATAGCGCACGAGGTTCGACAGCTCCGAGTGCGCGCGGGATCGCTTGCGTTCCGCCGCGCCGATGCCGAGCGCCGGCAGGTCGGCGTCGGTCCACAGCCGCATCTCCCAGTCCGGGTGATGCTGAGCGAAGGTTCTGCCGAAGCGCTCGTGCTCCTCCGGCATCGGCCTCTCGCCGAGCCACACCCGGTGGATCGTCGGCGGGATGCGCACTGTCCGCCAGCGCCTGAGACGGGGAGGCGCGGTCTCGCGCAGTCGCACTCCGCCCGCGGGCAGCCCCCGCGGGTGCTCCACGCGAACAGCAACGCGACAGGCGCAATCGAACCAGCGCACGTGCTCGTGGACGACGTCGACCTCGAGCACGTAGTCGCCGGCGGCCGCCGGCGCGTCGACGTGCAGGGGCGCGAGGATGCGCTCGCCGGGAGCGACCACTCGGGGGAAGGCCGAGCGCGGCCCCTCTGGCGTATGGATGCTCCCATCGTGGTTCAGCCAGCGATAGGAGAGCCGGATCTGCGGTCTCTCGTCAAGGTTGGCGGGCCAGCGCTCGCTGCCTTCGTTGCGCACTCGGAAGAGGACGCGCACCTGCTCGGAGGGCGCCAGCGACAGGGCCGGCTCGCGTGGCTCGATGCTCGCCCGGTAAGCGTCCGGGCGGACGGCGCGTCCCTCCCACATGCGATCCATCTCCTCCAGCGAGACGAACGGCACGTTCTCGATGGACCGGTTTGCACTCGGCCCAGACGACCCGTCGAGTGCCCGCGCGGACGGAGCATCGAGTGCCCGCGCGATCGCCGGCCGGTCCTCCTCGGGCACCGGCTGGAGCTCGAGCGAGGGGCGCAGCTCCGGGAGGTAGAACGACTCGTTGATCCGCCCGCCGCCTGCTGTCAGAACGCCCGGACGCGTGACCTCGTAGCGCACCGCCTTGTCACTGCGCTCCTGCAGGCTGCTCGTCAGCAGATCGAGGTGGTAGAAGGGCTCCTCGACGTACTCGCACGGCGTGACCGGCTCTGCGTGGAGATGCTGCAGGCCGCGAACGCGCAAGGCGCCGTCGTTGCGCACCAGTCGGTTGACGAATCCCTGCGACCATGGCATGGACGCGAGCACGTGGTCGGCGTCGGGAAACAGCCAGGCCACGTGCATCCAGAACTGCCGTGCCTGCCGCGAGGCCAGCATGTCCGGCAGCCGCCTGAGGAACGCCCGGCTTGGGACTTCGTCACCGTCGAGTCGAAGGATCCAGTCGCCCTGGCATTGCGCGTACAGCCAGGCCATATGCCGCTCGGGCTGGAGGAACTCGATCCTGAACAGCTTGTCCGCGAGAGAGCCGTATACGGCCAGCGTCTCCTCATCCACGCGCGAGTCGGCGGCGATGATCACCTCGTCGGCGAAGGGCTGAAGGGGCTCGACGACGGCCGCCACGCGCGCGGGGGGATCCGCCGTGATCAGGCAGATGGAAAGCGACATTCGGCGACATTATGTAGGGCGACGCCGAGAGGAAACGGTTACGGTGCATGACCGGGGCCTCTGCTTGACCGGCCTTGACCGTGCGTGCGCTTGCAGAGGGGCTGCGCTGGCAGATCGACGAGGCGCTCAGCGAGCGCCGGACTCCTCCCGCCTGCGGCTCACCGCCCCTTCGACTACCCTTGCGCGCCTATGCCCGTCCACCCCAGCGGCGTCGCCGTCGGCGCCCCTCGACTCACCTTCGACGACGGACCGGGGGAGGACACCGAGGCGCTGCTCGACGTGCTCGCCCGCCACGGTGTGACAGCCACGTTCTTCCTCGTCGGCGAGCGCGTCGCTCGGCATCAGGGAGTCCTCGCGCGGCTGGTGCGGGAGGGTCACGCGATCGGCAATCACTCCTGGGACCACCCGGACCTGCGGACGCTTCCGCTGGACGCTGTGCGCGAGCAGCTGCTCCGCACGAGCGACGTGATCGAGGACGCGAGCGGCGTGCGACCGAGCGTGTTCCGTCCCCCGTACGGCTACACGAGCGTCCCGATAGAAGCGACGGCGGAGAGCCTGGAGATGCGCACGATGCTGTGGGACGTGGACACCGCCGACTACACGCTTCCCGGCGCCGAGGCCATCGCCGAGGCCATCGCCTCGGCGCCGCCCGGCGCAGTGGTGCTGCTGCACGACGGCCCTGACGACAGGGGCGGAACGGTCGCTGCGGTCGAGCGTGTGCTCGCCGCCGCGCACACTCGGCCAAGCGGCGCCCATCAGACTGACGCCCATTAGACTGCCGCCGATGTCCGAAGAGCTGACCATCAACCTTCCGCACGTCGTACACGAGACCATCGACGGTGAGACGATCCTGATCCACCTTGGCACGGGCACCTACTACAGCCTCGACGGCGTCGGCGCGGAGGTCTGGCAGCTGGTGGTCGAGGGTGTCTCGAGCGGTGAGCGCGTGGCACGTATCACCGCCCGCTACGACGCCGACCCTGCGCTCGTCGAACGGACCGTGGGAACGCTCGTGGACGAGCTGCTCGAGGAGGGCCTGCTCACCCCGGCCGAGCCTGGGCTCGCGCCCGACACCCATCGCGGCGAGGGCGAGCGCGAGGCCGGGCGCGCAGCCGCCGGTCCATTCGTGGAGCCGGTGCTGCACAAGTACACCGACATGCAGGAGTTCATGCTCGTCGACCCCCTCCACGACGTCGAGGCAGACGCCGGCTGGCCGCATGTCAAGGCCGGCTGAGGAGGCGCTAGCGGGCTTCTTCGAGCAGGCCGCTCGCGAGCACTGCCCGAGCGATGGACAGCGCCGGCGAGGTCGATGCGTGACGCTCTGCCTCGGGGATCGTCGCGTGCGACTTCGCTTCGCCGGGCCGGCGCTGGCCGACGCTCTGACCGACGCGCTCAGGCCGCGCCTGGCCGCGAACGCCGGCCCGGTCCACGCCACGATCGGTCTGTGGGAGGAGAGCCGCTCACCCGGCGGCGCGTCTCCCGTTCCCTGGCGCGATGTCGACCTCGGCGCCCGCGGGCTCCTGCGCGGGCCGGACGGCGCTCGCGTGATCGCCGTGCACGAGGCCGGCTCGGGGGCGCTCACGCTGGTCGATCGCCCTGCGCGAGCAGCTCCTCTACCGCGTGCCCGACGCCTCGACCCTGCCCTGGTGGGAGCGGGCCGCGCCGCTGCGACCGGCGCTCTTCTGGGCGCTGAGCGGGCCGGGACGCCACCTGGTTCACGCGGGAGCCGTGGGGGATGAGCAGCGGGGCGCGGTGCTGCTCGCGGGGGCGGGAGGCTCCGGCAAGACGACCGTCGCGCTGGCCGCGCTCACCGCCGGGATGGCGTACCTGGCGGATGACTACCTGCTCCTGCACACCGCACCCTGAGCCGGTGGCGTGGAACATGTACGGCACGGCCAAGCTCGACGCCGGCCACCTGGCGCGCTTTCCGCAGCTGGCCGGCGCCGTCAGCATCTCCGCCGATCCGGTTGCGGATGAGAAGGCTGTGCTCGACGTGCAGGCGCTGTTGCCGCACGCGCTTGCGAGCTCGCTGCCGATCCGCGCGGTGCTGTTGCCCCGCATTCGCGGCGGACGGGCGCGGCTGCGCCGCGCCAGCGCCGGCGCAGGCGCTGCTCGCCCTGGCCCCCAGCACGACCTTCCAGATGCCCTTCGACGACGGCCAGGTCGTCAGCTCGCTGGCCGCGGTGGCGCGCCGCGTGCCGGCGTTTGGGCTGGACGTCGGCGACGACCCCGACGAGCTGGCGCAGGCGCTCGAGCGACGTCCTCGATAACGTCTGCTCCGGGGGTGAGCAGGCGCTCGATCCGGCGCCCGAGCCCGCCCGGGAGCGTCTCGCCCTGTGAGCGCGCCGGGGCGGGTGCCCGCAGAGCGAGGGCTGGTGTCGGTGATCGTCCCGGCCTATCAGGCCGAGGCCTTCCTGGGCGAGGCGCTCGAGTCCGCGCTCGGCCAGGAAGGCGTCCGTGTCGAGGTCATCGTCGTCGACGATGGCTCCAGCGATCGCACCGCCGAGATCGCCGCCAGCTACCCGGTGCGCCTGCTGCGCCAGCCAAACCGGGGTCCGGCGGCTGCGCGCAACGCCGGGCTCGCGCACGCGAGCGGTGAGTTCGTGACGATCCTCGACGCCGACGACGTGTGGCCGGCGGACCGCGCTGTCGCGTCAGGTCGATCACCTGCGCGCGCACCCCGAGCTGGGCATCGTCCTGGGTCTGACCGAGATCTTCCTCACCCCCGGGCAGCGGCCTCCGGCGCACTGGCCGCTCGCCTACACCGGCCGCCCGATCCCCGCGGTGGCCGGCTCGATGCTCGCGCGCAGGGAGGTCTTCGAGATCGTCGGCGCCTTCGACGAGACGCTGAGGCACTGCGAGGACATCGACTGGCTTGCGCGCATGAAGGACGCGGGAATCCGGGCAGGGTCGATCGACCACGTGGTCCTCCGCTATCGAATCCACGCGGCCAACACCTCGCGTGACACGACCGCCAACCTTGCGGCGCTGCTGCGGGTGCTGCGCGACTCCGTGCGGCGCCAGCAGGGAGTCAGAGCGTTGGTTGAGCCGCTCGTCTCGGTGATCGTGCCGGTGTTCGGGGGCGAGCGCTTCCTCGGCCGACGCCCTCGACACGGTCGCTCGCGCAGACCTACCCCCGCATCGAGACGATCGTGGTCGACGACGGCTCACCCGATCGCAGCGCGGAGATCGCCGCGGCGCGCCCGGGAGTGCGCGTGCTGCGCGAGCCCCACCGCGGCGTGGCGGCGGCGCGCAACGCCGGCCTGTCGGCCGCGCGCAGGGCGAGCTGATCGCGTTCCTCGACCAGGACGACGAATGGCGAGCGCACAAGCTCGCCCGACAGGCGGCGGTGCTGGCGGAGCGCCCCGAGCTGGCGATCGTGCTGCAGCCACATGGAGATGACGCTCGTGCCCGGCATCCCCGCGCCCCGACTGGTTCGAGCCCGCATGGCTGACCTCGCCAAAGCGAGGTTTCGTGCCGAGCACGTGGCTGGTGCGCCGGGAGGCCTTCGAGCAGCGTGGGCACGTTCGATACGAGCTACGAGATCGCCTGCGACTCGGACTGGCTGACGCGCGCCAAGGACCTGGGCCTGGCGAGCGAGATGCTGGCGGACGTGCTCGTGCGCTGGCGCGTGCACGGCGCCAACGGCTCCTACGACCAGGCGACGATGCGCCGCGAGACGCTCCGGATGCTGCGCGGCACAGCCGAGCGTCAACGCGAGGCGCACCGTGCCGGCTGAGCCGACCGTGGGAGTGGTGATCCCGGCGTGGAACGCCGAGCGCTGGCTGGTGGACAGGCGCTCGACAGCGTGCTGGCCCAGGAGCACCCTCCCGTCGACGTCGTGGTCGTGGACGATGGGTCCTCGGATCGCGAGCGCCGCGTCGCCGAGCGCTACGGCCCGCCTGTGCGGGTCGTCGCGCCAGGCGCACGCCGGCATCGGCGCGGCCCGCAACCGCGGCGTCGAGCTGGTGGCGGGCGAGCTGGTGACGTTCCTGGACGCCGACGATCTCCTGACGCCGGCGAGCCTCGCCTGCCGGGTGCAGGTGCTCGTGCGCCAGCCTGAGATCGACATGGTCTTCGGGCAGCGTCCGTCGCTTCTCCGCGACCGTCGAAGGCATGCCGGTCGCGTTGAACGAGCCCCAGCCGGGCCACGTGCCGGCCATCGATGCTCGTGCGGCGCGCGGCGCTCGAACGGGTCGGACCGTTCCTCACCGACACGCACGTGGCCGAGGGGTTGGACTGGCTGCTGCGGGCGCGCGAGCGCGAGCTGGGAGAGGTCACGCTGGGCGACCAGGTCCTGTGGCGACGGGTGCATGGCGAGAACAACTCGCTGCGCAACCGCGCCGAGATCGGCGAGTTCGCCCAGGCGCTGAAGGCCTCGCTGGACCGCCGCAGGGCGGCACACCGGCCGAATCCGGAGGCAGGACGATGATCGAGGCACCGGCGGTCGCTCCATCGGCTCCGCCGCCCGAGAGGCCCTGGGGCGCGGTCTCGCGCCAGCGTGACGTGTGGCCTTCTCCCGCGCAGGAGCTGCTGCTGCGCGCGGCGCTCATGCCCGACGAGCGGGCGCTGCAGGCCTGGCGGCGGGTGCGCTCGCAGATCGACATCGACGAGCTCGACGGAGCGACACAGGCGCTGCTGCCGGCGCTGCGCAAGAACCTGCTGGCCCTCGGGGTCGACGATGAGCTGCTGGGCCTGTTCAAGGGCGTGCACCGCTACAGCTGGGCGCGCACCCAGCTGCTGCTCGCCCCGATGATCCCGATGGTGCAGGCGCTCGAGCGCGCCGGGATACCCACCCTTCTGCTGAAGGGCGCCGCCTTCGTGGCCGACACTCGCCTCGACGCGGGCATGCGCCCGATGAACGACATCGACGTGCTCGTCCCGACCGCGCGGGCGCGCGCCGCGATCGACGTCCTGCTCGAGATGGGACTGGTGCCCGTCGGCGAAGTGCCCGCCTGGTACGTCGCCGACTATGCCCCGCGATTCGTCCCCAGCCACGGCTTCCGCGATCAGCTGGACCGCCAGCTGGACCTGCATTGGCACGTGCTGCACGCCTCCTGTCAACCGGAAGCCGACGAGGACTTCTGGGCCGCGGCCGAGCCGATCGAGCTGCTCGGCGTCCGCACGCGAGCACTGTGCCCTGCCGACGAGCTGCTGCTCGTGATCCTGCACGGCCTGCGCTGGAACGCGATCCCCACCTACCGGTGGGTGGTGGACGCCGCGCTGCTGTGCGCCGGCGCGATCGGCCCGATCGACTACGACCGTCTGGTCGAGCAGGCGCGCAGGCGCCGGGTCACGGTGGCGCTGCGGGCCGGGCTCGCCTACCTGCGGCGAGTGGCCGCCGCGCCGGTTCCCCGGCGGAGCATCCTGGCGCTCGGCTCGCTGCGGCCGCTGCTGCTCGAGCGTGCAGAGTTCCGCGCGCAGGGCACCCGGCCACGACAGCGCAGCGCGCTCCAGTGGGAGATCATCTACCACGAGCAGTACATCCGACGCGAGCTGCCGCTGAAGACCAGACCCACCCTCGCCAGGCATCTGCGGCTCGCGCGCCGGCGCCTGGGCATCGAGCGCGTGGGCGATCTGCGCTACGTGTTCTCGGGCGGTCCGCCCGGACCCTCCAGGCCGGCTTCGGAGATGGCGGCCGCGGTGGGGCGCGGGGTTAACGAGACCTCCTCGCGACCGATCGTCTTCGGTGAGCCCCTCGACTTCGGTGACGCTGAGCTCGCGAGGGCATATACCGCGTACGGGACCTGGCGCGCGGAGCCTGGCGGTTGCTGGATCGCTGGCCGGCAGGCGCGGCTCGAGCTGCCGCTGACGGAGCCGGTGAGCGGATCGCTGGTGCTCGAGCTCTCGGCGGACGGGCTCCTCGTTCCCGGCCGCCCCAGCCAGCGGTTGGGCGTGTCGGTGAACGGACGGGCCGTGAGCGAGCTGGCGATCGACCACAGCGCGAACCTGCGTGGGGAGCCCGTGATCCTTCCGCGCGAGGCGGTCGCGGGCCATCGCTCCCTCGATCTCGTGTTGCGCACGCCCGACGCGACCTCGTCTGCGCTGCTCGGCCTCGACGACGACGATCGGCGCGTCGGCGTGTTCCTGCGCCGCCTGCTGGTGCGAGCGCCGAGCGTGTATGAGGTCGGTAGCGCGCTGAGCCTCGGCGAGGGCTGCGACGAGAGCATGCTGTTCGGAGGTTGGGGCGATGCCGAGCCCGCGGGGCGCTGGACGGTCGGCTCCCCGGCCCGGCTGCTGATGCGCTTGAGGAGACCTGTGCCGCCGGCCCTCCAACTGGAGTTCGACGCAGCCGCGTTGATCGGACCGTCGGAGCTGAGGCAGCAGGTCGAGGTGTTCCTCAACGGACACCGGGTGAGGTCGCTGGGCTACGACGGCGCCAACGCCGGGGTGTGGGTGGCACAGGTGCCGCTGCCGGCGGCGGCGGTGGGCGATCACGGGGACATCCTGCTCGAGTGGCGGATCCGCGATCCGCGATCGCCGCATTCGATGGGAATGTCAGCTGACCGCCGCCCGCTGGGTCTGTTCGTGGAGCGGGTCGCCCTCGTCGAGCGCTCCGGCGTGCACGCGAGCACGTAATACGTCGATCGACCGTGTATTCGCTTAAGAATGCGGCCGAGTCTTCCGATCTCTAGGGCGATGGTTTCCGTTATGTGTATCCGCACGCTCCGCTGCGCCGCTCAGGCGCGTTCCAGGCTGCTCCTGGGCTTGGGGGCCCTGCTCGCCGGCCTCCTGCCGGCGGTCCTTGCGCCGGCGAGCGCGGGCGCGGCGATCAAGGTCATCGGCAGCCCGCTGTCGGTGCCCGCGACGCTCAACACCGCCGAAAACCTCAACTACCAGGGCACCAACACGGCTGTGCCGATCAGCCCTGAAGCACCGACCGGCATCTTCCACACGTTCCACTTCGGGGCCGACACCGCCCTTTGGAACGTCGCGCTGGCAAAAGGCGCGGCGAGCATGCCCAAGGCGGGGCAGATCCTGAAGGTCAGCCTCGAGGGCTGCGCCCGCGCCGCTCGCGGTGGACCCCCGCCGCTGACCCAGATCCACTTTCAGGACATCTCTCCCCTGCCGGAAGGGGGCGCCACGGTCAACCTCACCTCGCAGGGATTTGAAATCCCCGTGTGCGGGCAGAGCGGAGCGAGCGGCTCCACGGTCTCCACCTACGAACCCATCAACCTGTGCGTGAGCCAGGGCGACTACATCGCGTTCAACGACGAGGGAGGGTACGTCGAAAACATCTACCGCAACGGCGTTCCCTACCAGGTGCTCGGCTCGGTGCGGCGATCGTCGTTCGACTCCTTCATCAGCAACGACGGCACCGGCGACGGCGCCGTCATGTCCCCGTCGGACACCGCCGCGATGGAAGGGTTCGCGTCCAGCCAGAACGAGGAACTGATGATGCAGCTGACGCTCGGCACGGGGTCCGACGCGCGCTATGTATGTCCCGGGGGCTCCAAGGATGCGCCGCCCGTATTGCCGCCGATCGATGTGCACCCCCAGACGGACGGCATCAACCACTCGCGGGTCGTCGCGGTCGCGATCTACTGCCGGCTCACGCCCGAATGCAGTGGCGTCGTCACGCTGAGCATGGGGGGCAGGCAGGTCAGCATCGGCCCGGGTGCCTTCAGCGTCCAGGGCAACACGACCGGCCACGTGCCGATTCGTGTTGTGCCGTCGCTGATGGCGCTGATTCGCGCGCACGGCGGTGTCACGACGACGCTGACGGCCGTGGTGGGCGGCACGACGTTCACCCAGGCGATCGACGTGAAGATCTTCTAGCCGCCGGACCGGCCGGCCCGGGCTGGCCAAGCCCAGCAGCACAGCTCGCGCGGCGGCAGCTCGACCGCCACGGCGGCAGCTGCTCGCGGCCCGACCTCGAGCTCGGCGATCCACGGCCTGGGCCCGCCGATGTCCGTGTCCGCGCCGCCGATGTCCGAGCTCGCGGTGCCGATTCCGACCCCCAGGCACTTCAGCTCCGCCTCGTGGCGGACCCAGGCCCGCAGGAACTCCCGCTCCCGCGTCGCCTGGTCGAGTCCCTCCAGCCGCCGCGCCTCGGCCGCGCCGAAGGTGCGTCTGGCGATGGCGAGCACGTCGGTCGGCCGGCGGACGAGCTCCACGTCGACGCCGACCGCTGCCGTCGGGGCGAAGGCATACAGGGCCAGCCTGCCGGAGTGGGACAGGTTGAACGAGATTCGCGCGGAGCACGCGGGCACCGACGCCTGCGTGGTCCTCGAACCCGCCCGGTCGTCGATCAGCGCGGGCTTGCCATGCGCGCCGGGGCTGAAGCGCAGGGTGCGGGCATCCACCTGCAGGTAGCGCCCGAGCAGCGCTCTGAGCACTGCTCGTGAGCGCATCCACAGCCTCCGATCGCGCTCGCGCAGGAAGCGCTCCGCCCGCGCGCGCTCATTCCCGCACAGCAACCCGCCGAGGTCGTCTGTGACGGTCGTGAGGTCCGCTCGCCACACGTGGACGGCGCCCGCGGTGAGGCGTGGGTCACGCGGCCCCGGCGTCCAGGAAGGGCCTGCGTTCGCCGGTTTCTGTGGATGGATCGGGGCGCCGATGCGTTCAGTCAAGAGCGCTTTCGATTGCCGTGATGAAGCGGTGCGCCAGCTTGATCGCTCGCTGTGCCTCCTCCGCCGGCGCCAACCAGGCGTCGTAGTCGGCCTGCTCGCGCTCGGGTTGGATCTTCTGCACCTCGGCCGCCAGCTCTGCGTCTATCTTGCCGCCTTCGACGAACGCGCTGCGAAACTCGTGCCACGTCCCCCTGTGGGTCTTGGCGGAGGAGTCCCGCTCACTGAGCGCGGCTCTGGCTCCGTACAGCATTGCGTAGTAGGCGGCGCTCAGCGCGGTGGAGGGATCCTCCTCCACGACCACCTCGGCCGCCGCCAGGCGCCGCCGCGCCGCTTCCAGGAACTCGCTCGAGCGCGGGCTCACACCTGACCGCCCAAGACGACCTTGTCGCGGTCCAGCTCGGCGATGAAGAAGGATCTGATCTCACGACGCTCCGCCAGCCACGCCAGGGTGTGGACGTGGACGGAGAACGACCACGTCAGGGCGTCCAGGCCGAGCTCGCTGGCGGCGTCGTCGAGCATCCTGCGCACGAGCATCCGGCCGTCCCATGAGGCGTCATCTACGAGCACCAGCAGGTCCACGTCGGACTCCCTTGATGGCCGCTCGCCGCGCGCGCGAGAGCCAAACAGCCACACCGCATGCAACTCGTCCTTCAGACGCTCGCGCAGTTGCTCGACGAACCGTTCGATCAGCGCCCGCTCATCGGCGGCCAGCGATGTCTCGGCGAGCGTGGTCATGAGGCAATTCAGGCTAGCGCTGCAGACTTCGCGGGCGAAGTCAAGCAATCGGTGTCTTGAAGACATGACTAGAACGCACAGCTATCGTTGAGCCAAGGATATAGTCATCCCCACAGCACGCAGATCGGGAGCGCGAAGATGCGCTCGGAGAGCCGGAATGGGCGTGGTCCGGTATGGAGCACGGCTCCGCCGAGGAAGCGGGCGCCAAGCTGCCCGCGCAGCCACTCGAGGTGTCGGGCGTCGTTGGGCTTGGGCGCCGCGGTGGCCTTGATCTCGACTGCCACGATGTTGCCCGCCGACAGCTCGGCGAGCAGGTCGATCTCTCGCTTTGGACCACCTTTTAGTATCGCTTTGGACCACGTCATGGTGCCGCTCTGGACCATGTGCGCGGCTGTCGAAGAGCCGACGCGTTGACCCCGCGAGCAACGCCCGGCGCGCGCTGTGGTCCCCGACGGCTACCCTCTGGCGCCTGTGCGCGCGCTCTCGGTCCATCTTGCCGGCCTCGTGGTCATCGAACCGACGGTCCGCCGCGACGAGCGCGGCTTCTTCTGCGAGACCTACAGGCGCCAGTGGCACGCCGAGGCGGGGATGCCCGAGGATCAGCTGTTCGTCCAGGACAACCACTCGCGCTCCACGCGCGGGGTGCTGCGTGGCATGCACTTCCAGGTGGGCGCCGGCGTGGCCAAGCTCGTGCGTTGCGCGCGCGGGCGCATCGTGGACGTCGCCGTGGACGTGCGCAGGGGCTCACCCACCTACGGGCGCTGGGAGGCGGTGGAACTGGACGAGCAGAGCATGCGCGAGCTGTACGTGCCGGTCGGCTTCGCGCACGGCTTCTGCGTGCTCAGCGAGGTCGCGGACGTGCTGTACAAGCAGAGCGCCTACTACGACCCGGAGCTCGAGCGGTCAATCGCCTGGGATGACCCCGAGCTCGGCATCGCGTGGCCGCTCCCGGCGGAGGAGCTGACGGTCTCCGAGCGCGACGCAGCGGCGCCCCGGCTGAGCGAGATCGCCGCCGAACTGCCGTTTCAATGGCATCCTTAACGCCGATGTCCACCCGTCTCGACCGCCTGCGCGAGCACACCAACGGCTACACGGTCACCCCCGAGCAGTACGTGCGCTTCGCCTACGTGGCGCTTGGCGCGCTCACGCTGATCGTCCTGACCGGAGCCGCCGTGCGGCTCACGGGATCCGGCCTCGGCTGCCCCACCTGGCCGAAGTGCTACGGGAACGTCTACCCGCCGCTGAAGACGCACGCGCTGATCGAGTTCTCCAACCGGCTGATCACAGCGCCGGTGTCGATCGCCGCCGGAGCCGCGTGGCTGGCGGCTGTCCGCCGCCGCCCCTACCGGCGCGACCTGGCGTGGCTGGGGGCGCTGCTGCCCCTGGGCGTGGTCGCTCAGGCGGTGCTCGGCGGCTTCACCGTCAAGGGCCAGCTCGACTACGGCTGGGTGATGGGCCACTTCGCCCTGTCGATGCTGATCCTCGTCGCCGCCGTGGTGCTCGTCTGGCGGGCGTCGCACGAGCCGCGGGAGCGGCGCCAGCGCGGAGATGCGGCGCAGGGCGCCGCGGCGGGAGCTGCCAGCGATCGCACGCTGGTCCGGGCGCTGTGGGCGCTGTTGGCGCTCGGCGCCCTGACGATCTTCGCCGGGACCGCCGCCACCGCGGCCGGTCCGCACGCAGGCGGCGCGCCCGGCCAGAAGATCAACCGCCTGAGCTTCGATGGGCGGGGCACGATGGACTTCGTCATCCATCGCCACGCCGAGATCGCCCTCGTGTTCAGCCTGGCCGCCGTGTTCGTGTGGTGGCTTGCGCGTCGGGGCGAGGCCGGGCCTGCCGTGCAGCGGCCGCTGACGGTGCTGTGCGTGCTACTGGCGCTGCAGGGGGCCGTGGGGCTGGATCAGTACGAGACGCACCTGCCCACCGAGCTCGTCTGGATCCACGTGGCCCTCGCCTGCGGCGCCTGGCTGGGCGTCCTGTGGGCGGCTTGCGCGGCCGGCTCGCTCGCGCCCTTCAGGGCCAGGAAGACAGCCGAACAGCCCGTCGAAAGGCCGTTGAGGCGGGTTGCGCCGCTTAAGTTCCCCGGAAATTAGGGCTTCTTCGCTGTGAGCGCACGGTGCCTGCGTATCTGGCCGTCCTCACCAGCGGTTAGCCTGCTGACAGCAAAGACACTCGAGAAGGGAGTGGCATGACCAAGAACGAGCTGGCCGAGCAGGTCGCGGGACGCACTGGACTGGCCGCCAGCCAGGCACGGCAGGTGGTAGAGGCGGCGATCGATGTGGTCACCGACGAGCTGGCCGCCGGAGGTGAGGTCGCACTTGCCGGCTTCGGCAAGTTCAGCGTCAGCCACCGGGCCGCTCGCCAGGGGCGCAACCCCTCGACGGGCCAGACGATCCACATCGCCGCCTCCAAGGCGGCGAAATTCTCCGCGGCGAGCGCGCTGAAGAAGCGCCTCAACGGCTGATCCGCCGCGGCAAGCGCCGGTGTCACCGGCCCGCCGTGGGCCGGTGACATATGGCTGCCGCCATCCGTGCGGCGCGATTCTCGTCAATCCTTACGACCGGGTAACCCGCCGTTTAGGCGCGGGCAGGAGGCTTCCGACGAACTCTCCTCCTCGAAAGCTGGTGTTGCCGTATGCGACGAACAGACCTCGCAGGCGAGGCCCCACCGCGCGAGAGCTACAACTCGCTGGCGCGCTTCTACAACGCCGATGAGCGCCGCATCAACTCGCGCGAGCTCGACGTGGGGCTGTGGTGGCGTGAGGACATCGATAGCCCGCTGCACCGCGCCGCGTGGGTCAGCGACACGGGCGAGCTGTACCTCGTGCGCCTGGGGCCGGCCGGCGATGGCGGAGGGCAGGTCGAGGTGCTGGCGAGGGTCGACGGCCGCGAGCGGCTGGAGAGCATGCTGGAGGGCTGGCGCGAGCGCTGCGGCCGGCCGCGTTCGCTGACGTGGCTGCGCGAGCGCGCGCTCAGGCGTTGCGCGAGCGCGGATACCGCGTCAGCGCGTCCTGCGGGACCGGCTCCCAGGGCGCGGCCGAGTCGAGTGGGGGCGATTGCGACACCACAGCCCGATCGATAGGATGCCGCCAAGCATGACCGGCGCTCCGCAGGCCAACCGCCGCACCACCCGACGTCGCGCTCACGGGAGGATCGGATGACCTCCTATCCGGGCTGGGGCTCGTGGACCTTCCAGCCGGTCGTGGTCATCGCGCTGCTGGCCGCGGCCGTGGCCTACGCGCGCGTGTATCGCCGCGCCGCCGCCCGCTCCTCGACGTCTGCGCCCAACGCCGGCCACTGGGTGCCCTACGCGGCCGGCCTGTTGACGCTGGCGGTCGCGCTGCTCTCGCCGCTCGACCCCATCGGCGACCGCTACCTGCTGTCGGCGCACATGATGCAGCACGTCCTCCTGTCTGACATCGCGCCGGCGCTGCTCATACTCGGCCTGCGCTCGCCGATCCTGCCGCTCGGCCTGTCGCGTGAGGCGCTGCTGGCGGTGGCGCCCGCGGGCGGCAGATCCGGTCGCGTGCTCGCGCGCGTCACGTCGCCGTGGCTGGCGGTTCCGCTATGGGCGCTGGCCACGTGGGTATGGGCGATCCCGAGCGTGTTCGACTACGCCGCCCAGCACCAGGTCGTGCACGCCCTCGAGCACGCGACGCTCTTCTACACGGGCCTGGCGATGTGGTGGCTGATCATCGATCCGCTTCCGCGCGCGCGCCTGCGCCCCAACGGCCAGCGGCTGGCGCTGCTGGGCTTCACACGTCTGGCCAGCGCGTGCGTGTGCCTGCCGTTGACGTGGCTGTCGGCCACCGAGTACCCGCTCTACGCCAGCGCACCCCGCGCCTTTGGCCTGTCGGCCATCAACGACCAGCATCTCGCCGGCGCGAGCATGTGCTTCATCGAGGCGCTCGTCTTCGGCATCGCCTTCGCCGCCGTCTTCATCAGCATTCTCGGCCGCGACGATTCGCGCACGGCGCTCGGCGAATACGCCGCCGCCGGGTCGCACGTCGACCTGCCGACCTGATCAGCTGTAGAGGGTCATCGGATTGTCCAAAGTTGGTCATTCCAATGTCCCAACTGAGTTCCGTCCTACGGTAGCGCCCAAACGCCGCCGAGTGCAAGCTCCTGCTGGCCCGGTCGCGGGGTGTGGGGGTGGCGTGTTGACGGGGGTCGCCGGGGTTGGTGGTTGTGGTGGGCTGCATCGCCGGCGCCGGACGCGTCGCCTGGCGCTCGACGTCCCCCTGACCGCGGGTGTTCTCGTCCCTGCCGGCGGCCGCCGCGCGGCGACACGCCGCGGGGGCTCAGTGCTCGCCGCCGTGCGTTGCCTCTGTGGACGGGTTGGTCGCTGGGGCGAGCGGCGTTGGGTTACTGCTTCGCGTTGAAAGCAGGCGCGCGGTCCCGGCCGACGAGACGCCTGAGATTCATCCTAGGCGGGAGCCAGCGGCGGCTCGGCGGAGACGACTACTTTCACCCCGATTGCGACAGTGGCCCGCGCATTGTTAGACAGGCTCGACCGCAGTGTCATCAGGTCAGGGTTTGTCGTGAGAGGGGTCTAGCCGGCGAGCTCGTGTGCGGCTCGCCGCCGTGCGGCTCGCGACGCCAGGCGCATCGCGGCGGGCGCGCGACGTGCAAGGCGCAGCATCGCCCGATCGCCCCGCTGTCGCATCGCTGCGTTCGGGGCCACGTGGTCACGCGGTCCAAGCGCCGGGCGCGAAGACGTCGGGCGGTGATCGGCCACTGCGAGCAGCCGCCAGTCGCCGGGCACGCCCTTCAACTCGTGGGTGCCGCGGTCGGCGAACTCGAACCCCGAGCCCACGACGAGATCCTTGACCGTGCTCGAGACGAGCACCTCGCTCGGCGCTGCCTGCGCCGCCACGCGCGCGCCAATGTGAACCGCCATGCCACCTACGTCCTCACCGATCAGCTCGCACTCACCGGTGTGCACCCCCGCCCGAACCTCGACTCCCTCCGACGAGGAGCGCTCGACGATCGCGCAGGCGCAGCGAATCGCCTTGGCGGGGCCGTCAAACGTAGCGAGAAAGCCATCACCCATCGTCTTGACCTCACGGCCGTCGTAGGCGGCCAGCCGCTCGCGCACGAGCGTCTGGTGGCGCTCGAGCAACTCGCGCCAGCGGCGGTCGCCGAGCACTGCAGCGCGCTCGGTCGAGCCCGCGATGTCGGTGAAGAGCACCGTCGCCAGCGCACGATCCGGCTCGGACGCGTGACGGCACCCGGTGAGGAACTCTTCGATCTCATCTAGCAGTGCGTCGGCGTCGCCAAACCAGGGGATATGGTCGTTTCCCTCTAGCTCGACGTAGCGCGCCTCGGGAATCAGGCTGGCTAACGTGCGCGCCAGCTCCACGGGGACGGCCGTGTCGTCCCTGCGGTTGAGCACGAGCGTCGGGACCCGCAAGGTGGACAGGACGTCGGTGACGTCGATCTCGAGATAGGAGCGCAGCAGCGCGGAGACCATCCCCGGACTCGCAGCCGCGCGCTCGAACAGCCCCCACGTGCGACGCATCGTTGGGCTGCCCGCGAGGTTGGGGGCGAACCACTCGATCGCGAGCCCCTCTCCCCAGTGTTCATCGATGATCGCGGTCAGCTCGGCGAGCTCGCGCTCCATCCGCTCGGCGAGCTCCCGGGGGGAGCTGGTCGGGATTTACAGTCGCCCATGTTCCATACAGCGCTAGCGCGGCGGCCCGGTCGGGATAGGTGGCCGCGAACAGAACGCTCATCGGGCCGCCCTCCGACACGCCCAACAGCGCGGGGCGCTCGGAACCCGCTGCATCGAGCACGGCGTGGAGGTCCTCCATGCGTTCCTCAAGCGAAGACAGGCCCGCAACCGGGTCCGATAAACCCGTGCCGCGCTTGTCGAAGAGGATCAGGCGGCAAAAGCTCGCAAGCCGCCGAATGAACGCCGTGGTCTCGGGGATCGTCCACCACAGGTCGACGTGCGAGATGAACCCGGGCACGATCGCCAGCTCGATCGGCCCGTCGCCAACGACCTGGTAGGCGATGTTGACGTCGCCGTTGCGCGCGTACTGGGTCTTCGGTTGTTGCACAAGTCCCCCGCGCGCCAGCGTAGCGCAGCGCGACTCCGACGACGGTCACGGTCGAGCGGTCCAGACCGGTCCAACTAGCCCGGGCGACTCGGCCTAGCCCCGACAAGCGACCCCTCTCGACGCGCCGCCGACCAGTCGCGCGGCCAACCGACGATCAGTGCTCCTCGGACGCTCGGGTCGGACGCGTCCACGGAGCGAGGTGTGGGACGCCGAACAGTTCTGCATTGCCTGGCGTAAGCAGGCGTCTGACGGTCGTCGATCGGGGCGCTCGGAGATCGTCCTGAGCGCAAGCCAGACCGAGGCGTAGCGGGACGCTCGCATCCGCACGGAAAGCACTCGTGTCAGCGGTTCGCCAACCTCGGCCTCACACCGGACACCGGCATCTGACCCCTACTCCGTGACGCCCGCTGCCCGCAACGCCTCGGCGTGATCGAGATATGCGCGGATGCGCGACATCTTGCCGTCGCGAAACTCGACGACTGTCCCTAGCGGCGTATCGACCCGGACGCCGCTGCTCCGTCCGCGTCCCTCCGCCCGTCCGAGCCAAAGCACGCGGTCACCGAGATCGCGAAACTCGTCAGGGAACAATTGGAACTCCTCCCATGCGCCGGAGAGGACCTCAAAGTACGCCTCGATGCCTTCGTCTCCCCGGTAGCTGCGGCCCTCGATCAGCCGGTCCATCGCCGGGAACCACTCAAAGTCCGGGGTTGTGAGCGCCATAAAAGTCTCGACATCCCGCTCGTTGACGGCGTCGGCCGCTCGCTTGACGATCTCCACGTTCTCCTGCGACATCGCCTACCCCGCCAGCCCTGCCGCTTTGAAGGCTTCGTGCGCCTCCTGATAAAGGCGGACGCGGACAACTCGACCATCGCGAAACGTGAACACAAACGCGCTTCGCCCAGCAACCTCGATGCCTTCCCGACCTCGGAAACGAGTTACGTTTGGGACCATCACCGACTCACCAGCGTCCATGAAGGACTCCGGCTCGATATGGATCTCCTCGAAGGCGTCGAACCAGCTTTGAAGGAAGCGCAGGGCAGCGTCGATCCCTTCGTACTCGCCCGCCTCAACCCCCCGAGAAGCGGACCAGTCGATCTTTACGTCGGGATCGTTGAGCGGCCGCAGCGCGTCGAGGTCGCGCCGGTTGTAGGCGTCGATTGTCCGCTTGACGATCTCCACGTTCTCCGCCGACATCGCCTACGCCCGTTCCTGGGCGAGGCGTTCGGCGGCAGCACGAGCCTCATCGACCTCGGAGGTCCTAAGGCGTGCCATCAAGCCTCGCACCCAGACGAAGACCCATCCCTCGCGTTGTCGAAGGTGACCGGCGCTGCCAGCCGGACGACCGTTCTGAACGACCACGGCAAACGCAACCCCATTGCCGAGATCGCGGACTTCTTCAAGCCCGAACTCCAGCTCCTCGTACGTGCCAAACCAGTCCTCAAGGAAGCTGCGAATGGCCGCCCGCCCCTCGAAGTGGTCCCCCAACGCCCTCCCGTCGAAGATCGCATCTTCGGCGAAGCTGCTGGCCACCGTGTCGAGATCACGGCGATTCGCAGCCTCAACCGCCCTGCGCACAAGCTCAACCAGGTCGGGGGCCGTGGACTCCTCGGACATCAGGCAGGGAAGTATCACCCACGCACTGTCGCCAACGCTTTGCGAACCTGAGCGGGCGTCCGTGCCACAGCAAGGCAGACGACCGGAATGGACGACGAGCAGGCGCCAAGGCCGACGACGCGATCGCTTCTGCTTCGCCATGGCGAAGCAGAAGCGATCGGCTGCGCCGAGACGCCTGGTGCTCGTCCAAGGGAGGCGCCTGATGAGCGCCAGGGGTCGCGTCCCAAAGCTGCTGGAAATTCGCCGCGGCTTTGGTTCCCTTGGGGTTAGTTTAGGCGGCGGCGACCTCCTTGTGCTCGGCGTCTGTTTCCGTGGACTGGTGGCGGAGCCGGTAGAGCTTTTGGCGGTCGATCTCGGAGAGCTTGAGCCCGTTGCAGGTGTTGTTGATCTGGAGGTCGAGCACGGCCCAGACGAGGGAGAGGCAGCTCTCCTCGCCGGGGAATCTTCCGATCACCTTCGTCCTGCGCTTCACCTCGCCGAGCGTCCGCTCGAGGAGGTTGGTCGATCGCCAGCGCTTGCGGTGGCGCAGCGGGTAGCGCAGATGGACGACGAGCGCATCGAGATCATCCGCGAGGCATCTCGCGGCCGAGGCATAGCCGGCCCGCTCGAGCTCGGCGACGAGGGCCGTGAGCCGGTCGGTTCCGTCGCGCTCGTCCTTGGCCTCGTCGAGCGCCTTCCAATAGGCCCGGCGTACCCGCTCGCGCTCTTGTTCGGGCAGCTTCGCGATCAGGTTGCGCGCCCGGTGCACGGAGCAATGCTGGCGATCCGAGGAAGGCCAGCACTGCTCGACCGCCTTGATCAGTCCGGGGGCGCCGTCGGCGACGACGAGCATCGGCGCCCCCAGCCCACGGGCGATCAGATCCCTCGCGAGAGCGAGCCAGTCCTCGTGCGACTCACGCATCCCAAGGCACACCCCGACGAGGACCCGCTCGCCCTGCTCGCTAAAGCCCCAGGCGCAAAGGACGCCCTCCTTCGGACCCTTCGACCTGACGTTCAGGAAGATCGCGTCGAGGAACAGCGCCACCAGCCTGACCCCATAGAGGTCGCGGCGCTTGAACGCCTCGAAGCGCTCGCGCAACTCCCCGCAGATCCTTGACGCGGTCGACTTCGAGAGCTTGCCGAGCCCTGCCTCCTCGCAGAGCGATTCGACGTCTCGCATCGACAGGCCGCGGACGAACGCGCCAACAACCATCGCCTCCAGCGGCCGGGTGCGAAGCAGCTTCGTCGAGTGCGGGAATAGCGCAGAGACGAACGGCTCGGCAGCCTCGCGGACCTGCGGGATCTCAACCGAGAGCTCGCCCTCCGCGGTCTGCACCCTGCGCGGGCGAAACCCATCGCGCAGGCCGCTGTCGTAGTTACGCAGCCCGCGCTGATACTCAGGCCGGCGCTCATAGCGAGCACGACCCAGCCACGCCTCGAACTCATCCTCCACAGCCCGCTGAATGATCAGCCGGGCACCGAGCTTCGCGAGCTCTGACAGCGCCTCGCGCGGGTTCTCGCCCACCCCCACGGCGAGTAGCTGGTCAATCTGGTCTTCGATCTCCGCCGACGGCGGTACGGTACGTCTCACGGCGTAGGCCTCCTTCATCGTCTTTGCCGGACATGAGGGAACCTACGCCGTCACCTCGACAGCTCCCGCAGCTATTTACAGCACTCCTGGGACGCGACCAGCGCCAGGCGAGACGCCTCCTTTCGCGCGAAACCGACAGTGGTGCCGGCTACCCGCTGATCGCTGCGAGGGCGGCGCGGCCCTTCGCGACTTCCCCAGCCACAAGCTCTGCGCCGAGGCGGACGGACGCGTCCTCGGCCTGCTCGAGAAGCTGCTGTGCGCGGTCGCCGTCCTCGGGCCGGCCGTGGGCAATGAGCGCGTGGGCCCAGCCGGCGCGTGTGCGGGCGAGGAGCAGCGGCGCACCGAACCGCTGCTCGATCTCCGCGGCGGTGGCGAAGTGACCCTCGGCCTGCTCGTAGCGCTCCAGGGTCGTGGCGAGCGTACCGAGCGCCCAAGGGATCGACCCCTCCACGACGACGGCGCCCGCTGTGACGAGCTGGTCGGGGAAGGGCGACAAGAGCTCGTAGAGCTCGTCCGCGCGATCTTGCAGGCCTAGACGGGAGCAGGCATCGGCCCAGAAGAACATGGCCCCCAACCACAAGATGTCCCTCGGTACGCTCCGGAAGTCCTCGGCGAGCGCCAGCTTACGTGTCTCATCCGCCCGGCCACTCTCGACCAGGGCGAGCGCCGCAGTGGCCCGCCACAACGAGCGGTTGTCCTGGTCGCCGGCGACCCGCACCGACTGCTCGACGAGCTCTCCGAGCCGGCCCTGGAAATAGCGAAGCTGGAACAGCGAAAGACCAAACAACATGACAGCGTCGGGTTGGCCGGATGCCGTGCCAGCCGCGTACGCCTGGATCGCGTACTCCTCAGCTGTCTGAAGTTCACCCTGAGCAAATGCCCAGCTGGAGTCACACACCAGTTGACGGTGGCCGAGCCAGGGATCCGGCAAGGCGGCAGCCACCGCTCTCATGGCCGCAAGGCCGGATTCGACCTGCGAGCGATCCCCGGTCTCCAGACCGACGAGCTCCCTTCCCGCGCCCACCCGCCAGCTCAACGATAGGTCGTCCAGACGCTCCGCGAGCTCGACCAGCTCGTCGGCCAGCCGCTTGCGCTCCTGAAGCGTTTCGGGCACAAGGATGGCCCAAAACGCGCTGTTGAGCGTGTGCGCCAGTGCAGAGGGATCGCCAGCGGCACGGGCCATCTCGATCGCTTCCGTGGCGAGCGCGCGGCACCGCGCCGGGTCGCCGGCGAAGTGAAGCTCTTCGGCCAGCAGCGCGAGCACCCGGGCACGCCTCGGATCAGCGCCCGGGAGGGGCCTCGCTGCGACTTCGAGCGCCAGCACACGCTCGGAGTCGACTGCGCTGGTTTGGCTGGCCCATCCCCGGTTGTTGGCGAGCACGGCCCGGACGAGGCTGATCTGCTGTTGCACATGCAGCGGCCGGTGCAGGCGGCGCTTGCTTCACCGCGCTTTAGGTGCATGTTGGCGACAGCGCGTTAGACTCCCTTGTCGATGAAGGGGGGCTCCTGGAAGTCGGCTTTGCTCGGCGGTTTCATCGCCCTGGCGCTGGCGGGTGCTGCCGCGAGCCTCTGCCTCGGCGGCTACGATCACGGTCGCGAACACGAACGACTCGGGCGCTGGCTCGCTGCGCCAGGCGATCGCCGAAGCAAGTCCCGGGGACACGATCGTGTTGCCGGCGAGCGCAAGCCACTACGCCGTGACGAGTGCTGAGCTGGTGATCGCCAAGAGCCTTACGATCACCGGCGCGGGCGCCCGTAACACCGTGATCGACGCCATGGGCGGCGCGCATCGCGTGTTCGAGATCACCGCGGGCACTGTGGCGATCTCCGGCGTGACGATCACCGGGGCCAAGGAAGTCCCGGAAGACGGTGCGGGTATCGACATCGAAGGCAGCTCGTCGGTCGCCCTGTCGCACGTGAGCGTGAGCGGGAACACGGTCAAACAGATTGGCGACGGGGGCGGCATCGAAGCGAGAAGCGGCACTACCCTGATGATCAACGCGAGCACGATCGCCGACAACGTGGCCTACAACGGCGGCGGCCTCTACCTCGCCGGCACGACCGTGATCACCAACAGCACGATCGCCGGCAACCACGGCGGCGATCACGAACACAACGGCGACGGGGGCGGCCTGCAGAACAACAACTCGCTGACGCTGACCAACGACACGATCGCTGGCAACAAGTGCTTCAACGGCCATGGCTGTGGTGGAGCGATATTTGGCACCGCAAACCCCGTGAAGAACACGATCATCGCCGACAATCTCGCGGGCAACACATCCAATGAAGAAGTCGTCGTCGACAACTGCGAGACGGCCGTGACGTCGACCGGACCCAATCTCGAGAACGGCAGCGAATGCGAATTTGCTGCCCACGGGGGTATCAGCAAAGCGAACCCATTACTCGCCCCGCTCGCCAACAACGGCGGCCCGACCAACACGATGGCACTGCTCGCCGGCAGCCCGGCGATCGACCACGGCATCAACGAAGGCTGCCCGGCGACCGACCAGCGCGGCGTCGTGCGCCCCCAGGGCGCCGCGTGCGACATCGGCGCCTACGAGCTTGCACCTCCGAGCGCGCACACGGGCTCAGCGAGCGCTGTTGGCCTAACCGCGGCGACGCTGGCCGGGACGGCCTCAAACCCGGATGTAATCGCTGGCACGGTCCTCTTCCAATGGGGCACCAGCACCGCCTACGGGTCGCAGACCGCGGCGTATCCTCTCGCCGCGAATACTGTGAGCGAGGCAGTTACGGCCGCGCTCGCGAATCTCCCGCCGAACACCGTCATCCACTTCCGAGAGGTCGCCAGCAATCCAGATGGCACGGCGTTCGGTGCCGACCGGACGTTCACGACGCTGCCGCTGACGACATCCGTGCCGACACCTGCGCCGACGATCACCGCCGCGAGGCTGACCAACAAGCGTTTTCGCGTCGCAAAGCAGGCCACTGCGATCTCAGCCAGGAAGGCCCCGCTGGGGACGAGTGTCCGCTTCACGCTGTCTGCGGCCGCCAAGCTGCAGATCACGATCACGCGTTCCGCGGCGGGACTGCGCCACGGCCGCAGCTGTCTGGCGCCGAGCGCCAAGCTCAAGCGAGCGCACGCCAAGCACTGCACGCGCACGCTCGCCCTCGGCACACTGACTCGCTCGAGCGAGCCCGAGGGAGCCGACAGCGTCCCCTTCAGCGGGCACATCGGCCACCGCGCACTGTCCGCGGGCGCCTACGATGCGGTCCTCGGGGCCAGCGACACCGGCGGGCGCTCCAAGCCCGTGACGCTTAGCTTCGTCATCGTCCGTTAGCGCGCTCTCTCAGCAGCAATCGCGATCTGACCACACGCGAGCTCGACGGCGACCTCCGCGCTCCCAGCAGCTGCTCTTGCGAGCGAGCGAGAGCGCGCGCTACGCCGGTCGCGTCCCAAAGCTGCTGTAACTTCGCCGCGGCTTGGGCTCCCTTGAGGTCAGTCTAAGCGACAACCACCTCCTTCTCCTCGGCCTCTGGTTCCGCCGGCTCGTGGCGAAGTCGGTAGAGCTTCTTGCGGTCGATGTCGGAGAGCTTGACCCCGTTGCAGGTGTTGTTGATCTGGAGGTCGAGCACGGCCCAGACGAGCGAGAGGCAGCTCTCCTCGCCGGGGACGTCCTCGGGATTGAGGTGCTCCAACGGTTCCTTCGAAGCGAGCACACAATTTGGCGCAGACCTCGAGGCGGGCGCGCCCTCGTTGGTGGGCTCACAGCTCGGCGGCAACCGCGGCGAGAAGATCCCGCGCGGCGGCGCCGCAGGCTTCTTCGGCCACCCCGCTGATTCCAAACCCAGCGATCACGTTCTTCACGCGCACCACCGCCGTGCTGCCGCATTCCTCATATCCGTACATTGGATTCGGTTCTTGCGCGGTCATGGCCAGCTTCGATTCTTCCCCTACCCCGGCCGGCGCGCCGCCCACCACGCCATCTGCCCTGATCTTGAAGTCCTGCTGCGCTACGGCCTCGCTTGTCGTCCTCTCCGTGTAGGTGCCGATGGCGATCACACCGACGAACACCTTTTCCGGCGTTTCGCCCCCTGTGGGGATCAGATCCTCGACGGACCCTTTGTAGCCCTCGAAGAAGCAGAACGAGTTGTAGTTGCCGTCCACGTCGGTTTCGGTCGGCGGCGGTTCCAGTTCATGCTCGGCGAGGAGGCTCTTGAATTCGCCTTCCAGCACGGGATTGTAGCCCGGCAGCAGGTTCTTGCAGGAGCGGGGACCCAGCAGCGCAGGCGGCGTCCCCAGCTCGCAATAGACGGTGCTCTGCGGCCTCAGGTGGATAAGATCCCCGCCGCACGTCTCGTGTTTCGGTGGTTGGCAGTAGCCGCTGTTCTCCGGCGTGAGGTAGGTGGTCACGACGCTGCCCCCGATCGCATCGGCGGCAGCGCCGAGGTAGGGCTCGCTGGGTAGCGGCGTCCACGGCACATGGCCCGACCATTCGGGCGGGCACTCGCACTTGGACCTGTCGGCGGCGCTGCAGAAGATCCTGGACGTGATATCGGAGTCGACGTAGTTCTTGCTCACGCCGAAACGTGCGCCCACCGACTGGTCGAGGTGGATCTCGATCAGCGGCCCGGATGAGCCAGGCCCGATCTCCAGCTGGGCCGTGCTCCATGGCTTCAGCGTGAACGTGCTCGAGGAATCGACCGAGGTGGGTCTGTGGGAGGTGGGGTAGTCGCGGCCATCGAGCGGGCTGCGCATCCGCCAGTCCGGGGTCGAGCCCGAGGACAGGTCGAAGGCGCTCGACCCCCACGTGTCGAGGAACTCGGTTTCCATGTTGTGCGGGAGCGCTGCATTCAGCGCAGCCTGGTCGCGTTTGTACGTGCCGGCGGACACCACATCCCAGACCCGATGCCACAGATCCCCTGTCATGTCCTGCACATGCGCCCAGAATCCCACGGCGTCGTAGCCCCGTGACGGGGGGTCAGAGCGCTTGAAGAGGGAGGTCTGGGGCGAGGAGTAGTACGCGCTGAGATCCTTCAGAGCGGGCGCGAAGTGCGTGTAGGGGTAGAGCGTGAGGTCGGCCCAGCGCGCCAGTCCCTCCAGGATCCAGTCGTCGTCGCTGTGGGCGTCAGGGCCGACCTCGAACTCGAAGCAGTGAAAGACCTCGTGCGCCAGGACCTCGTTCTGCTCCTCGGCGTCTCTGATCGACTCGAAGAATCGTTTGTTGAGCGCGATCTGACAGACCGCCCCGGATTCGTAGACCGTCCCGGAGTCCACAACCGGCCCATTCAGATACGCGTTCGTCCCGGTGAGGGCGTTGGGTACTTCTTTCTCGTAGCGCGCCCAGCCGACCTCCAGACGCAGCCCGGAGAGCGAGTAGCCGAGCAGTTTCGCAAGCGCCCTGGACTGCGCCTCAGCTCTGGCCTGCAGTCCATAGTTGACGCCCTCGATCGCGTTGTTGTAGGGGAACGCACTCGCCGAGGGAGCGAGGGCGGTCATCATCGACACCGTCAGTACCAGCACGCAGAACATCAGAGGCCCCATTAGCCCCGAACCGGTGATCCGACCTCGCATTGCGCACGCTCCCGTTCACGCATCAATTGCCGTGCGGTACACCCCGCCCAGAGCCAGCGGAACAGTGTCCGCGGGCCAGACTACCAGCGAAGCGCCACCGACGGGCGCTAGCGCCCGCCATCGCCGGGGGCGAAGCGCTGGAACTTCTTTTTTCGAGGGGCGGCCAGATACGCGTGCGGGTCCTGTAGGGACCGCGCCGAGCGACCCTCGCAGAAAATCTAAATGGCTGGCGGTGTACCAAATGGCTTCACATCGGCGATGAGCGCACACCTTTCGCGCATCACACGCTGTCGCTCCTGCGTAAGCCTGAGCGGCGTCCACCGAGACGCTCACTCATGGGCGAAAGCACCACTCACAGCAGATCCACCACCGGCCGGTTACGGGTGGGCGATAATCCCTCGGATGCCAGCGCTCACTAGCCGCCACGTCTCGCTGTTTCACGCAGCGCCGACCTCGCCGACCCGAGCCACGCGGACGCCGCCCACAGCTCACACGGTGGCGGACTCATCGGAGCCGCTCTGCGTCCACGTCACCGTGTGGCCGTTGTACGCGACCGACCCCGGCACGATCCCGCCCGGCGTGCTGATGGCGAGCCGGCGGTGGAAGTGGTGGAAGCCCAACAGCACGAGCACCTGGCGCGTGGGAAACGGTTCGCTGGCGCTCGGCGCGACGTTCGCGTCGAACACTTCTTCGAGGTAGACCGTGCGGCCGTCCGGCCCGAGCACGAGCGCCAGCACCGGCGACTTCGCGGGCGAGGGAGGTTCGTCGAACGGCAGCGACTGTTCCCAGAAGGCGACCTGGTAGCCGGTGCCGCTGCGAAGGTCCCTCACTTCGATCAACCAGTGGTTGCTGCCTTTGACGGTTGTTTGGATTTCGAACGCGACGAAGCGGCCGGACACCTGCAGAATCAAGCCACTTTCGATTTCATACGGGATGTCGCCCGACCCCCACAGCGGCCAGGCGCGCGTGCTCCCATCCACGCAGCCGAACACCGTGCCCGAGCTCTTGAAGGCGCGCACGGTGCCGTGGTGCAAGATCGTGTGGCCGTGCTTTCGCTGGCAGGTCACCCCACGCTGCTCCGCAGTGTGCGCGACACCCGCAGCGTCGGTGACAGATGCGGACGTCAGCACAGCGCACGCCGTCAGCGCAAGCGCGTTCACGCCTCGGAGTCTCACTCGCCTCATCCCGCCTGCCCCCTTCGGCACGTCTCCGCTCGACGGACGCTCGTGCGCCCCCGACTGGCGAGCCTACTAGGTCGGCCCCCAAGAGGGCCCTGACCTGGTGCGCTCTGGAGGCGTATGCGACGTGGTTGCAGCGGCGTCCGCTGACCCGCTCGCATCCGCGGACGAGAGGGCGTCCAAGCTGGTGCTGTCCTCACGCTCGCTCGGAACGGTGGGTGTCGCTCAAAGTTGCCGCTGTTTGTGCGACAGCCTCGACGAAAAGGAGGAGTCGCGGTGTTCGGTTTCCCCGCCCCTTACCGCCTATCCCCCTACAGGCTGACGGCGACGTACTTGGGCTCCAGGTACTTACCTGCTGCCGCCTTCAGCCGTCAGCGCCTGCAGACAGACCGGGCCTGACGTCGCGCCCGATCTGACATCTCATGACCAACCTTGGACATTCCGTGACCAAACCCAGGACACTGGAATGACCCTCTACAATCAGCCGCAGCCGGTGTTGTTTCCGCAACTGCTGCACGTGTAGCAGGAGCCCGTGCGCTGCATCATGCCTCCGCACTGGCTGCACGCCGGCCCGAGGTCGAGTCCCTGCAGCCGCGCCGGGACGACCGGCGGGGAGTCCGTGAGCGAGGCTGCGGCGGGGGTGCCCTGGCCGCCGTCCACGGCGGAGGCCTGAGGGGAGGGGCCCGGCGATCCGTTGCCGCCGTTGCCCGGACTGGCCGTGTCGGAGGCGATGACCGACTGTGCGGTCTCCTGTGCGGCCTTGCGCGCGCGAACCTCCGGCGTGAGGATGCCGAGCTCCTCCTGGGCGTCGGCGTCCAGGAAGCGCGAGGCCAGCCAGCGCATGATGTAGTCGGGCATCGACTTGGCGAACGGGATCTCCGGGTTGCCGGTGATCCCCTCGGGCTCGAAGCGCATATAGCTGAACTTGCGCACGAGCGTCTCCAGCGGCACGCCGTACTGCAGGGCGATCGAGATGGCGGTCGCGAACGAGTTCATCATGCCGCGCAGCGTCGAGCCCTCCTTGCCGATGTCGGTCAGGAAGATCTCCCCGACCGAGCCATCCTCGTACATGCCAGCGGTGATGTAGCCCTCGTGGCCGGCGATCGAGAACTTGTGGGTGATCGACTGGCGCTCGTTCGGCATACGCTTGCGGCGCGGCCCGGCCTCGGCCAGCGCCTTGCTCACCGCCTGCGCGACGATCGCGTCGACGTCGGTTGGTGTCTGTACGCCCTTCTGTGCGTCGGTGCGCAGCGCCTGCGCGGTCTTGGACCCGTCGCGGTAGATCGCAAGCGCCTTGATCCCCAGCCGCCATGCCTGCATGTAGGCGTCGGCGATGTCCTCAACCGTTGCCTCCTCGGGCATATTTATCGTCTTCGAAATCGCCCCCGAGATCCAGGGTTGGACGGCAGCCATCATGTTGATGTGGCCCATGTGCGAGATCGCGCGCTCGCCGACTGCCACGTCGAAGACGGGCAGGTGCTCCTCGCTCAGGCCGGGCGCGCCGACGATCGTGCCGTGCTCGGCCAGGTGGGCCTCGATCTGCTCGACCTGCTGCTCGGAGTAGCCGAGCGTCTGCAGCGCCAGCGGCACGGTGCGGTTGACGATCGTCATCTGCCCGCCGCCGACGAGCTCCTTGAACTTGACCAGCGAGAAGTCCGGCTCCACGCCCGTGGTGTCGCAGTCCATCAGGAAGGAGATGGTGCCGGTCGGCGCGAGCACCGTCGCCTGCGCGTTGCGGTACCCGACGCGCTCGCCCAGCTCCACCGCCTCGTCCCATGAGCGCCGCGCGGCCGCGAGCAGCTCCCCGTCCTTGCAGGCCGCGTCGGGGATCGCGTAGGAGGCGTCGCGATGCATGCGCATCACGTTGTTGTGCGGCTCGCGGTTCTCCGCATAGCGCTCATACGGGCCGAGCGCTGCCGCCGTCTCGGCCGAGCGGCGGTAGGCCCGGCCGGTCATCAACGCCGTGATCGCAGCAGCCGTGCCTCGTCCGGAGTCTGAGTCATACGGCATACCATCGGCCATCAGGTAGGCGCCGAGGTTGGCGTAGCCGAGGCCGAGCTGGCGGAAGGCGCGCGCATTGCGCGCGATCTCCTCGGTCGGGTAGCTGGACGGCCCGACGATGATCTCCTGCGCCAGCAGCATGATGTCGACGGTGTGCTCGAAGGACTCCACGTCGAACGAGCCGTCGGCGCGGCGGAACTTCATCAGGTTCAGCGAGGCCAGGTTGCAGGCGGAGTTGTCGACGTGCATGTACTCGGAGCAGTTCGCGACTACGACGCCGTCCACGATGTAGGAGTGGTGCAGTGGCTCAGTGAGGTTGAAGACCAGCTCTTGGCCGTCGTTCTCACGGGCGACCATCGTCGTGCCGGCTTTGGTCCGATAGGGCTCGCACTCGTTGATCACGTTCTCGATGGCTGCCTGCTTGCGGGGGCACGAGAAGCCGATCTCGGCGGCGAAGCGGGCCATGTCTGTGCCGGTGATGCGCAGGTCGAATCCCTCTCGTGTGGCGTACTCGACGGTGGTGCCGTCCTGTCGGGTGTAGGAGAAGCGAGATGTGGCGCCCTCGCTGATGCGGTAGATACGTCCGCGGATGCCCCAGGTGGACAGCAGGCGCTGAACATCCTTCAGCAGGGCGTTGCTGCAACTGCCAAGTCCCACGTAGCGCCTAGCCTTGCCACCTGCCTCGACACGAGACACGCATCCGTCGGCTCCGAAGAGGCCCCGCAGGAAAGCGGCCTGCACCTCAGTCGGGGCCGTGAAGATAGCTGACGGTACGCGCTTGTCATGCGCGCGAGCCGAAGTCACGCCGAGCCCCCGGAACAGTTCACGTACTGCCTCGCTGCCTGCGCGCAGCTGTACGGTCCCGTTCGGCATCTCCTGTCTCGAGATGCCACCGATCAGCTCTCGGAGCATTTCTTCATGAGCCTCCGCCAGGCCGTCCTCGATGTCGTCCCCTCCGTAGACCCAACTGGTCTGGACGTCCGTCAACCAACCGTCGCCGACGAGATGTCCAGTCAGCTCTCCGAGGCCCTCGGTCCAACGATCAGGCAGCTCCTGATAGGTCGCCGATCCGCCACGAACTACAGACTTTGCTGGCATCTTGACCTTGAGCGGCAGTGCCCAGCTCGCCTGCTCGGCCGGCGTAGGACTGTCGTTCAGCAGGATCTGGTCCTTGCTGGCCAGCTCCTCGGCGGGAACGTAGCCGCGGTTCAGAGTCCAGATTCGGTGATTGGAGGTGCAGCGCAACTCGCCGCCGTTTGCGAAGCGCAAACGCATGATCGGCTTGACGCCGTTTCGCATGAACACAATGGGCTGCGTGGCTGCCACGCCATCGCCCGGGTGTTCAGCTGTTGCTCGGTGGGTGTACACGCGAAACTCCTCACCAGCCTCACCGCGGGCGACGAGCTCACCGATCGGCAGCAGCCCAAGCGTCGTGTGCACGCGAGCGTCCGCCGGGAAGCAGGGATTTGACGCGTTGATCCGCCCGCTGTTCGGCGAGGTGTGCCACTGGTTGATCGTCGTGTCGTACTGCACGCCCGGGTCCGCGCAGCGCCACGCCGCCTCGGCGATCTCGCGCATCAGCTCACGCGCCGGGATCGGCTCGCCGACAGGCTCGCCGGTGGTGCGGGCGATCAGCCGCCACTCGCCGTCCTCCTCGACCGCGCGCATGAACTCGTCGGTCACCCGGACCGAGTTGTTGGCGTTTTGGTACTGGATCGACTTGAAGCCCTCGCCGTCGATGGACATGTCGAAGCCGGCGTCGCGCAGCGCGGCGGCCTTGTCCTCCTCCCTGGCCTTGCACCAGATGAACTCGCGGATGTCCGGGTGGTCGACGTCGAGCACGACCATCTTGGCGGCGCGGCGGGTCTTGCCGCCGGACTTGATCGTGCCGGCCCACGAGTCGGCGCCGCGCATGAACGACACGGGACCGGAGGCCGTCCCGCCCTTGGCGAGCGGCTCCATCGATCCGCGGATGCTCGACAGGTTGATGCCCGAGCCGGAGCCGCCTCGGAAGATCATCCCCTCCTTGGTGTTCCAGGCGAGGATCGACTCCATCGTGTCCTCGACGGAAAGGATGAAGCAGGCGCTACATTGCGGCGACTCCTCGAAGCCGACGTTGAACCACACCGGCGAGTTGAACGCGGCCATCTGGTGCAGGAGGATGTGGGTCAGCTCGTGGTTGAAGGCGCTGGCGTCCTCTTCGCTTGAGAAGTAGCCGCCTGCACGCCCCCAGCCGGTGATCGTGCCGGCGACGCGGCTGATCATCTCCTTGACCGAGTGCTCCCGCTCCGGCGAGCCGAGCTGCCCGCGGAAGTACTTCTGGGCGACGATGTTGGTCGCGTTCTGCGACCAGCTCTTGGGGAACTCGACGTTCTTCTGCTCGAAGGCGACACGGTCGCCGTGGCCGATGTGCGCGTCGCGCAGCTCCCACTCGACGGTGTCGAACGGGTGCGTCCCAGGCGTCGTAAAGAGGCGCTTGATCGAAAGCGCCTTGCCGGGCGCTGTCTCCTGGGAGATGGTTGGGTGCGGGGTTGGATTCATCGGCTTTCCTCTTTCTGCGCTGGCGTCGCGGACGCCCGATCGAAGCTGTTGTCGGGGTCGACAATGGTCCCGCTCAGGCCGGACGGAAGAGGGATGCCCGGCAGCTCTCGTCGCACCTTCAATTTTAGGGGGCCGGGAGCCCCGGTAAGGACTAATGTGGGCTGTCTCTGAGTGCTCCCGACAGTCGGGGGCTCGATAGGTCTTTGAGGTCAGACGGGTCCCGCCGATCGGCGGGACCCGTCTGCACCGCGGCTCAAGCTGCCTCCTTCACCGGCAAAGTGAAGAGGAGCAGAGCCTGATGACTAAGGATGACGTGCTGTTCGGCTACCGCCAGCAGCTTTTCGCAGAGGCCGCGAGGACGAGTGTCTCGGCGGCGTGCCGGACGTTCGGTGTGCACCGTTCCACCTACTACCACTGGAAGCGCCAGGTCGACCGGCATGGCCTTGAGATGCTCCGTCCCCGCGAGCGTCGCCGGCCGCAGATGCCCAACCAGCTGCCGAAGATGATCGAGGAGCGCATCGTCTCTTTCTCGATCGCCCATCCCGGGCTCGGGCCCCGGCGTGTCGCTTCAGCTCGCCCGCGAGAAGTGGGGCGGGATCATCGTCTCGGCGAATGGCGTATGGAAGGTCCTCTGCCGCCACGGACTGAACACCCGCGCCAAGCGCCTCGGGCTGATCGCGGGCTACGCAGCCCCCTATGAGCCGCCCAGGGATCCTGGGCCCGAGCGGCACATCGACGTCGATCGGCCCGGCGAGCTCGTCGGGATCGACTGCTTCTATGTCGGGCGGCTGAAGGGCACCAAGGGCGCGATCTGGCAGCTCACCGCGATCGACGTGTGCTCCTCATATGCCTGGGCGGAGCCGTGATCGCCAAACAGCGCAACCCCACAGCCCGGCAGACAAGCAAGTTCGCCCATCGCGTCGCCAGCGAGCTGAAGGCCGCCGGCTGGCGCCTTGAACGGATGCTCTCAGACAACGGCAACGAGTTCCGTGGGCCCGAGTTCGCTGGTGTTCTCGAGACGCTACAGATCAAGCACACCCGCATTCACGCAGGACGCCCTCAGACCAACGGTCACGTCGAGGCACTGCACAAGACGATTCTCGAGGAGTGCTGGCGACCAGCGTTCGCCCGCTACATCTACCCCGCCTACACCGGTCTAAGGCGAGAGCTCGACACATACCTGCGCTACTACAACACCGACCGCGTTCATCACGGACGCCTCACCCAAGGACGCATCCCCGCAGACATCGTCTACGGTGCCCGAAAGATGGAGGCAAGATGAGCCGCACCTGTCGGCACATCCCGGAGGCCGCCCAGACTAATGCCCGAGCCGAGCCCAGTCGCTGAATTCGGCCCATGTGGCCGACGCGCGGAAGCCGGCCTCGGCCATGGCGTGACGCAGGGACAGCGTCCAGCGGGGCTCGAGCGCCAGCATCCGGGCGACGCCCCAGGCGAGGCAGATGAGGGCCGCCAGCGCGGCGATCGCGGCGGCGGTGATCGCGGCGTTCGAGACCTTGCCGCTCGAGCTGGAGTGAGCGTGCACGAGCGCGAGCGTCGAGAAGTGAGCCATCACGCTGCCCATGCTAGTGAGCGGGGGCGGCGCCCAGCGGCAGGTCGTCGAGCGCTGCGAGCGCGTCGCGTAGCACGAGTTCGGGCGGCTGGCCGGCGTCGATCACGCGGATCCGCTCGGGCTCGGCGCGCGCGAGCTCCTCGTAGGCGGAGGCGATCCTGGCGAAGAAGTCCTCGCTCTCGCGCTCCAGGCGGTCGGGCTCGAGGGCGCGCTGGCGCTGGCGCGCGCGTCCGGTGGCGGGAGCGATGCGCAGCAGCAGCGTGCGGTCGGGGGCGAGCCCGGCGGTGGCGAACAGGTTGACGGCGCGCACCTGCTCGACGCCGAGCGAGCGTCCGGCCCCCTGGTAGGCGAGCGAGGAGTCGACGAACCGGTCGAGCAGCACGACTGCGCCGTCGCGCAGCAGCGGCTGCAGCCGCTCATCGACGAGCTGGGCGCGGGCGGCGGCGTACAGGAGCGCCTCGGTGCGCGGGAGGACGGCGAGCGCGGGGTCCTTGACGAGCGCGCGAAGCCGCTCCGAGACCTCGACGCCCCCGGGCTCGCGCAGCAGCTCCACGCGCGGGCCGCGCGCGGCGAGCTCGCGGTGCAGCGCGTCCGCGAGCGTGGACTTGCCGGCGCCGTCGAGCCCCTCGATCGTGATCAGCGTGCCACGGGCCACGCGGGGACCGTACAGGCGCGGCCGGTGCGAGCGTTGCTCGCCGGTGGCACCGGCCTCGGTGGCGGAGTCGGTCGCCGACCCACCTCCGGGTCTAGGATGGCGGTAGATGTCGACTGCGGTCCCATCGGCCGATCCGACGGCCGTCGACGCCGAGCGGGTGCTGCCGGGCATCGACGCGCACCCGCACGCGCGTGCGGTGCTCATGCCGGCGCTGGCGCCCGACGGCAGCCCGTCGCACGCGTATCTGTTTCACGGCCCGGCGGGAACGGGCAAGCGCACGATCGCGCGCGCGTTCGCGGCGGCGCTGCTGGCCGACGGCGCGCGCAACCCGGGGACGGTGGCGGAGCGGGTGGCGCGCGACTGCCACCCGGACCTGACGTGGGTGCGCCCGTCGGGCGCGGCGGAGATGCTGGTGGCGGACATCGAGCAGCCGGTGGTGGCGGCGGCGACGCGCACGCCGTTCGAGTCCCGGCGGCGCGTGTTCGTGATCGAGGCGGCGGAGACGATGAACGACCAGGCGGCCAACCGCATGCTGAAGACCCTGGAGGAACCGCCGGCGTTCACGCACCTGCTGCTCCTGGCGGATCGCCGCGAGGACGTGATGGCGACGATCTCCTCGCGCTGCCAGCACGTCCGCTTCGACCCGCTGCCGTCGGCGTTGATCGCGCGGCGCCTGGAGGGCGTGGAGGGCGTGCGCGCGCAGGCGTGCGCGCGACTGGCGTTGGGCGACGCCGGCCAGGCGGCGCGGCTGGCGGGCGAGGAAGGGGATGCGTTGCGGGCAAGGGCGGAGGACTTCGTGCGCTCGGCCCTGACGGGCTCGACGGGGGCGCGCCCGTGGCTCGCAGTGCTCGAGCTGGCGAAGGCGGCTGGCACGGCCGCCGGCGAGCGTGCGCAGGAGCGGATGGAGCACGAGCTGGAGCTGGTGCCGAGCAGGGAGCGCAAGCGCTACGAGCGCGAGAGCGCGGAGGCGCAGCGCCGCGGCGAGCGGCGCACGCGCACGCAGACCCTCGACGAGGCGCTGCGCCTGGCTGAGCTGTGGCTGCGCGACGTATTGTGCGTGTGCGAAGGCACGCCCGAGCTGGTGTACGCGGTGGACCGTGTCGAGCAGCTGCGCGAGGACGCGCTCGACCGCAACCCGTCAGCGCTGCGGCGGGCCGTCGAGCTGGTTGCGGACACGCGGCTGAGCCTGTCGGTTAACGTGTCCGAGGAGCTGGCGCTGGAGGCGTTGGCGTATCGCCTGGAAAGGATGCTGGGGGAGTGAGCTGGTTGCAGGGAATGTCGAGGTTGACGCTGCTTTGCGCGCTCCTCGCGGCCGCGGGCTCGCTGACGCTTTCCTCGGCGGCCAGCGCGAGCGCCCCGAGCCACCCCACCGGCACCGATGCACGCTCGATCCTCGGCGATGCGGTCGGACCGATGGTGATCGGCGGGGGTCGGATCACCGGCACGGTCACCGACGCATCCACGACGAAGCCGATCGAAGGCATCGAGGTGTGCGCGGAAGGCGTGGACTACACGGCCGGCTGTGCCGAACTCACCAATGCCAAGGGCGAATACACGATCTCGGGTATCGAAGAAGGGCGCTATCGCGTCGTCTTTCTGGCGCAGCACGAAAGCCTGAACTACGTCACGCAGTACTACGACGCCGCGGAGAACTACGAAGAAGCGAAGCTCGTGTCGGTGACGGCGGGGGCCAGCACCTCGGGGATCGACGCCGCCATGCACGCGGGCGGGCAGCTCGCCGGCAGGGTCACCGCCGCCGCCACGGGCAAGCCGATCGAAGACATCCTGGCGTGTCCCAACGGACCGCACAGGTTCGGCGGTGAAAACTGCACCACCACGAACGCCAACGGCGAATACACGCTCTCGCAGCTCGTCACGGGCGAATACGAGGTGCACTTCTATGCCCCGCTCGACCGCCCCGAACTGGACTACGCCCCGCAGTACTACGACGGTCAGACGTCGGGCACGACGGCCAACGAGGTGCCGGTCCTCGAGGAACACGAGGTCACCGGGATCGACGCCGCGCTGCAGCCGGGCGGACACGTCGCGGGCCAGGTGACCGTGTTCGCCACCGGCGAACCGCTGGAACGCATCAATGCGTGCGCAACCGAGGCAGCCTCCGTGTACTGTGCGGCCACGGACTCCGAAGGTAACTACGACATCGGGCAGCTGGCCACGGGCAACGTGACGATCCAGTTCACGGTTCCCGACGATGGGTGGAACGCGTTCGTCTACCCGGATCTGGCGGGCGAATTCTTCGCGGGCGAGTTCTCGCGGGCGACTGCGAGCGAGGTGCCCGTGCGGGCGGGCGAGACCAAGGCCGGGATCGACGGCGAGCTGAAGCCGGGCGGCCACATCGCAGGCCGGGTCACCGCTGCGTCCTCGGGCGCGCCGCTGGCAGGCGCCGAAGTGTGCGCGAGTGGACAGGAATTCCACACCGAAGGCCGCTGTGCGAACACGAACGCCAACGGCGAATACACGGTCGCAGGGCTGACCACGGACCACTACAGCGTCATCTTCGTCGACTTCCCCTATGAAATCCAACGCTACGACGGCAAGGCCTACAACGAAGCTCCAACCCCGGTGGCGGCGAAAGCGGCCGCCACCACCGCCAACATCGACGCGGAAATGCACGAACCGGGCGAACAGCCGCGCAGCCGCGGGCAGGGTCAAGGCGAACGAGCGCAAGGGTCCGTACAGGGCGGCGGCCAGGGCGCGACCGCGGGCGTGGCGGGCTCCACCGCGTCGGCCGGCCCCGAGCCGAGCGTGGTGGGCATCACCTCGAGGCGCGGTGCGATCTACGTGTCGCTGCACTGCGGCGCCACCACCGGCAGCTGCGGGCCGGCGTCGGTGGTGGTGATGGCGCTCGAGCGTCTGCGCAACGGCCACGTGGTCGCGGCGGTCGCCACTCGCGGCGGCAGGACGAGCGTCCGCACGGTGTCGATCGGAGGCCTCCAGCTCACGCTGGAGGCCGGCCGCAGCGCCACCTTCGAGGTGCCGCTCAGCGCGGCGGGCAAACGCCTGCTGGCGCGCTGGCGCAAGCTTGCCGTGCTGGCCGTCGTGCGCGCGAGCGCCGCCACGCTGGCGAGCCGTAGGCTGCAGCTCGCGCTCCCCCGGGAGCCTCATCGGCCACGCTCCTGACCGCCGCGGCGCGGGCCACTGCGCGAGCACCCGCCCGCCGCCGTCAGGCGGCCCTCTAAGGATCTCCTTTCCGATCGCCGTCGGCGATCGGCCCGAGGTTGGGCTCGAACCCGTACGTGTCGAAGGCCATGAACCTGGAGAACTGGCGGTTGTCGGGCCCGTGGAAGTCGGCGGAGCCGGTGGTCAGCAGGCCGAGCTCGGCGCAGCGCTCGACCAGCAGCTCGGTGTTCTCGCGCGTGTGCGTGATGTAGAAGGCCTCCACGCCGTCGATGCCGAGCGCGTGGAAGCGCTCGATGCTGTCCAGCACTTCGCCGTCGTCGGAGATGTCCCAGTAGGGGTGCGCCCAGACCGCGACGCCGCCGGCCTCGTGGATGGCTTCGATGGCCTCCGCCACGGTGGGCGTCTCGCGCAGGCGGAAGGCGGGCTTGCCCTCGATCAGGTAGGCGCGGATGAGCGAGCCGACGTCGTCGATCTGCTCCTGCGCGAGCCGCTGCGCGTTGGCCGGTGCGCGCAGCACCGCCCCCGCCAGGTGGGGGCGGCCGATCGGTTTGCCCTCGGCGATGCGCGCATCGATCTCCGCTTCGTCCAGCTCGAAGCCCACATCCTTCAGCGCGTCGCGCATGCGCAGGGTGCGCTTCTCGCGGTCGGCCAGGAAGTCCGTCAAGCGGGCCGTCATGACCGCGCCTCTGTGGTCGATGCCGTAGCCCAGGATGTGCAGTTCGCGCTGCACCCCCCCACCGTCGTCGACCGCCGATATCTCCACGGCGCTCACCACGCGCACGCCGTGGCGCTCGCCCGCGGCGATGGCCTCGGAGACGCCGCTGACGGTGTCGTGGTCGGAGAGCGCCAGCAGCTGGACGCCGGCGTCGGCGGCGCGCTGTACGACCTCGGCTGCCGGCAGGGCGCCGTCGGAGTGGGTGGAGTGCGACTGCAGGTCGAAGCGGGGCGCCACGGCGGGCAGCGTATGCGATCGCTTCAGGGGCTGGCGTACCGATCACATGTCGGCGAGCACGTGGGCGCCTGGCCGCGCGGCCCGCTCAGTCCGGTGAGCGCGGCTACACGGCGGCCGACGGCGGTGCGCAGCCTGCGTACGGCGGCGTGGTAGCGGCGGGCCTTCTCATAGAGGACACGATCCAGCTCGGCGCTGGCGCGATCGAGCGCCGCGCGCGCGGCGTCGGTCTCGGCTGCGCGCCCGGAGGCGTCGAGCCAGAGGACCTCCAGGTAGGCGAGCGCGGCGCCGACCTGGTCCTCGGGAATCACGCCGGCCTGCTCCAGCTGGCGCACGATGGGCACCACCTTCGAGATCAGCCACAGCTGCTCTGCGTGGACGCGCAGGATCAGGCAGATGTCGGGAGGATGAGAGGTGGTTGGAGCGTCGGTCATGGTGTGCCATTCAGCCTCTGTTTTGGCTTCGGCGGGCGGATATCGCTGCTTTAGAGCCAGGGCTGCGCTCTCCACGCTTCGCCATGCTTTTCGTGCATTTTGCGTGCGCTCAAGGACTGGGCGAGGTTGGGCCGATGAATGCAGTGGGAAAGCCGACCGGAAAGAGAGATGTACACAGCTGACACCGACCCGACCGGCCGCACGGCCGGGCAGTATGCGCGCGCGACGGTGAGGCGTCTGCGCATGCGCACGCTGGTGACGCTGGGGGCGCTGGCGGTGGCGACGGCGCTGCTGGGCCGGACGTTCGGGCTGCACGACAAGCGCTTCCTGGCGTCGGAGATCACGCTGCTGGCGAGCATGTTCGTGATCTCGCGCTACGTGCTGCCGCTGGTGGAGCGCCATGATCGCGGGGCGACGGGCGAGGAGCAGGTGGGGGGCCTGCTCGAGGAGATGTCCGATCGCGGATGGCGGGTGATCCACGACGCGAGCCTGGGGAGGGGAAACGTGGATCACATCCTGATCGGGCCGCCGGGGGTGTTCACGATCGAGACGAAGAGCCATCCGGGGCCGGTACGGGTGGCCCTGGTGCACGGCGCCACGCTGAGCCAGGCGCAGGCGCAGAGGAGGGCGATCGAGCGGGTGACTGGCGTGGAGGTGGAGTCACTGATCGTGTTCAGCCGCGCGTGGGTGGACAGGCCGATGGCGCGCAGGAAGGGCGTACGCGTGGTGCCCGCGCGGATGCTCGTGCGCTACCTGACCAAGCTTCCGGCGAGGCTGTCGCCGCGGGAAATCGAGCGGGCGCACGGGCTGGTGGTGCAGGCGCTGCTCGAGCACCACGCGCATGGCCGCGTGGCGGGCGGGCGCTGGCATCAGGTCCGCTTGCACCGGCAGCCGGCCGTGCGCGGGCGCGGCGGGCGCTAGCTTGTGTGGTCGACCATGGCCATCTCACCCTTCAGCGCGCGGCCGGCCTCTCCGGAGGGCGAGCGGCGACGGGCGCGCCTGGCCCTTGCGATCGCCACGGTGGGGATCGTGGCGACGCTGCTGGCGTACGCGGTCTCACCGGGCGTGAGGCATGCCGTGGGACACGCCGCCCACAGCGTCAAACATGCGGTGAGCCACGTGCTCGACAACGACAAGGGCGAGCATGAGCACCCCGCTGCGAAGACGTCAAAGCGATAGGCGCGGGGCGCGGTAGCTTGTAGGGATGGCGACTGCGACGCCAACGGCCTCGGTAGGGCCGGCTCACGCGTACGGGCTGCCGGCGGAGGGCGATGGCGGGCGTCTGCCGCCCGGTCCACGTGCGCCGGCGATCGTGCAGACGCTGGCGTGGGCGGTGGCGCCGACGTGGCTGATGGACCGCTGCGCGCGCAGGCTGGGGGAGGCGTTCACGCTGACGTTCGCGCCGAGCGGGTTGAAACTGGTGATGTTCAGCGACCCGGAGGCGGTCAAGACGGTGTTCACAGCGCCGCCGGAGGTGGCGCCGTCGGCTGCGGGAACGTTGCCGGTGGCGCCCGTGGTGGGCCGGAGCTCGGTGCTGGTGCTGACGGGGCCGGAGCACATGCGCCAGCGCAAGCTGCTGCTGCCGCCGTTTCACGGCGAGCGGATGCGCGAGTACGAGGACGTGATCGTGGAGGCGACCGAGCGGGACATGGCCGGCTGGCCGCTGGGCGAGCCCATGCGCCTGCAGCGGCACACGCGGCTGATCACGCTGGAGGTGATCCTGCGGGCGGTGTTCGGCGTGGAGGCCGAGCGGATGGGGCCGCTGAAGGAGGCGATCACGGACCTGTTCGAGCCGTCGCAGCTGCTTACGGTGCTGCGGGTGGCGTTGAGCCGTCCGAGCGCGGAGCGTCCGACGGGTGCGATCGGGCGGGCGCTGGACCGGCTGGACGCGCTGATCTACGAAGAGATCGCGCGCCGGCGGGCGCAGAGCGACCTGGAGCGCCGCTCGGACATCCTGTCGCTGCTGCTGGGTGCACGCGACGAGGACGGCGAGGCGATGACCGACGGGGAGCTGCGCGACGAGCTGGTGACGCTGCTGCTGGCGGGGCACGAGACGACGGCGACTTCGGTGGCGTGGGCGGTGGAGCGGCTGGTGCGCCATCCGGACAAGCTGAGGCGGCTGGTGGCGGAGATCGACGCCGGGCGGGAGGGCGGCGGGGAGGAGTACATGACGGCGGTGGTCAACGAGACGCTGCGCGTCAGGCCGGTGGTGCCGATCGTGGCGAGGATGCTCACGCAGGAGCTGCAGGTGGGGTCGTTCCTGCTGCCGAAGGGCACGCGGGTGGTGCCGTGCATCTACCTGACCAACCGCAATCCGCGCGTGTACGAGGACCCGCAGGAGTTCCGGCCGGAGCGGTTCCTGGAGGCGGGGCCGGAGACGTTCTCGTGGATCCCGTTCGGCGGCGGCATCCGCCGCTGCATCGGCGCGTCGTTCGCGCAGCTGGAGATGAAGCTGATCCTGAGGACGATGCTGGGGGAGTTGCAGCCGCGGGTGCCGGACGGGCGCAGATGGCGTCGAGGCGAGTGGATCCGCAGGCGGGCGATCACGCTGGTGCCGGCGGCTGGCGCGAGCGTGGTGTGGGAGCGCAGAGGCCAACGGGTCTGATGATGAGGGCCGCCTTGGGGCGGCCGGGAGGCGTTCGCGGCGAGGAACCGCGGGCTGGGCACTGAACGCGCGGCGTCCCGGCCGAGGCGAGGGGTAGCGTCTGGAAGATGCAGGCGATGACACCAACGCTGGCGCCGACGGGTGGGGATGAGGGCATCTCGCGTGCTGCGACGCCGGAGGAGCTGCTGGCGCGGTTCGGGCTGGAGCAGTTCAGGCCGGGCCAGCGGGAGGCGGTGGAGGCGGCGCTGGAGGGCCGCGACAGCCTGGTGGTGATGCCGACGGGCGGCGGCAAGTCGCTGTGCTACCAGCTGCCGGCGCTGGCGAGCGATCAGAGATCGGACGGCGGCCTGGTGCTCGTGGTGAGCCCGCTGATCGCGCTGATGTCCGACCAGTGGCGCAGGCTGGAGCAGGCGGGCGTGCGGGCGGCGATGCTGGCGTCGGGGATGGAGGAGGGCCACAACGCGCAGGCGCTGAGGGAGATCGAGGCGGGCGTGACGCAGCTTGTGCTGGCGGCGCCGGAGCGGTTCGCGTCGGGCGCGTTTAGGCAGGCGCTGGCGCGCAGGCGGGTGGCGCTGTTCGTGGTGGACGAGGCGCACTGCGTGGCGGAGTGGGGCCACGACTTCAGGCCGGACTACCTGCGACTGCACGACGCGATCGAATCCCTTGCCCGCCCGCCCCGCCCGGCGGTGATGGCGGCGACGGCGACGGCGACGCCGCGGGTGGCGGAGGAGATCGCGGCGCGGCTGGGGCTGCGCGACTGGGTGTCGATCCGCTCGGGCTTCGACAGGCCGAACCTGGCGTTTGACGTGGTGAGCGTCGAGGGCAAGGGCGCGATGGCGCGCAAGCGGGCGGCGCTGATGCACGTGCTGGGCGGGCGGGCGGGCGTCCAATCCCTGCCGGCGATCGTGTACTGCGGGACGCGGAAGGACACGGATGACGTGGCGGCGGCGATCGAGCGGGCGGGGATGGCGACGGTGGCCTACCACGCGGGCATGAGCCCGCAGGCGCGGCGGGAGAGCCAGGCGGCGTTCATGGAGGGCCGGGCGGAGGTGGTGGTGGCGACGAATGCGTTTGGCATGGGGGTGGACAAGGCGGACGTGCGGACGGTGGCGCACTGGGCGCTGCCGACGAGCCTGGAGGCGTACTACCAGGAGGCGGGCAGGGGCGGGCGCGACGGCGGGCCGGCGCGGGCGCTGCTGCTGGCGTCGCGGATGGACCTGGGAAGGCTGATCAGGTTCATCAAGCAGCGGGAGATGACGGTGGAGGATGTGAGGCGGTACGTGGCGAGCCTGCGCAACGGCGCCGAGGATGGCGTGTCGACGATCGGTCACGGCGATCTGGGCGAGCGCCAGCGGGTGCTGCTGTCGATTGCCGAGCGGGCGGGCGCGGTGGAGCTGAGTCCGGGCGGCAGGGATGGGCTGCTGGTGAGGCTGACGGGCCGGGGAAGCCCGCGCATGGCGTACACGGCGATCAAGGCGGCGAGGAACCGCGGCTGGGAGTCGTACAGGTCGATCGAGCGCTACAGCGCGGACGGGGAGACGTGCCGCAGGCGCCAGATCCTGGACCACTTCGGCGACCGGGCGGACGGCGCGCCGACGGGCAGATGCTGCGACGTGTGCGACCCGGACGAGGCGCTAGAGCGGGCGTTGCGTGCGGCGCCCGTGAGCATGCGGCGCGTGCGCGGCGACGGTGGCGGGCGCGGTGTGGGTGGCGAGCGCGCCGACGCGCCGGCGGTGGATACGGGAGAGCCGGTGGACACCCTGACGGGCGCACCCCCGTTGGGGGCGCAGGCAGGCGAGCGGCAGTTCGAGACGCTGAGGGCGTGGCGGATGGGGCGGGCGGAGGGCAAGCCGGCGTACACGGTCGCGAGCGACGCGGCGCTGCGGGCGCTGCTGCGGGAGCGGCCGCGGAGCGTGGAAGAGCTGATCGAGATCAGGGGTATCGGACCGGCGTTCTGCGAGAAGCACGGACAGTCGCTGCTGGCGGCGCTTGCAGCGCTGGACGGACCGGAGCGGGCGGCGGACGAGGGGGCGGGGCGGGGAAGCTCAGCGCGAGGCGGCGCCAGCATGAGGGCCCGCCCGCCCGCGCCGACGTAGCTCAGCGCCCAGGCCAAGAGCCGAGAGCCGAGACAAGCTGACGGCGTCTGTCCGCGACTCGACCGGTTCCACCCTGATGGTTGGTCGCCGGATGCCAGCCAGCGTGGAGCGCTGTATGGCAATGCTGCCGAGTTCGGCCAAGGCCCGCGCCACGCAGACGGCAAGATACGAAGAGCGACTACGCGAGATCGCCGATGCCGTCTTGCCCCGGAGTCTGAATCCGGATGACGCGCCCGCACTCGTTACGGAGGCTGTGGAGACTCTTCGAGCTGCAGTAGCGGCCCAGCCACGCGACTTGACGCTCGTGCGCGAGCAAGTTCTGGAGCTTGGGGCTAGCGCGCTTCGGGCCATCCAGGCGATCGTCGAAACCGAAGCACCGCCGGGATTGGTCAACCCGACACAGGATCGCCTTGCCGCCCATGATCGACGATTACGCGCCCAACATTGCCAATCAGCCAATAGCGACCGACGACCCTGTCGGCCGCTTCTCGGACGAGATCGTTCGGGCGGCCATGCGTTATGCCGACGCCGACCCGCGGAGTCTCTACGGTGCGCCTGCGGAGCGACTACGCTCGCTATTCAGAGTCGTCGGGCTTGCCGGTCGTGCTATGGCCCTCTGACACCGTGTCGCACCCCCGTCGAAGATCGCAATGGCCAACAAGGTCATCGACCTTGCTGGAACGACCCCGCTTCTCGACTCGGAGCACGTCAACCGCATGCCTGCGCTGCACGGCCGCGTCCAAGCTCTGTTCACGACCTGATCGCGCAAGCGGATCGCCGCGCCGTGCCGGCGGTAACATGGCCCGCGGTGATGCGACGACTTTTCGAGCCCGACATGCCATGGATGTGCCATTTGCGCAGGCGCGTTAATGGCGCAGGCGCGAAATAGCCCGTTGTTATTGCCTGCGCCGACGTAGCTCAGCTGGTAGAGCACTTCACTCGTAATGACGCCAGGCGCGCCGACTTAGCTCAGTTGGTAGAGCACCACTCTCGTAAAGTGGGGGTCCCGGGTTCGAGTCCCGGAGTCGGCTTCTATCGGAGCTTCTATCGATAAGCACGGCGTTCGTGCTGCTTCTCGTGGTGGGCGTCGCGCAAAGGGTTGCGGCCACGGTGGTGGTGAGGTTTGGGTGGCGGGCAGACGCACGACATCGTCGCCGAGGTGACAGCACCGATCATCGAGGTCTTCTACACCGGATCGGCGCTGTCGGCAGCATGAGCCGCCGAGGGCAAGCAGGCGCAACGCTGGCCCGCTCTGTATGTCTTGTGCCTGGGCGTCCGAGAGCCGTGATCAGACCCCATTTGGGCCTGATCACGGCCGTCGCCTCGCACCCGCCGGCGGAGCCTACGGGGCGAGGCGGAACGGCGGGTAGCGGTCGGTCACGAGCACGTGGGCGTAGGCGATCACCCGGTTGGTCCAGCGGCCGACGCCGACGAGGAAGTCGAACATCCCGCGCGGGAAGCGACCGGTGAACAGGATCACGAACCAGGCGGCGATCACGACGAAGAACGCGGCGATGTAGAGGAAGAACAGCACCACGTAGTGCGGGATGGCCAGCAGCCACTTGACGAGCGGCAGCCAGCGGTTGAGGTCGTTGCGCGCGTCGGGATAGGGAAACTCGAGATGCACCGCCTGATGCTCGTCCGTGGAGGGATAGCGGTCCTCCATCAGTGCCAGGTAGACGCCGACCCGGGCGGAGAACCGCATCAGCTCGAGGTTCCAGTCAAACCACCAGCGCGGGTACTTCTGCCGGAACAGGATCAACAGCAGCGTGGGCAGCACGACCAGGCCGGCAGCGCCGAGCGCCCCGGCGGGCCTTCCGCCGCCGTAGGCGTAGCCGCCGCCCTCGATGAGGGCGAGCACGATCGCGATCGGGATGACCATGAACAGGCGAAAGAAAGTGCTCAGGCGGTTGAGCGGCCGGTCCGGGTAGTCGACCGAGTACTGGACGGGATAGGGCGCGTCGGGGTTCATGAGATGCCTTTCTGTGAGGTGTACGGCGTACACTCGTCTGTGGAACTATAGGTGTACGGTGTACACTTGTCAAGACCAATGACAAAACAGCAGATCGCGACCCGCAAACCGCTGAGCAGCGCTCGTGTGCTGCAGGCCGCCGTCGCCCTCGCCGACGCGGCGGGGCTCGAAGCGTTCAGCATGCGCGGGCTCGCACAGGAGCTCGGCGTCGTGCCGATGGCGCTCTACAAGCACGTCGCGAACAAGGAGGAGCTCCTCGATGGCATGGTCGACACCGTCTTCAGCGAGATCGAGCTCCCTTCCGGGGACCTCGACTGGAGGTCCGCCATGCGGCACCGGGCGATCTCCACGCGCGAGGCGCTGAAGAGCCACAGCTGGGCCATAGGGATGATGGAGTCGCGACACCCGGGGCCGGCGAACCTGCGAAACCACAACGCGGTGATGGGCTGCCTGCGCAAGGCGGGCTTCCCATTCAGGATGGCGATCCACGCCTATTCGGTCCAGGACGCCTACATCTACGGCTTCGCCCTGCAGGAAAGGGATACGGGGTTCGAGACTCCCGACAGTGCCGCAGAAGCCGCGCAGCGGAGGGCGGAGACGATCGGCGCGCTTGAGAACTACCCCCACCTCGTCGAGATCGCCACGAAGCTCCCCGAGTCCGGGTACGACAACGCCGTCGAGTTCGCCTGGGGGCTGGATCTCATCCTCGACGGCCTCGAGCAGCTTCGTCACGCCGCAGCCACGCCGGCATGAGCGGCAGCGATGTCGCGACTCATCCCAATCGGGAAGGTTCAGACTGCCCGCGACGCATCCCAATGCCGCGGATGGCGCACCCGCTTGCCGCGCAAACCAGGCATTCGATTGGGTTGCCGTGAAGACCCGTGACGGGATCAAGGCGGGTCCGTGTGCGGGGCCCTGAAAGAGCCCTGGAAGACGCAAGCGCAACTATGCGGCGGCGAGATCGCGCCGCTGGAAAGCGACGAGTCCGGCGAGCGCGGTGATCACGCCGAGTCCGGTGAGCACCCCGATGGCGGTCCAGTTGAGGCTGGCTGCGGGTACGGGACCGAGATGGGAGAGCAGCGCCGTGTCCAGAAGCAGGTGGTTGCTCGTGATGCTCGACCCGATGATGTCGATCAAGAACGACCATAGGACCACGACGTAGAGGATCGGCGTCGCGATCCGCGGGAGGAGCCCGTAGAGGAGCGTCCCGAGGCCGAGGATGAACAGGGCGGCCGGCATCAGGTTCAGCCCCGCCTGCAGCATCGCCCAGAACCCGACATGGCCGTGCCCGCCCGCCACTCCGATCCAGCCGCCGATGGCGGTGGCCAGGCCAGCGGCAACCACGAGTGCGGCGCCGAATCCGACGCGGCCGGCGAGCCAGGTTCCCCGCTTGAGGCGGCGTGCGAGCAGGTTGTCGAGGTGGCCGTCGGCCTCCTCGCCCCGCATCGCTGAGATCTGGCCAGCAGCGGCGAACGCGACGAGCGCGGCGATGAAGAGGAACAAGAAGCCGATCCACGCCGCTGCGGCGCCGCCATGATGGCCGCCGAGGCGAACCACGGACTGCTCGATCGACTTGTTCACCGCGGCGGCACCGACGGCTGACCGCGCGACCAGTCCAAAGTTGCTCCTATGTCAAGCGGAGCGCGGAGTTTGCGGTTTTCTCAGCTTGGGGGACGCAACAGGTAGGCGTTGGCGATGTCGAGGGCGCGTTGGGATTCGAGCAGCGGGTTCTCGTCTCCGCTGCTCGGCCCGACCAGGGCTCTCAGGTGCGTCATCAGTTCCTCTCGACCGTCGCCTTGCCGTCGTAGTTTCTGCATCTGTTCCTCGGTGGGTGGCGGGTCAGAGGAGGTGAGGGTGGCCACGCGCCGGCGCCCGCCGCCAGCAGTTTCCTGGATAGAGGTCCGGTCCCTCAAGAAGGCGTAGTCGCGAGTCGTGATCTCGCCAAAGCGGCCGGCGCGCACGTCACTCTCAAGCTCTAGTAGCGCTGGCTGGAGCTGCGTCAGCAGAGCCCATTGCTGATCGCGGGCAAGACGATTGAAGTTCTCGACCGCCTCGATCCGCGCCTTGTCTCGATCCGTCGGGGGAGACGGAACGGCTTCTCGGGCCAGGGCAGCTTTCAGAAGCCGGTTGGCCAGGTTGGCGCGCGAGAGCTCATGGTGGTATCCCATGAAGCGGCTTGCCCGCTCTGCTTGCCTCAGCGTCCTTCGCCGGTTGCTCGCGGATGCTCTCAGCTCGGCGACCGCCGGCTTATCTTCGCGTCCTTCGTCAGCGAGCTGCTTTGCACGATTGAGCGCCGCCTTCGACTTCGTGTTCGTGCTGACGATTTCGGGCCGGTCGCCGTCCGTGCCCTTTTCCGCTCGCCTGAAGATCCACAGCACCACGAGCAGCGAGGGGAGGTTCAACGATCCACCTCGACGGACGGGCTGGGCCCCCTCCTGGTTCATGGCCGGAGGCTAGCAACGCGCCGATGACCAGGCATCGAGCGATGTCATCCGCAACGGCGTCACTCAGCGCGCGTAGCTAGCATCGGATCACCGGACTTGTGGCGTTGATCGAGATCGGCGTCAGCTGGTGGAAGCTGGCTGGTGGCTTGCTGAGCAGGCGGTGGAAGTGGCGGGCGAGGAGGCGCTTGAGGCATCTGAGGGCCTCCATCCAGCTCTTGTCTTGGCTTCCTTGCGTTCGAGATAGGCGCGGCTCGCGGGGTCTCGTCGTCCCCGGGTGATCGCGATGATGTGCAGGGCCCGGTTGAGCTGGCGGTTGCCGCCTCGGTCGAGGCGGTGGCGGTCGCGTCGACCGGAGGAGACAGGGATCAGTGCGACGCCGGCCATCCGGGCGAACTGCGCATCGGTGGGGAATCGCTCGGCTCCAGCGGTTTGTCCGATCAGGATCGCGGCGGTGAGGGGACCGCATCCTGTCTCGGCGAGGAGCCGCGGGTTGTCTGTCTTGATGAGGTCGCGCAGCTCGCGCTTGATCGCCTCGGCCTCGTGTGCGAGGAGGCGAATCCGTTTGGCTTGTTCTTTGGCGATGCGGACGCGTGCGGTCTGCGGGAGCGCGCGCAGGCGCCTGGTGATGCGTTCGAGCTGGCCTGGGTAGTCCAGCTTGCGTGCCGGGATCGTGGCCTCCAGGTCGGGGTCGAGGATCACGAGGTTCCAGCGCAGCCTGTTCGTGAGCCGGATACGCTCGTTGACCAGCGCCTCGCGGTGATCGCACAGCAGCCGGATCTCCATCGCGCCCTCATCCAGGAACGCGGCCGGGAACCGCTCAAGGCCCTCTCTGAGGACCGCTCGCGCGATCGCTCGGGCATCGATCTGGTCGGACTTCCCTGGTTCACGTTCGCCGCGGCGTGAGGCACCCATCAGCTTCGGAGCGACCCGCACGACGCGCTCTCCCGCGGCGATGAGTGTGTGCTCGAGGTGCGGGAGACGTGCCGGCAGTCCTCGATCGCCCACACGATCTCCTGACCGAGCTCGTGTGCCCAGCGCAACGCGTCGAGGTGGCCCTGCTCTTTGGCAGGGACCCCCCGCTCGCTCAGCAGCTGCCCCGTGGCAGCGTCGACGGCCGCGAGGGCGTGCGTGCTCTTGTGGGTATCCACTCCGATCACGATCATCCAGAACGTCCTTTCAATCGAGTGGTTCTCGCTCGACTGGACCTTCGGCGGACAGGCCTTTCCTGGGGGCGGTTGCCACGCTCCTATTAGGTCACGCCGACGGTCCCGGGCGGCGGTGGACGACACAACGGACGTGGGCAGACCGGCGGACACCGGCCGACAAACAGACCACGAGTCAGTCCACCGTCAGCCCGAGACCCGACCCGGCCAGCCGGACACCACCAACGGCAATCCCTTCCTGCCAGAAAGCACCCAGCCAGCCGGCCGTCGCACCAGGCCACCGCCCGGCCTAAAGAACACTGGCAGGAAGGACAGACCAGGGGTTTGCGAAACAGCATCACGCCGAAGTAGGCGCGTCGCTGCGAGCCGTCTGTACCCTTGACTGCTCCTCGCGCGGCGTCACCCGGCCAGATTCGCTGCGGGGCCTACCGGCCGAGCGTGAAGGGTCTGGTTGCGGTCACTGTTTCTCCGCCGTTGACGGCGAAGCTCCCCTTCGCGGTTAGCTGGAGTGGACTGCTGTGCGAGCGGAGGAGTCGTTTGCCTGTCGCGGTCAGCTTGAGAGCCAGCCTGAGTGGACCGCCGCGAGTCGGGTCGGCTCGGCCAGCACCGACGAGTACCGGCCCAGGCCGTCCTTCGATTTCCTTGCGCATGTAGTACCAGTCGATCGTTAGCCTGCCGGGTCTGATGGCATGGAGCGAGAAGGAATAGCCGACTGCCAGCACGGTCGCGGTCGTCGCGGGCATGCCTTCGGGAGCCAGGCGTGTGAAGACGCTTGTCTGGATGCGCTGTGCAACGCTGCATGTTTGGGGGCTCGGTGTGTAGATTTCGGCCTCAGCGACAGACGCCTCATTGTTGGTGGTCCCGCCAAGATCCAGCGCGCGGTCGCCAACGAGGGCAGAGAGGATGCCTTCGTGCTGCGCCACAGGGGATCCAGTCGTCGTCCAGCACTGTTGGCGGGGATCGAGGACATAGCGGGCGTCGTAGCGAGCTTCTTTGCCATAACGCACCTCGTTTGCGTAGAGGATCTGCCCGTCCGCGAGCAGCGCCGCGTTGGCTGAGCACGAGATCGGTTCTTCGGGCAGGGGCGGGGCGACAGTCCAGGTGCTGTGCGCGGCAGTGTAGATCTCGGGGATCGAGCTGCAGACCGGGAGTGCTCGATCGCCGGCGCCGCCGTAGGAGCCATAGAACCCGGCTTCCGGTTCGCCGCCGAGCGCGATCGCACGATCGTCGGGCAGGGAGAGCAGCTTTGAGCCTGTGAACGACGAAAGAGACGGTCCGAGCGTCGTCCAGCGTCCCGACGCGGGGTTGTAGCGGAGGACGTCGTCTGTTTGGCTGCTGCCGCCGACGAGCAGCACCGTTCCGTCCGATAGGAGTGTTGCGCTGGCGCCGCCCCGTGGCGTCGGCATCGGTGCTGTCGGCGACCACGTACCTGTGGTTGGGTCGAAGATTTCGGCGCTGGATAGCGGCGCGCATGAGTATCCAAACGCGATTCTCGGAGCGCAGGAGTCCCCGAAACCTCCCGCGACGAGCACACGACCGCCGGGGAGTTGCGCGACGGTCGGACGAGCGCGTGCTTCGTGCATGGGGGCTGACGGTGTCCACGTCGAGTCGCTCGAGCCCAGACGGTAGGTCGTGCTCGTCGGCAGGCACTGCCCGCCGCCGAGCGCGCATTCCCCGAGCAGCAGAGCGCCACCATCGGCCAGCGGCAGCATCGTCGAGGCATTTTGGGCTGGTGGTGAGGGCCCCACCATCCACGTCCCCGACTTCGGTTCGAAAAGTTCCGTCGCGAGACCTTCGGTAAAGATCGGATGAGTCGGTGTGACCTCTTCGTCTTCGGTGTGCATGACGAGCACACGCCCATTGGCGAGCGTCACAACTTTTTCGTGGTAGTGCGTCCGAAGCAGCGAGCCCGTCAACTGCCACGAGCCCGCGCCGACATCGGCGGATGCGCTATGAGGATCCATGCTCACCGCGACACACCCGATCAGAACCAGCGCGACGGTGGCTGCGAATCGTTGGATCATGCAGCAGGTCAAGAGGACGAGGATACGCAACAGGACTGCGAGGACGATGATCCTCGCAACAAGCAGTGCCGTCCCGTGTTCGGCGGCGATCCCGCCGAACGAGGGTTCTCCATTCGACCGAGAGCAGGCGTCTCGACGCTCAAGCTCGATGTGCCCGCTTGGGACGAGCGGCAGTGGTTCCAGCGTAGGTTCAGAAGACGCTCGCTTACGGCAACGGAAAGCAGCGGCTAAGGGGGCCGTTGGGACGCGCATCCGGCGCTTTTCGGTCGACCTCAGCGGCGACCAAGCCGTTCGAGGTAGTGCTGCGCGGCGCGGCGCGATTCCGGGTCGCTCAATGCCGTCAGCAGTAGGTCGGCGTCGCTCCACGCGCCTGACGTCGACGCCAGTTCGCGGCTGGCGGCATTGACCGCCCGCTTGGTCGCTGTGAGGGTCAAGGAAGACTTCGCGACGAGATGCGCGGCCAAGTTCTCGACAGCCTCGTCGAGATGCTGCTCACCGACGACGCGGTTTACAAAACCTAGAGCCCGGGCCTCCTCAGCTGTGAACGGCCGGCAGGTAAGCACCAGCTCCTTGGTCATGGCAGGACCGATCTCGCGCACGAGACGGGGAATGCCGCCCCATGCCAGGGGAATGCCGAGGTCGACCTCCGGGATCGAGAACCGGGTCGTGTCAGCTGCCACGCGCAGGTCGCACGCGGCGACCAGCACCAGCGCACCGCCTACGCAATGGCCTTGGATGCGAGCGATTGTGATCGCTCGCATCGACTCGATCGCCTCGGCCATCAGTCGGCCTGCATCGGCCGCTTCTCGCCGTGCGGGCACGCCGGGGTCGGCGCCCGCAAACACCGATACGTCGGCTCCGGAGCTAAACGCCCGCCCGCTCCCGCTGAGCACCACCACCTTAACGTCGGGGCGTTCGTCGAACCAGAGCGCGGCGTCGGCCAAGTCGCGCAATGTCTCCGTGCTCAGAGGGTTCAGCTTGTCCGGCCGGTTCAGGGCAATCGTGCCGCGAGCACCGACGACCTTCACCTCGATCGTGGTCAAGGACATGCTCGAACGCCGGGTGAGTGGCTGGTCGTGCACGCTCCGACCGTACACGAGCGGTACGGCCCGACGGTTCCTCGAGCGCACCCGCCGCGCGGTGCGCGCACCGTGGCCCCAAAGCCACGCCTCGATCCGCCGGTCGCCGATCGCGCCGCACACAGTTCCCGCAAGCGGGGAGTCGATTGCTTCCCACGCGCTGAACGGCTGATGGTGAGTGAGGAGTATCGTCGCAGGTCGGTCGCTCAGGGCCAGTAGTCCCTGGAGCCACGGCACCTGACCGGTTTCGAGGTCTGGGACATCCGGGTCTTTGTAGGAGCTGTCGAGCGCGACGATCTGCCAATGCTGGTTCGCGAGGCAGAAGTAACTCAAGCCATCCTGCGACTTGAACCGCGGATCGCGCAGCAGGACCTCGAAGTAGCCGCGCCCGCCCGCATACATGTCGTGGTTGCCGTTGAGCGACCATGACGGCGTTGGCCCGCCCTTTGCCACCGGCCAGCACGGAAGGAAGCGATGTTCGTACTCCTCCTCCAGTCCGGAGTAGTAGGTGTCCCCGAGGTGGATGACGTGACATTCGGTGTCGGCGGGCGCCTCGGCAAGTTGTGCCTTGATCGAGCGGGCGACGTTTTGCGCTTGGGGGAGGCCGGTGGCCCAGTCTCCGACGACGAAGACCTTGGCATTGTCAGCCAACGCAACGCGCTCCGGCGACCGGGCGGGAAACGGGTGCTTGTCGTGGGCGAGGCCGGTTATCAGCCTCAGCAGGGCCGGCTCGATCCAGCGGATGTCACATGGGCCGAAACGACGGAGGCGGTCCTTGAGCTCGTCCAGCCAATGCTCGATACCGTGCTCTGAGGGCTCGAGCTCCCCCGCTGTGACGAGCAGCGCCTCGAAGCAGTTCGTGACGACGCTTTGGAACTGACTGAGCGGGGCGTGAGGATGGAGGTAGATCGTGGCTGGCGGACGACTGGAGTCGCCGGGCGAGCGTGGGCTCTTGGCGGAGGGCGAGGCTTCCCGCATCTTCGGGTCGGTGAGGGCGCTCCTGACGCTGTCGTAGTAGGCCTGGGTCGTGCGCACCTGCTCTGGATGCTCCGAGCGGGCTCGCTCGAGCTCTGTGAGCTTCCCGAGCAGAATGTCAGGATCGAGCACTTGGTCCAGCAGTTGCGGGTGCAAGGCTGCGCCCTCCGATCGGGATCTACGACGCCATCGAGCAGCACGGGCCCTCGGGAGCGGCGACAGGCGCGTCTGATTCCATAGGTCGAAACATACGAGCTGCGCCTGTCATTTGCAACCCCGCCGCGGGCGATGTGACCGGAGGTCGGATGTCCGGCCGGTCACACTCGCGGGCGCGTCGTTTCAGGAGTGCATGTGGGCCTATAGAGTGCGGCCAGTGACCGATCTGCTCATCGCGGAGCCTGGCTATGCAGGCCGGCGCCGGCTGGGCGCACCGCAGGGCTCCGCGAGCGCGCTGGCGCCTTGGCGCCCAAGGCGCCAGCGCGTCCAGCTGGCGTGGCTGGCGGGTGTCGCGGCGCTTGGGCTGTTGGCGGGCGCGCTGGTCATCTGGCCGCTCTCGGGAGCCAGACGGCATGCCGGGCCGCAGGTGCTTTCAAGACTTGGCCTCATGAGCCTCCCGCTGGCGGCGCGCGTTCCGGTCTCGGCTGCGCTTGGGGGCGACGAACCGGGCTACCGCGTCCTCGGTCTGCACGCACGCAACCCGGCGCAGCGGCTGCGGGTGGCCTTCTCGCGTGCGGGCGTGACGGTTGCCTCGGGCAACGCGCACGTCCACCTCGCGCTTGTTGCCTACGGCTATGGGACCGCTCTGGAGCGCGTTGGATCGGTCTCGCCGCAGGTCCACGCCAACCGCGTCGCCTACTCCCATGCCGGCGTGCGGGAGTGGTATGCGAATGGGCCATTGGGGCTTGAGCAGGGCTTTGACCTGGCGGCGGCCCCGTCAAGGGGCCGAGGCCCCTTGACGCTCTCGCTGGCCCTCTCCGGCGATGTCCACGCGCACCTTGAACGCTCGGGCGTGCTGCTCCGGGGAGCGCGAGCTGTGCTGCGCTACGGCGGGCTCGAGGTCAGCGATGCGCGCGGGCGCAGGCTCGACTCCTGGCTCGAGCTGGCACCCGGGCGCCTGCTGATCCGCGTGGACGATCGGGGTGCTGCCTATCCGCTGCAGATCGACCCGCTCGTCCAGACCGCCGAACTGAGCGCCTCAGACGGCGGTACCGGTGACGAGCTCGGCTGGGCGGTCGCGACCTCGGGCAACACGATCGTCGCCGGCGCGCCCGCCCACAAGGTCGGCATCAACGAAGACCAGGGTGCGGCCTACGTCTTCACGATGCCGGCCTCCGGCTGGGCCAACGCGACCCAGACCGCCGAGCTGACAGCCTCAAACGGCGCCAGCGACGACTTCCTCGGCTCGGGGGTCGCCGTCTCGGGCGACACGATCGTCGTCGGTGCGGAAGGCCGCGAGGCACACCGAGGTGCGGCCTACGTCTTCACGATGCCCGCCTCCGGGTGGACCAACGCGACCCAGACCGCCGAGCTGACCGCCTCAGACGGCGCGGCGGGTGATCACTTCGGCACGGGTGTCGCGATCTCGGGCGACACGATCGTCGTCGGCGCGTCCAGTCACAAGGTCGGCGCCCACGCTGAACAGGGCGCGGCGTACGTCTTCACGATGCCCGCCTCCGGGTGGGCCAACGCGACCCAGACGGCCGCGCTGACCGCCTCACACGGCGGCGTGCGTGACAATCTCGGCTGGGCGGTTGCCGTCTCGGGCGACACGATCGTGGTCGGCGCGCCCCGCCACAGGGTCGGCGCCCACGCGGCACAGGGCGCGGCCTACGTCTTCACGATGCCAGCCTCGGGGTGGGCAGGAGTGGCCCGTCAGACCGCCGAGTTGACAGCCTCAAACGGCGGCGCGGGCGACCACCTCGGTTGGGAGGTTGGCGTCTCGGGCAAGACGATCGTCGCCGGCGCGCCTTTCCATACGGTTGGCACCAACAAACACCAGGGCGCGGTCTACGTCTTCAGGATGCCAGCCTCGGGGTGGGCAAGAGCGACTCGACAGACCGCCGAGCTGACCGCTTCGAACGGCCGTCAAGGAGACGGTCTCGGCTGGGCGGTTGGCGTCTCGGGCAACACGATCGTCGCCGGCGCGCCCTACCGCCAAGTCGGCGCCGACGAGCAGCCAGGCATGGCCTACGTCTTCACGATGCCAGCCTCGGGATGGCGGGCGAGTTCCACCCAGACCGCCGAACTGACCGCGTCAACCGGCGGCGCGGATGACCACGCCGGCTTGGCGGTCGCCGTCTCGGGCAACACGGTCGTCGCCGGCGCGCCCTTTCACAGGCCCGGCGCCAACGCATACCAGGGCGCGGCCTACGCGTTCGTCGCCTCGCCGGCGACGCTCTCGCGCGCCAGCCGGTCCCACTAAAGCGTCATCCCTGTGTGAACCAGATTCCCGTGCGCGTCGTCTTGGGCGCCTCCTGGCCGATCGCACGCGTGAGCAGCCACAGCTCGCCCAGCGCCGGGTGCAGCATCGGCTTGCCGCTGGTCATGAGGCCGACCGAAAGCGCGCGCTCGGGGTCGGTCCAGCCGAGCACGTTGGTGAAGCCGAGGTGGCCGAACGCCTCCTCGGTGTCGGGGCCGAACAGGCTGAGCGCTCTGGCGCCCAGCATGAATCCGCTGGCGTGGCGCAGAGGAGCCACCAGGGTGAAGTCGATCTCGCGAAACGCCCGCTCGGATGTGGCGCGACGGATGGTGCGCGGCTGCAGGACGCGCACGCCGTCGAGTTCGCCGCCGGCGCCCAGCAGATCGAAGAAGCGCGACAGCTCGTTGGCGGTTGTGACGACATTGCCGGACGGAACGATGCCGGTGAGGAAGCGCGGGTCGTTGGAGAGGACGGTGATCTCGTCCGGCGGCAGGCCGAGCCCGCGCTGCAGCACGGTGGACAGCGGCGGCAGCGCCGGCGGGCCGGTGGGGTAGCTCCAGGCGACGCGCTCGACGTCGGTCGGGCTCACGCCGTAGTTGCCCCAGCGAAAGCCGAGCGGGTCGAGGATCTCCTGCCCCAGCACGGCCCGGATGTCCCTACCGGTCACCCGCCGGACGATCTCGGCGATGATGAAGCCGCCCGAGACCGCGTGGTAGGAGAGCAGCTTGCCGGGGCGCGAGCGGGGCTCGGCCGCGCACATTATCTCCAGCTGGAACTCACGATCGCCGATGCGGTCGAGATCGAACGCGTCGGCCGGCAGGTTGGGCACCCCCGCGCGGTGGGAGAGCAGATGCTCGATGGTGATGACCTCCTTGCCGTGGGCGGCGTACTCGGGGATGTACTCGCACACGCGGTCATCGATGTGCAGCAGCCCGCGCTCGTCGAGCAGGTGGGCCACGACGGCGGTCATCGCCTTGGATGCCGAGAAGATCACGAACGGCGTCTCGGGCGTGGCCGGTGTACGAACCGCGTCCTCGCGGTCCGCCGGCCCGTTACCGCGCGCATGGCCGATGGCACGGTCGAGCACGACCTGCCCGTGGCGGCGCACGCAAAGCGCGATCGCGGGATACATACCGCTGCCGTAGAGGCGCTCCACCACGTTCCAGATGCGCTCGATGCCCGACGCCGTCATACCCAGCGCCTCGACATCGCCCGCCTCGACAGAGCGCGCGCTTACCGCGCCGAGGTCGCGGGGCACCCGGATGCGTCGCAACGGGTCGCGCACCAGAGGAAGGCGCGGGATCGGCGGGATTGGCAGGGTCTCCAGCGAGATCACAGCTCGTCGGCTCGTGTCGGGGCGGCGACGGCCACGTGCGTTGTCTCCTGTACGCGCATGCGCACCTACGGTTCGCCGCCCCCGCTGCCGGCCTGCGCGTAGGTCACCGCGCGGCCGTAGAGCGTGATCGTCCTGGGCTCCATCGCGCTCATTGAGACGCCCCCGCTGTCATCCGGGCGAGCGCGAGCGCATCCTGCAGGCACGCCTCGCGCACGCGCTTGGGATCAATCTCGAAGATCTCCGCCACGCCCGGCGCGGCCTCGCGCACGCCGACGCCGACACGCGCGAGGTGCATCGAGCCGAGCACCTGCGTGTAGAGCCGGTTGGCCGTGAACGCAGGGTCCTCGAGCGCGAACACGCCAGCCTCGGCGCCGGCCGCGAGCAGTCGCTCCAGCGGCCCCAGGCACGCCGCCATCGACCGTCCGAGGCGAAACCAGACCGCACCGGAGACGCGCTCGCGCAACTCGGCGGCCGGCCGCTGCATGAGCGCCAGCGCGCAGTCGAGGAACGCGGGGTAATCCAGACAGAAGTCGACGTAGCACTCGCATGCGTGGCGCAGCGCAAGCACAGGGTCCTCGGGCTCGGGCAACTCCGCGGCGCGCGCCTGCAGCTCCGCGAGGTAGTCGGCGACCGTCAGCACGAAGATCTCCTCCTTGGAGTCAAACGATCGGTAGATCAGCGCCTTGTTCACCCCGGCCGCGCGCGCGATCTCATCGACCGGCGCGTCGCGCCGACCGCGCTCGTCAAACAGCGCGCGCGTTGTGGCAACGATCGCCCGCTCCCGGGCGCGGCGACGTTCGCTGCGCGTCGAACGCCGCGGGCTTTGCGTGGCAGACACCGACCGACCGTACCATAGGGCCGACTCCAAGTCGAACTATTGGTTACGACGAGCCCGATCGACGCGAACCCCGACCGACACGGGGAAACGCAAGCGCCTCACCGGGGCGAAGCCGGGTGTAGCTCAGCGCGCCGTCGCGCGTGGACGGTCGAGCGAGCGCGCCCGCGAAGGTCAGCTGGCTTTGCCTCTTTTCGCTGTCCGTTTGGTCGAGCTTTTGGGGCGGGCGGCCCTGCTCGAGCGGGCGGCGCTCGCACGCGGTGCACTGGTCGCGCGTTTGGTCGCAGTCGCGCGTTTGGTCGCGCGTTTTGGCGCTGGGCGCGCGGCCGCCTTGCCTTTCACCAGCGCCTGCTCGATCTGCTCGAGGTCCTTGGCGATCCGCCGGCGGCTGCGGATCAGGTTCCGTCGAGCGGCCTTGAGCGTCGTGCTGATGTCATTGAGCAGGTCGCGAGAGTCGTGGCTCACCGCGCCTCGCAGATCCTTGAGCGCGGTTTCGGCAGCCTCGATCGAGGCCTGCAAACGGTCGAGCGCTGCGCTGCCGGCCTGCTTCCTACGACGGGTCTGCGGCATGTCTCCTCCTCCAAATCGTTCCTGGCGATGGTCAGGCCAAGCGTACGCGATTACCCGAGCGGCTGGTGTTCAGCTGTCAGGGTGACCGTGCCGCCACTCTCGCGGTGCGCGGCCGGTCATCGTCCGCCGCGCCAGCCGGGCTGGGGAGGCTGTTGGTTGTCGATTATGCTCGCGCGATGGCGCTCGAGGAGGTCACCGTCACTCCGCTGGACCCCGAGCGCTTGCGCGCGGTGCTCGCACCGGACGCGCTCGCCGGCTTCGAGCACACGATTTCACACGGGCGCGAGCTGCTCGAGTCGCGGAAGTTCTGGAACGTCAACTCGACCGCCCGCGGCGGCGGGGTCGCCGAGATGCTGCGGTCGCTGATCGGTTACGCGCGCGGCGGCGGGCTCGATGCGCGCTGGGTGACGATCGCGGGCGACCCCGAGTTCTTTCGCATCACGAAGCGCCTGCACAACCGACTGCACGGACACGAGGGCGACGGCGGACCGCTGGGCGAGGCCGAGCGAGGTGTCTACGAGCGCTGCTGCGCCGCCAACGCCGAGCTGCTGGCGCAGCTGGTTGGGCCCGAGGACGTCGTGCTGCTGCACGATCCACAGACGGCCGGCATGATCCCGCGACTGCTGCGCACGGGGGCGCCGATCATCTGGCGCGCCCACGTCGGCATCGACCCGCCCGACGAGCTCGCGCGCCAGGCCTGGCGGTTCCTGATCCCCTACGTCGAGCGCGCCAACGCGTATGTCTTCTCGCAGCCGGCCTACGCCTGGGAGGGGCTCGATCCCGCCAAGCTGACCGTGATCGCGCCCTCGATCGACGTCTTCTCGCCGAAGAACCACGCGATGGCGTTCACCAGCGTGACCGCGGTGCTGCGCGCCGCCGGACTGGCCTCCGACCACCATCGCAGCTCCAGGGCCGTCTTCGAGCGGCTCGACGGAGCGGTCGGCCGCGTGGAGTCCAGGGCGCAGCTCGTCGAGGAGCAGCAGCTGCGGCTCGACGCCCCGCTGCTCGCGCAGGTCTCGCGCTGGGACCGCCTGAAGGACCCGTTGGGCGTGCTCGCGGCGTTCGCCGAGCACGTCCCCCGACGACGAGGAGCCGCACCTGGTGCTCGCGGGCCCCGACGTGACGGCGGTCGCTGACGACCCCGAGGGCCTCGAGGTGTTCGCGGAGGTCGAGGCGGCCTGGTCGCAGATGCCCCGCCGGATCCGCCGTCGCGTGCACCTCGCCCTGCTGCCGATGGCGGATCCCGACGAGAACGCCGTGATCGTCAATGCGCTCCAGCGCCGCGCCGACATCGTCGCGCAGAAGAGCCTGGCGGAGGGCTTCGGCCTGACCGTCTCAGAGGCGATGTGGAAGGGCCGCCCGGTCGTCGCCTCGCGCGTCGGCGGCATCCGGGAGCAGATCGACGACGGCCGCACCGGCTTCCTCGTGGACCCTCGCGACCTGCGAGCCTTCGGCGAGCGCGTGAGCGGGCTCCTGGAGGACCCCCACGGCGCGGAGCGCATGGGCGCAGCGGCACAGATGCGCGTGCGCGAGCTGTTCCTCGCCCCACGCCACCTCGGCCAGTACGTCGAGCTGCTCGACAGCTTGCTCAGCCTTAGCGATACGCGCTGACCGCGAACCAATCTGGCATGAGCTCCGATGAGCGCTCACAGACCTCCTGCACGATGTCCAGGACAGCGCGCCGCCCGATCTGCTCGCGCACATCGCGCTCCATCGAGACCGGCGCGTCCTCTCCCCATTTGGCCCTGATGTCAGCGCCGCCCATGGCAAACCGCGCTCCATCGCGGCTGGCGCCGAGTTGCTGCCATAGCAGGTCAAGAGCATCGGCACGCGCTGCGAAGCCCGAATGAAGGGTGATCCTGAACTCCACGCGGCAACAGTACATGACCCGTCACGTGGGGCGCTACGGCGCCAGGGCGTGCTCGACGGGGCTGCTCGAACGTGGCACGACCGACGGGCTGGTCATCGTCGTCGATCGGTGCATCGAGGAAGATTGCGCGATACAGCTGCAAAGCACAACAGCGTCACGTCATAAAGGAGGAGGATCACCATGCCCGTCAACGATCCAGAGCAACTGCACCGGCTGTTCGCCGAGCGCGCCAATGCGGGCGATCTCGACGGACTGGTGGCGCTGTATGAGGACGAGGCCACATTCGTCGGGCCCGACGGCGGGAGCGCCTCCGGCAGCGACGCCATCCGCGAACGCTTGCAGGGCCTGCTCGCGATGGCGCCCTCGATCACCCCCACCAGCAGTCGAGTGGTGATGGCGGGAGACCTCGCCTTGCTGTCCAACCGCTGGCGCATGACACCGGGCGTGGGCGTCGGCGACAGCGAGCCGGCGGGGCTGGACGGCGCAAGCACGGAGGTCGCGCGGCGCCAGCCGGACGGCAGCTGGCGCTATGTGATCGCCAATCCCGCCTTGGCAGGAGCAGCACCCACAGCTCAGAGCGCGACCGCGGGCGGTCGCTCGACGTTCGAGCAGCTGCTCTATGAGCAGGACGGTCCGCTCGTGCGCATCACGTTGAACCGTCCGGAGCGGCGCAACGCGCTGTCCATGCAACTGTCCGAGGAGCTGGTGGCCGCGTTCGAGCTCGTCCAGCGCTCGGAGACGGCCAAGGCGCTCGTCATCCAAGGGGCGGGCGACACGTTCTGTGCGGGCGATGACATCACCGAGATGGGGCTCTGGGGCGACGCCAACCAGATCATGCGCCGTGTCCGCGGCTACCAGCGGATGGCCGACACGCTCGCAGATCTTGACAAGGTCACGATCAGCGCGGTCGACGGCTTCGCCGTAGGGGGTGGCCTCGAGATCACGATGGCGTGCGACTTCGTCATCGCCACACGCCGCGCCAAATGGGGTATGCCGGAGGTGGACGTCGGGATCACACCGGGATGGGGCGGCACCACGCGCATGGCGCGTCTCATCGGACGGAGAATGGCCAAGGAGATCAACCTCCTCGGCGCGTTGCACCCGGCGAGCCGGGCTGCCGACCTCGGGCTGTGGAACCGCGTCGTCGACGACGGTCGACTCCAGGCGGAGGTCGACGCACTCGTGCAGGTCCTTATGTCGAAGAACCAGCAGGCGGTGCGTCAGCTGAAGTTCATGATCGACAAGGGTGTCGAGGCCGACCTGCACACGGCGCAGGGCTTCGAGGCGCTTTCAGCCGGGCTCACCGGGGCGGTGAACGGCGCCTGGCAGGTCCAGGACGCCGAGGACTTCAGCGGCATCGTCAGCTTCGTCACCAAGGGCGAGCAGTGGCGAGCCCGCCGTGATGCTGCCCGCGACTTCTGGACTGACGGGCCAGACGCGACCCCCTGATATCGACGCTGGCACTCGCGGGATCGCCAGCAACGGGTCGGCACGCTCGCGTCGATCGCGCCACTACGAGTTGGCGACGATGCGATAGATCGTCCCCGTGGCCCAGTCGCCGACGAGCAGCGACCGATCGGGAGCGAGCACGATCGCCAGCGGGTTCCGGATGCCGGTCAGGAATGGCGTCACCGAGCTCTCATAGCCCGATCCCGTCAGCCTGAGGGCGACGCGCTGCACCTTCCCGAGCTCCCACTCGGGGACGAGGGCCGATGTTCCGATGCTCGCGCCGAGTTGACCGGTCACGATCGCGACGCCGCCCACGGCCGCGTGCTTGTCGAGCACGGCCGTCGGCGCTGGCACACCGGCGCACGCTGCGCCGCCCTGCCCGTAGCAGTCGGGAAAGCGCCAGTCCTGACCTTCTCTGACGATCGCAAGCCAGTCGCCGGGAGTACGTGCACCGAGGTTGTCCTGCTGGTTCATGGTCACGAACAGATCGCTCGTGCCTGGAAAGTAGGCGAGCCCGAAGGGCGCCCGGATGCGCCTGGCGTAGAGGCGAAGATCGCTGCCGTCGGGACGGAACGAGACGATCGACCCCGAGAACTCCGAAGTCGGCGTGCAGTGGTCGCACGACGCGCTGACGCCCATCAGGAAGCGGCCCTCCGGCGCCATGACCAGGAGGTTGTTCTCACCGCCGGCGACCGGGCCGGTGAGGATCCTCGTGTGTTCCGTGAACCGCGCTCCGTTGAAGCCGCCGAACGCGTCCACGCGTCCAACCGAGGCGACGTACAGCCACCCCCTATACCACGCGAGACCCAGCGGGTCGTCCAGCCCGGACACGACCTTCAGCGCCCGTGCGCCGGGCCTGGCGATCATGTACACGCCATCCTCGGTGTGGGTTTCCAGGCCGGCGGCCGTCAGCCACAGCCGTCCCTGCGTGTCGAAGGTGAACGCCGCCGTCGTGGGCGGTCCCTTGGCGTAGACGGTCGCCTTCAGCCCGGCGGGACCCTTCAGCCCGGCGCCGATCGCCACCAGCGCGGATGTGTGGCCGCTCTTGCTGGACGAGCCGCAGCCCACGAGCGCCAGGCACGAGGCCGCCAGCGCGAGCGTCGGCAGACCGCCGCAAACGCCGCGTCTGGGGGTGCGACCGGGAGCGACGATCTCCGCTGCTGTCAAGCTTGCGGGGTCGAGCAAACCCCGGCTACTGGTAGGTAGCGCCCGCGCCGGGACCGGAGTAGCCGGCAGCCGAGCCTGAGCCTGGTCCAGGGCCCGAGTAGGAGCCGCCGCTCGAGCCCGACCCCATGTTTGGGCACGGCTGTTTGGTCGGCGGGGCGGGTTTCGGTGCAGGCGCTGGCGTCGTCGACGTGCTCGGCGTCGAGCTCGTCGGTGCTGCCGCGGCGCCGGCGATGCCGACTGCGGCGCCGCCGGCGGCGAGCGCGCCCGCGATCATCCCGGCTCTGAGCATCTTGGAGATGTGCATGGGGTAGAGCTCCAGTGGTGGGTGCAGGGGATGCTGCCTGCCCATTATGCGCGTGAAGGCTAAGCGCGGGCGCAGGTTGTTTGTAGGAGTTATGTAAGAGCGTAGGCTGTCGGGCGTGCGAGCCCATCACGTGCACGTCGAGCACGACTTCGCCAAGCCGCCGCAGCGCATCTTCGCCTACCTGGCCGAGCACGAGAACCTCGCTGAGGTCTTCGGGTCCAAGGTCACCCGCCTGCGCGACGGCGAGGCCGGGGAGCGCAACGGCGTCGGATCGCTCCGCCAGCTGCGGATCGGGCCGCTGCCGCCGTTCGAGGAGACCGTCACCGAGTTCGTCCCCGCCGAGCGGATCGTCTACCGCATCACCAAGGGCAGTCCGCTGCGCGGCCACGTCGGCGTGATGAGCTTCGCGCCCGCGGCCGGCGGAACGCGCTTCGTATACGACATCCGCCTCGCCTCGCCTGTCCCCGGCCTCGCCCTGCTCGTGCGCGCGGCGCTCACGCGCTCGATCACGCAGGCTCTGGCCAAAGTCGAGCGCAACGCCTGACCGCAGCCGCTCGCGCGCGCGTCATCCGGTCCATCGGGCACGCGGTCCATCGGGCATGCGCATCCAACGCATCCTCACGGGCGCCTATCGTCTCCTGCCCGTGTCCTACGCTCCCTTCTCAGCCTCGCTGGCCCACGAAGAGGCCGTGCTGCGCTTTCCCTACGACGAGCGCCTGCGCCAGCTCCTGCGCGCCATCCCCGGCCGGCGCTGGGACCCCCTCGAACGGGCGTGGCGCATCCCGCTCGGTCCAGACCAGGCTGAGGCGCTCGCACGCCTGCTGGCCGGCCTGCCGGGCCGCCCGGACGTGAGCGAGGCGCTCGCCCGCGCCATCGGACGCCGCCGCGCGCGCCGGCGCCTGGAGGAGTGCCTCGTGGACCTGGCGCGACCGGACGAGGACTGGTGGCTCAGCTTTGCCACCGACGCCGCGCCCGAGCCTGTCACGGCGCTGCTCGAGCACCCCGACGCCTACAACGTGCCGGCGATCGGCCGCGCGCTCGTCCCGCTCGACGAGCACGCCGCCAGGCTCGTGCAGACGCTCGCCGAGAGCACGGGCAGCCTGCGTGTGAGCGACGCCGCGCGCCGGGCGCTGGCCGATCTCGCCGAGCGCGAACGCGAGCGGGCCGGGCGCGTGGGGGCTGCGGGCGCGCGCTCCGGCGGCGAGCGCTTGGCGTCCCGCTACGACGTCGAGTTCTGCCGCGACCGCCGCGGCGAGCATTGGCTCCTGATCGCGGCCGCGCGCGCGCCGCTGGCCCGCGTGCTGGCGGCACGGGCGGGGCTGCGCGCCCTGGAGGGCCCGGCGGGGACGCTGGGGCTGGCGGCGGTCGAGCACGACGCCGATCGCCTGGCGGCGCTGCTCGAGCACATCGAGGACGCGAGCGTCGACCCGCGTGTGACCGCCTGGCTGACGCGCGCGACCACGTGGCGCGGCAACGTCGACGTGCAGGGACCGAGCGATGCGCCGCTGTTCCTGCTGCTCGGCGAGCTCGAGCGGCTGCCACGGGTGCTACGCGAGCGCGCCGCGAGCGCGCCGGGTGGGGCCACGGTCCCGCTGACCCTCGAGTCCTGGCGGCTCATGGACGCGCTCGACGCCTGGATCAGTCCCGCCGCCAAACGCTGCATCGCGGCGCTCGTTGATGGCCGTCCCGCCCCGCCGGCCGTCCTGGAGTTCTCGAGCGTCCATGAGGACGCCATGTTCGTGCTGGTGCCTGGCCACGATTCAACCCTGGTGCAGCGGTTCGCCACGCTGAGGGGTGCTCTTCCGCCGGCGGTCCGGCGCGGCGCGACGCACGAGCACGCCCAGCTTCCGGCGATCCACGCCGACCCGTTCTGCGTGCCGCAGCTGGACGGGTTCCTGGCCGACGGCGAGGTCTGGGTCGAGCCGGACGCGCTCGCGCTGCTGCAGGAGATCCGCGAGCAGCACGCGCGCGCCGCCGGGCTGGTGGCGCTGTCGGCCGCCACCGACGCGCAGCTGCGCGTCGACGGCCTTGGCGGCGAGCTCAAGCCGTTCCAGCGCGCCGGGGTGAGCTACCTGCTGGCCCGCCGGCGCGCGTTCCTCGCCGACGAGCAGGGCCTGGGCAAGACGATCGAGGCGCTCGCCGCGGTCGAGGCGGCCGGCGCGTACCCCGCCGTGGTCGTGTGTCCGGCGAGCCTCAAGCTCAACTGGCTGCGCGAGCTCGAGCGCTGGCTGCCGCAGCGCAGCGCCCGCGCGCTGTCGGGCAACGGGGCAGGCGCCCGCGCGCTCGCGGGCAACGCCAACGGCGCCCAGCCCCCCGCCGCCGACATAACGGTCGTCAACTACGACATCGTGGCCGCCCGCCTTGACGAGCTGCGCGCCCTGAGTCCGCGCGCGCTCGTGCTCGACGAGTCCCACTACTGCAAGAACGCGGCCGCCAAGCGCACCCAGGCCGTCCAGCGGCTGTCGACGGTGGTGCCCCGCGACGGCCTCGTGCTCGCGCTGAGCGGCACGCCCGTGACCAACCGGCCTGCCGAGCTGATCTCCCAGCTGCGCATCCTGGGGCGGCTCGAGGACTTCGGCTCGGGTGTGCGCTTCGGCCAGCGCTTCCGCGGTCCGGATACCCACCTGCGCCTGCACTGGCACCTGCGCGCGCGCTGCTTCGTGCGCCGTCTGAAGGCCGACGTGCTCCCGCAGCTGCCGGCGAAGACGCGCGCGATCGTGCCGGTGGAGCTGGACAACGACGCCGAGTACCGGCTCGCCGAGAGCGACCTGGTGGCCTGGCTGCGCAGTCAGCCGCTGGACCTGCGCGAGCTCGACGCGAAGGTCGCCGCAGCCCTGCGCGCCGAGCGCCTGGTGCGGCTGAACGCGCTGAAGCTGCTGGCCGCACGCGGCAAGCTGCACGCCGCGCTCGCCTGGATCCACGACTTCTGCTCCTCCGGCGAGCGGCTGGTCGTGTTCGCTGGCCACCGCGAGATCCAGCGGGCCGTGCTCGCCCGCTTCCCCACGGCCCTGCACATCCTCGGCGAGGACAGCGCGGCCGCCAGGGATGCCGCGCTGCAGGCCTTCCAGGCGCCGGACGCCGCCGACGCCAACCAGCTGATCGTCTGCTCGCTCGACGTCGCCGGCCACGGCATCACGCTGACGCGCTCGTCGAACGTCGCCTTCCTCGAGCTCGACTGGACGCCCGCCAAGCACGACCAGGCCGAGGATCGCTGCCACCGCATCGGCCAGCAGGACGCGGTCAATGCCTACTACCTGCTCGCGGCCGCCACGATCGACGAGACGATCTCGACGCTGCTCGAGCGCAAGCGCGCGGTGATCGGCGCGGTCACCGACGGCCGCGAGGAGGACGAGGAGGGGGTCCTCGACGCGCTCGTGCGCGAGTTGCGCGGCGTCCCCTACCGCCACCTGCGGGCGGTCGCCTGAGCCCGCGGGTCCTCAGGGCCAGATCATGAGCGTGTTCATGATGTCCCCCCAGTGTTCCACCGCGCGCGCTTCGCCTTCGCTGAGCGCTTGTTCGAGCGGGCTCGCGCGGTCGGCCAGCGCCCTGGCCGCGCCGCTCTCATAGGGGGCCAGCTGCGGCGGCAGGTAGCCGAGCGCGACCCACGCGGGCATGAACTTGGCGACGAACGAGACCGTGCTCGCGGGCAGCGCGTGGTACCCGTTCGCCGCCCACGCTTTGACTTCCGTGCACAGGTTGGGGGCGGGAAGGCTCAGTACGGTCTTCAGGTTGCCCGCGTAAGCGTGGATGGCGCTTGGTCAATGAGGAGTTGCTCCAGCTGAGGCCCGGAAGCGGCACGGATGAACGCCCTGATCGCCTGCAGGTCGGGTTTCGCCGCGGCGATCACGATGGTGCCGATGACCTCGTCGCTCATCTGCGTGGATTCGGCGTCCTGCGGCGAGTTCGACGCCCGCGCCCAGGACATTCGCGCTGCACCCGTGCAAGGACTTCCAGCGGTCCCCCTTCCGAGGTCGCCAGATGGGATCTCGCGACGCGCACGAGCGCGTAGTTGGCCTGCACGTACGTCTGCGTGCTCGCTGCATTCGAGCTTGCCAGCGCAGGCGCTGCGCTCACGGCAACGCCGCCCGTCAGCTGCCAGCAGGGCAACACACACACGTACCCTCATGTCTCAGAGCGTACGCCATGCGTGCGCCGCAGGCGCCACGAAGAAGTTGGTAAGGATGCCCGCGCCGGCTGCGCATCTCCCGCGGATCGCACCTGGGTTGCAGGGTAATGTCGGGGCTTCGATGCGCGCATGAGACGCAACGGATACATCGTCCGTGCCGATCGCGGTCCTCGCATGGGCCGTGGCCGCGATCGTGATCGGCTCTCCCAGCCTCGGCCTGTTCGGGCACGAGCGCGACCGTCGCGCCGCGAGCGGGACCTCGCCCTCCTGCTTGCCGGCGACGCTCGAACACAGCGCGAGCCTGCCTGGCACCGACGTCGACGTCTCGCCCGAGCCGGGAACCGGCACCGCCAACCCGGACACACAGATCAGCTTCCTCGGCACCGATGTCACGAACATCCGGGAAGTCTCGGTCAGCGGCTCCAAATCCGGCAACCACCACGGCCACGTGTACGGGTACTCCCAGGACGACGGCGGCAGCTTCGTGCCCGACAAGCCGTTCGACCCAGGCGAGCGCGTGGTTGTGCGGGCCGTGATCGGCGCCGGCCGATCCCGGACGATCGGCAGGGGCGCCAAGCGATCACCTTTGGCTTCCGCGTCGACACCCCATATCCGACGGCAACCGTCCCCGCGTTCCCCAACCCGCCGGCGGCGCCCGCCGACTACCAGAGCTTCGCCACCCTGCCCGGCGTCCAAGCCCCGATCCTGACCGTCACCGTGCCCGATCATGATCCCGCGGCGGGCGACATCCTCACGACCAACGGGCCCGGTCCGGGCCAGTACGGGCCGCTGATCTACACGCCCGCAGGGTCGGCTCGTCTGGTTCGACAAGCTCTCGGGAGGCGAAACGGCGGAGAACCTGAGCGAGCAGACATACGAAGGTCAGCACGACCTGACCTGGTGGAAGGGGCGCGTGCTCTCGCTCGGCTTCGGGCAGGGCGAAGACATCGTCATGAACTCCAACTACCAGACGGTCGCCAGGGTTCGCGGCGGCAACGGCCTGCGGGCGGACCTGCACGACTTCCAGATCGCCCCGCACGACGTCGCCTACATCACGGCGTTCAACCCGATCCGCTGCGACCTCTCCTCGGTGAAAGGAGCACGGGCGGCGCGATCATCGACACGGCGATCCAGGAGATCGACATGAAGACGGGCCTCGTGCGCTGGGAATGGCACAGCCTCGACCACGTCGGCGTCGCCGAGTCCGAGACCGAAGCGCCGACGACGGCGACGCCGTGGGACTGGTTTCACCTCAACTCGATCGATCCCGAGCCCGACGGGAACATCTTCATCTCGGCGCGCAGCACCTGGGCCGGCTATCAGCTGGAAGGCGGCTACCGGCAAGGTCCTCTGGCGCCTCGGCGGCCTCAAGAGCTCCTTCAAGATGGGGCCGGGCACCGAAACGGCGTGGCAACACGACGGGCGCATGCTCGGCGACGGCGAGGTCACGTTCTTCGACGACGGCGTCGAACCCGCCGATCCACCACCAGTCGCGTGCCGTGCGGATCGCGCTCGACCTCAAGACCCATGAAGCGCGTCTGCGCTCGGCCTACACGCACCCCGACCCGCCGCTGCTCGCCGCAAGCCAGGGCAACATGCAGACGCTGGCCGACGGGAACACCGTCGTGGGCTACGGCGGGGTGCCCGAGATCAGCGAGTACGCCGAAGACGGCTCGCTGCTGTTCGACGCCCACCTGCCGTTCGACATGGCCTTCTACCGGGCCTTCCGCTTCCCCTGGAGCGGGCGCCCGCTGAGCCCGCCGGCGGTCCTTGCCAGCCTGAACGACACCGGCGAAGAGACGATCGTGCACGTGAGCTGGAACGGCGCGACCGAAGTAGCCGCCTGGCGCGTGCTCGCGGGCAAGCACCCCGGATCGCTGGCGGCGCAGGCCACGATCCCCGCCAGTGGCTTCGAAAGCTCGACGACCCTGCCCGAGAAGTACGCCCGCGTGGCGGTGCAGGCGCTCGACTCAGCCGGCCATGTGCTCGGCACCTCGCGGCCGGTGCCAGTGATCAGCTACGCCGCTTCGCTCCCGCAGCCGCCGGCGGTCGGGATGAGCGAGGATCCTCGGTGAGCCGGTGGACCGGCTGTTCAGTAGGCCGGTTTGGTGGAGTGCTTGTGCGTGGTCGTCGTGGTGCTCGTGGTGCCACTCGTCGTCGTCCCGGGGAGCCTCGCTTTACCGCCGCAGCCTGCCATCGCCACAGTGGCCGCCACAGCGGCCACCAGCGTTAGCATGGCGGTCACTAGCGTACGTTTCCTCATGGGCCGGACTCCTGTTGTTACTCGACGGCTTCGGCTCAGCACAGTACCAGGCGTTCGCGGCGCCAAACGCTGTTGCGCCGGCGGTCGTCCACTCGGGAACTCGAACGGGATGAAGGCTGATGCACACGCACGATGAGATGGCTGCTGGCTGACGCAGCTCGCGCCGAGGTGAGCGGCGAGGCGCCGGCGAGCCCGGACGCGATGTCCTCGCCCCCGCTCGGGCGCCGGCAGGGCTCGCGCTCGGGGTGGCTGTTGGCCGTCTGCTGCGTGGCCCAGTTCATGGTCATCCTCGACCTGAGCATCGTCAACGTCGCGCTGCCCTCGATCCAGTCCGCGCTTCGGGTTCTCCGCCCCGGAACTGCAGTGGATCGTCGACGCCTACGCGATCACGTTCGCGGGCTTCCTGATGTTCGGCGGCCGCGCGGCCGACCACTTCGGGCAGCGCCGGACGTTCGTGCTCGCGCTGCTCCTGTTCGGGCTCGCCTCGCTGGCCGGCGGCCTCGCGCCGGATCGCGCAACGCTCGTCGCCGCCCGCGCGGCCCAGGGTTTCGGCGGCGCCCTGATGGCGGCGTGCTCGCTGGCGGTCATCACCTCGTCGTTCGCGCCGGGCCCGCAGCTGCATCGCGCGATCGGCGCGTGGGCGGCGATGAACGGGCTCGGCGGCGCCGCCGGGGTGCTGTTCGGGGGGATCATCACCCAGGAGCTCAGCTGGCGCTGGATCCTGCTGATCAACCCCCCGATCGCGATCGCCGCAGCGCTGGTGGCGTATGCGGTCGTGAGCGAGCGCCGCGGAGCGCCCGGGCGCAGCTTTGACCTCGCCGGCGCGCTGACGTTGACGATCGGTCAGATCGTGCTGGTCTACGGGGTCGTCGAAGCGGGCCTGGCCGGTTGGGACACGCTTGCTGCGCTCGGCCCGATCATCGGCGGCCTGGCCCTGCTGGGGGTGTTCGGCGTGATCGAGGTGCGCCTGGCCTCCGAACCGCTGATCCCCTTCAAGGAGCTGACCAAGCCGCTGCGAATCGCCAACAACATCGTCCTGCTGTTCAGCGCGTCGCTGTTCCCGATGTGGTTCGTGAGCTCCCTGTACCTGCAGCAGGTGCTGGGCCTCTCGCCGTTCCACACAGGCCTCATATTCCTGCCGATGACGTTGATGATCAGGCTGGTCGCCTCACGCGCCGGCAGGCTCGTCAGCAACTTCGGGGTGCGGGCGGTGCTGGGCGGTGGGCTGATCATGCTGACCGGCGGCATGCTGCTGCTCGCGAGAGTCGGCTCCAGCGGCAGCCCGATCGTGTACATCATGATCCCCGGGCTGCTCACGGCGGCGGGGATCGCGATGTCGATCGTTCCCTCGACGATCGCCGCGACGCAGGGCGCCAAGGAGGGGCAGGCGGGGCTTGCGTCCGGTCTCGTCAACACATCGCGCCAGGTCGGCGGCGGGCTCGGGCTGGCGATCCTGATCACGCTCGCAACCCAGCGCAGCAGCCATCTGATCGGCGACGGCCACGGGGTGGCGCAGTCGCTGACCGACGGCTTCCGGCTCGCCTACCTGATCGGCGCCGGCCTGGCTGCGGCGGCGGCGCTGGTCACGCTCACGGCGCTGCCCAAACCCGGCGGCGCGCTGGTGGGAGGGGCGCGAGGACTGGCGGTCGCGGTCGTCGCCGCCGTCGCGGGCTTCGTCGCGATCGACCTTGCGTTCGCGGGCTCTCACGGCGCTCCGGTCGGGGCGTACACGACCCGTGGCGCCTACAGCTTCGTCACTGCGTCCGTCGCTTCACCCGCCGAAGCTCCACAAGGACGGTCGGGCCCTCGCCGGTGAGCTGGCGCCCGGCTACATCCTCACCGCCAACTTCTACAACCTGAACTATCCCCCGTTGATCGGCCAGAGCGGGCCGCTGATCCTCGACAGCAACCTGCAGCCGCTGTGGTTCCAGCCGGTTCCGGAAAAGCTCGTCGCCTCCAACCTGAGCCTGCAGACCTACGAGGGCAAGCCGGCGCTTGCCTGGTGGCAGGGAGTCGTCACGAACACCGGCGCAGACGGAAAGCGGCGAGGACGTGGTCGTCAACCAGCATTACCAGACGGTCGCGACGCTCAGAGGCGCAGACGGCTGGAAGATCACCCTGCATGAGCTTGTGATCAGCGGAGAAGACGCCTGGGTGACCGCCAACAAGAACATCGCCAGGAACCTCTCCAGCTACGGCGGCGCCTACAACGGGGCGCTGATCGACTCGGCGGTGCAGGAGTACAACCTCAAGACCGGCAAGCTCCTGCGCACCTGGGACGCGCTCGACCACATCCCGCTGGGCGATTCATACGCCACCGTGCCAACCAACGGGTTCCCCTGGGACGCCTACCACGTCAACGCAATAGATCTCGTTGGCAACGGAACCTTCCTCGTCTCCATGCGCAACACGTGGGCCGCCTACCTGGTCGACATCGACACCGGCAGGATCGAATGGACCCTCGGCGGCAGGCACTCGAGCTTCAAGTTCGGCCCGGGAGCCGCCTTCCAGTGGCAGCACGACGTGGCGCTTGGGCCCGGCTCGACGGTCACCATGTTCGACGATCACTGCTGCCAGCTGACCGGCGGAGGCACGTCCGTCCCGGCAACCGGGCCCTCCCGCGGGCTCGTGCTTAAGATGAACCAGAGCACGCACGTCGCCGACGCTCGAGGCCCAGTACCCGGAAACGGCGAAGGTTCGAAGTCCGAATATCATGGGCGACACAGAGCCGCTGGCGAACGGCAACACGTTCATCGGCTGGGGATCGGAGCCATACTTCACCGAGTACAGCACCGCGGGCAAGCCGCTGTTGGAAGCGGAATTTCCCGGGGAGCGACCTGAGCTACCGCTCGATGGTGGAGCAGTGGGTCGGCCTGCCGCTCACCGCGCCCGCGGGCGCCGCTCGCCAGGCGGATGGCAGGACCACGGTGTACGTGAGCTGGAACGGGGCCACCCAGGTCGTCTCCTGGAGGGTCCTGGCCGGACCCAGCGCCAGTCGGCTGGCCGTCGTGAGCACCACCGCCAAGTCCGGGTTCGAGACGGCGATCCCCCTGCCACACAGCTACAGGAGCTTCAAGGTGCAGGCGCTGGGTGCGGCCGGCCGGGTGATCGGAACTTCGCGGCCATTCTCGGGTTCGACTCGATGATGATCCGCGCGACCGTGGCGCTCGTGGCGCTGGCGATGTGCGTCGGCCTGTGCGCGTGCGGATCGACCTCCTCGGCCAGCCCGAACTCGCCTGAAGCCACCGCCGCGAATGCCCGCGCCGCTGAAGCCAACCCGGTCGCCGTCTCGCCCGAGCCCGGCACGCCGGATGCCTCCCCGAGCACCCAGATCAGCTTCCTCGGCGATTGCCGCCACGCGCGTGTCCGGCGTGCGCGTGGTCGGCTCGCGCAGCGGCGTCCACGCGGGCGTCCTGCGCGCCTACTCAACGGGGACGGGCGAGAGCTTCCTGCCGGCGCATCCCTTCCTGGCGGGTGAGCGGGTGACGGTCACGGCGCGCGTGGAAACAGGCGGTGCGACGCGTGCGGCGAGCACGACTTTCACGGTCGCCCACCAGGCGCCGGTCAGCCAGAAAGAGTTCCCGATCAACGCAGGCGACTCGAGCGAAGTGCAGCACTACAGCTCGGCGCCGACGCTGACGCCCTCGACGGTCCACATCACCACGCCCGCCAAGAGCGGCGCATCGCCCGGGTACCTCTTCCTGGCTCCCTACCAGGGCGACGGCTCGCCGGGCCCGATGATCACCGAACAGAACGGCAACCTGTCTGGTTCCATCCGCTGCCGGCGGGCGAGGATTCGACGAGCCTCAAAGTCCAGCAGTACGACGGCAAGACCGTGCTGACCTGGTGGCAGGGCCGGATCCTGGAAGTCGGCTTCGGTCAGGGCGAAGACGTGATCTACAACACCTCCTACCAGCAGGTGGGAGCCGTGCACGCCGGCAACGGCTACAACGCCGACCTGCACGAATTCCGGCTCACCCCCGAAGGCACGGCGTGGATCGACGCGTTCGACCCGATCGACATGAACCTCTCCCCCTACCACGGGTCGCAGCGATGGCGTGCTGACCGACTCGGTGATCCAGGAGATCGACGTCGAGACCGGTCTGGTCATGTGGGAGTGGCACGCGCTCGGGCACATCCCGATCAGCGAATCGCACAACCCGGCGCCCACGTCGAGTTATCCATGGGACTACGTCCACATCAACTCGATCTCCCCTGAGGGGGCGGGCTCCAATCAACCCGAAGACGTGCTGCTGTCCTCGCGCAACACGTGGACGCTGTATGACGTGGATCTGCGCAGCGGCAACGTGCGCTGGCGCCTGGGCGGCGAACACAGCAGCTTCAAGCTCGGCCCCGGCACGCGCACGTACTGGCAGCACGACGCCGAATGGCAGCCGGGCGGGCTGATCTCGGTGTTCGACAACGGCTCGGACCCGCCCAAGGAGAAGCAGTCGCGCGGCCTGCTGCTCGACCCCAACCTCGCCACGCACACGGTCACGCTGGTCAAGCAGTTCGTCAACCCGACCAAGACGCTGCTGGCGTCGAGCCAGGGCAACACGCTCAGCCTGCCGGGCGGCAACTGGCTGATGGGCTACGGCGGGCTGCCGAACTTCACCGAGTACGACTCCTCCGGCCAGGTTCTGCTCGACGGGACGCTCGGCAAGAACGTCCAGGACTTCAGGACCTACCTGTTCCCCTGGAGCGGACAGCCGACGAGCGCGCCGTCGTTGGTGGCGGCGCCAGGCGCCGGCGGCACGATCGCCGTGTCGGTGAGCTGGAACGGGGCGACCGAAGTCGTCTCCTGGCGGGTGCTCGCGGGCGCTTCGCCCAGCGCGCTCGCCCCGGTGGCCAGCGCCGGCGCGACGGGCTTTCAGACCACGGTCTCGGTGCCCACCGCCGGCCCCTACGTGGCGGTCCAGGCGCTCGACTCCTCAGGGTCGGTCGTCGGCACCTCGGCGACGGTCAAGGACTAGTGCCCCACCAGCACGCCCGCCCGCCGGTGCGCGCGCTGCTCGCCGGACTGACCTCGCTGGCGCTGCTCGCCGCAGTCACAGGGGTGCTGGCACTTTCCTCGGCGCACTCCGCGGGCCCTCGGAAGCTCGTCGCGCCCAGCTGCGTGCCGCCGAGGCTGAGTGTCTCAGCGGCGCTGGCCGGCGAGCGCGTGACGGTGTCTCCCGGACCGGAAACCAGGGACGCGTCCGCCACGACGCAGATCAGCATGCTCGGGGTTCCCGCCGGCGAGCTGTCGCAGATAACCGTCAGGGGCTCGCGCACGGGCCCGCACCCAGGGCGCCTGCTCGCCTACTCGCAGGGCGACGGCGCGAGCTTCCTGCCCGAACGCCCTTTCGCGGAAGGCGAGCTGGTGAGCGTCCACGCCGAGCTGCACGCAGTCCGGACACGTGATCCGCTTCGCCTGGAGCTTCACCGTGGCCGTGCGCGACCATCCCGGCTCTTCCAGTGCCGCGGTTGTGGGCGTCGCCAAAAACCCGAGCGCGACGGGTTCAGCTCCAGTGGACTACCGGAGCTTTCACTCGCGGCCGGGATTGCGCCCACCGGATGTGACGGTCTCATCGCAGGCGCGCACGGCAACCGGCGACATCTTCCTCGCACCGTATGCCGGCGTGGGTCAGTACGGGCCGATGGTCCTCGACCCGCACGGGGAACTCATCTGGTTCAAGGCGCTCTCGCCGCCGGGCACCCGCGCCGGCAACCTGCGCGTGCAGCAGTACGAAGGCAAACCGGTGCTGACCTGGTGGCAGGACCCGCTGATCGCAGACGGCAGCCGCACCGCCGGCGACGTGGTCGCGAACAGCGCGTATCAGACGATCGCCGTGGTGCGCGCCGGCAACGGATACCAGCCGGACCTGCATGAATTCCAGATCACCCCCCAGGACACCGCCTTGATCACCGTGTACGACGCGATCGACTGCGACCTGGCGCCGTTCGGCGGCCCGCACGACGGCGCGGTCGCGGACACGCTGATGCAGGAGATCGACCTGAGGACGGGGCTGGTGATGTACGAGTGGCACAGCCTCGACCACGTGCCGCTCGAGAGCTCCTACTCCTCGCCCGCGCCAACGAGCCGAGCCGACCCGTTCGACTACTTCCACATCAACTCCGTGAAGGTCGAGCTGGACGGCGACCTGCTGGTCGACTCGCGCAACACGTGGGCCGCGTACGACGTCGATCCGAAGACCGGTCAGGTGCGCTGGGAGCTGGGCGGCAGGCACAGCAGCTTCAAGATGGGCCCGGGCACGGCCACGGCGTGGCAGCACGACGCGATCCAGTTGCCGCAAGGGCCGATCACGTTCTTCGACAACGGTGCCTCGCCGCAGGTGCAGCCTCAGTCGCGCGCGATCGAGGTCGCGCTCGACATGCAGGACATGACGGCGACGCTGCTGCGCAGCTATGGACACAGGAGCCCGCTGGTGGCGGACAGCCAGGGCAACCTGCAGATCACCCAGGAAGGCGACTGGATGGTCGGCTGGGGCCAGGCGGGCTATCTCTCGGAGCTCGCGCCCTCCGGCCAGGTGCTCTTCGACGCGCACCTGCCCCCGGACTGGGAGTCCTACCGGGCGTTCGTGGCGCCCTGGAGCGGGCGCCCGACGCAGCCGCCGGCGATCGCCGCGGTGGGCGCAGCCGCAGCGCATGCCGCGATAACGGTGTACGCCAGCTGGAACGGGGCGACCGAAGTCGCCTCCTGGCGCGTGCTCGCGGGATCAACGCCTGAGAGGCTGACGCCGGTGAGCAGCGCCGCCAAGAAGGGCTTCGAGACAGCGATCACCGTGCCGGCGGCCGTCGCCGGCTCCTACGTGGCGGTCCAGGCGCTCGACTCCGCGGGCGCGGTCATCGGCACCTCGCAGACGGTCAAGGTGTCAGCCTCCGCCTGAACGGCGAGCTGGGCGGGAGCTCCCCGCGGCTGCCCGGCTTCGCGTTCGGAGCGTACTTTGCGCCGGGCCGCGGCGCTCGCGGCGTCCCGCCTGGCCGTGGAGAAGTAGTCGGCGAAGCCGCGGGCGTGGGCTTCGCCCAGGCGTCGGGGCAGCGGCGCCCGCAGCTCGTCCCTGAAGGCGCGCTCGTATTCCGCGCGCATGGCTTCCTCCAGGGGGCTGTGGCCGGCGCTGTTGTGCAGCTCCAAGCGTCCGCTGTGCGTGCGGTAGTCGTACAGCTCCGTTTCCTCTCTGCGGGAGATCGGCTGTATGCCGTCTTCGGGCCAGTTGGAGTAGGTCGCGTACTTGGCGTGCGGCGTGCGCAGCGCGACGATGTGCAGCGGCGCGTCGGCCGCGTACGGTTCGATCGCGAACTCGGTCACCGTCTCGTCGGTGGCGTGCAGCACGTAGCGACGGCCCGGCGCCGCGGGGTCGGCCAGGATGCCCGCCAGGTCGAGCCGGCCGGCGAGGTGCGAGTAGTGCGGGTCGCGCCGCCACTCATCCGAGCCGGTGGCGATCGTGAGCAGCAGCGGGGTGACGTCGACGCTTGAGGTCAGCTGCGTGCGGACCACTTCGGGTTCGCTCGTGAGCACGCCCCGGGGGTCCTTGACGATCAACGGTACGCGGATGCCCTCTTCGTAGGCGCTCGCGCCCTTGCCCCGCAGGCCGTGCGAGGCGCCGTACTCACCGTGGTCGGAGGTGAACATGATCACCGTGTTCGCGGCCACCTCCGGCCTGCTTTCCAGGGCGCGCAGGACGTGGCCGATGTGATGGTCCACCTCGAGCTGGAGCTTGACGTAGAGGTCGAGGAATTCCAGCCATTTGCCGGCCGCTTCGGGGCCGCTGAAGGGCACCGGTCCGAACGAGGCCGCCGCGGTGTCCTGGAAGGAGCGTTGCAGGAGCGGCTTGTGGCGCTCGATCAGCAGCTCGGGCGTCTCGTAGTTGGGCGGCAGTCGATGCACGACAGGCCTGGCGGTGGCCTCGGGCGCAACGCGGTCGCTCCACTTGTACCACCAGGCGATGTCGTGCGGGTTGACGAACGAGACGGTCGTGCACCACGGCTCGGCGCCCCCCTCATCGGCGAACCAGTCGGAGAATTTGGCCGCGATGCGCGGGTCCACGTGCCAGCCCTGGCCGGGGGCGCCGTCCGGCGATGGGAAGATGCCGCCGTCGAAGCCGTAGCGCTCGAGCGCCTCTTCGCCCGTGAACGCCGTCCAACGGTTGTCGCCGTGGGTGAGGTGCCACTTGCCGAGCCAGCGCGTGCGGTAGCCGTGCTCCCGCAGCATGGTCCCCCAGGTGGGAAACCCGGGAGCCAGCGTGCTTGCGCCCGTGATCATGCAACCGGTCTGATGGGTGTACAGGCCGGTCAGCAGCGCCGAGCGCGAGGGAGTGCAGTCGTTGGACGCGGTGTAGTGCCTGGCGAACGAGACGGCACCCTGGCGCAGGCGCTGGAGGTTGGGCGGCAGGCCGACGCCGGCCGGGTCGGGCGAGAACCACTGGGGGAAGCGCAGTTGGTCGACGACGATCACGAGGATGTTGGGGTGTGCCTGCCTGGCGCTCGGCGTCGCGCGCGCCGCCGGGCGGGCGGCGCTGGTCTTCGGCGGCGAGCCGGAGTCGTTGGCCATGTCCGCGGCGGCCACCCCGATCGCGGCGCCGGCCCCCGCCAGCAGCCCGCCGGCGATCAGCCCGCGCTTGAGCACCGTGCGTCTGTCCACCCTCCTATCCTGCTCCGGGTCGATGTTCTCCATGCGCGCTCTTATCCTAGGGGCGACCGCGACCCTGGGGCTGGCGCTTGCGGACGTGAGTGCCGCCGTCGCTGACCAGACGGGCCCGGCGTGCGCTCCGGCGACGCTCGACAACTCCGCGCTGCAGGACGGGATCCGTGACGGTCTCGCCGCTCGCGGGCAGTCGCGACGCCTCGCCGCAGACGCAGATCAGCTTCCTCGGCGTGCCCGCCGGCGAGCTGAGCGCGATCAGCGTCGTCGGCTCACGTACCGGCGCCCACAGCGGGCGCCTGGCCGCCTATCGATCGGAGATCGGGGGCACCGCCGCCGAGGGCGGCGGTCAGGGCGACGGCGCGAGCTTCCTGCCGTCTCAACCCTTCGCTGAAGGCGAGCGGGTCACCGTCCGCGCGCGGCTGCGGACGGGCGGCTCCGTGCAAACGCTGCTCGATCAGTTCGCGATCGCACACGAGGACCAGATCAGCTCGACGCCCGAGGCCATCCACCCCGGCGGCCCCGCGGAAGTCCAGAGCTTCCACTCGCGCCCGGATCTGCAGCCGCCGGTGGTCACCGTGACCGCCGGGTCCCCCGCGGTCGCGCCCGGGGACGAGTTCGTCGCTCCATACGGCGGACCGGGTCAGGCCGGACCGATGATCCTCGAACCGGGTGGGGGGCTCGTGTGGTTCAAGCCCCTGCCCACGTACACCTCGGCCACCAACTTGCAGGTCCAGGAATACGACGGCAAACCGGTCCTGACGTGGTGGCAGGGGGACATATCGGTGCACGGGTTCGGCCTGGGGGAGGACGTGATCGCCGACAGCACCTACACGGACATCGCCCACGTCAAGGCCGGTAACGGATACCAGGCCGATCTGCACGACTTCCAGCTCACCCCCCAGGGGACGGCCCTCATCACCGCCTACGATCCGATCCTCTGCGACCTATCCTCGGTGGGCGGCGCAGCCTATGGAGGTGTGACGGACGGCGTCCTCCAGGAGATCGACGTCAAGACCGGCCTGGTGATGTACGAATGGACGAGCATCGACCACGTCGGGTTGAGCGAATCCTACGAACAGGCCAGCCATTCGACGATCGCCTCGCCGTTCGACTTCTTCCACCTCAACTCGATCAACCTCGACCAGGACGGCAGCCTGCTGATCTCAGGCCGCAACACGTGGACGGTCTACAAGATCGACCCCCGCAGCGGCCAGATCGTGTGGCGCCTGGGAGGCAAGCACAGCAGCTTCGAGATGGGGCCCGGCACGAGCACCGCCTGGCAGCACGACCCGCGCGAACTCCCGGGCGGCTCGATCAGCATCTTCGACAACGGCGCCTCCCCGGCGGTGCACAGTCAATCGCGCGGCGCCGTCGTCAGCCTCGACCAGCAGAGCGGCACGGCGACCCTGGTCAGCCAGCTCTCGCATACGCCGCCGCTGCTTGCGGAAAGCCAGGGAAGCATGCAGGCGCTCGCCAACGGCGACTGGTTCCTCGGCTGGGGACAGGAACCCGACTTCTCCGAGTTCGGCCCCGAAGGCAGGCTCCTGTTCGACGCGCACCTCCCCGCCCACGATCAGTCCTATCGTGCCTTTCGCTTCGTGTGGACCGGCACCCCGGCACACCCTCCCGCGTTTGCCTTCCAGGCCGCCGGCGGGGGCCAGGGGGTCGTGTACGCCAGCTGGAACGGCGCGACGCTCGTAGCCTCCTGGAGGGTCCTCGCCGGCCCGAGCGCCTCGAGCCTGAAGACGGTCGCCCAGACCCCTCGCAGCGGCTTTGAGACCGCCATCCCGATAGCGCCCGGAACGGTCGGCCCCTATATGGCCGTCCAGGCGCTGGGCGCCGCCGGGCAGGTGTTGGGCGCCTCGGCGGCGGTCTCACAGGCCGGGCTCGATTAGGACCGGCTTGGTCGATCAGCTCAGCCGGCTGAGTCGCCGGCCTCGGTTGCGCGCTTGGGCGTGCCGGCGGGACGGAGAGGGCGGGATTCGAACCCGCGATGGAGTCTGAACCCCATACTCGCTTAGCAGGCGAGTGCCTTCAGCCACTCGGCCACCTCTCCCTGGGATCGGCATGCCAGTGTAGAGCCTGCCGGGCAAGCCGCGCGAGCGCGTAGCATCCGAGAAGCCTGTGGAAGGGTGGCAGAGCGGTTGAATGCACCGGTCTTGAAAACCGGCAGGCGGGCAACCCCCGTCTCGGGAGTTCGAATCTCCCCCCTTCCGTCAGATTGTTCGGGGTCACGACGAACCGGTCCTCAGCTGTCTTGAGCCGGTCGTGACGTCCAAGATCGCGTAGGCATCGATCCGCGCGCTCTCGGGCCCGTCGGTCGTCAGTCGAGCAGCGTGGCGGCTTCGGCGATCGGCTCCCATAGGGCGTGCCAGTCGTCGCCGATCGTGCCCAGGACGAGCCATGTGGCGCCGGTGTCGGCGTAGGCCGCGAACCGCTCGGCGGCGCGCATCGGTGTGCCCATGATCGGATGGTCAAGGGCGTCCTCAAGCGGGATGCCGTGGCCGTCGATGAGTGAGGCGACCAACCGGTCGGTGCGCGGGTCCGTCGCGTCGGCGTCGAGCAGGGCCATGCCGCCGACGGCGATCTGGGCGGTGTCGGGTAGTTGGCGGGCGCCGTCGGCGATCTGCTGGGGCGTGGCCATGCCGGGAAGCCAGCCCGCGCCGTGGCCGGCCGCGCGCCGCAGCGCGGCGGGCGAGTTGCCGCCGATCAGGATCGGCGGGACCTCTGCGCCCTGGACGAGGAGGAGCTGCTGGCGTGTTGACCCGATCACGCTCGCTTCGGCGATCGGCGGGGACGCGCTCGCCCTCCCAGACGCTGAGCTTGGCTCGTCGCGGGTAGTCTCCCCAGCCCAAGGGCGCAACTTTCCCTCGGAAAGAGGCTCCAAGTTAGTTCTGCCGCCAACCGAAAGGATCACCTGAATGCGATATGGCTTTCGCCGTCACGCGCCGCTGAGGGGCGCGTTCATCGCGGCCCTCCTGGCTGCCACTAGCTTGCTCACCTTCGCCGGCGCTCTGATCGCCGTCGGTTCCGCGCAGGCTTCGACGCTTCCCACCCTCACGCTCACCGTCACCAAGTCCTCGATCACGGTTGGAGGCGCCACGCAGTCGGGCGCGGTCAACGTCGTTTCCACCGGCAGCGCGGGTTTGAAGGAAGCAAGCGCCATCCTGTTCCTCTTGAAGCCCGGTGTGACCATCGCCGAAGTCGAAAACGCCCTCAAGAGCGGCGCCGGGAAAGACCCCAACAAGGCGAGCAAGTACGGCTCGATCGTGTTCGACGCAGAAGCGCCCGCCGGCAAGAGCAGCGAAGTCCAGACGGTCCTGGCGCCCGGTCAGTACGTAGCGCTCTCCGGTCAGGGCGAAGGACCGAAGGTGAAAGCGCCCTTCACGGTGACCGCTGCCGCTTCCCCCGCCACGCTGCCCACGCCGGAAGCGACGATCCGCTCGATCGAGTTCGCCTTCCGTGGACCGAGCACGCTGCACGACGGCGAGCTCGTGCGCTTTGAAAACGAAGGCTACCTCGTCCACATGGACGTCATATTCCCCGTCAAGAACCACAACGACGCAAAGACGGCCGTCAAGGATCTGCTGAGCGGCCACGAAAAGGGGCTCGAAAAGCTCATCATCGGAGAACCCTTCGGCGCCGGGCCGCTGTCTCACGAAGCGTTCCAGCAGCAGACGATCACCGCGAAGCCTGGCTGGTACGTGCAGGCCTGCTTCATGGAAACCCAGGACGGGCGTGACCACACGCGCCTGGGCATGGAGCGGATCATCAAGATCACCAAGTAGCACCCGCTCCCATGCGGCCCGTCCCGTCAGCGTGCGGGGCGGGCCGCGTTGCGGTCTGGGTGACCGTTGAGCTACGACAGCCTCGACATCGCGCGGACGGCTTCGTGGAAGGCGTCGGTGGTGAAGCACTGCGGCTCGGCGAACTCCTCCATGGCGAGCGTGCTGTCCCAGCTCCCGTCGGCTGCGCCGCGCAGCAGTGGCTTGGTCATTGCGATGGCGTGCGGTGGCAGCGCAGCGATCCGCGTGCACCAGGCGTCGGCGCTCGCCAGCAGCTGATCGTGCGCGACGACTTCGTGGACGAGCCCGAGCTTCAGTGCGCGCTGCGCGTCGAGGTGCTCGCCGCCGGCGTAGTAGGCGAAGGCGCCCTGGTAGCCGAGTCGTCGCGTGAGCGCCCACGAGGTGCCCACCTCGGGCAGCAGCCCGAGGCGCCCGAAGGCGGGGACGATCCGTGCCCTCTCGGAGGCGATCGCCAGGTCGCAGGTCAGTGCCCACGCGAGCCCGACGCCGGCGGCGGGGCCGTTGATGGCGGCGATGAAAGCGGTGTCGCTGCGGGCTATCAGCCGTACGATCGCGCCGAACTCGTAGCGGATCCAGCGCCAGATGTCGGTCGCGCCCTCCGGGGAGGCCAGCGCCGCGGGCGCGTCGCTCATCATCCGCAGGTCCCCGCCGGCGGAGAAGCCGGGGTCGGCGCCCGTGAGGACGATTGCCCGGATCGCTCGGTCGGCGAGGAGCTCTTCGAGCGCGGCCTTGAGCTGCTGTACGAGTGGCGCGCTCAGGACATTGAGCTTCGCGGGATCGTCCAGGGTGACGACGGCGCGGTCGGTGCCCCGGTCCACCTGGACGACGGCGTCGGGGCACTCGCGTCCGCTGGATATGAGGTCGTCGTAGAAAGTCATGGGGCCTCCTTGAGGGTCTGCCACGCAGCGTCGGCGAGGACGCCGGAGACGGCGGCCGGCACGCGCTTGCCGCGGCCGGCCACCCAGTGGCGCGTGTACTCGTGCGCCGGGCCGAGCCACAGCGCGTGGATGAGATCGAACGGCAGGCTGCGCAGCACGCCGTAGTGGACGTGCGTCTCCCACCAGGCTGTCACCTCCGCGAAGAACGAACGGTTGTGCTCGCGAAGTGCGGCGTCGTCGGTGGGTCTCTCCCCGAGCAGGAAGGCGGCGGCGGTGCGATTGACGCTCACCCAGTGCAGGTAGAAACGCACACCCGCCTTGACGCCGTCCTCGGCGCCTGAGCGGGCTCGCAGCTCGGCCAGAAAGCCGGCCTGAAAGGCTCGGGTCAGCTCGGCATACAGAGCGGCCGCGAGCCCGGCCTTGTCCGGGAAGTGGTGGTACAGCGCGCCAACGCTCACGCCTGCCTCACGGCGGATGTCCTCGAGCGTCGCACCCAGCGTGCCGTCCGCGTCGAACTTCACGAGCGCGGCCTGCAGCAGACGGTCGCGGGCCGACAGATCTGGCCGTGGTGGGGAGGTCGGGTCGGCCGCGTCGGTGGCAGGGGTCGAGGACATACCGAGGCATTATCCTTACATACCGAGGATTCCTCTGTCAGCCCAGGCGACCGCGCGGTCTTCTCGGAACCCGGCTCGCAAGCCCCTGGATGCCTGACGTGGGCTCACGGTGGAGGAGTAGCATGGCCGTCCCTGTAACGATGCTCTCGAAAGGGGAACCATGGGAATCGCAGACAGACTCAAGGATCTGAGAACCAAGGCCGCGGATGCCACTGCCGAGCGCAGCGACAAGATCCACGAAGCGGTGGAGAAGGCTGCGGCCACCGCTGACCAGCGGACGGGCGGCAAGTATCACGAGCGCATACAGAAGGCCGGCGCCAAGGCCGACGGTCTCGTCGAGACTCTCAAGGGCGCCGAGGAACAGGGGGGCGCCGAGCAACAGGCAGGACCTGAGGAGGGAGCGCAGGACGCAGAGGGCACGCCGACGCCGTAGCCGCGCGTCTAGCCAGGCGTATCCGTTGCCGCGACCGCAAACACGATGTGCCGGCGTGCGAGGCTCAGGTACGGGTGCAGCTCGATCGGGCCTCCCTCGAGCGGTGCGACGGTGGCGTCGGTGAGCGTGATGAAGTCACGCTCGGAGGCGTTCAGCACGTCGGAGACGCGACTGCGGTAGCCGTCGCGCGCGAGCGTGAGGACGCCCTCGATCCGGTGGCGCTCGGTCTCGATCCTGATCCGCTCCCTGCGGTGATCCATTCCCTGGGGATCGTCCTCCCCTGGCAGCTCGTCGGCGCTCATGCGGTCATTATCGGGGCTGGAGCCTGTTTCAGCGGCTTCGAGGCTCAGCGGCTCACGATGTAGCTCCGGGTGACCGTCGTTCGCAGGCCGGTGGCGCCTGCGGCGATGATGGTCACGCGTGCCGTCATCGCCCTGTGGTGGCCGAGCTCCTCGCGCAGGCGGCGCAGCGCGGCCGGCCCGACGACCAGGCGCACGTGACCGGCGACGGCGGGCGGGAGCGCACGGGCGGCCGCGATCAGCGGGACGGCGCTGGAGCGGCCGAGCGGCGAGAGCGTCGCGGTGACGAGGATCTTGCAGCCCCGCTGGCAGCTCACGGTCAGGGCCAGCGCGCGCCGGGTCAGCACTCCGGCGGTTCGCGCGAGGCTCGCTTGCAGGACCGGAGGGACAGCCAGCGGTGGTGGCCAGGCGCCGGGCGCCAGACAGCCCGTGCCCGCCGGGGAGACGAGGTCGAAGCGCTCTACGCGATTGTTGTTGGTGTCGGCCACGTACACGTCGCCTTCGCAGCCCACGGCTATCGCCCTGGGCTGGGAGAATTCGCCCGGCCCGGTCCCGCGCAGGCCCCACTTGGCCAGGAAGTGCCCGCTCGAGCCGAGCTCCTCCACGCGGTTGTTTTCGCTGTCGAGGACGTACACGTTGCCGGCCGCGTCGACGGCGATGCCGGTCGGAGCGTCGAAGCGCCCGTCGGCCGTGCCCTTGGAGCCCCACGCGGCGATGAAGGCTCCGCCGGGCGAGAGCTCGACGACGCGATTGTTGCCCGTGTCGGCCACGTACACGTTCCCGGAGGGGGCGATGGCGAGGCCCTGCGGGTCATCGAATGCGCCGGGGCCCTTGCCGGAGGCGCCGTCGCCTTCGCCGGCGCCCCATTTGGCCAGCAGGTTGCCTTCGGCGCTGTACACGAGCACGCGGTTGTGGCCGGCGTCGGCCACGTATGTCTGGTCGAACTGGCCGCCCAAGGCGAGCGCATCCGCGTCCGCCAGACCCGCCCCGCCGATATCGGTGGGGCCGCCGAGTTCGCCCAGGAACGCGCCTTCGCCCCACAGGCGCACGATGCTCGCGTGGCCTTCGTCGGCCACGTACACCGATCCGTGCGGGTCGACGGCGATGCCCGCGGGCGAGGCGAAGCCGGCTGCCGGTGTGAAGCCAGCGATCGAGGGAACGCCGGCGGCGAGCGTCCACTGTTCGGCGAACACGCCGCCGCCCGGCGCGAACGCCTCGATGCGGTTGACGGCGGTGTCGGACACGAGCAGTCGGCCGGTCGGGTCGATCGCCAGGCCGCGCGGCGCGGTCAGCACTCCGGGGCCGAGCGCGGAGACGCCGATCGTGCGCAGGTATTCGCCGACCGGGTCGAACACCTCGATGCGGTCGTTGGCGGTGTCGGCAACGTAGGTGTCCCCGGCGGGGTCGGCGGCCAGCGCGCGCGGGAACTCGAGCTGGCCGGGTTTGGAGCCGGCGCCGCCCCACGCCCCGGCGAACGCCAGCTGCGGCGTGAGCTTGACGACGCGGTCGTTGCTGTCGTCGGCCACGTACACGTCGCCGGCGCCGTCCAGCGCGACGCCGTAGGGGAAGCCGAATTGGTCGGGCCCGCTGCCCTGCGAGCCGGCTTCGGCTTCGAAGGCGCCTTCGGTGTTGAATTTCTCGATGCGGTGGTTGTCGTCGTCTGAGACGATCACCTCGCTTTCGTTGGCGGCCACCCCGCGCGGGTAGGAGAACTGGCCGGGGCCGCTTCCGTAGGTGCCCCACTGCATCGGTTCCCCCCCTTCGAGGTTGAAGCGCTCGATGCGGTCGTTGCCGGAGTCGGCGACGTACACGTGGTTGCCGGCTACCGCGATCCCCCCGCCGGGAGGCTGGCTGGGGTTCTGGGAGGAGCCGAAGTCGAACTCCCCGAGCTGCGCTTCCGCGACCGCCCCAGTCCTTGATGTATTCGCCGTCCGGGCCGAACTTCTCGATCGCGGTCGTGGCTGGAGTCGACCACGTACACGTTGCCGGCCGCGTCGGTCGCCAGTCCGCCGATCGGGCCGAACTGGCCGTGGCCGCCGCCGTAGGAGCCCCACTCGGTCTCGAAGGCGCCGGCGGCGGTGAACTTCTGCACGACGTAGCCCAGCTGGTCGGCGACGTACACGTCGCCGAGCGTGTCCACCGCCACGGCCTCGGGAAAGCGCAGCACGCCTTCGGCGCGCTGTCCGACGATCTGCACCCCTGCGTAGGGGCAGGGGCCGGTGCCCGACCCGGGGCAGGCTTCGGCAAGCGCGCTCGCGGCGCCCGCGCCGGCCGCCACGGACGCGAGCACGATCGCGAGCAGCGCAGAGCGGAGCACGACCCCCAGGCTAGAGGATGCGCTCGGGCGTGCGCGCCGGCAGCCCGGCGCGGGCGGCCGGCACCGCGGCGACTCGTCCGCTCGCGCTCGGGCGGTTGCGCTCCTCGCGCACGATGTACAGCGGCCGGTGCTTGACCTCGTCGTAGATGCGCCCGACGTACTCGCCGATCACGCCGAGCGCGATCAGCTGGATGCCGCCGAGCAGCAGGATGGCGATCGTGATCGAGCTGAAGCCGGGCAGGTAGGAGTCGGCGATGCGCAGGACGATGACGACGGGGATCGCGATGAAGGCCACGCCCGCGGACAGCAGCCCGGCGTAGGTGGCCAGCTGCAGGGGCAGGTGGGAGAAGGAGGCGATCGCGTCGAGGGAGAAGCGCAGCATCTTGCGCAGCGTGTACTTGGTCTCGCCCGGCGTGGCGGGCGTCGCGCTGGTAGGAGACGGCCGTCTGGGTGAAGCCGACCCAGACGGTCATGCCGCGCAGGAAGCGCGAGCGCTCGGTCATCGCCAGCAGCGCGTTCAGCGCGCGGCGGTCGAGCAGGCGGAAGTCGCCGGAGTTCGGCTCGAGGTCGACCTGGGCGAGCTTGTCGAACAGCTTGTAGAACCACGAGGCGGTGGCGAGCTTGAAGGCGGTCTCGCCCTCGCGCTGCTTGCGCACCGCGTAGACGACGTCGGCGCCCTGGCTCCACTGGGCGATCATCTCGGGGATCAGCTCCGGCGGGTCCTGCAGGTCGGCGTCGATCATCGCGACGACGTCGCCGACCGCGTGCTCCAGGCCGGCGGTGAGCGCGGCCTGGTGGCCGAAGTTGCGCGACAGGTGGATGACGCGCACGCGCGGGTCGGTCGCGGCCATGCGGTCGAGCAGCTCGGGCGTGCGGTCGGAGCTGCCGTCGTTGACGAGCACCAGCTCGAACTCGTAGTCGGCGACCGCGGCGCTCGCGCGCGCGACGAACTCCTCGATCAGCTCCTCCTCGTCGTAGACGGGCGCCACCACGCTGAGCAGCGTGGGGGTGCGAAGTGGTGTATCCGACATGGTCGTTGCCTTTCGGGCGACGCTACGCGAGACCGCCGCGCTCGCGTTCATTCTCGACGAACGCGTTAAGCCGCCGCTCAATTTATCGTTCATCCTGTCTATGGATGCCTTCCGAGCACACTGAGACGCAGAGATCGCCCACCAGCGTAGCGCGGCGGTCGCGCCGCACGAGCGCGCCGGTGCTCGTCCAGTTCGTCAAGTTCGGCATCGTCGGCGTGTCCAACACGCTGCTCACGTTCGCCGTGTACACGCTGCTGCTGAAGGTGTTCGGCGTCTGGTACCTGGCGGCGTCGGCGATCGGGTTCGTCGTCGGCGCGACCAACGGCTTCCTGCTCAACCGCCGCTGGACGTTCCGCGAGCACGTCGGCGACGCGCTCACGCCGGTGCGCTGGGGGATCGTGCAGAGCTGCGGCCTGGGCGTCAACGAGGGCCTGCTGTACCTGTTCGTGCACGACGCCCGCCTGGACAAGCTGCTCGCCCAGGCGTGCGCGACTGCAGTCGTCACGGTCACCACGTTCTTCGTCAACCGCGCCTGGACGTTCCGCGTGCACGCGCCCGTGGCGGTGGCTGACGGAGACGTGTAGCGGCGCGTCTGTCTGGGGGAGACAATCCCGCGGCGGTGAGCGAACGGCGCTTGGTGTGGCCGGTCTCAGCGCCCGTGTTCCGTCCCGTCCGCCTCGCGGAAGACGGCCAGCAGCGACAGCCCGGCGGGGATGCGCCCGCCGCGGGCGATCAGCGCGGCCTCGAGCGCGAGCGGGCGCTCGAGCAGCCAGTTGAGCGGCTGCGGGGGCACCCACAGGTCGAGGCTCGACTCGGTCGTCTTGGCCTGTTGAGGCGGTCGAGCACGCGCAGCAGGATCGCCACGGGCAGCAGCAGCGAGTTGAAGTAGGTCGTGCGCACCTGCCTCCAGCCGGCGCGCTCGGCGACCGCTGCAGCGAGCGGCGGGTGTAGCGGCGGTGGTGGTGGTTGATCTCGTCGTGGCCGCTCCACAGCCACTGGTAGGCGGGCACGGTGACGAGCAGCGCGCCGCCGGGGGCGACCGTGCGGCGCAGCTCGCGCAGCGCGGCGAGGTCGTCCTCGAGGTGCTCGATCACGTCCAGGCTCACGGCCAGGTCGAAGCTGTCGTCGGCGAACGGCATCTCGAGCACCGAGCCCTGCGATCACCTCGCCCGCGTCGCGCGCGCGGGCCAGGCGACGCTCGTCTCGGAGAGCTCGACGCCGGTGACACGCCGCCGTGGCGGGCGAGCTCGACCATGTTGCGCCCGCTGCCGCAGCCGGCGTCGAGGATGCGCGCGCCGGCGGGCAGCCCGAGCCCGGCGATCACGCCGTCGAGCACCGTTCGCCGCCCCCGGTACCACCAGTGGCGGTCCTCGGCCTGGTGGGTCTGCAGCTCGTAGTCCCGGTCCATCCGCGAGCATCTTTTCCTAAAGGCCGTCCTGCGCGCGGTGCGCTCGGCTCAGCGCGCGCGGCTCACGGGCCCGGGGCGCCGCGCGGATCGAGTACTCGATCGTGCGCGGCTTCGCCCTGCCAGACCGCCACCGCGCGGTCGCTGTCCGGGTCGAGCGCGACGGTGGCGTCGCTGACTGGCGCCGGCGGCGCGACCTCTTCGGGTTCGCCGAAGACGGTCCGCCCCGGGTAGGCGTCGATGCCCGCGCGCGGCGAAGATCGCCTGACGCTGCGATGTCCGGCGGGCCCGCCGCGGTCGGCTGCGGCTCGGTCCACAGCACGAGCGCGTCGCCGTCCGGACCGGGCGCGAGAGCCGCGAGCAGCGCGTCCGCCGCCGGGCGCCGCGATCGTGCTGACGGCCCCGCACCCCGTTCAGGTCGATCGGGGCGGTGCGCACGACCCAGTGGCCTGCGGCGGAGCCCGCCCAGGCGATCATCACGCTCTCGGAGCTCAGGCGCACGAGGCTGGGCGATCCGGCGGGGGAGGAGAGGCCGTCGGGGTCGGGGAAGCGCTCGAGCAGCTCGGGGGCGCCGAAGCGCACGCCGGTGGCGGAGCGGTCGATGTAGACGCTCGTCTCGCTCCCGCGCTGGTCGGCCCAGGCGACGATCGCGCGGTCGTCGTCGCTGAGCAGCGCGGCGATCCTCAGGTGCGAGCCGACCGGCGGCGAGCCGCTGGATCGGGTGCGCGGCGCCCTTGGCGGGCAGGTCGCGGGCGTAGATCGCGCCGCCCTGGGCCCACACGGCGAGCGCGTCGCTGCGGTAGTCCATGGCGAGCGTCGAGCGCCTGCACCGGGCCGGCGCCGGCGGCGCTCGGCGGGACGCTGCGGACGAAGCCGTGCGCGAAGTAGCGCTCGACGTCGCACGCGCAGCCCGTCCGCGCCGCGCCGCCGGCGGGCGGGGAGGCGAGCGCCACGTCGCCCAGGTAGGCGCTGGCGAGCGCCATCGGCGCGGCCGAGCCTCCGGCGGGCTGGCAGCGGCGAGAACGGCCCGCCGGCCGGCCCCTGGATCAGCAGCCCGTCCGCCGGTGCCCGCGGCGAGGAGCCCGCGATCACGATCTGCCCGTGCGGGGCGCCGCTCGCCGACGAGCGGCCCGCGCGGCACGAGCGGCCGCCCTGTCGCCGTGCTGCGGGATCGTCGCTGCGCCCGGCACGTCGCCGGCGCCGATCGCCGCCACGCGCGCCCCTTCGCCCCCGGGGCAGCCGGACGACGCGCTCCACACGATCGCGCCCGCGCCGGTGGCGTGGCTCGGGCTGTCGCTCGGGAACACCACGCGCGCCGTGCGCTGGCCGGGCAGGCGCTCAGCGTGGCCGGCGGCGACCACTGTGCGGCGAGCTGTTGCGAGCGCACGACGTCCGCGGTGGCGCCGTGCGCGCCGGCAGTCCGGCGAGCACGGCCGCGGCGGCGAGCACGGACGCGGCGACGAGCGTGGACGCGAGCCTCGACATGCTGGATGGCCGGTGGCGGGGATGCCTCGGAGGTCTCAGGAGGCGAGCGCCGAGCGCAGGAAGCTCACGGTCCGCTCCCAGGAGGTCTGCGGCGAGGCCCGCGTCGTAGGTCCCCAGGCGGTTGGTGTCGTTGAAGAAGGCGTGCCCGGCGCCCTCGTAGTAGTGGAAGGTCGTCTCGACGCCCGGCGTCGCGCAGCTCGGACTCGAGCTCGTTGGCGTCCTCGAGCGGGATGAATTCGTCGGCGGTGCCGAAGTGGCCGAGCACGGGGCCGTTGATCTGAGTGAAGTCGGGCTTGCCGTGGGGCATCACGTAGTAGTAGGTGACGGCGGCGGTGATGTTCGGGCAGGTGGCGGCGGCCCACACGGCCAGCCCGCCGCCGAGGCAGAAGCCGACGGCGCCCACGCCCGGGCCCTCGACGCCGGGCTGGGAGGCGAGGAAGTCGGCGGCGCCGCACATGTCCTTCTCGACCTGGTCCATCGACAGCGCCATCATCTTCTGTTCGGCCTCGCTCGGCTGGGCGGTCGTCTCGCCGCGGTAGAGGTCCGGGGCCAGCGCGAAGAAGCCCTCGGCGGCGAAGCGGTCGCAGACCGAGCGGATGTGCTCGTCCACGCCCCACCACTCCTGCAGGACGATCGTCGCCGGACCGTGCTCGTCGGCGGGGACGGCCAGGTATCCGGGGGCGGTGCCGGCGCCGGCGCGTGGTCGGGAACTCGATGTCGGGCATGTACGGCTCCTTGGGTCCGTGAGGTTATTGATGCCCCGCCTGATCGCCTCGGTCCTCACGGAGATGGCGGCCGGGCGGCCGCGAAATACTCTCACGCCGGCACGGCTATGGTGTCGGCCGCAGGTGCACGGGTGTCGGCCGCAGGTGCGCGGCCACCCCTCCGGGGACTACGAAAGGCAACGCCATGGATGCTGTCAACCACCAGTTCCGACTGGCCGCACGTCCGGTCGGTCTTCCCAAGCCGAGCGATTGGAGCCACACCGAGGAGCCGGTCCCCGAGCCGGGGGACGGCGAGGTGCTGGTCAGGATCGCGTATGTGGAGATGGACCCGGCGATGCGCGGCTGGATGAACGACGCGCGCTCGTACATGCCGCCGGTGGGCATCGGCGACGTCATGCGGGCGCTGGCGGCGGGCGAGGTGATCGTCTCCAACAGCCCCGCCCTGGCTGTCGGGGACCACGTCACGGGCCTGCTGGGCGTCCAGGAGTACGCGGTCGCGCACGGCGGAGGGCTGGTCAAGGTGGACACGGCGCTGGCGCCGCTGCCGGTGTTCCTGGGAACGCTCGGCATGCCGGGCATGACGGCGTACTTCGGCCTGCTGGACATCGGCCGGCCGGAGAGCGGCAACACGGTGGTCGTGTCCGGCGCGGCCGGATCGGTCGGCGGGGTTGTCGGTCAGATCGCCAAGCTGAAGGACTGCCGCGTGGTGGGCATCGCGGGCGGGAGCGAGAAGTGCCGCTATGTGGTCGAGGAGCTCGGCTTCGACGCGGCGATCGACTACAAGGCGCAGGACGTGAGCGCGGGCCTCGGCGAGCACTGCCCGCAGGGGATAGACATCTACTTCGACAACGTCGGCGGGGACATCCTCGACGCGGCCCTGGCGCACCTCGCGCGCAACGCCCGTGTGGTCGTGTGCGGGGCGATCTCCCAGTACAACACCACCGGCGCGGTGCAGGGCCCGTCCAACTACCTGTCGCTGCTGGTCAACCACGCGAGCATGACCGGTTTCGTCTTCTCCGACTACCTCGACCGCTACGCGCCGGGCGCGGCGGAGATGGCAGGCTGGTTTGCGGAAGGCAAGCTGGGCTCGCGCGAGGACGTCGCGGAGGGGCTGGAGAACTTCCCGGACACGCTGCTGCGGCTGTTCCGCGGCGAGAACACCGGCAAGCTCGTGCTGAAGCTCTGAACGCGCCTACAGGTCCAGCACGTTGCCCTCGGCTGCCACGCTGACGCTGGGGGAAGAGCCGTCGCCGAGCCGTCGCGCGAGCCCGTCGAGCGCCTCGTCGGTGCGGTCGTGCCGGTGGTGGAAGAGCACGACCGATCGTGTGCCGGCATGCTTGGCGAGCGCGACGGCGTAGTCGGCGACGGCGTGCCCGAAGCTCGCTTCCGCGGCGAGCTCCTCGGGAAACAGCTGCGCGTCGTGCACCAGCACGTCGGCGCCGGCGGCCAGCTCGATCGCCGCGGGGTGGTACTCGCCGAAGCCGTCCTCGCCGGGGCCGAGCTTGGTGGGGCAGTGGTCGGGCATGTAGGCGAGCGTGGAGTGCCCGTCGCTGATGCGGTATCCAAAGGTCCGGCCGCCCTTGTGCGGGATCTCCCGCGCGAGCACGGTGAAGTCCTCGATCCGGTGCTCGCCCGGCGCGATCGTCGCGAACGTCCACCTTCCCCGCAGCTCGGTCGGTCCGATCGGGAAGTACGGCGGGGACATCACCCCGGCGAGCACGGCGGTCGCGTCATGGCCGTTCTCCTGCTCGGGCAGCAGGACGCTGACGAGCGCCCCGGCACGATCCCCGGCGGCGAAGAACGGCAGTCCGAAGACGTGATCCCAGTGCATGTGGCTGAGGAGGATCGTGCCCGCGAACGGCTCACCGTCCAGCACGGCGGTGACGTTCTGCAGCCCCGCGCCCGCGTCGAGGATCAGGGCCGGCGCAGGGGCGCCGTCCCGGGTGAGCGCCAGGCACGAGGTGTGGCCCCCGTAGCGGACGAAGTCGATGCCCGGCGCGGGGGTCGATCCCCGCACGCCGCAGAAGCGGATCCGCAACCGGCTCAGCTCCGGTCGGGACCCGTCCGGCGGTGATCCTTGGAGAGCTCCTGCAGCGCTCCGCGGTCGAGCTCCGCCGCCTCGACCGCCGCCACCCTGCACGGCGTCACGGCGACGAGCGTGGAGGTTCGCTGGCCGCCCTCCAGGTGAGCGCGCTCCCCGAGCAGCGCGCCGGGCCCGTACTCGGCCAATCGCCTGCCGTCCTCCTCGACGCGCAGCACGCCGTCGAGCAGCAGGAAGACCTCCGAGCCGGTCTCGCCCTGCCTGACCAGCGCGGTCCCGGCCTTCACCCGCCGGATGGTCGGCTTGGCGCCGCCCTGCATGATCTGCGCCGACAGAGTCCGCTCGAGCGCGGTCTCCACGGCGGTCACGAGCGCCTTGGAGTCCGTGTCACCCCACGGCGTGTGACGGCCGAAGGACTTGCGATACCAGTCCTTGAAGTCGGCCAGCCCCGACTTGTGGGTCAGGCGGCCGTCGTCGTCGTAGATCCAGTGCCGCGGGAAGCGGCTGTGGCCCGTCATCGCGCCCTCGATCTTCCCGTCGGCGTGAATGGTCAGCGACAGGGTCGTCCACACCAGCGGCGCCTGCCACTGCACGAACGGTCGGCGGCGCACCCGGCGCGGGGCGGGCACGCCGGTCCGCCCGCCCGCGGTCTGCGCGAAGCGAACCCAACCGTCGCCCTGCACCGGCTTCTGGACGATGTCGGGCAGCCCCACCGCTTCGAACGTGCGCGCCACCGGGCCGAGCTTGACCGTGGTCGCGCCCATCATGCCGCCACCGTCGCACCCGAAATCGGTGATGCGCCCGGAGTCGTCGACCTCCACCCACGCTCGCAGGATGTTGGCGAAGCGGAACCTGTCGGCCGCGCGCAGCGCCTCGAGGTCCTTGATCACTTCGGGCGGCGGTTCGTCGTAGTGGGCCATGCCGGCGTCGAAGGCCAGCCGCTGCGAGCCTTCGACCGCCTCCGAGGGAATCCACGACAGCGAGATGATCGAGCTCTCGTGGCGCATGCAAGCGCCATTCTATGCTTGGCGCCATGAGCTATGACGCCCTGGTCGTCGGGTCGGGCCCGAACGGCCTGACGGCGGCGATCACGATGGCACAGTCGGGGTGGCGGGTGCTGGTGTTGGAGGCGGCCGACCGCGCGGGCGGCGCGGTGGCCACCGAAGAGCTCACGCTGCCCGGATTCCTGCACGACACGTTCTCCTCGGTCTACCCCGCTGGTGCGGCCTCCCCGGTGTTCGCCCGCCTGCCATTGCACCGGCACGGCCTGCGCTGGATCCATCCACAGGCCTGCCTCGCGCACCCGCTCCCCGACGGAAGCGCCGCGGCCCTCTACCGCGACCTCGACCGCACCGCAGCGAGCCTCGACGCTGTCCACGCCGGCGACGGCGAACGCTGGCGGGCGTTCGCGGCGCCGTTCATGAGCCACTTCGACGCGCTCCGCGACACGATGCTCGCCGGCTTCCCGCCGGTGCGGGGCACGATGCGCCTGGCCACGGGCCTCGGCCCACGCGGCATCCTCGACTTCGCGCGGCTGGTGCTCATGCCCGCCCAGGCACTGGGCGAGGAGCTGTTCGAGGGCGATGGGGCGCGCGCGTGGCTGTACGGCTCGGCGATGCACTCCGACGTGCCGCCGGTCGGCGGCGGAAGCGCGATCGCGGCCGCCTATCTGAACCTGCTCGGTCACGGGGCGGGCTGGCCGAGCCCCGAGGGCGGGGCCGGCATGCTCGCCGACGCGCTCGTCTCCCTGTTGCGGGAGCTGCGCGGCGAGGTTCGCACCCTGGCGCCGGTCGCACGGCTGGCGGTCGAGCGAGGCCGCGTGGTGGGCGTGGAGCTCGAGGGCGGCGAGCGTCTGTGCGCGCAGGTCGTGATCGCGGACGTGATGCCCGGCGCGCTCGCGATCCTCGCCGGTGAGGCGCTGCCGGCGGCGTATGCCCGCGCGCTGCTCCGCTACCGCCCCGGTCCGGCGACGCTCAAGATCGACTGGGCGCTCGACGGCCCGATCCCATGGACGGCACCGGAGGCCGGCGAAGCGGGCACCGTCCACGTCGGCGGGTCAGCGCCGGAGGTGCTGCGCACGACCGCCATGCGCGATGGCCTGCCCGAGCAGCCGTTCATGCTGCTCGGGCAGCAGTCGCTCGCCGACCCCTCGCGCGCGCCGGCGGGCAAGCACACCGCGTGGGCGTACACGCACGGTCCCCACTCCGTGGACTGGGAGGCCGAGGGTGACCGGCACGTGGAGCGCATGGAGGCCCAGGTCGAGCGCTTCGCGCCCGGCTTTCGCGAGCGGATCCTCGCCCGCCACGTCCTCGGACCGGCCGCCCTGCAGCGCCGCAACGCGAATCTCCTCGGCGGAGACGTGGCAGGCGGCAGCAACGCCTTGGACCAGCTCGTCTTCCGCCCGGTTCCGTCGCTTGCCCCCTATCGCACGCCCGTGCGCGGCCTGTACCTGGGCAGCGCCGCGACGTTCCCGGGCGGAGGGGTGCACGGCGTGCCGGGCCGCGCCGCCGCGCGGCTGGCGCTCGCCGAGGCCCGCGTCAAGCGCCTGACACGTAAAGGGATTCGGTGAGAGCGGCCGTCCTGCACGAGTACGGCGCTCCGAGCGCGGATGACTTCCGGGAGCCGTCCGCCGGCTCCGACCAGGCCATCGTGGAGGTGCTGGCCGCGGGGCTCAATCCGGTCGACGTGTCGATCTGCGCGGGGCGCTTCTATGCCGGCCGGCCGCCGCTCCCCTCGGTCGCGGGGCGGGAGGGGGTCGGCATGCTCGACGGCAGGCGCGTGTACTTCGACGCGCCGATCGCCCCCTTCGGCTCGATGGCCGAGCGCGCGCTGATCGACCCGCGCGCCACCTACCCGGTGCCAGACGGCGTGCAGGACGGCGCCGCCGTGGTGCTGGGGATCTCCGGGCTGGCGGCGTGGCTGGCGCTCACCTGGCGCGCCCAGCTGAAGCAGGGCGAGCATGTGCTTGTGCTGGCCGCCAGCGGTGTGCTGGGCCAGATCGCCGTGCAGGCCGCCAGGCTGCTGGGCGCGGCCCGCGTGGTGGCAGCGGCGCGCTCGCAGGAGGGCCTGGAGCGCTGCCTGCGGCTCGGTGCCCATGCCAGCGTACGTCTGGACGAGCCCGACCTGCCGGCGGCCTTCGCCGAGGCCGCTCAGGGGCGAATCGACGTGGTCGTGGATCCGCTGTTCGGCGAGCCGTTGGTAGCGGCGGTGAACGCGGCGAGCGTCGGCGCGCGGCTCGTGCAGCTCGGGGCGGGCGCCGGCGCCGAGGCGACGCTGTCCTCGGCGGCCATCCGCGGGAAGCTGCTGGTGATCATGGGACACGCCAACTTCGCCGCGCCACCGGAGGCCAAGCGCGAGGCGTACGGGCGGCTGGCCGACGCCGCCGCCGGCGGTGAGATCAGGGTGGACGTCGATCCGCTGGGGCTCGAGCAGGTCGGCGAGGCCTGGCGCCGTCTGGCGTCCGGCTCGCACCGCAAGATTGTGCTCGTGCCCTGAGTCGGGCGCCGCTAGCTCGAAGCGTCCGGGCTCGGCTGGGCGTCGCTCACGGGGGCTTGGCCGCCGGCGGCTGCACGCTCGCCGCGCCCGTCGCGCTCATCGGGGTCGGCGATCGTCCACACGGGGACCGCGGCGATGCGGCCGCGGACCTCGAGCTCGCCGACCAGGACGAGATTGTCGGGCGGACGCTTGACGTGTTCGCGGGTGGAGTCGGCGATGAACAGCATGTGTCCGCTGCCCTTGGTCATGCCCTCCAGGCGCGAGGCCGTGTTGGTGGTGTCGCCCAGCGCGGTGTATTCGACACGCTGTTCGGAGCCGATGTTGCCGGCCATCACCGGGCCGCTGTTGAGCCCCACGCCCATGGCGAACTTGTGATCGTGGCCGTGTTCGGCGATCCACGCATTGAACGCGTCCAGGCGCGGCCCGATCATCTCTGTGGCAGCCGCCAGCGCACGGTCGGCGTGGTCGGACTGCTCGATCGGCGCTCCGAACACGGCCATGATGCCGTCGCCCATGTAGGAGATCAGTGTGCCGCCGGCGTCGAGGATCGCTTCGGTCATCTCGTTGAGGTAGCAGTTGACCACCTCGATCACCCGCGTGGCCGGCAGCTTCTCGGAGAAGCTCGTAAAGCCGCGCAGGTCGGAGAACAGCACCGTGCAGTCACGTTCGACGGCGCCGAGCCGGAGGTTGTCGCCGGCGCTGGCCACCACCTGGTTGACCAGGTCGGCGGGCACGAAACGCGCGAACAGGTCGTGCACGCGCTCGCGTTCTATCGCCTCGCTCAGGTAGAGGACGGCCAGCGTCCCGAGCGTGCCGATGGCCAGCGCGAACAGCGGATAGACGAAGTCCACGATCCGCCCGCTGTCGAAGGCAACCTGGACGCCGATCGTGAAGACCACGGCGAGCGCCAGCGCGTCCAGCAGCGAACGCCACTGCCGAAGGCGCAGGCTGCCGAGGGGTACGGCAGCGCCGAGCAGCAGGATCAGCACGATGCTTATCCACCCTGGCGTGGCGCGCAGGGGCGCCCCGCGAAGGAGGGTGGAGACCGCGTTGCCCCAGATTTCCGGCCCCGACATCGTGGCCCCGTTGGTCGTGGCGGTGGCGTGAACGTCTTGCAGGATCGGGGCTGAGGCACCGACGATCACGATCTTGTTGGCAAACAGGCTTGGATCCGGCCTGCCGGCGAGGACGTCGTAGAACGATGTGTGAGCAAACGTTTCGGGTCCGCCGGCAAAGTCGATCGGCAACGGTCCGCCGTGGAACAGCGAGGCGGGAACGCTTCGCCCGGTGGCTATTTCGGCGCTCACCACCGGGAAACTCTTGAGGCCGTTCTTGGCATAGGCGAAGCGCCTGATCTCGCCGTCTGTGTCGAGCGTCAATTCTGCGCTCGCGGCCCTGGCTCCCAATTCGCTGAGCACATGATTTCCGCCGAGCACTCTGGTTTCGCCGTTTGCAGCCACTTCCGTGGTGGCCAGGACGACTGTCCCGTGCGCACGTTCGATCGCTTCGGCCAGGTCCTGGTCATCGGTTCGGTCCGTCGGCTGCGTGAACTGGATGTCCACGGCGATCACCTTCGCGCCTGCTTCGCGGAGGCGGTCGATCACCTGGGCCTCATACCGCCGCGGGAATGGGAACTCGGAGTACAGGCCGTGCTTCTTCGAGTTCCGCAGCGTCGTGCTGTCGATGTCGACGAGCACGATGTTCGACGGCGCCCGTTCGGCGCCGCGGATCGAGAAGCGGGCATCGATCGTCTGCAGTTCGGTGCGTCTGAGCAGGTGCGTGGCGTAAGCGAGAACGCCGAGGCCGGCGGCCAGCAAGGCCACCGCGATCAGCAGAGACGTCTTGCGCCGCTGCCATCCAGCTCGCCCCATGTCGGCGTTCTCCTCTTGATCATGCGCGGTCGGGCAGGCCATGATGCTAGCGGCAGGACGACCGGATAGAAGGGCTTACGGCGGCTCGGCGCGCCGAGCGATCATTGACTTCTGGGTCAGATCGCGACTATCTTGGTCGGCCACGGAGACTTCGATTGTGTCGCGTTTCGATGGACATCCGCATGTCCGAGTGACCGGCGGAGATCAGACGCAACGCTGGGGGGTCGAAGGTGCCCGGGCCTAGTGGGCCGCTGCAAACGGCGACGGATTGCTCGAATCGGTGGCGCCAAGAAGGCTCTCGGCGACACCCGTCGTGCCGTGGCGCGTGCTCGCGGCTGGCCGCGCTGCTGTGCTTGCTGCTCGGGGCAGCGCTTGCGAAGAGCCCGGGCGGTGAAGGCTCTTCGACGGTGGCGAAGGCGCGCTCGGGCGTCTCCTCGCAGGAGGCGCCATCGGTCCTTCCGCCCGCGGCGCTGGGGCCGGTCTCTGCGGCGCTGGGTACATCGATCCTGCATACCGGGTCAGCGCTTCAGGCGGTGGGTTCGCCGCGAGGAACCCTGCCCAACGCTTGGACCTGCGCTTCAGTCGCTCGGGCGTGCAGCTCAGCTCACGTGGCGTTCGGCTCGGCTTGAGCCTGCGCTCCGCGGGCTATGGGACGTGCTGCGAGCCGTCGGCGACGCAGCGCCGCGCGTGCAGCGCCGGATCGGGTCCTCTACGCGCGAACGGGCGTGCGAGGAGTGGTACGCGAACGGGCCACTGGGCCTCGAGCAGGGCTTCACGCTCGCCCGCGCGCCGGCCGGTCGTTCGACCGGGACGCTGACGCTCGCGATGACGCTGTCAGGCAGACACGCGTGCGCGCTCGCAGGCCCCACGGGCAGAGCATCGCGCTGGCGGGCGCCGCCGGCCGTCGCTGCAGCTACGGCGCCTGCTCGTGCCACCGACGCGCGCGGGCACGCCCTCGCAGCTGGCTCGCGCTCGACGGGCGAGCCGTGCTGCTGCAGAGTCGACACGCGCGGCGCGCGCTACCCGCTGCGGATCGATCCGCTGATCCAGCAATCGCAAGCTCACGGCGGGACTGGCAGCGAAGGCGCAGACTTCGGCTACAGCGTGGCGCTGTCCGCCGATGGCAACACCGCGCTGATCGGCGACGCCTGCACGAGCCGGAGCGGCGCGTGGGTGTTCACGCGCTCGGGCTCGACCTGGGCCCAGCAGGGCCCGCGCTGGCCATCAACGAAGAAAGCCCGGCGGACAATGTCGGCGAAGAAGCGGGCGAATGCGGCTGGCCGGAGCGTGGCGCTGTCCGCCGACGGCAACACCGCGCTGATCGGCGCCCCCGACGACAACGGAAGCCGCGGGAGCGGTGTGGGTGTTCACGCGCTCGGGCGCCAACTGGACACAGCAGGGCGGAAGCTCACGGGCGGCGAAGAGAGTCGGCAACGGCGCGCTTCGGCCGCAGCGTGGCGCTTTCCGCCGACGGCAACACCGCGCTGGTCGGCGGCGCGGCCGATCACGCTCACGTCGGGGCGGCGTGGGTGTTCACGCGCTCGGGCTCCACCTGGGAACAGCAGGGCGCGAAGCTCACGGGCGGCGGAAGAGATCGGCGAAGGCCATTTCGGCGGCAGCGTGGCGCTGTCCGCCGACGGCAACACCGCGCTGGTCGGCGGCCCGAGCGACAACGGCGACGGCGGGGCGGCGTGGGTGTTCACGCGCTCGGGCACGACCTGGGAACAGCAGGGCGCGAAGCTCGCCGGCGGCGAGGAAGAGAGCGGCGAAGGAGCCTTTGGCTACAGCGTGGCGCTGTCCGCCTTCGGGAACACCGCGCTGATCGGCGGCCCGCGCGGACGCCGGCGGCGTCGGCGCCGCATGGGCGTTCGCGCGCTCGGGCATCGACCTGGGAGCAGCAGGGCGCAAAGCTCACGGGCGGCGAAGAGGAGAGCGGCGAAGGGGACTTCGGCTACAGCGTCGCGCTCTCCGCAGACGGCGAGGTGGCGCTCATCGGTGCTCCGCACGATAACCATCGTGACGGGGCCGTATGGGTGTTCACCCGTCCGGGCACGACCTGGGAACAGCAGGGCGCGAAGCACGCAGGCGTGAAGAAAGCAAGGGCGACGAGTTTGGTAGCGCTGTGGCGTTGTCCTCAGGGCGGTGAGACCGCTCTGATCGGCGGTCCCCTCGACGAAGCCGGGTCGGGTGCGGCGTGGGCGTTCGTGAACGCTTCTGTCCCGCCGCCGACCGTTTCGAGCATCAGCCCGGCGTTCGGCTCGAGTGCGGGCGGCACGCTGGTGAGGATCAGGGGCAGCGGGTTTGTGGAAGGCGCGACGGTCGAAATCGGCAGTGTGGACGAGCTCGGTGGAAGTGCTCTCGGAAACGGAACTCACGGCTGTTACCTCTGCGCATGCTGTCGGTCCGGAGAACGTGGTGGTCAGTGACGCGAATGGGGTGTCCACGGGCGGGCCCACCTACACGTATGTCGCGCCGCCGACGGTCTCGAGCATCAGCCCGGTGTTCGGTCCGAGTGCGGGTGGGACGCCGGTGAGGATCAGGGGCAGCGGGTTTGTGGAAGGCGCGGGGGCGACGAAGGTCGAAATCGGTGGCGTGGCGGCGGGCTCGGTGGAAGTGCTCTCGGAAACGGAACTCACGGCCGTCACGTCTGCGCATGCTGCCGGTGTGGAGAACGTGGTGGTCAGTGACGCGAATGGGGTGTCCATCGGCGGGCCCACCTACACGTATGTCGCGCCGCCGACGGTTTCGAGCATCAGCCCGGCGTTCGGCTCGAGCGAAGGCGGCACGCCGGTGAGGATCAAGGGCAGCGGGTTTGTGGAAGGCGCGGGGGCGACGAAGGTCGAAATCGGTGGCGTGGCGGCGGGCTCGGTGGAAGTGCTCTCGGAAACGGAACTCACGGCCGTCACGTCTGCGCATGCTGCCGGTGTGGAGAACGTGGTGGTCAGTGACGCGAATGGGGTGTCCACGGGCGGGCCCACCTACACGTATGTCGCGCCGCCGACGGTTTCGAGCATCAGCCCGGCGTTCGGCTCGAGCGAAGGCGGCACGCCGGTGAGGATCAAGGGCAGCGGGTTTGTGGAAGGCGCGGGGGCGACGAAGGTCGAAATCGGTGGCGTGGCGGCGGGCTCGGTGGAAGTGCTCTCGGAAACGGAACTCACGGCCGTCACGTCTGCGCATGCTGCCGGTGTGGAGAACGTGGTGGTCAGTGACGCGAATGGGGTGTCCACGGGCGGGCCCACCTACACGTATGTCGCGCCGCCGACGGTTTCGAGCATCAGCCCGGCGTTCGGCTCGACAGCGCCGGCGGCACGCCGGTGAGGATCAAGGGCAGCGGGTTCAGGAAGGGCGCGGGTGAAACGACGGTCGAAATCGGTGGCGTGGCGGCGAGCTCGGTGGATGTGCTCTCGGCAGAAGAACTCACGGCCGTCACGCCTAAACATGTCCTCGAAAGCTCGCTGCCGGTGGTGGTGACCGACGCGAACGGGGTGTCCATCGGCGGGCCCACCTACACGTATGTCGCGCCGCCGACGGTTTCGAGCATCAGCCCGGCGTTCGGCTCGAGCGAAGGCGGCACGCCGGTGAGGATCAAGGGCAGCGGGTTTGTGGAAGGCGCGGGGGCGACGAAGGTCGAAATCGGTGGCGCAGCGGCGAGCTCGGTGGACGTGCTCTCCGCAGAAGAACTCACGGCCGTCACGTCTAAACATGTCCTCGAAAGCTCGCTGCCGGTGGTGGTGACCGACGGGAATGGGATGTCCACGGGCGGTGCCACCTACACGTACACGGTCCCGCTGGCTCCGCTGATCGTGCCCCTCGGCGGCGGCGGAGGAGGCGGCAAAAACACCAACTCAGGCGTTCTCTCGACTCAGGTGGTTGTGTCTCCCCCCCAGCTGGGGGTGACAGGCAACCTGACGCCGGTTTCGGGTCAGGTGCTCGTGAGACTCCCCGGATCCAAGATCTTCGTGGCGCTCACGGGGATCACCCAGGTGCCGTTTGGGACGATCATAAACGCCACCAATGGCAGGGTCACCGTCACGACCGTGGGCCCGCACGGCGCCATCCAGACGATAACCTTCTACGCTGGCGAGTTCGAGCTCACCCAGGGTCCCCGCGGCGTCGTGCTGGCGGCGCTCGTAGGCGGCCGCTTCTTGGTCTGCCCGACGGCGCGGGAGCGTTCCCATATGGCACGGGCGAGCTCCAAGCATGCATCGGGCAAGCACGTGGTGCGCAAACTGTGGGCTGAAGGCCACGGCAGCTACTCGACCAAGGGCAGCTACGCCAGCGGGGCGGTCCTGGGCACCAGTTGGCTGACCGAGGATCTCTGCGACGGAACGCTGATCTACGTCGCGACCGACAGCGTGGAGGTGACCAACCTCGTCACGCACCGCCACTTCCTCATCAAGGCAGGGCACAGTTACCTGGCCAAGGCGCCCTGACGCGCAGGCGTCGCGGGTGTCTGCCGACTTCACAAGACGCAGCGAGTCTATGTAAGGGGGTCCAGCTAGCTGCAGCCCGTGATCCCGCCGTCGAGCGGGATGACCGTTCCCGTGACGTACGCGCCCGCGCGCGAGGAGAGGAACAGCGCGAGGCCGGCGACGTCGTCCGGTCGGCCGATGCGCCCGAGTGGCACGGACTGCTCGACCATCTCGCGTGTCTCGGGGTTGTCGAGGATGAACGCCATCATCTTGCTCTCGAACGGCCCGGGCGCGATCGCGTTGACGGTGATGTGCTCGGAGGCCAGACGCTTGGCGAGGTGACGCGTGAGCATGTGCACGGCGGCCTTGCTCGCGCTGTAGCTGTAGTTCTCGACGGAGGGGGTGCGCAGCCCGTCGATCGAGCCGATGTTGATGACCCGCGCCGGGTCCTCCGCGTTGGCCGCGGCACGCAGCTCTCCCAGCAGCGCGACGGTGAGGTGAAAGACGCCCTCGACGTTGGTGTGCGCGACCTTGTCCCAGCCGATCGCCGGGAACTCCCCCAGCGGCGCACCCCAGGTGGCGCCCGCATTGTTGACGAGGATGTCGAGCGACGGGAAGCGCTCACGCGTCGCGGCGGCGAGCGCCTGCGCGCCCTCCGGCGTCGAGATGTCGCCCGGTATCGCGTGGCAGTCGCCCAGCGCCCCCAGCTGCTCGGCGGCCGCCCTGACGTCGTCGACCTTGCGCGATGAGACGATCACCCGGGCTCCGGCCTGCACGAGGCCGTCGGCGATCATCAGGCCGATGCCGCGCGAGCCGCCGGTCACCAGCGCGGTCTTGCCGGAGACGTCGAACAGGTCGCCCATCGCTAGTCGGCGAAGTTGGCCGGACGCTTCTCCAGGAACGCGCCGACCGCCTCCGGCACGGCATGACTGAAGGTGGCCATTATCTGCTGACGGTCCTCGTACTCGACCGCCGCCTGCTCGGCGGGGATCTCCAGGGCGCTCCAGATTCCGCGCTTGGTCAGGCGCACGCCCCAGGGCGAGAGTGCCGCGATCTGCTCGGCGGCCTGCACGGCGCGCTCGAGCAGCGTCTCCTCGGCGACCACGTCGGCGACCAGGCCGATCCGCAGCGCCTCCTCGGCGTCGAGCCTGCGTCCGGTGAGCATCAGCTCGTGCGAGCGCGAGGCGCCGATCAGACGGGGGAGCAGCCAGCTCGTGCCCATGTCGCAGTTGGACACGCCGATGTTCAGGAAGGCCGCGCGGAACACGGCCTTGGTGCTGGCGTAACGGATATCGCAACCCAGGCTAAGCGCGAGGCCGAGGCCGGCCGCGGGGCCGTTGACGGCCGCGATCACGGGTTGTGGCAGTGCTCGGAGCCCCAGCACCAGCGTGGACATGTGCTCCTGGTTGGCGAGGCGGTCGCGGGGCTCGTCGCTGCCGTCGTTGCCCGGCGCCGCTCCGAAGCCGCGGAGGTCCACGCCGGCACAGAAGCCGCGTCCGGCGCCGGTCAGGATGACCGCCCGACAGGCGCGCTCCCCGGCGATCCTGCGCAGCTCCACGTGCAGCGCCTCGCACAGCTCGGAGGTCATCGCGTTGAGCTGCTCGGGTCTGTTGAGCGCGAGCTGCACGACATGCGGGGCGGGTTCGTCGACGAGCACTAGTGGGGCCATCGTGGCGGCATCCTATGCGTTGGCGGGTGTGTGAGACTGGCGCGCGTGCTGTCGAGCCAGCCGAGGGTTGCGGTGGTGGGCCACGTCGAGTGGGTGCAGTTCGCGCGCGTGTCGCAGGTGCCGCGGGCGGGCGAGGTGGTTCACGCGCACGATCCGTTCGAGGAGCCGGCGGGAGGGGGCGCGGTGGCGGCGGTGCAGCTGGCGCGTCTGGCGGGCGAGGCGCTGCTGCTGACGGCGCTGGGCGAGGACGAGCAGGGCCGGCGGTCGGTGTCGCGGCTGCACGAGCTGGGCGTCGATGTTCGCGCGTCGTTCCGCGATTGCCCGACCCGCCGGGCGGTGACTCTGGTCAACGACGCGGGCGAGCGCACGATCACCACATTCGGGCCACGGCTGGAGCCACTGGGAGGCGAGCATGGGGTCGTGTGGGACGCACTCGATGAGATCGACGCCGTGTACTTCACGGCCGGAGACGAGGATGCGCTGCACGCTGCGCGCGCGGCGGCGCGAGTGCTGGTGGCAAGCCCGCGCGCCCGCCATGCGCTCGGCCACGGCGTGTCCGTGGACGCTCTGGTGCTGAGCGGAGACGATGAGATCGAGCTGAACGCGGCGGACGGCGCGCAGGAGGAAGCGGAGCTGGTCGTGCGGACGGAGGGCGAGCGCGGCGGCAGCTACCGGGAGCGCGCCGGGCAAACCGGGAGGTGGGCCGCCGCCGCACCGCCGGGCGAGCTAGGAGGGTTTGGCGAAACGATTGGCGAAAGTCGGCTTAGGCCGAGGGAGGTCCGAGGAGTTGGCAGGTCGTGCCAATTCGTACGAGACTTCTCTCGATGCCCCAATGGCTTAGCGATCTCAAAACGAAACTTCCCGCGCTGCACCGGCCCGTTGAGCCACCCGCAGCTGGCATGCCCGGCTTCCGACGGCGAGATGTCGTCAAACACGCCTGGCGGCATATCAAGAACAGCTGGCGGGCGGCCCTCATCGGCGGATTGGTCACATTCGTCTTGCCGCCGCTCTACGAATGGTGGAATACCTACGACTTCAGCCACAAGGGCTTGGACGAAGTGACCGGGGGAAACTGGGTGGGCTCGATCATCGCGGTCGCTGCTTGGCTCGCCGTCGTGGCCCTCTGGCACCTGATGCGGGCTCCAATCGGCCACGCGCGCGAGGTCATCGCTGCTCACAATGCACGGCATGAGCGCGAGATCGAGCGGGTGCGGGAGGAGGCCAAGGCCAATGCGGCGCCGCCCCAGATTGGCACCTACCACGCTCACGGGACGACCGTCCTCATCGCCAGCGAGGAGCTGGTGAGGCAGATCGGCTCCATCGAAGCCAAGCCCACCGCTCCTGACCCCTCCGATCGGCCAGAACTGCAGCAGGAGCCTCAAGTAGACGCGGATCAGGCCGATCACCAGGCCGATGGTGCTGGTGACGAGAAGCTCGGCCAGTAGGCCAAAGCTGGACATCTCGGTCACGTTCGGGCATGATCTCCCAGACGATGCCGCAACCGCCGCAGCCAGGGGAGACGCAGCAGCCAGAGATTGTGATCCCTCCCGACGAATTCGGGGGGAAGTGGGCGAATGCCGCGCAGCTACAGCGGACGCCGCACGAGTTCACGCTCGACTTCATCCGCGTTGGTCCTCAGGGGCAGTTCGCTGTCGTTCAGTCCCGGATCAACTTCTCGCCGCTGCTGCTCGCGCAGCTGGCAGAGCTTTTCGGCAATGCGTGGGAGCAATACACTCAAGAGGCAGGTATGCCTGAGCAAGGAGATGAGTCATGAGCGAACAAGACCAATACGGAACCACTCAGACGGCGCCACCGATCCCGGTGCCACCGAATAGGCCCTTCGTCACGAGCACGCCGAACCCGACGGCCGCGCCAGACCCGAGTGCGCTGCGGGCGTATAACGCCATTGTCCGTAAAGATTTGCTGGCTCGACGCGAGCAACAGAACAGCGAAGGCGATCCTTCCTAACAGGTAGCTGTCGAGCCTGACGCTTCGATTACGCCGCGAGCGCGAGAGCCCGCGCACTGGCGAGCCGAGAGGCGAGTTTCGCCAAGATCGTCAGATCGGCGTGCAGCCGCACGCGCTCGATCCTGCGCACGCGCAACGGCGCGAGTGCCCATTCGTTCTTGAGCCTGCCGAACTCGCGCTCCACGGCGCCACGGCTGCGGTAGAGCTTCGCGCTCCGCTCGCTCTCGCGCGGGATCAGCGGGTGCAGGCGCGACGCCTTGACCCACACGCTCGCGGGCTGGCACTCGCCGGTCGGGCAGCGCCACTTGGTCGCGCGGCGCTTGAAGTCCGCACCCGCGAAGGTCCAGACGCCATGCTCGCAGACGCGCGGCTTGTGATCCCCACGCTTGACAGCGGGGGTTTCGCGCAGCGGCGTGACCGGCAGGATGCCACGGTCCATGCAGCCGTCATGGATCGGCTCCGTGTCGTAGCCGCCATCCATGATCGCGACCTTCACGCCGAAGCCGCGCTCACGCGCCGCGTCGATCAGCGGCAGCGCGAACGTCTGCTCGCTGTCGCGGGCTGTCTCGGTTCTCCACGCCAGCGGGAGGTCGGTCGCCACGTCCACGAGTGCGTGGACCTTGTAGCCGTAGTAGCCGCCGCCCTTGCGCGTCGAGACAGCGCTTCGGTGGCCCCAGCTCGCATCGGGGTCGCTGTATTCCTCGGGGGCGCGTTCGGGGCCGTTCTTGGACTTGAAGCGCTGGCCGTTCGCGTAGGCTGGGAGGTCCGAGCCGTCGATGGCGACCTCGTGGCCCAGCTCGGGCAGGCGCTCGGCCAGCGAGCAGAGCACGGCGTCCACGCAGTCGGCCAGAGCCTCGGAATGCTCGCGCAGAGTACGCGCGAAGCGGTAGCACGCCCACTGCGACGGCGCGCAGCCGATCACGGCCTCCAGCACCGGGTGCTCCGCCACCAGCCGCGTGATCCGGCTCCAAGTAGGCAGCGCATACAGCGACTTGGCGAGCATCATCCCGACCATCGCCCGCACGCCGTACCCTGGACGGCCAGTCCAGCGCAGCGCCTCGATGTCAGCGATCAGCGCCGCTATCTCGGGGGAGTCGAGGAGTGCTGCAAGCTCGGTGCTCGCCGAGCGCGGTGGTACGGTCTGAGAGGCCACGGAGCCACAATCTCCTGGTCCAGACCCCCGGGCGTTAGCGCGTCGCGGGGGTCGCTTATTCGATCAATGTGGCTTATTGTACGGGGACCATCGGACGGAATCATGTACCACCAAGGTTTCGGCTACCGCTCTGGACAACGCCTCCACTGCTGATAATCTGGAGAGACGAGAACGGCGGACGAAGGTTTGGACCCCTCGCCCGCCGCCTGATCGCCCGAAGCCTGGATTCCTTGGCTCCGGGACTGGGGGAGGTGTTGGAAGCCTCCCCTTCTTTTTGCCGGTCACTCGTCGTCCGTGACGCCTCCGGCAGGCTTGGAGTCATCGACTGCGTAGAGCAGATCGACAGCCGAAGTCATAGCCGCGAGCCATCGCTCGCGCTTCGCTGTGGTCCACTCGCCCGTTGGCGGAAGCTCCTGGATCACCCCAACGAGAAGGGGATGCAAGCCGTTGGGCGTGGGCGTCGTCAGCGGTGGTTTTAGCTGCTCATGCACCGTTTCGCGTCGTGGGACCTCCTGGCGAGGAGCAGTCGGTTTAGTTGAGGCTGCCTTCTTCCCGCGCCCACGCCGCTTCGGTCCTTTCTCGATGATCGCCGCCTCCTCGCAAAGGGCGAGAAAGAGCGTGACCATTCGCATCTGCTGCGAGTCCGGCTTGTAGAAGCGAAATGCATCGCGAACGGCTGTCGCGCTGTCGGTCGCAGGATCCACAACGCTAAAGACATCGTGGTATGCGGCCCGAACGATTTGCCCGAGGCGCCCCGCATACTCCTCCTCGCTCGCGAGCTTGACCTCCTCCAACGCCTCGGTCGGCTGACCCTCTTCGTCGATGAGGTCGAGCAGCCGGAGCGCTTGCAGCGTGCGAGGCGCTGCGCCATCAGGCACCCCGACCTGGCCCAGCAGATCGAGGCTAAACGGCATCCGCAAGCCGCGATGGCGGTATCGCTCGATCACGTCGAGGATGTTCTTGGGTGAGGCGTAGGGGGCGTTTCCGTTGCGGTCGATGCTCATGTGGCGGAAGTGTAGCAAACGCGGTCCACGGAACGGAAGCTACACGCGACAAACTTCTTTCTGCCACATTTGACACGGCCGCCGAATCCGGCTCTCATGGGGCAAGAGAACCCCGACCGAAGGAGGCGTAGCGTGCAGTCCGAGCCAGTCGTCAAGCAGGTCAAGAACGGATGGCATGCTCTATCGCCTGGGCTTGCCGTATGGGGAAAGACTCGCAACGAAGCCATCGCCCGCTATCACGAGGCCGTGGCGACGAATGCCGTCATCCGAGCGCGTGCCGATCCGACGGAGGTGGGAGGCGACCAGGAGATGTCTCTCCGTGGGGTAAGAACCCGTCAGCAACGGGGTACTCGGCGCCCGTCAGCCGCAGAAGCCCCCGCCAGCACTGGCCCTATGAGTTTCGCCAAACCCTCCTAGTGGACTCCTACGGCTGCGGCGACTCGTTCGCCGCCGGGTTCACCTACGGATTGGGCGCCGGCCTTGACGTCGCGGACGCACTCGCCCTCGCGGCCCGCTGTGGCGCGGTGTGCCTGACGGGACGGGGACCCTACGAGCGGCAGCTGAGCTGTCGAGACCTGTAGCCGCTGAGAACTGAAAGGATGCCGGCCGTGACGGGCACGGACTTCGAGCAGATCACCACCGAGGTGGCCGCACGCATCCTGACCATCACGCTGAATCGCCCCGAGCGGCTCAACGCGTGGACGGCGCAGATGGGCGTCGAGTTGCGGGCGGCCTTCGACCAGGCGGACGCCGACGACGAGGTTCGGGCGATCATCGTGACCGGCGCCGGCCGCGGCTTCTGCGCGGGCGCCGACCTGGCAGGCGGCGGCGACACCTTCGACCACCGCAAGCGCGAGGGAGCCGGGCCGGTGCTGCGCGACAACGGCGGCGAGTTCACGCTGCGGATCTTCGAATCGACCAAGCCGGTCATCGCCGCCATCAACGGGCCGGCCGTGGGAGTGGGCGCGACGATGACGCTGCCGATGGACGTTCGCCTCGCCGCCGAGGATGCCCGCATGGGCTTCGTGTTCGCGCGGCGGGGCATCATCCCGGAGGCCTGCTCGAGCTGGTTCCTGCCGCGTGTCGTGGGGATCAGCCGCGCGATGGAGTGGGTGGCCAGCGGCCGCGTGTTCTCGGCGCAGGAGGCGCTGGAGGGCGGGCTCGTGCGCAGCCTGCACCCGAAAGAGGAGCTGCTCGACGCGGCGCGCGCGCTCGCGCGCGAGATCGCCGAGAACACCGCGCCCGTCTCAGTCGCGCTCGCGCGGCGGCTGATGTGGAGGATGCTCGGCGCCGAGCACCCGATGCTCGCCCACCGCGCCGACTCCCGCGGCATGGCCGCCCGCGGCCAGTCCGCGGACGCGGTCGAGGGCGTCACCGCGTTCCTGGAGAAGCGCCCGGCGCGCTTCCCCGATCGCGTCAGCGACGGCCTGCCCGATGTGATGCCGGGCTGGAGCGCGCCGGAGTTCGAGTAGGGATAGCCGGCGTAGCTGCACCGGCCCGCCACGCTCCACGCCGGCCGTCCAGGCCGGCGCCTGTCACAGCTTCGGAAGCTCCTGCACCAGCGACAGCACCGGCGCGAACAGGTCTCCGCGCTCGGCCACGCGTTCGAGCACCTGGCCGGCCTCGAACGCGAGGCTGGCGGGGTCGCCCGAGTCGCGCGTGGCGCGGACCTCGTCCCAGTCGAGCGGCGTGGAGACCGTCGGGCGCTCGTTCGCCCGCAGGGAGTACACGCACACGGTGGTCTTCTTCGCGTCGTTCTGACTCCAGTCGATCAGGACCCTGCCTGTGCGGCGCGCCCTGGTCATGCGCGAGACGACCACGTCGGGTTCGGCGCCCTCGAGCAGCTCCGCCACGGCCTTGGCGAACGGCTTCGTGCGCTCGTACGTGACCTCGACGGAGTTGAGCGGGACGTACACCTGCAGGCCCTTCGAGCCGGAGGTCTTGGCGTAGCTGCGCAGGCCGAGGTGCTCGAACATTCCCTGCAGCTGCAGGCCGACGTGGCAGCACTCCAGGATGCTCGCCGGCGCGCCCGGGTCGAGGTCGAACACCAGCGCGGTCGGTCGCTCGATCGCCTCGGCGCGCGCGAGCGGGACGTGCAGTTCGATCGCCGCCAGGTTCGCCAGCCACACGAGCGTCGGCAGATCGTCCGCGAGCGTGTAGTCGATCGACTTGCCTGTGCCCTTCAGGGTGCGCTCGCCGGCCACCGTCGCCGTGCGCACCCACTCGGGTCGGTGCGCCGGCGCCTGCTTCTGGAAGAACGACTTCGCCTCCACGCCGTCGGGCCAGCGGGTGACCGTCAGCGGACGGCCCGCCAGGTGGCCGAGCAGGACCGGTGCGATCTCGGCGTAATACGCGATCACATCTCCCTTCGTGAAGCCCGTCCGTGGATAGAGCACCTTGTCGAGGTTGGACAGCTTCAGCTCCCGCCCCTCGACCACGACCTGCTCCGCCGGCTTGTCCTCGCGCAGGCCCTTGTAGGTGGGCGCGCGCAGATTGCCGCTTTGCGTCCAGTGCGCGAACTCGACCTCGACGACGAGCTGGGGCTCGCAGAAGATCACGCCGCGGGGTGGCTTCTCCCCGGCGGTGAACGGCGGCGTGGGGCGCTCGAGGGGCGCGAGCAGGCCGGACAGACGCTCGAGCTCGCTGTCGCTGAAGCCGCTGCCCACGCGCCCTACATAACGTAACGCACCGTCGCGGTCGTGCACCCCCAGCAGCAGCGCGCCGATGCTGTCCCTGCGCTTGCCCTTGCCCGGCATCCAGCCGCCGACCACGAACTCCTGGCGGCCGACGGTCTTGATCTTCACCCAGCTGCGCGACCGCAGGCCGGGCTGGTAGGTGGAGTCGACACGCTTGGCGACGATGCCCTCGAGGCCCTGCTCGGCGGTGGCGGTCAGGAGCGCCGCGCCCTGCACCGACCACGTGCTCGGGCGTCTGCCAGCTCTCGCCGCTCAACGCCAGCGCGGCAAGCCGCGTGCGTCGCTCGTCGTACGGCCGGTCCATCAGCGAGTGCCCGTCGAGCCACAGCAGGTCGAAGATCACGTACGTCACGGGCGTGTCCCTCGCCAGCCTGCGCGCCTGCGCTCGAGACGCCGTGTGCATGCGCTGCTGGAGCGCCGCGAAGCTGGGGCGTCCCGCGCTGTCGAAGGCCACGATCTCGCCGTCGAGGACCGCTCTGTGCGAGCCCAGCGCGGCGCCCATGGCGAACAGCTCGGGGTAGGTGTCGGTGATGTCTTTGAGGTTGCGGCTCTCCACGTGCAGCTCGCCCGGCTGGGAGTACGCGATCGCGCGCACGCCGTCCCACTTGATCTCAAACGCCCAGCCGCCGTCGTCGTTGGGCAGGGAGCCGGCGCGCGCGAGCATCGGCGCGATACGCGTGGGCATCGGCGCGCGGTCGGGGTCTGCAGGCGGATCCATGCGGTGGATCAGCCAGTTCTTCGGCTGCTCGTCCCTGTCGATCGGGAACAGCGCGTAACGCGCGTCCACGCGCTCGCCATGCAGCGCCACCTCGACCTTGCGCGGCTCCCACTTCAGGCACTCGTACGTGCCGCGATCCCAGATCGTCACCGAGCCCGCGCCGTACTGGCCCTTTGGTATGTCCTGCTCGAAGTCCAGGTACTCGAGCGGATGGTCCTCGACCGCCACCGCGAGATGGTTCTCGCCGGGCGCCTCCGGCAGGCCCTTCGGGACCGCCCACGACGCCAGCGCACCGTTGCGCTCCAGGCGCAGGTCCCAGTGCAGCCGGCGTCGCGTGGTGCTCGTGGATCACGAACCGCGGCGCCCCGGCTGCTGCGCCGGCCTCCGTGGCGGACTCGGTTGCCCCTACGGCGGATTCGCTTGCCGCGGCGCCGGGCTCGGGCGTCGCGGCAAAGTCGCGTTTGGCGCCGTAGCGCTTCAGCCGGGCGGCGTGCTTGATGTCATCCTTCACGGTAGTGGTTAGTCTGACCCACTACCTCCGTCACGGCAGCGAGCAGACAGCCATCGTCGATGCATGGATCGCTCGCGTTGAGTGTGGCTCGGCGAACGAGATCTCCGAGGTTTCCCACGAACACCCCGGCTACCAGATGGTGGACGAAAACGAGGCGATCCCATATGAGGCGGCGTTCCTTGCGGAGCATCCTCCGACAGACGACAAGGTTTCGGCAGCTATTCGGATAGCGCGCGAGCGGGGATGGCTTGTCGGCGACAAATGGCAACGGCAGTAGGCGCTGGACGGTCGAGAAGGATGATCTCTTTCTCGAAGATCAGGAGCAGCTCGAAGCCGAACATTCGCGTCTAGGAGATGTGTTCGCGGTCATCGAGCGTCTGTTCGAGGCGATCCCGAATCTCAACGCGGTCCAGTCTCTGACGATACGTGGGTCTACCAGACTCGCGGAGCGTTGGGCACTCCACCGATCGTTCTGTATTACGAAATCCGACCGGACGAGCAAATCGTGAACTTGCTTGCGGCTGTTCTCGCATAGCCCAAGGGCGATCGCGGCGCACGGCCGGGCCCACAGCTACCGCTTCGCGGCGGGCTTCTTCGCCGTGGCTTTCGCGGCGGCGGGACTCTTCGCGGCGGTCGCTTTCCTGGCCGCCGGCTTCTTGGCGGCTTTGCGCGGTTTGGCACCGCCCGCGCCGGCGCCGGCGCCCGCGCCTTCGCGCGCGCGCACCGCGTCGAGGCTCGCCTTCAGGGCGCTCATCAGGTCCGGCGCCGGCGCGGCCACCTCCTCGGGCGCCGGCTGCACGGCGATCGCCTTGCCCTGCGCCTTGCGCTCGATCAGCGCCAGCACCTGCTCGCGGTGGGTGTCGTGGAAGCTCTCCGGCTCGAAGTCCCCGGCGAGCGAGTCGACGAGCTGCTTGGCGATGTCGAGCTCGCGCTTGGTCGTCTTGACCGCCGCCGCCTCCGCGACCTCGTCCAAGCGCTCCGGCGGCAGGACTTCGTCGGCGAACAGCATCGTCGCCATCCCCAGCACGTCGCCCATCGGGCGCACTGCCACGAGCTGCTCCTTGGAGCGGATGACCACGCGCGCGATCGCCACCTTGCCGGTCTCGCGCATCGCTTCCAGCAGCAGCCGGTAGGGCTTCACGCCGCCCGGGCCGGGCGCCAGGTAATACGGGTGGTCGTAGAAGACCGGGTCGATCTGTGAGAGATCTACGAACTCCTCGATCTCGATCGTCTTCGTCTTCTGCGGCTCGAGCGCCTCCAGCTCGCCCGGCTCGATCACGACGTAGCGGTCGGGCGCCAGCTCATAGCCCTTGACGATGTCGCCGTACTGGACCTCCTCGCCCGTCGACGGGTCGACGCGCTTCTGCGCCACGCGCACGCCGCTCTTGCCGGAGAGCTGGTGGAAGCGCACCGTCTTGCGGTCCACGGCGCTGTACAGCTTCACCGGGACCGTCACCAGCCCGAAGCCGATCGTGCCGGTCCACATCGCGCGGGGCATGGCCTTAGTAGTACCACCTCGGCGTATTCCCAACCAGCGCTGCAAAACCGCCTGCCTCGGGGGCGTCAGGTCATGGGCCGGGAGCCGGGGAGGACAGGCGCGCGGAGTAGATCGACGGCGCTCCGAGCACGCGTGCGAGCACCGTCGCCTCGACCACGGCCAGCAGGATCGGGACCGCCAGCGCGTCCGCGTGGTGGGTGAGCTCCAGCAGCAGCACGACCGCCGCCAGGGGTCCCTGCATCGAGGCGCCGAGCACGGCCGCTCCGCCGATGATCGCGTAGCTGCCGAGTGGAGCGCCGGGCCAGATCTGCGACCAGCCCTGGCCGAGCAGACCGCCCAGCAGCACGCCGTAGGCGAGCGTCGGGGTGAACAGTCCGCCGGGCGCGCCGCTGCCCAGGCAGGCGGCGGTCACCAGCGGCTTCAGCACGAGCAGTACCGCCAGCAGCGCGACGCTCAGGCGCGCGACCAGCGCCAGCTGCACGACCGGTTTGCCGTTGCCCAGCAGTTGCGGATAGGCGACCGCGATCGCCCCGAGTGCCGTGAACACCACGATCGGCGCCGCCAGCCGCAGCCATCCGGACGGTCGCACGGCGTGTGCGCGGGCGATCAGGCGTATCCACGCGATCGCGGCCAGCCCCGCGATCGGGCCGACGATCACCGCCCACACGATCTGCGAGCCGCTGACCGGATAGCTGGGGATCGTGTAGGTCGGGGCGGTGGGCAGCGCGATCCAGGCGATCGCCGTCGCGATCGCCGAGGTCGCCAGCGCCGGCAGCACCAGCGGCAGCGTCAGCGTGCCGAGCAGCACCTCGAGCGCGAACAGGGCGCCTCCCAGCGGCACGTTGTACACGGCGGCCATCCCCGCGCCCGCTCCGCAGGCCACGAGCAGGCGCCGCTGCCATTCCGGCAGCCGCGCCCACTCGCTCAGGGCGCTCGCCACCGCCGCACCCGCCTGCTGGGGCGCGGCCTCGCGGCCGAGCGAGGCGCCGAGTGCGACGATCACGATCGAGTGCACCGCCCGCGCCAGGCTGGCCCAGAACGGGACCCGCGCCCTGCGCAGCCAGATCGCCTCCGAGACCTCGCCGACGTCGCCACGCGCGATCAGCATCGTTCCCGCTCCCGCCACGACGCCGCCCACGAGCAGGACGAGCACTCGCCTGCTCGAGGAGGTGCGCTGCACCGCGCTCAGGAAGTCGCCGGAGTGGTAGGACCATGCCAGGTGCTGGACCGCGCGCAGCAGCTCGATCAGGGCCGCGCCGCCCAGGCCTGCCCCCAGGCCGATCAGCACCACCAGCACCCAGAAGCGCACGCCGTAGGAGGCCACGATCCCCCGGCCGGGCACGTTCGGTTGGGGGGTGGGTCGGATCACTCAGGCGATCGCGGGCGCCTGCGGCAGGCGAGCGAGCGCGTCGTCCATGTCCTGCTCCGAGAACTCGGGATCCTCCAGCTCACCCGCCAGGTAGGCGTCGTAGGCGGACAGGTCGAAGTGGCCGTGGCCGCAGAGGCCGAACAGGATCACCCGCGCCTCGTCCGCCTCGCGGGCCGCATCCGCCTCCTCGATCACCGCGCGGATGGCGTGGGCGGGCTCGGGTGCGGGGATGATGCCCTCGCTGCGGGCGAAGCGCACGGCCGCGGCGAACGTCTCGTTCTGGCGGTAGGCGCGCGCCTCCACGAGGCCCGCCCGCACCAGCCCGCAGAGCATCGGCGAGTCGCCGTGGTAGCGCAGCCCGCCGGCGTGCACCGGCGGCGGCACGAAGTCGTGGCCGAGGGTGTACATGGGCATCAGCGGCGTGAGCCCGGCGGTGTCGCCGAAGTCGTAGCGGTAGGAGCCGCGGGTGAGCGTCGGGCAGGCGCTCGGCTCGGCCGCCACGAAGCGCATGCTCGCCTCGCCGCGCAGCACTCTTCGCACGAACGGGAACGTGAGCCCGCCGAAGTTCGAGCCGCCGCCGACGCAGCCGATCACCACGTCCGGCTGCTCGCCGGCCATCTCCATCTGCGCGGCCGCCTCCTGGCCGATCACCGTCTGGTGCAGCAGCACGTGGTTGAGCACCGAGCCGAGCGAGTAGTTGGTGTCCTCGCGCGCGGCGGCCACCTCGACCGCCTCGGAGATCGCGATCCCGAGCGACCCGGTCGGGTGGGCCTGCTGGGCCCGGCCGGAGTCGGTCAGCGTGCTGGGCGAGCGGTGCACGGTGGCGCCCCAGGTCTGCATCATCGAGCGCCGGTAGGGCTTCTGGTCGTAGGAGGAGCCGACCATGAACACCTCGCACTCCAGCCCGAACAGGGTGCACGCAAACGCCAGCGCGGAGCCCCACTGTCCGGCGCCGGTCTCGGTGGCCAGGCGCGTGATCCCCGCGCGGGCGTTCTCGTAGGCCTGTGGCACGGCGGTGTTGGGCTTGTGCGAGCCGGCCGGCGAGACGCCCTCGTACTTGTAGTAGATGTGCGCCGGGGTGTCCAGCTCGCGCTCCAGGCGACGGGCCCGAAACAGCGGCGTGGGACGCCACAGCTTGTAGGCCTCGCGCACCTCCTCGGGGATCGGGATCTCAGGCTCGCTGGAGACCTCCTGTTCGATCAACCCCATCGGGAAGATCGGAAGAAGATCTGGGGGGCCGGCGGGTTGGAGCGTCTGCGGATTCAGCGGCGGCAACGGCTCGCCGGGGAGGTCCACAAGCAAATTGACCCAATCGGTGGGTATGGCGCGCTCGGATAGCAGGAACTTCACCGTCTCGTCACTCATGTTCCCTCCTCGTGGCTGTCCGCGCGCACAGCCTACATCCGCGCAGACGAGCGGAGCCCGCGGTCCTCGAGTCGGTCAGCCGGCGGCCGGCAGGACCGTCGCACATTGCTTCAGCCCGTAGGCCTGCGCGGCGCTCGTCATCTGCTGGGTGTCCGACTGCAGGCGCGCGAGCAGCACGAGCGTCTGTGACGCCTGTGGGCCGCCCAGCGCCGTGGCGGCCTGGCCGATCTCCCCGACGATGGCGGCGAAGGGGGTGAGGAAGCGTTCGATCGCGGCGTGTTCGTTTTCGCCGCTGGGCCGCTCGAGCTTCTGAAGCTGCGCGAGGTCGCCGGCAAGGACTGCGCGCAGGCGCTGCAGCGTGCTCGCCAGCTGCGCGGCGGCGCTCGGCTGGGCGCTGCGAGCAGCCGACGCGAACGACGCCGCCTTGGAGGTCACCTGCCCGATCAGCGACGTGGTCTGTGTACGAGTCGCCTGGCAGATGGCGTCGGCTTTGGCGATGTACTGGGACTTGCTGGGAGTGCTGCTGCCGCAGCCGGCCAGCACGAGCAGCCCGGCGACGACCAGCACCGCGGCCACCGCGCGCTCATCCCCGCCGTAGAGCTTCCCAGGCATCGCTGCGCAGCTTACGCCTGCACGGGCCTGCTCGTCACACTGGCCAGCCAGCCAGTACTATCGGCGCAGCATTCAGGGCGGGCGATCAGGAGGTTGGAGATGGCGACGGTTGGGCGTGATATCGAGAACGTGGAACTAACCGAGCGCAAGCTCTGGCTCGACGGCCCGCCGCTCGAGCTGTTCAAGCAGATGCGCCGTGAGTGCCCGATCCACTGGACCGAGAGCTTCGAAGAGTTCCCCGAAGAGGCCGGCTTCTGGTCGGTCACGACCGCGGATGACATCTACACGGTCAGCCGCGACTGGCGCACCTACTCCTCAGAACGCGGAGGCGTCCTGGCGGCGGCGGCCGGCTTTCCGCTGGAGCTCGCCCAGGCGATGTTCATCGGGATGGACCCGCCCAAGCACGATCGTCTGAAGGCGCTGTTCCAGGCCGGCTTCACGCCGAAGAGGATCGCCGCTCACGAGGATGCGATCAGGGCGATCGTCATCAGGGTCCTCGACCGGGTCGACGGGCGCGAGACCTGCGATCTCGTGAGCGACGTCGCCCAGCCCGCGGTCTCGCGGGTCATCGGCAGCTTCATGGGCATCCCGGAGGAGGACGACGCGGTCTGGGCGCACCTCATGAACTCGACGCTCGGAGCGGGCGACCCGGACCTCAACCCTCATGGCTTCGAGGGTGCGGTGGACAAAGACGTCCCGGAGATCTTCGAGCGTTGCCGGCATCTGATCGCCGAGCGCCTCCAGAACCCGACCGATGACCTGACCAGTGTCCTCGTCCACGCCGAAGTCGATGGGCAGAAGCTCGAGGAACATGAGATCGTGATGGGGTTCTTCCTGCTGATGGCGGCGGGCAACGACAGCACCAAGGCGACCTACTGCAGCGGCATGCGGGCGCTGATGGAAGACCCCGATCAGCTGCAGCTGCTGCGCGACCCTTCGCTGATCCCCAGCGCGGTGGAGGAGTCGCTGCGGATGTTCCCTGCGTTTGCGCACTTCCGCCGTACCGCGACCTGCGATACGGAGCTGCATGGGCAGAAGATCTGCGAGGGGGAGAAGGTTGTCATGTGGTATGTCTCCTCAAACCGCGATGAGACGCGCTATGAGGACCCCGACCGCTTCGACGTGCGGCGCAACCCCGAGCACCAGGCGTTCGGTGCAGGTGGAAGGCACACCTGCCTGGGACTCGCGCTCGCCCGCCTGGAGCTGAGGATCATGCTCGAAGAGACGCTCGAGCGCTTTCCGGGGATCGAGCTCGCGGGCACGCCGGTCCCCGTGGAATCGCTGTTCATCAACCAGCTCAAGACGCTGCCCGTGCGTCTGTGAACGACTTCAACCAGGCCATCATCGCGGAGTTCCGTGCCCACGGTGGCAAGGTGGGCGGGCCGTTCGAGGGCGCGCCGCTGCTGCTGCTGAGCACCACCGGCGCCAAGAGCGGCGAGCGCCGCACGACGCCCGTCATGTATCTCCCCGATGGAGAGCGGATGGTCATCTTCGCCTCCAAGGCGGGGGCGCCGACCAATCCGGCCTGGTATCACAACCTCCTGGCCAACCCGACCGCCACCGTCGAGGTCGGCACGGAGACCCTCGAGGTCGATGCCAGCGTGACCTCCGGCGAGGAGCGCGAGCGACTGTTCAACCGGCAGGCCGAGCTCTACCCGCAGTTTGCGGACTACGCCCGGAAAACGACGCGGGAGATCCCCGTGGTCGCGCTGCAGCGCGGGGGCTGATCGCGCTAGCTCTGCGCGCGAAAGCGCGAGAAGTCGGGTGGGCGCTTCTCGGCGAAGGCGCTGACGCCTTCGCGCGCCTCGTCCGAGGCGGCGAACTCGCGCAGGCCGCTGAAGGCCAGCTGCCCGACGCCGGCGAGGTGCTCGGTCTCGGCGTTGAACGACGCCTTCAGGAAGCGCAGCGCAGTTGGCGACAGGGCAAGGATCTCATCTGCGCAGCGGCGCACCTCGGCGCGGAGCTCCGCCGCGGGCACGACCCGGTTCACCAGTCCCCAGCGCTCGGCGCTGGCCGCGTCGTAGCGGCGGCACAGGAACCAGATCTCCCGCGCGCGCTTCTCGCCGACGACGCGCGCCAGATAGCCGGTGCCGAAGCCGGCGTCGAACGAGCCGACACGCGGGCCCGTCTGGCCGAACTCGGCGTGCTCGGCCGCGATCGAGAGATCGCACAGCAGGTGCAGGACATGGCCGCCGCCGATCGCATAGCCATTGACCGCGGCGATCACCGGCTTGGGCACCTCGCGGATCGTCCGGTGCAGCGTCTCCACCTCGAACAGGCCGCTAGTGTGGTGAGTCGTTAGTTCGTCTGGAGTGGGTTTTAGACTTGGTGGATGCCAAGTCCGATAGCGGTTGAAGTTGTTCTGAGCGATGAAGAGCGTGAGCAGTTGGAGTCGTGGGCGCGGCGTCCGAAGAGTGCTCAGGCGTTGGCGCAGCGCTCGCGGATCGTGTTGGCGGCTGCTGAGGGGTTGAAGAACACCGAGATCTCTCGGCGGCTTTCGCTCGATCAAACGACGGTGCGTAAGTGGCGCTCGCGGTTCGCTAAGGATCGCCTCGATGGGCTGCTTGACGAGCCGCGTCCTGGCCGGCCGCGCACGATCAGCGACGCCCGGGTCGAGGAGGTGATTCTAAAGACGCTGGAGTCCACGCCGAAGGACGCGACGCACTGGTCGACGCGGTCAATGGCCGCCGAGGTCGGGCTCTCCCAGACGGCTGTTTCACGCATCTGGCGGGCGTTCGGGCTGCAGCCTCACCGCAGCGAGACGTGGAAGCTCTCCAAGGACCCGCAGTTCGTGGCCAAGGTCCGCGACGTCGTCGGCCTGTACCTCGATCCGCCCGAGCGCGCGGTCGTTTTGTGCGTCGATGAGAAGTCCCAGATCCAAGCGCTCGACCGCACCGCGCCGATCCTGCCGATGCTCCCGGGCACACCCGAGCGCGCTACCCATGACTACAAGCGCTCGGGCACCTCAAGCCTCTACGCCGCGCTGGACATCGCCACTGGCAAGGTGATCGGTTCGCTGCACGCCCGCCACCGCGCGATCGAGTTCAAGAAGTTCCTTCAGACACTCGACCGCGAAGTCCCCGCCGAGCTCGACATACACGTGATCCTCGATAACTCCTCCACCCACAAGACACCCGCGATCCAACGCTGGCTGCTCGCGCACCCCCGCTTCGTCCTGCACTTCACCCCGACCTCGAGCTCGTGGCTGAATCTCGTCGAGCGCTGGTTCGCGGAGCTCACGACCAAAAAGCTACGCCGCGCCACCCACCGCTCCGTGCAAGCACTCAACAACGACATCCGCGCCTGGATCGACACCTGGAACGACGAACCCAAACCCTTCGTTTGGACCAAGACCGCCGACCAAATCCTCGACTCCATCACCCGCTACTGCGGACGAATCAACGACTCACGACACTAGCCGAGGGCCCGTAGTCCCCGCTCTCCGCGCGCTGCTTCTGGTCGCCGCCGACGCAGAACGCCCGCTCGCCCGCGCCTGTCAGCGCCACGACGCCAACCGTCGGGTCCGCCCAGGCTCGCTTCAGAGAGGCGATCAGCTCATCGACCGTGCGCGCGCGGAAGGCGTTCAGCCGCTCCGCGCGGTCGATCGTGATCCACGCGAGCCCGTCGTCGACCTCGTAGGCTACGTCCTCCACGCGGGCGAAGGTTGCCAGTGGCACCGGACATGAGTGACGCTCGCCGCGCCGGGCTCCATCCCGCGCCGCTCTCACACTTCACGCCATCGTCAGCCCGCCGCTCACGGACAGCGTCTGGCCGGTGATGAAGCTGGCCTGCTCGGAGGCGAAGAACGCGACCGCCGCCGCAACCTCCTCGGGCCTGGCCAGGCGCCGCATGGGCACGGCACGCGTCATCGCCCCGATCACGCGCTCGGCGTCCTGGCCAGCCGCGGCGATGCCGGCGAGCATGGGCGTGTCCGTCGGGCCGGGGCAGACCGTGTTCGCGGTCACGCCGTGGCGCGCGGCCTCGCGGGCGATCGTCTTCGTGAACGCGATCAGGCCACCCTTGGCGCCGGCGTAGACGGACTCGAGCGAGGATCCGACACGGCCCGCGTCTGAGCCGATCGAGACGATTCGCCCAAAGCCGCGTTCGACCATCGCGGGCAGCAGCGCGTGCGTCATCCGCAGCGCGCCCTTGAAGTTGACGTCGAGCACACGCTCCCAGAACTGCTCGTCGGTGTCCGTGAACGGGCGAAGCTCGTCCCAGCCGGCGTTGTTGACGAGGATCTCCAGCGGGCCGAGCGCGCCGACCGCCGTGCCGATCCCGCCCTGCACCGACGCCGGGTCTGTTACGTCGAGCTCGACCGCGACAGCATTGCCGCCGCCCTCGGCGATCCCCGCCGCCACCGCCCGCGCCTCGTCGGCGAGCACGTCGGCGACGGCGACCGAGCGGCCGTCGCGAGCGAGCGCGAGCGCGATCGCGCGGCCGATGCCGCGCCCTCCACCGGTGACGATCGCCGCGCGCGTGTGCATCACCGGGCACTCTACGGTGTCTCAGGTGGCATCCTGTGGTCGTGGGCCGCGCCTCGGGTATCTCGTTGGTGACGAGCTCCGGCGGCCCGGCGGAGCTCGCGCGGGCGGCGCGGCTCGCGGAGGATGCGGGCTTTGCGTCGGTGTGGGCGACGGAGTTCTATGACCGCTCGGCGACGGTGGCGCTGGCCGCGATGGCACAGGCGACGAGCACGATCGAGCTCGGCAGCGCGATCGCCTACGCGTTCGGACGCACGCCGCTGGTGCTGGCGGCCGAGGCGCGCGACCTCGACGAGCTCTCGGGTGGGCGCATCACGCTCGGGCTTGGTACGGGCACGCGGCGCATGCAGCGGGACTGGCATGGCCTTGACGGCGAGCATTCGGCGCCGCGCATGGAAGAGCTGCTGCCGCTGCTGCGCCGGCTGTGGCGGTTGCACGAGGGGCCGATCGAGCACGACGGGCGCTTTTACCGGCTGCACGTCGAGCCCACCGCCCCGCCTCGCCCGCCGTTGCGGACCGATGCGCCGATCTACATGGCGGGGGTGAACGCGCGCATGATCGAGGCGGCGGGCGCGGTGGCCGACGGGCTCGTCGGGCACCCCCTGTTCACGCCCGAGTACGTGCGCGAGGTCGTCCGCCCATCCCTGGCCCGCGGCGCCGAGCGGGCCGGTCGCGCCGGAGCGCCGCCGATCGCGGGCTACCTCACCTGTTCGGTGGGCGAGGACCGCGACGGCGCGCGTCGGGACGCGGCCGCGGTCATCGCCTTCAACTCGACCGTCAAGACCTATCGCGCGACCCACCGGGTGAGCGGCTTCGAGCGCGAGGCGGAGGCGATCCGCGCCGCCTGGAGCACCGGCGACTTCGCCGCCATGGCCGCCGCCGTCAGCGACGAGATGATCGACTCGATCGCGCTCGCCGGCACGCCCGAGGAGGTGCGCGCGCGCTTTGCCGAACGCTGGGACGGGCTGTATGAGCGAACGCTGCTGTGGCCACCGGCGTTCCGCGCAGAGGAGGGCGTGCGCGCGACGCTGGACGCGTTCAGCTCTGGATCGTGACCGTCGACGAGCGTACGCCGGTGATCGTCGGCGCCGGGCAGGCGCTGCGCCGCGACATGCCCGGCGGAGAGTCCTGCGAGCCGGTCGCGCTGATCGTCGAGGCGCTGCGACGCGCCGGTGAGGACAGCGCGACCGCCGATCGCCTGCTCGGCCGCGCGGACTCGGTGCGCTGCGTGCCGGTGCTCTCCTGGCCCTACGCCGACGTCGCTGCGCTCGTCGCCGAGGATCTCGGCGCGCGGCCTGTCGAGACCGTCCAGTCGAGCGCGATCGGCGGCGACGGTCCGCAGCTGCTGCTGAACGACACCTGCGCGGCGATCGCCGCCGGGCAGCTCGACGTGGCGCTCCTCGGCGGGGGCGAGGCGGTGGCCAGCGTGCGCGCCGCGCGACTCGCCGGTGGCGTCCCGCGATGGCGCCGCCAGGACGAGAGCGCGCGGCCGACGCGCGTCGTGGGCGAGGAGCGCGATCCGCTCAACGCCGCCGAGACGGCGGCGGCGCTGCACCCGCCGGTGTTCATGTACGCGCTGCTGGAGAGCGCCGTGCGCGCTGGCACGGGCGCCGATCCGCAGACCCACCTGGGAAGGATCGCGGGCCTGTGGTCGCGCTTCTCCCAGGTGGCCGCGGAGAACCCCCACGCGTGGATCCAGCGCGTGTACACGCCCGCGCAGATCGCCACGCCGGCGCCCGAGAACCGGCTCGTGTGCGTGCCCTATACGAAGCTGCTGACGGCCAACATCCAGGTCGACATGGCCAGCGGCCTGATCGTGTGCAGCGCGCAGGCGGCCAGGCAGGCGGGCGTCCCGCGGGAGCGCTGGGTGTTCGTCCACGCCGGCGCCCAGGCCCAGGACGAGTGGCACGTGAGCGAGCGCCCCCAGCTCGACGCCTCGCCGGCGATCCGCGCGGCTTGCGCTGCCGCGCTCGAGCACGCGGACATCGTGGTCGACGACGTCGCCCACATCGACCTGTACTCGTGCTTCCCGTCGGCGGTCCAGATCGCCGCGCGCGAGCTCGGGCTCGCCATCGACGACCCGGACAGGCCGCTGACCGTGACCGGTGGGTTGACGTTCGCGGGCGGACCCGGCAACAACTACGCCGGCCACGCGATCGCGACGCTCGTGCAGCGGCTGCGCGAGGACCCCGACGCCTACGGCCTCGCCACCGCGCTCGGCTGGTATGTCAGCAAGCACGCCGCCGGCGTCTACTCGGCGCGGCCCCCCCGCAGGCCGTTCGCAAGCCTCGACGGGCGACCGCGGCAGCCGCCCGCCCGCCGCGCTCTGATCGACTACACGGGCCCGGCGACGATCGAGGCGTACACGGTCGCCTACCAACGCGACGGCAGCCCGGAGGCCGCGATCGTCAGCGCGCTCACACCCGACGGCGGGCGAGCGCTCCTGCGCACACCCGACCACGACCTGATCGAAGCCGTGTTGGGCGCCGATCCGATCGGCTGGCGCGTCGAGGTCCCGGGCGCGGCCGGTTTCGAGCTCGCGAGCGCGCGCGTGTAGTCGACCCGGGCGCCCGGTGCCGTGACGGCTGGCCGCGGTGTTAGCTTGTGGCGATGGCCGGCGAGCATGTCGTGCACGAAGAGCTTCCCGCCCTCGGATCGCTCGCTCCACGCAGCCGCCACCTGCTTGCGCTCGAGTTCGGCTCCAAGGCCCAGTTCGACGACCCGCGCCTGGAGTGGCGAAGGCTCTTCTCCGAGCTGCTCGGCACCTTCATGCTGGTGACGGTCGCCGCCGGCGGCGGGATCCTCCACGGCGAGGGCCAGATCAGCCTGGCCGCGGCCGTGGTGGCGCCGGGGCTGATGGTGATGGCGATCATCCTGTTCATGGGCGCGGTCTCCGGCGCCCACCTCAATCCCGCTGTCTCGCTCGCGTTCGCGCTGCGTGGAGACTTCCCCTGGAAGCGCGTCCCAGGCTACATCGTCATCCAGCTCCTCGGCGCCACGCTCGCGTGCCTGTTCCTCGACGCGGTGTTCGGCGACATCCAGCATCTCGGCGCCACTCTGCCCGGCTCGGGGTACGCGAACTGGCAGGCGCTGCTGATGGAGGTCTTCCTGACCGCGTCGCTGGTCAGCGTCATCCTGGGAACCGCCTCGAAGGCCCAGAACGTCGGCCGGGTAGCGGCGCTGGGCGTCGGCGGCTACATCGCGCTGGCCGGTCTGTGGGCCGCGCCCGTGAGCGGCACCTCGATGAACCCGGCCCGCTCGTTCGGCCCGGCGCTGGTCAGCGGGGACTTCAGCAGCTACTGGGTGTACGTGCTCGGCCCGATCGCCGGGGCGCTCATCGCCGTCGGCTGCGCGTACGTCCTGCGCGGAGGGGGCGGGGATCCGATGGCCTACGCCGCCGGGTCGGGCGCGCTGGACGGCGCGGAGCTGCGCGAGCGCGAGCGTCTCTCACAGAAGATCGACCGCGGCGATGCGAGCCCGCCCGGCGTCGCGTCCGCCGATCGCTGACCTGCGTAGTTCTCCCCAATGACAGGCCGGGAATCGCCCGATTGCGCGTGGCCGGGCGGCGGTACACTCAGGATGCTATGGACAGTGGCAGCTCCGTATCGAGGCCATGACCGCTCTGGGTCTAGCCTTGGTCGGCGCGGCCCTGGTGCTGGCTCTGGCTGAGGCGCACCTGTCGAGCGGGGGATTGGCCGGCGTCTGCGCGATCGCCGCTGTGATCGGCGGTGTGACGCTGCTGCTGCTCGGCGCCGGCGCCGGGGCGGCAGTCGTGTTGGTCGTCGTGCTGGTCGTGGCGGTGGCGGCCATATCGATGCTGCTGCTCGCCCGGCACCGGATCCTGCGACATCTGCGAGCACGCCCACGCACCGGCAGAGAGGCGCTCGTCGGCCATGTCGGCGTGGTCCGCTCGATTGCGGGCCCCGAGGCGCAGGTCTTCCTCGACGGCTCGCTGTGGCGCGCCGAGCCGAGTCCAGTTCACGAAGAAACCGAGTTGCACGACGGCGACCGGGTGGTCGTCGAACGCGTCAACGGATTGACCTTGTGCGTGCGCAAGGCCGAGGAATGGGAGCTGAATCCATGATCGTCACGATCCTCATCGTCGTCCTAGTCGTGCTCCTGCTGCTCGGGTTGACCCTGGCCGGGGCGTCCGTGCGCATCCTGCGCGAGTACGAGCGCGGCGTCGTCTTCCGGCTGGGGCGCCTGCTCGACCAGAAGGGACCCGGCGTCGTGCTGCTGATTCCGTTCGTCGATCGGATGGTGCGAGTCAGCCTGCGGACCGTCACGCAGCAGATCCCACCCCAGGAGGTGATCACCCGCGACAACGTGCCCGCGCGGGTCACCGCCGTCACCTACTTCCATGTCGTCGATCCCAACCGCTCTGTCGTCGAAGTCCAGGACGTTCTCGCCGCGACATCGCAGATCGCGCAGACGACGCTGCGCTCGGTGCTCGGCAAGGCCGAGCTCGACACGCTGCTCGCCGAGCGCGAGCGGCTCAACGAGGACCTGCAGAAGATCATCGACGACCAGACAGAGCCGTGGGGCATCAAGGTCACAGCCGTGGAGATCAAGGACGTGGAGATCCCGGAAGACATGCAGCATGCGATCGCGCGGCAGGCCGAGGCCGAGCGCGAGCGCCGGGCGAAGATCATCAACGCCGAGGGCGAGTTCCAGGCTGCCGCCAAGCTCGGCGAGGCGGCCGACGTGATCAGCCGCAATCCGGTGACGATCCAGCTGCGCTATCTGCAGACGCTGCTCGAGATCGGCAGCGAGCAGAACTCGACGATTATCTTCCCGCTGCCGATCGATCTGATCGGACCGCTGATGCAGGCCGCCAACGCGGTCAACGGTCACGGCGCGGACGCTTCCTCAGCACCACGGCCCCGAGCGGCACGGGGTGCTTGACGGGCGAGCAGGGCGCTCCAGCCCTCACTGTCCCCGGGCACGATCGGCCGGGGTGGATCGGCCACCAGGACGTGAGCTTCGCCGCTGCGGATGGCGAACGCGATGGCCTCGCCGACCAGCTCGGGCGGGTCGGCTGGAATGCTCCGAGCCCCGCTGAGGAGGTGGCCGGCGCGGAGCCGCTGGTGGAACTCGGTGGCCGTGACCGATGGGTAGACGACCGACACCGTCACACCGGCGTCGGCGAACTCGAGCCGGCCGACCTGGGAGAGCATGTTCAGCGCCGCCTTGGTGGCGGAGTAGCCGCCGAGCCCCGGGAAGACCCGCAGCGATGTGGCCGAGCTCACGTTGACCATCGCTCCCCGCGACCGCGCTCGCATCACGGGCAGCACCGCCTGCATCCCCACCAGCGGAGCGACCACGTTGAGCTCGAAGACGGCGCGCAGGTCGGCCGGGTCCAGCTCCTCGAGGGGGACATGGAGACCTTGTCCGGCGTTGTTCACCAGTACGTCCACCCCGCCGTAGGTCTCGACGGCCTGGGCGACCAGCCGCTGGAGGGCTCCAGGGACGGTGACGTCAGTGCTCACGGCGAGCGAGCCGGGCAGCTCGGCGGCGAGCGCCTGCAGACGTTCGGCTCGCCGCGCGGCGAGCACGACCTGTGCCCCCAGCCCGCTCAGCAGGCGCGCCGTCGCCGCACCGATCCCGGACGACGCCCCGGTGATGATGCAAACCGACCCATCGATGTCCATCGTGACCTCCGAGCTTCTGACGATCGCGTAGCGCGGTGGGCGCCGGCGCAGCCTACTCGGGCTGGCCGTTCGCGATCGCCGCGAACGCATCGACGATCAGTCTTCCAACTGGGAGCACCTCGATGATGTCCCCTCCGCGTTCCCGGCCTGCGGGAACGCTGTCGGTGGTGTAGATGCGCTGCACCCCCAGGGCCGGCAGCTCACGCCAGCGCTGGCCGCTGAACAGCCCGTGGGTGACGCACACGTAGATCACCCGCGCCCCCGCCCGCCGAAGCGCGGTGCACGCCGACACGAGCGTGCCGCCGGTGTCGAGGATGTCGTCCACGATCACGACCCGGGAGGCGATGGTGCCGACGAGGGAGCTGTGCGTGACACCGTCTGCGTCACGCTGCTTGCGCAGGCTGGCGAGCGGCGTGCTGATGCCGGCCGCACGCATGACCGCGTGAGATCTCTCCAGCGCGCCTTCGTCCGGCGCCACAACGCTCACATCGGTCAGGCCGCGCTGCGCGAGCATGTCGGCAAACAGCGGTGCGGGCGACAGCGACTGGACCGGCATGGGAAAGCACCCCGCCGCCAGACCGCTGTGCACGTCGATCGTGAGCACCCGATCGACGCCGACCGCTTGGAGAAGATCCCCGGCCCAGGCAGCGCCCAGGCTCTGGCCAGGGTCAGCACGGTCCTGGCGGGCATAGCCCAGATAGGGGAGCAGCGCCACGACTCGCCGCGCGCCCTGGCGCTTGAGGGTGTGGGCCAGCAGCAGCACCGACAGAATCTGCTCGTGCGGCGGCGCCAGAGAACCCAGCACCGCACACACCCTGCCCGCGACCGGCTCGGCGATGCGCACGTACAGCTCGCCATTGGAGAACCGGGCGAACTCGCAGCCCCCTACAGCAGGCGCCGACCGCCAGGTCAACTCGCGCGGCAGCAGCGCGCGATACTCCGGGAGGGGGAAGATGATTGGTGCGCTCACGCAGTCGTCAGCTCAACGGCGCGCTCATCGGCGATCCGTTCGACTTCCACGACAGCACTCCCTTCGCGTAGGTCAGGTCGCTGATCGTCGGGGAGCCTGGTTCTGGTTGTCGTGGCGGGCTACCGATCTCGAGCAGGTGGACGGAGCCGCCGACCGGAATCGTGTAGAGGCCCGTGGGGCTCTCGCTGGCCCCGCCGGGGTCATCGCCACCAACGAACGCGAGCGAGCCGCTGGGCGCGACGACGAAGTTGAAGACGGTGACCCTGCAGCCTTCTTCACAGCTGAGAAGCTCGGCTTCGTTGCTGTTGAGCGTGCGTCCCGTGCGAACGTCGACGGCTTGGAGGGAGTCCGTTTCGATCAGTCCTACGCCCACGGTCGAGCTGGATACGCCGATCACGCTCGCTGAGCCGGGCGCAGCTTTGACGGCTGTCAGCCTCACGTCGTTGTTTTCGTATTCAGGCGACTCCGTGAGGAGCACCGTCTTACGCGCGCTCGCGCGCCAACACGCGACAATCAGATCGCTCGCGCCTTCGCCGCGTCCGCTCTTGCGCGTGCGATACACGCGCAGCGTCCGCGTCGAGAGCAGTGTGTGCGAGCCGCGCGGCTGGCAGCGACCCGCCGTCGACGGCGCCGCGAGCGCAACCGCGGCGAAGGCGACTGCCAACAGTGACGACAGCGCCAGCGCCGCCACCCCGACCGGTCCTCGTTCACGCACCATGACCGGGCTCACTGTAGAGCGCGAACCATCGCGCGGACGGCGTGCCCAGGAAGCGTGACGCGGTAACGTGCTGACGGGGTGACGCGGTGATGCGGATCGGGATCGCGGGCGACAGGCACCCGACAGAGCCTGCGCCGGCCGCCGCGAGGGCCGACGATCACCGGCCGACGCTGCTGCTCAGCGTGGACTTCGAGGACTGGCATCAGCTCGTCCGCCGGCGCGTCGGCGTCACGTCCTGGGAGGAGGCCGGTCCGGCGCTCGCCCGCCAGACCGATGCCCTGCTCGGGCTGCTGGACTCGCTCGGCGTCCGGGCCACGTTCTTCGTCCTGGGGATGGCCGCCCGCGACCATCCGGCGCTGGTCAAGGAGCTCGCGCGTCGCGGGCACGAGATCGGCTGCCATGGCAACGCGCACCTGCCCGTCCACCGCCAGACCCCCCGCGAGTTCGCCTCCGACCTCGCCTGCGCCCGTGAGCTGATCCGCGAGCTGACCGGGCATACCCCCGTCGGCTACCGCGCGCCGGCCTTCTCGATCACGCGCGAGGCGGCATGGGCGTTCGACGTGCTCGCCGACGAGGGCTTCCTCTACGACTCCAGCCAGCACGACTCCCCGCGGATCCGCGGCCGCCTGCGCTCCGCGGAGCGCGGCCCGCATCGCATGGAGCTGTCCGGGGGCCGCGTCCTGTGGGAGCTCCCGATCGCCGTCTGGCACGCCCGCGGTCTCGCGATCCCGGTCGGCGGGGCCTCGTACTGGGGCGCTGATGCCAAGCCCGCTCGTGCTCCGGGGGCTGCGGGGAGCCGGCGAGGATGCCGGCCTCTACCTGCACCCCCATGAGCTGGACCCGCAGCCGCTACGGGCTATCCTCCCGGACTCGGCGAGCACCGGACAACGCGTGCACGCGGGCTTCCGTGCGGCTCAGCGCAACAGCGCTCGACGGCGGGCCCCGGCGATGCTCCGCGCGATCGCCGGCCGCTTCAAGCTGATTCCCTATGGAGAACGCCATGCCGAGCTCAGCCAGCGCGCCCGAGCGGGTTCGCCACCACTTCCGCGATAACGCTCAGGTCTTCGACGATCTCTACGAGGACGAGCGGCCGCTCGTGCGGCTGCTGCGCCCCGGCCTGTTTCGTCGCCGCCTGCTCGCCGCCGAGACGGTCCGCGCGTACACGGCGCCGCGCGTCCTCGACGTCGGCTGCGGCTCCGGTCGCATCGGCGAGTTCGTGCTCGACGCGGGCGCCCGCGAGTACGTTGGCGTCGACTTCGCCGAGCCGATGGTCGAGCTGGCACGCTCCGCCTGAGCCGCTTCCAGGCGCGCGCGCAGCTGCTCACCGGCGACTTCCTGACCGCGCCGCTGCACGGTCGCTTCGACGTCATCCTCGCCCTCGGCCTGTTCGACTACCTGCCCGAGCCGTACCTGTTCACGCGGCGCATGTACGCGCTGTGCGCCGACTCCGGCTGCTGTCTGTCGGCTCCTTCCCGCGCTGGTCGCCGCTCAAGGGGCCGATCCGCAAGGTCCGCTACGAATGGATCAACGACTGCCCGATCTTCAACTACACCCAGCGCGAGCTCGAGCTGCTGTTCGGCGCAAGCGGCTTCGCGCGCGTGGAGACCCTCGGTCGGGGGCGCAGCGGTCGTCTGTTGCGGGCGTGGCGGTAGCGACGCAGGGGCGTGCGCAGGTAGTTGCCACGCGCGCGTGTGTGGCGTTCTTCCGTTAGCGGAGAATTGGGAGGGTGGTAGTGTCGACGCGTCCCTGGATCTACGGAGGAGGCTTGGAGATGGGCGGTGGCGTGGCGCTTGGATCTCGGGTGCTGGTGTCGTGGCGTGCGCTGGCGGCGGCCGCGTTGCTGTCGATCGTGCTCGGGGCGGCGCTCGTCCAGCTCTTGGCCGGTGAGCACTCCCCGGCGGCGCCCGTCGCGCGCTCGGGCGGCCTGTCGCACAAGGGGCTTCTCGGTCTTCCCCTGGCGGCGCAGGGGCCGGTCTCTGCTGCGTTGGGCGCCGATGATCCGGCATACCGGGTCAGCGCTTCGAAACGCGGGTTTGCAGGGGCGAGCCCCGCGCAGCGTCTCAGCTTCCGCTTTGACCGCTCGGGGGTATCGCTCGACTCGGGCGCGACGCACCTGCGGTTGAGCTTGCGGGCTGTCGGCTACGGGACCTCGCTGAGGGCGCTTGGCACGGTGGCGCCGCTGGTGAAGGGCAACCGCGTCGTCTATGCGCGCGGGGGTCTGAGCGAGTGGTATGTCAACGGGCCACTCGGCCTGGAGCAGGGCTTCACCATTTCCGGTGTCCCGTCAGGGCATCCGGCCGGGCCCTTGACGCTCTCGATGGCGCTCTCCGGAAACGTGCGTTTCTCGCTGGCGTCCGGCGGGCAGAGCATCACGCTCAGCCGCGCCGGCGGGCCCATGTTGCGCTATAGCGGCCTGAGCACCCTCGACGCCCGCGGGCGCGTGTTGCACAGCTGGCTGCAACTGCAGGGCGGGCGGATCCTGCTGCGCGTCGACGCGCGCGGCGCGCGCTACCCGCTGAAGATCGACCCGTTCATCCACGAGGGTGAAAAGCTCAACGGCAGCGGGCTGAGCGGACCATACGGCTACATCGGCGAGAGCGTGGCGCTGTCCGCGAACGGCGACACCGCGCTCGTCGGCGCCGCCGCGGACGGCACCGACACCGAATACAGGGGAGCGGCGTTCGTGTTCACGCGCTCGGGCTCGACCTGGACCCAGCAGGGCGGAAAGCTCACGGGCAGCGGAGAGGTGGGCAGCGGCTGGTTCGGCGAAAGCGTGGCGCTGTCCGCGAACGGCGACACCGCGCTGATCGGCGCCCCGTCCGACAACGAACAGGCCGGCGCGGCGTGGGTGTTCACGCGCTCGGGCTCGACCTGGACGCAGCAGGGCGGAAAGCTCACGGGCCGCGGAGAGGTCGGCAACGGCTTCTTCGGCAAGAGCGTGGCGCTGTCCGCGAACGGCGACACGGCGATGGTCGGCGGCTACAACGACAACGAACACCAGGGCGCGGCGTGGGTGTTCACGCGCTCGGGCTCGACCTGGACCCAGCAGGGCGAAAAGCTCACAGGCGGTGGCGGCCTCGGCTTCTTCGGCTGGAGCGTGTCGTTGTCCGGCGCTGGCAGCACCGCGCTGGTCGGCGAATGGGGCATCGGCGGCGGCATCGGCGCGGCGTGGGTGTTCACGCGCTCCGGCTCGACCTGGGCCAAGCAGGGCGGAGCGCTCACCGGCGGCGAAGGCAGCGGCTACAGCTGGTTCGGCTACAGCGTGGCACTCTCCTCCGAAGGCGACACAGCGCTGATCGGCGCGCCCCATGCGGACGAATACGCCGGCGCCGGCTGGGTGTTCCAGCGCTCGGGCTCGGCCTGGACGCAGCAGGGCGCACCGCTCACGGGCAGCGAAGAGATCAACGACGAATTCGGAGGCGAACTCGGCTACAGCGCGGCACTGTCCGGCGACGGCAACACCGGGCTGCTCGGTGGCCGCGTCGACAACTACTTTCACGGAGCAGCGTGGGCATTCGAACGCTCCGGCTCGACGTGGACCCAGGACGGCGCAAAGCTGACCGGCAGCGCAGAAAGCACCAACCGCGAAGAGTTCGGCTGGAGCGTTGCGCTGTCCTCCGGCGGGGGCACCGCTCTGGTCGGCTCGCCCTGCGACAAAGCCTGCGTCGGCTCGGCGTCGGTGTTCGTCACGGCTGCGTCGGAATTCGGCAGATGCGTCGCGGTCGCGACTGGCACGGGCAAATACGCGAACTCTGGCTGCACGAGCTTGGGCGGAAAGGACAGCTATGAGTGGGAGCCGGGAGTCCTGAAACCCGGCTTTGAGACCAAGATCACGTCAGGGTCGGTCACAATCGCCTCGGCGGTCGCGAGCTCGAAGGTGACGTGCAAAGGCGAGACGAGCGCAGGCGACTACACGGGGCTCAAAACGGTCGGGAACGTGGCCCTTACGCTCACGGGATGCGAGCGAGCCAGCGAAAAATGCTCGAGCGTGGGCGCCGGAGCCGGAGAAATCGTCACGAAGTCGCTCGAAGGCACGCTGGGCGTCGCCAAGCTCGGGGCCACCAGCGCCAGCAATCAGATCGGCCTTGACCTGTACCCCGTTGGGAAAACGGGCGCCTTCATGGAATTCAGCTGCGGCAGCACGACCGTGGCGATACGGGGCTCGGTGATTGTGCCCATCTCGGCGAACAAAATGCTGCTGGCGGTCAAACTCGATGCCTCGGCATCGAAAGGCAAGCAGAACCCGGAAAGCTTCGTGGACGAACCGAACGACATCCTCGAAGAGTCCTTCAACGGAGCCGCCTTCGAACAGACCGGGCTGACACTTGCGAGCACCCAAACTAATGAAGAAGAGGTGGAGGTGAACTCGGTCGTCTAGGGGAGGTAGCGGCGTGCGGTGACGTACTCATCACCCCGGGCGGCGAGGGGGATGACGCGCACGGCGCCGGCTGAGTTCGGAGACTCGATGATGCTTTCGTCGCCGAAGTACATGGCGACGTGCGTGATGGCCCGTGATGGGGGGTCGGTAGCGAAGAAGACCAGGTCACCGGGCTGCAGCGCGCGCCGGGCGACCGGCCGGCCGGCCTGGGCCTGCAGGGCGGCGGTGCGGGGCAAGAGGACGCCGAAGGCGTCGTAGACGGTGTAGGTCAGACCGGAGCAATCGAAGCCGAAGGCCGACGTGCCCGCCCACAGGTAGCGCACGCCCAGGAACTGCTCCGCGGCTGCCACGAGCTGCTGGCCGGTGGGGGACGGCGGTGGAGTGCTCGGGGTCTGTACAGCGATGGCCGAGCGAGCGATCAGCGCGGGGACCCCGGTGGGTGTCTGCACGATGGTCCAGGCCCCGGCCTGGCCCAGCTCCGGCAGCCTGGTGTTGAAGCTCAGACGCAGGAGGCGAGGGCCGGCGGTCCCTGTCGCGGTGAGCTGACGCAACCAGGTCGTAGGTTGGGTGACGAGGGCCACCGACGTCGGGGTCGATGGGGTCGTGGGGGTCGATGTCGGGGTCGTGGGGGTCGATGTCGGAGCGGGGACGAGCTGACCCGCGGGCAGCCAGCCGGGGTAGCTCAAGTGGTTCGGGGTCGGCTGGTCGGTGAGGGAGACCTCGACCCATGCGCCTCGCCGAGCCCGCACCACCACCTGCTGGCCGTAGAGGGCCTGGGTGACCAGGCGGCCCACCAGCCAGCGTCGCTGCGCGGTGTCCATGGCGTTCAGCCAGGCGCCCAGCCGGACCGGGTTGGCGAGCGAGGGGCTATCGAGCGGCCGGGTTCGGGCCGGTTGCATCCACAGCGTGGCCACGGCAACGTCCACCAGCGCCAGCGGCTGGCCTGCGGATGGCGGCTGGCCTGCGGATGGCGCCGGGCCGGCGGCGCTCGACGCGCGCACGGCGAGCGGCGATCTGCGGGCAGCGGCTGGCAGAGATCCGATGCCCGCCAGCAGGGCGACACCGAGGACGATGCTCGCCGTCGCCCGTGCGAGCCGCAAGTGGATGACGCGAGGCCAGGTAGGCATATCCGAAGCCAGTCGATCATCGCGCACGCTGCCCCCGGATGTCTCACTCGCGTCTGGGCGCGGGCAAAAACGGCTCTGCGGAGCTAGGAATGCGGCGGCGTGCTGTAGAGCTCGAGCAGGCGGGCGTCGGGGGTCTCGCCCTTGGCTCTGATCTCCTCCAGTCGTGCCCGCTCCGCAGCGGCTACATGATCCTCGACCCCGAGATGGCGCACGATCGCAACCACCGCGGTCTGCAGCTCACGCACGCGGTGCTCGAGTTTGGTGATCCGCTCATCGTCAGTCATCGGTGGCCCTCCGTCATCGCTTGGTCTCGTTCTCTGCACCGTCGGGTTTGCGCAGCGCCCGGATCGCCGAGCGTCGGCCTCGGCGTAGTCGGCCGGGCAAGCAGCGGGCGCTCGCTGATTCGGCGCTGATGGTGCAACTCGACTATGGACCGCCAGCCATCACGAGCGCGTGACGATCGGGGCGGCGAGTACAACGATTTCGTTACGACGCGAGCGATGCTGTCCTGCTCCGAGGTCGGCATAGAATGATCGGAGAGCATCCGGTGACTCGGTTCCAGACTGAACGTGCTTCGAAGAAGGTCGTTGCGGCGGTTGCCGACGACGAGGCAGCGAGTGTGGTGCTCTCCGTGGCGGGCGCGATCGCCAACCTTTACGCGGCGACGGTGGAGGGTGTGCACGTCGGCGAGGACCGAGCGGCGCTTGCCGCGGCCGCGCAAGACGCCGATGTTGTCTTGAGGACGGTCGCGGGCAGTCCGGTCGAGGCGCTCGCTCGCGCGGCGGCGGCCGATGGCGTGGCCGCGGTCGTGATCGGCGCGCGTGGCGCTCGCGCCGACGAGCGCCCGGTGGGCAGCACCGCGCTGCAGCTGATCACGATGCTGCGCAAGCCGGTCGTGGTCGTGCCCCCGGCCGCGGCGCGTGGCCGGCGGATCGAGCACGTGCTCGTGCCCCTGGATGGGACCACGGCGAGCGCGGCGGCCCTGCGCGAGACGGTCGAGTTCGCCCGCAACGCGACCGCTGAGATCACCGTGGCGCATGTGCAGGAGCGGGACGCGGTACCCCCGTTCGAGGATCACCTCGCGCACGAGCTGGACGCATGGAGCGAGGAGTTCATCGCCCGCTACTGCCCTTCGGCGACCGACGCGACGCTCGAGTTGCGTGTCCGCGACGGCGAGCCGGAGGAGCACGTGCTCGACATCCTGCGCCGAAGTCGCTGCGACCTTGTCGCGCTCGGCTGGAGCCAGGACCTCGCTCCCGGACGCGCCGCAGTCGTGCGCCGCATGCTGGCCGAGTCACCCGTGCCCGTGCTGCTGACGCCCGTGCGCGACGAACTGCGTGTGCGCCGTCCGGCGCTGCACCCGCCGCGGACACCGCCGGTGGCGCGCGAGCATACGGGACGACGCGGCGACGCTCCGGGCCGGGAGCGTCCTCGATAGGGATCTGCTCGCCGGCGCCTACCGGCTGGAGACGTGCACCAGCGCCGACCTCGCGCGCTGTCGCGAGCTGCAGCGACAGTACGACGACCAGTCGTTGGGCGTGGTCGATGCCAGCGTGCTCGTGCTGGTCGAGCGTCTGCGCGAGAGCAAGCTCGCCACCCTCGACCATCGACACTTCGCGATCCTGCGCCCCGCTCACGTCGAGGGGCTCAAACTGCTTCCCTGATCGGCCCGGCTCTATGGGGCTGCTTGGAGCGTATTCGAACCCCGAGATCCAGGGGCGCTTGCGACAGTTGTCTGAGAAGCTGGACCGGCTGGCAGCCCGCAATGGGTCTCCCCGGCCCAGCGGTCGCCAGGATCAGCGGCTACGAGGTGGGTTGGTCCCGCACGCCATAGAGCGACCTCGCGCCTGCTTTCGACGCGACGCAGGCACTGGACGAACCGATGCAGCGGGTTGAAGTAAAAGATTCGGGCGCTGCAGAAGGGGGTTTGCGCGAGCCGGGCGCGGGCGCTCAGCTGATGAGTGCCGTTTCGATCCCGATCAGACCCATGTCGAATATCGTCGTGCGGGTCTTAGCGCACGCCGGGGATTGCGCGCTTTCGGCCTTGTCCAGCTTGCCGGTCGCGGCGCCGTAGATTTCGGGGCCCCATTCCCTCTGTGCGAACGTGGCGGAGATTTCCTTGAATTCGTACACGCACGGCCCTTCTAGGTGGATGCGCATCGGCGCCAGCTTCACGATCATCTTCTTGGCGCTAGTGATTTCAATCGCCTTGGCGCCTCCGCGGCAGTTTTCGAGCTGCCCCGCTTCGCCCGTCCTCACGAGCTTGTCGGCTTTGGAGCGGTTAACCGCCACCTTGAATTCCTGTTCTTCCCAATAACACGGGCCCAGCGAGTATCCGGCCACAAGCAGGACGTCACCGCCCACCGCCAGCGGCTTGCCTTCCGCCTTCAGTTCCAGCAGCGTCCTGTTGGACGCGGCGCTGGCGCACGCGGCGGACAGCGCGAGCACGACGGCCATCACACCCAACAGGAACCACGGCAGCCTCGTTTTGCCAATCATGAACCCGTCTTTCGAACCGCGGTACCCCGCCCTCACGCGTGGACGGCTAGCCGGCGAGCACCGATCAGACGCTCCTCGGCAGCCTAGCCGTTTCGAATCGCCGAAGCGCCATCTCTGGGGCTGACTCGCCGCTCGCCCAGCTCAGTCGTACAGGCGCTCGCAATCACGCAAAAGCAGAAGCGACCGGAGCTCAGCTAGGTGCGCCCGATCGTCCGACAGTGCTCGCGCGGCTGGATGTCGACTCGGCCGTTGCCTTCCGGGAAGGCGTACAGCGCGCGCGAGTAGTAGAGGAAGCCGTCTTCGCAGCGGACGATGCGTTCAAGTGCAAGCGCACCCTTTTCCACGAGGAAATGGCCCTTCGCGCAGTCGGGGCGGCAGCGGAACGCGTGGATGGTCATGGACGCGTCCGCGTGCTCCGTGCCGTAGGTTTCGCCTGCACCTGGGAAGAAAGCCACTTCCGTGAGATACAGGCGCGAGGGGTCGGAGCAGTCGAGCGTTATCCGGCTCGGCTTGACGGCGCGCCCGCGGCAGTCGGCGTTCGCCACGTAGACGCGCGTACCCCGCTTCGCCGGGGGACTCTTCGGCTTCCCCGGCGGTGGGGGTTCGGACAATGGGCGCCGCGCGGGCGTGACGCTCAACGCCACGAGGGGATAGCCGGCAACGTCCACCCGGCGGAGCAGCATGAGCGTGGCACCGCCGGGCAGCGGCCCGGCCCCGACGATGAAGCTCTGATAGTTCGCGCCTTCATACACACCCGCGTGGAGCTCGACCGTCGCGCTGGCGGCGCGCCCCCTGCCGCGGAGCGGGAAGACCACGATTGAGGTCGCTCCGCCAGCTGACTGCGAGAGCACCGCCCCGGCGAGGTCGCCGCTGATGCCCGCGTAACCGTCGCCAATATACGGCGGGCTGCTGCCTTCCGTGCGCGTCGTTCGTACGAGCGGACGGCTGAGCGCGCCATCGCGGTCCTGGCGACACTCGAAGCCCACCGTGACTGTCTCACACACGACCCCGTCCGTCAGCGTTGTGCTGACGAGCTGCCCGCCCTGCTCGCTCCACAGCGGGCGCCCGGAGTGCCCGTCGAGTGCCACGAGCAGTTCGTCTTCACCGAAAGCTCCGAGGCTCGTGGGCCAGGTCCGTGGATGCGGCAGTAGCTCCGCAAGCCGCTTCGCCCTCGCGACCTGTCCCGACAGCAGCACCAGATCGCCGCGCCTCGCCGCGCCCACGACCGAGAGGCCTATGAACGATTCAGGTGTGTCGGCCACCCGGATCGAGCGCCACTGCCATTGGGTCGCGCCGCTTGCCACGGAAAGGCGCCGCACGAGCACGAAACTGCGGCCGCCGGTGTGGCACTGGTAGGAGACGACGAGCAGGCTCCCGTCCGCCGCGAGGCCCTCGTCGTAGCTGTCTTCGTCCTGCCCCGCCTGTGGGCAGGAGGCGGGCCGCGGCTGCTGCCACACGACTGATCCCGACAGCGCATTGCGAGCGGTGAGGTCGCCCGTGGCGTCGCCCGTGACCATCAGCTGCCCAGTGAGCGCGATCGGCTGATGTTGAAGCCGCGCGGCGGCGGCGTTGGCGACTGGCATGCTCCACAGTTCATGGCCGCTCGCGGCATCGAAGACCACATCGTGCGTAACGACCGGAACGACGGCCGCCGGTGCGCGACCGACGTCGCGTCCCACCTCTGCGACGATGACCCCGGCCCCCGTCGCCAGCCCCAGCACGTCTGGCTCCGCGGCTGGCAGGAGCGCGCTCCACGCCGGCTGGCCGGTGAGCTCGGAGAGCGCGCGCAGTTCGTCTGGCACGCCGTGGCCCGCCGCAAGCCCTACGACGAGGTCGCCGACAACGCGCGCTTGGATGAGCGGTGCTTGCCAAAGCGCTTGCACCAAGCCCCCGGTGGAGCTTACGCGCGGCAGTTCTGCCGCTGGGGGTGGGTCCGTCGGCGATTTATGAGGGGTCGGCGAGATATGAGGGTCAACTCGGCGGTCGTGGCTGACACCCGCCCCGCTGCTGCATCCCGAGAGGCACACGAGTACGGCCAGTACCGCGGCGACTCGACGACTGCACCGGCGCGTCAGTGGCTTGTAGCTTTCAAAACACAATCCGGCCTAATAGTGGTACCAGGCGCGGGCCGCCCTCGTCGCTCGTTCAGCTCACGCGCCGCTGATCGATCACCCCCGCTTGGTCCGCTGCAAGCGAGCGTCTGCCGAGCGGACGCCGGGACGACTGCAGTTCGTCGTTTGCGGGCGCGTCGGGCTCGACCTGCGACGCGCTCGCTTGCGGGCGAACGGAGCAGCGCTCGAGTTTCGCCGCCCACTCTCGCGAGGTGCGGGCTCAGGGGGGCGCGGTCTGCCTCTCAGCATCGGATGCCCCTTCTCTTCGTTTGGCGGACCCGCGTCAAACCGGCAGGGCGGCGGACGCCTCGTCGCGATTCTCCTATGCCCTATTGCGTTTGGGGCGACCTACCGGTAGAGTATTGCCCGATATGCCCTAGGGGGGACTCTTGCATCTTTATGCGGTTGCCGCAGATCTTCCAGATCTCTCTGGGGAGATAATCGCCGGCGAGCTAGAAAGACTTGGCGATGAATACGGACTCGATCCCCAGACGGGGTGGACCGCGACCTCGCGCGCCGGAGCGCTCACAGCTGCTGGCATGCACCACGGAGCGAATCGCGCTGGTCCACGCCGATACCTAGCTCGCTCCTCGTCGCACGTGACCTTCTTCGACGGGCTGCCCGTCGAGGGCGAGGGGCGGTTCACGGGATGTGATGCCGAGGCGCTCGACTCACGCTGGGATTCACTTGACGGCTGCCTAGAGGGGCAGTTCAGTGCCGTCCGGCTCGATCTCGAGGGTGAGCGGGCCGAGTTGCTGCTCGACACCTTGGGGCTCGCGCAGGTCTTTTTCGCATGCCACGGCCGTGGCACGCTGGTGAGCAACAGCGCAACGTTGATCACCACACTGCTTGACCTGCGCGCTCCCGATCCGCTTGGTGTCAGCTCATTCCTGGGACTTGGATGGGCCGCGAGCGATCGCACGCTCACCCGCGGCGTGAAGGTGCTGTGCGGAGGCGCACGGCACGTCGTCGAGCGCGGTGCTGTGCGAACCCACAGAGCCTTCGGCCCGCAGAGCATCCCGCAGAGGACCAACGAGCGTGTGACCGCACCCGAGCTGGCGGCAAGATTGACGGATCTGACCGCCAACGCAGTCCGCGACATTGAGAGGGTCGGCTGTGCCCTCACGGCCGGACGAGACACACGAGTGCTTACCGCCCTGCTACAGGCCACCGGTGCGCGGCCGCTGTACTTCACCGGCGGAGCGCCAACGGAGCCAGACGTGGTAATAGCCAACGAGATAGCACAACGCCTCGATCTTCGGCACGAAGTCGTCTTTCATGACCCGGACAAGGCATTACTTGACTGGACGGACGCAGCGGTGCGCTTCGTCCGCCAGAACGACGGGCTTGCAAGCTTGTTGCAACTCGGCGACTACACGAACTACATAGACCTTTTGGTCCACGCGCCTGCGCTTGGTGTGAAGCTCTGGGGAGTCGGCGGAGAGATCGGCAGAGCGGGCACCGGCGAGCTCACCGCGATCGCTACCAACGTTCCGCTGCTGCGCAGCTCGATTCGAATGCAACGCAAGCTTCTGCGGATGAAGAATCGCAACGAGGCGGGTCTCATGACGACGGCGGCCGCCAACGAGCTGGCGTGCTATCTCGATGCATTCGTCAGCCAGCGCCTGGCCGAGGGATGGCTCCCCGCCGAGCTGCAAGAGGCATTCTATACGTTCGAGCGCGTCGGACGATGGGGCGCGACAGGCCCACGACGCATGGCCGGAGCAGACGACATCTTCACCCCCTTCTGCTCGCGCCTTTTCATCGACTACTGCTTCTCGATGAGCTCCCGCGAGCGTTACGTCGAGTCTGCCCACTACCGTCTACTCACGGAGCTCTCAACCACGTTGCGCGACCACCGCTATGAGACACCATTCCACACCCAGCGATCATGGCTGGCCCCAGCCCTCGCCACACGTCAGCTCGCGTATGCTGTCCGTAAGCGAGTGGGACAGGGCCGTCAGCCCACGACAGAAGGTGGCGGCGAGACAGCGATACGTCCGCAATACTCGTTCCCGCACTCCTGGTTCGAGGCACGCCTAGATCTCATACGTGAGCTGTTCGCTGAATCTGACCCCGAGCTGTGGGATTGGGTCTCTCGTCCACGCGTAGAAGCGCTCCTCAACGGCACCGAGGCCGACCGCGCCCGTCACCAAGAGGCGCTGCTGCGCGCCACAACCGTTTCTTGGCACTTTAACGCTACGCGGCGCGACGTCATCAGCGCTTAATCTTACCCGCGAAATATGTCCCGAGCTCCGCGAATCGCGTAGGCACGGGCTCGTGCTACAGAAGTCTCGGAGGCGCGATCCGCGCGCGAGCGCCTCGGACATCATGGGCGTGCACGTCAACCGCCGCCTGACCACCATCCTCGCCTGGGGCTGCATTGAACGCGCGTAAGCGAGTGCCAGGCACGAGTTTCGACGGCCGCGGCTCACCCGGCAGGTGCGACCCCGATCGGGGAACCGTCGCGGATCGCCGGCGAGCGCCCGGCGCCACCGTGATCCCAATCGACCGCGTGCTTGAGCACCGCGAGAGGCCGGTGCCGAGATCACGCCTGCTTCGTCCGGTGCAAGCGAGCGTCTGCCGAGCTGACGCGAGGACGACCGCAGTTCGTCCATCTCGGCAGTCTCGGTGGTCTTCACCGACACGCTCGCATCCACGACCAAGCACTCGTGTCCGGCGTTTGCCGACCTCGGCCTCACACCGGACACCGGCACCTGACCGCTACTCGGCCAGGCCCGCCGCCCGCAACGCCTCGCCGTGATCGAGATAGGCGCGGATGCGCGAGATCTTGCCATCACGGAAGTCGAACACATCCCCGAACGGCGCATCGACCTGTACACCGCTTGCTCTGCCACGTCCCTCCATGCGGCCGAGCATGACTACGCGGTCGCCGAGATCACGAAACTCATCAGCGACCACCCGGATCTCCTCCCAGATGTCGCTGTACTCCTCGAACAGCCTCACCACACCATCGTGTCCCCGGAAGCCTTTGCCCTCGACCGCCCCGTCCGTGGCAGTGAACCATTCGATGTCCCCGGTCGTCAGTTCGGCAACGAGGTCGACGTCGCGCCGGTTGAAGGCACCTATCCCTCGCTTGGCGATCTCCACGTTCTCTTGCGACATCGCCTAGTCGGCCAGTCCCACGGACTTGAAGGCCTCTCGCGGGTCTAGATAGGACCGGAAGTGAAGGATCTTGCCATCTCGGAACGTCCATACGTAGGCGAGGGGCGAGTCGAACTCGATGCCAGTGTGCAGGGCCTTCGCGCGCCACCGGTGGATTGAGACCAAGCGGTCATCCGCCTCGACAATCTGGCCCAACTCGATCCGAAGCCAGTCGAAAGGCTCGATCCAACGTTCGGCTGCCCGAAGTACACCCTCGTGGCCGTGATACGTCTCGCCGATGTGGTCGGGCAGCAGCGTGTCGTCGTAGGAGACGTCAGGATCGAACAGCGACATGTCAGCCTCGCCTCGACGCCAAGCCTCCTGCCCTTGACGCCAGGTCTCGGTGCCAGTGGTCCACGTCTCGAAGAGTGCTCGAAGTGTGTCCAGGTCCGCCCGCGACATCGCCTACTCCTTCAGGCCGGCGGCTTCGAGAGTGTCGCCGTCGAGGCCGAGCGCGCGGAGAGCGCCTGCCAGGGTCAAGTGGTCCTCCATCCGAAAGAAGCGCTCGTGCCGCAGCCAGATGCAATGATAGATCTCGCCCTCGAGCCTCATCCCACTCCCGCGACCTTCGGCATGCAAGGTCGCGCATGCCAGGACGCGATCGTCGCCAACCTCGATCATCTCCTGAAGTGCATAGTCATAGCGGCACGGGCCTCGTCGATGTCGCGGTAACCCGTTATCCGAGCGATCTTGCCCTGCGCCCGCTCGAAAACCTGCACGTGCCTTGCCTGCACGCGCGCATCGCTGCCTCTCAGGCAACCGTCTTCCCGGATCGCGACAGACAGCACTCCATCGCCAGACCGAGCCGCCGGACTCCTGAGAACTGCTTTACGCTCTCTTGCTCCGAAGTCTTTTTGCTATGGGGGCCGTGGTGTCGGAGTCGGTTGAGCTTGCGACGATTCTGCTGACCGATCTGGTCGGCTCGACTCGGCTTGCTACTTCGGTGGGCCCGGTGCGCGCGGATGAGCTGCGCGAGGAGCATTTCGGGTTGTTGCGCCAGGCGATCGCTTCAACCGGCGGGCAGGAGGTCAAGAACCTGGGCGACGGCTTGATGGTGGCGTTCGGCTCGGCCTCCGGCGCGGTCAGCTGTGCGGTGGCGATGCAGCAGCTGTTCGAGCGCCGCTACGGGCAGGCCGAGCAGGGACTGCACGTGCGGATCGGCTTGGGTGCGGGCGAGTCGACCGTCAAGGACGGGGATTACTTCGGGATGCCCACGGTCGAGGCGGCGCGGCTGTGCGCGCAGGCCCCTGCCGATGGGATTCTGATCTCGGCACTCGTCAAGACGCTGGCGGGGCGCTGTGAGGGTGTGGAGTTCGAGTCGGCCGGGTCGCTTGAGCTGAAGGGCTTTCCCGAGCCGGTGGAGGCATTCTCGGTCTCCTGGGCGCCGCTGGGCAAGGAGACTTCCGTGGCTGGCGGCTGGCCGCTGCCAGCGGTGCTGCGCTCGGTTCCCCCCGTCTCCTACGTCGGGCGCGTCGATGAGCGCGCTGCGCTCGAGGAGGCGATGGTGCTCGCCCGCGATGGGGCGCGCCAGGTGGTGCTGCTTTCCGGTGAGCCGGGGATCGGCAAGACGAGGCTTTCGAGCTTTGCGGCCCATCGCGCCCACGCCGAGGGCTTTGCCGTGTGCTGGGGCGCTTGCTCTGAAGAGCTGGCGGTGCCGTATGAGCCGTGGATCGAGGTCTGCTCGCAGCTTGTCGAGCACGCGCCGGAAGACGTGCTGAACTGCCTCGTAGAGCGGCACAAGGGCGAGCTCGGCCGACTGGCTCGAAACCTGGAGCGGCGCGTGGCGGACTTGCCCGCGCCTCAGACATCCGACCCCGAGACCGAGCGCTACCTGCTGTTCTCGGCCGTCGCGGGACTGCTCCAGGAGGTAGCTCAGAGCGTGCCGGTGTGTCTGGTGTTAGACGACCTGCACTGGGCCGACGGGCAGTCGGTGGCGCTTCTCAAGCACGTTGTGCGAACCGTCGAGCAGGGTGCGCTTCAGGTGATCGCCACCTACCGCGACTCAGACCTCGGCAAGGATCACCCGCTGAGCGCGGTGCTGGCCGACCTGCGGTCCGTCGAGGGTGTTCAGCGCCTCGCGCTGCACGGCCTCGGCGCCGACGAGGTGGCCGAGATCATGACCGTCGTGGCCGGGTACGAGCTCGACGAGGACATCCTTCAGCTGGCGAAGGAGATCGCCGCCGAGACCGATGGCAACCCATTCTTCGTGGGAGAGATCCTGCGCGGCCTTTGGGAGTCCGGGGGACTGACCTTCGACGAGGCCAGCGGGCGCTGGAGCGTCGATCGCTCCGCAGGTGTGGCGCTGCCCGAGAGCGTGCGCGAGGTGATCGAGCGGCGCGTGGAGCGCCTGGGCGAGGAGGCGCTCGAGGTCCTGAGGCTCGCAGCGGTGATCGGCCGTTCGTTTGACCTGGAGCTGCTCGAGTCGATCCTCGATCTCCACGAGAGCTTGCTGCTCGACCACCTCGAGGCGGCGGTCGCCGCGTCGCTGCTGGCTGAGTCCAGCGAGCGGGTCGGGCAGTTTCGCTTCGCCCACGCGCTCATCAACCAGACGCTCTATGAGGGCCTCGGGGCCACCCGCCGAGCGCGAATGCATCAGCGCGTGGCGCAGGCGCTCGAGGATCTCTACGGCGAGGACCCGGGCGAGCACCTGAGCGAGCTCGCGCTGCACTGGCGGCTTGCGGCCGTCTCGCTCGACAAGGCCAAGGCGGCCGACTACGCCCTCAGGGCCGGCCAGCGCGCGCTTCAGAGCCTCGCGCCGGCCGAGGCCGTGAAGCTGTTCGCCGACGCTATCGAGCTGATCGGCGATGTCGAGAGTGCCGAGCGTTGTGGGGCGCTGATCGGGCTCGGGGAGGCGCAGCTCCAGAGTGGCGATGCCGCCTACCGCGAGACGCTGCTCGAGGCCTCGCGGATCGCCTCCGCCCTGTCCGATGCCGAGCTCGCCGCGCGAGCGGCGCTGGCGAACAACCGCGGAGGGGTCGCAAGCACGTTCGGTAAGGTCGACACCGAACGGCTTGCGGCGATCGAGCGGGCGATCGAGCTCGACGACCCGCCGAATCGCGCCCGCCGCGCGCGACTGCTCGCGATCAAGGCGCTGGAACTCGAGTGGGACCCGGACTTTGACATGCGTCGCGCGCTCGCCGAGGAGGCGATCTCGCTGGCTCGTGCCACCGACGACACGAGGACGCTCGCCGAAGTCCTCCGGAACGTCCACGAGACGATCCGAGTACCGGATACGCTCGCCTGGCGAATCGGTCTTGTCGAGGAGCTCGTTGGCTGCGCCGACGAGGTGGGTGATCCTGCGCTCCGATTCTCGGCGCACAACATGGACTTTCACACCTGCGTCGAACGGGGGGACCTCGAGCGCGCGAAGCTCGCACTCGATCAGCTGCAGCTGATCGCGCACGAGCTCGATCAGCCCACGGTGAACTGGTTTGCGACGTTCAACGCAGCCGGTTGGGAGCTCATGCACGGCGATCTGGTTGCCGGCGAGCGGTTGGCCGGGCGCGCGCTGCAAATCGGGCAGGAGGCGGGGCAGCTCGACGCCGTCCTTGCCTACGCCGCCGCGCTGCAGCAAGCGCGTATCTATCAAGGCCGCGCACAAGAGATCGTCGAGATGATGGAGCAGAGCGTGAGCGCCTATCCTGCGATCGCGGCCTGGCGAGCCGGACTGGCATCGACCCTGTGCTATCTCGATCGAGGAGCCGAGGCCGCGAAGATCCTCGAGCAGGCCGCGAGTGACCGCTTCGAGCACATTGCGCCGAGCACGGCCACGTTGACGGCGCTGGCGCTGTATGCCGAAGCCGCCGTACTGACAGACAGCTCAGGCCCCGCCTCGATCCTGTACGAGCTCATCGAGCCGTGGGCCGACCAGATCATCTGGAACGGCATCATCGGCTACGGACACGCCCGCATGTGGCTGGGCCTGCTCGCCGCCTGCATGGGAGAGCACGAGCAGGCCGATCAGCACTTGGCCTTCGCGTGCGATGCCCAGGAGACCCACGGCCTGCTGCTGTGGGCAGCCCGCGCCCATTTGGGCTGGGCGGAGGCGCTCGCCGGGCGCGGCGACGCTGCTCGAGCACGCGAGCACGCCGCCCGTGCGCTCGAGGTCTCGCAGGAGCACGGCTACGGCCTCTTTGAGGAACGCGCAGCCGCGCTCGTCGCAGCGCAGCCAGCGGCCGAGACCGACCGGCACTGAGGCAACACGCTGCCGCCATGCTGATGCTTCGACGGCATTGCGAGCGTGCCGCGAACGGAGTCTCGGTCGCGTCTCAGAAGTGCTGTAAATAGCCCCCGGTGCGGTCAACGTGACGGCGTAGGTTCCCTCAAGTCCTGTCCGGACGATGAAGGAGGCCTACGCCGTGAGACGTACCGTACCTCCGTCGGCGGAGATCGAGAACCAGATCGATGAGCTGCTCGCCGTGGGGGTGGGTGAGAACCCGCGGGAGTCCCTGTCGGAGCTTGCCAAGCTCGGTGCCCGGCTGATCATCCAGCGGGCTGTGGAGGACGAGTTCGGGGCCTGGCTGGGTCGGGCTCGTTATGAGCGCAGGCCTGAGTACCAGCGCGGGCTGCGTAACTACGACAGCGCTCTGCGCAACGGGTTCCGCCCGCGCAGGGTGCAGACCGCCGAGGGCGAGCTCTCAGTCGAGATCCCGCAGGTTCGCGAGGCGGCGCAGACATTCGCCTCAAAGCTCTTCCCGAGGACGCCGAAGCTGTTGCGGACCGAGCCGCTGAAGGCGCTCGTGATCGGGGCGTTCGTGCGCGGTCTGTCGATGCGCGTCGTCGAGTCGCTGTGCGAGCAGGCCGGGTTGGGGAAGCTCTCGAGGTCGACCGCGTCGCGGATCTGCGAGGAGTTGCGAGAGCGCTTTGAGGCGTTCAAGCGCCGAAGCCTCTATGACACGCGCCTCGTGGCCCTGTTCCTCGACGCCACCTTCATAGCCGTGCGCCCCAGCGGGCCCAAGGAGGGCGTCCTTGTCGCCTGGGGATTCACAGAAGACGGCGAACGCGTGCTGCTCGCGGTGATGCTCGGGATGCGCGAGTCCCACGAGGACTGGAAGGCGCTCGGGCGCGACCTGATCGCCAGAGGACTCGCGGCACCGATGCTCGTGGTCGCCGACGGTGCCCCCGGGCTGATCAAGGCGATCGAGCAGTGCTGGCCGGCCTCAGACCGCCAGCGCTGCTGCGTGCACCGCGCGCGCAACCTCTACGCCAAGCTCCCCGAGCGGGAGCGCGAACGCGTCAAGCACGCCTACTGGCAGGCGCTTGACGACGCGATCAATGAGCGGGACGCCAAGCGACGACTCCAAGCCCTGGTCGAGGAGCTCGAGGAGGATGGCTTCACCGCTGCAGCGAAGTGCCTGGCCGATGATCTCGACGCGCTTGTCGTGCATCTGCGCTATCCGCTCCGGCACCGCCGACGGTGGCGCTCAACCAACCTGCTCGAGCGATCCCTCGGCGAGGTCAAGCGCCGCACGAAGGTGATGGGCCGGTTCCCCGGCGAGGACAGCTGCCTCACGCTCGTCTGGGCCGTCCTTGATCTCCTCATCACTCACGAGACCAACGGCATCAGGTTCACAGAGCTAGACCGCCAACGGCTCAACCACGTCAGGTACACCGAGCGCGAACAGAGGACCGAGGAGGCGACCGAGCAGGCGAGCACCGCATAAACTGACCACCACCGGGAACCTCAGCCGCCGGCGAATTTACAGCAGCAAAGAGCAAGGGCCCAGCAGGACTCGGCCATCAAGCGCTGGAAGGCGAAGACCGGCTCCGGCAGCGAGGCAGCCAGCGTCCTCGCCGTGGCGAGGCTCGACTCCACGCGCGCGCGCTCCCCGTGCAGCAGGCCCACGACCAAGCTCGCGGCCGCGCCCCGGAGGCTCATCCACGGGTCATCTAGAGCCTCCGTCAGCTCGAGCAGCCCCTCGATCATTCGCTCGCTCTCCGGCAGCGTGTCGGGGAACGAGATCGCCATGCTGGCGTGCACGAGCGTGAGAGCCAGCGTCTCCGGGTCGTTGAAGGCGCGCGGCTACCCTGCCCGGCGGGTGATTACGCGGGTCGCCCGCGGGGGTTAGACTTCCGGCTCCACTTGGAAGGTATTTGGGTCTTCACCGGCCCGCGAAAGAGGGGGATGGCTTTGATCCATAGTGGGCCGGGACTGCCCCGTGCGGACGCACAGGCCGGTTCGGATGCGACGCGCACCACGGCGATGCACGAGGTGCCGCCAGGGAAGTCCAGCGGCGACAGCGCATCTTGGCGGGAGATTCTGGCGCCGTACGCCAGGCCCAGCCTGTCTCGAAGCCTGGTGGATCTGAGCACCTCGGTTGTCCCCTACCTGGGCCTGTCGGCGCTGACGTACATCTCGATTGGGGTCTCGCGCCTGCTCGCGCTGGCTATCGCCGTGCCGGCCGCTGGTTTTCTGATGCGCACCTATGTCGTCTTCCATGACTGTTCGCACGGGTCCTTCCTGCGCTCCAGGCGGGCGAACGTGTGGCTTGGCACTGTCCTCGGGCTGCTCGTGTTTGCTCCCTTTCAGCGCTGGCGCCATGACCACGCAGTGCATCACGCGACTGCTGGGGATCTGGACCGGCGGGGCGTGGGCGACATTCCGACGCTGACCGTAGCCGAGTACCGCGCGCGCTCGTGGCGGGAACGCCTCGGTTATCGCGCTTTCCGCAACGCGGTGGTGATGTTCGGTCTTGGGCCGGTCTTTGCGATGGTGCTTGCACCGCGTCTGGTGGCACGTAGCGCGCGGGCGCGCATGCGCCGAAGCGTGATTGGCACGGATGTGGCGCTCGCCGCGGTGGTCGGGGCGCTGTGCTGGTTGATGGGTTGGCGCGACTACCTGCTTGTATGGGGGCCCTCCGCTCTGCTCGCGGGCTCGGTGGGCATCTGGATGTTCTACGTGCAGCACCAGTTCGAGGACACCTACTGGCAGCGCACCGACGATTGGAGCTATGCCGATGCCGCCCTGCGCGGCAGTTCGTATATGAAGCTGCCCAAGCCGCTTCAATTCTTCACCGGCAACATCGGTCTGCACCACGTCCACCACCTCAGTGCGCGCATCCCGAACTACAACCTGCAGCGCGCGCACGACGAGAACGCGATCTTTCACGGTGTGCCGACGCTTTCGCTGCGGGATGGCCTGCGTGCCATGCAGCTGAAGCTCTGGGACGAGGAGAGGGGGCGACTGATCACCTTCGCACAGGCGCGAGCCCTCGGACCGGCCGACCGCTAGCGCCGAGCGAGCCCCATCGGCACCGTGACGAGTTGGCCGCGACCCGTGCACCACCTCGGTGGCAGCCGCCCCGAACGCTCGCCTCGCTGGATCTGAGGCCACGGCCGGATCACGCAGAACAGAGCTCGGCCCGGCGAGCGCAGGTACGCTGACGGCCACAGCCGTCGTGCGCTCAGTGTGGCTCCCGGGCGGCCACGAGACTCGCACTGCTGTCCTCGGCGCGTGCGTTTCCGCAGACCGCCCTAGTCTAGCTACTTGCCCCGGAAATAGTCGGGGTGTTGTCCGACTCGTTTAGGAGAATCAGCCCTGCAAATGGGCTGGTTTCTGATCGAGGAGGGTGTTGATGCTGCGGCTTTCGGGTGGGCAGGTCGAGTCGTTGTGGGACGAGGTGTTGGCGGGCGAGGTGAGGGAGCTGCCAGAGGATTTGGCGGTGTTGGGTGTGCTGTTGAGCGATCGGCGGCTGCTGGAGCCGATCGCCGCGAATTGGCGTCAGGAGGCGGTCTGTCATGGTCGCCCGTCGATCGCGATGGATGTGTATGTGCGTTTGATGATCGTCAAGGCGCGCACGGGCTGGGGATACGAGACGTTGGTGCGGGAGGTCTCCGACTCGCTTCATCTGCGCCGGTTCTGTCTGATCGCTCTTGGGGAGCGCGTTCCGCACGAGTCGACGGTTCGCATGCCCATACGCCGGCTTCGTGGCGAGGTTGTAGAGGATCTGACGCGGTGTGTGATCGCCAAGGCTCAGCACGAGACACGCTTTCGGGCGCGAGCGGTGAGGATCGACTCGACGGTCGTGGAGGGCGATGTGCGCTATCCAAGCGACGCGGCGCTGAGCTTGGACGGGGCCAGGACGCTCGCGCGTGCGGCCCGCAAACTGACCGAGCTGGTCGGCAAGGACGCTGGGCGAGTGCGGGATCGCAGCAGAGCGCTGGGGCGTCGCCTGCGGGCGATCTCGCGCACGCTCGGACGGCGCACCGGGGAGCGCAAAGCGCAGGTGCTCGCTCTGACCGACCAGGCCGGTCAACTGTTGACGCGGTCGATCAGGGAAGCCAGGCGGCTGGTGCTCACGGCACGTCGGCGGGCGCGTGGCCGCGGCGCACAGCGGAAGCTTGCAGCGATCTCGAGGCTGGAGCAGGCAGCCGGCCTGGCCGAGCGAGTCACCACACAGATCAAGCTCAGGATCGAAAGGCAAGCCGATCACCGACCGGCTGGTGTCGATGTTCGACCCGGATGCTCGCCCGATCCGCAAGGGCAAGCTCGGCAAGCCGAACGAGTTTGGCTATGTGCTTCAGATCTGCGAGGTGACAGCAAACACCCGGCGCGGAGCGCGCGGTTTCATCCTGCCGACGTCCACCGCGCCGGGCAACCCGCCGGAGAGCAAGCTCCTGCCCGACACAACAGCAGAGCTCGAGCGGCTCGGGCTGCGCCCGCGGGAGGTCGCGCTCGATGGCGGCTTCGAGAAGGGCCCAACCGACCACGCGCTCGAGGGGCTCACGCCCGACAGGGTGTTCATCGCTGGCCGCCAACAACCCGGCTCCAGACGAACACAAAGGCGGCTCGCCCGATACCGCACCGGAGCAGAGGGCAGGATCAGCCACCTCAAGCGCAGCTACGGACTGCGCCGCTCCCGCCTAAAGGGAGCAGCCGGAACCCGCGCCTGGAGCGCCTGGGCGATCCTCGCCTACAACCTTGACACCCTCGCCATCCGCGCCAGCTGAAAACATCACCACCGCTCGACCAGAGCAACAACCCAAATGCCCGGACCGGCCGCGCCAACACGACGCGGCCGTTCTGGTTCTAGCCGTTTATCCGGGGCAAGTAGCTAGCTGTGCGTTCCTACTGGCGAGCGCCAGGCTGGGACTCCTCCGGCCGAGGGTGACGACGAGGGCATCGCGCCACCTACCTACGCCGGCGAGCTCCGACGGTGGCGGCCGTCACCGGAGCGCCGGGCTGCAAGCAGCGCCGCGCGGTGCCCCCACCGCCTCTGTCGATCGCTGCTTCTCGAATACCAGCCGGTAGTGGTCGAGCAGCTCGCGCTCGAAGCAGACCATGTTGGCGCTCACACCAGAGGTGAAGGCCAGCCGGAAGTCCGCGCTGGTGAGCCAGCGCGGGAGAAGCTGAAGCTTGAGCAGCCTCTTTCTGAAGCTCCGCGCCCCGATCCGCCGGTTCCACTGGTTGATGGTCTCAATGTAATCGAGCCTGCCACTGGTGCTTGACACTAGGCGAAAGTGCGGCTCTGCGCTGCGGATGATCTGCTCCTGGCCAGACGGAGGCCAGGAGCCGGGAAACTGGCGGCCCATGAGAGCGAGGTACCAAGCGTCGGAGTCCCGTTCAGGGAGTGCGCGCAGGGCGTCGATGTCGATCTGCTCCGCCGGGATCATGTTGCGCCCGAAGACCATCGTCTGCAGATAAAACCGGCCCTTGTCGGGCAGCACGCTCGCGATCCGGGCGAAGAGCCCCCGGTAGATCTCTTCCTGTCGCCCGGCGCGGTAGTCGTCTGGCGAGCAGAAGTGCTCGAAGGCGCCGAGGCTCGCCACGGCGTCGAACGAGCCGAAGCTGTCGCGAGTGACCTTGCGCGCATCGTAGAGGTGGACGTCCAGGCCGTGCCGCCGGCAGGCAGCCACCTGCGCGGAGGACAAGGTGACGCCCACCGCAGTGCTGCCCCGGTTGCGGATGAAGTCTAGCAGCGCCCCCCAGCCGCAGCCGAGGTCGAGCACCCGGCGGCCCGGCCCAATACCTATCTGCTCGGCCACATAGTTGTGCTTGCGCCGCTGAGCCTCCTCGAGGCTCAGGGAAGAGTCACCATCGTACTTGGCCCCGCTGAAGTCCGCGAGCTCCCCCAGGCTGAGCCGGAAGATGCGATCGATCAGCGAATAGGTGAACTCGAGATCTTCGCGGTCAGCCATCTCGAACCGGGATCAGAGGGACTCCACCTCAGAGGAAGGGCGTCTACTGCTTCGGTGGGTGTCGTGCCTCGAAGCTTCAGCTGTACCGCTCTTGCGAAATGGAGCGATTGACCGTAATCCTTTCCGAAGTCGTCGGGGACCCCAGTTGAACCGTGCGAGCGGCGCTGTACGATGTGTTCATTACATGGGGAGACGGACGTCTCCTTTGTTGCAGCGGCCGTGAGCAGCGACACCGCCGCGGCCGTGCACTACGCCCGGCGAACGGCCGAGCGCGCGGCCACCTAGCACGCCCCTGACGCGAGCCGACGCTACCGCGTCGCAACGCAACGGACTCCGTGCATCTTGCCTCACAGCCGAAGCATAACCCAGACGGCCGCTGGTCCCCAGGAATCCCGCACCAAGTGCTGCCCTAAGCGACCGATGTGGGGAGCCGCGCCAGCTAAGCGTGGCTGTCGACGCGTGACACTCCCATCTCAGGCGTCTCGCGAGGTTCAGTCTATACGCCTCGTTGCATCCGAAGCCGGCTTGCGGAGGCTGTCCGCTCAGACGACCGGATTGGAGCAGCGGGGGATGTGACGAAGGCGCGGCTCTGCTCAAGCGCGAGACCATGGGTTGGCTCGTTGCCGACGATCCGATGTCCACCGGGGCGACTCCATCGCGCCAGCGAGCAACTGCGCCAGGTTGCAGCAGTCCTCCGAGGGGCGGATGATGGGTGGGTGAGCCCCACAGCAACAGAGACGGTGTCGGTGCTGATGACCGATCTGGTGGGTTCGACGGCGATGGGCGCCCGGGTTGGCCCCGCCGCGGCCGAAGACTTGCGTGCGGAGCACTTTGGGCTGCTGCGGGAGGCGATTGAGCGCACCGGCGGCAGGGAGGTCAAGACTCTCGGCGATGGCCTGATGGTCGTGTTCTCCAGCGCCTCTCAGGCGTTGGCGTGTGCGGCGCAGATGCAGCAGGCTGTTGAGGCGTGCAACCGCCGTGCGCAGGAGCATCTTGGGGTGCGGATCGGTGTGTGCCTCGGCGAGACCACGGTCGAGGACGGCGATTATTTCGGTGAGCCAGTGGTCGAGGCGGCGCGGTTGTGCGCTCACGCTCGGGGCGGGCAGATCGTGATCAACCATCACGTGCGCCACATCGGCGGCGCGCGTCATGCTCATAGCTTCCGCTCACTTGGTGGCCTTGAGCTGAAGGGCATCTCTCATCCGGTGCAGGCGTTTGAGCTTCAGTGGGAGCCGCTCCTGTCACCCATCGCGCTGCCGGAGCGGCTGCGTGAGCTACCGGCGACTGGCTATGTCGGACGGCGGCCAGAGCGCGAGCGGCTAACCGAGCTGTGGGGACAGGCGTGTAAGGGGTCGCGGCGGCTCGCGCTGATCAGTGGGGAGCCGGGTATGGGTAAGACGCGGCTGTCCGCTTACCTGGCGCTGCAGGTGCGTTGGGAGGGCGCGACGGTCCTGTATGGGCGTTGTGATGAGGACCTCGGTGTGCCATACCAGCCGTGGATACAGGCGCTGAGTCACCTGGTCAAAGAGGCGCCGCAGCCGGTACTGGATGCCTACGTAGAGCGTCACGGCGGCGACCTGGCGCGCCTGGTGCCCGCACTGGGTCACCGCGTGGCCGATCTGCCAGCTCCGCGTGAGAGCGACCCGGAGACAGAGCGCTATCTGCTGTATGCCGCTGTCGCGGGCCTGTTGGAGGGGGCGGGCGAGCAGGACCCGCTGCTGTTGATCCTCGATGACCTGCACTGGGCCGATGCGCCGACGCTGTCGCTGCTTCACCACGCGGTCACAGTGGGCTCGTCGATGCGGGTGATGTTGGTGGGGACCTATCGTGACTCGGAGCTGGCGCGCGAGCATCCGCTCACCGCTCTGCTGGCCGATCTTCACCGCGAGCAGGGAGTCGAGCGCGTGGGCCTCAACGGTCTGCAGGCTGAGGATGTGCTGGTGTTGATGGAAGCGCTCGCAGGGCACGAGCTGGATGAGGACGGCCGTGCGCTTGCGCGGGAGATCACGCGTGAGACGGCCGGCAACCCCTTCTTTGCCGGTGAGCTGTTGCGTCACCTGACAGAGTCCGGCGCGATCCTGAAACAGCACGGCGGGCGCTGGCACCTCGTGGGGAACGTGACCGAGCTGGGGCTGCCCCAGAGCGTGCGAGAGGTCGTCGGGAGGCGGGTGGAGCGTCTCGGCTCAGACGCGCGCACGGCGCTGAGCGCCGCCGCGGTAATCGGCCGCGACTTCGAGATCGACCTGCTGCTCGCGGTGCTCGAGCCTTCTGAGGCTCGGCTGCTTGACCTGCTCGAGGAAGCGGTCGCCGCATCGCTTCTGCAGGAGAACAGAGACCGAGCCGGGCGATTCATGTTCACCCACGCATTGGTTGAGCACACCCTGTATGAGGATCTCGGGCGCACCCGCCGCGCCCGGCTTCATAGGAGAGTAGCCGAAGTACTCGAGGCAGCAGTGCGGGGATGAGCCTGGCGAGCGGTTGGGTGAGCTCGCGCGTCACTGGGCCGCTGCGGTCGTGAGCTCCGATACCGCCAAGGCCATGCACTATGCCCGGCGAGCCGCCGAGCGCGCGCTGACTCAGCTCGCCCCGGATGAGGCTGCGCGCTGGTTCCAGCAGGCCCTCGAGCTGCATGCTCAGGCGCCCGGCGGCGATCGCTGCGAGCGGTGCGAGTTGGTAATCGGCTTGGGGGAGGCACAGCGCCAGACGGGGAACCCGGAGTTTCGCCAGACGCTGCTCGACGCCGCCCAGCTCGCCCAAGAGCTGGGCGACGCAGACCTGCTCTGCCGTGCAGTGCTGGCCAACAGCCGGGGATTCACCAGCAAGGTTGGCGCGGTGGACTCTGAGCGGGTGCAGGCGCTTGAGGCGGCCGCAGGAGTCCTCCCGGATGGCGATCCACAGCGGGCGCGAGTGCTCGCGCTGCTGGCTGGCGAGCTTCACTACGCTGGTGAGCCGGCGCGGTGCCGACGGCTGGCCGCGGAGGCAATAGACATAGCCCGAGCCGCCGGCGATCCGGCACCGCTTGCCCACACGCTAGTGAACGCCATTTGGGCCATCTGGGTGCCCGACACGGTGCAGGAGCGCCAACGGCTGAGCGAGGAGCTGGTCGAGCTCGTGCAGTGCCTGGATGACCCGTGGTTGAGCTTCTGGGCGGCTGCCAGACGCATGGCCGTTGGCCTGGACGTCGGGAACCGCTCACAGATCGAGTCCGGCCTTGAAACGGTGCGAGCGCTGGCTGGCTCCGTGCCGCACCCGTCCATCGCCTACGCGCGTCTACTGCTCGAGTTCAGTTGGGCTTTTGTTCAGGGTGACCTTCATGGCTCTGAGCAGTGGGCGATCGAGGCGTACGAGATTGGGACCGCAGCAGGCGAGCCCGAAACTGTGATGTTGTTTGGCGGGCAGCTGTTTCAGGTTCGCTATTCCCAGGGTCGGCTCGGGGAGCTCATCGAGCAGATCGTGCAGGTCGCCGGCGAACCGGGCAGCATAGCGGCGTGGCGCGCGGCCGCGGCCCTCGCCCTGATCGAGAGCGGGCGCGAGGATGAGGCGCGCGAGCTGGCGACCGCCGAGGACAGCGCCCCGTGGGACGACACATGGTCCATAGCCATGTTTCTCCGGGCCGATGCCTGCTCCCGGCTGCGCGTCGTAGGCCGCGCCGGCGCGCTCTACGATCTCTTGGCGCCCTTCTCCGGTCAACTCGCTTCCGCCGGCGGTGCCTTCGTGTACGGATCGATCGCCTGGGCGCTCGGCACGCTCGCCAGCACCCAGGAGCTCTACGAGGAGGCCGAGGGCCACTTCGCCGCCGCCGCAGAGTTCGAGCAGCGGCTCGGCGCGCCGCTGTTCCTCGCCCGCACCCACGCCGGCTGGGCCCGCGCGCTGATCGCCCGCGGCGGGCGCGAGGACCTCGAGCGCGCACAGCAAATGCTCGGGCAGGCCGAGGAGACCGCAGAGAGCCTGGGCGGGGGCCTTGTCACTCGGGAAGTGGCGGAGTGCCGCGCCGCCCTCGCAGCGATCAGCGGATAGCCGAACAGATCCACACTGCCGTTTCGCCTTCAACAGCAGCGGTCATCGCGGCAGGCGTCGAGCGGCTCACCGGGGAGCGGCGAGGCGGCGCAACAACCCTCGCCGCGCCAGGTCTGTCGGCCCTCGTAGAGTGTGAGCGCGCCGATACCGAGCGCGACGGCGGGGTCGGCCCACCACAGGCCGAAGGCGGCGTTGAGCGCTAGGCCGGTCAGGACACCCGCGGCGAGGTAGGCGCAGAGCATGTTCTGCGTGCCCTCGCCGGCGGTCGCGCCTGAGCCAAGGCGCTGGCCGATACCTTGCTTGGCTTTGCCGAGGAGTGGCATGACGATGATGCTTGAGATCGACAGGCCGATCCCGAGCCAGCTGGTGCCGGGATGCTCGCCGTTGATTAGTGTGCGGATGGCGTCCTGGGTGATGTAGGGGGCCAGCAGGGAGAAGGTGATCGCGACGAGCCGCTGGGCGCGTTGCTCGGCATGCTCGGAGAGTCGGCGAGCGCCGGTGAAGCGCCAAATGACGATGATCGAGGCGAGGGCCTCTATCCCGGAGTCAAGGCCGAAGCCGAGCAGCGCGACCGAGCTGGCGAGGATCGCCGCGATGATCGCGATCGCGCCCTCGGCGGTCATGTAGGCGAGGCTCAGCCAAGAGAGCGCCTTCGCGCGGCGGATCAGGCGGTCACGCTCGGCCAGCTCGAGTCGGCCCTGATGCTGCGAGGTGTGCGCGGGCTCGGCGACGACAGGCAGCTCGAGCGACGGGGTACTCATGGCGTCACCTCGGCGAGTTGGAGGTGCGCGTCGAGCAGCTGGCGGCCGGCGTGGGTGAGGGTGTAGAAGACGATCTTGTGCTCGCGCCGCGAGCTCGCCAGGCCGGCGCTGCGCAGCGTGCGCAGGTGGTGGCCGACGAGGTTCTCGGCTCGCGCGGTGATCCACGCGAGGTCGCAGACGCACAGCTCCTCGCCGTCGCGCAGGGCGAGCGCGATCAGAAACCGCGTCGGGTCGGCGAGCGCCTTCGCGCGAGCGGATGCCCCTGCCGCGAGGTCGAGATCCAAACACTTGCGGATCGCCTCAGCGCGCGGCAGGTCCAGACACAGGAGGTCGCAGCGGTCGTCGGCCATGGGCCCAGACTAACGCACGTTGCGCTGAGATTGGCAGTGGCCGATCAACGAACGTTCGAGTTATAGCCTCTTGACAAACAGATTTTGGTCTGCCTAAATACGCGTGTGGCTGTGGCTGATTCCATTTCTGCGTCTATTCAAGACTATGCCAAGGCGGTGTATGCGCTGGAGGCGCGGAAGGGCGCGGCCGGTATCGACCACTGAGCTGGCCGAGCGCCTGGGCGTCAAGCCGGGCTCAGTTTCGGCGATGGTGCGCAAGCTCTCTGAGGTCGGGTTGGTCGAGCATGAGCCCTACCACGGCGTGAGGCTCACGAGTCAGGGTCGCCGGGTCGCGCTTGAGGTGTTGCGCCACCACCGGCTGCTCGAGCTGTTCCTGGCCGAGGAGCTTGGGATGCCCTGGGATCGTGTGCACGCCGAGGCCGAGGTGCTCGAGCATGTGCTCTCCGAGGACCTCGAGGAACTGATCGCGGAGCGCCTGGGCGACCCGACAGTCGATCCGCACGGCGATCCGATCCCCACGGTCGAGTTCGGGATCGACGAGCGTTCCACGCACAGTCTCGACGAGCTGCCCGTTGGCGCCGTGGGGCGTTTCGTGCGCGTCTCTGACTCTGACCCCGAGATGCTGCGCTACCTGGCCGAGCACGGCATCGCGATCGGCGAGCGCCTGGAGGTCGTCGATCGTCAGCCGTTCGGCGGACCGGTGTTCGTGCGCTTCGGCGAGCGCGAACATCCGATCGGCGGCGCGCTGGCGCGCGCTATGCGCATCGAGACCGAGGAGGGTCAGGGATAACACCGCTGCGCCCGGATCCGGTTCCTGCGCTTGAGGGCGCCGTGGAGGGCGCCTCCGTAGCGCTACCCGGGGAGCTCGGCGGGGCGCTCGCGGGCCCGAGCGCGCTCGAGCAGCTTCTGTCCAAGGGTCGCGTGCGCGCGACGATCCTGATGTTGGGCCCGGCCTTTGTCGCCTCGATCGCCTACGTCGATCCGGGTAACTTCGCCACGAACATCGAAGGCGGCGCGCAGTTCGGCTACCTGCTGCTGTGGGTCGTCCTGCTGGCGAACGTGATGGCGATGCTGATCCAGTACCTCTCGGCCAAGCTGGGGATCGTCACCGACCGCAACTATCCGGAGGTCGTGCGCGAGCGTTTCCCCCGCCCGTTTACGTGGGGCATGTGGGTGCAGGCCGAGATCATGGCGATGTCGACCGACGTCGCCGAGTTCCTCGGTGCCGCGCTCGGGCTGAACCTGCTCTTCGGCGTGCCGCTGCTCCCCGCTGGGCTGATGACCGGCGTGATCGCGTTTGCGATCCTCGAGCTGCAGACACACGGCTTCCGCCGCTTCGAGCTGGCGATCACGGGGCTGCTCGGGATCATCTTCTTGGGCTTTCTGTATGAGACGCTGCGCATCGGCCCCTCCACCCACGGCTCGCTGCGCGGCCTTTTGCCGGGCCTGCACGGTGTCACCTCGCTCTACCTCGCCGTCGGCATCATCGGCGCGACCGTGATGCCGCACGTCATCTACCTGCACTCTGCGCTCACCAAGGGTCGCATGCCCTGCCGCAACGATCGCGAGCGCGGCCGCGTGCTGCGCTTCGAGCGCCTGGACGTGATCATCGCGCTCGGCCTCGCCGGCCTGGTCAACATGGCGATGCTCGCCGTCGCCGCCAAGCTCTTCCACACTCCCGCCCTCTCGGGTCTGAGCTCGATCCCGGAAGCCCATGCGCAGTTCGGCCACCTAGTGGGCGGCACCGCCGCGCTCGCGTTCGCGGTCGCGCTGCTCGCCTCCGGCGCCTCCTCATCCAGCGTCGGCACCTACGCCGGCCAGGTGGTCATGCAAGGCTTTATCAACGTCCGCATCCCGCTGATGCTGCGCCGCGCGGTCACGATGATCCCTGCCATCGTTGTCCTCGCAGTCGGCATGAACCCCACCCAGGTCCTCGTTCTGAGCCAGGTCGTGCTGTCCTTCGGCATCCCATTCGCCCTCGTGCCGCTCGTCATGCTCACCGGCCGCCGAGACGTCATGGGCGTGCACGTCAACCGGCGCCTCACGACCATCCTCGCCTGGGGCTGCGCCGGCGTAATCAGCCTGCTCAACGTCTTCCTGCTCTACCAGCAGTTCTTCATGAGCTGACCACGCAGGGCGAGTAAGGCCCGTGCTCTGGTCATCACGCGACGCAATCGTGGTGGTGCTGGCCTGAGCAAAACCCGCAGTGGCCCCCTGCGATAGTCAGCTCGAGGCGGAAGATGCGCCCCCCTTGCAGGTAGCTTCGTGCACCTCCTGGGTGAGGGTGCCCATCCTTTCGCTCCACGCATGAATCTTTTCGCTCAACGCATGGATCTGCTGGGTGAGGTCGGTGTTCTTCGTGAGCAGGTCGCTCTGAAACTGCGCTAGCTCGTCCCGATGCTTCGCCGCCGCTTCCTCGTTCGCCTTGTCGGTCCTCGTCTGTGCCTTCTGGGCAATAATGACCAGTGCACCCGTATAGAACGCGACGCCGGAGAAGATCAGGTTCAGCAGGATCCATGGCTCGGGGTCGAATTCGCCGCCTTTGGTGATGGCCTTGCCGGTGCTTTCGAGGTACTTGACCGCGCCGTTGATAAACACCCAGGCAAGGATGATCAGGGAGCCGATCAGGACGAACTGCACGGTGCCCATGCCCGACGCGACATTCTCGGCCACACGCTCCATGAAGCTGCTTCCGCCGGCGTATGGGGAGGGGTTCTTACCGTTCCGTTGGTAGTGGGTGTGGTGGCGCAGAGGATCGTTCACGACTGGGTTCTGCTGCTGGTCGGTCGCTGCCATTGAGCTTCCTCTCGATAGCATTGATAAGAGCTGAGCGGAAGGGTAACTGGCCTCTGACCCCTCGAGGCCGCCCAGACGTCACACTGCCTTCGACAGGCAGCTAGAGGCGGCCACAGGACAACCATCGGACGGCAGCACGCTTGCTCGCCGAGCATTGCAGGAGCGAGCCAGACCCACGGCACACTTGCGCAGAGGACGAGCTCCGACAGTGTCGACCGATGATGGTCGCGTCCCAAAGCTGCTGTAAATTCGCCGCGGCTTTGGTTCCCTTGGGGTTAGTTTAGGCGGCGGCGACCTCCTTGTGCTCGGCGTCTGTTTCCGTGGACTGGTGGCGGAGCCGGTAGAGCTTTTGGCGGTCGATCTCGGAGAGCTTGAGCCCGTTGCAGGTGTTGTTGATCTGGAGGTCGAGCACGGCCCAGACGAGGGAGAGGCAGCTCTCCTCGCCGGGGAATCTTCCGATCACCTTCGTCCTGCGCTTCACCTCGCCGAGCGTCCGCTCGAGCAGGTTGGTCGATCGCCAGCGCTTGCGGTGGCGCAGCGGGTAGCGCAGATGGACGACGAGCGCATCGAGATCATCCGCGAGGCATCTCGCGGCCGAGGCATAGCCGGCCCGCTCGAGCTCGGCGACGAGGGCCGTGAGCCGGTCGGTTCCGTCGCGCTCGTCCTTGGCCTCGTCGAGCGCCTTCCAATAGGCCCGGCGTACCCGCTCGCGCTCTTGTTCGGGCAGCTTCGCGATCAGGTTGCGCGCCCGGTGCACGGAGCAATGCTGGCGATCCGAGGAAGGCCAGCACTGCTCGACCGCCTTGATCAGTCCGGGGGCGCCGTCGGCGACGACGAGCATCGGCGCCCCCAGCCCACGGGCGATCAGATCCCTCGCGAGAGCGAGCCAGTCCTCGTGCGACTCACGCATCCCAAGGCACACCCCGACGAGGACCCGCTCGCCCTGCTCGCTAAAGCCCCAGGCGCAAAGGACGCCCTCCTTCGGACCCTTCGACCTGACGTTCAGGAAGATCGCGTCGAGGAACAGCGCCACCAGCCTGACCCCATAGAGGTCGCGGCGCTTGAACGCCTCGAAGCGCTCGCGCAACTCCCCGCAGATCCTTGACGCGGTCGACTTCGAGAGCTTGCCGAGCCCTGCCTCCTCGCAGAGCGATTCGACGTCTCGCATCGACAGGCCGCGGACGAACGCGCCAACAACCATCGCCTCCAGCGGCCGGGTGCGAAGCAGCTTCGTCGAGTGCGGGAATAGCGCAGAGACGAACGGCTCGGCAGCCTCGCGGACCTGCGGGATCTCAACCGAGAGCTCGCCCTCCGCGGTCTGCACCCTGCGCGGGCGAAACCCATCGCGCAGGCCGCTGTCGTAGTTACGCAGCCCGCGCTGATACTCAGGCCGGCGCTCATAGCGAGCACGACCCAGCCACGCCTCGAACTCATCCTCCACAGCCCGCTGAATGATCAGCCGGGCACCGAGCTTCGCGAGCTCTGACAGCGCCTCGCGCGGGTTCTCGCCCACCCCCACGGCGAGTAGCTGGTCAATCTGGTCTTCGATCTCCGCCGACGGCGGTACGGTACGTCTCACGGCGTAGGCCTCCTTCATCGTCTTTGCCGGACATGAGGGAACCTACGCCGTCACCTCGACAGCTCCCGCAGCTATTTACAGCACTCCTGGGACGCGACCCCGATGATCGGCTGACGCCCGCTCGCGCCGGGCAAAGCGGAGGTGTCGCGCGTCGATGCGCGTCAGAGCTCGTACTCGTCCGACGGCCTTGACAGCTACCCCCACCGGGTAGAAGATCGTCCTACCCGAAGAAAGGAGGGCGTATGACCCGGAGTTACATCGATTGCCGCGAGACTCCAAGTGAGATGAACTGTACTGTCGGCATCGCGGCGGACTCGGAGGACGAGCTCGTCGAAGCCGCCGTGCAGCACGCGGTGGCCGTGCACTCCCACGAGGACACGCCTGAGCTCAGGTCGATGATTCGGCAGGGGATCAAAGAGACGGAAGCAGCCGCCGTTTAGCACGATCTGGGGCGCCACCTGAGGTGGCGCCCCAGATGGGCACGCGCCCGCTTACACGGACTCGCTGCGCATCGCGACAGCGGAGGTCTTGCGTGTCAGAACTTGGGCTGGTCCCCAAGCAGCACGACGGCCTCGGTCTCGACGGGGATGTCGAACGGCAGCTCCGCGACTCCGATCGCCGACCGGGCGTGTCGTCCGGCGTCTCCCCAGAGTTCGAGGATGAGGTCGCTGAAGCCTCGATGTCGCTCCTTATGGCAACCTCCTAACGCGTAGACGACTTGCCCTGGGACACTACCGCCCGGTTGGATGCGGAGCGGGTGAAAGACTGCGAGCGTCGAGCCGACGCTAAGAGAAGTGCGTCTTCGGCCGCTCGAGCCGCTCGCCGTCCAGCACCAGGTCGACCTTCTCGTTGTAGAAAGCGATCAGCCCCGCTATCGGCGCCAGATGGCGAGTTGGGAAGTCGTACACCCAGGCCAGGTCCGGGTGCAGCTCGTCGCCGATGCGCACCGACCAGTAACCGCTGGTCTTGCCCTTGTAGGGACACGAGGTGACCGTCTCGGTCGGGATCAGGTGATCGAAGCTAACAGCCGTGCGATCGAGGTAGTAGCGGGTCGGCAGGCCGGTCTCAAACACCATCACCGGACAGGAGGACTCGGCGAGAACGACGCCGTCGAGCTCAACGCGGACGGTGCGTCTGGAGCGCAGCGCGTCGACGCGAACGTACGGGCTGCGGGGATGGACAAAGACCTCCTCGTCCTCCTCGAACCACGCATCGAGGGCGGCCCAATCGAAGCGCACCGTGCCCGCCAACCCCTCCAGCGCATCCTCGGTGTACACGTGGGCAACCCCGGACCGAGAGGTCTCGCCGACCCGAAGGCCGTGTCGCCTCGCGGCCCCGCGGCTTAGGCGCTCGAGGTGTTCCTCGTCGACGAGGACGGCCGGATTGACGTCCGCGAGCGGGACGTAGTACTGCGGATAATTTGGCCACTCCCACACGTACAGTGCGCGCGTGCTGTCGAGCGCCACTGCCCCTCCCAGAAAGGCGCGGACGCGCCGTGGAACCGGCTCGATGTGGTTGACCGGAGCGATCATCTGAGGGTAGTCGCGCACGGCCTCAGTTTACGACCGGAGTCCTCCGATCGCTTGGCTGATATGTGCCGCCCCGAACGGCACCGGCGATGCTTTGAGACATGCCGACCCGAGCTAAGCGGCGACACGCTCGCGTCCAGCTGACCAAGCGCGGTGAGAGTGTCGTCACTGTCATCGTCCTCAACGTCCACGTCCGACGTGACCGGTTGGTTCTCGCGCCGGCCGCGGGCCACGAGCGCGTGGGGCCAGCCGGTGTGTGTAGGCGAGGAAGAGCGGCGCGCCGACCCTCCGCTCGATCTCAGCGCGGCGGGACCGATCGCCAGAGAGGGTGCGAGGAGTGGCATCGCCCAGCGCGTCTGTAACGGATCCGTGGCTGGGGAGACTAAACGGCGTAGATCGACCCCAAACCTAGGAGAAATCCCGATGAAACGAATGACTCGTTACTGCGCCGCGGCGCTTGTGGTGATCGGCATGCTCGCGGGGGGCGCCGGAGCCGCCCCCGCGCTGGCCTCAGGCGCAGGCTCACCTGGCTTCGGCCCGCCTGGCTTCGGCCTGAGCAACGCAGTGTTCGTCCAGACAGACGGCCTGAGCGCTAATCAGATCGTCGCCTACGAGCGGGCGAGCGACGGCGCCCTGACGCAGGCGGGCATCTACGAAACCGAAGGCAAGGGCGGCCAACTCGAAGGCTCGGTCGCAGACCACACAGCCTCACAGGGCGCGCTCACCTACGACCGCGCGGACAACCTGTTGTTCGCTGTGAACGCCGGCAGCAACACGGTCTCGGTGTTCGCCGTCTTCGGCGACCATTTGGCGCTGCGCCAGGTGATCAGCTCTGGCGGGACGTTTCCCGTCAGCGTGACCGCCCAGCGCGGCTTGGTTTACGTCCTGAACGCCGAGGAAGGCGGATCGATCCAGGGCTACGCCGTCGTTTTCGGCCACCTCGTGCTCGTGCCGAGCCTACACCGTGCGCTGGGCCTTCCGGTCGTTAAACCCGGGAAAGAAGAACAGTTCACACACACCCCCGGTCAGGTTGCCTTCTCACCGGACGGCTCGAAGCTGATCGTCACGACCAAGGCCGCCGGGCAGTCCATCGAGGTCTTCACGGTCTACCCGTGGGGAGGCCTCTCACAGAGCCCGGTCGTCACCTCGGACGAAACCGTCCCGTTCGGTGTCACCTACGACCCGCAGGGGCAGTTGCTCGTTGCGGAGGCCGCGGGCGCGCTGGCGAGCTACCAGATCAACGAGAATGGCACGCTCGCTGAGCTGGACTCGGTCAAGACCGAACAGATAGCCACCTGCTGGGTCACCCCGGCAGCGGGGTACTACTACACCTCGAACGCCGGCAGCGCGACGGTGACCGGCTTCCAGGCAACCCCGGCCGGGCAGCTCACGCTGGTGGGCAACACTGAAACCCACCACCCCGGCACCGTTGATGGCGCCTCGGTCGGCGATTTCCTCTACGTGCAGGGCGGCGGGGAAGGCGTCTTGGACGAGTTCAAGGTCAACGCGGACGGCTCACTCGAACATCTCGGGTCGGTCCCCGTCCCGAACGCCGACGGCGGCGAGGGTATCGTCGCCGGCTAGTGGAGCCAGGTCATGCAGGCTGCGGCGCCACAGCTTCTCAGGCGCCGTAGCCTTGCATGGTGGCAGATGAACTCAGCTTGCAATGCGCATGTTCTCTTCCTCAGCCTTCCGGCGCGCGGGTGGGATTGATCGCCGCGATGGCGCTTCCGCTTCTGCATCGTCGCCGGAGCGCCACCGCGGCCGGCAGGGATGCCGCGGACGAGGACGCCGAGCTGGTCGCGCGCCTGCGGGCGGGCGAGGAGCAGGCGTTCGTGCTGCTGGCGGTGCGCCATCACACCGCCATGCTGCGCCTGGCTCGCATGTATGTATCGAACACGGCCATCGCCGAAGAGGTGGTGCAGGACACCTGGCTGAGCGTTTTGCGCGGGCTGGACGGGTTCGCGGGGCGCTCGTCGTTTCAGACGTGGCTGCTGACGATCCTCGTCAACCGAGCTAGGAGTACGAGCGTGCGCGAGCATCGAAGTGTGGCTGTCGGCGACGCCGGCCCGGCCGTGGACCGGTCCCGGTTCGACGCCTCCGGGGCGTGGATGTCGCCACCGCAGCACTGGATCGAGGACAGCGAGGACCGCATGTTCGCGCAGGGGCTGGCGCAGCGGATCCAGACCGCTCTGCACGAGCTCCCGCCGCGCCAGCGCGAGGTCGTGCTGCTGCGCGACGTCGACGGGCTCAGCGGCCGGGAGGTGTGCGAGGTACTCGAGATCAGCGACGCCAACCAGAGGGTCCTGCTGCACCGAGGACGCAGCCACCTGCGCCAGGCCCTGGAAGCCGAACTGGGGAGGGCGTGAGGATGCTGCTGTGGCGCGGTAGCGAGTTCGTCTGCCAGGAGATGGTCGAGCTGATCACCGACTACCTTGAAGGGGCGCTGTCGCGCTCGCAGCGGCGACGCTTCGAGGCGCACCTCGCCGGGTGCGAGCACTGCACGGAGTACCTAGACCAGATGCGTGCGACGATCCGAATCACCGGTCGGCTTCGCACCGAGGATCTGACTCCGGAGATGCACGAGGAGTTCGCAGCTTTGTACGAGCGCTGGCGTTCAGAGGGAGGATGAGCTCTCGGGGTGCAGATCGGCGCCGGTGCGCCGCCATCCCGTGCGCGCAGCCCGCGCACAGGAGCATTCTGCGTCGGAGTGCTCCCCTGCGCAGAAAGGAGGCGCCTCGCGTGGAGTTCGAGCCGACGCCCGCCCGGGACGACCCGCGACTGCGACGACTGACGATCGGCTCAAGTCCGCTCCGACCGGGCGTTGCGCAAATCCTTACCCCGTCGCGCGCCAGGCGCGGTCTTCGGCGATTGAGGCAACGAGTAGCGTGCGCTGCGCTCTTATCCTGTTGAAGTGGACGATCCAATCCGATCTAAGGAAGACCGCACATGACCACCATCGCCGAGCGGGCAGCCGAGATCTCCGCCGCTTCAGCCACCCACCTGCCAGCCGATCTCGCGCAGGTCTTTGCCGATGAGCAACGAGGATGGCGCGAGCAGGGCGAGCCCTCCGGGATCATCGCCGTGGGGGACCGGCTCGAGGACTTCACCCTCCCAGATGCGACCGGCTCCCCGGTCACGCTCAGCAGACTCGTGGCCGACGGCCCTGCGGTGATCGTCTTTTACCGCGGTGGCTGGTGCCCCTACTGCAACCTCGCGCTGCGCACCTACCAGACGGAGCTGCTTCCGCAGCTAGGGCAGTACGGTGCCCGACTCGTCGCCATCAGCCCGCAGAGCCCGGATCAGTCACTGAGCACCGCCGAGAAGGCCGAGCTGACCTTCGCGCTGCTGTCGGACGCGGGAGCCAGTCTGGCGCGCAAGGTGGGGATCGCCTTCCAGCCCGTAGAGGAGGTCCTCGCCGCACAGCGCACGCTTGGTCTGGATCTCAAGCAGGTCAACGACTCGGACGTGCCCGAGCTACCGATGCCCACAGTCCTGATCGTCGACAGCGAGCGGACGGTCAGGTTCGCCGACACCCACGCTGACTACACCGCCCGCACTGAGGTGCCAGAGATCATCGATGCCCTGGACGGGCTCTCCGGCGTCTAGCTGCGTTGCCGACGTAGGGTGTGAGTGCGGCTGATCGGTGGGTCGCGTCCCAGGAGTGCTGTAAATAGCTGCGGGAGCTGTCGAGGTGACGGCGTAGGTTCCCTCATGTCCGGCAAAGACGATGAAGGAGGCCTACGCCGTGAGACGTACCGTACCGCCGTCGGCGGAGATCGAAGACCAGATTGACCAGCTACTCGCCGTGGGGGTGGGCGAGAACCCGCGCGAGGCGCTGTCAGAAGCTCGCGAAGCTCGGTGCCCGGCTGATCATTCAGCGGGCTGTGGAGGATGAGTTCGAGGCGTGGCTGGGTCGTGCTCGCTATGAGCGCCGGCCTGAGTATCAGCGCGGGCTGCGTAACTACGACAGCGGCCTGCGCGATGGGTTTCGCCCGCGCAGGGTGCAGACCGCGGAGGGCGAGCTCTCGGTTGAGATCCCGCAGGTCCGCGAGGCTGCCGAGCCGTTCGTCTCTGCGCTATTCCCGCACTCGACGAAGCTGCTTCGCACCCGGCCGCTGGAGGCGATGGTTGTTGGCGCGTTCGTCCGCGGCCTGTCGATGCGAGACGTCGAATCGCTCTGCGAGGAGGCAGGGCTCGGCAAGCTCTCGAAGTCGACCGCGTCAAGGATCTGCGGGGAGTTGCGCGAGCGCTTCGAGGCGTTCAAGCGCCGCGACCTCTATGGGGTCAGGCTGGTGGCGCTGTTCCTCGACGCGATCTTCCTGAACGTCAGGTCGAAGGGTCCGAAGGAGGGCGTCCTTTGCGCCTGGGGCTTTAGCGAGCAGGGCGAGCGGGTCCTCGTCGGGGTGTGCCTTGGGATGCGTGAGTCGCACGAGGACTGGCTCGCTCTCGCGAGGGATCTGATCGCCCGTGGGCTGGGGGCGCCGATGCTCGTCGTCGCCGACGGCGCCCCCGGACTGATCAAGGCGGTCGAGCAGTGCTGGCCTTCCTCGGATCGCCAGCATTGCTCCGTGCACCGGGCGCGCAACCTGATCGCGAAGCTGCCCGAACAAGAGCGCGAGCGGGTACGCCGGGCCTATTGGAAGGCGCTCGACGAGGCCAAGGACGAGCGCGACGGAACCGACCGGCTCACGGCCCTCGTCGCCGAGCTCGAGCGGGCCGGCTATGCCTCGGCCGCGAGATGCCTCGCGGATGATCTCGATGCGCTCGTCGTCCATCTGCGCTACCCGCTGCGCCACCGCAAGCGCTGGCGATCGACCAACCTGCTCGAGCGGACGCTCGGCGAGGTGAAGCGCAGGACGAAGGTGATCGGAAGATTCCCCGGCGAGGAGAGCTGCCTCTCCCTCGTCTGGGCCGTGCTCGACCTCCAGATCAACAACACCTGCAACGGGCTCAAGCTCTCCGAGATCGACCGCCAAAAGCTCTACCGGCTCCGCCACCAGTCCACGGAAACAGACGCCGAGCACAAGGAGGTCGCCGCCGCCTAAACTAACCCCAAGGGAACCAAAGCCGCGGCGAATTTACAGCAGCTTTGGGACGCGACCTGATCGGTGGGCGGTTGTCGATCGTGACTGCTACCGGGTCTCACGGGCCCTCTCGCTACCGCATTCCCAGGCGAGCTGGCGCCGCGCGACAGACAGCTGACACTGCTGAGTTGGACGACCAGCAGCAGCGCCCGGCGGCACTCCGCTGGCTACTGCTTCGTCCCCGATTGCGAGCGCGTCCGCGTCAACGGCGGCACCGCTCCCAGGGTGCTGCAAGGCCCCCACGTGGGCGCGAGGCGAACCCCCTGCTTTCGCCCCCGCGAGGGTATTCGTGCCCAACCAGCCCAGAGACCCGGAAAGCGCGGAAAGCAGGCGTCGCCTGCGTAGCGACGAGAGCCCCGAGTTAGACGACTCTGGCGTTCGAATATAGAGCAAACCGGCCGCACAAGCGTCCAGCGACCTTTCGCGAGCCAAGCGAACACCCCCAGCCGGGGTTTCGCCAGCATGCGAGCGGAATCCAGGCGACAAGAGTTCAGGCCCACAAACGACCCTATGGGCCTGGATCTGGCGCCCATTCTGCAGACAATACACCTACATCCCCGCTGAGTTGCAGGCATCTTCGGGATGGGCGCGGGTGGTTTCGAACCACCGCCCTCTCGCGTGTGAAGCGAGCGCTCTCCCACTGAGCTACGCGCCCTGGGCTGTCGATTCTATTGGGCTTTGCGCGCTGCGAGTCACTGCGCGGACGCCTGCGACCCCGTCCCGGAGCTGACGCGCGACTCGATCAGCTTGAACTTGGCGCTCGGGCTCCGCGCGCGCGGCAATGCTGCGACGACCGTGACGTCGAGCCGGCGGTCGGTCACGTCGAGGGCCTGCAGCTTCACCTGCGCCCCTCCACGGACACCATGCGCGCCAGCGGACGACCGCAGGGGCACGGAGCCGCCGTGAGCGCGACCAGGTCCGAGATCTCGTAGCGCAGGAACGGCTGCGTGCGCTTGATGAAGCTGGTGACGAGCAGCTTCGCACCCACGACGCCGTCTGGCACCGGGACGCCCCGGTCGTCGACCACCTCCATGAGCCCGAGGTCCTCGAAGACGTGCATGCCCAGGTGGTGCTCGCAGTCACCGGCGTAGAGGCTCTCGGTCGTACCGTAGATGTCGAAGGGCTCGACCCCCCACAAGCCGAGGTCCAAGCTCAGGCCGAACCGCGCGGTCATGTGGAGCGGGCTCACTGCTCCGACCGAGGCCACCCGTACACGGCGGCCGAGCCGCGGACGCAGGCCCGTAAGCTCGCTCCGGCGCAGAAATGCTACGAGGCACTCGCGCCATTCCTCGCGGTCGTACGCCGGCGCTGGAGCGAGAGCATCGCTTCGCGCGTCGTCACGGCCGACGCCAGCCGCCGGTGATGGCGCATCGCGGCGCTGAAGTCGCCCAGCTTGCGCACCGTCGTGCTCATGGCCGCTGCCGCGCCGGCATAGCTGGAGCCTAGACCCGATGCCACGTGAATGCCAGCGACCGGCGGCGCCGGTCAACGGCGCTCAGGCGAAGCCCAGCTGGAGCGCCAGCAGCGCGGCGATCGAGGCGGCGCAGAACAGGTGCTCGCGGCATATCGAGCGCGCGAGCTCGCTCTGGCGCTGCGTCGGGTCGCGCGCGCGCGCCGAGTCGCACGGCGCTCGGCACCGTGCGCGCGCCGGCGAGCACGATCGGGGGGACGGCGAGAGCGAGCGACGCCCACGGGACCCAGCGCGCCGCCGACTGCCTGCCGCGATCTCCGCGACGATGGCCGCGAGCGTCGCGAGCATGACAGGGCGATCAGGCGGTTCATCGGCCGGGCCGCCGTGGTCACGCGCCGGTAGTAGCCGGCGATCGAGGCGAGCACCTCCTCGGGCAGCTCGCGCCCGCGCTTGGAGAGGACCTGGACGTCGAACATCAGGTCGAACCACAGCACGGCCAGCAGAAATCCCGGCGCCGGCGGTCACGAACGCGCTCACGACCCCAGCCGGACCCCGTGCGTGCGGGTGCAGTCGGTCGTCGCTTCGCGAGTAGGTCTGCGCCAGGCCGTCCACCTGCGCCTGCGTCAGCGAGGCGCCGAACGCGGCGGCGCCGCCGAGCTTCTTGTAGCCGGCCGCAGCTGCTTGCCGATCTGCGCCAGGTTGAAGTGGGCGTCGTAGACGCTCTCGATGTACAGGGCGACGTTCGCGCGCGCGAAGCGGGCGGCCGCGGGCGAGCCGTGTTCGATCTGCTCGATCGCCGCGCCGATCAGCTGCCAGCCGCGGGTGGCCAGGCCGCTGTAGCTGCGGAACAGGCCGGCCAGGCCGGAGGCCGGGCCGGTGAGCGAGGCGGCCTGGCGTTCTTCGAACAGCGCGGGCAGCGCTGAGCGCGGCGGCGCGTTCGCGCCGCGGCCTGGATGGCGGCGCGCGAGATCGCGCGCCGTGTCGGCGGGCAGGCCGTTGACGACGAGCGGCCAGGCGGCCTTGGTGGCCGCCACCTCGCTGCCGACCGACGGCTCGCGCGCCGCTGCAGCGCGCGGCACACGGCGACCAGGTCTTCGCGCTCGAGCCGCAGCGCGGCCGGGGTCGCCGTGCGTGCCGCTGCCGCAGCCGCCAGGCCGCGATCGCGACGCCGCTCGCAGCAGCAGCGCTGCGACGCGACCGTCGTCCGGCGATCGCGCCGGCGCCGCGCATGCGGTCTCGCGCGGGGCCGCCGTCGGTCTGCCTAGACGCCGAGCAGGTCGACCACGAACACGAGCGGCGCGTTCGGCGGGATCGTCGGCGGCGAGCCTGTCTGCGCCGTAGGCGAGCGCGGCGGGGATGATCAGCTCGCGCCGTCCGCCCACTTTCATGCCGGGAATGCCCTGGTCCCAGCCCTTGATGACCTGGCCCTTGCCGAGCGTGAACGGGAACGGTTCGTTGCGTTTCCAGGAGGCGTCGAACACCTTGCCGCTCTTGTAGAGCACGCCCACGTAGTTGACCGTCACCGTGTCGCCGGCCTTGGCTTCCGCGCCGGTGCCGACGATCAGGTCCTTGGTTGTCGAGCTTGGTCGGCGCCGGGCCGGCGGGCGGCGTGCACCTTCGGTTCTTTGCGACAGCGGGCCGCTCGTCGGCGTCTTGGCGGTCGTGGTGGCGGTCGTCGAGTGCTCGGTTTTTCGCCGGCCTTGATCAGCGCGTTGTCGGCGGTGTTCTCGTTGCCGACCGTGATCGTGCTCGAGCCGCTCGAGCCGCAGCCGGCGATCAGGACGGCCGCGCCGAGCGGCGCGCAGCGGCGAGGCCGGCGCGGGAGCGAATGGTGGAGGGGAGGCTCTTGAAGTTGGTCACGGTCGGGCAGCCTAACGGAACTCGGCCGCGCGCGTGTGCGTTAGGATCGCTCGTGGACCGTGCTAGGCGGGGAGGTAGCGGTGCCCTGTATCCGCAATCCGCTCTAGCGGGGCTGAACTCCCCTCCGAGGGGTTCCGGCCTCCGGTCGCTCCGTCGCTCGGGGCGTCGATGGTTCGGGTCCCGCGCGGTGTCGGCTTGCGAACCAGGTCAGGTCCGGAAGGAAGCAGCCTTAAGCGATCACCGGCAGGCGCAGCGGGAGCTCCCGGACCGGAGTCGTGGGCGGCGATCGGCGCCGGGTGCTGGAATCTCGACGAGGGGTGCACGGTCCACTATGCGCAGCGCTTGAAGGCTACGTGCAGCGCTCGAAGATCAGCCACGAGCGGTTGGCGGCGACTCGGTGAAGCCCGGCGGGACGCTCACCGCGCTCGCGCGGGTCGTGGGGGTCGAGCACGTAGTCTTCTTCGACTTCCTTGCTGGCCGGGTCGACGTACACGCCGGAGGCGATGTGGCCGCTCTGCGGGCTGACGATGTTGCGCGGGGCTCGTCTTCAGGTACAGCGCCAGCAGCGGGACGGGCGCGTGGTTGGGCACGCCGACGGGCCCGCAGCGCAGGTTGATCGCGTGGCTGTCGCACGAGCGCGAGCAGGTCGTCTTCGATGCTGTGCTGGCGCGCGAGTTTGTCCAGTTCGCGGTGGGCCGAGCGGTACTGCGACGGGAGCGTAGGCGAGCAGCGCGACCACCACCAGCGCGCCCGCCCGCCATCCACCAGCGCCGCCGCGGATCGCCGCGCGCGCAGGCACATCCAGCCGAACACGCCGGCGCCGCAGAAGATGCACAGGATCGCGGCCGCGAGGAACGCGTAGCGGGTGTTGATCGGCAGGCCGACGGTGGCGAACGCGGCGAACACGACCACCGCGAGCACGCCGGCCACCGCGCCGAGCAGCGCGCGGCGGCGCAGCCACAGCAGCGACAGCACGCCGCCGAGCGCCGCGCCCGCGAGCACGGGCGGGCGCAGGATCTCGCCGATCCGACGCGGGATGTACTCGGGCACGTTGGCGATCCCGGTGACGCGGTCGAGCGTTTCGGCGGTGTGCCGGGTGTTGGTCAGCGACCACAGCGGGTCGCCGGTGATCGCCAGGTCGCTGAGCACCCACACCAGCGGCGCGGCGCCGCCAGCAGGGTCAGGCGCACGATCTCGCCGCGGGTGCTCGCGCCGCAGCCGATCGCCGACCGCCGTGCGCCCCCTCGCCGCCCGGCTCTCCTCCTGAGCTGCGCGCCCACGCGCGGCACCAGATCCATCAGGTACAGCCAGTAGAGCCCCGAGAACGCCCACGCCTCCGGGCGCAGCAGCCCGGCGAGCGCGAGCAGCGCGAGCACCGGCGCGCCGCCGGGCGCCGGCGTCGGCCGTCGGTGGCGGGACTCGACGAGCAGCGCGCAGAGCACGAGCAGCAGGTAGGGGAGGTCGACGTACGCGCGCACGCCGTAGGAGAGCACGGGCACGCGCGTGAGGAAGATCAGCGCCGCGAGCGCGCCGGCGGCCCGCCCGAACCATTCGGCGCCGAGCCGGTAGATCACCCAGCCGCACGCGGACAGCGCGAGGAAGCCGAGCGCGACGGTCACGTCCTCGACGGCGCGCGGCCCGAGCGGCGAGAGCACCAGGCCGAGCGCCTCGACGAGCGGGTGGGGCGTGGGGGCGATCGGCACGCCGTAGGCGGGGGTGCTGCCCGCGCGAGAGCTGCCCGCCCCAGGCGAGCGCGTAGAGGGTGTCGTAGTTGGCGAAGCCGACGCCGGCGATCAGGCGCAGCAGCAGGGCCCCGGCGACGATCGCCAGGGGCGCTGCCACGCGCCCCCGAAGGCGCTCGATCGCGGCTGTCATGAGCGCGGACGCTACCCGCTGGCGCGGGTGCTCGGGCCGGCACGCGCCGGTGACGCTCCCGCGGTGGAGCCCGACGGCGCTGGTGATCGAAGCGGCCGTCGGCCCCGCCCACGGGCGTGGGTAGACTCAGGCGAACGGTGTCGTCAAGAGCAGCAGCCACAGGACCAGCAGCGCTCGCTGTATCGCAGGCACCGGCCCCGCACGTTCGCGGAGGTGGTCGGCCAGGAGCCGGTCGTGAGGACGCTGCGCAACGCGGTGGAGCGCGGCAAGGTGCACCACGCGTACCTGTTCGTGGGCTCGCGCGGCACGGGCAAGACCTCGATGGCCAAGATCCTGGCGGCGTGCCTGAACTGCGAGCGCGGCCCGACGATCGAGCCGTGCGGGCAGTGCGAGTCGTGCGTGTCGATCGCGCGGGCGACCTCGCTGGACGTGATCGAGATGGACGCGGCGTCGAACAACTCGGTGGACGACATCCGCGAGCTGCGCGAGAGCGTGGCCTACGCGCCCGTGAGCGGGCGGCGCAAGGTGTACATCCTCGACGAGGCGCACATGCTCTCGACGGCCGCCTGGAACGCGTTCCTGAAGACGCTCGAGGAGCCGCCGCCGAACACGGTGTTCGTGCTCGCGACGACCGAGGCGAACAAGGTGCCGGCGACGGTGGTGGACCGCTGCCACCGCTTCGACTTCCACCGCCCGACGGTGGAGCAGATCGCGAGCGTGGTGCGGCGCGCGGCGGAGGCCGAGTCGATCGAGATCCCGCCGGAGGCGGTGGCGGCGCTGGCGCGCTCGGCGACGGGCAGCTTCCGCGACGCGCTCGGCACGCTCGAGCAGCTGGTCACCTACAGCGGCACGAAGATCGCGCTGCGAGGACGTGCTGGCGGTGCTCGGCGTGGCGGACGCGCGGCTGCTGGAAGAGACCGTCGACGCGGTCGCGGCCGGCGACTGCAGGCGCGCGCTGACGGCGCTGGAGGAGTGCGTCGAGCAGGGACGCGACGCCGCCTCGTTCGCGTCGGACCTGGAGGTGCGCGCGCGCGAGCTGCTGGTCGTGCAGACCCTCGGCGAGGTGCCGGCCGAGCTGTCGCTCACCCCGGAGGCGGACGCGGCGCTGGGCGAGCAGGCCGGGCGCGTGGAGCACGCGACGGTCGTCCGCCTGCTGGAGCTGCTCGGGCGAGGCGATGGAGGCCGTGCGCGCGGGCGCGGACGCGCGCACCCGGCTGGAGCTGGCGCTGGTGAAGGCCGCAAAGCCCGAGATCGACGGCTCGATGCGGGCGCTGCTGGCGCGGATCGAGCGGCTGGAGCGCAGGGCCAGCAACGACGACAACGACGACGACGACGACGACGACGATTTTAAGGGGCCGCCTCCGGCGGCCGGGATGGATGGCGCAGTGCAAGCGCAGGCGAGCACGAAGGGCCAAGAGCGCCCACCGCTGTCGCTGGTGGACGATCCGCCGGCGCCGCCGGCCGGCGCCGTCACCCGAGTGCCGAGGGACCTGGAGTCGATATGCGCGTTCTGGCCGGCGGTGGTCGACCTGGTGCGCAGTGAGAACAGCCTGCTGGGAGCCGTGATCGGCGAGGCGCGCCCGGTGGCGGTGGACGGCGAGGAGCTGACGCTCGCGTTCACCTCCTCGCTCTCGAAAAAGAAAGCCGAGGACCCGGTCAACCGTGCGGCCGTCGGCGAGGCGCTACGCGCGCTGACGGGCGAGCGCTGGCGGCTGTCCTATGAGCTTCGCGAACAGCCTGTGTCCGCGGATCGGCCTGAGCCGTCCGCCCACTCGGAGGAGCGATGGGTGGCGCGCTTCATGGACGAGTTCGACGCGGAGGAGGTCACCGACGAGGCGGAGTCTGCGCCGCCGGGCGGCGAGGGCGCGCAGGATGACGAGCGCGGCGCAAAGGCCGTGACCAGCAACGAGAAAGGCACCTGATGCCCAAGCAGCCGCGGATGCCGAACATGCAGCAGATGATGGAGCAGGTCCAGAAGATGCAGAAGGACATGGAGCTCGCCCAGGAGGAGCTGAAGAACGAGGTCGTCGAGGCCTCCGCGGGCGGCGGCATGGTCACGGTCAAGGTCAGCGGCGACCTGGAGGTGCGGGAGGTCAGGATCGACCCGTCGGCGGTCGACCCGGAGGACGTGGAGATACTCGCCGACATGGTGCTCGCGGCGGTCAACGAGGCGCTGCGGATGGCCCAGGAGCTGGCGGAGCGCAAGCTGGGCGGCGCCACCGCCGGGCTCGACCTGGGCGGGCTCGGCGGGCTGGGCCTGCCGGGCCTGTGAACACCTCCTACGCCCCGCCCGTCCAGAGGCTCGTGACGGAGCTGTCCAAGCTGCCCGGCGTCGGCAGCCGCACGGCGCAGCGCCTGGCCTTCCACATCCTGCGAGCCTCGGGCGAGGACGCGACGGCGCTGGCGGAGGCGATCGTCGAGGTGAAGGAGAAGATCGGGCTGTGCGAGGTCTGCTTCAACCTCACCGACGAGGCGCGCTGTCGCATCTGCCAGGACACCCGCCGCGATCACGCGCTGATCTGCGTCGTGGAGGAGCCCAGCGACGTGATCCCGATGGAGCGCACGCACGAGTACCACGGCGTCTACCACGTGCTCGGCGGGGCGCTGTCGCCGATCGACGGCGTCGACCCCGAGGACCTCAAGATCGCCGAGCTGTTCGCGCGAGTGGCCTCGTCCGAGGACAAGCGTGCGCGAGGTGGTGCTGGCGACCAACCCGACCACCACCGGGGAGGCCACCGCGCTGCACGTCGCCGAGGAGCTGCGCACCCGTGCCCCTGACGTCAAGGTCACGCGCCTGGCCAGCGGCCTGCCGGTGGGCTCGGACCTCGAGTACGCCGACGAGGTGACCCTCGGCAAGGCCCTGGCTGGACGCCGCGCTGTGTAATCCTCGGCGCATGCCAGGGCTGATCGTGATGAAGTTCGGCGGCACGTCGGTCGCCGATGCCGAGCGCGTCAAGCGTGCGGCGCGGCGGATCGTGGACAAGCGCGACCAGGGCCACCAGGTGGTCGCGGTGCTGTCCGCCCGGGGGAAGACGACCGATGAGCTGATCGCGATGGCCGAGGAGGTCTCGCCGGCGCCCGACCCGCGTGAGATGGACATGCTGCTGTCCTCCGGCGAGCGGATCTCGTGCGCGCTGTGCGCGATGGCGATCAACGACCTCGGCCACCGGGCGATCTCCCTGACAGGCTCCCAGGCGGGGATCGTGACCGACGAGTCGCACACCAGGGCGCTGATCCTCGACGTGCGCGCCGAGCGCATCCGCGCGGCGCTCGAGCAGGACAACATCGTGCTCGTGGCGGGCTTCCAGGGGGTCTCGGAGAACGCCAGGAACGTGACCACGCTCGGCCGCGGCGGCTCGGACACGAGCGCGGTGGCGGTGGCGGCGGCGCTCGGCGCCGAGGTGTGCGAGATCTACACCGACGTCGCGGGCGTGTACACGGCGGACCCGCGGATCGTGCCGGACGCGCGCAAGCTGAAGACGGTGTCCTTCGAGGAGATGCTCGAGATGGCCGCCTCCGGAGCGGGCGTCCTGCAGCTGCGCTCGGTCGAGTACGCGCGCAACCACGGCGTGCGCATCCACTGCCGTTCCTCGTTCGACGAAGAGGACGGTACCTTTGTGGTCGCAGAAGGAGAGACGATGGAGCAGCCGCTGATCACAGCCGTCACGCATTCGACCGCGGAGGCGCGGGTCACGCTCACGGGCGTGCCCGACGCGCCCGGCGCGGCGGCGCGCATCTTCGACGCGCTCGCGCAGGCGAACGTGAACGTGGACATGATCGTCCAGAACGAGCCGGTCGCGGCCGGTGGGCAGGCGGAGATCTCGTTCACGGTTCCCCGCGAGGACCTGCGCGTCTCACGGGCGGCGCTCGAGCCGCTCACGGGCGGGGCGTTCGGCGAGCTGACCACGCACGAGAACATGGGCAAGGTCTCGATCGTCGGCGCCGGCATGCGCTCGCATCCGGGCGTGGCCGCGAAGGTGTTCGGCGTGCTCGCCCGGGAGGGAGTCAACATCGACATGATCTCCACCTCGCCGATCAAGATCTCCTGCGTGATCGATCGTGACCGCGTGGAGGAGGCGGTTCAGGCCCTGCACAGCGCGTTCGAGCTCTCCGGCGAGGGCACCCTCGGCGTGGAGGAGCCGTTCAGCTGAAGACAGCGGCCGGCGGCGTGCGTCTCGCGGCAATCTGTAACCATTCCTATGCGCAGCTTCGCTTCCCGCGCGCTGCGCGGCACGACCGATATGCGCACAGTCAAACGACCACGTCGATATGTAGCCCGTCATTGGCTGGTGCTGATGAGGCCGGTCATGCGCTACAGCGCGGCCCGCGACGCCTACGTGCTGCGCGGCGTCGGCCGCCGCGTGGGCCCCGTCCTGCGCCTCGACCGCCGGCGGCGGCAGCGCTTCGATGGGGTCGAGCGGCGCGGCACCCGCGTGGCCTAGCCCGCCGAGCCGTCGAGCGAGCGCTGGAGCGCCTCCAGCACGCGCACGACGCGCAGCCCGCTGTGGCCGTCCGAGCGGGGGGTGGCGCCCGTGCGCACGCACTCCACGAAGTGCTCGCACTCGACCCGCAGCGGCTCGACGTTGGGTATGCGCGGGGAGAACGTGTCGCCGGAGCGGGCGATGTACTCGCCCCACGAGCGCGTGTCCTCGTCGAAGCCCTTGTCGTAGATGGTCAGCTTGCCCTCGATCAGCATGTCGTCGAAGGTGGCCATCCTGCGCGAGCCGACGACGGTGATGCGCCGCTCCTTGTGCGGGTCCAGCCAACTGAGATGGAGGTGGGCGACGACCCCGGAGGGGAAGCGCAGGTAGCAGAAGACCACGTCCTGGACGCCCTTGTCCTTGCGCACATAGCTCGCGCCGTGGGCGACGCATTCGTGCGGCTCTTCGCCGATCAGATGCAGCGCCACAGACACGTCGTGCGCGCCGAGGCTCCACAGCGCGTTCTCGTCTTCGCGCAGCACGCCCAGGTTCAGGCGGTTGCCGTACAGGTAGTACAGCCCTCCCAGCTCGTCGGAGTCGATCAGCTCCTTCAGCCGGGCGACCGCCGGGTGGTACTCGAGCAGGTGGCCGACCATCAGGATCCGCCCGGCCCCTGCGGCGGCCGCCACCGCCTGCTCGGCGTCGGCGGCGGTGGTGGCCAGCGGCTTCTCCACGAAGCAGTGCTTGCCCGCCTGCGCCACCGCGATCGCCAGCTCGGCGTGCGTGGGAACGGGCGTGGCCAGCACGATCGCGTCGAGCTGGCCGTCGCCGAGGAGGTCCTCGAGCTCGCCGGTGGCCCGCGCGTTCGGGAACGACCGCTCGAGCTTCGCGCGCGCCCGCTCGTCGGCGTCGCACAGCCACGCAAGCTCGCAGCCGGGGATCGCGGCGAGGTTGCGGGCGAGGTTCGGGCCCCAGTAGCCGAGCCCGACCACGCCGACGCGGACGGGCGGCTCCTCGCTCATCGCGTGCCAGCGGCCCCGTGGCCGCCAAGGTCGACGCGCTCGCCGAGCGTCCCGATCGCCCGCACGCAGCGCTCGGCCGCGTGGCCGTCCCCGTAGAGGGCCGGGCGCTCGGCCGGGGGCTCCCGTTCGAGCGCCGCCAGCGCGCCATCGGCATCGAGGTCTACGAGGATGTTCCACCCGGCCTGCACCGTCTCCACCCACTCGGTGTTCGCTCGCAGCGTCACGCAGGGCACCCCGGCAAGGTACGCCTCCTTCTGGACGCCGCCGGAGTCGGTCAGGACCGCGCGGGCCTGGCAGACGAGCGCGCTGAACTCGAGATAGCCGAGTGGCCCGCTCAGCAGCAGCCCGTCCCGGCGCTCGAGCTCGGCCAGCAGGCCCGCCTGCTCCAGGCGTGCGCGGGTCCGGGGGTGCAGCGGGAACAGGACCGGTGCAGGCAGCGCGTCGATCAGCTCGACGAGCGCTCGCAGGCGGGCCGGGTCATCGACGTTGCCGGCCCGGTGGGCGGTCAGCAGCAGGTAGGAGCCGGACTGCAGGCCGTGCAGCGAGAGGATCTCCGCGTTCGCGCGGGCCGCCGGTTGCAGGCGCAGCGCCACGTCGACCATCACGTCCCCGACGAACTCGGCCCTGCCGGCGAGCGATTCCGCCCGCAGGTTCTCGACGGCGGTCTGCGAGGAGCACAGCAGCAGCTGGCTGAGATGGTCGGCGAGCACGCGATTGAGCTCCTCGGGCATGGTGCGGTCGAAAGAGCGCATGCCCGCCTCGACGTGCACGAGCGGGATCCCCGCCTGCGCCGCGGCGAGAGCGCCGGCGAGCGTGGAGTTGGTGTCGCCGTACACGAGCGCCGCGTCGGGCTGCACGTCTGCCAGCAGCGGCTCGAGTGCCGCGAGCATCCGGGCGGTCTGCGAGGTGTTGGAGCCGCCGGCGATCCCGAGCTCGCGATCGGGGCGCTGCAGGCCCAGCTCCGTGAAGAAGACGCGGGAGAGCGAGTCGTCGTGGTGCTGGCCGGTGTGCACCAGGATCTCCTCGTGGCGCTCGCGCAGCGGGCCCGAGACGGCCGCCGCCTTGATGAACTGCGGCCGGTTGCCTACGACGGTGAGGATCCGCACGAGGTTAGCCTGAAGGCGGCGAGAGAGAGCCGCTTGGCGCACACATGGATGAAGCTATGCCGACGTACCCATCGACAAAGCGGGTAGGGATGGCCAACTCAACTACGCAGCAAACGAACTCCGTCCACAAGGGACGGCACGCTACGGTCCAGTGATCTCGCCGAGGCTCATTCGTTCTTCCTGAGTTGGGGACAGCGTCCCTGCTGCAGCTCCCATGATAGCGGAGCTGCCTCCGAATGATCGGCACGAGAGCGCAGACTCTTGAGTGAAGCCCATGCGGACCATCCTACCAGTCCCAGCTCAAGGTGATCGTATCGCCCACCGCTGGGCGGGACACTTTGTGCGTGAACCTGGTGCGACCGTCCTGCAGCTTTTCGATCGCCGACTTGGGGATCTCCGATGCAGGTTTGGAGCCCTGTTCGATCCAGATGTTCTTGGGGCTTCGAGCGGCCGGCCAGATCATGCACATGTCGAGTTCGCCTGTCGGTACCTCCACGGAGACCTTCACGTACTCGTGCTCCTCTGGGAAGGTGCCAGCGAGATCTCGCGTCGAGCACACCTCGAGCATCTGACCGCGTACCATTGCGCCCTCAAGGGACACGATCGTGTATCGCTGACCCTGGCGCCCTGGATAGTCGTCACGCATAACCGGGAGATTGCGCCAAGCCGCCGATCTCGGCCATCTGCCTTCGCAGTGATGGGCGCTCACCGAGCCGGGCACGCCTGAGAACTCGTGGATCGTCAACGTCTGGGTCTGCAAGAAGCGGAGCACCTTGCGAGAGGACGCGGCTGCTTTGGATCCCTTGTCGTCGAAGATCTCCCAGATGTGCTCGGCCTCCAATGCCTCCCAAGGCGCCTGCACGTCGGTCATCGCCAGCACGTCTCGCACAGAGTCTCCGAGTCGATCGCGTCGCCATCGCTCGCGTACCAGGCCCGCGCACAAGGCGGCGAGGACTACGAGGGTGGCCTCCGCCAGGTGCGCGCCCTTGATCTGATCGGTGAGGCCGAGGATCGCCACGACCACTGCGCCCAGCATCGCGAGCAGCAGGTCAAAGTACTCGCCGAGAAACGAACCCAGTCTCTTGATCTATTCACGATATCGAACGGCACGGAGGGACCTGTGGTCGCGACCCGTGCGATGCGATGCGCCGGCCGTAGTCGCTCCGTGCCCAGACGTCGGCTGAGACGACGACACCTAGGGCCTGGGCCAAACGCGGCCGGCAGCCCTACGCTGCGGCCGCTGCGACGACCGACGTCGACCAGTCGATCACCGACGTCGGGCGCACGACGTGGCGGCTCAGGCCGAGCTCGCTGGGGTCGAGGCCGAGCGCGAGGCCGACGAGCTGCGGCAGGTGCAGGACGGGCATGTCGAGCTCCCTGCCGACGACCTTCTCGGCCAGCGGCTGCTGCAGGTCGAGGTTCAGGTGGCACAGCGGGCAGGGCGTGACCAGGCAGTCGGCGTCCGCGTCGACGGCGTCGCCGAGGTGGCGTCCGGCCTGCTTGAGCGAGGCCTCCTTGTTCATGGTGATGATCGGGAAGCCGCAGCACTTGCGCATGCCCGCGTACTCGATCACGGTGCCGCCGAGCGCGTCGATCACCTGCTCCAGGTAGCGGTCGCGCGGGTGCTCCACGTCGATGCCCAGGCGCTCGCGGGGGCGGACGATGTAGCAGCCGTAGAAGGGTCCCACCCTGAGGTTCGTCAGCGGGCGCCTGACGCGCGAGCGAAGGCTCTCCAGGCCGATCTCCTCGACCAGCAGCCACAGGAAGTTCTTGTTGATAAAGGGCCCGCCCGGATCCTTTTCATAGCTGAGCCCCTCGGCGGCGAGCGTGGAGTTGACCTGCGCGCGGTACTCGGCGTTGGCGTCCAGGCGCTCCTGGCACTCGCTCTGGGCGCCCTGGCAGGTCGAGCAGATGTTCATCATCATCGCCGCCCCGTCGACCTGCTGGGCGAGCGCGAACGTGCGGGCGTTGAGCGTGTCGGCGAGCTCCTGGTTATGCTCGGCGATCACGCCCGCGCCGGTGCAGCAGGCACGGTCGAGCTCCACCAGCTCGATGTCCAGCAGCGGTGCGATGATGGCCATCGAGCCGTGCAGCTCGGGCGTGAAGCCGCGGCTGACGCAGCCGGGCCAGTAGGCGACCTTCATTGGCTCGCGCTCCCTTCCAGACTCGTAGGGGCCGGTGCTCCGTCCTCATCCTCCCCGGAGATGTAGAGGTTCAGCTCGTAGCGCTCCTGGCGGCCCTCGATCTTGTCGTAGATCGCCTGCACCGCCTTGAGATCCTGTTTGGGGATCTTGTGGCCGAAGATCGCGATCTTCGGATTCACCTTGCCACGCAGCACGCCCCTGATGACGACTGGAAATGAGGAGAGCAGCTCCTTGCCGGCCGCGGGTGTGAACTTGGCAAACCACGAGTTGCCGCCGTAGGAGCGGGGGACCATCTCGGCCTCGTGGAGCAGTCCGTAGTCGCGTATCAGACCGGTGATGGCCGCCTCGTGGCGCTCGCCGTTGTTGTGGTCGACGATGTGGTGGTCGGCGATCGCGACCCGCCGCAGGCGCATGATCTGGCCCATCGGGTTGACGTCCTTGGGGCATGCGTCCACGCACTTGAAGCAGTGGGTGCAGTCGAAGATGCCCTGCGGGTCCTGCGCGAGGTCGTTCAGCCGCTCGAACTGCTCGTCGTCGCGCGGGTCGCCGACGAAGCGGTAGGCCTTGGCGAGCGCCGCCGGGCCGATGAAGCCGGGGTCGACCTCCATCGCCAGGCAGTCGGACACGCATGCGCCGCACTGGATGCACGCCATCGTCTGGGTGACGTCGACCATCGCCTCTTTCGGGACCAGGTACTCGCGCTCGGGCACCGGCTGCTTGGCCAGCAGCCAGGGCGTGACGCGCTGGATCTTCTTCCAGTGGACGGCGTCCATGTCCACGATCAGGTCCTTGAGCACGGGCATGTTGCCCATCGGTTCGACCTCGATCACGCCCTCGCGCGCGCCGCGCTTGGCGGCGTCCAGGTGGGTGTGGCAGGCCAACGACGGTTCGCCGTTGACGCGCACGCCGCAAGAGCCGCAGATCGCCTGCCGGCAGGAGCAGCGGATGCCGATCGACCCGTCGAAGCGGTCGCGGACCTGGAGGATCGCCTCGAGCACCGAGCGGTGGGGCTCGAGCTCGATCGTGTGCTCGTCCCAGTAGGGCGCCTCGCCCGACTCCGGGTCGTAGCGACGCAGCCTGAGGGTGAACTGCTCGGGCGGGCGGTCGTGCGTCTCAGCCATCGGCGGCGCTCCTGCTCTCTCGGATGGGATGGGATGATGATCTCGGATGCCCGCCCACCATCAGTATTTCCTCTCCTCGGGCTGCCACTGGGTGATGGTCACCGGCGAGTAGCTCACCTGCGGGTGGGCGGGCCCCCCATCATCACTCAGCGAGATGTCGATGTGCTTGAGCCACTCCCGGTCGTTGCGCTCGGGGTAGTCGGTGCGGAACTGCGCGCCGCGGGACTCCTTGCGCTCGAGCGCGGCCACGACCGTCGCCTCGGCGCAGTCGACCATGTAGCCGAGCTCGATCGCGCCGAGCACGTCCTGGTTGAAGACGGTTCCGCGGTCGTCGATCCACGCTCGGTCGGCCTCCTCCTTGAGGCGTCCGATCGTCTCGAGCGCCGTCTGCAGCCCCTGCTCGTCGCGGAACACCGCCGCGTGGCGGTTCATCACCTCGCCGAGCTCGCTCTTGATCTCGGAGACGCGTCTGCCCTCGCGGGGGCGGGCGATGATCGAGTCGATCCGGGCGGCGTCCTCGCGCAGCTGCGCGTTTGCGTCGACGTGGGGCATGCCCATGCTCGCGGCGCGCGCCGCCGCATGCTCGCCGGAGCGCCGTCCGAAGATCAGCGTGTCCAGCAGCGAGTTGGCGCCGAGCCGGTTGCCGCCGTGGACCGACACGCACGCAACCTCGCCGGCCGCGTACAGGCCCTCGATCGGGGTGCGTCCGTCGACGTCGGTCTTGACGCCGCCCATGATGTAGTGCTGGCCGGGTCGGATGGTGATCGGTTCGCGCGTGATGTCCACGCCGGCGAAGTCGCGGCCGAGGTTGACGATCTCCCGCAGCGCCTCCAGCGTGCGCTTGCGCGGCACCACGGTCACGTCCAGGTAGATGCCGGCGCCGCCCGGGCCGACGCCGCGACCCTCGTTGATCTCGATCTGCTCCGCCCGGGAGACCACGTCGCGGGAGGCGAGCTCCATCTTGTTCGGCGCCGATTTCTCCATGAAGCGTTCGCCGTTGGAGTTGAGCAGGTGTGCGCCCTCGCCGCGCGCGCCCTCGGTGATGAGGATGCCCGTCTCGACCAGGCAGGTCGGGTGGTACTGGACCATCTCCATGTCCATCAGCGGGGCCCCCGCCCGGTAGGCCATGGCGATTCCGTCGCCGGTGACGATCAGCCCGTTGGTCGTCGGCTTGTACGCCTGCCCTGCGCCGCCGCACGCGAGGATCACGTTCTTGGCCGTGAACGCCTCCATGCGCCCGCTGCGCACGTCGCGCGCGATCGCCCCCGCGCAGCGACCGGCGTCGTCGCGCAGCAGGGAGGTCGTGAACCACTCCTCGTAGCGCGCCACCGTCTCGTGGTGCTTCATCAGCTGCTCGTAGAGGACGTGCAGCATCGCCTGGCCGGTGATGTCGGCGACGTAAGCGGTCCGCTTCATCGACGCTCCGCCGAACGCGCGCAGGTCCATCTCGCCCCTGTCGTTGCGGTGGAAGGTCACGCCGATGTGCTCGAGGTGCATGACCTCTTCAGGGGCCTCTGCGCACATGACTTCGATCGCGTCCTGGTCGCCGAGGAAGTCCGAGCCCTTGACCGTGTCGTACGCGTGGGAGTGCCAGTCGTCGTCGACGCTGATCGCCGCGTTGATGCCGCCGGCGGCGGCCACCGAGTGCGAGCGCACCGGGTGGACCTTGCTCATGATCGCCACGCTCGCCCCCTCCTGCGCTGCCGCCAGCGCCGCACGCTGGCCGGCGAGACCGGCTCCGATGATCAAGACGTCGTGTGCTGGCATGGCTCGGAGAGCTCGCTTTGTAGGAGAGGAGGACGGGACTGGGGGGACTGCGCCAGGGACTCTATAACGAGCGGCCGGACGGGCGGCCGCGAGCCTCACGTCGCCGGGCGGGCCGGCTGTACCGGGCGCAGCGCCTTGCGCACCTGCGCCAGCGTGACCACGCCCTGAAGGACCCCGTCCTTGTCGACGGCGACCATCGCCCCCAGCCGGCCGAGGCCTTCGGCGCCCAGCAGCGATTCCAGCGGCGCCTCTTCGCCGATCCGCACCGGCATGTCCTCCTCCAGCACGTCGACCACCGGCAGGGCCGGTCGTCCTGCCGCGATCTCGCTGTCCACGCGCTGCTGGCGCACGACGCCGAGGAAGTGGCGGGCGGGGTCGACGACCGCGAACCAGGGCCAGCGGTAGCGCAGGAAGAACTGCTCCTGGGCGTCCAGGAGCGTCACCTCGGCGGGGATGGTCACCGGCTCGCGGTCCATAATGTCGCCCACGGTGATGTTCTGGATGCGCCTGCCGAGCACGCCCTGCAGCACCGCGGCGCCGGCGGCCTGGTAGAGGAAGAAGGCGAGCATCATCGTCAGCAACCCGAGCAGGGAGCCGTTGCTGGCGAACACCCACAGCCCGAACAGCCCGAGCACGAGCGCAAACGCCTGCCCCGAGCGTCCGGTGCCCTGCGTGGCCCGGTTGCGATCGCCCGTGCGCCACCAGATCGCCGCGCGGGCCATCCGTCCGCCGTCCAGCGGGAACGCGGGGATGACGTTGAACAGGAACAGCGCCGCGTTGATGAAGCCCAGCCAACCGATCAGCGCGAGCGCCGGCGTCGTCGTGAAGCCCTGTCGCGTGAGCGCCACGTCGGTGACGCTTCCGCTGCTGGCGAGTGCCGCGGCGGCCGCCAGGCAGAGGCCGAACAGCGCGAGCGTCACCGCCGGTCCGGCTGCCGCGATCTTGAGTTCCTCGCCCGCGCTCTGCGGCTCGCGGCGCATCTGGGAGAGCCCGCCGAAGAACCACAGGTCGATGCCGGCGATGGGGATGCCCAGCCGCCGCGCGACCAGCGCGTGCCCCAGCTCGTGGAGGATCAGCGAGGCGAAGTAGCCGAGCGCGCCGGCCACGGCGACGGCGTAGGCGGTGCTCCGCGAGCCGCCGAGCACTTCATGGAAGTAGCTCGAGAGCCAGTAGATCAGGAAGAAGAGGACGAAGAACCAGCTGTAGCTGACCCCGATGCGAATGCCGAAGATGCGTGCAAGCTGCAGGTTCCTGCGCATGGGCATGTCTTTATGGTAGGCCCACCGCGGGGCTCAGGCCAGGACCGGGCAGTTACAGCTGCGGGCGAGAGCGGGCTATGACGCCCTCGAAGTCGACGCCCGCCGGCAGCGTGCCGTACTCGAGCCCTCCCTCGCCCGCCAGGCGCGACGCGCAGAAGGCGTCGGCGACCGCCGGGGGGGCGTTGCGCACGAGCAGCGAGCCCTGCAGGCACAGCGCCATGCCTTCGACCACGCTCCGGGCGCGGGTCTCGAGCGTGGCGGGGTCGGCGAACTGGTCCTTCAGCCGCGCCACGCGGGCATCCAGGCGCGCGTCGGCGCCGTGGGCCAGCTCGACCTCGTCGAAGAACACCTCCAGCGACCGGGGCGAGCGCGTCAGCGCGCGCAGCACGTCGAGGCTCATCACGTTGCCCGAGCCCTCCCAGATCGACGCCAGCGGCGCCTCCCGGTACAGGCGCGGCATCCCCGACTCCTCCACGTATCCGGCGCCGCCCAGGCACTCGAGCGACTCGCACGCGTGGTTGGGCGCGCGCTTGCACGTCCAGAACTTGCCGACGGCGGTGGCCAGCCGCTTGAACAGCTGCGCGTCGCTGGAGTCCTCGCCGGCGTCCGCGTCCGCGTGTGCCTCGTCGTAGGCGCGCGCGAGGCGCATCGCCAGGGCGGTGCTCGCCTCGGACTCCAGGCACAGGTCCGCGAGCACGTTGCGCATCAGCGGCTGGTCGATCAGCTTGTTGCCGAAGGCGCTGCGATGGGCGGCGTGGTGGGTGGCGTTGACCACGCCCACGCGCATGCCGGCGGCGGTGCCGATCACGCAGTCCAAGCGGGTGTGGCCGACCATCTCGATGATCGTCGGCACGCCGCGGCCGGGCTCGCCCACCATCCGCGCCCACGCGCCCGGCAGCTCGATCTCCGAGGAGGCGTTGGAGTGGTTGCCGAGCTTGTCCTTCAGCCGCTGGATGTGAAAGGCGTTGCGGCTGCCGTCGGGCAGGATGCGCGGCAGCAGGAAGCAGGACAGGCCGTCGTCGGTCTGGGCGAGCACGAGGAACATGTCGGACATCGGCGCCGAGCAGAACCACTTGTGGCCGACCAGCTCGTACTCGCCGCCCGCCCCGCCGCCGCCCAGGGGATGCGCGACGGTCGTGTTGGCGCGCACGTCCGAGCCGCCCTGCTTCTCGGTCATCGCCATGCCCGCGATCGCCGAGCCCTTCTCCGCCGCCGGGATCAGTCGCGGGTCATACGTGGCGGCTGTCACCAGCGGCTCCCACTCGGCCGCCAGCTCGGGCTGGGCGCGCAGCGCCGGCACGACCGCGAAGGTCATCGTGATCGGGCACGCGAAGCCCGCCTCGGCCTGCATCGCGGTCATGTACATGGCGGCGCGCGCCGTGTGCGCGGAGGGCTCTTCGCTCGTCCAGGGCAGCGAATGCAGCTCGTGCTCGACCCCCATCCTCATCAGCTCGTGCCACGCGGGGTGGAACTCCACCTCGTCGATGCGGTTGCCGTAGCGGTCGAACGTGCGCAGCACCGGCCTGTTCTCGTTCGCCAGCCTGCCCCACTGCTGCTGCGGCTCGCCGCCCACGAACCGCCCGAGCGCCGACGCCCGCTCGCTCACCCAGCCCGCGCCCTCGCGCTGCACCGCCTCCACCAGCGGAAGGTTGCTCGAGAACACGTCCACGCCCTCCAGCGGCGGCACCTGGTTGAAGACCGTGTGCGTCTGCCACGGCGCGTCCCCAATCGCATGTCCCGAGATAGTGCTCGCCATCACATGACAGTCAAGCAGAGATCGGTAGGCTGCGGCGATGTCCTGGCCAGGCACCCGCGGGCGCGCGCCGCTCGCGACGATCGCGGTGTCCCTGTCGCTGACGGCGTTCTCGGTGGCGGGTGTGGCCTCGGCGCGCGGTGCGGCCTCGGAGGCGCCGGGTGCGGCGTCCGAAGCGCCTGTGCCGCGCCTGGCGTACGTGACCGAGACGGCCACGTCGACACCAATGGTGTGGCTGGCGTCCGCCAGCGGCAGCGAACCGAAACTGCTCGGTCCCGGGGACCAGCCGCTGCTCGCGCCGAACGGGCAGTCGGTGGCGGTGTCGCTGTTCGGCGCGAAACCCGGGGTCTCAGAACACGGTCCCTCGCTCGGCGTGTACTCCGCCTCGGGCGCCCCCGTGGCCGACTACCTGGACCTCGAAACCGCCACCGCGACGCCGCTCGCGTGGTCGCCGGACTCGCGCTACCTGGCGGTCATGCGCGAGTCGACGGAGTCTGTGCTGATCGCGGAAGGCTCGGGCCTGGATGTGATCGACATGCAGACCGGTGCGGTCACCTCGATCGCGGAAGGCGAGATCTACGGCGCGAGCTTCGCCCGCGACGGAAGCGACAGGATCGCGTTCGCGCGCTCGCATTCGCTGTCGCCGTCGGCGCCGACCAACCTGTACGTGAGCAACCCGGACGGCACGGGCCTGCGCCGTCTGACCAGCGACGGGCGCAGCCTGATCCCGGTGTGGGGGCCGCGCTACATCGCGTATGACCGCGAGCGCATGCGCCACGAGTCGCCCGAATACCAGATCTGGCTGGAGTCGCCGGGCGGTGGCGCACCCGTGCGCAGGGTCACGCACATTCCCGTGGACCCGCTGTCGCAGGGCCTCGTCCCGCTCGCGTTCTCGGCCAACGGCAGCAGGCTGCTGGCGGAGTTCGAGGGCGAGGACACCAGCGACGCGTACGCGGTGAATGTCCTCTCCGGCCAGGCGCGCGCAGTGACCGTCCACGGCCGAGCTGTCGAGGGCGCGGGCATCTCCAGCAGCGGAAGCACGCTGCTGGTCGACGAAAACGCGCTGTTTGAGCCGCCGTCCAAGGCGCGCGTGGCGACCGTCCCGTTCGCCGGCGGGCGCTCGCACGTGCTCGTCGCGCACGGCTCGCAGGCCAGCTGGAACGGCTGACACCTGCTCGCGGGCGATAGCATCGGCCGCCCCATGGCCAAGATCAAGGTGAAGAACCCCGTCGTCGAGCTCGACGGCGACGAGATGACGCGCATCATCTGGTCGTTCATCAAGGAGCAGCTGATCGTCCCCTACCTGGACGTGGACCTGAAGTACTACGACCTCGGCATCGAGCGCCGCGACGCCACCGACGACCGCATCACCGTCGAAGCGGCCGAAGCGATCAAGCGCCACGGCGTAGGGGTCAAGTGCGCGACGATCACCCCCGACGAGGCGCGCGTCAAGGAGTTCGGCCTGAAGGAGATGTACCGCTCGCCCAACGGCACGATCCGCAACATCCTCGGCGGGGTCATCTTCCGCGAGCCGATCGTCATCTCCAACATCCCCCGGCTGGTGCCCGGCTGGACCAAGCCGATCGTGATCGGCCGTCATGCGTTCGGCGATCAGTACCGCGCGACCGACCTCGTCGTCCCCGGCGAGGGCAAGCTGACGCTCACGTACACCCCCGCCGACGGCAGCGAGCCGATCGAGCTGGACGTCTACGACTTCCCCGGCGGCGGCGTGGCGATGGCGATGTACAACCTCGACGACTCCATCCGCGACTTCGCGCGCGCCTCGCTGCGCTACGGCCTGGATCGCGGCTACCCGGTGTACCTTTCGACCAAGAACACGATCCTCAAGCGCTACGACGGGCGCTTCAAAGACATCTTCGAAGACGTATACGAGGCCGAGTTCAAGGCGGACTTCGAGGCCGCCGGCATCACCTACGAACACCGTCTGATCGACGACATGGTCGCCGCCTGCGCTGAAGTGGGAGGGCGGCTACGTGTGGGCGTGCAAGAACTACGACGGCGACGTGCAGTCCGACACCGTCGCCCAGGGCTTCGGCTCGCTGGGGCTGATGACCAGCGTGCTGATGACCGCCGACGGCAGGACCGTCGAGGCCGAGGCGGCCCACGGCACGGTCACCCGCCACTATCGCCTGCACCAGCAGGGCAAGCCCACGTCCACCAACCCGATCGCCTCGATCTTCGCGTGGACCCGCGGCCTGTCCGCGCGCGGGCGGATGGACGGCACGCCCGAGGTCAGCGCTTCGCCGAGACCCTCGAGCGCGTGTGTGTCCAGACGGTCGAAGCCGGCAACATGACCAAGGACCTCGCGCTGCTCGTCGGCGCCGATCAGCCGTGGCAGACCACCCAGGAGTTCCTGGCCTCGATCGACGAGAACCTGAAACAGGAGATGAACCGTGAGCAATCCCGTACGAGTGACAGTCACCGGCGCAGCCGGACAGATCGGCTACAGCATCGTCTTTCGCATCGCCAGCGGACAGCTGCTCGGCCCCGAGCAGCCCGTCGACCTGCGCCTGCTCGAGATCCCCCAGGCGATGGGCGCGCTGGAGGGCGTCGCGATGGAGCTCATCGACTGCGCCTTCCCGCTGCTCGGCGGCCTCGACCTGCACGACCACCCGGCGGATGCGTTCGACGGCACGAACGTCGCGCTGCTGGTCGGATCGCGGCCGCGCACCAAGGGCATGGAGCGCGCCGAGCTGCTCAGCGCCAACGGCGAGATCTTCACGGTTCAGGGCAAGGCGCTGAACGCCGTCGCGGCCGCCGACGTGAAGGTGCTCGTGGTGGGCAACCCGGCCAACACCAACTGCCTGATCGCGATGAACAACGCCCCCGACATCCCGCGCGAGCGGTTCACGTCGATGATGCGACTCGACCACAACCGCGCGGTCGCCCAGCTGGCCGCCAAGCTGGCCGTCCCGGTCACCGACGTCTCCGACATGGGCGTGTGGGGCAACCACTCGCCGACCATGTACCCCGACCTCTTCCACGCCAAGGTGCGAGGCGAGCAGGCCGCCGAGGTGGTCGACGACCAGGCATGGATCGAAGACGAGTTCCTGCCCAACGTGGGCAAACGCGGCGCCGCGGTCATCGAGGCGCGCGGCGCCTCCTCGGCGGCCTCGGCCGCGAACGCGGCGATCGACCACGTGCGCGACTGGGTCGCCGGCACCGGCGGACGCTGGGTGTCCATGGGCGTGCCCTCCGATGGCTCCTACGGCGTCCCCGAGGGCCTCATCAGCGGCTTCCCCTGCACGTGCGAGAACGGCCAGTACACGATCGTCGCGGGCCTGGAGATCGACGAGTTCTCCCGCGCCAAGATCGACGCCTCGGTCGCCGAGCTGGTCAGCGAGCGTGACACCGTGGTCGGCCAGGGCCTGATCTAGGGTCGGGCGCCTGGAGCCTCTTACAAGAAATTAGGGGGCGTGGTCGAAATGACCACGCCCCCTATGTCATCTCACGGACAACCCGGCGCAATTCGCAGGAAGGGCGACGGAGCGTCGTTCCGACGGCGAAGCCGTAGGCGAGGACGCCGCCAGGGGCTCCGAGACTAGCCCTTGGGGTACCAGCCGCGGCCCTTCTTCCCCACCTTGTTTTCCTGCTCGAGGCCGGGGAGCACGCGGTACAGGTAGTTCTGCTTGATGCCCATCTTGGCGGCCAGCTCGGGGATCGTGATGCCGGGCTGTCCCTGCACGAACGACCGCGCCTCGGCCGCGCGAGTGCCGCTGCCTTTGCGCCGGCCGGCGCGCCGTTTGGCCGGGCGACCGGGTTTGCGCGCCGCTTTCGGTGCAGCCGCTGTGGCCGTTGCGGCTTTTTTGCGGCTGGTCGAGCCGCGCGGACGTCCGGGTCCGCGGCGGCGGGTAACGGCTGCGCCGGCGTCGGACGCAGCCGATCCGACCACGCCGGCCAGCGCCGACGCGGCTGCCTCGAGGCGGCTGTACTCGTCCACCAGCGGCTTGAGCTCCTTCAGTCGATCGGTGATCTCTCTGCGCTTCTCGTCAAGGAAGTCGGTCACGATTTGAATCCTCTTCACTAGTGTTGATGTGTGCGAGTCACATCGCTTGTGGCTTGACCTTACACTAGTTTTGTCGAAGGTCCTCGCTCTCCAGGTGAGCGCGCAGGCGCTCGAGTGTGCGCCTGGCCTCCCGCTCGGGCATCCCGCCGACGAGCGCGCGGCTGACCAGCGCGCCGACCGGTCCCAGCGGAGGGCGGAATTCGTTGCGATAGTCAAAGCGCGTGCCGCCATCCTCCGCATGGAGGATGTATTCGCTGTGCGCGTGCGAGCGCGCCGGGCCGCGACCCTCCCACACCGCCAGCTCGCCCGGACGGCACTCGACCAGCTTCCAGTGAACCTCCAGGTGCACCCCTCGCATGTGGATCTGCTGGTCCATCGTGTACCCGACACGTGGAGGACCGTCGTCGGCGTGCACGAGCTTGCGGTGAATCGTGACCCACTCGCCCAGACAGGCCGGGTCCATGACCATCTTCCACACGTCGGCCGGTGGGGCTGCGATCCGGATCGAGGCTGTGACGAGGCTCATCGGGCGGCCAACGGCTCGGATTCCTCCCACTCGGCCAGAGCGTGTTCGACGGCCGAGTCGAACGTGTGCAGCCGCACGCCCAGCAGCTCCGCGGCGTGGTCGTCCGCGGGCAGCAGATCGCCCTGCAGGCCCTCCATCAGCGGCACCACCAGCTCGGGGTCCTCACCGGCGATCGCCGCCGCCAGGCGCGCCGTGATGCCTGTCAGATTCACCGTCAACCGGACCGTCGGGCGGTTGACGAGCATCAGCTCGGCGATGCCGGTCAGCATCTCGCCGTAGGTGAGCACATCCGGGCCCCCGATGTCGAGGGAGCGGCCCGAAAGCTGCGTGGTGGCGCACGCGGCGAGCATCTCGGTCACGTCCCGTGCGTCGATCGGCTGGGTGCGCAACTTGTACCAGGCGGGCAGTGCGAGCACGGGCATGCGCTCGACGAGGTGGACGAGCAGACGGAACGAGCGCGAGCGCGCGCCGATGACTATCGACGCGCGCAGCGCCAGCGAGTCGGCAATCGTCCGCCAGCAGGACGCGCTCCACCCGCTCGCGACTGGCCAGGTGGCGCGAGATCTGCGCGCGAGCGCGTGCGCCATTGGACGCCGCCTGTGCGCCCCAGCGCGGTGCGAGGCCGCCGAGGTACACGATCCGGCGAACGCCTGCGCTCGCGGCCGCCGCGGCGAAGTTCTCAGCGGCGATCCGCTCGCGCTCGGCGAAGGGGACGCTGTCGGCCGGCAGGCGCTCCATCGAATGGATCAGGTAATAGGCGACCTCCACGCCGTCGAGCGCCCGTCCGAGCCCCTCGCCCGTCAGCATGTCGCCGCGCACCACCTCCACACCGGCGGCGCTGCTGCTGCGTGCGCGCTACGTGCGAGCGCCCGGCGCACGCGCTCGAGGTCCCGGCCGAGCGCCCGCACCGTGTGTCCCTCGGCGCACAGCCGGGGGACGAGCAGCGAGCCGGCGAAGCCGCTTGCGCCGGTGACGAGGATGTGCATCTGAGCAGATGATGACGCCGCCGCGCCGCCCGCGGGCAGAACGCTCGGAAAATGCGGGCCGATCCGCCTGATTGTCACAGGAAAGTGACTGGCTGCAGGCTATTTCCGGGTAGAAGCGGATTTCTCTGCGATTTGCGGAGTGGGTCTTCGCCGTCCCTTGAGCGGCTCGCCGAATGGTGCTTTGATCGCCGCCGTCCGTTCAATCTGACTCACCCGAGGGGGTTCTGGTGCAGGGAATGCAGACTAGGCGAGCGCCCAAGCGGGCGCCGCACAAGGTGAGCTGTGACGAGTGCTACTTCCGGGTCAACCTCCTGTGCGCGCTCGAGCTGCCCGAGCCGTGCGCGACCTTCCGTCCCAACGACGCCCAGCTGAAACCGCCGCAGCAGCTGCGCTTCGTGTTCCGCCAGGAGCGCCGCACGCGCGCAGCGTGGGCGTTCCCCTCCGCCCAGGAGCAGGCCGCCCTGCACGCCTAGCGCTACGCTCAGGGGTATATTGGGTCACAGACCTGCAAGCTTTCGGCAGAGGCGGTGGCAACGATGGCAGCAAAGGACAGATTCGGTAAGGCCGGAGGTGCCGCGCGCGCGGCGCAGCGCAACCGGTACCTCCAGCGCCTGGTCGAGGACGAGGAGCTGCGCTCCAACCTGCTCTCGGCCTACGGCGCGGCACGCAGCGCGTACGGGCGCATGAGCAACGGCAAGCCCGCCACCCAGGCGCTGTTCGAGGATCGCAAGCTCCAGCGCGAGCTCAAGGAGGCGGCGTACGCGCTGCGCGAAGCCTCGAGCTCGCTGCGCGAGCCGCCCAAGCCCGTGCGTCGCCGCCGCGGGATCGGCCGCTCGCTGCTGCTGCTCGTGGTCGGTGCTGTGCTCGCGCTGGCCCTGAGCGAGAGCCTGCGCTCGAAGGTGCTCGACCTCCTGTTCGGCGCCGAGGAGGAGTTCGACTACAGCTCGACCACCGCTCCGGAGACGCCCGCGCCAGCGGGCGTCGCCGGCAGCTGAGCTCGGCGCCTGCACCGAGCCGATGAGCGCCATGGATGCCCCCGTCGTGGAGGCCCGGGCCGTTGCCGACGACCCGGGCTCCCGGACGCGCCCCACCGACGGGGGCGCCCGGTCGCTGTCGGGCGACAAGGCCCAGCGGATCATCGACGCGATGCGGCGCAGCGTCGCCCAGCGGGGAACCGCCGGCTCGACCTTCGACCACGTCTCGCGCGAGGCCGGCGTGTCCAGGGGCCTGTTGCACTACTACTTCGGCACCAAGGAGCAGCTGCTCGCCGAGGCGGTCCGGCGTGACTGCGAGCTGCGCCTGGAGATGCTCGAGCGCCAGCTCTCGACCGCCAAGACCGCCGATGACTTCATCGACCTGATGGCCCAGAACCTGCAGAAGACCCTGCGCGAAGATCCCGACTTCGTCACGCTGATCTTCGAGCTGTTCACCCTCTCGCGTCGCAACGCCGACATCGCCGTCGAGTACGCCGGCCTGATGCGCAGCACGCGCGAACAGGTGGCCGGGATGCTCGCCGCTGCGCAGCGCGAGGGCGTGCTGCGACTGCACGCCGAGCCCGAGGCCGTCGCCGAGGTCCTGTTCTCTCTCGGAGACGGCTTTGCGCTGCGGATGCTGACCGAGCCAGAGCGGGACTTCACCTCGACGATCCACGCGGGCATCGCCTGTGCGCGGGCGCTGTTGACCGATTGACGCTCCGCTTGCCGACCGATTGACACTCCTATAATCGGCTGCCGATGCCGATCTACGAGTACAGACGCCCGGACGGCACCACGTTCGAGATCCAGCAGTCCTTCAGCGACGATCCGCTCGCCGTCGATCCCGACACGGGGGTGCCGGTGGAGCGCGTGCTGCATCCCCCCGCCGTTCACTTCAAGGGCAAAGGCTTCTACAACACCGACTACGGCACGCGCAATCGCCAGCGCGAGACCGCAGCCGCCGCTGAGCAGTCCTCCTCGGAGAAGTCCTCTGCGGAGAAGTCATCCGCCGAGAAGTCCTCGTCTGGAGGGTCCTCCTCCTCAGGAGCCTCCTCCTCCTCCTCCTCCTCCTCCTCCGACGGCAAAGCCGAGAAGGGCGCGACCGAGGTCGACCGACTCCAAGCCGGTCGCAGCCAAGAGTTGACCGGCCCGTCAGCCGCTCATGAACTGGGCGACGTCCGCCCGGCGCGCTTCTTCTGAGATCGTCAGGCCTTCTTCGCCGTTGGGCAGGGTGGTCTGCCCGGTCGGTAGGAGCACGCGCGTGGGCGGCGTCCCGGTGACGGCCAGCGCGGCGAACATCCCGAGCAGTTCCGGACCGCTCATGTCCGAGATGATCGCCGGCGGCGCGTGCCAGGCGATCCACGGCAGCCGGAAGAAGCTCGAGACGGACAGCAGCTGGTGCTTCATGTCGGTGAACAGCGCCTGCTGGTGTTCCTCGCGCTGGATGTCGGTCTCGCCGGGCGCGCACAGGTTCTCGCGCGTGCGCGCCAGCGCCAGCGCTTGCTTGCCGTCGAGGTGGTGCGTGCCCGCGCTCAGGCGCAGCGTGAAGCCGCCGTCGGCCGAGCCGCCGTCGAGGTTGGAGATGATGCAGCCGCCGGTGTACGTGACCCCGCCCATCGCTTCGATCAGCTGCGGGAAGTTTTCGAAGTTGACTTCCACCAGGTGGTTGATGGGTATGCCGAGCCAGTGCTTGATCACCGAGACCGACAGCGCCGGTCCGCCGAACTCGTGGGCGGCGTTGATCTTCTGCAGGCCGTGGCCGGGGATTTCGATGACTGTGTCGCGCGGGATCGACAGGCGCGCCGCATGCCCGCCGCCGGTGCGGATGAGCATGATCGTGTCCGAGCGGCCGAAGCCGGTGGTTTCTGCCCCCGGTTCCTTGCTGTTCTTCTGGCGTCGGTCCGAGCCCAGCACGAGGATGTTGTTGACCGATGTCAGCGGGTAGCCGGACGGGTCGAGCACGCTGGCGACGTTCGCCGGCAGGGAGGTGCGCTCGAAGTGCGAGCTGACGAGGAACAGGACGAGCGACAGCACCAGCCAGCCGAGGACGAGCGCGAGCAGGCCGAGCAGGACGCGCTTGGGGGTCATCCAGCGGCGCCAGCCGGCGCGGGCACCGGGACGGCCCGTTCGGCGGCGCCCATCTCGGCGCCCGCCGGCGGGCGCCTGCGTCAGTCGTCCCGGCTGCCCCAGGCCCTCGTCCCCGCGGCGTGACAGCCGCGGACGGGCGCGGTAGCGGGTGTACTGCGGAGGCTCGTCGCGGTCGGTTGGCCATCGACAGGACCCTATATTTGCGAGATGACCCTCACGGAGGCGCCGGTCGGGCGGCTGGTCGTGTGCCCGACCCCGATCGGCAACCTCGAGGACGTGACGCTGCGCGTCCTCGCCGCGCTGCGAGACGCCGATCTCGTGGCCTGCGAGGACACGCGCCACACCAGGGTGCTGCTCGACCGCCACGGGATATCAGCTCGGCTGCTGAGCTTCCACGAGCACAACGAACATGCGCGCGCGCGGCGGAGCTCCTCGACCGCATCCGGCGAGGGCGCGGTGGTGGCGCTGGTTTCCGACGCCGGCACGCCGCTGGTGTCCGATCCGGGCTTCGCGCTGGTGCGCGGCTGCCTGGCCGCGGGGCTTGCGCTCGAGGTGCTGCCGGGACCGAGCGCTGTCCTCACCGCGCTGGTCGCCTCCGGCCTGCCCGCCGAGCGCTGGCGCTTCGTCGGCTTCCTGCCGCGTGCTCGCGGCGAGCTGCAGTCGCTGCTGGGCGGCGGCGACGGAGACGCTGGTCGCGTTCGAGTCGCCACGTCGCCTGGCCGCGACGCTCGAGCTGCTCGCAGCGCACGACCCGGCGCGCCCGGTGGCGGTGTGCCGGGAGCTGACCAAGCTCCACGAGGAGGTCCGCCGCGGGGCCGCCGCCGAGCTGGCGGCCCACTACCGCAAGACTCCGGCACGGGGAGAGGTGGTGCTCGTGTGCGGCGCCGCCCCGCCGGGCCGGGCGCCACGGAGCGACGCGCTGGCCGCGCTGCGCGATCTGATCGACGCCGGCGCCAGGGCGCGACCGGCGGCCGCGGCGGTGGCCAAGCTGACCGGGCTCGGCGCCAACGAGCTCTACCGGGAGACTCACGCGCGGGGAACAGTAGCCTGGGCCGAGCATGTCGTTCTATGTGACCACCCCCATCTACTACGTCAACGCGGCCCCCCACCTCGGGCACGCCTACACGACGATCGCCGCCGACGTGATGGCCCGCCACCACCGCCAGCGCGGGGAGGACGTGTTCTTCCTGACCGGCACCGACGAGCACGGCGAGCCCGTCGCGGACGCCGCGCACGCGCTCGGCATCGAGCCGCAGGAGCTGGCCGACCGCAATGCCGAGCGCTTCAAGGCGCTCGCGCCACAGCTGCAGGCGACCAACGACTTCTTCATCCGCACCACCGACCCGCAGCATGAAGCGATGGTCAAGGAGGTGCTCTCGCGCGTACGCGAGAACGGGTACGTCTACGAGGGGACCTACGAGGGCTGGTACTGCCCGCGCTGCGCGGACTTCAAGGCGGAGAACGAGATCGACGAGGGCAACCGCTGCCCGATCCACCACATCGAGCTGACCCGCGAGCGCGAGGACAACTACTTCTTCAGGCTGTCCACCTTCCAGGAGCGCCTCGAGCGGCTGTACGGCGAGCGCGAGGACTTCGTCGCCCCGCGCTCGCGCTACAACGAGGCGCTGTCGTTCATCCGCTCCGGTCTGCGCGACGTCCCGCTCACGCGGCACAAGCTGACTTGGGGGGTGCAGGTGCCGTGGGATCACGAGCACGTCTTCTACGTGTGGTTCGACGCGCTGCTGAACTACTACACGGCGCTCACCTACGCGCCCGCGCCGCCGGGCGTGGACGTGGGCGACGGCGGTCTGACCGAGCGCTTCTGGCCGGCGAGCTACCACCTGATCGGCAAGGACATCCTTCGCTTCCACGCCGTCTACTGGCCCGCGCTGCTGATGGCCGCCGAGATCGAGCTGCCCGAGCACATCTTCGTCCACGGCTTTCTGCTGATGGACGGCGAGAAGATGAGCAAGTCGCTGGGCAACGTGCTCGATCCGTTCGCCGTGATCGAGCGCTACGGCCCGGACGCCCTGCGCTTCTACCTGCTGCGCGACGTGCCGTTCGGCCAGGACGGGTCGGTCTCGACGGCCTCGTTCGAGCTGCGCTACGAGAGCGAGCTGGCCAACGAGCTCGGGAACCTCGCCAGCCGCACCATCGGGATGCTCGCGCGCTACCGCGACAGCACGGTGCCGGCTGGCGAGCCCGACCCCGTGCTCGCCGAGGACTTCGCCGGCCTGCCCGAGCGCGTCTCAGCGCACGTGGACCGCGCGGAGCTCACCGTCGCGCTGGATGAGATCTGGCAGCGGGTCAGGCGGCTGAACCGCTACGTGGAGGAGCAGGCGCCGTGGCGCCTGGCCAAGGAGGACGCGCTGGCGGAGGACCTCGATCGCGTGCTGCGCAGCCTCGCCGAGGGGCTGCGCGTCGTGACTGTGCTGCTGTGGCCTTACCTGCCGACGAGCGCCGAGCGGCTGCTGGCTGCGCTCGGCGCTCCCGATCGCACACTCGCCGGAGCCCAGCTGGGGGCTGGCGCGATCAAGCGAGTTGATGCGATCGACTCGCTCTTTCCAAAGGACGCCCACGCCGCGAGCCTGTGATCGACTCCCACACCCATCTGGACCTGTGCGAGCCGCCCAACTCAGAGCTGGTAGCGGCGGCCGAGGCGGTGGGTGTGACGCGCATGCTGACGGTCGGCATCGACGGGGCCTCGTGCCGCGCGGCGCTGGCGGCGGCCGAGGACTTTCCCCAGGTGTATGCGGCGATCGGCCGCCACCCGAACGCGGCCAAGGGCTTCGACGACGCCGACCTGGCCGAGCTGCGCGCCCTGGCAGCGCACGAGCGCTGCGTGGCGATCGGGGAGACCGGGCTCGACTTCTATCGCGACGCCGCGCCGCGCGCCGACCAGGAGCGCGCGTTCTCAGCGCAGATCGAGCTCGCGCGTGAGACGGGCAAGCCGCTGGTGATCCACTCCAGGGCGGCCGACGACGACACCCTCGCCCAGCTCGCCGCGGAAGCCGACGGGGTGAGCGTGGTGATGCACTGCTTCTCGATGCCCGACCGGCTCCAGCAGTGCCTGCAGCGCGGCTACGCGATCTCCTTCGCCGGCAACGTCAGCTACGGGAGCGCAGCGGAACTGGCCGCCGCGGCGCGGCGGGTTCCCGAGGACCGCCTGCTCGTGGAGACCGACGCCCCATACCTCACTCCACAGGCAGTCCGCAAGGAGCGCAACCAGCCCGCGTTCGTCGTGCACACGGCGGCCTTCCTGGCCGAGCTGCGCAGCGTGAGCATCCAGGAGCTGGGCGCGACGGTGGCGCGCAACGCGGCGCGCGTGTTCGGTTGGGCATGAGCGCCGTGGCCAAGGACCCCGTCCAGCCCAGCCTGCGGCGGATGCGCCGGTTCGGCGTACGTCCCGACCGCGATCTCGGCCAGAACTTCCTGATCGACTCCAACATCCTCGGGGTGATCGGCCGTGCGGCCGAGCTCGCGCCGCAGGACGTGGTGCTCGAGGTCGGAGGCGGTCTCGGGGTGCTCTCGGAGTACCTCGCGCAGCGGGCGGCGCATGTGCACGTGGTCGAGATCGACGAGCGCCTGCGGGAGGCCCTGTCCGACGCGACCGACCCTCACCCGAACGTGACCGTGCATTGGGCCGACGCCATGGCCATCGACCTGGCCGCGCTGGACCCAAGGCCCGAGAAGGTCGTCGCGAACCTGCCCTACGGCGTGGCGGCCAGCCTGCTGCTGCGGAGCATCGAGGAGCTCGCGAGCGTGTCTGTATGGGTGGCGATGGTGCAGCGCGAGGTCGGCCAGCGGCTGGCGGCCGGGCCGGAGAGCGGCGCGTATGGCGCGCCGTCGGTGCTCGCCCAGCTGGTGTGCGAGGTGGAGCTGCTGCGGGTGATCCCGCGCACCGTGTTCCACCCGGTGCCGAACGTTGACTCTGTGCTCGTGCGGCTGCGCCGGCGCGATCGCGCGAGCGCCGAGACGCCGGCCCCACCCCCGGCGCTGCGCGCGCTCGTCGCCGGTGCGTTCGCGCACCGGCGAAAGACCCTCGCGGGCTCGCTCGACCTGGCCGGCGGGTCGAGATCCCTCCCACCCCGCTCGCGCGAGCAGGTGCGAGCGGCGCTGGTGCGGCTGGGCCACCCCGCGGACGCGCGCGCAGAGCGCCTTGCTCCCGAGGATTTCCGGGCGCTTGCGCGCCTGCTGGAGCTATGAGCGTCCAGCGCACGCTCGCGCCCGGCGTCCACCGCGCGCTCGCCCCCGCGAAGGTCAACCTCGGGCTTTTCCTCGGGCCTGTCCGGGCGAGCGACGGCAGGCACGAGTTGGTGACGGTCATGCAGTCGATCTCGCTCGCCGACGAGCTGACGCTCGAGCCGGCTCCGGCGGGCAGCGAGCAGGACGAGGTCCTCTGCGCCGGCGTGCCGGGCGCACCTGAGGAGAACCTGGCGGGGGTGGCCCTGCGCGCGTTTCGGGCGAGCACAGGCTGGGGGGCCCCGCCGCTGCGTCTGAGCATCGTCAAGCGGATCCCGGTGGCGGCTGGTCTGGGAGGCGGCTCCGCCGATGCCGCCGCCGCGCTGCGCCTGGTCGGGCACGCCTCCGGGCTCGGCGACGAGCAGCTGCTGCGCACGCTCGCCTGGAAGCTCGGCGCCGACGTCCCGGCCCAGATATCCCCCGGGCGCTGGCTGGCCACGGGCGCCGGCGAGCACCTGCAGGAGCTGCCGCCGGGGAGATCGCGGTTCGGGGTGCTCGTGCTGCCGCTGGCCACCGAATTGTCCACCGCGGCCGTCTACGCCGAGGCCGACCGGCTCGCCCTGGGGCGCACGCCGCACGCGCTGGAGGAGCGCCGGCTGCAGCTGCGCGCCGCACTCGAGCACGGCGCGCCGTTGCCCGCCGCCACGGAGCTGCTGCACAACGATCTCCAGCGCGCGGCCGTGTCGCTGTGCCCCCAGATCGCCGACTCGCTCACGCAGGCGCGCGAGGCTGGGGCGGAGCTGGCGCTGGTGAGCGGCTCCGGCCCGACGGTGCTTGGCCTGTTCGCGCACGCCGGGCGATCGCCCGACAGCGGCCTCGCGCTGGCGCAGGCAGCGGCGGCTGTTCTGGCGGGCCGGAGACCTTCGCCGCTTTGCGCCGTGCCGGTGGACGCCGCGTTCGCGCGGGCGGTCACGCTGCAAACCCGCTAGCTGACGTGCCTACGTACGTTGTGAACGGTTGAGGAGGCATCCGGGCCTCATCCCAGGCTGTGGGTCTACGAGAACTCACTTCCTAGGAGGACCCGGATGCAGATCCACGGTAGAGCGAAGCTCGGACCAGCTGGTCGACTGGCGTTGTGCCAGGCGATCGAGAGCGGGGTGACGCTCAGAGGGGCAGCGCGGAGGTTTGGCGTCTCGCCAGCGACGGCGCACCGTTGGTGGCATCGATATGCCGACGCTTTGCCGGCAGAGCGACACTCTCTGGCGTGGGCAGCTGATCGTTCCAGTCGTCCTCGTCGCTCTCCCGGCCTGCTGGACGCTGGCGCCCAGGAGCGGATCTGCGAGGCCCGACGGCACACTGGCTGGGGGCCGCGGTTGATCGCGGGGAAGACCGGCCATCCGCACTCGACGGTCTGGAAGGTGCTGCACCGCCACGGCCTCTCCAGACGGCCGAGAGCTCCCCGTGATGCTGTTCGTCGCTACGAGTGGCCGTGCCCCGGGGATCTGCTGCATATGGACACCGCCCGCTATGCACGCTTCCAGCGGCCTGGGCATCGCGTCACCGGCCGTCGAAGCACCACCTACGCCAGGATGCTCGAGCAACCGGGCTATGACTTCGCGCACGTGATCGTCGACGATCACTCACGGCTGGCTTACGTCGAGCTGCACAGCGACGAGCGCGCCCAGACCGTCACAGCATTCGTGGCTAGAGCCCTAGACTGGTTCGCAGCCCAAGGGATCAACACCAGGCGGCTGATGAGCGACAACGCCTGGAGCTACGCCCGCAACCGCTCCCTGCACGAACTCCTCGCCGCCCGGCAGGTCAAGCATCTACGCACCCAGCCCTACCGGCCACAGACCAATGGCAAGGTTGAGCGCTTCCACCAGACGATGGCCAGAGAGTGGGCCTACGGGCTCAGCTACCGCTCACACCATCACCGCAGCCAAGCCCTGCCACACTGGCTCGAGCACTACAACACGCGCAGACCACACAGCGGCATCGAGAACCGGCCACCCATCAGCCGCGTTCACAACCTACGTGGGCAGGACAGCTAGCGACGTCTCCGTGCGTAACAATCCCCGGCGAGCTCCAATGAGCAGGACGGCAATCAACGAGCTGGTGGGAGCATGCGCAGGGGTGTTCAGCCTGGCGCTGTTCGCAGGGCTGATCCTGATCCCGGCGTGGTCGTCCTACTCGCGCCTGTGGGAGCGGCTGGCCGCGACCGTGCTGTCGCTGTACGTGCTTGCGGTGCTCGTGGGCGTCGGGGTGGTCGGCGCGCTCGCCGCCGTCTACTTCTGGGGCTGACCGGCGTGTCAGACCTCGCGGCGCTGGACGCGATCACCGAGGCGGTCGAGTCGGGGGCGGGTCTGCCCGAGGTGGTGCGGGCGGCCGCGAGGGCGCTCGAGGCGAGCCTTGCGGTGACCGACGCCTGGGGGGCCACGCTGGCGGTCGCCGCCCGCTCCCCCGCGGAGGAGCGGGCGCTGCTCTCGCAGGGCGAGGGCGTGAGCAGCGCGCCCCTGCGCGTGGCCGACACGGTCGTGGGCACGCTGCACATGCGCGCGAAGACCGAGCCGAGCGCTTCGATGCGCAGGCTGCTGCTGACCATGATCGCCTCGGAGGTCGAGCGCGTGAGGGCACCCGAGCGGGTCTCGGAAACGGCCTCCGCGGATTTCCTGCGCGGGATCCTGCGCCGTGAGCTGACCGAGCGGGAGGATCTGCTCGAGCGCGCCAGAGGGCTTTCGCTGGCGATCGAGGGTGGCGCGAGCATGCTCGTCGCGCGGGCCCATCCGCAGGCGCCCACCGACGAGGGCTGGCGCGGACGCGTGCGGGCGGTTGCCGAGCGGGGAGCGCGGGCGGTCGCGAGCCGTTCGATCGCCGCGCTGTCCGACCGGGGGGGTATTCCCGGCGCGGAGGTGCTGGTGCTGGTGCCCGGTGGCGACGAGGGCGCGGCGGCGCGCGCGGTGGAGGGGGTGCTGAACGAGATGGAAGCGAGCCTGGCGGGATATACGTTCGCGCTTGGGCGCAGCCGCGTGGCCGAGGACCCCGCTGACCTGCCCCGCGCCGCCAGCGAGGCGCTGCTCGCGGCGAACGTCGCCGAGGGCTCGGCGGACGGCACGGCGCTCGCCTTCGACCAGACGGGCGCCTACCGGCTGCTGCTGTCGGCCATGAGCGAGAACCCGAGCGAGCTGCAGCGCTTCTACGCCGAGACGGTCGAGCCGCTCGTGGCCTACGACGAGCAGTACGAGACCGATCTCGTGCGCACGCTCGATACGTTCCTGGAGGCCGACGGCAACGTCGCGGGCACCGCCCAGCGGCTGTTCACCCATCGCCACACGATCTACTACCGCCTGGAGCGCGTGCGCGAGCTGTCAGGGCTGGATGTCAGCTCGAGCGACGGCCGCGAGAAGCTCAGCCTCGGCCTGAAGTCGATGCGCGTGCTGGGGATCGCCTCGGCCGGCGGGCCCGCGTCGGAGGCTGGCGCCGAAGGTGGGCGCGTGCCCCGCCGCTCGGGCAGGCGCTCCTAGAAGCGCCGCGCGCCGAACTCGATCGCATAGGTGGCGCCCGGGCCGCGTGCGCCCAGGACGGCCGGCACGGCGGGCGTGGCGGCGACGCCCGCATCGCGGTACTCGCCGCTGAGCATGATTTCGCGGTGCGGAGGGGACGCCATCCATTCCGCCACGATGTGCGCCGGGGTCGTGTAGCTGCCGGTGCCCCACGCGATGTTCTGCCCGACCGCGAACTGCGCAGCGTGCGCCGGGTAGCGGGTGACGGCGACGAGCGACATCGGCGTCTGCCCCGACGGACGGACGTCGGCGAAGTAGTTCCAGCGCACCATGCTGGTGACCTGGCTGGCGGCCACGTGTCCCAGTTCCCGATTGGCGCGCAGCGGGCGCAGGCCGCGCGCGATCCGCAGCCGGTTGACCAGGCACAGCGTCGCCGCGTCGACGGCGGGTAGGTTGGCGGCGCGGGGCTGCAGGTTTGCCCCGGGACAGGGGGGCGAGGCCGCGGCCGCGGGCGCGGTGCCCGCGGCGAGAGCGCCGGCGCAGGCCAGCACGGCCGCAGCCAGCAAGGCGCCCAGCTTGCTCCCGCTTCTTGTGGTCGCCCGCGGCAAGTGCAGGAATACTTGCAGGACCGGCAGACTAGCGCGTAGCTTCATGGTTATCGTGGTTATCGGCTTCGCCCGCCCGCCCTTCATCGCCCGCGGCCGGCCGCGACTATCCTTGTGCCTCCCCTTGGGGGGTCGTCCAACGGCAGGACATCAGGTTTTGGTCCTGAGAATCGGGGTTCGAATCCCTGCCCCCCAGCTGCGAATGAGGATGCGCCGCGAGCGAATAGCATCTGAACCGTGAGCGCCCCCACCGTTCTGATCCTCGCCGCGGGCCAGGGGACGCGCATGCGCTCCAGGACGCCGAAGGTCCTGCACGAGCTGTGCGGCCGCCCGATGGTGCTGTGGCCGGTGCGCGCGGCGTTGGAGGCGGGGGCGGGCAGGGTCGTGGTGGTGGACTCCCCGGAGAGGGCGCTCGAGCGGGTGCTGCCGGAGGGCGTCGAGCTGGCGGTGCAGGAGCGCCCGGACGGCACCGGCGGCGCGACCGTGGCGGCGATGGCCAAGCTCGATGGTGGAGCGGGCTCGGAGCTGGACCCGGCCGCGCCGATCGTGATTCTCAGCGGGGATGTGCCGCTCCTCAGCGCGGAGGCGATCACAGGGCTGATCGAGGTCCACACCCAGAGTGGTGCGGCGGCGACGATGGCGAGCACGATCCTCGACGACCCCACCGGTTACGGGCGGGTGGTGCGCGACTCCGCCGGCGCGGTGGAGCGGGTCGTCGAGACCAAGGAGCACGGCGACTCCACGCAGTCCGAGCGCGAGATACGGGAGGTCAACACGGGCATATTCGTGTTCGCCGCGCACGCGCTGCGCCATGCGCTGCCGCGGCTGAGCGCGGACAACGCGCAGGGAGAGCTGTACCTGCCGCAGGTGCTCGAGGAGCTCCGGGCCGACGGCGCGGCGGTGGCGGCGTACGTCGTGCAGGACCAGCGGCTGGTGCTGGGCGTCAACGACCGGGTGGCGCTCGCGCGCGTGCGCAGGCTCGCGCAGGCCGCGATCCACGAGCGGCACATGCGCGCGGGGGTCGGCATCGTGGACCCCGACGCCACGGTGATCGACGTGGACGTGGAGATCGGGCAGGACACGCTGATCGAGCCCTTCACCACGATCCGGGGCGCGACGAGGATCGGGCGAGAATGCACCGTGCGCCACTCCTATCTCGTGGATTGCGTGCTCGAGGACGGGGTCAGCGTCGGACCGTTCGGCTACCTGCGCCCGGGCACCGTGCTGCGCCAGGGCGCCAGGGTGGGCACCTTCGTGGAGGTCAAGAACTCCGACGTCGGCCCCGGCGCCAGGGTCCCCCACCTCTCCTACATCGGCGACGCGGACGTCGGCGCGGACACCAACCTCGGCGCCGCCACCATCACCGCCAACTACGACGGTCATGCCAAGCATCGGACGACCGTCGGGCGGGGCGTGCGCACCGGCGTGGACACGACGCTCGTCGCTCCCGTGAGCGTCGGCGACGGCGCCTACACCGGCGCAGGGTCGGTGATCACCGAGGACGTCCCGTCCGGGGCGCTCGGCATCGCCCGCCAGCGCCAGAGCAACCTCGAGGGCTACGCCGAGCGGGAGCGGGGCTCGGGATGACCGATCGCACGCGGGCGTTTACACTGCGTGGCGAGATGAGCGCGATGGACACGCGCACCCAGGCTTCGCGGGCGAGCCTGCCGTTCGACTACAACAAGCGGCTGATGCTGTTCAGCGGGCGCGCCAACCCGCAGCTGGCCGTGGACATAGCGGACAAGCTCGAAGTCGACCTCGGCCCGGTGGACCTGAAGACGTTCTCCAACGGCGAGGTGTACTGCCGCTACGAGGAGTCGATCCGCGGCGCGGACGTGTTCATCGTGCAGTCCACCTGCGGCAACCCCCACACTGGCGTTACGGCGAACGACTCGCTGATGGAGCTGCTGTTCATGATCGACGCCGCCGTCGGCGCCTCCGCGCACCGGGTGATCGCCGTGACGCCGTGGTTCGGCTACTCGCGCCAGGACAAGAAGTCCGCGCCCCGCGAGCCGATCTCCGCGCGGCTGGTCGCGCGCATGCTCGAGGCCGCGGGAGCCGACCGCGTGCTGACGATGGACCTGCACGCCGGCCAGATCCAGGGGTTCTTCCAGAAGCCGGTCGACCACATGACGGCGCTGTTCATGCTCACCCAATACTTCGCCGACCTCGCCCTGCCGGACCTCGTGGTCGTGGCGCCTGACGCCGGCAGGGTCAAGCTGAACAAGAACTTCGCCTCCAAGATCGGCGCCGAGCTGGCGATCCTCGACAAGGAGCGCCCCGCCCAGCAGGTGGCCGAGATCGGGTACGTGATCGGCGACGTGCGGGGCAAGACGGCGGTGATCGTCGACGACATGATCGACACCGCGGGCACCCTCGGGGCGGCCGCCAAGACCGTCACGGAAGAGGGTGCCGCGCGGGTGTTCGCGGCGGCCACGCACGCGGTGTTCTCGGGCAACGCGTTCGAGAACCTGAGGCGCTCGCCGCTGGAGCAGATCGTGGTGACCGACACCATCCCCGTCGGTCCGGGCTGCCCGGAGAACGTCCGTGTGCTGCCGTGCGCGGAGCTGCTGACCGACTCGATTCGACGTATCTTCGTCGACGACTCCGTCAGCGAGGTGTTCGGCGGCGAGAATCAGCTGTTCTGAGTGCCGTCCACGACGACCCCTCGCCCGCCTGCTCGCGGTCCGCGCGCATGGTGGCTCAGCCTGCCGCGCCGCCGGCGACTCGCACTGCGCGTGCTGCTCGCCGCCGGTGTGCTGCTGTTCCTCGCGATCAGCGGCCTGCTGGCGCGGTTCCTGACGGTGGAGAACCTTGAACGCAACGACGATCTGATGCTGGTGCAGGCGGAGGTCAAGGGGAACGTGGATGGCATGCTCGACCAGCTCAGCGGCTGCCGCACGAACCCGTCGTGCGTGGCCGGCGTGAAGGCCAACGCCAGCAACTCGCGGCTGCGCAGGGCCGGTGCCGTGAAGATCCTGCAGCTCGAATCTCCCACCGCGTACTCGCTGTTCGGGGCCACCGGCAAGACGCGCCTGGCTTGGACGGTCATCGGCACGCCGCCCGTTGTGCAGTGCGTGGACGTGCGTCGCACGGGCAACTTCCTGGCCGGCATCCACGTGCAGCTGATCGGCCTGAGCGCGCCGATCAACAACGAAGGGACCTGCTCGAAGCGCTCGAGGATCGAAGTGGAAGAAGAAGAAGCCACAGCAGCAGAACGATGAACGGCGATTGCTAGAGTCTGGACTCGCTCATGGCCGCCACCACGACCAAGCTAAACGTGTCAAGCCGCGACGCCGCCGGCTCGCGCGCGGCGCGGCGCCTGCGCCGCAACGGGCGCGTGCCCGGGGTGCTCTACGGCGGTGGCGCGGAGTCGGTGGGCTTCGACGCGGACGCGCGTGAGCTGCGCCTGGCGCTCGCAGGGTCGGGCGCGGTGCTCGACCTCAGCGTCGATGGCAAGAAACCCACGCCGGTGGTTCTCAAGGAGGCGCAGCGCCACCCCGTTCGCGGCGAGACCATCCACGTCGATCTCCTGCGGGTCAAGCTGGACGAGGCGATCCATGCGGTCGTGCCGCTCGAGCTCGCGGGCGTCGAGGAGGCGCCGGGCGTGAAGGAAGGCGGCGTGCTCGAGCAGATCACGCGTGAGCTGAACGTCGAGGCGCTGCCGACGGCGATCCCCGAGTCGATCGTCCACGACGTCGGCGAGATGCAGATCGGCGAGACGATCATGCTCGCCGCGCTGGCGGCGCCGGAGGGCGTGACGCTGCTCGACGACCTGCAGGAGACGGTCCTCGCGACGCTGTCTCCGCCGCGGCTGCAGACCGAAGCCGAGGAGGAGATCGAAGCCGAGACGGAGGTCGTGGGCGAGGAGGGCGCTCAGGGCGCGGCCGCCGAGGGCGCCGGCTCCGAGGGCTCCTCCGGCGAGGAGTAGCTCCTGCGACGCCCATTCGGCGGTGGCGGCGGCGGAGCCGTCGACTGGCTGATCGTCGGATTGGGCAACCCCGGCCGCGAGTACGCGGGCACGCGGCACAACATCGGCTTCATGGTCGCGCGGGCGCTCGTCGAGCGCTGGGGCCTGGGACGGGCCAGGGACCGCTTCCGCGGGCGGATCGCCGAGGGTCGCGTCCGCGCGCCCGACGCCGGCGACCGATCGAAGCTCGGCCAGCCCGGCAGCGGCGCCCCGCCGGGCGAGCTTCGATCGGTGGCCGTGCTGTGCCCGCAGACCTACATGAACGACGCCGGGCGCTCCGTCGGCCCGGCGCGCGGCGCGCTCAAGCTCCCGTTGGAGCGTGTGCTGGTGGTGCACGACGAGATCGACCTGCCGTTCGGCGAGGTGCGCACCCGCCTGGGCGGCGGGCTGGCCGGCCACAACGGGCTCAAGTCGCTCAAGCGCGAGCTGGGCGGCGGGGACTTCATGCGCGTGCGCGTGGGCGTAGGTCGCCCCGGCTCTACCGACCCGGAGATCGTCTCCGCCTATGTGCTCGGGCGCTTCCGCGAGGACGAGGCGCAGGTGCGAGAGCTGGTCGAGCGTGCGTGCGAGCAGGTCGAGCGCGTGGTTCTCGGGCAGGACGCTGGCCGATCAGAGATCGAGGGCACCGCCGCCGAAGGCGGGGGTCAGGAGCGGGAGAGCTGATGCCCGCGGGCGCCGGAGCCCTGCGCACGCTGCTGGGGCTCGTCCAGGACGACGAGCCGACGCTGCGCCTCGCCCGCGAGGGCGGTCACGCGTTCGTGTCGGGGTCGCTGCGCCCGTACCTGATCGCGGCGCTGGCCGAGATCGACCCCGACGCGCGGGCACGGCCGACGCTGGTAGTCGTCGGCGATGACCGCGCCGCGCGCGATCTGGCGGGCGACCTGCGTGCGTGGCTTGCGCCGCGGCGGGTGCGCTACTACCCCTCCAGGGGCGTCGCGTACGAGTCGCACCTGGCACCGCCGGCGCATCTGGTGGGCCTGCGCGTGGCCGCGCTGGACGCTCTGCTCGGCGCGAAGGGGACCGGCGAGGACTTCTCGCAAACGGACCAGCCGGTGGTGGTCGTCAGCGCGGTGGCGCTGTCGGAGAAGGTGCCCGACCCGCAGCTGCGGCCACGCTCGTTCACGCTGCGCGTGGGCGAGCTGCTGGATCTGGATGAGTGCGCGGCCGAGCTCGTCAGCGCGGGCTACGAGCGCGTCGAGCAGGTGGAGGAGCGCGGGCAGTTCGCACTGCGGGGCGGGCTGCTGGACGTCTTCCCGGCGACCGAGGAGCGGGCCGTGCGGGTGGACATGTTCGACGTGGAGATCGAATCGCTGCGCTGGTTCTCGACGTTCACCCAGCGCTCGCTCGGGGAGGTTGAGGAGGTCGAGATCGCACCTGCGGCAGAGCTGGCGCTCGAGCACCGCGAGCTGGCGGAGATCGCCGCCGAGCAGCTGGGCAGCTCCGTACATGCCGGCGACGGCGAGGACTCCGAGCGGCCGGACATCGCCGAGCTGCTCCCGGTCGAGCGCTTTGGCGCGCTGCTGGACCTGGTGGGTGGGGAGACCGAGCTGATGGTGGCCGCCGAGGAGGATCTCGAGCCCGTCCTCGGCGACCACTGGAGCGACGTGTGCGCGGCGTTTGGGGACGAGGACGCCCACCACCTGTACGTGAGCCCGCAGAGCATCCGCTCGACGCTGGGCCAGCGCACGCGGATCTGGCTGTCGGCGCTGTCGGGCGGCCAGGAGATCCAGCTGCGCGCGCAGTCCGCCGACACGGCCGCGCGTTCGCTGGGCGAGGCCGAGCCGGAGCTCGAGCGGCTCGTGCGCTCGGGCTACAGGACTGTCGTGGCGTTTCCCCGGCGCGGGGAAGGCGAGCGCGCCGCCTACAACCTCGGACGCATGAAAGCGACGTGGCTGGCCGAGGAGGTGGACGCCGGACGGTCCTCGATCGGCGACCAACCGCTGGAGCCCTCGCTGCGCTTTGCCGAGGCCTCGCTGCGGGAGGGCTTCGTGGCTCCCCAGCTGAAGCTGGCGGTGTTCCCCGAGCACCGGCTGCTGCGTCGCCGCCGCGCCGGGCGATCTTCGATCGCCAGACGCGGCCCGGAGGAGGCCGGCAGCGGCGGGGATTGGATGCCCGCCCGCCCGCGCCGGGGCGCCCTGCGCTCGTTCGCGGAACTGCGCACCGGGGACATCGTGGTGCACGAGGACCACGGGGTGGCGCGCTTCGCGGGCTTTGACACGCGCACCGTGGCGAACGTCACGCGCGACTACCTGTACCTCGAATACCAGGGCGACGACCGCGTGTACGTGCCCACCGACCAGCTGGCGAAGATCTCGCGGTACGTCGGCGCAGGCGGGGGATCGGATCCCACCCGCCCGGGCGGGCCTCAATTGAGCAAGCTGGGAGGCACGCGCTGGGAGACGATGAAGGCGCGGGCGCGGCGGGCCGCGCAGGAGCTGGCGGGCGAGCTGCTCAGCCTGTACGCCGAGCGCAGGCGGCGCAGCGGGCACGCATTCGGGCCGGACTCCGACTGGCAGCGGGAGTTCGAGGAGCGCTTCCCGTTCACCGAGACGCCCGATCAGCGCGAGGCGATCGAGCTGGTCAAGGCCGACATGGAAGCGCCGCGGCCGATGGACCGGCTGATCTGCGGCGACGTCGGCTACGGCAAGACCGAGGTTGCGCTGCGCGCCGCCTTCAAGGCCGCCGCCGAGGGCAAGCAGGTGCTGATGCTCGTGCCCACCACGATCCTCGCCCAGCAGCACTACGGCACGTTCGCAGAGCGGCTGGCCGACTATCCGTTCACGCTCGAGCACGTCTCCCGGTTTCGCGCCCCGGCCGAGCAGAAAGCCGCGGTTAAGGGCTTCGCGGAGGGGCGCGTGGACATCCTGATCGGCACCCATCGGGTGCTCTCGCGCGACGTGCGCGCCAAGGACCTCGGCCTGCTGATCGTCGACGAGGAGCAGCGCTTCGGCGTCAAGCAGAAGGAGCTGCTGCGCCAGCTGAAGCTGAAGGTGGACGTGATCTCGATGTCGGCGACCCCGATCCCGCGCACGTTGCAGATGTCGCTGGCCGGGCTGCGTGACATCTCCGTGATCGAGACTCCGCCGGAAGGGCGCCGGCCGGTGAGGACGTACGTGGGCGAGTACGAGGAGGAGCTCGTCAAGCGGGCGATCATGCGCGAGCACGATCGCGGCGGACAGGCGTTCTTCCTGCACAACCGCATCGACTCGATCGATCAGACCGCCGAGCGGCTGCGGGCGCTGTGCCCGGGCGTGCGCTTCGCGGTGGCCCACGGCCAGATGGGCGAGGGGGAGCTGGAGTCGGTGATGATGGACTACCTGCGCGGCGGCGCGGACGTGCTGGTGTGCACGTCGATCATCGAGTCCGGCATCGACATCCCGCAGTCGAACACGCTGATCGTCGAGCACGCGGACACGTTCGGGCTGGCCCAGCTCTACCAGATCCGCGGCCGTGTGGGACGCAGCCGCGAGCGCGCGTACGCATACCTGCTGTACGACTCCGCGGCGGCGCTCACCCCCGAGGCGGCGCAGCGGCTGTCGGCGCTGTCGGACTACACCGAGCTGGGGGCGGGCTTCAGGATCGCGATGCGCGACCTGGAGATCCGCGGCGCGGGCAACCTGCTCGGCGACGAGCAGTCCGGGCATGTGGCGGCGCTCGGCTTCGAGCTGTACATGCAGATGCTCGACGAGGCTGTCACGGCGGCGGAGCCGGAGCTCGAGGGCGAGGATCGATCGGCGGTGGGGGGCACCGCCGCCGAAGGCGGCGGTCGGAGCCGGTGCGGCTGGACGTGAACGTCGACGCGTACGTGCCGGCCGACTACATCCCCTACGAGCAGGCCAAGATCGAGGTGCACCGCCGCGTGGCCGGAGCGCTCGAGGTGGCCGACGTCGAGCGGCTGCGTGAGGAGCTCGAGGATCGCTTCGGCCCGGTGCCCGAGCCGGTCGAGAACCTGCTGGCGCTGCAGCGGGCGCGCATCAAGTTCGGCCAGGCGGGGGCGCGGACGGTGAGCTTCCGCGGCGATCGCCTGGCGGTCGTGCCGATCGAGCTCGACTCGACCCGGGCGAGGCGGCTGCGCGAGGAGCTTCCGGATGCGCTGTACGAAGCCGGTCGCTCGCAGGTCTCTGTGCGCGTTCCGAAGGACGGGACCGAGCGGTTCCCCAGCGTGGTCAAGGCCGCGGATGCGCTGCTGGCGATCGTGCGCGAGGCCGCTTAGAAACCCGTTAGGCGTTCGTTAAGGACAACGTAGGAGCTTTCCGCTAAAGTGCCCGCGTCGTGTCCAAGGCTCTCAGGTCCATCTCGGCGCTCGGCGCCGTTTTGTTTGCCCTCGTCGGGCTGTCCGCGTGCGGCGGCATCCCGGGCAACGCCGTGGTGCAGGTCGGCGGCACCCCGATCACCAAGACCGCGTTCGACCACTGGATGGCGGTGGCGTCGTCCTCGAGCTCGGCGGGCACGACGGAAAAGCCCGTGGTCCCCGAACCGCCGAACTACACGGCGTGCATCGCCCACCTGGCGGCAACCGCGCCCAAGCCGGCCAAAGGCCAGTCCGCCCCGACGACCAAGCAGCTGAAGTCCGAGTGCGAAACGCAGTACAAATCGCTGCAGAAGGAGGTGCTGGGCTTCCTGATCTCCTCGCAGTGGGTGCTCGGAGAAGCGTCCTCGCTGGGCGTGAAGCTCAGCGATGCCGAAGTCAAGAAGGAATTCGCGAAAATCAAGGCGGAGGAGTTCCCCAAAGCGTCGGAATTCGAAAAATTCCTGGCCAGCTCCGGGCAGACGGTCTCGGATCTGCTGCTGCGCGTGAAGCTGAACCTGCTCTCGCAGAAAATCCAGAAGAAGATCGTCAAGAGCAAGAGCAAGGTCACGCAGGCCCAGATAGCAAAGTACTACAACGAAAACAAGTCGCACTACGGCACGCCGGAAAAGCGCAACGTCCAGATCATCCTCACCAAGACCGAAGCGGCGGCCAAGAGCGCCAAGAAGGAAGTCGAATCGGGCAAGAGCTTCGCGAGCGTGGCCAAGAGCGTTTCGATCGACCCGACGAGCAAGGCCAACGGCGGCCTGCTGAAGGAAGTGGTCAAAGGCGAGGAGGAGAAGGCGCTGGACACGGCGATCTTCTCGACCGCCAAGAACGTGCTCAGCGGCCCGGTCAAGACGCCGTTCGGCTACTACGTCTTCGAGGTCATGAGCGTCACGCCCGGCACCCAGCAGACCCTGGCGCAGGCGCAGTCGACGATCAAACAGCAGCTGACCGCCACCGGGGAGCAGACGGCGCTGAGCAAGTTCGTCAAGGAATTCAAAAAGAAGTGGACCGCCAAAACGGAATGCCGCTCGGGCTACGTGGTCGCCGACTGCAAGTCCTACAAAGCGCCGAAAACGACCGCCACCGGCACATCCACCACCGGGTAGACGGCACGCCGGAGCAGACCGGCACGCGGTGCCCGTCAGTGCGATCGAGTAGGCGCCGGCTCGGCTGGCGACGCTGAGTGTGAAGCCTGCCGCATGAGCCAGATCGAGCGAATCCACGCCCGCCAGATCCTCGACAGCCGGGGCAACCCGACGGTCGAGGTCGAGGTGGGGCTGCGCTCGGGCGCCCAGGGCCGCGCGGCGGTGCCCTCGGGGGCCTCGACGGGCGAGTTCGAGGCGACCGAGCTGCGCGACGGCGGCGAGCGCTGGCAGGGCAAGGGCGTCACGCGCGCGGTGGCAAACGTCGACGGCGAGATCGCCGAGGCGCTCAGGGGCATGGACGCCGCCGACCAGGAGGCGCTCGACCGCGCGCTGATCGAGCTCGACGGCACGCCCAACAAGTCGCGGCTGGGCGCCAACGCGATCCTCGGAGTGTCGCTGGCCGCCGCCCACGCGCAGGCGGCCGAGGAGGGGCTGGCGCTGTGGCGCTATCTCGGCGGCGAGGCCGCGCGGGTGCTGCCGGTGCCGATGATGAACGTGCTCAACGGCGGCGCGCACGCCGACAACAAGGTCGACTTCCAGGAGTTCATGGTCGTCCCCTGCGGCGCGCAGACGTTCTCGGAGTGCCTGCGCATGGGCGCCGAGGTCTTCCACGCGCTGAAACGCACGCTGCACGAGCGCGGGCTGGCGACGGCGGTGGGCGACGAGGGCGGCTTCGCGCCCGACCTGAGCTCCAACGAGGAGGCGCTGAAGATGCTGGTCGCGGGCATCGAGGCGGCCGGCTACCGGCCGGGCGAGGACGTGGCGATCGCGCTCGACCCGGCCACCAGCGAGCTCTACCGCGACGGCGCCTACGTGCTCGAGCACGAGGGCCGCACGCTGAGCGCCGCCGAGCTGGCCGACTACTGGGCCGACCTCGCGGCGCGCTATCCGATCGTGTCGATCGAGGACGGCATGGACGAGGAGGACTGGGACGGCTGGAAGACGCTGACCGAGCGGCTCGGCTCGCGCTTGCAGCTGGTCGGCGACGACCTGTTCGTGACCAACACCGAGCGCCTGGCGCGCGGCATCGAGATGGGCGTGGCGAACTCGATCCTGATCAAGGTCAACCAGATCGGCACGCTGACAGAGACGCTGCAGGCGATCGCGATGGCGCGCGAGGCCGGCTACACGGCGGTGATCAGCCATCGCTCGGGCGAGACCGAGGACGTGACGATCGCCGACCTCGCGGTGGCGACCGGCTGCGGGCAGATCAAGACCGGCGCCCCGTCGCGGTCGGACCGGGTGGCCAAGTACAACCAGCTGCTGCGCATCGAGGAGCAGCTGGGCGACGACGCGCAGTTCCCCGGGCGCAGCGCGTTCGCGCGGCGCGCTAGCGCTCCGCGCAGGCGCTTGCGTCGCCGGCAGGATGCTTGCCGCGCGGCGCGAATCGAGCGGCATGCCCGCGCGCGGACGCGAGTCGCCCCCGGGGACACGTGTAGCGCTGGGACCGGTGTGGGGCGCGTGCGCTGGGATCGCTGTGCGTGCGTGCTGCTCGCGCCTGCGCTCGTACCTGTACGCTGAGCGCCGGCGTGCACATGCTCTCGACCTGGCGCCAGTCCCGCCGCGACAGCGCGCGCTGGTGGCGGCGCTGGAACGCGAACACAGGCTGCTCGCGCGCCAGCACGAAGCGCTCGGCGCGCAGGGAACGCTCGAAGCGGAGGCCCGCCAGCTGGGCATGATGAAGCGGGGCGAGCAGCCCTACGTCGTCAGCGGCCTGCCCGACAACTGACCGCGATGGCGCCCACGCGGCGCCGGCGGCGCGAGTCGCCGCTGCTAGCCTCGGCCGGTGTCGTTCGAGAACGCGATCTACCAGTGGCAGCAGGGCGAGCGCCGCCTGCAGCGCGGCGCCGGCGGAGCGCGGGCCGCTGCTGGAGCGCGTGACCGACGCGCTCGTGGCCGAGCTGCGCCGGCGCCTGGGCGGGCGCTTCTCGGCGGAGGAGCTCGTCGAGCTCTACGAGCGGGCACCGCCTGGTGCCTGCAGGTGGCGATGAAGCTCGCGCCCGGAGGATCCCTGGGCGTGGGAGGCGGGCGTGGTCGTCGACGCGGCGTTCGCGCGCTACCTGCGCGAGGCCGCCGACTACGCCGGCGGGCGCCGGAGATCAGGGCCTAGCGCTCAGCGGGATTGCGCGCGGCGACCGCGGTGCCCCGGACGGGGTAAGGACGCAGGCCGATCGGGAGTCCAGCGCCGCGTGCGGGGTCCTACTCGTCCTCGCCGACGCGGCGGATGACGATCCGGTCCTCCTCGACCGCGACCTCGACCGGCCGGTGCCCGGCCCAGTGCTCGGCGTAGATCGGGTTCTCCTGGATGGCGGGGTCGAGCCACAGGCCGTAGCCCTCCTCGCCGTGGTCGAAGGTGCCCTCCAGCGGGGCCGCGTGTTGCGGGCTGCGAGAGCGCCGGCCGCGCCCGCCGCGGCGGCTGCGGCGGCGGGTGCGGGCTCGCGGCGTCCTCGTCGCTCCTCGTCGTCCTCGCCGGCGCTGCTCGGCCTCGCGCCCTGGCGCGCTCGGCCTCGGCTTCGGCGGCCTCGAGCTCGGCGGCGATCAGCGCGTCGTCCTCGGCGCGCAGGTCGATCTCCTCGGGGTAGTCGCCGGCGCCGGTGCCCTCGGGCGCCTCCTCGTCGCTGACGAGCTCGTTCTGGCGCTTGAACTGCTCGATGTCGCGCACGGTGACCTCGAGCTGGTGGGCGACCCAGGCGTCGGTGCGGCCCTGCCGCACCCAGGCGCGGATCTGGTTGAGGTGCGGGCGCAGAGATTTACGGGGCATCGACGGTCCGGGAGACTAGCGCAAGCGGCCCGCGTGGCGCGGCAGCGCGTGCGCCGCGCCCGCCGCGGGAGCCCGGCGACGCGTAGCTCGGCAGGCAGTTCGCCGACGATAGTCGGGATCGCGTTCCCCCGGTCCTGTGACTATGCTTGGCGCACCGGCGGTCTGGGGGTCGCGCCGGGTCGCCAGTCGGCAAAGAGGAAGGTGCACCCAATGCTGGTTCTGACGCGCAAGTCCAACCAGAGCATCATGATCGGGGACGAGATCGAGGTCTCGGTGCTCTCGGTCATGGGCGAGAAGGTGCGCATCGGCATCCAGGCGCCGCAGAAGGTTCCGGTGTTCCGCAAGGAGATCTACCTCGAGATCCACCGCGAAGCCGGCACGGCGACGGCCGAGCGAGGACGGCGCGGCGCCAGAGCACGCCGGCCGAGGTCGACGAGCTCGCTGCGCGAGCTCGGCGACAGCGCTTAGGCCTGCCCGTCGTGCTCCGCAGCCCCAGCCGACGCGGCGCCGTCACGCCCGGCAGGCCGGTCTCAGCCCAGCAGCAGGTAGAGCGTGCGGAACATCACCACGGTGACGATCACCGCGGTCAGGATCAGCGTGAGCACGAGCAGCACGAAGCGCACCGAGCCGCGCTTGTGACGCTTGTCGGCCTCGCGCTTGAGCGCGCGCTGCTCGGCGGTGCGCCGCAGCGAGGCGCGCCGGCGGCGGTCGAGCGAGATCTCCTTGACGAACGCCTGCTCCCAGTCGGCGAGGCTCTGTCGCATTTTCATCGCGGCTGCATCGCGCGAGGACGACGGGCGCCTTGGCGCGCTCGTAGACGGCGACGAAGCGCAGGTAGTTCTCGGCGATCTTGCGCGCGCCGGCGGAGCGCTCGATCTTGCCGTCGACGTAGGCCTTCAGCGGGTCCCACCAGATCGAGCGGCCGATCGCGAAGCCGATGAAGCCGTCCACGGGGGCGGCCTGGGTCAGCCAGTGGTCGACCTTGGCGTCGTCGGCGCCGCGGCCGAGCACCACGCAGACCACGCCGTCGCGGCCGCCGGAGCGGGCCTGGGCGACGAGCATCTCGCAGTCGGAGCGCTCGTTCGACGCCCTCGATCTTCCAGATGTCGACCTCGATGCCGGCGTCCTGGATCTCGGCGATCGCGCGGCGCATCAGCTCGGGGCGCAGCTCGGCGTCGTAGCGGTCGCTGTCGCCGCCGACCGACTGCAGCTGGGCGTCCTCGGCGGGCACGAGCAGCTCGAACAGGAACTTGCGCTCGTGCTCCTTCAGCCAGTCGCTCAGGCGCTTGAGCTTGCCGAGCTGCTCGCGGTTGGCGGCGGCGTCGCCGTCGGGGTTGTAGCGGACGAGCACCTTGGTGAAGTCGGGGTCGAAGCGCTCGATGTGCTCGCCGAAGTCCTCGCCGTACTGGAAGTCGAACATGTTCTGGCCCGAGCGCTCGGCGGGCATCGCGAGCTTCAGGCCCTTCTCGCGCGCCTCGGCGGGCACGGTCGAGCCGAACTGCTCGTCGACGAGCACGCCGGTCACCGACGGGTCGGCGCCGGCGCCGACGGCCTGCAGCATGCCCTCGAAGATGAGGTGCTTGGCGTCGGCGATGATCGCCGTCTGCTCGGAGTCGGGCTCGCCCTCGATCCCGAAGAACTTCTTCTGGAAGGAGCCGCGGTGGTCGAACGCGAGGATGTAGAGCTTCTGGTCGTATCCGAGGTTCATGGGCCTGAGTATTCCAGAGGCGCGCGGGCCGGGGTCGGGAGGTCCTTAGAATGGATCGACGATGACCTCCGGCGCCGACCTCTTCGTGGTGTGCAAGCAGTGCGGATCGGAGGTCAGCCCGTACATCACCGAGTGCCCCTACTGCGGGCAACCGCCTGCGCAGGCGCGCGCCGAAGCTGCCGCGCGCGAACGCGCCCGCCCGCGCCCGCCGCGGTCGCGGCGCGGCTCGCGTCGCTGCTGCGCGCTCCAGGCCCGTCGCGCGTGCGCGATCGTCCGCGCGCGCGGCCCGCGCCGGGCACGGTCGGCCGCTGGGCGGCGAGCGCCCGTACGCGACGATCGCGCTGGTGGCGGCCAGCTGCGGGGCGTGGGTCGGCTGGCGCACGCCGAACCGCGCCTGTACGCCGAACATGGCGATCATCGGGCCCGCTGCACGGCGACTGGTGGAAGCTGTTCACGCAGCGAGTTCGCCTACATCGACGGCGTGTACGCGTTCGTCGCGCTCGTCGCGATCGGCGATCTTCGGCTGGCTGCTCGAGCGCCGCCACGGGCCGGCGGCTGGTGCTCGCGCTGTTCCTCGGCGCGGGCGCCACGGGGGCGCTGGTGGCGAGCGCGGTGTACGCCGACCCGATCGTCAGCGGCGGCAACGCGCGCGGCGCTGGCGCTGCTGGCCGCGTGGGCGGCCCCCGACCTGCAGTCGGCCGCGCGCGCGGCGCCTACTACGAGGGCGACCTGCTGGGCGCGGGGGCGATCGCGGCGCTGCTGCTGGCGATCCCGTTCGCGCTGCTCCGGAGGCGAGCTGGCTGGCGGGCGTCACCGGCGGCGCGCTCGGCCTGCTGGTCGGGCTCGGCCTGCAGCGGCACGGCGAGCCGGAGCCGTGAGCGGGACCTTATGATGGTCGGGCGATGACGATGACCAACGCGGTGGTGCTGATCGAGGCCGAGCGCGACGCGCTGTCGACGCCTGGGCGGCGCGCTGGCGGACATCGACGGCGTGGCGGAGGCCTACTCGGTGACGGGCGAGTGGGACTTCGTGGCGATCGTGCGGGTGCCCGACCACGAGCAGCTGGCGGACGTCGTGACCGGCCAGATCGGCGGCCTGTCGGGCGTGATGCGCACCCAGACGATGGTCGCGTTCGCGGCGTACTCGCGCCACGATCTCGAGGCGCTGTTCTCGATCGGCGAATGATCGCCTGACGCGATGGCCGCAGTGCCGATGAAGCCCGAGTACGGGCCGACGCTCGGGCGGCTGCTCGCGCCCGCGCTGGCACGCCGCCGTCGCGGCTGACGCGCGGCGGCGGCGATCGCCGGCGGGCGGTGCGCGCTGGCGGTGCGATCGTGGCGGCGGCGCTGACGCTCGAGAACGCCACGCTACTCGCACGGCGGCAGGGTCCCGTTCAGCTTCAGCTACCGCGGCCTGTACCGCGTGGCGCCCGACCCGGGGGGCTACGTCAAGGTGCAGAGCCGCGGCCGGACGGCGCGCTGAAGTACTCCTTTGCGGTCGACCCGCTGCGGCTGCCGGCCTACGCGGGCGAACTGTCGGGCGAGCTGCCGCTGTACGCGGCCGGCTACATCGCGCGCGCTGAGCCAGCGGACTCCGGGCTTCGTGCTGCGCGGCGAGGGCAAGGCGACGATCACAACAGCCTGCAGCGGCTACGAGGTCCTCTACACGGCCGATCGTGGAAGGGCGGGCGATGTACGGACGCGACGTGCTGCTGCTGCCCGAACGCGGCCGGGTGCGCGCGAAGGCGTGGACATCGTGATGCTCACCTCGCCGACGGCCAGCTCCGAGATCACCTCGCCGCTGGAAGTGGCGACCACGGGCGTGCTGCTGCGACCGCTGAAGACCTTTACGTTCGGCTAGCCGGGCCTGTCGCGCCGGCGGGCGCAGCCGGCGGTGCCCGCCGTTGTTCGCCGTGGCCCCGGTGGCCGGAGATTCGCCCGGCCGGCGCCGGGCGTCGCTGTCGGGGACGGGCACGGCTTCGCCTGCCGGCGGCGGGCGCGTGGCGTCGGTCGGCGGATGGCGGCGTGGTGGCGGGTGGTGGCGTGGTGGCGGGGGTCGTGGTTGTCGGTCGCCGAGGTCGTGGACGGCCGCCCCGGTCGTGGTGGCGGCGGGAAGCGCGGTGGTCTCGGTGGTGACCTCGGTGACCTGCACTGTCGGCTGAGGGTCGGCGGCTTCGGCCGGCGGGGCGCCGGGGGCGGCGCTGGGAGCGGTCGCGGGGGTGGAGGAGGCGGGGCTGGTGGGCGCCACGGGAGCGACCTTGGCCGCCTTGGTGGTCCTCTTGTGGCGCAGCGGGTGTGCGGCCACGGCGGCCGCGTGGGCGGCCGAGCCCCCGGCGCTGATCGGCTGGGAGCGCTCGTGGACGACGACGGGTTCGCTGGCGTAGTGGACGACGGGGACGCTCGTGGAGGCGGAGGCGACGACGCGCGGATGGTGGTGGACGACCACGGCGTGGTCGGCGGCGACGGCGCCGGCGGTGACGATCGCGGCTGCGGCGAGCCCGGCGACGGCCTTGGTGGCGAGGGCGCCGGCGCCGGCGGTCATGAGGCCGCCGGCGACGCTCGCTCCGCCGCCCTGCGCTGCTCCGGCGCCCTGCGGTGGCGGTCGCCGGCCCGACCGTGGCGCCGGCGCCGCCGGCGACGTGCGCGCCGCCGGCCGAGGCGGTCGAGCCGAGCTTGGCGAGCAGCAGCTTCTTGACGAGCAGCAGCGGGCCGACGGGCATGATCGCGGCGAGCGCGTGGTTGTTGTCCTTGAGCTGCTTCTTGAAGAAGGCGCAGCGCTCGCAGCCGCGCACGTGGCGGCGCGCGGGCGTGCTCAGCTTGGCCAGCCCCTCGGCGACCTCGCCGAGCTCGAGGCGGACCTCCTCGCAGCTGAGCTTGCGCGCCTCGGCGGCCTCGGCGAGCGAGATGCGGGCGCGCACGAGCAGCGACTTGACCGACGGCACGGTCGTCTCCATGGCCTGGGCGATCTGCTCGTAGGAGAGCGCGTCGATCTCGCGCAGCAGCAGCGCGGTGCGCTGGGTCTCGGGCAGCTGGTGGACGTCGGCGATGCAGCTCGCGGAAGCTCTCCCGGCGCATGACCTGGTCGCCGGTCGAGAGCCCGTTCTCGGCGAAGTGCACGTCCATCGAGTCCACGCCGATGGCGGAGGCGCGGCGCAGGTGGTTGAGCGAGCGGTTGCGCGCGATCCGGTACAGCCACGGGCGCACGTTGATCTCGCGCTCGTCGGCGAGCACGGCGTTGAAGGCGGCGGCGAACACCTCCTGCAGGACGTCCTCGGCGTCCTCGCGCGAGGCGAGCATGTGCCGGCAGAAGGACAGCAGGCGCGTCTGGTAGCGAGAGCAGAGCGTCTCGAAGGCGGCGTGCTGGCCGCGGCGGGTCAGCGCGATCAGGCGCTCGTCCGACTGCAGGCGCAGCAGCGGCGACGGGCCGCGCAGGCCCGGGATGCTGCTCGGATGTGTTAGTGCGGAAACCTCCATGGACAGTCCGATAGCTGCTGTCGCTACCTACGACACGGTAGCACCGCGAAAGTTGCGCTCCTGCGACGCCAGTCGCGGTCGCGCGGGCCATTCGGGCTGCATAGACTGACCGCCGCGGCCCGGCCCGGGTGGCGGAATCGGTATACGCAATCGACTTAAAATCGATGGCCCGCGAGGGCATGTGGGTTCGAATCCCACCCCGGGCATATCCGGCGAGCTGTGAACGGGTAGAGTCGCGCGCGATGTCCACGCCGAGCGCGCAGGAGACCAGGACGTTCCACGGCGGGCGGCTGGTGGCGCGGCGGCTGAAGGCCCACGGCGTGAGCAAGCTGTTCACGCTGTCGGGCGGGCACCTGTTCTCGATCTACGACGGCTGCCGCGAGGAGGGCATCGACATCGTGGACGTGCGCCACGAGTCCACGGCGGCGTTTGCGGCGGAGGGCTGGGCGAAGGTGACGCGCGAGCCGGGCGTGTGCGCGCTGACGGCTGGGCCGGGCGTGACCAACGGGATGAGCGCGATGGCCTCCGCGCAGGCCAACCACTCGCCGATGGTGGTCCTCGGCGGCCGCGCGCCGGCGCTGCGCTGGGGGCAGGGCTCGCTGCAGGAGATCGACCACGTGCCGTTCGTGCGGCCGCTGACCAAGCTGGCGGCAACGGCGGAGAGCACGGAGGAGATCCCGGGCCTGGTGGACGACGCGTTCGCTGCCGCGCTGCGCCCCGCACGGCGGGCCGGCGTTCGTGGACTTCCCGCTCGACTACGTGTTCATGGAGGCGCCCGAGCCGGAGGCCGGACAGCAGCCGCCGAGCCGCGGGTGCGGACGGGAGGCGGAGCGCTCGGCGGGGCGATCGAGCGCGCCGGCGAGCTGCTGCGGGGAGCCGAGCGCCCGGTGATCATGGCCGGCACGGACCTCTACTGGGGGCACGGCGAGGAGGCGCTGGCGGAGCTGGCGCAGACGCTGCGGATCCCGGTGTTCCTCAACGGCCTGGCGCGCGGGTGCGTGGCGGCCGACCACGAGCTGTTCTTCTCGCGCGCGCGCTCGCAGGCGCTGAAGGGCGCCGACGTGGCGCTGGTGATGGGCGTGCCGATGGACTTCCGCCTGGGCTTCGGCGGGGCGTTCGGCGAGGAGACGGAGATCGTGGTGATCGACGCGGCCGAACCGGAGCGCAGCCATCCGCGCGCGGTGGCGGCGGAGTGCTACGGGGCGATCGGCCGCGACGCTCGCGGACTTGCGCGTGGCGGCGGGGGCGAAGGCGCTGGCGAGCGAGCGCTGGATCTCCGAGCTGCGCGCGGCCGAGACCGAGCGGCGCGAGGCCGAGCGGGTGGAGCTGGAGGACGATCGGGCGCCGCTGCATCCGATGCGGCTGTACGCGGAGCTCGCGAAGGTGCTCGAGCGCGACGCGATCGTGATCGGCGACGGCGGCGACTTCGTGTCCTACGCGGGGCGCGTGGTCGACAGCTACCAGCCGGGCTGCTGGCTGGACCCGGGGCCGTTCGGCTGCCTGGGCACCGGGCCGGGCTATGCGCTGGCGGCGAAGCTCGCGCGACCGCGAGCGCCAGGTGGTGCTGCTGCTCGGCGACGGCGCGTTCGGCTTCTCGGGCATGGATTTCGACACGCTGGCGCGCCACGGCGTGAACGTGGTGGGGGTGATGGGCAACAACGGGATCTGGGCGCTGGAGAAGCACCCGATGGAGTTCCTCTACGGCTACTCGGTGGCGGCGGACCTGCGGCCGGGCACGCGCTATGACCAGGTGGTCGAGGCGCTGGGCGGCCACGGCGAGCTGGTCGAGCGCCCGGCAGGAGCTGCGCGCCGGCGCTGGAGCGCGCGTTCGCGGCGGGCCGGCCGGCGCTGGTCAACGTGCTGACCGACCCGAGCGTCGCGTACCCGCGCAAGTCGAACCTGGCCTGAACGTTTAGGGGCGCACGGCCCGGGGGGCCGTGCGTGGGCGGGCGTTCGTTGTTGCGTTGACGGCGCGTTGGCGGGTTACCCGAGGCCGGCGACCGATCGGAGATCCGTCAGCAGGGCGCCGTCGGCGGCGATTATCCGGCGTGGGCGAGCCCGGCCAGGCGGCAGCCCCCGTACAGGATGTCGTGCTCGGAGACCTCGACCTCGTCGAGCTCGAACGCGCGCAGGGCCTCGCCGAGCAGGATCATGCCGGCGACGATCGTGGGAGCGCGGTCGGGGTGCAGGCCGACGACCCGGCGACGCTCCTCTTCGGTCATGTCGGCCAGGCGGGCGAGCAGCAGTTCGACGGTGCCGAGGAACAGCGTGTAGCCGTGCACGCGGGCGGGGTCGTAAGGGTCGAGCTCCTGGTCGATGGAGGCGGCCGAGGTGGCGGTGCCGGCGACGGCGATCCCGCGCTTGACGGGGCGCGCTCCTCGGCGGGGAGTCCCTCGAGGAGCGTGGTGCGGACGTCCAGGGCGAGGTCCTGGAGCTCGTGCGGGGCGGGCGGGTCGGAGTGGATGTGGCGCTCGCTCATGCGCACGACCCCGACGGGCAGCGAGACGTGAAAGCCGGCGGTCGCGGCCGACTGCCGACGACGAACTCGGTGGAGCCGCCGCCGATGTCGATCACGACGGTCGGCTCGGTGGCGGCTTGCCGACCCAGCCCTCCGGGCCGTGTTTCGCCTCCCTCGATCGGTCGGCCGGCCATCGCGCCGAGGAACGTGAGCTGCGCCTCTTCGTCGCCGCTGAGCACGCGGGCGTCGAGGCCAAAGTCCTCGCGCACGCGCGCGGCGAACGTCGGCCCCGTTGGCGGCGTCGCGCACGGCGGAGGTGAGCACGGCGAGGTTGGCGCTGGCAGCCGTGGGAGTCGATCGCGGCGCGGTAGTCCTCGAGCGTGCGAAAGACCCGCTCGACGGCCTCGCTCGGAGAGCGAGCCGTCGGCGTCGACGCCGTGCGCCGAGGCGCGTGACCTGCGAGCGCCGGAGCAGCTCGCTGCACCGATCCGCCGTCCGGGTCGACGTCGGCGATCAGCAGGCGGGTGGAGTTGGTGCCGATGTCAACGACGGCGACGCGCACGCGCGGCATGCTAGAGGTGTGTGCGATGACACGAGCGACAGGGGGACGCATGAGCGGGCAGGGGGACGGCGCCGTGGCGCTGGTGACGGGCGCCAACCGCGGGATCGGCAGGGAGGTGGCGCGCCAGCTGGCCGAGCGCGGGTACGAGGTGCTGCTGAGCGCGCGCGACGGCGAGAAGGCGGCCGCGGCAGCGCGCGAGCTGGCGGAGAGCACGGGCGCGAGCGTCACGCCGCTGACGCTCGACGTGGCCGACCCGCAGAGCATCGCGGCGGCGGCCGAGCGGGTGCGCGCGGATCCTGGGACGGCTGGACGTGCTGGTCAACAACGCGGGCATCGGCAGCGACTTCGGCGTGGCGGGCGTGGACCCGGACTTCGACGCGATCCAGCGAGCGCTGGACACGAACTTCTTCGGCGCCTACCGTCTGACGGTGGCGCTGCTGGGCCTGCTGCGCGAGAGCGAGCACCCGCGGATCGTCGAACGTGTCGAGCGGCATGGGCGGCGTGGCGGAGATGGGCGGCTGGTCGCCGGGCTATCGCGTTTCGAAGGCGGCGCTGAACGCGATGACGCGGATCCTGTCGACGGAGCTGAAGGCCGACGGGATTCCTGGTCAACTCGGCGTGTCCGGGGTTCGTCAACACGGACATGGGCGGGCCGATGGGCGCGAAGAAGCCGGTGCAGGACGGCGCGGCGGGGATCGTGTGGCTGGCGACCCTCCCCGATGACGGGCCCACGGGCGGGTTCTTCAGGGACGGGAAGCCGGTGGCGTTCTGAGCGGAGGCCCTGCGAATCGCGGGGTTCTTCGCTGCGTGAGGGTCGGTGCGCGCCGGCGCCGACGCTCGCTATCGGGAGAGCGGGAGCCCGTCCTATCTCCTCGGGGCGGCGCGGGCGGGGTATGCTCGGGCGCGATGGCCCAGGCCGATAGACAGATAGCCGAGAAGGACCGATGCCGGGCGTGCAAGGGTGCGGGGTGGACGTGGTGGTCGCCCGAAGCGGGTCTGGAGGGCAAGTGGATCGTCTGCCGCGAGTGCATCGGCACGGGGCGCACCGACCAGAAGGGTCGTAAGCGGCAGAAGCCCGACGAGTCTTCCGACGGCTAGGCTCGATGGCCGCGCCCGAAGACCCCGTCCGGAGGGAGTGCGGCGCTTGGAGGGCGAGCCCAGCGAGGGTCAGGCCGAGCAGCTCGCCGCGTAATGCGCTGGCGCAGCCGAAGCACGCTGCGTCCACTTGACGGACGCGGCGAAGTGGGCGCGACCGCCATCAGCGCAGTCATCACCGTCAGCTTCTCGCTGGGCCTTGCGATCCTCTACGGGCTCGTTGCAATCGTCTGGTACGAGTTGCTCAGATCGGCGGTCCTGAGCCTGGTGGCGCGTCGGCGACGCCACAAGGCTCGGGTAGCCGCATCCCGCGAACAAAGACGGGCCGAAGCAGAGCTTGCCGAGAGCGGACACGGAGCACCAGAGCAGGTGGCCGCCGAAGAAGCAGCGGCTGATCCGGCGCGAAGGCACTACCACCTTGCGCGCAAAGCAGCTGAGGCCGAACGGGACGCGGCGGTGCAGGCGGCCAACGAGGCCACCGAGCAGGCGATCGAACGGATCGAACGACGTTACCGGGCAATCGACTTGGCGCTCGTGCACGACCACCCTGCGCGCAGAGCAGCTGAGGCCGAACGGGACGTGGCGGTGAAGGCGGCCAACGAGGCCACCGAGCAGGCGATCGAACGGATCGAACGACGTTACCGGGAGATAGACTGGGCGCTCGAAGACGAAGAGACGGAGCGAATCCAAGAGGTGCTGCGCCGTCCCCCAAGCGACAACACGGCGTAGAAGCGTTCAAGCCCACCGCCGCTCAGCTGGATCCGAGGGGGAGCGGTGGCGCTCTGACGCCAGCCGCCTCCGCGCCCCCGAAACCCGCCTCTTGTGCGGTTCTTTGCTAGAACATAAGAAGCGACGCGGGGTGGAGCAGTCTGGTAGCTCGTCGGGCTCATAACCCGAAGGTCGCGGGTTCGAATCCCGCCCCCGCTATGAGGAAAAACCCCGCTCAGGCGGGGTTTTTTCATGGGGCGACTGGGCTCGGTCGGAGGGCCAAGGTTCCAATAGGGTTCCGTTTGCCGTCGTGCTCGCGTTCGGCCTCGGGCCCCGATGGCCGCACGGCTCGCCCGCGAGCTCGAACACCTACGGCGACGCTCCCGCTTTCCCGCAGACAGGGATCTCGTCTTCTGCCATCCCGACACCGGGCATGTCCTCGACCCCTCCAAGATGCGCAAGCGCTTCAAGGATGCCCTCGCCGAGGTGGGCGTACACGAGATCACCTTCCACGAGCTCCGCCACACCTTCGGCACGCAGATGGCCGCCGCCGGCGCCCCGCTGCGCGCGATCCAGGAGTGGATAGGCCACGCCGACGCCAAGACCACCGAGATCTACCGCCACTACGCGCCCGACCCGTCCAACGGGGCGGCGTTCGTCGAACGGGCGTTTGGCAACGGAGGTCATGCTCCCTCGAACGCCGCCTGACTCAAGCGAGTACGCGTGCTAGGCCAACCAGCCTGTCGAGCCGTACCCGTACCATCCGGCACGTGCCGCTCAGGAACTTGGTCAGCTACGCCGCTTGGCGCTCGTCGGCGCGCAGCGCGTCAGGGAGCGCCATCTCAAAGCCGAGCTTTCGCAGCGCCGCGACGAGCGTGAGGAACTTCTCGCGCTTGTGCTCCGCGTATGCCGAAGGGTCGTCGGCGAGCTCGGCGATGCGCGCGGCGTGGTACTTGGCATACCACGCGCCAGCGGCGCGGAGCGCCTCGAGCTCCTCGGGTGCCAGGTCCTCGGCGGTGATGGGCGTGTCCACATGCCGGACAGTAGCCCTGGCTTCGGATGCTTCTCTCGCTCGGGGTGCTGCCGTCCCGCTCGTTGCGGGATTCTGATGTCCGCCACGTCGATCTCGCCGGGGGTGCATGCTCTAGCGGCGCTTATCGACGAGCAGACCGGGCACTACCGGGAACTCAACGGGGCGGCAGGAATGATCTCCATGGCGGCAAGATCAGGCGGGCGCAGCAGACCAGTCGGAGCGTAGAGTCCGGTCGGGCAAGCAATCCGCCGCAAAGTATATCTATATTGAGATGCTTTGCAGTAAGAGATCTTGCGACATACTGCAAGCTATATCTATAGTGATCTATAATGCAGCTATGGCACAGGCAGCGACACTTACGCGCATAGCGGATATCGCAGAGGATCAGTGGGGCCTCATTACACGCCGGCAGGCCAGCGACGCCGGCGTCTCGGAGGCGACGCTGAACCGCCTCGCAGCGGACAGCTCAGTCCTGAAGAGGCTCGCCCACGGCGTCTATCGCCTTGCTGGCGCGCCCGAGCCTGAGCACCAGGATCTCAGGGCGGCCTGGCTCCAGCTCGCGCCTGCGATCCGAGCCTGGGAGCGCGGTCCTCGCGACGGGGTCGTCTCGCACCGCTCAGCGGCAGACATGTACGGACTAGGGCATCTCGGCGAAGACCGCCACGAGTTCACGCTCCCCCGAAGGCACCAGTCGAGACGTCCGGACGTTCGACTGCATCAGAGGCCGCTAATGGACGCCGAGTGGATTGTCCTTCGTGGGCTGCCGGTCACGTGTCCCGCGCGGATCGCGTCGGACCTCCTCTATGACCGGGAGGACCCGACCGCGGTCGCGCACATCATCGGCGATGCTCTCCGTGGCGTCTATGCCCACCCCGGCGCTGTCGCCGACGCACTGGGCCCCCACGCATCACGCTTCGGGCTTCGTCGGGGCGATGGGCTGGCCCTCCTCCGTTGGCTGCTCGACCTGCTCGATGATCTCGATACTGAGCACTGGATAGCTCTGGCACGGGCCACCATGAAGCGCGACTCCGATATCGACCAGGCGCCCGTGCTGGTCGGCGGCGTCGCCCCGCGATGAGCCAATACGCCACGCCCGCGGCGTTCCGCCGAGCATTGACGGACAAGCTGACGGCGCTGGCGCGCGAGAGCCGATGGGAACTACCGCAGCTACAGCGCCAGTTTGCTTATGACCGCATGCTCGAGCGCCTCTATCTGATGGACGACGGGTGGATCGTGAAGGGCGCCGTTGCGCTGCTGGCGCGGGACCTCGGCGTCCGGGCATCCGTTGACATCGATGTCTACCGAGCCAAGAGCGCGGACGCCGCCGAGGCAGATCTCCGTGAGGCGGCAGCGCGCGACATGGGCGATTGGTTTCGCTTCGAGATCGGGCCACGCGGCACGATCGGAGAGGGGATCACCGGAGTGCGCCTCCACGTCACGGCATTCGTCGGGGAGACGGTGTGGGCACAGTTCCGCGTGGATCTTGTTGGCTCCGACCTCAACATGCTCGGCGACCCAGACCAGGTTGCGGCGCTCGCAGAAGTCGACATGCCAGACGTTCCCCAACGGGGGTACCGAGCGTATCCCCTGGTGGACCACGTGGCCGACAAGGTTGCCGCCACGGTGCAGCGCTACGGCAGTGCCCAGCGGCCGTCGACTCGCTTTCGCGACCTGGTAGACCTCGTCGCGATCGCTATGGGAGCGTCCGTTGACGCCCAGCAGCAGATCAGGGCACTCACCTCGGAGATGGAGCGGCGCGCCATCACACCACCAGAGACGTTCAACGTTCCGGACCGTGCGCTGTGGGAGCCGGGCTACGCCGCCGAGGCGAAACGTTCGCTGCTTGCCACCACGCACACCCTCGATGAGGCGCTTGCAGTCGTGCGTCCGTTTGTTGACCCCGTGCTCGTCGGGACGGCGCGGGGCACGTGGGACCACGAGCACGGAGCGTGGGTCGAGCACTAGTGGTAGCGACGAAGGCGGGCCGCAGCAGAAGAGCGCCGCACCGAGCTGCTCCGGCTGGTACGCGGGATCGAAAATGGCATCGAGCGCACCCGCCGTGGCGGTGCGCCCGATGCGGACGTGACATGGATGCGCCGCGAGCTCGGCCTCGAGGACGAGCAGGCCGCGTGAGCTGAGGCGATCGGTATTCAGTCTGCAAGCAGCGCCTGCTGGGCCGTCCTGGGGCGATCCTCAGCTTCGACGCGCACCCGGCCGTCGTAGACCGCGTCATCCAGGAACGCGCGCATGAGCTTGTCGTGGGCTCGGTAGCGCAGCGCCTGCGCCTCGCGCCGGACGGCCGCTGCATAGTGTGCGGGGTCCGCCGGCCGCTCCTCGGCGAGGCGCCGGGCGAGGATCTCCTCCGCGGCCCAGGCGTACAGAGTGTTGGCTGCCACCTCGACCTCGAGCATGCGGTAAGGGAGGTATTCGCGCACCCGTGCCTTCGACAGCCCCGAGCGACGTGCCGCTCTCTCCAGCGCCTTGAACTCGCGGCGACCCTCGTACACCGTGACGATGCCGGTTTCCGGGTCGAAGTGGGCCTCGATCTCTGCGTCCTCGTCCTTGCGAGCGATCTCGCGTACCCACCCCGTGGCGTGGTGGCGCACCACCAGCACGACCAGCTCCGCCGTGTGGCCGCCGGCCTCGGCGAGCACGCTGAGACGGCCACCGGGCTCGGCGGACACGCGGCAGCGCAGATTCGCGTCGATGCGCGACCAGCCGCTGCGGTTGGGCTCCGGAACGGCGTCGCACCACAGGTTGATCCCCAGACCCGGGTCGACGGCGACGTGCACTGGTGTGCCGGGCGCGATCCGATTCGGGTCGACGAGGAGCGAGACGCCGCGCCGCTCGAGGGGGTGAAGCCGCACGAGCGCCTGCTTGAAGCGCAGCGCCGCCTTCTCGATCGCCGTGAAGCCGTCGCCGGTGTGGGCCGGCGGAGCGGCTGTCTCGTCGGCGTTCTCCGATCCCATCGCGGGCGGCCCCGCTGAGGGCTGCCCCCGGACTCGAACGCAGCCGTGCCAGGCGTGTCGAAGGCGTTCTTGAGCGCGTCGTTGAGAGCGCGCAGGCCAACCTCGTCGCGCGCGCGCAGCGCCCCGCCGGTGCGAACGAGGTGCGCGCCCGCGCGGCGCTCCTCCTCGGTGATTATCGGCCGCAGCACGCTGTCGATCGCACGGTAGAGCGACCTGACAACGGGATGGTTCTCGTTGAGTCCGCTGCGATCGACCTTCACGACCACCTGCGGTCGGGGGCGGTCGAGAGCCGCGCGCTGTAGCTCCTCAAGCGCATCACATGTCACCTCTCCATACAGATGCCTGGTCCCGGGCAGACCCTCCTGCCCTGCGAACGTCGACTCATGCGCCGCGCGCCCCGATCGCACCACCAGGCCGCCCAGACGAGTCGCGCGGGAGGTTCCGGGCGGGAGCGGCCTCGCGCTGCGGCGGACAGTCACCCGCGCGGGACGCCACGACTCACCTCGACCTCGTCGTCGAACAGCACCGGGCGCTCGCCATCGGGCTCCGGCGCCGGGAGGCGCACGATCTCGACGACGCCCGATGGGAGCTCCAGCCAAAGCTCGCGCGTCGGATCCTCCAGTACCGGCCGGATCTGGACCAGCTGCGAGACGAGCGTCCGTAGGCGGCCGTCGGCGGGAAGTCGCTCGAGCGCGAGCGGCACCGTCACGCGGGTGCGCGGCCGCTCGCTCGGTGCCGGCTCGTCACGGACGTGCAGATACGCATACGGATCATCGCCGGCCGCCGGGAAGAACCACGACTCGACACCCCGCTCGTCCCGTACGCCCTCGATGCGACCCGCGCCCTGCGCGAGCCACACATCGCGGAGCCCGCGCCCGAACAACCCACGCTGTCCGCCCTGCTCTGGAAGCTCCCCGAGCGCGCCGAGGCGGCGGTCCACCGCCGCGGCGTTGACACCCACGCCGTCGTCTGCGCAACTCACCTCGAAGCGCCAGGAGAGCAGAGCGGGGACCCGCAGCGCACGCATCTGCGCGCGCCAGGCGTCGAGGAACGATGCATCGGGCGCGCCGAACCGCACCTCGATCCGTCCGCTCGCGCAACCGCCGGCCGCGATCGCCGCATCCGCATTCGTGACGAGCTCGGGCACGATCTGCACCAGGTCGATGCCGCCCTGCGCGAAGTTCTCGCGGAAGTAGCGCCCCCGGACCGCGCCAACTCGCACGGCATCAGCGGACAGCAGCCGATCCATGGTCGAGCAGCGTACCGGGTGGGTCTACGGACTCCTACCGGCAGGTCCCGTTCAGCCTCCCGAGCCCGAACTTGACAGGCATCGGCTGTGCGTCTACTTCGCGGGGCCTGAGCGGTCGCGGTAGCCATCGTGGTCGGCTGCCACCTGCTGCTCATGCCAACGACGGTCGCTACGAGCGCGGCCACGATGGCGCTCGGCCTGGTGCTTGTGCGGCTTGCACAGCAGGCATCCGGCGCGCGTACTCTTGGGACCTCTGCGCCGGTGGTGTGCCATCCGAAGGATGGTTGCATGACTCGCCACGGATCGGCCTGCCCAGGCCTCTCCCAAGGTTCCATTCAAGGTTCCGTTTTGAGCAGATCCGACCCTACCGAACCCGAGCTAACCCCAGCAAACATGGGCCATCTGGCCCCACCTGACCCCCCTTGGGTGACCTCATAACCCGAAGGTCGCGGGTTCGAATCCCGCCCCCGCTATGCGAAGAAGCCCCGCTCAGGCGGGGGCTTGTCTTTGGAGCGGTGTAGGCCATAGCAGCGTCCATTGTTCCAATGTCGTTCCAATTTATTTTGGGATACGCGCTCCGCGCCACTTCTGAGTGCCGCTTCCAGTGCTGTGCGGGTCATCCACCGGACGTCGCTGGCCACCACTTGCCCATCGCCGGGCAGCGCGCGCCGAGAGTGGGTGGGACACTTCGCGCGGGCTGGCGCTCCGGTGTGCAGCTCGCGGCTGCCAGACGATCGCCCGCTCGCCGCGCGAGAGCCATCCGAGAGCGCGCCCGAGTAGTCGATCAGCAGCCCCGCTTCAGCGCGTCGAGTGCCGCGACCGAGAGTGCTGCTTGTCGTCAAGGTCGCCGCTAACGCTTGCGGGGTGCCCGTCCGAAGCTGCTTCGCCTCTCCCATGGCGCGGATGACTCTGGGTGCGTCGCTGGACATTGGCTGCCGGCCTTGACCGCGAAAGGATCAGGCGGGATTCCAGTCCGGCGTTGGCGCGTCGGCCAGGCTTCAACATCATGCCGGGTGGCCAATGGCCAGTCTGTGGTCTTGGACCGGGGGCCAATGACACGGCCGCCGAGCAGTCTATCTTGTTGACGGTGGGCGCGCTGCTCGAAGGTGCTGCTGATTCACGGGACGAAACGCCCAACGCATGGAATCCGACAGCTCGCAGGTAGAAGCGTGTGAAAGCGACCGCGATCTGCGCGCCGTCGTCTTGTACCGCGCCTAAGTGAGAGGGAGCACCAATAGCTGCTCAGAGCCGAGGAGCAGGGCGTTTCTCCCGGGCCCCGCGCGAACGAAGACTGGTGCGGATAAGGGTTGGGTGCGAGTTTCACTTCGACGCGGCGCTTCCGGTGCCGGCCGTCGTGCTCCTGCGCGCCCGCCAAGGCGGCGGCGTGACGGTTGAACGCGAGACGTGGCATGTGCAGCCCAATGCGTCCTTCTCGGACCTCGTCGACATGTACGGCAACCAAGCCAGACGGGTCGTGATAGGAGCGGGGAAGGCGAGCCTGCGTTACGACGCAGAGGTCACGACGTCGGCCGCGCTGGACGAGTTCAGCCCCGTAGCGGTGCAGCACCGTGTCGAGGACCTGCCTGGCGAGATCCTCATCTACACGCTGGCCAGCCGCTACTGCCTTTCCGACATGCTCTCCGACGCGGCCGTGAACCTGTTCGGGACGACACCGCTGGGGTGGGAGCGAGTGCAGGCGGTCTGCAGCTGGGTCCACGACAACGTCCGCTTTGATCACGCCGCCAGCAGACCTGACACGACCTCGGTTGATGTCTTCGAGGCGAGGGTGGGCGTTTGCCGGGACTTCGCCCACCTCGCCATCTCGTTCTGCCGGGCTCTTAACATCCCGGCGCGCTACGTGTTCGGCTATCTCCCCGACATCGGCGTGACTCCCTCGCCAGAGCCGATGGACTTTTGCGCCTGGATGGAGGTCTACCTCGGCGGACGGTGGTGGACGTTTGACCCCCGCAACAACGCAAGCCGGATCGGGCGCGTGGTCATCGCGCGAGGCCGCGACGCCATGGACGTGGCGATGGTGACGTCGTACGGTAAGCTGCGGCTCGAGCAGATGACCGTGTGGGCGGACGAGATCATTCCCGCCGCCGCGACACTCGATGATCGGTTGAGGTAGGGCAAAGCCTGTGGACCTCGTCTCGCAGCATGAGTCGGGCGGGCGGCGTGACGCGGACATCCGCCGGGTCGATTCTTGTGACCACGACGCGATGGACTGGAGCCGGATCCGGCGGACTGTCTACCAGGTGCAGCAACGCTTCCGCTACCGGTACGCAGCGCCTATCCGCAACCTGAGGCAGCGCCTGGTGGTGGTGCCCCGGCCGGTTCATGGCAACCAGCGGTTGCTCAGCCACCGCCTGGAGGTGAGCCAGGCCCGCTTGCGCGAGCGGATGCGCGCCGACCGGTTCGGCAACGTCGTCTGTGAGATCAGCATCCCCAAGGTCGAGGAGGCCGTCGACTTCGACGTATCACTGATCGTGGAGCGGTTGACCCGGCAGGGGCCACAGCTCGAGGCGATCACGAGGCAAGCGCTAAACGTCTACCTGCTGCCGTCGGCTCTCACTCGGCCCGACGCGGCGCTGCACGCCGCAGCCGCCGAGCTTGCGTACAGCGGCCAGAAGGGTACCGACCTGGCCGGCGCCGTCGGCGGCTGGGTGCACCGGCGCATGAGCTATGGCTTTGACCGGACCGGCGTGCACACCACGGCAGGCCAGGCCCTCGCCGCGGGACAGGGCGTCTGCCAGGACTACGCCCACGTGATGCTTGCGCTTTGCCGGCTGCTCGGCCTCCCCGCCCGCTATGTGTCCGGCCATCTCGTCGGCGAAGGCGGCACGCACGCGTGGGTCGAGATGCTTCAGCCCGTACCCGGCCAGGCGGTCGAGATCCTCGCATGGGACCCGACACACGACCGGCCCGCGGACCTCCGTTACCTCACCGTTGCCGTGGGCCGCGACTACCGCGACGTTGCGCCCGCTTCCGGCACCTACTCCGGGCCGCACCCGGGGTGGCTGTCGGCCTCCCGCCGTGTGAGCGTGGCCCAAGTGGAGCGCGAGATCGCCGCCTGACCTCGATCGCCGCGTAGCGCGGCGTCCGAGGCGTGCATGCCGAGCCTTCTGAAGCTTCTTCTCGCGGATCACCCCGGGGGCGTCCATCGGGACGAGGAGCACCAACTAGCCCCGAACTGGGCACCGATCACGAGCTGCTCAAGCTGGTCGAGATCGGCCCGGCACGCGTGTGACAGATGAGCACCTGGCTACCCCGTAATTCCTCCAACCGTCGAAGGCGAGGGCCATGGATCGCGGGACAATTGCTTGGTGAGCTGCCCGGGAACGATGACGGTGACGGATGGATACCGGCCAGACGCGCCGTTCTTGGACGAGCTGTTCGAGCCTGATGGGACGCCGCGGACCGTGGCCGGTCCGCTGATCGACGTGCTCAACAGCCTGGGGCGCGAGGGATTGGTCGACGCCGGACGCCGTCGCGACGCGATCTTCATGCAACAGGGGATCACCTTCGAGACGAGCGGCGAGAGTGGGGCCTCGCACGAAAGGCCGTTCCCGCTGGACCTGGTACCGCGCGTGTTGAACGGCAAGGAATGGCGAGCCATCAAGCGCGGCCTGGCCCAACGCATTCGCGCGCTGAACCACTTTGTGGACGATGTCTACCACGCCCGTGAGATCGTGCGTGAGGGACTCGTGCCGTGGCGGCTGGTGGTCTCCTGCTCGCACTTCGCCCGGGCCATCCACGGAATTCGCGCTCCCGGCGGGGTCTACACCCACGTGGCCGGCTGTGACCTCGTGCGCCACTGCGACGGCACTTGGAGGGTGATCGAGGACAACGTCCGCATTCCTTCGGGAATCTCATACGTGCTGGAGAACCGCGCTGCGATGGCCCACCTGGTACCCGAGCTCTTCGCCTCCTACAGGGTGCGCCCAGTCGACCACTATCCCCAGCTGTTGCTGCGCGCCCTACGCTCGGTGGCCCCTTCGGCCGAGAGCGAGGCCACTGTGGTCGTGTGGACCCCCGGACCGGCCAACCCGGCCTACTTCGAGCATGCCTTCCTGGCCCGGCAGATGGGCGTAGAGCTGGTCGAAGCCTCCGACTTGGTGGTGCGCGACGAAGTCCTCTACATGCGGACCACCCGGGGCCTTGAGCGTGCGCACGCAGTCTACCGGCGCCTGGATGACGACTTCGTGGACCCGCTGGAGTTCCGGCCCGATTCGCTGCTGGGAGTCCCCGGCCTGGTGAGGGCCTACCGGGCGGGCAGTGTCGCGATCGCCAACGCGCTTGGCAGCGGGGTGGCAGACGACAAGGCGATCTACTGTTTCGTGCCCGACATGATCCGCTTCTACTTGGGCGAGGAGCCGATTCTCGAGAACGTCAGGACCTACCTGCTGTCGGACCCTGAAGTGCTAGAGCACGTGCTTGGACACCTGGACGAGCTCGTGGTCAAGCCCACCGGTGAGTCCGGGGGTCAGGGCGTGATGATCGGCCCGCAGGCCGCCGAGGTCGAGATCGAGCACATGCGAGAGGTAATCAGCGCTCACCCCGAACGCTGGATCGCCCAGGACGTGGTTCAGCTCTCAACGGTACCCACGGTCGGACCCGACGGGATCCTGTCTCCCCGGCACGTCGACTTGCGGCCGTTTGCGGTCTTCGGCGAGCGCATCGACATCGTGCCCGGAGGGCTGACAAGGGTTGCGCTGGAGGAGGGCTCGCTGATCGTCAACTCCTCGCGCGGCGGGGGCTCGAAGGACACCTGGGTTCTGGAGGAAGGGGACGACGGCGACCGCGCTGGTCCGCCGATCGCGGACACCGTGCCGCCTGCGCTGCCCGACCTGCGCTACGGGGAGTGGACCGGCCAGCAGCAACAACAGCAGCAGCAGGGCCTCCGACGCTGATGCTGGCACGTATCGCCCACGAGCTCTATTGGCTGGGGCGCAACCTGGCGCGGGCGGAGTTCACGGCTCGCGCGGTCGAGGCGGTCTTCCAGGCTGAGCTGCAGGGCGCCTCTGACGCGATGCCGGGTGTCAGCTTCGGCTCGGGCGGACTGCTGGCCATGCTCGGGAACGTCGACGATGAGCGTTCTCGGCGTACGGAGGCGCTGGGCCAGCTCACGCTCGACGCCCAGCGCCCAGGCTCGATGCTGGCCAGCATCGAGCGAGCGCGGGAGGGGGCACGCACGGTGCGCGACGTGATCAGCGCTGAGATGTGGGAGGCAATCAACACCACCGCGCTGGGGCTGCGCGGAGGTGGTCAGCCGGGGTGGGCGGCACCCGCCGGACCGTACCTCGCCTCCCAGTACGTCAAGGAACGCACCGCTTTGATCTGGGGGGTTGCCGACCGCTCGATGCTGCGCGACGAAGCGAAGTGCTTCCTGGACGCCGGCGGCCTGATCGAGGTCTCGGACATGGTGCTGCGTATGCTGCGAATCGCGCTTCCGACCGGCGACGGCGCGCGGGCCGATGGTCAGGCGCTGATCCTGCTCCAGGCGGTGGGCGGCTTCCACGCCTATCTGCGCGCGGTGACGGCTCCCCCAAACGCTCACCCGGTGGCCCGCTTCCTGCTGTTCGAGCGGGCCTATCCGGACAGCGTGGCGGCGTGCGTGGACTCGCTGCACGAGTTGTTCGCCGCCGCCGACGCCGGCCCGCGCAACTCCAAGCCGGTGCTGCGGGTCAGCCGCCTGGCGGCCGACCTGGACTTCCAGCGTCGGGCACTGCCCGACGGTGCCGCGCTGACCGGAATCTGCGAGCGCGCCCAGGAGGAGCTGGCCTGCATCGATCAGGACGTGGCCGAGCGCTACTTTGCCGTTACCGCGCCGACCGGCGAGCGGAGCTGAGGTCGGATGCACTTCGCGATTCGCTACCTGACCGAGTACCACTATGGCGCTCCGGTCACCGACAACTTGAACGCCCTGCGGGTGCGTCCGGCCACGACCTCCTCCCAGCGCTGTGACGAGTTCCACACCCGGATCGAGCCCGAAGCCCGCGTCAGCTGGCACCACGATTACTTCGGCACCGAGGTGCTCGAGTTCGGCATACCCGCTGGCCACGAGCAGCTAACGATCGACGTGCGGGCACGGGTCGTCACCTCCGATCCCGCCCGACCCCCGCAGGGGGCATGGGAGAGCCTGCAAAGCCGGCACTATCTCGACGCGGCCGGCGAGTTCGCGTTGCCCTGGCAGGATCAGCCCGCGATCCGAGGGCTGGACGATCTGCACGACGCCCTCGAGGCCGACAGCCCGCTTGAGACGCTGAAACTGCTCTGCGAGTTGGTCCCCGAGCGCTTCGAGTACCGTCCGGGGGCGACGTACGTAGGGTCCACTGTGAGCGATCTGCTCGAGCTGGGGGCAGGCGTCTGCCAGGACTTCGCGCACCTGTCGCTCGTACTGCTACGGCGTCGCGGCATCGCGGCCCGGTACGTCTCGGGCTACCTCTGGGTGGCTCCCGAAGACGGAGGGACCGACTCGCTCGAGGTCGACACCCACGCGTGGCTCGAGGCGCTGTTGCCCGGGACCGACGGACACTGCGAGCCTGTGTGGGTCAGCGCTGACCCCACCAACCGCCGGCTGGCGGACGATACGCACGTGAAGATCGGCCACGGACGCTTCTACGCCGACGTTCCGCCGGTCAGGGGTCTGTATAGGGGCGGGGCCGCATCGGACCTGAGTGCCGCGGTGACCATGTCCCGGCTGGATCCTCAGGCCAGCGCGAGAGCCTGAATCAGCGCACACTACGACACAAGTGCTGGCGACGCCGACTCCTCCCGGTGGTCCGCAGCGGCAGTGCAAGGCGGCGCCCACCAGGGGGCTTTCCGCTACAGCCGTTGCGCGGCCTCTGTGGCCTCGTCGAGGTCGGCCGCGCCCGGCAAGGAGGTAAGGGGGATCCGAGCGGTTGCGATCCGACGACGATCAGGTCGGCGGCTGCCCGGTCGGGGGCGACGATTCGCACGCTGAGCTTGGTCGCGAGCGCGTCAGCCGTTACCTGCGCCGCGTCGTCGCCTTCGGTGGGGAGGACCGCGATGGGTGCTCGGCGCAATCGCCCTGTTCGCCGTGCCTGCGATCTTTGCGCTCGCGCGCCGCCAGGAGCTCGGAGGCCCGGCGGCTGCGAGCAGTGGCCGCGAGCATCAGCCCGCCCTGGCGACAACGAACTGAGCACACACCAAGCCACCCACAGCAAAGGAGAGACCATGGCCTCTAGCGGATCGACCAACGAGGAGCCCCGTCAACCGGGGCCCGCTGACACACCTCCGGTCCCGGCGGTCGTAGACCGGGCCGCCTTCGAAGCCGAGCTCGACGCGCTCCGGTCTCGGGAGAAGGCCAACGCGCGCGAGGGTGACGCGATCGCGGCGGCGCGTCGGCGGCTGCCGATGGTCGAGGTGGACTCGACCTCGAGGTGATCGGCCCGCACGGGCCGGTCACGCTGCTCGATGTGTTCGAGGGCCGCCGGCAGCTGATCGCCTACTACTTCATGTGGTACGCCGGCCAACCTGCCGCCGAGCAGTGTGAGGGCTGCACTTTTGGCACGACGCACGTCAGCGAGCTCTCTTACCTGCACTCCCGCGATGTCACCTACGCGACGCTCTGCCAGGGTCCCTATGAGGAGAGTGTCCGCTACCGCGACTTCATGGGCTGGGAGATGCCCTGGTACTCAGCGCAAGACTCCGCGAAGGCTCTGCTCTCCGGGCGGCAGGTCGGAAAAATGCGCCTCGTGTGCTACCTGCGCCAGGGCGACAGGGTGTTCGAGACCTACTGGACCACCGGCCGCGGCGTGGAGGTGATGATGGCCCCCAGCTACCCACTATTGGACAGGACGATCTACGGCCGCCAGGAGGCGTGGGAGGACTCGCCCACCGGCTGGCCGCAGAAGTGGGGGATCAACGGCGAACACCCCTACCGCGAAAACGGACGCCCGATTGCACAGTGGTCCCGGCTGCAAGCCGGACGTTGCGACGACCTCGGCACCGGCGGCCGCTGAACAAAGAAGCAGGGAATCGCGGGATTACCGACGTCGAGGAGGGCCGGGAGGCGACAAGGTGTCGCCTCCCCCTTGCCACCTTGTCGCGGAGCCTCCGAGCGACCTTTACCCCGCCGGCCCATCGCCCTGTGCCGACGCTGACAGCCGTCCGGTGCCTGACGAAAGCACCGCAGCGGCCCTAACCCACGCCTCGCCGTGACTGAGCAGCCGCGATCGGGCTGTGATCGTCGGAGACGAAAGCAGGACCGAAGTAGGCGCACCAGAGGAGTCAGGATCCTTCTGTAGATCTCGTCGTTGGCGTCGACGCGGGTGATGATCGTCTGGAGGGACTGGCGGGCACAACACGCGATTCATCGCTGCGGAGAGCGGCGCTCACGCAGACACGGGGACGAACACCGGCGCGGACCACCACCCGCGGGCGTCAGAACGCGCCTCACCGGCCCGCGAGCTCCGCCTGTATGTACGCTTGCACCTTGCCCTCGGTCGCCCGGGTCACGGGTCCGACGGGAAGGTCGTGCTGCTCGATGCGGCTGACCGCGATCACGCCGCGAACGCTCGATGCAGCGAACGCCTCGTCCGCGGACTCGAGATCGGCCGGCGTGGTGGATGCCTCCTTCGCCGCGGCAACCTCGATCACGATCCGCCGCGTGATCGAGTCGAGGAGGTGCTCGGAGAGCGGCGGCGTGCGCAGCTCTCCGTCGGCGACCCAGAAGAACGAGGCGGTCGGCAGCTCGAGCACGCGGCCGTGTGGCGTCACGAGCAGCGCATCGTCGAAGCCGCGCTCGCGCGCGAGCCTTGTGGCGAGCATGTTGGCTCCGTAGGAGAGCGACTTGACGCCGTCGAGCACGCGCACCGGTGCGAAGGTCACATAGCCGAGCGTCAGCGCCTGCGGAAGCACCGGCATCGGCTCGATCAGAACGATGCGGTGGCCGCCGCGCGTGGCCACGACACGCAGCAGCCCATCGCCGGGGTGGGCCGCCGCGAGCAGCGCGTCGATATCACGTGTGATGCCGACAATGTCGAGCTCGAGGCGCAGGTTCTGCGCGGAATGCGCCATCCGCTCGAGATGCGGTCCGCGAGCGAACGGCACGCCGTCGTAGAGGCGCATGACCTCGAACACGCCGTCGCCGCGCAGCAGTCCTTCGTCGGTGACGGGGATGCGAGCCTCGGCCAGCGGAACGAGAGCGCCGTCGACACAGGCGGTGTCCACAGTCACCTGAGCCTAGTCGATCCTCCAGCGCGTGCGCGAGACGCTCGGCACGATCGGGATGTGGCTGGCGGGCGACCGTATATCGTGATGGCGCACAGCAAGGACCGCGCCACGCCAGACCCGTCATCGCCAACGCTGCTGCGGCAGTGGGCAGAGAGGAGACTCGAACGGTAATGAGAACGTACGTGATCGGCGTTGGGATGACGAAGTTCGACAAGCCCGGCACCAAGGACGGCGACTACCCCGACTGGGCCAAGGAGGCGGGGACGAAGGCGCTGCAGGACGCTGGCATTCCCTATGAATGCGTTCAGCAGGCGTTTGCCGGCTACTGCTACGGCGATTCGACGTATGGTCAGCGGGCGATCTACGGCCTGGGGCTGACCGGCATTCCTGTCGTGAATGTCAACAACAACTGCTCGACCGGATCGAGCGCGCTGTTCCTCGCCCGTCAAGCCTTGAAGGGCGGCCTCGCCGACTGCGCGCTGGCGGTCGGCTTCGAGAAGATGGAGCGCGGCTCGCTCGGAGTGAAGTACACCGACCGCACGTCGGCGATGGACAAGCACATGACGCGCATGTTCGAGCTGCGCGATCCTGAATCCTCGCCGTTTGCGCCGCAGATGTTTGGCAACGCCGGGCGCGACCACATGGACAAGTACGGCTCGCAGCCCGATCACTATGCATGGATCGGGTGGAAGAACCACAAGCACTCCGTCAACAACCCCTACGCGCAGTTCCAGACCGAGTACACGCTGCAGGAGATCAAGGACGCGCGCATGATCCACGAGCCGTTGACCAAGCTGCAGTGCTCGCCGACCTCCGACGGTGCCGCCGCCGTCGTGCTCGCCTCCGAGCGCTTCGTCGACGAGCACGATCTGTGGAGCCAGGCGATCGAGATCTGCGGACAGGCGATGGTCACCGACCTGCCGAGCACGTTCGACGAGACGGCCGACTGCATCAAGATCGTCGGTTACGACATGAGCAAAGAGGCCGCCCGCCAAGCGTACGAGGAGGCGCAGATCGGACCCGAAGACATCCAGGTGATCGAGCTGCACGACTGCTTCAGCGCCAACGAGCTGATCACCTACGAGGCGCTCGGCCTCGCCGAGGAGGGCCATGGCCACGAGCTCGTCGACGCGCAGGCGACGACCTACGGCGGCTCCGGCCCCGTCGTGAACCCATCCGGGGGCCTGATCTCCAAGGGCCACCCGCTCGGCGCGACAGGGCTGGCACAGTGCTCGGAGCTGACATGGCAGCTCCGCGGGCAAGCCGATGCGCGCCAGATCCAGGGGGCGAGCGCCGGCCTACAGCACAACATCGGCCTCGGCGGCGCCGCCGTCGTCACCGTGTACAAGCGTCCGCAGCACTGACGGGGACGCTCGCGCTCTGCCAGAGCTTCTCCCGGGCGAGCGGTCGCGGGGTCTATAGCTCAGGCGCCGGACACAGCGTCCCCGCGACAGCTTCCCACCAATCCGGAGAAGAGGAGACAACGGCGGACAGCGCCGCGAGCGCCTGCCCCAGATCCGTCCCGCGTCCCTCGCTGCCGCGCCCCACCTCGGAGACCAGCCAATCGGCGGGCGTGAGCCTGTACACGTGCAGCGAGCGCGTGCCCGCGGGCACGCCCACGATCCACTCCCCCGGACCCCGCGCGTCGACGAGCACCTGCTGGTCAAGGGAGGGAAGCTGCGTTTGTGGACACATCTCTGGCACGAAGTCTCCGCGCCGACCAGACTTCCCGGCTCAACCGGGGCCCAGGGTATCAATGTCACGGCTCCCATCGCTCGCCCCCAGTCCCCAGTCGGCGCGGCACGGCATCAGTAGTCGCTACGGAAGCGGTTGCGCACCTTGCACCGATGCAGCCACCGCGTCCTGAGGGGTAGCGTCGCCCTGTGATGAACGGACAGGCGCCAGAGGGCGGCAGCTACCTGACACCGCGACTGGCGCACGCGCTTGTCGCCGACGCGATGCGCCACGGCATCTTCAGCTGTCCCGCATACGCGTCTCTGCGCGACGCCGCTCGAACCATGGCCTCGCACCACGTGCACACGATCGTCGTCACCAATCCGACCGACGGTTCGCCGCTGGGCATCCTCACGGACGGCGCGCTGCTCGAGGCGCTGCTCGACAAGGGCGCCGAGGACCGCCTGCTGGAGGATGTCGCGGACCAGAGCCTCGACACGATCTCGAGCGAGGAGCCTCTCCTGCTCGCAGCAGAACTGATGCGCGACCGTCGCACATCCCATCTTGTGGTTCGAGACGCCCACAACGGCAAGCCCATCGGCATGCTCTCAACGCTCGACGTCGCAGGCATCCTTGCTTGGGGCGAGGCGTGAGTCGGAGAGCTGGTGCTCGCGGTCGTGGCAGCGAGCACCGAGGTCGCCATTCGTCACAGCCGAGCAGGTCTCACAAGGGCTCTCCGTCCTGCGCTTGGTGCGGGCCGACCGAGGCGTAACAGGCCCGGTGGTAGTAGGTAGCCGTTTCGTGCGCAAGCAGCTGCGGCTCGGCCGCACAGGAGGTCTGTCGGGCTCCACTGCGCTCCACGACGACCAGCGGCTCGTATATCCCGATCACGTCGCTGCAGTGAGTGCATCTCAACACCGCGTCCATCAGCCTCCCTGCCGCCTGCTCGGTCTGTGGATACACACCTCTGCTCTTGCGATTGCGGTCGCTATCGCCCGCTACGCGACAGGCTCCCGCGTCGCGGCGCCGGCCGCCAGCGTAGAAGGCCGAGCGCCATACGCGGCAAGCTACGGATGCGCGCATGCAGCTCCCTTGTCCGCTAGTAGCGCAGCAGGGCCGCGATCGGGCCATGCTGGGCGAGCGCGCCGGCCTCGTGGCGCACGGGCAGGACTTCGGCCGACTGGTCCAGCGCCAGCTCGACCGCGCGCTCGGTGATGTCCTCGCGCGGCTCCGGGGCGGCGCCGTCGGTCGGGCAGGGTGCATCGCTGCTGCTTAGGCGCCCGCAGCGCGGGCACTCAAAGCCACGCGCCGTAAAGCCGTGCGCGAGCAGCAACGTCTGCACCCGCCGCTCGTTCAGGAGCTGCAGCACCTCGTCGAGACCTGCCGCCGCGTGGCCGCCGGGGGCCATGCCCTCGGACAGTCGCTCGAGCGCCTCGCGCTCGCGGCGGCGCTCGTCGGCTTCGATTTGCGGCGCCGCGCGATGGTGCACCTCGTCTGCCGTGGCGCGCTCGACGTCGATCTCGAAATGGCCGGCCAGCCGCCGGCTGAGCTCGGCATGGAGCTCGTGTTCCACGCGGGGACGGAGCTCGGCCGGGCCGGCCAGCAGCAGTCGGTCGAACCCCCGCTTCTTGAAGCGCTCGAACAGCGCAGAGCAGGTTCTGCGGATGTGCTCGTCCACTTCGCTCTCGATCGCGCGTTGAAAGCGCGCCTGCGACCGGCCGCCCTGCGCGTGCTGGCCGTGGACGTCGTCGCGCACGCTGGCCACATCTACGAGGCGCTCGCGCGTCCCGTAGAGGATGCGCCCCGCGCGGCGGCTCACCAGCAACACGCACCAGCGCTCGGGCGCTGCGAGCTCGACAAGGGGCTCGATGAACGCACGCTCGTCCACCACCGCCATCGCCTCCACGGGGCTCGACAGCGCGACGACCTCGAAGATGTCCGCGGGCACCGAGCAGAAGACGGCAAGACCGTGGGCCGACTGGACCGCCAGCTCGTCGTCCGTGAGAAACCCGCGCACCCGCTCGATGTCCTCGCGCAGCGCAAGGCGATCCGTGTGCGAGTCGCTCCCGTCGCTCTCGTAGCGGCGTTCGGCGTCGTCCAGCGCAGCGTCGACCTGCGCGTGGCGCTCGCGCAGGTTCGGAAACTCGGATGGGTCGAGGCTCAGATAGAGGCTCAGAACACGGTGCCCGTTGGTTTCGAGCCCGGTCAGACGGCTGAGAGCTTTGCTTGTTGAGGTCGTTCTGTGCATGTCGCGGGTGCTGGGTCGCCTCCACACGATTACCGGTCACGAGCCGATGCTCATCCGCGAATCGCCCACGCCCCGATCCGCGCCAACTACGGAGTCGCGGCGACGCCGTCCACCGGCGCGCTCGTAGGTGCCGGCTCCGGGTCGCGCTGCGCGGGCGTGAGCGGCACCGGCTGCAGCCCCATCGTTGCGAGCTAGCGCGGTGAGTACGCCTGGACCTCCAGGGTGAGGCAGTCCTCGAGCGATGCGAACCTGCGGTCCTCGGCCGCGGCGAACGGCGAGATGACCCGGAGGAGCCTGCAGCCGTCGGTCACGTAGCTGCCGGGGACAAAGCGCTCGCAGATGGGCGTGCGCCTGGCGATCGAGCGACGAAGGGGTGGGAGCGACATCGTGTCGCGAGCATCCCGGTCCCAGCGCGCCCGGCGCATCCGCGCAAAGCAACCGAAGAGGTCCGTAGTAGGCCGCGCCGGCGACCGTAGTGCCAGCCGATGCGATCGGCCATGCGGAGACATACGGTGGTTGATCAGGTTCGTCAGGTTCGCTGCCCCCTGCTGGACGCGCCCCACTGGAGGTACGTGATCGGAGACATCCCCGCCGCCGGTGAAGCTTCGCGAGGACGGGCTGCGCCCACCCAGGAGATCCTGCACGCGCCTGCTGATCGGCATGATCTGCCGATGTTCGAGCGTGAATGCGCCGTCGGCGCCGCTGTCGAGGAGCGCGGGGGCCTGCGATGGGCGAGCAGTCGAGCGAGCGTCTGACGGGCGCGGTCACGTCCCTCGAGGACCCGCCGCTGCTAACGCCGGACGGGCTCATCTTCAGGGACCGCCGCGATGCCGGACGTCGGCTCGCCGAGCGGCTCGAGCCGTATCGCGATGAGCATCCGGTCGTCGTCGGCATTCCCCGCGGTGGCGTGCCGGTTGCCGCCGAGGTGGCGCGCGCGCTGGGCGCGCCGCTGGACGTCGCGGTGGTGCGCAAGATCGGCGCGCCGCAGAATCCCGAGTACGCGATCGGAGCGCTGGCCGAGGGCGGAGTGCACATCCTCAGCGAGGGAGTCGTGCGAGCCACCGGCCTGTCCCAGGCCGGGCTCCAGGCGCTCATCGAGCGCGCCGAGCGTGAGCTCGGCGCGCGCGTCAGTCGCTATCGCGGCGCCCGCGAGCCCGTCGAGATCGCGGGTCGGACGGTGATCCTCGTCGACGACGGCCTCGCCACCGGCCGCTCCGCGTTGGCCGCCGTGGTCTCGCTGCGCAAGCGCGGTGCCGCCCGCGTGATTCTCGCGGTCCCGGTTGCCGCGCCCGCATCGGTCGACGCGCTCCGCGCCGAGGCGGACGACGTGGTGTGTGTCGAGACGCCCGACGATCTGTGGGCCGTGGGTCTGTGGTACGAGGACTTCCGCCCAACCTCAGATGAGGAGGTGGCGACGCTGCTCGCCGAGAACCCCGGGACCGCCTCGCGATCGGCCGGCGCCGGGGGGCCGATCATGCGTCAGGTCACGATCCCGATCGCGCCCGGCCTCTCGCTGACGGGCGATCTCACCGTCCCGCCGCGCGCATCCGGAGTCGTCGCGTTCGCTCACGGCAGCGGCTCCAGCCGGCTCAGCCCGCGCAACCGCGCCGTCGCGAAGGCATTGAACGATGCGGGCTTTGCGACGCTCCTGTTCGACCTGCTCACCCCTGACGAGGAGGCCGACCGCACCAACGTCTTCGACATCGTGCTGCTCGCCTCGCGGCTGGCTGCCGCGAGCGCGTGGCTGCGCGAGCAGAGCGACGTCGGAGCCCTACCGCTCGGCTACTTCGGCGCCAGCACCGGCGCGGCGGCCGCGCTCAGTGCGGCCGCCGAGCTGGGCGAGCAGGTGAGCGCCGTCATCTCGCGAGGCGGGCGTCCGGACCTCGCGCTGGATCTCGGTGCCGTGCGTGCGCCGACGCTGCTGATCGTGGGCGGCGCCGACCATCAGGTGCTCCAGCTGAACCGCGAGGCCCAACAACAACTCGGCTGCCCCAGCGAGATAGCGGTCGTCGAGGGCGCCACGCACCTGTTCGAAGAGCCCGGTGCGCTCGAGCAGGTGTGCCGTCTGGCTGTCGACTGGCTCGACCGTCACCTCACGTGAGCGCTACCGGCGCCGCCAGGGGCCCCGCAGGCGCGCCAGCAGCTGCTTGCGGGCCTCGGCGCGGCGCACCTTGAGTGGCTCGACGACGCCGAGCAGACGCGTCTGCGCTCGCGCCCGCCGGCGGGCCAGCAGGCCGCTGCCCAGCCCGATCGCGGCGAGCGCAGCGAGGATCATGCCGGGACGGGCGAGCTCGCGGCGGTACTCGCGCTGGACGGCCGGCCACAGTCTGCGGTCGACCAGCTCGCCGAGTGCGTCGGGCCGCTCTGAGAACTGCCGCGGGTCGATCGCCGGCAGGAAGGTCAGCTGCACTCGCCTGGGCTTGGGGATGGGCCCGAGCCACAGCTTCTGCGTGCCGGCAATCGCGGCCGGGACGATCGGTGCGCCCGTCTGCAGCGCCAGCCTGCCGGCGCCGTGGTGGGGAGACCCGAGCGCGTGGGCGTCCTCGATCCTGGTTCCCTCCGGGAAGACGACGAGCACGCCGCCCTGCTCGAGGATCACCCTCGATGTCTTCATCGCCTCGGCGTCGGTCTCGCCGCGACGCACCGGGAACGCGCCCAGGCGCAGGAACAGCCAGCCCAGCGGCCCCGTGAGCAGCTCGCTCTTGGCCATGAAGCGCACCTTGCGGCGCGTGGCGATGCCGACGAAGAACGCGTCCAGGAAGCTCTTGTGGTTCGGCGCGACGATCGCCGCGCCGACGGGTGGTATGTGCTCGCTGCCCGACATCCGCGGCCGAAACCAGAACCGCAGCAAGGGTACGAGCAGGCAACGCACGAGCGTGTACAGCGGGCCCACCAAGCCGCGCTCGCGGGCGCGGCGATGGGCGCGATCGAGCTTCGCGCGCTCACCGCCGGTCATGGCGGCGTGCACCAGCGGCTCCGTCGCTCCTGCCGGTTGGCCGCATTCACCACCGCATCGTTGGCCATCGAGGTACGAACATATACGGCGCGACCCGCAACCGCCATCCGCGAAAAGCCGCCACGCGAGCCGTAGTCTTCCCTCATGACATGGTGAGCGGATCGGCGTAGCGTCAAGCGCATGATGCGCACCCCGATCAGGTCAGAGCGAGAGGCCTTCCTGGTGACCGTCGCCGGCGCGGTGGCGATCGGCGTCGCCGTGCTGATCGGCTGGCTCACCGAACCGGTCATCGGCGCCGTTGCATTCGCGATCGTCTTCGTGCTCGCCACGATCGCGTACCTGCGCACGGCCGACCCCGACGTGCGTGCGACGCTGCGCGAGGCGGCGCACGAAGCGCACCCGCACGGCGCCGCCCCCGGCAGGCGCCACGTGCTCGTGGTCGCCAACGAGGCGCTCACCGGAGACGAGCTGCTCGAGCAGCTCCGTGGGCGAGACGGCGAGCCTGTCGAAGTCGACATCCTCGTGCCGGTGCTCACCTCGCGCATGCATTACGGAGTCTCTGACATCGACCGCGAGCTCGAGCACGCGCGAGCGCGCCTGGAGCGCTCGCTGGCGTGGGCGCGCGAGCGCGGGATCGCCGCGCGCGGCGAGATCGGCGACCCCAGCCTGACGAGCGCGATCGAGGACGAGCTGCGCGACTTCGGCGCCGACGAGGTGATCGTCGTGACCCACCCGCGCGAGCGCCAGACCTGGCAGGAGCGCGGGGAGCTGGAGCGCCTGCAGCGTGAGCTGGACATGCCGGTCACGCACATCGTCGCCGGCGAGGGCGAGATGGTGAGACCCGAGGAGGCCCTCGATGACCGATGAGCGCAGCGAAGGCACGGTGGCGAGCACCCGCGTCGAGGCGATCGTCGGGTTCCTGGACGGTGCCGGGATTGCGTACGAGCTGGTGGAGCACGAGTCGGTGACGAGCGCCGCGGCGGAGGCCCGCGTCGCGCATCTGCCGCCCGAGAAGGTCGCCAAGACGATCGTGCTGCACGACGGCAGCGTGTATGTCATCGCGGCTGTTCCCGCCGCCAGCAGGCTCGACATGAACAAGCTGCGGGACCTGCTGGGTGCCACACGTCAGCTGCGGCTTGCAAGCGAGGCGGAGATCGCGCGCGACTTCCCGTCGCTGGAAGTCGGCGCCGTGCCGCCCTTCGGTCCGATGATCCCCGCCGCCGAGGTGATCGACAGCGCGCTGGTCGAGCAGGAGAGGATCCTGTGCCCGGCCGGCGATCACAGCCATTCGGTGCTCGTCGATCCGCACGACATCGTGCGCGTCACCGCCGCCAAGACCGCCGACATCAGCGAGGAGTGATCGCGTGCGGCTGGCTGCGCCGAGCACGGTCGAGCAACAACCAGCGGTGGCCACCCCGCTGACCCTCCCACTCGGTGAGCGCGAGGTGCTTGCCGCGTTGCAGCGCGAGGCCCATCCAATCACCGGCGATGGCCGCGACTACGACGCGCTGCTTGCGCTGATCGGCGACGCGCGGATCGTCCTGCTCGGGGAGGCCAGCCACGGGACGCACGAGTTCTACCGTGAGCGCGCCCGCATCACCAAGCGCCTCATCGCCGAGCGCGGTTTCACCGCGGTCGCGATCGAGGGCGACTGGCCCGACGCCTACCGCGTCAACCGCTACGTGTCGGGCGCCCCACCCGACCCCGACGCCGAGGCCGCGCTCGGCGGCTTTCGTCGCTTTCCCACATGGATGTGGCGAAACGCGGACGTGCTCGACTTCGTGGGCTGGCTGCGCACCCACAACGGAGGGCGCCATCACAGCGCGCGCAAGGTCCGCTTCTACGGCCTCGACCTCTACAGCCTTGGCGCCTCGATGGAGGCGGTGATCGACTACCTCGACGAGCAGGACCCACCGGCGGCCGCCCGCGCACGGGCGCGCTACGAGTGCCTGCAGCCGTACGCGGGCGACAGCGCCGGCTACGGTCAGGCCGTGCTGCTCGGCGTCGGCGAGCCGTGCCGACGCCGTGTGATCGAACAGCTCGTCGAGCTCCGCCGCCGCGCGGGCCAATACCTCTCGCGCGACGGTGCGGCCGCGGAGGAGGAGTACTTCTTCGCCGAGCAGAACGCCGCCGTGGTTGCGAACGCCGAGGAGTACTACCGCACGATGTTTGGCGATCGCGCCGGATCCTGGAACCAGCGCGACCGGCACATGGCGGACACACTCGACCAGCTCATCGCGCACCTGGACCGCCACGGCGGCACCGCCCGAGTGGTCGTCTGGGCGCACAACTCACACGTGGGCGACGCGCGCTCTACCGAGATGGCCAACCGCGGCGAACTCAACATCGGCCAGCTCATGCGCGAGCGTCACGGCCACGACGCGGTCAACGTCGGCTTCACCACCTACACCGGGAGCGTCACCGCCGCTTCGGACTGGGGAGGGCCGGTCGAGCGCAAGAAGGTTCGGCCGGCGCTCCCCGACAGCTATGAGGCGCTCTTCCACGCCACCCACATGCCGGCGTTCCTGCTGTGTCCGCTGGCCGCCGGCGACAGCGGGAGCGCGTTGCGCGAGCCGCGCCTTGAGCGCGCGATCGGCGTGATCTATCGGCCGCAGACCGAGCGGCAGAGCCACTGGTTCGTGGCGAGCGCGGCCCGCCAGTATGACGCCCTCGTCCACCTTGACTCCACGCGTGCCGTCGAGCCGCTCGAGCACAGCCCGGCATGGCAGCTTGGAGAGCCCCCGGAGACCTACCCGAGCTCTCTGACCAGCCGGTCTGCGTGACCAACCGGGTGGATGATCACCGACCGTGTGCGGTCCCACCGCCGACGGTTCGGTTATCGGCGGCGTGCCGGCGGTTATCGGAGGGCCCGTCCGTCGCCCAGGCCGGAGGGCCCATCCGCCGTCCAGGGTACGCGGGGCCCCCGAGCGGCGGGTGGGCCAGGCCGAAGCGGCCTCAGCCGGCACGGGTGGGCCCAGGCCGAAGCGGCCTCAGCCGCCAGAGCGGGCTCAGCCGGCGCTCGGCGTGATCGAGACAGTCTCCTTCTGGGCTTCCTTGGGAAGCGGGATCGTCACTTCGACCACGCCGTCGTGGGTCTTGGCCTTGATCTTCTTGGCCTCGACGCCGGGCGGCAGCGCCATCGAGCGGGTGAAGGATCCGTAGCGGCGCTCGCGGCGCAGGAAGTTCTTGTCCTTCTCCTCCTTGCGCTCCTCGTGCTCGCCGGAGACCGTGAGGATGTCGTTTTCGACCTCGATCTTGACCTCCTCGGGCTTGATCCCGGGGACGTCGGCGCGCACGACGAGATTGTCGTTGTCTCGCACCACGTCGATCGCCGGCGCCCACGACCGCTCGCGACCTTCGAGCATGTCCTCGAACATGCGATCGAAGCGGCTGCGCAGCTCGCCGAGCTCGGCGAAGGGTTCCCATCGCGTCAGTGTTCCAGGCATTTGCTGCCTCCTTTTGTCGTGAAAGAGCAGGTAGGCGTGACGCTAGCCGGCGGGGAGCGGGTTGCGCATCGGGGGGCGGCCTCATGTGCGCTCCGTAGTAAACCCGCCGATGCGCATGTCCGTAGTTTGCGCGTGGCTCTCGGTGGCCGATCCCCGATGCCCGCTCAGCTGGGCAAGGGTTAGTTTGAGCGGCGTAGTGCAAGTTGCCGGTCTCAGACTCTGCCTGGGCCGGCATTCATAGCAGCACCTCCCCATGATGACGCCCTCCGTTGCCACATGCCTCTCCACATGTCGGTCGGGGGGCGTCTCATCAAAGCGTGCCGTGCGCTAGCCGGCGATACGCTCGTCGGCACCCAGCTGCACGGGGATGCTCACCCTGATGGTCGCGCCGCGGCCGGGAGCCGAGTCGATCAGCAGCTCCCCGCCGAGCAGCTCCACGCGCTCGTCGCATGCCGAGCAGTCCAAACCCGTCCGTCTCGACGTCTGGGTCGAAGCCGTCACCGTCGTCACGGACGGTCAGGTGCGACCGTCGCGGCCTCCTCGCTGATCTCGACGACCGCGCGCTTGGCCTCCCCGTGCTTGGAGGCGTTGGTCAGCGTCTCCTGGACGATCCGGTAGAGCGCCGTCTCGAGCTCGGGCGTGTGGCGAGCGGACTCGCGGCCCTGCTCGATAGGCGAGCTCGACGCTCATATCGACCTCCAGACCGTGGCGGCCGGTCCGCTCGGCAGCCCCTCGAGCGCGGCCTGGACGCCGAGCTCGTCCAGCGCCGCTGGGCGCAGGTCGGTGATCAGCGCACGCAGGTTGGCGATCGCTTCCTCCAGCTGATCGACCGCCTGGCGGACGGCCTGGCCGAGCGCTTCGGGCCGATCCGAGCGCCCGGCCGTCGACAGGCCGATCCGCAGCGCGCTCAGGCTCTGCAGCGTCTCGTCGTGCAGCTCACGCGCCCAGCGCCGGCGCTCGCCCTCCGCAGCCGCCAGGCGCTGGCGGCTGCGCTCGGCGGCCGACCGACTGGGCCGTCGCCACGGCGCTGGCGGCGCTCGCCGCGAACGCTTCCAGCAGCCGCTCGTCCTCCGTCGAGAACGCCGGTCCGTCGTGCAAGCCGGTCGAGCGCGAGCAGCACGCCGTGGATCTGGCCGCGGAAGACCAGCGGGACCGCCAGCCCGCCTTCGCCTTGACTCCGAGTCGGCCCAGGCCATGCTCGTCGAAGCGGGCGCGGCTGAGCTCGTCCTCCAGGCGCTGCGGTCACGGCCTGTGCGCATCGCCTGCACTGCGACGGTTTCCTCAAGCGGCGATGCGCTGGCCGATCAGGCCCTCGGGCAGCTCGCCGGCGCCGGCGGCGATCACGAGCTCGTCGCCGTCGCCTGAGCTCGATCAGCAGCGCGCGCGCGGACACCAGCGCACGGCCGCGCTTGGCCACCAGCTCGAGGATCGACCTCGAGGTCGGTCTCGCCCGCCGACCGCGCGCGCGATCTGTCCTGGTGGCCTCCAGCGTGGCGACCGTCCGCTCCAGCTCGTCGCGGCGTTCGCTCGCGCCGGTGTAGCGCCGCGCGTGGTCGATGGCCACGCCGGCGAACTCGGCGAGCGCCTGCACCGCCTGCTCGTCGTCCTCGTAGAAGTCCTCGCTGCCGGCCTTCTCGGTCAGATAGAGGTTCCCGAACGGCTGTCCGCCGACGAGGATCGGGAACGCCCAGGAAGGAGTGCATCGGCGGGTGGCCGTGCGGAAAGCCGTACGAGCGGGGATGCTGACCGACGTCGGACAGGCGCAGCGGCGCGGGGTCTTCGATCAGGGCGCCCAGCACGCCGCGGCCGCTGGGCAGCGCGCCGATCGCGCGTGCGCGGACTCGTCGATGCCCCTGGTGATGAAGCGCGCAAGCTCTGTCTTGGGCTCGTTGAGCACACCCAGCGCCGCGTAGCGGGCTTCGGTCAGTTCCTGCGCGGACTCCAGCACCCGGTCGAGCACGACGTCGAGGTCGAGCTCGGCCAGCACGCTGCGCGCCACCTCAAGGATTCCGCTCGTGGTCCTATCCATCAGTTCCAATTGAACCACTTCGGCTGCGGTCTTGCACGGATCGCCTGCGCGACAGTCCACTGATGTGCGCGGGCGCCGGCGCCGCGGCAGCCTTGCATTCGCTGAATTCACGATGCAATGGCCGGCCGTGCGCGATGCTCGCCGCCATGCCGGGTCGCAGCTATCGTGTCGGAAGCATCGCGGGCATCCCGTCGGCGTCAGCCCGCTGTGGCTGGTGATCGTGGCGCTGTTCACAGGCGCGCTCGGGGCCAGCTACTTCCCCGAACAAGTCCACGGGATCAGCGCCGGTGGCCTCCTACGCGCTCGGACTGGCCAGTGTGCTGCTGCTGTTCGCGAGCATCCTCGCGCACGAGTTCGGCCATGCCCTGGTGGCCCGACGGCGCGGCATCGAAGTGCAGGAGATCGACCTATGGCTGCTCGGCGGCGTCTCGCGCATGCGCGGTGAGGCCCATGCGCCGGCGACGAGCTGGCCTTCGCGCTCGCCGGCCCGGCCGTCACGGCGGTGCTCGCCGCCTGCTTCGGCGCCGCCGTCGTGCTGCTGCCCGTCTTCCACCCCGGCGGTGGTGCGCGCGCTGATCGACTACCAGGCGTTGGTCAACTGCCTGATGCTCGTCTTCAACCTGATGCCCGCGTTCCCGCTGGATGGCGGGCGGGTGCTGCGCTCGCTGCTGTGGCGGCGCAGCGGCGACATCGGGCGCTCGACCGAGACCGCGGCGAGCGTCGGGCGCGGCTTTGGCTATCTGCTGATCTGCCTCGGCGGCCTGGAGTTCCTCAGCGGGGTGCCGGAAGGGCTGTGGCTGGCGCTGATCGGCTTCTTCATCGTCAGCGCGGCCAGCGCGGAAGTGAGGGGCGCACAGGTGCGGGCCGTGCTGTCCGGCGTGCACGTGCGCGAGCTGATGTCCTCGCCCGTGGTCAGCGTCCCCGCGGACGTGCCGGCTGCGCAGGCCGCCAGCGACTTCTTCCTCGCCCGCCGCTACACCTCGTTCCCGGTCGTCGATGAGCGGGGCCGGGCGCTCGGGCTCGTGAGCCTCGCCCAGATCGAGGCGCTCACGCCCGAGCAGCGCGAGCGCCGGCGGGTCGGTGAGATCGCCGAGCGCGATCCCTCCCTGCTTGTCGGCGAAGCGGATGACGTGGCCGGCCTGCTCGAGCTGCCGGCCTTCGCCCGGGTCGGTCGCGCCGTTGCCGTCGACGCACGCGGCCGGCCCGTCGGTCTGCTCTCGATCACCGACGTGCAACGCTCGCTGCGCGCGTCCCTGCGAGCGACCGGCCCGCCGGTGGGGGCACGCCCGCGGCAGGCGGCGGCTGGCCCGCCGCCGTCGGCTGATCCGCGCGAGCACCCAAGCTCAGCTCAGGTCGCCGACAGCGCCTGCAGCGGCGTCATACGGGTAACCCTCCACGCGGGATAGATGCCGCCGAGCACGCCGATCGCGACACCCACCAGCAGTCCCTGTCCCAACCCCCAGGCTGTGACCGACGGCGAGACGTATGCGCTGACGCCGAGCGCGCGAACCAGCAGGCCGCCGCCGATCACCCCGAGCAGCAGTCCGGCCGAGGCGCCGAGCATGCTGACCGCGACCCCTTCTCCGAGGATCAGGGACGCGACACGCACGGGCGACCACCCGACCGTGCTCAACAGCCCGAGCTCGCCCTGGCGTTCCATGATCGACATGGCCATCGTGTTGGTCACGCTGATGGCTCCGACGATCAACGCGATCACCACGATCACCAGGATCGCCTTGGAGATCAGGATGCCGTTGGCCCCGACACGCAGCGCCTGCTGGGGGTCTGTGATCACCTGCGTGCCAGGGAAGGCGCGTTCGATGCTCGCGGCGGCCCTGCTCGCGCGCACGCCCGGCGCGAGCTGCACGACGACGTCGGTGACCTCGCCGGGACGGCCGGCCAGCTGCTGGGCCTGGGTGAGCGGGAGAACGGCGCCGGAGTCCTCGAACAGGACGCCCGAGTGGTAGATGCCGGCGACGCGGTAGGGGTGTCCCTCGATCGCCAGGACGCCGCCGGGGAGCAGATGCAGCTCTGCGGCCAGCCGGTCGCCGACGAGCGCTTCGTGCGCTCCCGTTTGCGGGAGCCGGCCACCGTCAGCACGAGATTGTGAGCGAAGAAGCCGGCCGGCTCGACGCCGAACACGATCGCCGCGGAATTGGCCTTCAGGCCTTCGACGATCAGCAGCAGGGGCGTCGCCCGCGCCACCTCCGGGTTGGCGGCCATGCGCGCGACGATCGATTCCGGAAGCACCGACGCCGTCGGTTCGGAGACGTTGGACTGGAAGACGCCGAGCTCCGAGCCGCCGAGATGGACGAATCCAGCGGCGGTTTCCTTCAGCCCCTGCGTGAACGCCAGCAGGGCCACGATCGTGGCCACGCCGACGGCGATGCCCGAGGCGGTGAACACGGTGCGGGTCGATCGCCGCAGCAGGTTGGTCGTGATGATCGCGAGCATTGCCGTCACGCTCCCTAGCGCTGGAAGAGCGCCGCCTCGGTGGCGTCGATCCTACCGTCGACCAGCGTGATCGTGCGGTCCGCGCGCGCGCCGACCGAGCTGTCGTAGCTGACCACCAGCAGGGTCATGCCGAGGCGGTCGCGCAGCCGGAAGAGCAGGTCGAGCACGCGCTCGGAGGTGGCCGAGTCGAGCGCGCCGGTGGGCTCGTCGGCGAGCAGCAGGCGCGGCTCGTTGGCGAGCGCGCGCGCCACGGCCACCCGCTGGCTCTCGCCCCCGGACAGCTCCGAGGGCAGGTGCTCCGCACGGTCGGCGATCCCCACCTCCTCCAGCAGCAACAGCGCGCGGCGACGGCGCTCGCCATGGTGCATCCCGGCGCCGATCAGCGGGATTTCGACGTTCGCCCTTGCCGAGAGCGCACCGAGCAGCAGATGGCGCTGGAAGACGAAGCCGACCACCTCGCGCCGAGCGCGGGCGGGACTCGGGCTCCCTCCAGATCGCCTGACCGTCGATCAGTACCCCGCCCGTGTCGGGCTGCTCCAAGCCGCCGATCAGCGCCAGCAGCGTGCTCTTGCCCGAACCCGAGCGGCCCGTGATCACGACCGCCTCGCTGGGCCCAACGCGTAGCGAGACCTCGCGCAATGCGCTCACCCGCCCGAACCTCTTGCTCACCCCCTTGACGATCACCTCCGCGCCCGCCGGCGCGCTCACCCGCTCACCTGCCGACCTGCACCGGGTATTCGAGATTGATCGTCGCCCCTTCCGAGACGATGACGGCGCGGAACGTCAACGGATAGCCGACGGACGATGACGGCCATTTGAACACGTCGGAGAAGTGCCCGTCGAACGTGTAGTGGGAGCGCCGCGCCACGACCTGGCCGCCGAACAGGTACTCGTAGCTGACGCTCGCCCTCACGGAGTGCCCGCCGCGGGTGACCGTGAAGTGGACCGGCCACGGCCGTTCGACCTTCGGCGCGTGGGTGGAGCCGTGCAGCGTCGCGGTCACCCCGCCGGCGCTCGCGCTGACCGTGTTGCCGGAGCCGGACGACGCTGAGGCAAGCGGCGATGGCGCGGCCGGTTTCGTGGTCGAGCTGGCGGTCGAGGCGGTGCTCGCGCCGGTGCTGGGGGAGTGGGTCGACTTGCCGCTCGAGGAGCCCCCGCAGCCCGCCAGCGCGAGCAGGCCAGCCGCCGATACGGCGAGCAGACATGGTCGCTTGCGTGCGTTCACGTGGACATCTTCGCCGCTCACCCCTCGCCTCCTCGGTGCGCTCGGACGAGTCAACGGTAACGATCTGGCCGGTCGCGATCTCAGGATCTGGCCGGTCGCGATCTCAGCGGTCGCGAGCGGCGTCCAGCAGGACCCGCTGCTCGGCCGCGGCGATCAGCCGCCGGGTGCGATCGACGGCGTCGACGCTGACCGAGATGTTCTCGATGCCCAGGCGACGAGCAGCTCGGCGTACTCCGGGTGCACCGACGGCGCCTGGCCGCAGATCGAGGTCTGCAGGCCGAGCTCGCGGGCGCGCGGGATCAGCTGGCCGAGGTAGTCGACGACCGCCGGATCGCGCTCGTCGAACGTGCTCGCCAGCACCTCCGAGTCGCGGTCGCCCCGAGCATCAGCTGCGTGAGGTCGTTGGACCCGATCGAGATCCCCGCGATGCCGAGCTTCGCGTAGCGCTCCAGGTTGAACAGCACCGAGGGCACCTCGGCCATGATCCACAGCTCGAAGCCGCGCCGCGCCAGCAGCCCGGACTCCGCCACCAGGGCGCGGCAGCGTTCGAGCTCGTAGGCGGTGCGCACGAACGGCAGCATCACGTGGAAGTTCTCGTGGCCGGCGTCCCACACGCGGCGCACGGCCTGCATCTCCAGCGCGAAGACCTCGGGCTCCTGCGATGTAGCGCAGCGCGCCCCGGTAGCCGATCATCGGGTTGGCCTCCTGCGGCTCGAAGCGCTCGCCGCCGCGCAGGTTGCGGAACTCGTTGGTGCGGAAGTCGATCGTGCGGTAGGTCACCGGCCGCGGGTGAAAGCCCGCGGCGAAGGTGTTCAGCGCGTCGGCCATGCGCGCCGACGAACTCCTCCGAGCGCGCCCTCCTCGATCAGCTGCTTGGGGTGCGTGCCGTCGAGCGCCTCGATGACCATCAGCTCGGCCCGCAGCAGGCCCACGCCGTCGACGTCCAGCGCCGCCGTGCGCTCGACCTGCGAGGGCTCTGAGAGGTTGACGAGCAGTCGCGTGGCGGTGACCGGAGGGCCCGCGCCGGCGACCCGTCGGCCAGCGTCGCCGGCCCGCTGCCGTCGCTCGCGCCGGCGGGCGCGGGCGCTGCCGCGCCCTCGAGCACGGTTCCGTGCGTGGCGTCGACCGTCACGAGCTCGCCGTCGCGCAGCCGCTTGGTCGCGTCGCCGGTGCCGACGACGCAGGGGATGCCGCAGCTCGCGCGAGACGATCGCCGCGTGGCAGGTCATCCCGCCGGAGTCGGTGACGATCGCGGCGGCGCTGCGCATCAGCGGCACCCAGTCGGGTGTCGTCATGTGCGTCACGAGCACTTCGCCGTCGTGGAAGATGCGTCGTGTCGTGCGGGTCGCTCGAGCAGCCGCACGCTGCCGCTCGCCCTTCCCGGCGCGGCGCCGAGGCCGCGCACGAGCACCTCGTCGGGCGGCGGTGCTCCGCAGGCGTCGCGATCGTCGTGATCGGGCGGCTCTGCAGCATCCACACGTTTCCGTCGGGGTCGAACGACCACTCGGTGTCCTGGGGGCTGCCGTAGTGCTGCTTCGATCGCCAGCCCCAGGTTCGCCAGCTGGGTCACCTCCACGTCGCTGAGCACCGGCTGCATGCTCTCCTGCGCGCTCAGCTCGCGCGTCAGCGTGCCGCCGCCCTCGGCCGGTTCGATCACGAGCTCCTTGGGTCGCACCGAGCGCGTGGTGATCGCCAGATCGCTCTTGCGCACGACGTAACGGTCCGGCGAGACGCTGCCCGACACGACCGCCTCGCCGAGGCCGAACGATCCCTCGATCACGAGCCTGTCGCGCTCGCCGCTGGCGGGGTCGACCGTGAACATCACGCCGGCGCGGGTCGAGGCGATCTGAAGCTGCACGACGACGGCGATGTCCATGTCGGCCTGGCTGAAGCCACGCTGGCCGCGGTAGTAGATCGTGCGCGCTCCGAACAGCGAGCCCCAGCAGCGTTTGACCGCCTCGACGACCGCGTCCGCGCCGCGCGTGTTCAGGTACGTTTCGTTCATGCCGGCGAACGACGCCGACGCCGTGTCCTCGGCCGTCGCGGAGGAGCGAACCGCGACCGCCACATCCGGCTTCACGCGCACCCAGCCGTCGCCCGCCTCGTCGCTTCCCGCGAGATCCCGGTAGGCCGAGACGATCGCGTCGCTGCAGCGCCGGCGGCATCGGCGCGTCGAGCACCGCCTGGCGAGACGCCGCGGAGGCCGCCTCCAGGGCGGTGCCGTCTTCGACGTCGACCGCGGCGAGGATCTCGTCCAGGCGCGCCCGCACACCGGTCTCCTCGCAGAACGCCGCGTAGGCCGGTGCGCCGATGACGAATCCCGGGCGGGACCGGCAGGCCGGCGCGCGTCAGCTCGCCGAGGTTCGCGCCCTTGCCTCCGGCGTAGGCGACGTCCTCGCTGCCGAGCTCGGCAAACGATCGGGTGAATGCGACGGGAACGGTGGTGCTCACGGTGCACACCTTCCCGCACTCGGGCGAGCCGGTCATCCGTGACTTCCCGCGGATCGACTGGGGCGCCGCCCGACCCAGGGCTGCGGGCTTTCACGGATGCCCGCGCGGGCGCCCTGATCAGCATGCTAGGCAGATCGTCATCGACACAGGAAACGTCCCGCTGATCGAGCTCGTCCACGGCACACGATCGACCCCGGCGAGCCAGGCCGGGCGGCGAGACGTCGACCCCCTCCTGCTGCAGGCTCTCGCGGACCCGGCGACGTATGGCGGCCGCGCGCCGGTCGCGGTGCACGAGACGCACGCCTCGTGGGTGTTCGTCGCCGGCCGGCGCGCGCGTACAAGGTCAAGAAGCCCGTCGCCCTCGGCTTCCTGGACTACAGCACGCTCGCGCGCCGGCACGCGGCCTGCCGCGAGGAGGTGCGCGTCAACCGCGAGCTCGCGCCCGGATCTCTACCTGGGTGTGCGCGCGATCGTCAGGAGCGCGGCCGGCTTCGAGCTCGCGGGCGAGCATGCCCGCCGGCGCGATCGAGTACGCCGTGGAGATGCGCAGCTTCGCCGAGGCCGACACGCTGGCCGGGCTGATCGCGACCGGAGGCCTGACCGGCGAGCACGTTCGCGCGGTCGCGCGCCGGCTGGCGGCGTTTCACCGCACGGCGCCGGTCGTCGCCGGCGGCGGCCCTGGCGAGGTGCTGGGCGATGTGGCGCGACAACGTGCGCGAGCTGGCGGCGGCGCAGCCGCGCGCGCGGACTGGCACGTGGACGTCGCGGAGGGGTTCGGCGCGGCGTTCGTGCGCGCGCACGAGCGCGAGATCGAACGGCGCCGGCGTCGCCGGGCTCGTTCGCGACGGGCACGGCGACCTGCGCTGCGAGCACGTGCTGGTGCGTCCCGGCCGTGCGCGTGGTCGACCGTGTGGAGTTCGACCCCGCGCTGCGGCACACCGACATCGCCTGCGACCTGGCGTTCCTGACGATGGATCTCGAGGCGCTCGGCCAGCGCTGGGCAGCGGTCGAGCTGATATCCGCCTACCGGCACGCGCGGCATGGACCCCGGCAGCGAGGAGCTGCGCTCCTTCTACGCCGCTCACCGCGCGCTGGTGCGCGCGAAGGTGGCGCTGATCGCTGCGGCCGAGCACCAAAGCGATGCGAGGGCGGACCAGCTCGCGCAGGCACAGGCGCTGTGGACGCTGGGCGAGCGGTTGTGCTGGCGGGCGCGAGCGCCGGTGGCGGTCGTCGTCTGCGGTCCGGCGGCCAGCGGCAAGTCGACGCTCGCGGCCGAGCTCTCGCGGTGCTCGGACATGCCGGTCGTCTCCTCTGACGCGTGCGCAAGTCGGCGGTCGGGCTCGCGGCGACCGAGCGAGCGGGCCCCGAGCTCTACGAGCGAGCGGTTCACGCAGTGGACCTACGAGCTGCTTGGTCGGGAAGCGCAGGGCGTGCTCGATCGCGGGTGCGGGGTGATCGTCGATGCGACCTGCCGGTCGCGACGCGATCGCTTGCCGCTGCTGCACAGCCTGAAGCGCGCGGGCTTGACCCTGCTCGTGGTCCGCTGCGATCTCCCGCTGGCGGTCGCGATCGAGCGCGCCGCAGCGCGAATGCACGACGCTCGAAGCGTGTCCGATGCTACGCCGGAGATCGTCGCCGAGCAGTATCGCTCCTTTCAGGGGCTCGAGGAGCTGCCCGCGGAGAGCGTGCTGGCGCTCGACACCCGGCAGTCCCTGGACGATCAGGTCGCCGCGGTCGCCGGCGCGGCGGATCGCCTGCTCGCCCGCCGTGGCGATTCGCCCGAGTGCCGGCCATCCGTCGATGCCATCCGCGCCCCCATCGGCGCCCCCGTTCTGGAGCATCCCTCGCGATGAGCGCGTCGGCGGCACCAGCGCGGTCGTTGTGAGGATTGCTTGCTTTTTTTTGTTTTATGACCCGCCGCTGTTGCGGCGGGGTGCTCGGGGGAGCAAGAATGGAGATAGATGGGTCAGCCCAACGGCTACACGCTGGAGCGTGACGCGCCTTCGATGAGCTGTTCGGCGCGCTCGCCCGGCGGCGGCTACACGATTCTCGGGCCGACCGTTCGCGACCGGGCGATCGTCTACGACGAGATCGCTGCCAGCGCGGACCTGCCGGTCGGCTGGACCGACGAGCAGGACGGCGGCCACTACCGCCTGCGCCGCCGCGACGACGAGGCGCTGTTCGGCTACAACGTCGGCCCGCACTCGTGGAAGCGCTACCAGCTGCCCGCCGAGGTGCGGCTGTGGCGCGCCCGGCGCGACGAGCGACGGCGGCCTGGGCGAGCTCGCCGAGGCGCCGCGCGAGGCGCCGCGCTACGCGTTCCTCGGCGCGCGCTCGTGCGAGCTGCACGCGATGGGGATCCTCGACCGGGTGCTGCTCGGCGGCGCTCACCCCGATCCGGCGATCGCGCGCGGCGCGAGGACGTGTTCGTCGTCGCCGTCCAGTGCGGCGCAGGCCGGCGGCACCTGCTTCTGCGCCTCGATGGGCACCGGCCCGACGGCCGAGCGGCGGCTTCGACCTCGCGCTGACCGAGGTGCTCGAGGCCGACCGCCACTACTTCGTGCTCGAGGTCGGCAGCGAGCGCGGCGCGGAGGTGCTGGCCGAGCTGCCGCACGCCGCGCGCCAGCGCGGCCGAGCGCGAAGCGGCGCGGCGCGGCTGCACGCGCGCGCCGCGGCGCAGATGGGCCGCGTAGCTCGACGTCACCGACATCAGCGACCTGCTCTACCGCAACTACGAGCACCCGCGCTGGGAGGAGGTCGCCGAGCGCTGCCTGACCTGCGGCAACTGCACGATGGTCTGCCCGACCTGCTTCTGCACGACCGTCGAGGACGTGACCGACCTCGCCGGCGAGCACGTCGAGCGCCACCAGCGCTGGGACTCCTGCTTCACGGTCGACTACTCCCACATCCACGGCGGCGCCGTGCGCGCCTCCACGCGCTCGCGCTACCGCCAGTGGATGACCCACAAGCTGGCGACCTGGATCGACCAGTTCGGCAGCTCCGGCTGCGTCGGCTGCGGGCGCTGCATCACCTGGTGCCCGGTCGGCATCGACATCACCGAGGAGGCGCGGGCGATCCGCGAGAGCGAGGCCGCACGCGGCGATGCAGACGCTTGACGAGCTGATCGCGCATGCGCCGGTGTTCGCGGGGCTCGCGCCGGCGAGCATCTGGCGCTGATCGCCGGCTGCGGCGCCAACGAGCACTTCGCGGCCGGCGAGCGCGCTGTTCGCGCGAGGGCGACTCCGGCCGAGCGCTTCTTCCTGATCCGCACGGGCGCCGTGGCGCTCGAGGTCGATGCGCCCGGGCGCGGGCCCGCTGGTGATCGAGACGCTCCACGCCGGCGAAGTCGTCGGCTGGTCGTGGCTGTTCGAGCCCTACCGCTGGCAGTTCGACGCGCGCGCGCAGCGAGCCGACCGCGGCGTCGCCTTCGACGGCGCCTGCCTGCGCGGCAAGTGCGAAGCCGACCACGAGCTCGGCTACCAGCTGATGCGCCGCTTCGCGGCGTCCGCTGATCGAGCGCCTGCAGGCGACGCGGCTCCAGCTGCTCGACGTCTACGGCCATGCCCGGGCGGCTGAGCCGGCACCGCCTCGGCGCGGCGCCGCGGCCCGATGGTGCCGGCGCCGTTCGCTGGTGCGCGCCAAGCGCCAGGACACCGCCGACACCTGGACGCTCGAGCTCGAGCCCGCGCGACGGGGCGCGGCCGGCCTTCGCGCCGGGGCAGTTCACGATGCTCTCCGCGTGCGGCACCGGCGAGGTGCCGATCTCGATCAGCGGCGACCCCGGCGGCGACGGGCCGCTCGTGCACACCGTGCGCGCCGTCGGCCTCGCGACGCAGGCGATCTGCGCACGCGGCCCCGGGCAGGTGCTCGGGCGTGCGCGGCCCGTTCGGACGGCCCTGGCCGGTCGAGCGAGGTCGAGGGCGGCGACGTGGTGGTCGTGGCCGGCGGCATCGGCCTGGCGCCGCTGCGCCCGGCGATCCTCGCGCTGCTCGCCCGCCGCGAGCGCTACGGCCGGCTGCTGCTGCTCTACGGCGGGCGCGCGCCCGACCAGCTGCTCTACGCCGGCGAGCTGCGAGGCGTGGGCCGAGCCGCGGGCTGGAGGTGGCGGTCGACCGTCGACAGCGCCGGCCCGGAGTGGCTCGGCCACGTCGGCGTCGTCCCGCGGCTGGTCGCCCGCGCCCGCTTCGACGCCGGCCGGCGCGGTGGCGCTGCTGTGCGGGCCGGAGGTGATGATGCGCTTCACCGTCGCGGCGCTCGCGCAGGCCGGCGTCGGCGCCGATCGCGTCTACGCGTCGATGGAGCGCAACATGCAGTGCGGCATCGGCCACTGCGGGCACTGCCAGCTCGGGCCGACGCTCGTCTGCCGCGACGGGCCCGTCTACCGCTGGAGCGAGCTCGAGCCGTGGCTGGCGATCAGGGAGCTGTGATGGCGTGCCGCGCGAAGCAGACGCTCGCCGTGTGGAAGTTCGCCTCCTGCGACGGCTGCCAGCTGAGCCTGCTCGACTGCGAGGACGAGCTGCTGGCGCTGGCCGAGCGCGTCGAGATCGCCTACTTCCTCGAGGCCACCAGCGCGACCGTCGAGGGCCCCTACGACGTCTCGATCGTCGAGGGCTCGATCACCACCGCCCACGACGCCGAGCGCATCCAGGAGGTGCGCCGCCAGTCGCGCGCGCTGATCACGATCGGCGCCTGCGCGACCGCCGGCGGCATCCAGGCGCTGCGCAACTTCGCCGACGTCGAGGACTTCACGCGCGATCGTCTACGCCTCGCCCGACTACATCTCGACGCTCGGCACCTCGACGCCGATCAGCGCGCACGTGCCGGTCGACTTCGAGCTGCAACGGCTGCCCGATCAACAAGCAGCCAGCTGCTCGAGGTGATCGGCGCCCACCTCGCCGGGCGCCGCCCGCGCGTGCGCGCGCACAGCGTGTGCGTGGAGTGCAAGCGCCGCGGCACCGTGTGCGTGATGGTCGCCCACGGCACGCCCTGCCTGGGTCCGGTCACGCACGCCGGCTGCGGCGCGATCTGTCCCGCCTACGACCGCGGCTGCTACGGCTGCTACGGGCCGATGGAGACCCCGAACACCGCCGCGCTGAGCGCGCGCATGGCCGCAGCTCGGCTCCGACGAGCTCGACCTGGTCCGCGTCTACCGCACCTTCAACGCCGGCGCGCCGGCCGTTCCGGAAGGCCAGCGAGGCGCATGAGCGACGCTAGGCGCACGCGCATGATCCGCACCGACTACCTCGCCCGCGTCGAGGGCGAGGGGGCGATGTACGTCAGGCTCGACGGCGGCGAGGTCGCGCGAGGTCAAGCTGCGCATCTACGAGCCGCCGCGCTTCTTCGAGGCGTTCCTGCGCGGCCGCGCGTTCACCGAGGCGCCCGACATCACCGCGCGGATCTGCGGCATCTGCCCGGTCGCCTACCAGATGAGCGCCGTGCGGGCGATGGAGGACGCCTGCGGCGTGGCGATCGACGAGGGCCCGCTGCGCGACCTGCGCCGCCTGCTCTACTGCGGCGAGTGGATCGAGAGCCACAGCCTGCACGTCTACATGCTGCACGCGCCGGACTTCCTCGGCTACGCGGGCGCCGATCGAGATGGCCCGCGATCACCGCGAGCATCGTCGAACAGGGCCTGCAGATGAAGAAGGCCGGCAACGCCGTGATGGCGCGTGGTCGGCGGCCGGGAGGTCCACCCGATCAACGTCCGCGTCGGCGGCTTCTACCGGGCGCCCACCCGCGCGCGAGCTGCGCGCGCTCGTCGGACCCGCTCGAGCGGGCCCGCGAGACGGCGCTGGCGACGGTCGCGCTGGGCCGCGACGCTGCCGTTCCCGGACGTGCGAGCTGCGCGCCCGAGCTGCGTCGCGCTGTCCGAGCCCGGCGCGCTACCCGATCGACCTCGGCGCGATCGTCTCCGACCGCGGCCTGGACATCGCCCCGGCGGAGTTCGACGAGCACATCGTCGAGGAGCACGTCGAGCACTCCAACGCGCTGCACGCCCGCATCCGCGAGCGCGGCACCTACCTGACCGGGCCCGCTCGCGCGCTACGCCTGGCATCTGGCGCAGCTGCGCGCGCTGGCCCGCGAGGCCGCCGCGCGAGGCCGGCCTCGGGCCCGGTCTGCCGCAACCCCTTCCAGAGCATCGTCGTGCGCGCGGTCGAGCTCGTGCAGGCCTGCGACGAGGCGCTCGCGCTGATCGAGCGCCTACGAGCAGCCCGACGCGCCCGCCGTCGAGGTCGACGCCGCGGCGCGGCGGTCGGGCACGGCGCCACCGAGGCGCCGCGCGGCCTGCTCTACCACCGCTACGAGATCGACGAGGACGGCACGATCCTCGACGCGAGGATCGTGCCGCCGACCTCGCAGAACCAGCTCGCGATCGAGGAGGACCTGCGCGCGGTCGTCGAACGCGGCCTCGACCTGCCCGACGAGCAGCTCTCGCTGCGCTGCGAGCAGGCGATCCGCAACCACGATCCCTGCATCTCCTGCGCCACCCACTTCCTCGAGCTGACCGTCGACCGTGGCTGAGCGCGGCGTCACGGGCGCGGGCGTGGCTGGTGATCGGCGTGGGCAACGCGCTGCGGCCATGACGACGCCGCGGGCCTGGAGGTCGTGCGCCGGCTGCGCACCCCGGCGCCCGCAGAGCCGGTCGCGCGCGCAGAGATCGCCATGCTCGAACACGAGGGCGAGCCGCTGGCGCTGCTCGACGTGTGGGAGGGCGCCGAGGCGTCGTGCTCGTCGACGCGATCCGCTCCGGCGCCGCGCCCGGCACGATCCACCGCGTGGATGCGTCCTCCGAGCCGCTGCCGGTCCGGCTGCGCGGCTCCTCCTCGACGCACGCGGTCGGAGTGGGGGAGGCGATCGAGCTCGCCCGCGCGCTCGGCCGCCTGCCCGCGAGGGTCGTCGTCTACGGCGTCGAGGGCGTGCGCTTCGACGCCGGCAGCGGGCTCTCGGAGCAGGTCCAGGCGATCGTCGGCGCGCTCGCCGAGGCCGTGTTGCGCGAGGCGCGGGAGCTTGCCGCCCAGGCAAACGCGAGTCATAAGCAAACGCGTGGCTCCGATAAGCATTCCCTATGATTTTCCTCTAGGCTGAGCGCCGGTCATCGGGGTTGTCGGCCAGGCCCCCTCGGTCGCCGAGTCATGCATGGAGCGCATGCCCCCGATGACCGTTCACTGGTTGCGTGCGGCGCCGCGATCTCGAGCAGGAGGAGCCGCCTGCCTGCTCTGCGCGCTCATCCGTGCTTCTCGAACATGAGCCTGTAGTGGTCGAGCAGCTCGCGTTCGAAGCAGACCCTGTTGGCGCTCACGCCGGAGGTGAACGCGAGGCGAAAGTCGGCGCTCGCCAGCCAGCGCGGCACCAGCTGCAGCTTCAGCAGCGTCTTTCTGAGGCTCCGCGCCCCGGTCCGCTTGCCCCACTCGGTGATCGTGTGGATGTAGTCGAGACGGCCGTTCGAGCTCGAGACCAGGCGGAAGCTCGGCTGCGCGCAACCGACGATCTGCTCCTGGCCGAGCGGAAGCCAGGAGCCGGGAAATTGCCGCTCCAGGAGGGCCAGGTACCAGGCGTCGGAGTCGCGCGGGGCCGTGCGATGTCGACGTCATCGCAGCCGGGATCATGTTGCGTCCGAAGACCATCGTCTGCAGGTAGAAGCGTCCTTTCTCGGGCAGGCACGCTCGCGACGCGCTGCGAAGATGTCGCGGTAGATCTCCTCCTGGCGTCCGGCGCGGTACTCCTCGAGCGAGCAGAAGTGCTCGAACGCGCCGAGGCTCGCGACCGCGTCGAACCCGCCGAAGCTCTCGCGGGTCAGCTGCCGCGCGTCGTAGAGGTGGACGTCCAGGCCATGGCGACGGCAGGCCGCCTCCTGCGCCGAGGACAGGGTGACGCCGACCCCCGTGGCGCCGCGGGCGCGGATGAAGTTGAGCAGCGGTCCCCACCCGCAGCCCAGATCGAGCACGCGCCGGTCCGGGCCGATCCCGATCTGCTCGGCCACGTACTCGTGCTTTCGGCGCTGGGCCTCCTCCAGGCTCAGCGAGAAGTCGCCGTCGTACTTCGCTCCGCTGAAGTCCGCGAGCTCTCCCATGCTGAGGCGGAAGACGCGATCGGTGAGCGAGTAGGTGAAGTCGATGTCAGCGCGGTCGGCCATGGTCTAACCCGCGCGTGAAGAGGTCCTCGATGTTCCAAGCCGCCAGCTCGCCGCGGCTGCGATCCAGGTGATCGCGAACAGGCCGACGATCGCAAAGCCGGCTGTGTTGAGGTCGAGCCCACGGACGACGCTCCACACCCCGCCACTCAGCGACATCCGTTCGGCCAGTACGGAGAGCAGCTCGATGCTGCCGACGATCAGCGCGACCGCGATCGACAGCGCGGTGACGACGATGTTGTAGTAGAGCCTCTGCGAGGGCCGTGAGAACGCCCACGCGTAGGCGAAGCTCATGAACGACCCGTCGAGCGTGTCCAGCAGCGACATGCCCGCGGCGAACAGGACGGGAGGCAGAGGATGGCGTAGAACGGCAGGCCGCTCGTCGCGGCTCCCGCCGCGAGGAACAGCAGCGCGACCTCGGTGGCGGTATCGAAGCCCAGCCCGAACAGCACGCCGACGGGATACATCTGCCAAGAGGCCCCGATCGCGTGCGTGAAGCGGCCGTAGACGCGGTTCATCAGCCCGCGGCGTTCGAGCTGTCTCTCCAGCTCGGCCTCATCGAACGCACCACAGCGCGCGCGTCGCCTGACGCGAAGGATGCCGGCCAGGCTACGACGTTGCATACCGCGATGAAGAACAGGAACAGGCCCGACACCGACGTTCCGACCAGGCCGGTCACCTCGTGCAGCATCGAGCCGTCGTCCTGCACCGGGCCGGCGAGTGCGCGCAGGCCGACCGCGAACATGAGCGCGAGGACGAACACGACCGTCGAATGGCCGAGCGAGAAGAAGAAGCCGACGCCAAGCGGACGCCTGCCGTCGGCCAGCAGCTTGCGCGTCGCGTTGTCGATCGCCGTGATGTGGTCGGCATCGAACGCGTGACGTAGGCCGAGCGTGTAGGCCGTGATTCCGAGGCCAAGCCCGAACACGTCCCGCCCACCGATCCTGAAGTGGTGCGGCACGACCAGCGCGAGCAGGAGGAAGAAGCCGATCGCGTGCAGTGCCAGCACGACCGCCCCGAAGCCCGCCAGGCGGCCCCTCTCGGCCGCGCCCAAGCGACCCCGCTCAGCTGCGCCCAAGCGACCCCGCTCAGCTGCGCCCAAGCGGCCTCTCATGCCCACAGTCTTGCCGCGGCCACCGCCGCCTGGCCGTAGGAGATCGCCCCGTCGTTCGGCGGCAGTCGCCGCGGGATCAGCACCCGCAGCCCCGTCTCGGCGAGCCCGGCCGCGCAGCGCTCCAGCAGCAGTCGGTTCTGGAAGACCCCGCCGGAGAGCACCGCCGTATTCACGCCCTCCCGCCGCGCCAGCAGCGTCACGGCACGGGTGTCGCATCCGCCAGACCGTTGTGAAAGCGCGCGCTCACCAGCGCCGCGGAGACCCCGGCGGCGAGGTCGTCCACGATCGCCCGCACGGTCTCGTGCGCGTCGAGTCGCACCAGCTCGCCCGCCACGACCGGGAGCGGGTAGGCGCCCTGGCCGCTCAGCGCTGCCGCGCCCGCCGCCGCCGCTTCGAGCTCCATCGCCGCGCGGCCCTCTTCGCGGACGGTCATGCGGATGCCGCACAGCGCCGCGACCGCGTCGAACAGGCGCCCGACGCTCGTCGTGATCGGCGACGCCGTCCCCGTTCGGACCAGCTGGCCGACCTGCTCCCAGCGTCCGGGTCGACCCGCCCAGCCATGCTCGCCGGCGAGCGTCGCCTCGCCGTCGAGGGCGCCGTGCAGCCACGCGCACGCCATCCGCCACGGCTCGCGCGCCGCGGCATCCCCGCCGGGAAGCCGCACCGGCTGCAGGTGGCCGGCACGCTGCACGGACTCCAGATCGCCCACCAGCAGCTCGCCCCCCCAGATCGTTCCGTCGGTGCCCAGACCCGAGCCGTCGTAGATCGCGCCGATCGCCGGCCCGCGCTCGCCGTGCTCGGCCAGGCACGCGGCGAGGTGCGCGTGGTGATGCTGGACGCCCACGAGCTCCACGCCCTCGCGCTGCAGCGCGTAGCCGGTGGAGAGGTAGTCCGGGTGCAGGTCGTGGGCCACCACCTCGGGCTCGACCGCGAACAGCGCTTCGAAATGAGCGATCCCCTCGCGGAAGGAGCGCAGCGTCTCCCAGTTCCCGCAGGTCGCCGATGTGGTGCCCCACCCAGGCGCGCGAGCCCTTGGCCAGGCAGAAGGTGCTCTTGAGCTCCGCGCCGCACGCCAGCAGCGGGCGCAGCGGCAGCGGCAGGGCAGGCTGTGCGGCGCATAGCCGCGGGAGCGCCTGAGCATCAGCAACGCGCCCCGGTCCCCACGCCGGCGCGCGACGGGCGTCCGCGCCCAGCGAGCGCACGACCGAGTCGTCCACGCGCACCTCGATCGGCCGGTCGTGGACGAGCACCGCGTCGGCGATCACGCTCGAGCCGCTCGAGCGCGTCCTCGTCGCGATGGGCGATCGGCTCGTCGCTGAGGTTGCCGCTGGTCATCACCAGCGTCGTGCCCGTGTCCGCCAGCAGCAGGTGGTGCAGCGGCGTTGAGGGCAGCATCACGCCGAGATCCAGGCGAGCCCGGCGCGACCGCCGCGGCGACCGGCGCCCCGGGGCGGCGGCGCGCGATCACGATCGGCCGCTCGCGGTCCGCTCACAGTCGCGCTCGGTCGGAGGGCAGATCGACGAGCTGCGCCAGCGGCGCCGACGTCGGCCGCCATCAGCGCGAACGGCTTCTCCTCGCGGCGCTTGCGCCGGCGCAGCTCCGCCACCGCGCGCTCGTCGTCGGCGCGGCAGGCCAGCTGGTAGCCGCCGAGGCCCTTGACCGCCACGATCCGCCCGGCCACCAGCGCCGCCGCCGCAGCCGCCAGCGCGTCGTCGCCCGTGCGGCGCGTCCTCGCCCCGCCGAGCGCCCTGCCCGAGCGGTCGATCAGACGCACCGTCGGCCCGCACGCGGGGCAGGCGTTCGGCTGCGCGTGGAAGCGCCGGCTCGCCGGGTCCTCGTACTCCGCGCGGCAGGCCGCGCACATCTCGAAGCCCGCCATCGTCGTCAGCGGCCGGTCGTAGGGCACGCCGCGGACGATCGTGAAGCGCGGGCCGCAGTTGGTGCAGTTGATGAACGGGTAGCGGTGGCGGCGGTCGTCCGGGTCGAGCAGCTCGCGCCAGGCACTCCGCGCACGGAGCCACGTCCGCCGGCACCAGCGCGGCGGCCTCGCCGGCTCGCCCGCTTCGCTGGCTTTGGCAGGATGCGAAAGCCATCCTCGCCGGTCGGGCCCAGCGGCTCGGCGCGCACCCGCTCGACGGCCGCCAGCGGCGGGGCCTCGCCGCAGAGGCGCTCCAGGAAGCGCTCGACCGCGTCCGCCTCGCCCTCCACCTCCAGCAGCACGCCGCGCTCGTCGTTGCGCACCCAGCCCGACAGCGCGTGCTCGCGCGCGAGCCGGTGGACGAACGGACGGAAGCCCACGCCCTGCACCACGCCATCCACGCGGACGCGCACGCGAGTGCGCGCGATCGTCCTCATCGCTTGCCTCGTCATCGCTCGTCCCGCGTCTCGCCGCTGGCCTCCTCGATCAGCCCGCGCAGAACGTGCCAGGCGCTCGCCTGTGCCTCCTGGATGCGCGGGATGCTCTGCGAGCGGGTCACGACCACGTGGTCGGCCAGACCCTGCGCCGCGATCGCGCCCCCGTCGTAGCCGACCATCGCCACCGTCGCCAGGCCGCGGCCGCGCGCCTCGGCCAGCGCCTGGATCACGTTGGCCGAGCCGCCGCTGGTCGAGAACGCCAGCAGGATGTCGCCGTCGCGGCCGTGGGCGATGACCTGGCGCCGGAAGATCGCCTCGACGCCGACGTCGTTGGCGATCGCCGTCAGGATCGCCGGGTCCTCGGTCAAGTCGATCGCGCGGCGCGCCGCCCAGCCGCACGGCGCGGCGCGCAGGTCCGCGACCGCGTCCATCGCGTCCGTGGCCGAGCCGCCGTTGCCGAGCGCCAGCAACGTGCCGCCCGCGCCCAGGCGCTCGCGCAGCTTGCCCGCAGCCGCGATCAGCGCCTGCGCGCCCTCGCCGAGCGTCTGCGCGCGCAGCGCCGAGATCTCCCGCGCCTTCATCGCGATCGAGCCGCGCACGTCCTCGATCACACGCTCGAGGCCGACCTCTGGCGCGTGCTCCCCCGCCGGGCTTCGCGCAGGAATGGGTAGAGGAAGCCCGCCGCGCCGAGCTCGCCCGCGGGCTGCGCCGGGCGCCCGGCCGGACGCCCGGTCTCCTCGCCGAGTGACCCGGCGAGCGGCCGCGGTGCTCGAAGAAGACATGCACCAGCTCCCACAGCACGTGGTACGCCGTCTCGGTCAGCTCCTGTCGCACGAACGGATCGGCGAGCGGAGGCTCGAGCTCCCACTCGGCGCCCGAGCGGTCGAAGGCGATCGTCAGGCAGCCGCGCGCAGCTGCGGCGCCGAGCGCTCGGCGGTCTTCGCGTCCGCGCCGAACGCCATCGCGACGTCCCGAGGCTGCGCCGTCAGCTCGACCTCCGCGCGCAGCGCGCCCGCTCGCCGGTCAGCGCCCGCGCCGGCAGCGCCCGCTTGCCGACGATCACCGGGTGGACGAACTCGACCGCCACGTGGCGGGCGTCCGAGCGCGCCTGGGGCGAGTGCGCGATCGCGATCAGGCGCCCCCCGCTCCAGAAGCGCTCGGCCACCAGCTGGCACAGTCGCGCAAGCGGCTCGGCGGCCGAGGCGAAGAAGCGCTCGTTGGCGTCCGTACGCAGCGCGAGCATCTCCTCGCAGACGCTCTCGGGCTGGCCCATCCGGCTCGCCCACGCCCGCCCTGCGGCCGGGGAGCGGGTGGCGCCGCTCACGCCACGCCCGCGAGCCAGTGCGCGAACGCGTGCACGCCCTCGCCCGTGCGCGCGCTCACGAGCATGTGCTCGACGCCCGGGTTGACCCGGTCGAGGTTGGCGAGGAAGCGCTCGAGCGAGAAGTCCAGGTGGGGCAGCAGGTCGATCTTGTTGATGACGACCAGCTCGCACGCGCGGAACATCAGCGGGTACTTCAGCGGCTTGTCCTCGCCCTCGGTGACCGAGGAGATCATCGCGCGCGCGGTCCTCGCCCACGCGGAACTCGGCCGGGCAGACGAGGTTGCCGACGTTCTCGATCACCAGCAGGTCGATCTCCTCGAGGGCGATCGCGCCGAGCGCCGAGCGGACCATGTTGGCGTCCAGGTGACACTCGCCGCCGAAGCCCGGATCGGTGTTCAGCTGGGTGACCGGCACGTGCAGCGCAGACAGGCGCTCGGCGTCGAGCGAGCCCTGCACGTCGCCCTCGAGCACCCCCACGCGCACCTCGCCCAGGCCGTCCATCAGCACGCGCTCGAGCAGCGCCGTCTTGCCCGCGCCCGGCGCGCTCATCAGGTTGACCACGCGCACGCCCGCGCGGTCGAAGTCCTCGCGGTTGGCCCGCGCGATCGTCTCGTTCGCGTCGAGCACGTCCGTCGCCACCCTCACCTTGCTGCGGTGCACGTCTCCTCCTCCACATCCTCCTCCACCTCGATCGACTCGACGTCGAGCTCCTCGCCGCTCAGCACAGTCACCTCGCGGCCGGCGCAGCGCGGGCAGCGGAACGCCGGCTCCTGCAGCTCCCACTCCTCGCCGCAGGCGCAGCGCAGCCGCGCGGGCACCAGCGCGCGTCCGCAGCCGCGCGCCCTCGCAGGCCGTTCCACGGGCGAGGATCTCGAAGTAGAACGCCAGCGAGTCGGGCACGACCTGGCGCAGCGCCCCGACTGTCACGCTCCACGCGCAAGCACCCGCCGCCCGTCCGCGTGGACGATCGCGGCGTCGAGGATCGAGCGGCTGAGCGAGAGCTCGTGCATCAGCAGATCCGCGGGAGCGGGTCACCAGCGAGCAAGTCCATCACGCGGCGCCCGCCGAACGCGGTTTCGACGAGCACCATGCCCGGGCGGCTCGGCCGCGACCTCGCCGATGTCCGCCGCCTGCTCGCAGCCGGGAACGGCGCGCAGCGCGTGCAGCGCCGCCGGCGAGCACTCGGGCGCGACGAACGCCAGCAGCTTGCCCTCGTTGGCCACGTACATCGGATCGATCCCCAGCAGCTCGCACGCGCCCGCGACCGCCGCTGCGACCGGCACGTCGCGCTCGCGCACGAGCGCCGCGACGCCCGATGCGCGCGCGAGCTCGTTGAGCGCCGAGGCCACGCCGCCACGGGTGGCGTCGCGCATGCAGTGCACCCCGGCGCCCGCCGCGTCGAGCAGCGCGTCGACCGCCGGCCACAGCGAGCGCGTGTCCGAGCGGATGTCCGCCTCCAGCGAGAACTCGTCGCGCGCGAGCATGATCGCCATCCCGTGCTCCCCGATCGGACCCGAGAGGAGGACGCGGTCGCCCGGGTGCGAGCGCCGAGGTCGAGAGCTGCGCGCGCGCGGGTCGAGCACGCCGACGCCTGTCGTGCACGCGTACATCCGGTCGGCTGCTCCGCGCTCGACGACCTTCGTGTCGCCCGCGATCACCTGCACGCCCGGCCGTCCGCGCCGCGCGCGCGATCGCGTCGATCTCCGCCCGCAGCTCCGCCGCGGCGCAACCCCTCCTCCAGCACCAGCGACAGCGTCAGCGCCAGCGGCCGGGCGCCCGAGACGGCCAGGTCGTTGACCGTGCCGTTGACCGCCAGCTCGCCGATCGACCCGCCCGGGAAGCGGATCGGCGTGACCACGAAGCTGTCGGTCGAGAGCGCCAGCCCCGCGCCGTTCACGGACACCGTCCCCGCGTCGCCCAGCGCCGCGAGCGCGTCGTTGCGCAGGGCCGGCAGCAGCACTCCCTCGATCAACGACTGCGACGCCTTGCCGCCGGCGCCGTGCGCCATCGTGATCTGCTCGTCGCGAAAGCGCGCCGGCTTGGCGCGCGTCTGCTGCACGATCCCCAGGATCCGCTCCTGGCGCGTGGCGCTGCTCACGCCATCGCCTCGCTGCGCCCGGCCGGCTCGCGCCCGCGCTGTAGCGCCCGTAGGTGTAGTAGGCGGCGCAGGCGCCCTCGGGCGAGACCATGCACGTGCCGATCGGGCGCTCGGGCGTGCAGGCGGTGCCGAACACCTTGCACTCCCACGGCTTGATCGCGCCCTTGAGCACCTCGCCGCACTGGCACGCCTTCGGGTCGGCCACGCGCACGCCGGGGACGCTGAAGCGCCGCTCGGCGTCGAGCTCGGCGTAGGCGCTCGGACAGCCTCAGCGCGCTCTGGGAGATGAAGCCGAGGCCGCGCCACTCGAAGTGCGCGACGCAGCTCGAACACCTCCGCCATCACCGCCAGCGCGCGCGGGTTGCCCTCCCACGCCACCACCCGCCCGTACTGGTTCTCGACCTCGCAGCGGCCGCTGGCCAGCTGCGCGAGCAGCATGTGGATCGACTGCAGCACGTCGAGCGGCTCGAAGCCGGAGATCACCAGCGGCCTGCGCGTAGTCGGCGGGGATGAACTGGAACGGCCGCGCGCCGACGACCGTCGAGACGTGGCCCGGCCCGATGAAGCCGTCGATCTCCAGGTCGGGCGAGTCCAGCAGCGCGCGCAGCGGCGGCACGATCGTGACGTGGTTGCACATGCACGAGAAGTTGGCGATCCCCTCGGCCTTGGCGCGCTTGAGCGTGAGCGCGGTCGACGGCGCGGTCGTCTCGAAGCCGATCGCGAAGAAGACCACCTCGCGCTCGGGGTTGCGCCTGGCGATCGCCAGCGCGTCCAGCGGCGAGTAGACCATCCGCACGTCCGCCCCCTCGCGCCTTGGCCTCGAGCAGGCTGCCGTGCGAGCCCGGGACGCGCAGCATGTCGCCGAAGCACGTGAAGATCACGCTCGGTTCGTGCGCGATCGCGATGCCGTCGTCGACGCGGCCCATCGGCAGCACGCACACCGGGCAGCCGGGTCCGTGCACGAGCTCGACCGCTGTCGGGGAGCATGCCGTCGATCCCGTAGCGGTAGATCGAGTGGGTGTGGCCGCCGCACACCTCCATCAGCTTGTACGTGCGCCCGGGCTCGACCAGCGCGAGGATCTCGCCGCCAGCGCGCGCCCCAGCTCCGCGTCGCGGAACTCCTCGACGAACTTCATTCGATCGCGCTCCGCTTCAGCTCGCGCAGCTCCTGCTCGTAGTCGGCGCCCATCTCCTGGAGCAGCTCGAGCGTGGCGAGCGCCTCGCGCTCGTCGATCTGCGACAGCGCGAAGCCGACGTGGATCAGTACCCACCGGCCCGACCAGCGCGTCCGGGTCGCGCGTCGAGCAGCCCGACGTTGACGGTGCGCCTGACGCCGGCGACGTCCACCTGCGCGAGCTGGTTGGCATCGTCGACGACCTCCACGACTCGGCCGGGGATCGCCAGGCACACGCTCGTCGATCTCCTGTTCGTTCGGGGGGCCTGGTTTAGCAGCTTGCACAGGCGCTCGCAACGGAGCCGGCGGATCGCGCGGCGCAACGGCCGAGCGCCGCATGCGGCAGTTTGCACGGATGCGCGGCGCCCGGTCGCTGCTGAACTCGGGAGTGAGTCCGATGGTGCAGGTCTGACAGGAAGGGTGGACGTGTTCCAGGTGCGCATCCACGGGCGGGGCGGCCAGGGCGTCGTCACGGCCGCCGAGCTGCTGTCGCTGGCGGCCTTCGCGGAGGGCCGCCACGCCCAGGCGTTCCCGAGCTTCGGCTCGGAGCGCACCGGCGCGCCGGTCGTGGCCTTCTGCCGCATCGACGACCACGAGATCCGCACGCGCGAGCCCGTCTCCGAGCCGGACGCGCTGATCGTGCAGGACGCCGACGCTGCTGCACCAGGTCGACGTGTTCGGCGGGCCTGCGCCCCGACGGCTACGTGCTGATCAACTCCGTGCGCACCTTCGACGAGCTCGGGCTGGGGAGTGGACGCGCGGCTTCCGCCACGAGCGCCTGCTGACCGTTCCCGCCGGGGATATCTGCCGCGAGCACATCGGCCAGATGCGCCCGAACGCCGCGCTGCTCGGCGGGCTGGCGGCGCTCACCGGCGTCGTCTCGCTGGAGTCGGTCGTGCAGGCGATCAGGACTCGCTTCGCCGGACAGGCTCGCCGACGGCAACGTCGGCCGCGGCGCAGGGCCTGCTTCGAGCACGTGCGTCGCAGGAGACTGGGGCGCTGAGGCGTCCGATGCTTGAGCAGCTCGAGGGATCGCGCGCGGTCGCCCGCACGGTGGCGCTGTGCCGCCCGGAGGTCATCCCCGCCTACCCGATCTCTCCCCAGACGCACATCGTCGAGGCGCTCTCGGCGATGGTCAAGGCCGGCGAGCTCGCCCCCTGCGAGTTCGTCAACGTGGAGTCCGAGTACGCCGCCATGTCGGTCGCGATCGGCGCCTCGGCGACAGGCGCGCGCACCTACACGGCCACCGCGAGCCAGGGGCTGCTGTACATGGCCGAGGCGCTGTACAACGCCTCGGGACTGGGGCTGCCGATCGTGATGACGCGTGGCCAACCGCGCGATCGGCGCGCCGATCAACATCTGGAACGACCACTCCGACTCGATGTCCCAGCGCGACTGCGGCTGGCTGCAGCTGTACGTCGAGTCCAACCAGGAGGCCGTCGACATGCACGTGCTCGCGTTCAGGCTCGCCGAGCAGCTCTCGCTGCCGGTGATGGTGTGCATGGACGGCTTCATCCTCACCCACGCCTACGAGCGGATCGACCTGCCAAGCCAGGAGCAGGTGGACAGCTTCCTGCCGCCGTATCAGCCGCGCCAGGTGCTCGATCCCGCACGAGCCGGTCACGATCGGCGCGATGGTCGGGCCGGAGGCGTTCACCGAGGTCAAGTACCTCGCGCACGTCAAGCACATGCAGGCGCTCGAGCTGATCCCCGAGCTCGCCGGCGAGCTGGCGCAGGTGCTCGGCCGGGAGCAGAGCGGGCTCGTGCGCGGCTATCGCCTGCGAGGACGCCGACACGATCGTCGTCGCGCTCGGCTCGGTGCTGGGCACGATCGAGGACGCGGTCGATGAGCTGCGCGAGCAGGGCGTGAGGGTCGGCGCGCTCGGGATCAAGGCGTTCCGGCCGTTCCCGCTGCAGGAGGTGCGCGACGCGCTCGGCGGCGCCGAGCGCGTGGTGGTGATCGAGAAGGCGCTCGCCCTGGGCGTGGGGGGGATCGTCTCCCAGGACGTGCGCATCTCGCTCGCCGGGGCAGCGCGCACTGTGTACACGGCGATCGCCGGGCTCGGCGGGCGTCCGATCACGGCCGCGTCGCTGTGCCGGCTGCTGCAGGACGCGCTGGCCGACCGGCTGGCGCCGACTGACGTTCCTCGACCTCGACTCCGAGCTGGTCGAGCGCGAGCTGGCGCGCACGCGCGCCACGCGCCGCTCGGGACCGCACGCCGAGAACATGCTGCGCGACATCGGCGTGATCGCCGCCGGGCCGGTGTAGGCGATGGCGACCAGGCCGATCAAGTTCTACCAGGTGGGCTAGCCACGCGGCGGGCAACCGGCTGCTGGACCCCGAGCTGCTCCTCCGTGCAGGCGGACCCGAACCGCAGCAACGCGATCACCAAGGGACACCGCGCCTGCCAGGGCTGCGGCGAGGCGCTCGGCGCCCGCTACGCGCTGGACGCGGCGATGCGCGCCACCGGCGGCCAGCTGATCGCGGCCAACGCGACCGGCTGCCTGGAGGTCTTCTCGACGCCCTACCCCGAGTCCTCGTGGCAGATGCCCTGGCTGCACTCGCTGTTCGCCAACGCACCCTCCGTGGCGAGCGGCGTCGCGGCCGCGCTGAAGGTGAAGGGCCGCAGCGACGTGCGTGTGGTCGGACAGGGCGGAGACGGCGGCACGGTGGACATCGGCATGGCGTGCCTGTCGGGCATGTTCGAGCGAAACGACGACGTGCTGTTCATCTGCTACGACAACGAGGCGTACATGAACACCGGCGTGCAGCGCTCCGGCTCGACGCCGCCGGCCGCGCGCACGATGACCACGCAGGCCGTCGGGTCGGAGCCGGGCAACGCCTTCGGCCAGGGCAAGAACATGGCGCTGATCGCGATGGCGCACGAGATCCCGTATGTGGCCACCGCGACGGTCGCCGACCTGCGCGACGTCGAGGCCAAGGTCGAGCGCGCGATGGGCCTGCACGGAGCGCGCTACCTGCACATCCTCGTCACCTGCCCGCTCGGCTGGAGCTGCGCCGCCGCCGACAGCATCCGCGTCGCCCGCCTGGCCAAGGAGACCGGCCTGTTCCCGGTGTTCGAGGCCGAGCACGGCGAGGTGAGCGCCGTCTCCAAGATCCGCAGCCGCCGCCCCGTCGAGGAGTACCTGGAGCTGCAGGGCCGCTACGCGCCACCTGTTCAAGCCGCAGCGCCGCGAGGACGTGCTCGCGCGCATCCAGGCGATCGCCGACCGCAACATCGAGCGCTACGGGCTCCTCGACGAAGGCCGCCCGGGGAGCAGTGATGGACAAGCCCTTCGCGATCACGCTGGAGGTCGGCTCGAGCCTGGCCAACAAGACCGGCGCCTGGCGCAGCGAACGGCCGGTCTACGTCGACCGCATGCCGCCGTGCAACGACGCGTGTCCGGCCGGCGAGAACATCCAGCAGTGGCTCTACCACGCCGAGGAGGGCGACTACGAGTCCGCGTGGCGCCAGCTCATGCGCGACAACCCGTTTCCGGCCGTGATGGGCCGCGTCTGCTACCACCCGTGCACGACCGCGTGCAACCGCGTGCAGCTCGACGAGGCCGTGGGCATCAACTCGGTCGAGCGCTTCCTCGGCGACGAGGCGATCCGGCACGGATGGAAGCCCGAGCTCGGCGCGGAGCCCTCGGGCAAGCGTGTGCTGCTCGTCGGCGCCGGACCCTCCGGGCTGTCCGCCGCCTACCACCTGACCCGCCTCGGACACGAGGTCGTCATCCACGACGCCGGACCGCTGCCGGGGGGCATGATGCGTTTCGGCATCCCCGCCTACCGGCTTCCGCGCGACGTGCTTGCAGGCGGAGATCGACCGCATTCTCGAGCTCGGCGTGACCCTGCACTGCGACAGCAAGGTCACCGACATCCGCCGAACGATGAACGACGGCGACTTCGACGCGGCCTTCCTGGCCGTCGGCGCGCACATCGGCAAACGCGCGTACATACCGGCCGGAGAGGCCGCGCACATCCTCGACGCCGTCTCGCTGCTGCGCGGCATGGAGGGCGACGAGAAGCCCATGCTCGGGCGGCGCGTGGTCGTCTACGGCGGCGGGAACACGGCGATGGATGCGGCGAGGACCGCCAAGCGACTCGGCGCCACCGACGCGATCGTCGTCTACCGGCGAACGCGCGAGCGGATGCCCGCCCACGACTTCGAGGTTCAGGAAGCCCTCGAGGAGGGCGTGGTGATGAAGTGGCTGTCCACGATCAAGAGCGCCGGCGAGGATGGGCTGCTGCTCGAGAAGATGGAGCTCGACGATACGGGCTTTCCGCAGCCGACCGGGGAGCTGGAGGAGCTGCAAGGCCGACTCGGTGGTGCTCGCGCTCGGCCAGGAAGCCGACCTGTCGCTGCTCGACGGCGTGCCCGGGCTCGAGATCGAGGACGGCGTCGTGAAGGTCGCCGCGAACATGATGACGGGCTACCCGGGGATCTTCGCCGGTGGCGACATGGTGCCGGCCGAGCGCACGGTCACCGTCGGCGTGGGGCACGGCAAGCGGGCCGCGCGCAACATCGACGCGTGGCTGCGCGGCAGCGAGCTTCCCGTCCCCGCAAGGCATGAGCTGGCGGGCTTCGAGCGGCTCAACACGTGGTACTACTCGGACGCCCCCAGGACCGTGGTCCCCCAGCTGGACGCTGATCCGTCGCCAGTCGACCTTCGAGGAGGTGCAGCTCGGCCTGGACGAGTCCAACGCGCTGTTCGAGGCGCGGCGCTGCCTATCCTGCGGGAACTGCTTCGAATGCGACAACTGCTACGGGCTGTGCCCCGACAACGCCGTCGTCAAGCTCGATCCGGGAGAGCGCTACGAGATCGACTACGACTACTGCAAGGGCTGCGGCATCTGCGCGCAGGAGTGCCCGTGCGGTGCGATCAGGATGGAGCCCGAGCCGATCTAAAGCTCGATCGCGCGCATGGTGTGCTCGTCGGGGAGCTTCTCCAGGATGCTGCGCAGGATCTCGCGCTCGGGGGCCTGTCCGCGCTGCAGGTCGTTGAGCAGCAGCCGCACGGCGCTGTGCGTGATCTTCATCTGCCGGGGCTCGAGCGACACCGTCAGCACGCCCTGCTCGTTGGGAGGCTGCTCGAGGTCGGCCGAGGACCTCGCGGGCCAGACGGCGGATCTGGGGCTCGTGCGCCTCGTCGGAGATGAGCAGTCGCAGCGCGCGTGCCGCCAAGGGCACCTCGTGCTCGTCGAGGAACAGGTGGTAGGGGGGCTCGGGCTCCTTCGCTGTGTCGCTCATTGCCCGTCAGCCTACCGGTGGCGCCCGGTCAAGACTGCGGAATCTCACGATCAACGTCAGGGAAATCAGCGGACGCCCGCCGCTGGCGCCCGTCATACTTTGTGCTCATGTCCGAGACACGAGCAGCACAACCGAAGAAGGATCGCGCCGCCGGCCCCGCCGCCTCCGCCGCCTCCATGGCCGCCCCCGACGGCCTGTTCGCGGACGTTCTGTGCGGCGTGGACGGTACGCGCAGGAGCTTCGCGGCGGTCGAACAGGCCGCGGACCTCGCCGGCCCGGATGGCCGCCTGACGTTGCTGGCCGTGACGGCCGTCACGGGCGCGGGCGTCAACAGGCGCGCGGCCATCAGCCCGGCGCGGGCGGAGCAGCTCCTCGAGCGCGCCGCAGCGGATCGCCCAGAAGCGAGGTCTGCCGTGCACCGCGGTGATCGATCCCTCCAGCCCGCCGCCGCAGGTCGATCCTCGAGCGCGCATCCGGTCACGACCTCCTCGCCCTGGGAGCGCCGCCGTCCTCGTGGCTCGGCGGGAGGCTCATGCAGGGGGTCACCGAGGCGGCGCTGGGCTCCTTCACGGTGCCCCTGCTGGTCGCCCGCGCGATGCCCGCGGGCGAGCACCGGTTCCCCGACCGCATCCTGCTTGCGAGCGACGGCCTGGACGGATCCGACCAGCTGGTCGATCTCGTCGGGCGCCTGGCCCGCGAGCACAACGCGAGCGTGACCCTGCTGCACACGATCGGCGTGGAGTCCCACGCGCGGCCTCACCGCATCCAGGATCAGGCGAGCAGGCTGCAGGACGCGACCGGCGGCGCGAGCGACGTCCGCGTCGAGGTCGGCGCCGCCGCCGAGCTGATCGTCGAGGCTGCCAAACGGGAGGCGAGCTCGCTCGTGGTCATGGGCAGCCGCCGGCTCGGGGGCTTGAAGGCGATCGGGAGCGTCAGCAGACGGGTCGTCCACGACGCGCACTGCTCGGTGCTGCTCGTGCCGCCGGAGCGGCTGCAGGGCTAGGAGCGAGATGGCGTCGCGCCGGCGGCTTGCGGCGCTGGTGCGCAAGGAGTTCCTGCAGCTGCGACGCGACCGGCGAACGCTGGGGTTGATCGTGGGGATGCCGGTCGTGCTGCTGCTGGTCTTCGGCTATGCGGCGTCGTTCGACGTCGAGCACATCCAGGCCGAGCTGGTCGGGCACGACTCCGTCTCGTTGAGGCGGGTGCTCGCCGCCGGCAGCGCCTTCTCGGTGTCGCGCGCGGTGTCACCTGATATCGCGGCGGCGCGCGCGGACCTGAGGCGTGGCAGCGAGCTCGTGGCGATCGTCGTCGATGCGGAGGGTCGCCCGCGCGGCGCCCTGGTCGATGGCAGCCAGCTGCTGGCGGCGTCCACCGCGCTGCGCGAGCTCGAGCGTCTGTCGCCGAGCGCGAGCAGCGCCCGCTCGCTGCCGGTCACGACGCTCTACAACCCGACGCTGCGTTCGGCCGACTACATGGTGCCGGGGCTGATCGGGTTCCTGCTGGTGCAGGTCGGGGTGATGATCACCTCGCTAGGCGTCGTGCGCGAGCGTGAGCGCGGGACGCTGGAACAGCTGATGATCACGCCGCTGTCCAGGATCGAGCTGATGCTCGGCAAGATCATCCCGTACCTGGCGATTGCGTTCCTGGACCTGGTGCTGATCCTCGCGCGTCGGCCAGCTGGTGTTCGGCGTTCCGCTGCGCGGGAGCGTGCCGCTGCTGCTCCTGCTGACGGCGCTGTTTCTCGCCTCCACGCTGGCGATCGGGCTGCTCGTCTCGACGGTCGCCCAGAACCAGCAGCAGGCCATGCAGACGGCGATGTTCATCATCATCCCGCAGATCCTGCTGTCGGGGTTCGTGTTCCCGCTGGCATCGATCCCGTGGGGGGTGCGCTGGATCAGCTATGGGCTGCCGCTGACCTACTTCCTGCCGATCGTGCGCGGGATCTTCCTCAAGGGCAGCGTGATCGGCGAACTGTGGCCGCAGGTCGCCGTCCTGATGGGGATGGCCATCGTCTTCGTGGGGCTGGCAACGAGCCGGTTCTCAAAGCAACTTGGCTGAGATCCTCGTAACCGGTCTGCGCAAGCGGCTCGGCCGCACCGAGGCGCTGCGCGGGATCGATCTCAGCGTCGAGACCGGGAGCCTGGTCGGCCTGGTCGGGCCGGACGGCGCGGGCAAGACGACGCTGCTGCGCTGCATCGCCGGGCTCTACCGCCCGGACGGCGGGCAGGTGAAGCCGGGCGTCGCCGGCCAGCTGCGACTCGGCTTCGCCCAGCAGGGCTTTCACCTCTATGGCGAGCTGACGGTGCAGGAGAACGTCGCCTTCATGGGCGCCGTCTACGGGCTCGAGCGCGGGCTGGTTGGCGAGCGCGCGGAGGAGCTGCTCGCGTTCGCCGGGCTGAGCGCCCAGCGCTCCCGCCGCGCGGGGGCGCTGTCGGGTGGGATGAAGCAGAAGCTGACGCTGGTGTGCTCGCTGCTGCACCGGCCGCCGATCCTGCTGTTGGATGAGCCCACGACGGGCGTGGATCCGGTGTCGCGGCGCGAGTTCTGGGAGCTGATCGAGCAGCTGCACCTCGACGGCTCCACGATCCTGCTCGCAAGCGCGTACTTCGATGAGGTCGAGCGCTGCGAACGGGTCATCTACCTCGATCGCGGGCGCGTGATAGCCGATGGGACGCCGGACGAGCTGCGCGGCGAGCACGCGAGCCTCGAAGCCGCGTTCGTGGAGGTGACCGCATGAACGCCATCTCCACGCGCGAGCTGACGCGCCGCTTCGGAGACCTCACCGCGGTCGACGGCGTCGTGCTCGACGTGAGCGCGGGCGAGGTGTTCGGGCTGCTCGGGCCCAACGGCGCGGGCAAGACGACGCTGATCCGGCTGCTGTGCGGGCTGTACGCCCCCAGCGCCGGCTCGGCCACGGTCCTCGGGCTCGACCTCGAGCGCGAGCGCGAGCAGATCCGCTCGCAGATCGGCTACATGTCCCAGAGCTTCTCGCTGTACGGCGAGCTGACCGTCGATGAGAACCTGCGCTTCTACGCCGATGTGTACGGCGGCGCGGGCGCCGGCCGCGTGCAGGTGGTCTGCGATCAGCTTGCGCTCAGCACGCAGGCGCGACGGGCGCGCGTCGGCGACCTGCCCACCGGGCTGCGCCAACGCGCCGCGCTTGCGGCGGCGGTGCTCCACGACCCGCGCCTGGTGTTCCTCGACGAGCCCACCAGCGGCGTCGATCCACGCGCGCGCAGAAGCTTCTGGAGCCTGATCGCGGGGCTCGCGCACGCGGGCACCACGGTGATCGTCACCACCCACGCGATGGTCGAGGCCGAGCTCTGCGACCGCGTCGCGCTGATGATCTCGGGGCGTCTGGTTGCGGTCGGCACGCCGGCTGAGCTGATCGCCCGAACCGGGATGCGGATCCTCGAGGTCGATGTCCAGCCCTGGCAGGCAGCCTACAGGCGCCTCAAGGCGCGCTGGCCCGAGGCCTCGCTGCACGGCACGCGTACGCACGTGCCCTTCCGCGACGAGGGTGCTGCGCAGCGCAGCGAGATCCAGCGCGACGCCGGCGAGCTGCTCGCGGGGCTGACCACGCGGACGCTGCGCATCAGCGCGCCCTCGCTCGAGGATGCGTTCGTGTGGTACGCCACCGGCGCCGACACGGCCACATCGCGACGCCGCAGCGAATGAGCGTCACTCCGCCGGCTCGGCCGGCTCGGCCGGCCCCGTCGGCTCCGCGGGCTGCGTGCGGCGCACGCGCTGGGTGCGGGCGAACCGTCCGCCGGCGGCACCCAGGAACATCCCGACGATCGCGGTCACCACCGCCAGCAGCGGCGGGAAGCTGCCGAGCGAGACCTTCGCGTGGGTACCGGCAATCGCGTGCGCGAGGAGCAGCGCGATGCCGTAGATCGCGCCGCCCACCACGCCACGATCCGCGCCGCCCCAGCCGTCCTGATGCTCGAGGCCCGCCAGCACGCCACCGACGGCGGCGAGCCCGCCGATCGCCCAGTACGCGCCGCTGGATACTCCGACCAGGACTCCCGCGACCGCGCCGACGGCCGTGGGAATGACGCCGCCCAGAACGATCTGCACGGGGCGCGGGCGGTCACGGAACAACACAGGCTGGTGCATCGATCCCCTCTCCGAGAGTCCGCTAAACCCTATCGTGGCGATCATGCCCGCGCCCTTTCGCCTGTCGGTCCTGGATCAGTCGCCGATCTCCCAGGGATCCTCGGGAGCGCAGGCGCTGGCAAACACGCTCGATCTGGCTCGCCTGGCGGATCGGCTCGGGTATCACCGCTACTGGGTCGCCGAGCACCACGGCGGCCCGATGCTCGCCGGCCCGAGCCCCGAGGCGCTGATCGGGCCGATCGCCGCCGCCACCACCCGCATCCGCGTGGGCAGCGGAGGGGTGATGCTGCCGCACTACAGTCCGCTGAAGGTGGCCGAGACGTTCAGCCTGCTGGCCGGGCTGTTCCCGCGGCGCATCGATCTCGGGCTGGGGCGTGCGGCGGGCACCGACCCGATGACAGCGTTCGCGCTGCAGCGCGACCGGCGCCAGGCCGCCCCTGACGACTTCCCCCAACAACTGGTGGAGCTCCTCGGGTATCTCGATGACAGGCTCCCGCCCGATCATCCGTTCGCGCGCCTGGCCGATACGCTCCCAGGACGCCCGGAGCGGCCCGAGCCGTGGCTGCTCGGCTCCTCGTCGCAGAGCGCGCTGTGGGCGGCCGAGCTGGGGCTGCCGTATGCGTTCGCCGACTTCATCAACCCGCGCGGAGCGGAGCTCGCGGCGCTCTATCGCGAGCGCTTCGCCGAACACGAACACGGCGGAGCCCGACCCTGCACGGCCGTGGGGGTGTGGGTGATCTGCGCCGAAAGCGACGAGGAGGCCCGCCGGCTGGCGGCCAGCGGGCGCATGACCTTCACCCTCCTGCGCCGGGGTCGGTTGATCGCGGTGCCGCCGCCCGAGGAGGCGCTGAGGTTCCTGGCGGCCGACGATCGCACGGGCGAGCAGCCGCGGTCGCAGCGGCGCGCCGTGCTGGGAGCGCCGGAGACCGTGCGCGCGCAGCTCGCGGAGGTGGTCGCGAGCTATGGCGCCGAGGAGGCGATCGTGGTGAGCATCACCTACGAGCACGAGGCTCGCCGGCGCTCGTACGAGCTGCTGGCCGAGGCGTTCGAGCTCGACGGCGCCGGCGCGGGTATGTTCAGCGCATGAGCGACCCACCGGCCGTGCGGCGTGCCACCGCGCAGGACATACCGGCCCTGGCTCGGATGCTCGCGCGCGCCTTTCTGGACGACCCGGTCGCGAGTTGGGCGTGGCGTGCGGACGGTCTGCGGCTTGGCGCCCTGGAGCGCTTCCAGGCGATCCGCCTGCGCCAGCTGATCGCCGGCGAGGAGATCTGGACCACCGACGAGCTGACCTGCGCCGCCCTGTGGGCGCCGCCCGGACGCTGGCACATGACGCTGCGCGAAACGGCGATGCTGGTCCCGTGCTTCCTGCACCCGCGCCTGTTCCCCCGCATGCCCCTGGTCGCGCTCGGATGGGAAAAACTGGAGCGCGGTCACCCGCGCAAGCCGCCGCACTTCTATCTGGCGGTGCTCGGCACCGAGCCCGAGGCCCAGGGTCGGGGCCTCGGCTCGGCGGTGCTCGGATGCGTACTGGAGCAGTGCGACCGCGACGGCGTCGGCGCCTACCTGGAGTCCTCCAAGGAACGCAACATCGCCTTCTACGCCCGTCACGGCTTTCGCGTGCTCGAGGAGATAAGCCTGCTGCGCGGTCCGAGCATGTGGAGCATGTGGCGCGATCCGCGCCCGTAGTCCGGCGCGTCCGAGCCGGGCGTGGGAGATCACCCCGCTGGCGGGCCCGCGCGCGGGGCGACGAGCAACAGGTCGTGCTCAGCGATCCGCACGCTGTCGCCGCAGCGCAGCTGGCGGCCGCGACGGGTCTCGCGCTCACCGTTGACCCACGCCGGCTCGCTTGCCAGCAGCGACTTGACCTCGCTGCCGCTGTCGCCGACTCCGGCGAGCTTCAGCAGCTGCCCGAGCCTGATCGTCTCGCCTCGAATGGGTATCTCGCGAGCCACGAGGCGAATGTAGACCGTCAGGAGTCGCGGCATCGCGCGGTGCGTTAGGCTCGCGACTGTATGGGCGAGCGCAGCGAGTACACGCCGGGGACGTTCTGCTGGAGCGAGCTGGCGAGCAGCGACCAGGCCGCGGCGAAGGCGTTCTACGGCGGCCTGTTCGGCTGGCAGGCCGACGACAGGCCGGTGGGGGACGGCGTGTACTACTCGATGCAGCTCGTGGGCGGCAAGCCGGTGGCGGCGATCGCGCCCCAGCCTCAGCAGCAGCGCGACGCGGGCGTGCCGCCGCTGTGGAACTCATACGTGTCGGTGGACAGCGCGGACGCGCTCGCAGAGCGTGCGAAGGAGCTCGGCGCTACGGTGCACGCTCCGCCGTTTGACGTCATGACGGTCGGTCGCATGGCCGTGATCCAGGACCCGCAGGGCGCGTTCTTCATGCTCTGGCAGCCACGCGAGCACATCGGCGCGGGACTGGTCAACGCCCCCGGCGCGCTCGTGTGGAACGAGCTGCAGTCACCCGACCTCGACGCCTCGGCGGCCTTCTACGGCGAGTTGTTCGGCTGGCAGGTCGAGCCGTTCTCGGGGATGCGGGAGCGCTATCTGTCGATCAAGAACGCCGGCGCCAACAACGGCGGCATGCGCGATCTGACGCCGCCGTCGCCGCCGAGTTGGCTCGTGTACTTCGGCGTCGAGGACGTCGAGCAGGCGCTCGCCAAGGTGGGCAAGCTCGGCGGCGCCAAGCTGGCCGGGCCGATCGACATCCAGATCGCCAGGATCGCCGTCGTGGCCGACCCGCAGGGCGCCGTGTTCGCGCTCTACGCGGGCGACCTGGAGGAGTAGCGCCGGATCGGCTAGCGCGTGGCGGCCCCGGCTCCGTTGCGCCGGTCGGCCAGGTCGGCTCCGGTCGTGGTGGTCATCACCGCGGCGGCGCCGCCGCCGAGCACGCGCCGGACCAGCCCGGGGGTAAGGATCCGCAGCGCCGCGGCGAGCGCATAGGGCCGGGGCACGTAGCGCTCTGCTCGCCGGCCGATGCCGGCCTCGTAGATGGCCTCGGCGGCGTGGTCGGGGGTGGAGACGATCCAGCGCGTCCACGGCTTGTCGGTGAGCTCGGACTGGGGGAAGCCCTCGGTGGAGATGAACCCCGGCAGGACCAGCCCGACGTGCACGCCGTTGGCGCGCTCCTCGGCCCACAGCGCGTCCGACCAGCCGGCGAGCGCGAACTTCGACGCGCTGTAGGCGCCCGCCCCCGCACGCGCGACCCTGGCGGCGGTCGAGGCCACGTTGACGATCGCCGACGGGGCGGAGGAGCGCAGCAGCGGCAGCAGCGCCTCGGTGAGCCGCACCGGGGCGTCGAAGTTGACGGCCATCGTGCGCCGCACGTTCTCATAGCCGCCGTCGGCGAAGCGCGCGCGCCAGGAGGCGCCGGCGTTGTTGACCAGCAGGTCCAGCCGGCCGTGGCGCTCGACGACGTGATCGCGGATGCGCTCGGGCGCGTCCTCGTCGAGCAGGTCGACAGCGAGGTAGCTCACGCGTCGCTCGCCGAGCTCCCTCGCCAGGGAGCCCAGGCGCTGCTGGCGGCGGGCGACGAGCACGAGCGAGGCCCCGGGCTCGCGCGCGAGGCGGCGGGCGGTGGCCTCGCCGATCCCGCTGGAGGCGCCTGTGACGAGCATGACGCGCGCCTGGTCGGGGGAATGGATCGGTTCTGCCATGAGTTCCTCGCTGTCGATCGGAGGGCCGCCGCCTGGTGAGGCGCCTGCCGGCTAGCCTTTCAGATCGGCGACACGATGAGCCGGCCCGCACCCAGCGACGTCCAGGGCGTCGCTTCTGCCGATCAGAGATCGGCCAGCAAGCGCCAGGCGCTCGAGCTGTTCCGCGGCCTGCCGCGGCGATACGACGCGCTGTCGGCGGCGCTCAGCTTCTGGCAGGACCCCCGCTGGCGACGGGCGCTCGTGAGCGCCGCGGCGCCGGCGCCCGGCCAGCGGGTGCTCGACGTGGCGACCGGCACGGGGATGGTCGCCGCGGAGCTGCTCGCGCGCGCCGACTGCTCGGTCGTGGGCATCGACCAGAGCGCGGAGATGCTGGCCGTGGCCCGCGCGCGCTTTGCCGCAGTCGAGCGCGCCCGTGTCGAGCTGATCGAAGGACAGGCCGAGGCGCTGCCGTTCGCCGACGCGAGCTTCGACGCGCTCACGTTCACCTATCTGCTGCGCTACGTCGACGATCCGGCGGCGACGATGCGAGAGCTCGTGCGCGTGGTCCGTCCGGGCGGACGCGTGGCCTCGCTGGAGTTCGGCGTGCCGCCGTGGCCGCCGGCCCGCGTGGCGTGGAGGCTGTACACGGCGATCGGGCTGCCCACGCTCGGACGCATGGCCTCGCGCGAATGGGCGGAGGTCGGACGCTTCCTCGGGCCGAGCATCCGCGGCTTCTACGAGCGCCATCCGCTGCAGCGGATCGTCGGCTACTGGCAGCAGGCCGGTCTGCGGGAGGTGCATGTGCGACGGATGAGCCTCGGCGGGGGCGTCGTCATGTCCGCGACCAAGCGCGCAGACGACGGCGACGGCGATGCGCCCTCGCGCGGCGATGCGGGTTCGCGCGGCGACACGCCCGAGGGCTGAGAGACGGTTATGGGGGTCACGCACGAGCGTCCGGCCGCAACGCACGAGCGTCCGGCCTTCTACGCGCTCGGCCGCGGCCGCCTGGGCGAGGTCGTGACGCTCCTGCATCCGCCGTACACGGCCTGGCACCTGAGCTACTTCGCCATCGGCGCGGCGATCGCGCCGCGGCTGCACGTCGACCGTCTGCTGTGGGGCCTGGCGGCGTTCGCGCTGGCGGTGGGGGTCGCGGCGCACGCCTTCGACGAGCTGCATGACCGGCCGCTGCGCACGAGCATCGCCGACCGGACGCTCATCGGCTGGGGCCTGGCGGCCCTGCTGGGCGCTGTGGCGATCGGGGTGGCGGGCGTCCTCACGGTGTCGGTGTGGCTGGCGCCGTTCGTCATCGCTGGCGGCCTGTTCCTGCCGGCCTACAACCTGGAGCTGGCCGGCGGGCGCTTCCACAGCGACCTCTGGTTCGCGATCGGCTGGGGCGCGTTTCCGGCCTTCACGGGGTACTTCGTGAACGCCGAGAAGGTGGCGCTCCCGGGGCTGCTGATCGCTGCGGGGTGCATGGCGATGAGCGTGGCCCAGCGGCGCCTGAGCTCACCGGCGCGCGAGTTGCGCCGGCGCACGCTGGCGGTGAGCGGCACGCGCACGCTGCGCGACGGCAGCAGCGAGCCGCTGTCGCTCGGCGCGCTGCTGCGGCCGCTCGACGGGGCGCTGGCGGCGCTGTCGCTGGCGATGGTCGCGACCGCGTGCGCGCTCGTCGTCGCGCGCCTTTGACCGGCGAAGCCCCTCCGAGCGGCTCCCTAGGCGGGCACAGGGCCTGCCCCCTCCAGCAGGTGCGCACCGGGGCCGGGGCGCACCTCGCGGGCGTCGCCCGGATGGGGAACGTCGGGCGCGAACAGGCCGAGCACGCTGCCCCCGAAGCCGCCGCCCACGAGACGCGCGCCGGTGGCGCCGGCGCTGCGCAGCCGCTCGACGGCGGCCTCGACGGCGGGGGTGGAGACCTCGTAGCTGTCGCGCAGGCTCTCGTGGGAGGCGTTGAGCAGCTCGCCGATGGCCTGCAGGTCGTCCGCCAGCAACGCGGTCACGGCCTCGCGCACCCGCTCGTTTTCGTCGAGCACGTGGCTGGCGCGGCGGCGCAGGCGTGCGGGCAGCCGCTCGACCGCTGCGCGGCTGGCCTCGCGCAGCGACTCCACGCCCAGCAGCTGGCAGGCTCGCGCGCACTCGGCGCGTCGCTCGTTGTAGCCGGAGCTGGCGTGCAGGTGACGCTGGCCGGAGTCCAGCACCACCAGTCGCCAGCCACCGAGTCGCAGCGGCACCTGCTCGACGTGCAGCGTGCGGAAGTCGATGCACAGCGCGGTGTCGGGCGCCCCGTAGAGCGAGGCGAGCTGGTCGAGCAGGCCCGTGTGGGCGCCGACCCGGTCGTTCTCCACGCGCGCGCACAGCCGGGCGATCTCGGTTCGCTGCATCGCCCTGGCGTCGCCCGGGCGCTCACGCGCTCCCAGGTCGGCGAGCGCAAGGCACAGCGCGACCTCGAGCGCCGCCGAGGAGGACAGGCCGGCGCCGGGCGGCAGCTCGCCGCTGATCTCCAGGCGCGTGCCGACGAGCGGGAATCCCGCGCGGGCGAGCTCGGCGACCGTCCCCCGCACGAACGCGCGCCATCCGGACGCCGGCGGTGGGTCGCAGAGCGCGAACTCGTCCTCCTCGCCGAGGTCCACCGCATGCGCCTCGATCCGCGCCTCGCCGGGAGACCGGGCAGACCCGGCTTTCCCAGCGGCCAGCGCACGCTGGCGGAGGCCTCCGGCCGGAGCCCCGTCAAACGTCTCCGCGCGCACGGTGATGCCCTCGGCGATGGCGAACGGCAGCGCCAGCCCCTGGTTGTAGTCGGTGTGCTCGCCGATCAGGTTGACGCGTCCGGGCGCGAACGCGCCGCTGCGCTCACGCGGCACGGACGATCGCCTCACGCAGCTCGGCGGCGGACTCCTCGGGCAGCGTGTCGGAGATGAAGGTGCCGGCGCCCTGCTCGGAGCCGGCGAGGTACTTGAGCTTATCGGCGGTGCGCAGCGGCGGGTAGAACTCGACGTGCAGGTGGCCCTGCCTCGCGAGCGCCGCGGCGCGCGGGGCGCGCGAAGCGGCAGGGGTTGGCGCCTGATGGACGGCCATCACGTAAGGGAAGGTTCTGTCGAACAGCGCGTCGTATCCGCGCACGAGCGCCTGCAGGGCGCCGGCCAGCAGGCGCAGCTCCTCGGCCTCGCAGTCGAGCAGGCTCGGCCTGTGCTCGCGCAGGACGACGTGCGCTTCGTAGGCCCAACGGGCGGCGTATGGGACGTACACGACCACGCGGTCGTTCTCGTGGACGACCCGTCGCCCGTCCTCGAGCTCCCGCCTGAGCAGCGCGCACGGCGCGCAGCCGTCCAGGCGCTCGTCGGCGGCGAGCTCGAGCCCGGGCACCGGCGGCAGGAACGGGTAGCCGTAGATCTGGCCGTGGGGGTGGTGCAGGGTCACGCCGACCTCGACCCCGCGGTTCTCGAAGATGAACACGTACTCGACGTCCTCGCGTGCGCCCAGCTCCATGTAGCGCTGGCGCCAGACCCACATCAACGCCTCGGCGCGCTCGGGTGGGAGCGTGCCGAAGGAGGCGTCGTGGTCGTCGGTGTAGACGACGACCTCGGCCGCGCCGTGGGGCGCCTGGAAGGCGGGAAAGCGGTTGTCGAAGACCGCGATCTCGAAGGCGGGGAGCGGGATCTCGGTCTGCGGTCCTCCCGGTCGCGTCGGGCACAGCGGGCAGTGATCGCGCGACGGCAGGAACGTGCGCTCCTGGCGGTGGATCGCGTAGTCGACCTCCTCGCCGCGCAGCTCGTCGAAGCGCTGGCCGATCTTCGATCGGTCGCTCACGTCCGCGCGCCCCGATCGCGCGTGTAGAGGATGAGCGCGCGGCCGTCGTCTTTGACGTGACGCACGAGCGCGACCGCTCCCACGCGCTCGCATGGCTGCTCCTGCTCGCCTCCTTGTCCGTTCCGGCCGGCGCCGGATCGGTGCGATCGGGGCTGCTCGGCTGGCTTCCCGGTCATGCCCCGAGGGTATACCCAGCGCCCGCCGCGCCCAGCCGCGAGGCCCCGCCGGCGTGGCGGCGGCTCACGGCGCGCGAATGAGCCCAACTTGCGGGTTTTCCGAAGCTCACGAGCGGGCATTCCGCAGGGTGGGTTGACTATGGTTCGCCGTGGCGGAAAGGTAGTGGCGGGATGCCGGAGACAACGTTTGTGACCCTGCGAGCCAGAGGAGGCGGACCATGTCGGACACAGACCAGGCCCACGAAGCGGTGGAGCAACTCGATTTTCTCGACCGAAAGCAGGAGGTCGAGGGATCAGGATTCGACCGGCGCGCGTTCCTGCGCCGTACCGCGCTGACCGGCATCGCCGCCGGCTCGGTGAGCACGCTGCTGAGCGCATGCGGTTCGAGTGCGTCCTCCGGCAGCGGCGCGAAAAGCATCTTCGACGCGAGCAAGGAATACAAATTCACGTTCGTCAACCACGTGACGACGAACCCGTTCTTCGTCCCGACCCAGTACGGGATCCAGGACGCGTGCAAACTGCTCGGCTGCAGTTACGCGTGGACGGGCTCGGAAACCAGCAACGTCAGCCAGATGGTCAACGCCCTCAACAGCGCCGTCGCCGCTGGCGTCGACGGCATCGCCGTGTCGCTGATCGACCCGACGGCGTTCAACGCGCCGGTGGCGGCGGCGCTGTCTGCGGGGATCCCGGTCCTCGGCTACAACGCCGACGCCGCCGGCAACCCGCGGCTGGCGTACATCGGCCAGGACCTGGAAGTCGCGGGCGAACAGATGGGCGAACACATCGCGGCTCTGGTGCCATCCGGCGAAGTCGCCCTGTTCATCGCAACCCCGGGCGCGCTCAACATCCAGCCGCGGATCAACGGCGCGCTGAAGGTACTCAAATCGCACTCGGCGATCACAACACACACGGTCGCCACCGGCGCCGCGGTTCCCGCGGAGCTCACGGTGATCGAATCGTATTTCGTCGGCCATCCGAACACGAAGGGCATGTTCGCCGTGGACGCCGGCTCGACGCAGGGCGTCGCCCAGACGATCGAGAAGCACGGCGCGTCTTCCACCGTCAAGGGCGGCGGCTTCGACCTGCTGGAAATCACCGAGGCGCTGCTCGCCAAGGGCGAGATCGAGTTCACGATCGACCAGCAGCCCTACCTACAGGGCTTCCTGCCGATCCTCGAGCTCTACCTCTACCAGGTGTCGGACAAACTCTCCGGCATCGCCGACGTCGACACCGGCCTGAAGTTCCTGACGAAAGAAACCGTCACGCCGTACAACGAAACGAAAAGCCGCTACGAGGGCAGCCGCTCGGCGGCTGGGGTCGTCAAGGCCTAGCCGTGGCGGTCGCGTCTGGCAGCACGGCGCCGGCGCAAGCTCCATCCGAGGGTCCGGCCAGCGCGCGCCGGGCCCTCGGCGCGAGCGTGCTGAAGCTTGGCCGCGGCTTCCTGACGCTGCGCGAGGGCAGCATCATCGTCGTCACGATCGCGACGATCGTGTACTTCGCGGCCACCACCCCTGACTTCGCGACGGAGGCGAACTTCAAGGCGGCGCTGCCGTACTTCGCACCGTACGCGATCCTCGGCGGGGGCGTGGTCTTCGTCATGGTCCTCGGCGAGATCGACCTCTCGATCGGCGCCGTCTTCCTGATCACGCCGTTCCTGTTCTACAAGCTCGCCACCGCCGGCGTGCCGCTGGTCCCGGCGGTGATCGTGTCGTTGCTAGGTAGCACGTTGATCGGCCTCGTCAACGGGTTCTTCGTGGCCGTCATCGGCATCTCCTCGTTCATCGCGACGTTCGGGATGCTCTTCACACTCGACGGCCTCACGCTCGTGATCTCCCACACGGCGCCCGTGTCCACGCCCGGCACCTCGCCGACCGCCGTGACCACCTTCGCGCAGGTGTTCGGCGGCGGCACCTACTCCGAGCTGATCTGGGCGCTTGCGATTGTCGTCGCCCTCCAGCTGCTCCTCTCATTCACGCGCTGGGGCATCTACACGGTGGCCACCGGCGGCAACCGCCTCGGCGCGGCTGAGGCGGGCGTGCGCGTGAAGCTCGTGATGATCCGCAACTTCATGCTCTGCTCCCTGTGTGCCGGGCTCGTCGGGATCCTCGAGGCCGTGCGCACGGTGACCGCGACGCCCGACCCGTCGGGCTCCAACGCCGAATACCTCTTCGGGGGAATCGCCGCGGCCGTGATCGGAGGGACGCTCATGCAGGGCGGCTCGGGCACGGTCGTCGGTGCGCTGATCGGCGCGCTGTTCCTGGGCGTGCTGCACGACGGCCTGATCATCAAGGGCGTCAGCGCCGACTACCTCGACCTCTATCTCGGCCTCGCGATCATCATCGTGATGACGATCAACGTGTTCGTGCAGCGTTTCCGCACAGGGTCCGGCGTTGCCTGAGCAGCCGCCGTCCGAGGACGCACTCCCGCCCGACGAGAGCCTGCTGCCCGCCGAGACGGTCGCGGGCGACCAGGCGCTCGCCGGCGGCGGGTCGCTCGCACCGCGCGCGGCCTCCGGCGGGGCGCCCGGCGAGGAGGTGCTCCGCGTCGAGCACATCTCGAAGAGCTTCGGCGCGACCATGGCGCTGCGCGACCTCAACCTGACGCTGCGCAAGGGCGAGGTCCTCGGCCTGCTCGGCGACAACGGCTCGGGCAAGTCGACGCTGATCAAGATCATCTGCGGCTTCCAGAAGCAGGACGGCGGGCAGATGTTCCTGCACGGCGAGCCCTACGAACCGAAAAGCGTGGACGACGCGCGCGCACACGGCATCGACACCGTATTCCAGGACCTCGCGCTGGTTGACCAGCTGACGGTCTACCAGAACATGTTCCTGCGCCGCGAGCGCGTGCACCGGCCGATCCCCGTGCTCTCGAACGCCGTCATGCAGCGTGAGGCGCGCAAGGCGCTCGACGTCATCGGCATCAACATCCCGCGGCTCGACGTGCCCGTCGCACGCCTGTCTGGGGGCCAGCGCCAGTCGATCGCGGTCGCGCGCACCGTCTACGGCGAGGCTAACATCCTGCTGCTCGACGAGCCGCTGGCGGCGATGGGCGCGAAAGAGGGCGGGATGATCCTCGAGCTGATCGAGCGCCTGAAGCAGGAAGGCAACGTCTCGATCATCATGGTGCTGCACAACTACGTGCACGTGCTCGCGACCTGCGACCGCGTCAACCTGATCCAGGACGGCGCGATCGCGCTCGACAAGCCGACGGCGGAGACCTCCGTCGAAGAGCTGACAGAGATCGTCGTCGAGGAGTATCGTCGCGCGCGCCGGGAAGCGGTGGCCGCTGACAGTGCAGCACACAGCGCCCCGTCGACGGCCTCCAGGTGACCGGGAGCGCATACGCGCTCGGCGTCGACTTCGGCACGGAGTGGGGCCGCGCGCTGCTGCTCGACCTCTCCAGCGGCGCGGAGGTCGCGGTCAGCGAGGTCGCCTACGCCCACGGCGTGATCGACCGCGAGCTGCCGCTGGAGGCCGGGCGCTCTGGGGATGGCGAGCTGCCACCGGACTGGGCGCTGCAGCAGTCCGACGACTGGCTGGCGGTACTCGACACGGCGATCCCGGCGGTGCTCGAGCAGGCGCCGGCGGCGCGCGAGCGCGTGGTCGGGCTGGGCGTGGACTTCACCTCGTGCACCGTGCTGCCGGTGAGCGCCGACGGGTTGCCGCTGTTCAAGCAGGAGCGCTGGCGCGCGCGGCGCCACGCGTGGCCGAAGCTGTGGAAGCACCACTCGGCGCAGCCGGTCGCGGACCGCCTCAACGAGGTCGCGGCGGCGCGCGGCGAGGCGTTCCTGTCGCGCTACGGCGGGCGCATCTCCTCGGAGTGGTACTTCCCGAAGCTGATCGAGCTGTGGCTGGAGGATCGCGAGCTGTATGACGCGTGCGACGGCTTCATCGAGGCGACCGACTGGATCGTCTGGCAACTGACCGGCAACGAGGTCCGCCAGAGCTGCACCGCCGGCTACAAGGCCATGTGGGCGCCCGAGGAGGGCCTGCCGCCGGTCGCGTACTTCCAGGCCGCCTACCCCGGGTTCGACCGGCCCGCGGCAAAGCTCGGGACCGAGTTCGCGCCGCTCGGTACGCGCGCCGGCACGCTGCGCCCGGCGCTCGCGGCGCGCTTCGGCCTGCCCGAGTCGGTCGCGGTCGCGGTCGGAAACGTCGACTCGTTCGTGTCGGTCCCCGGCGCCGGGGTGCAGTCGCCGGGGACCTTCGTGATGGTCGTGGGAACCTCGATCTGCGACCTCGTGATCGACCCGGTCGAGGTGCGGCTGCCGGGGATCACGGGCGTCGTGCGCGACGGCATCCTCCCGGGTCTGTACGGCTATGAGGCGGGGCAGGCTGCGGTCGGCGACATGCTCGCGTGGTTCGTGCAGACGCTCGCGCCGCCCGGCGCCGAGCACGCGGCGCTCGAGCGCGCGGCCGCCGCGATCGGCCCCGGGGCGAGCGGACTCGTGGCGCTCGACTGGTGGAACGGCAACCGCACGATCCTCGCCGACGCCGATCTCAGCGGCGCGCTGTTCGGGCTGACGCTGCGCACGACGCGCGAGCAGATCTACCGCGCGCTGCTCGAGTCGATCGCGTTCGGCAACCGGCGGATCATCGAGAACTTCGAGGAGCACGGCCTGAAGCTGAACGAGATCGTCGCCTGCGGCGGGATCGCCGAGAAGAGCCCGCTGACGATGCAGCTGCTCGCCGACACCAGCGGCCTGCGCGTCAGCGTCCCCGACTCGACGCAGATCCCCGCCCGCGGCTCGGCGCTGTTCGGCGCCGTCGCCGCCGGCGCGTTTCCCGACATCGGCGGCGCGATCGCCGCGACCCGACCGCGGATCGCGCGCAGCTACGCGCCGGACGCGGACGCGCAGGCGATCTACGATCGGGTCTACGCGATCTACCGCAGCCTGTATGAGCGGCTCGGTCGCTCGGACGTCGAGCTGCTCCACGGACTGAAGCGCATCTACACCGAAAGGAGGGCGTCGTGAAACCTAGGATCGGACTGCTCGGGATCATGCAGGAGCTCTACGACGCGATGATCCCGGGGATCACCGAGCACCAGGCCGAGTATGCGCGCGCCGTCGCGGCGCGGCTGGCGGACGTCGCCGAGGTCGACTTCATCCGCCCGGCGCGCAACCGCGAGGACGTCGAGGAGATCGTGCGCGAGTACGGCGCGCGCGGGCTCGACGGAATCGCGATCGTGATGCTCACCTACGGCCCGGCGATGCGCACCGTGCGCGCGCTGCTGGAGACGCCGCTGCCGCTGATGCTCGCGAACATCCAGCCGGAGCGCGCGGTGACGCGCCGCCTGGAACATGGACGACCTGACCTACAACCAGGGGATCCACGGCGCCCAGGACCAGGCGAACGCGCTCGTGCGCTCGGGCATCCCGTTCTCGGTGATCACGGGCGAGTGGGACTCGGACGAGTTCGCCGAGGAGTTCGGAGACTGGGCGCGCGCGGCGGCGACGGTCACGGCGCTGCGCTCGACCCGGATCGCGCTGTTCGGCTACCCGATGAACGGGATGGGCGACATCCTGTATGACCCGCCGGCGATGCTGCGGCGGCTCGGCGCGCTCGTCGTCGCCGAGGACCTCGGCGCGCTCTACGCGCGGATGCAGGGCGTCGGCGAGGATCGGATCGACGCGCTGATCGCGCAGCACGGCGAGCTGTTCGAGATCGACCCGGCGCTGCCGCGCGCGGCGCACGCCTACGCGGCGCGCTACGAGGTCGCCCTGCGCGACCTGCTCGAGGAGAAGGGCTACCGCGCATTCTCGGCGCACTTCGACTCGGTCGGCGGCGATGGCCGCTTCGAGCAGCTGCCGCTGCTGGCCGCCTCGAACCTGATGGCCGACGGCTACGGCTACGCGGCGGAGGGCGACACCAACACCGCGACGTTGATGTGCGCCGCGCAGACGCTGATCGGCGACGCCCACTTCAGCGAGCTGTACGCGATGGACTTCGAGCTGGGCTCGGTGCTCGTCAGCCACATGGGCGAGGGCAACTGGAAGGTCGCGCGGCGCGACCGCCCGGTGCGGCTGATCGACCGCGAGCTCGGCATCGGCGGCCTCGGCAACCCGCCGACGACCGTGTTCTCGGCGCAGCCGGGACCCGCGACGACCGCCGCGCTCGTGCCGCTCGAGGGCGAGGCGTACCGGCTGCTCGTCGGACACGGCGAGGTGCTCGACACCCCCGAGCTGCCGAACGTCGAGATGCCCTACTTCCACTTCCGGCCGAACGCCGGCGTCAAGGACTTCATGGATGGCTGGCTGCGCCTGGGTGGGCCGCACCACTTCGTCACGAATCTCGGCTCGCACGCCGGGCGCTGGCGGCGCCTGGCGGAGCTGCTCGACGTCGAGCTCGAGGAGCTCTGATGCGCGAGGCGGTGCTCGCGGCGAACCTCGCGCTGCCGGCGCACGGGCTGGTGACGCTCACGTGGGGCAACGTCAGCGGCATCGACCGCGAGCGCGGGCTCGTGGCGATCAAGCCGAGCGGCGTGCCGTACGAGTCGATGACGCTCGCGGACATCGTGCTCGTGGACCTCGACGGCAACGTCGTCGAGGGTGAGCGGCGGCCGTCGACCGACACGCCCACGCACCTCGAGCTCTACCGCGCGTATGACTGGATCGGCGGGATCGTGCACACGCATTCGCCGTGGGCGACGGCGTGGGCGCAGGCCGAGCGCGAGATCCCGCTGCTCGGTACGACGCACGCCGACCTCAGCGCGCGGCCGATCCCGCTGACGCGTCCGCTGACCGAGTTCGAGGTCGACGAGGACTACGAGGGGGCGACCGGGCGCGCGCTCGTCGAGGCGACCACCGAGCACGACAGCTGCGCGCTGGTGCGCGGCCACGGCGCCTTCGCCTGGGGCGCCTCGCCGGCCGCGCGCGGTCGAGGCCGCGGTCACGCTCGAGCAGGTCGCGCGCCTGGCGCTGCTGACGACGCTGATAGCCCCGGACGCGCCGCCGCTCGCGGAGGCGATCCGCCGCAAGCACTACGAGCGCAAGCACGGGCCGCACGCGTACTACGGCCAGTGATCTTCGTCGAGCCGGGCGCGCTCGACCGGCTCGCGGCGTACGTGCCGCGGCCGGCGCTGGTGGTGATGGACGTCAACACCGAGGCGGTGGCCGGCGCGCGCGTGGCGCGCGAGCTCGACGCCGATGTGCTGCGCCTGCCCGCGGACCTGCACGCGACCGAGGACGCCGCGGCGCAGGTGCGCGCGCGGCTGCGCGACGGGGCTCGTGGCGGTCGGCTCGGGGACGCTGACCGACATCGTCCGCTACGCCGCGCACAGCGCCGGCTGCGACTTCGTCAGCGTCCCGACGGCGGCGTCGATGGACGGCTACTCCTCGAGCGTCGCGGCGCTCGAGCGCGACGGCGTCAAGCTGACGCTGCCGGCGCGCGCGCCGGCAGCGATCTTCGCCGACCCGCGGATCGCCGCGGCGGCGCCGGTCGAGCTGACGCGGGCCGGCATCGGCGACGTGCTCGCGAAGAGCGACCGCGCGGGTCGACTGGCTCGCGGCCCACCTGCTCTACGGCGAGGACTGGCGCGCGCTCGGCGCCGCTTCCCGAGCTCGACGTCGCCGCGCTGCTCGCCGGCGACGTCGACGCCGTCGCGGGGCTGCTGCGCGCGCTGATCGATTCGGGGCTCGCGATGGCCGCGGTCGGCAGCTCGCGCCCGGCGAGCGGCTGCGAGCACCACGCATCGCACTTCTGGGACCTGCTCGCCGGCCGCGGCGCGCGGCCGCGGGCGCTGCACGGGCTCCAGGTCGGCTACGCGACGGGGTTCGCGATGCGCCTGCAGCGGTTCGCGTTCGGCGGCGGCGTGACGTTGCCGCGGCGCCCGCAGCCCGTCGCCGAGCCGCTCGACGCCGCTGCGCGCGCGTGGCTCGGCGAGCCGCCGCCGGACGTCCTCGCGGCGGTCGCCGAGAAGCAGCGCCTGATCGCCGCGGTGCCCGCTTCCTGGCCCGATGACGAGGCGCGCTGGGCCGCGGTGCGCGCGCGCCTGCAGCCGTCGCTCGAAGCGTTCGACGCGGTCGCGGATGCGCTGCGCCGCGCCGGCATCTCCGATCGGGAGTCGGGCTACCTCGGGATCGACGCGGCGATGCTGCGCGCCGGCCTGCGCTACGGCGGCCGGCTGCGCTGCGCGCTACACGGTGGTCGACTTCCTCGAGGGCCAGGGCGTGCTCGAACAGGCGCTCGACGCCGCGCTCGACCCCGCGCCATAGCCGCTGCCGGCGCCCGCAGCGCTACCAGCGGTCGTGGACGTGCTCGCGGATCAGCCGCTCGTAGATCTCCGCGACACCCTCGAGCTGGTCGGGGCGCAGCGGCGGAAGCGCGGCGGCGGCGACGTTCTGGCGCACCTGTTCGACGTTGCGCGCGCCGGGGATCACGGTGCTGAGACCCGGCTGGTCGATCACCCAGCGCAGCGCGAACTGGGCGAGCGTCGTCCCGGGGTCGAGCAGCTGCTGGAGCTCCCGCGCCGCGGCCAGCCCGATCTCGTATGGCACGCCCGCGAATGTCTCGCCGACGTCGAACGCCTCGCCGTGGCGGTTGTAGCTGCGATGGTCGTCGGGCGCGAACGTCGTGTGCTCGTCGTAGCGCCCCGAGAGCAGACCGGACGCGAGCGGAACGCGCGCGATGATCCCGACGCTGGCTGCGCGCGCCGCGGGCAGCACCTGCTCGAGCGGCTTCAGGCGAAAGCAGTTGAGGATGATCTGCACGCTCGCCACGTGTGGCCGCGCGATCGCACGCAGCGCCTGGGCGCAGGTCTCGACCGAGACGCCGTACGCGCCGATGTGACCATCCTCGACGAGCTCGTCGAGCGCTGCGAAGGCGGCGTCGTCCTCGTAGACCTCGTCGGGCGGACAGTGCAGCTGCACGAGGTCGATCCGCTCGAGCCCGAGGTTCGCGCGCGAGCGCGCGTTCCAGGCGCGGAACGCCTCGCGGTTGTAGTTCTCCGGCAGCTGCTCGACGCGCCGGCCCATCTTCGTCGCGACGAGGATCTCCGGGTGACGCGCGTGCAGCGCACCGCAGAACTGCTCGCTGCGCCCGTCGCCGTAGACGTCGGCGGTATCCAAGAAGGTGACCCCGTCCTCGACGGCCGCGTCGAGCACGGCGTGGGCCGCGTGTGGCGTGACCGTGCCCCAGTCGGCGCCGAGCTGCCAGGTGCCGAGGCCGACGACGCTGACGCTGCGCGCGAGTCGCTCGATGCGGCGTCGCTCCATCGGATGGCATGCTCGCAGGTCGGGCCGCGAAGACGCCGTCCCGGCGCGCAGCTCCTCGAGTCGAGGCGCGCTACGCGAGCAGGGCGTAGAGCTCGGCGGGCCGCTCGATGATGATGTCGGCGCCGCGCAGCTCGTCGCGGTCGCCGATGCCCCAGGTGACGCCGATCGCGCGCAGGCCGCAGGCGCGCGCGGCCTCGACGTCGTAGCAGCGGTCGCCGACCACGACGGCGTCGCCTGCGCCGAGCGCCTGCTGCGCGCGCGCGACGGTCTGCGCCTTCGGCTCGTCGAGCTCAGGCGCGCTGACGACCGCGAACTCGATCCCGAAGTGCTCGAGCAGCGGCGCGACGAACCGGCGCGCCTTGGAGGTCGCGAGCGCGAGCGGCAGCGTCAGGCTGCGCAGCAGCTCGGGCATCCCGTCGATGAGCCGCGTCTGTTCGAGATACACCCGGGCGAAGATGTCGTGATAGGTGGCGACAGCGGCCGCGACGGTCTGCGAGTCCTCGGCGGCGCCGGTCAGCTCGGCGAACGCGCTCAACGCGGGCGGGCCGATGAAGCGCGCGGTCTCGGCGGCGCTGCGCGGCGCGAAGCCGTGCGCGAGCAGCGCGCCGTTGATGGCCGTCTCGACCGGCCGGCGCGAGTCGATGATGACGCCGTCGAAGTCGAAGATCGCGGCGTCGGCGGGCGGCGTCAGCGGCATGCGCGCAGCGCCGGGTAGAGCGCGCGGAAGCGCTCGCGCGCGGCGCGGTAGGGCTCGACCCAGTCGGGCACCGGCTCGATCAGCTCGCGCGGACGCACCGTCGCTGCGACCGCGGACGGGACGTCCGGCCAGACGCCGCCGGCGACGCCGCCGAGCAGCGCGGCGCCGAACGCGGCGGCGTCCTCCACCGCGACCCGCTCGAGCGGCAGCTCGAGCACCGAGGCGACGATTCGCAGCCACTCCTCGCTGCGCGCGCCGCCGCCGGACACGCGCCCGAGCGCCGGCCGCCCGCCGAGCTCGCAGATCAGATCGAGCGAGTCGCGCAGGCCGAAGGCGACGCCCTCGAGCACCGCGCGCACGAGCGCGCCGCGGTCGTGGCGCAGGCTGAGGCCCGCGTAGGCGCCGCGCGCGTCGGGGTCGGCGTGCGGCGTGCGCTCGCCGGCGAGATAGGGCAGGAACAGGAGCCCCTCGGTGCTCGGCGTCCAGGTGCTGGCCTCGGCGGTGAGCACGTCGTAGTCGGCGCCGAGGATCGCCTGCAGCCAGCGCAGCGAGCCCGCCGCCGAGAGCATCACGCCCATCGCGTGCCAGGTGCCCGGAATCGCGTGGCAGAAGGCGTGCACGCGCGCCTGCGGGTCCGCGGCGAAGCGCTCGAGCGCGGCGAACACGACGCCGGAGGTCCCGAGCACGACCGACACCGGTCCCGGGCGATCGACGCCGACGCCGAGCGCGCCGGCGGCCTGGTCGCCGGCGCCCGCGGCGACCGGCACGCCGTCGGCGGTCGCGCCGCTCAGCTGCGGGCTCTCGAGCACGCGCGGCAGCCACGCGCGGTCCAGCGCGAGCGCGTCGAGCACCTCCTCGCTCCAGCGCCGCTCGGCGACGTCCAGCAGCAGCGTCCCGGAGGCGTCGGCGACGTCGGTCGCGTGCTCGCCGCACAGGCGCAGCCGGACGTAGTCCTTCGGCAGCGCGATGCGCGCGATGCGCGCGAACAGATCCGGCTCGTTGCGCCGCAGCCAGAGCAGCTTGGGCGCCGTGAATCCGGGCAGCGCGCGGTTGCCCGTCAGCGCGATCAGCCGCTCGAGCCCGAGCGTCGCCTCGATCTCGCTGCACTCCGCCGCGGTGCGCTGGTCGTTCCAGAGGATCGCCGGCCGCAGCACGCGGTCATCGGAGTCGAGCGCCACCAGACCGTGCATCTGCCCCGAGAGCCCGATGCCCTCCGGCGGGCCGGCTGCCGCCCGCAACCGCGCCAGCACCGCCTCGGCCGCGCGCCACCAATCCTCGGGATCCTGCTCCGCCCACCCGGGCCGAGGCGTCGACAGCGGATACCCGGCCTCCGCCGCGCCAACCACACGGCCCTCGCCGTCAAGGGCGAGCCCCTTGACGGCGCTGGTCCCGACATCCAGCCCGAATACGCTCACGTGTGCTGCGCGCGGTGTAGCCGCCCGCTCACGCGCCCAGCGCGGCGTAGACGAGCTCGTACGCGGACACGGCGTCCTTGCGAGCCTGCGCCTCGCTAGCGCCGCATCGTCGATCCGCGCCGCGACCGAGTCGATGAAGTTCCACTGGATCACCGAGCGCTTGACCGCGCCGATCTGATCCTCGGTGTAGGGGTAGAGGTCGAAGCCGAGGCGCTGACCGGCGCTGCCGTAACCGCAGCGTCTGCAGCTCCAGGGCGAGCTCGACCGTCTCCATGAAGGCGGTGGCGCCGACCATGTTGTCGTCGTCGGTCAGGCCCCAGCCGGAGTTGGCGTGCAGGTGGCCGAGCAGGCCCTCAGAATCGAGCAGCGCAGCGTACTCGGGCAGGTGCTCGCCGTTCATGATCAGGTGCTGCCAGTCCATGTTGATCTGCACGTTCTCGAGCCCTTGCGCGCGCAGCTTGTGCGCGACGAACATGCACATCCCGATGTTGCGCATCAGGATCTTCATCGCCGGCTCGGAGTTCTTGTGCTCCAGGAACAGCTTCACGCCGTGGCGGGCGCAGATCTCGGCGGCCTCGCCCATGCCCTCGATCATCCACGCCCACGAATCGACGTATGGTGTCTGGAACGGGTAGTTGTAGCCCTCGATCCCCGGCCAGATGATCAGGTTGGCGCCGAGCGTGCCGGCGAACTCCGCGGCCTCGCGGGTGATCCGGCGGGCCTCCGTGCGAACCTCGGGATCGGGGTTGACGAGGCCGCCGCGGCCGAAGCGGGAGTCGAGGTGCAGGCCGGTGGCGATGCAGTAGACGTCGTGACCGTCGAGCGCCGCCTGCACGTCGTGGATGTTCTCGTGCGAGAGCTCCAGCGGGTAGTGGAACTCGTAGCCGTCGATCAGGTCGCCGAGGCCCTCGACCGCGCGGTGCACCTTCTCCGCGACCGGTTCCGCGTCATAGGCGTGCCCCGGCTGGTAACCGCCGGGAACGAAGCGTGTGATCATCGGGCCGAACGCCCAAATGCCGAGACTCGTCTTCATCGTTGCACCTCCGTCGGTTCGTTGGCCTCGGCGCTCGCGTAGAGCGCGGCGATCGCGCGCGCCTGCGCGAGCGCATCCTCGCGTCCGTAGCGCGGCGCGCGCTCGCCGGCTACGGTGGCAGCGAAATCCTCGAGCTCGCAAGCGTACGGGTCCAGCGGCTCGACCGCGATCCGCTCGACCGAGCCGTCGGCGCGGCGCAGCTCGATCGCAGGGTTCCGGGAATGCCACGGGTCGTCGAGCCAGAGCACGCCGTGCGTGCCCGTCACCTCGAGCTCGTCGCGCTCAGCCAGATCCAGGCCGCAGTCGATCGTCGCGAGCACGTCGCCGGCGAAGCGCAGCAACCCGGTCAGGCGCATGTCGACGCCGTCGTCGCCCCGCACCTGCTGGGCGCTGAGGGCGAGCGGCTCGCCGGCGAGCAGCCGGGTGGCGCTGAGGCAGTAGCAGCCGACGTCCATCAGCGCGCCGCCGTCGAGCGTCGCCTGCAGGCGCACGTCGCCGGCACGCTCGAGCAGGAAGGAGAACGACGCCCGGATCAGGCGCAGCTCGCCGATCTCCTCGAGCAGCTCCACCAGCCGGCGCGCCTGCGGGTGGTGACGCCACATGAATCCCTCGGCTAGCACGAGGCCGCTGCGTTCCGCGGCATCGAACGCGCGTCCAACGTCGTCGGGGCGGCGCGACAGCGGCTTCTCGCAGAGCACGTGACGGCCGGCCTGCAGCGCGCGCAGCGACCACTCGACATGGAGCGAGTTGGGCAGCGCGATGTAGACCGCCTCGACGTCCGGATCCGCGATCAGCGCCTCGTAGGAGTCGTGCGCGCGCGGCACGCCGAGCGCCTGCGCCTGAGCCTCGGCCCGCGCGAGCTCGCGCGAGCCGATCGCGACGACCTCGACGCCGCGCGCCTGGCGTGCCCCGGCGACGAGCTGCTCGTTGATCCGCGCCGTCGAGAGCAGGCCGAGCCTCATGGGAGGCCCATCTTATGGCGCTGCTTGCGAACGGGCGGGGCGGGCTCGAGATCAGGTGCCGGGCGGCCGGCGGGATTCCAGGTATTCCCGGTTCTGCCGGCGCTCGCCGCGGACCTGGATGGCGATGTAGATGATGATCACGTTGACGACCACGCCGATCCCCCCGAAGGTGGCGATCAGGCCGAACGTCTTGGTGAACGCCTGGCCGGCCGCGAGAAGCATGCGGGGAGCCTAGCAACGGAAGGGGCGCCGGTGTCGTAGCCTTCTGCTGGACCGCCGTGGATCGCAGATCGACGAACAAGCACCGGGAGAGGTGCCGGAGCGGTTGAACGGGCGCGACTGGAAATCGCGTAACGGGGGAAACCTCGTTCGAGGGTTCGAATCCCTCCCTCTCCGCCATTAGCATCGATTGCGAACCGTGGCCCCGAACAGCGGGGCTTCGGTCGTCGACAAAGAGTGACTGCGGCCCTAGGATCGACTCCTTGGGCACGGCGCCTTGTAGGTCTCGGTCACGCTCTCCGGCTTGGATTCTTCTCCGTTTTCCGCAAAGACCACTTCCGTCTTCATCGGGAAGCCGCCTTTCGGGCATTTTGTCGGAACCTTGCCGTAGTAGATCGTCTTCTTGTGCTTCCCCCTGCCGGTGGTGTACGCCGAGCCGGCCTTGACGGTGATCGACGTCACCGATGCGTAGGGCGCTCCGGGGACGCTTGCGACGAGGGGCACGATCGTCTCGAGCTTCCGGGCCGTAGCCATGAGCGCCGCCCAGGTTGACGTAGTGGCCGCTGGAGAGGATTTCCAGCGACACCGGCGAGTGGCCGTCGGTGAAGAACTCGATGCCGCCACCCGGTGCGTAGAAGGAGGACAGTTCGGCCGGCTCCACGACTCGTTCGCCGCCGAACGTGACGAAGCCGAGCACCTTGCCGATCGGCCCGGCAGCCGAGCCCTTCGAGCACTTGATGGGGCCGAATTGTTCGAGCGTCGTCTTCGAGCAGGTCGGAAAGCCGCTCGGGTGCAGCTTGGTTCCCCTGGGCAGGTAGAAGTTGATGGCGATGATCGGGGGCGGGGAGCCCTGGTATTCGTTCCCCGAGATCGTATATTCGGCCTGCACCGCCGCACCGGCTCCGAGGATGTTGCCGGTGTGCGGGAAGCCCGCGATCGGAACGGCCTGCGCTTTGAAGTGGACTGTCGGCAGCGCCGAGGCGACGCCCGGCAGCGCGAGCACGGCGAAGCCGAGGACGGCAAGACAGGTGGATGCTCTGCGCATTGGGTTCGCTCCTCTTTTGGTGGACGGGTCCGCCTCGATCCGGTAGTTCCGGAGCCATGCCCTCGCGGCCAGTCCCATAGAGTTGAACACACCGAAGGGTGGCGAGTTGCGCCGGATGGCCGGCCCTGCTTGACCGGTGGCACCCGACACGCGCAGAATGCGGACATGGATCGCAGCGGCGGCAGTCAGGTGCCTGGGCTCGTCGAGGAGCCCGTTCGCGTGCTCGCCTATGACCGGTCATGGCCGAGCCGCTTCGAGGAAGAGAAGGCCCTGCTGGAGCGGGCGATCGGCACGTGGGCGACCGGAGGCATTCATCACGTCGGTAGCACCGCGGTTCCCGGCCTCGACGCCAAGCCGGTGATCGACATCCTCGTGGGCGTCGAGAACCTGCCGTCAGCGCGCGCCTGCTTCGAGCCACTGGCCAGGCTGGGCTACCTGTACGCGCCCTATCGCGAGACCGAGATGCATTGGTTCTGCAAGCCCGATCCCAGCCGTCGCACCCACCATGATGCTTCTATGTTTGTCAAGTTTCGCTATTTGCGGGGATTGGGGGTGTGGCTTGTAGGAGTCGGTAGAGGTGTCGGGCGGTGTAGCGCTTAAGGCATCGCTTGATCTCGCGGGTGCTGCGTCCTTCGGCTTGGCGTCGGGCGGTGTAGGCGCGGGTTTGGGGGTCGTCGCGCATACGGCAGAGCACGATCGTGTGGAGCGCCCGGTTGAGCTGACGATCGCCGCCGCGGTTGAGGCGGTGACGGACGGTCTGCCCTGAGGATGCAGGGACCGGGGCGACACCCGCGAGGGCCGCGAACGCGGCCTCGGAGCGAATCCTTCCGGGGTGGGAGTAGGCGCAGAGGATCTGTGCCGCGACGATCGCTCCGATGCCCATCTCGGCGAGTAGTACGGGCGCGACGCGGGTCACGATCTGCTCGATCTCGCGTTCGAGTTCCAGTGCTTCGTCTTGGAGCGCGAGCGTTCGTCGGGCGCTCGCGCGTATTGCGATGATCGTGGCGCGCTGTTCACTGCTTTGCGCGGGGCTGATGCGCAGGCGGGCAGCACGGGCGAGCTGTTCGCGTGTGGGTAGAGCACGCAGTCCTTCGCGCAAGGATGGTGCGGCTGAGACGAGCAGACCCTTCATCAGCGTGATCGCTGCTCGCTTTGAGCGGACGGCGCTGTCACGCGTTGCGAGCAGCACGCGTAGCGCCTCTCGCTCGCCGCGCTGGCGGGGCCGCGCGAGATGCTCGCGTGTGAGGGCCTCACGCGCGGCGCGGATCGCGTCGAGCTCATCGGACTTCGCGCGGTCGCGGCGTGCGGGGCGGCGGGGACGGTCGACCTCGAGCACCAGCTCGCCTTGGCCTTGGAGGAACGCGGTGAGCCCGGCGCCGTAGCTGCCGGTGCCCTCGATCGCCCATGCGCGACGCCCGGGCGCGCGTTCTCGTGCGAAGCGCAGCAGCCGCCGGTAGCCCCGCTCGTTAGCGGCGATCGTGGTCTGTCCTTGCACGACGGCGGTGTCCGCGGCGAGGATCGCCGCGCTGTGCGAGTCGCGGTGGGTATCGACGCCGAGCACGTGGTCGGCTTGGTCTGCCAGCATGGAATGCGACCTCCTGTTCTGGGGGTTTGACTGTCGGTACTCGGCCTGGGCAATAGGAACCGCAAGGGCAGGACTGTGATGAGTCACGCCCCACACGACGGGGCGGACAGGCTTCTGATCAGGCCACCAGCGGCGGCCAGGCCGGGACCGGCAGCAACAGACGGACAAATCGGCTGCAAGGCACCCGCGCAAACGCAGGGCCAGTGCAAAATGGGGGTCACGTCCATCGCCACCGGGGCCAGCCTGAACACCAGGCCCGACGTTCCCCACGTGGGGAACGTCGAACAACACAGCGACCACCCTGTGCCCGTACCTAACGACACAGCAGCCGCTGTGTCAGAGCTTCACAGTGCATCTCGTGCCGACGGGGTCCAGGCGCTATCGCGACGAGCTGGCGTTTCGCGACCTCCTGCGGGCGCGACCGGACCTGGCCGGCGAATACGTCGCGCTCAAGCGGCGTCTGGCGGGCAGCTGCAAGAACGACAGGGAGGCCTACACCGAGGGCAAGGCGCCCTTCATCGTCGAGGCGCTCAACGCGGCGCGCGGAGGACCTGGGGGACTATGTGGCTTCAGCGCGAGCTGACGCTCGAGCGCCGACCGCGCGGATTCCACCTCGTCACGCGCGAGGTTTTGGCTGCGCTGCCCGAGCTGCAGGACGTGGCCGTCGGTCTGCTGCATCTGCTGCTCCGTCACACCTCCGCGTCGCTCACGCTGAACGAGAATGCCAGCCCGGACGTGCGCCGCGACTTCGAGGCGTGGTTCGACGATGCCGTCCCCGAGCACAGCCCGCTGTGGACGCACACGCTGGAGGGCAGGGACGACATGCCGGCGCACATCAAGGCAGCGCTGCTGGGACCCTCGCTGACGCTGCCGATCAGCCGCGGACGGCTCGCCCTGGGGACCTGGCAGGGGATCTATCTGTGCGAGCATCGCGACCATGGCAGCGCACGGTCGCTGATCGCGACCCTCTGGGGCGAGGCAGAAGGCCGACGGTAGACTACGACCCTCTGCGCCCGTAGCTCAGCTGGATAGAGCGTCGGTCTACGGAACCGAAGGTCGGGAGTTCGAATCTCTCCGGGCGCGCTCGTCATCAGTGAGTTTTAGGCGGCACCGAGGCGTTGGGGCCTACGCGACGCGCGGGCCACGGGCCGCGATGACGTCGAGGATCATGTCGACGCACGGGTGATGCCAGCCTTGGGCGCGTGCCTCGTCCCGCAGCCTCGATGCCTCGGCCGCGACCCTTTCGCGGAGCTCCCGGCGCACGCGCTCGAACGCTCCCGCGTTCAGGCCGAAGTCGATGGCGAGGTCAGACCAGTGGATCGACGTGATCGCGTCGGGGTCCAGCTCGTCGCCAATGCTCAGCGCCAGCTCGGTGCTGAGCTCGGGGTAGGCGGCGGTGGACACGACGTCGTACAGCGGCGCCAGCCGTACGCCGTCGCGCACGTGCAGCAGCGAGATGTTCTTCGCGTGTGCGTCCGCGTTGCCGACCAGGACGTGGAAGACGGCTGCCTGTGCGCCAGCGAGCCGATCCAGGCCGGGCCAGGGCGAGTGCTGGTCCAACAAGTCCGCGAGCGCGCGGTGGGAGGGCAGCTGCCATCCGGCCTTCTGGTACTTGAAGTCAGGCGTGAGGCCGAGCGCCTGACACAGGTCCTCTTGGTGCAGGCGCCGGTGCGGCCAGGTCGGGATCTCGCGGTCGAATCGCTCTACGACGAGGCACGGGCGACCGGCTAGCGTGACGAGCTCGACGATGGCGCTCGACAGACCGCATCGCGCGGCCAAGCGCATGCAGAAGTACTCGTTTGTCGCGAGCCCTGGGTATGCGCTGTCGGGCAACTCTGGCTTGAGGATGTGGCTGCTTGCCATGCCGTCGAGCGGCTTGCCAAAACGTCCGCTGCCGTCACGGACGAGCACCGCCTTGTGCTGTACGCCGGCGAGGCTCAGGCGCAGATGTTGGTCTCCGGCGTGCATGCCAAGGGGATGACGAGGGAGTTCCTCGACGAGCGCATTCAACTCACGATCGTCGAGCCAGCGGACCGACGGGGGCTCCGACATCCGCTTGACGTCAACGATCTGCAGCGCGCCGGCGCAGTCGCGCCCCAGTTCGGCGAGCAGACCAAACGAATCGCTCGCAGCCAGCTTGAGCTGGCTTGCGATCTGCTCGCGAACCACTCCCTCAGGCAGCAAAGCCTCGAAGAACGGCCGGCTCTCCGCCGGGCTGAAGCGCTGCTGACTCACCGGCAGCGAGAGTGAGATCGGACGCGAAGCCTGCGTGTAGCGGAACGCATACTCCCGCGACGGCTCGTCTACGCGCTCGAGCCGACCGACTTCCTCGCCGTCCCAGTACACGCCGAGGCTCATGTCTCATCGCGCCCGTGCACGTCTAGTCGCAGTCCTAGTGCTGCGAGAATGCGCATGAGCACATCCAGTCGCACGGTCGCCTCGCCGTGCTCAACGCGATGGATGGAGCGCACGCCGACGTTCGCGACCATCGCCAGGGTTCGTTGATCCATGCCTTGACGGCGACGCTCGTCGCGGACGCGTTGCCCGATTCGCTGCGACGTGGATTCGATTCCTGCCATATGCGTGATCACGCAGATTCTAGCGCAAGACAGTGGCTGGCGAAAGAATCGGCGCAATCGCGCAGATCATGTCGACCAGGGCCTGCGACCTATCCAATCGGCGTGATCGCGCAGCAGATCTCGAAGCTCCTCGCCCGCTTGGCCGGCGTAGGGCTGATAGAGAACCGCGGGGACGGTCAGCCCAAGGGCGTCGCGAACGCTTGCTGGCTCACGCGCGGGGGCAGCGAGGTCGAGCGAGCGATCAGGCTCGAGTCTGCGCCCGGCTGACCGGCCGTGCGGCTACGACGCGGCGGTGAACTTCGAGGGGTTGCGAGACGCTCGTCCGCCGTGGCGGAGTGCTCGTCGGCGACGGTCAGCTCGCCCTGCTCCCACCGGACTGCTCGCCGCTTTCTCGAGCAACTTTCGCGCCCATGATAGGTCGTGCCTTTTGTGAGACGTTTGGCGGCAGCGGTGGTCAGCTTTGCCATCGCGTCGCTGCTCGCGGTGGCCGCGACGAGTGCCGCGAGCGGGGCTCGCAAGCGCGCGCCGTGCCCGCCGCAGCACATCGAACTGATCGCCGGGGACACGCAGGCGGCGGTCTATCTGAGGCCTGAGGGCAACGGGAACGGCCGGGGTCCCGAACACTCGCAGTTCTTCGGTTGCGTGTACGCAGGCAAGCGCGCGTTTTCCCTTAGCGATGGGCCACCGACGATCTCCTCGCAGGGTGGCAGCGAGAACTCGGAATTCACGCTCGCCGGCGCGTTCCTTGCCTACGAACACCTGTGGTTCACCAGCTACCCGGAGTCGGGCGTTCCCGCCAGCGAACAGTACGTGGTGGTGGAGGATCTGCGCACCGGCCGGGTGCTCCACAAGGTGCCGACGGGGACCAACGGTCCGGACACCGTTGGCGTCGGCCCCGTGCGCTCGCTTGTGCTCAAGCGCGACGGGGCTGTCGCGTGGATAGCCGAAAGCCTGCAGGAGCGACACGCAGTCATCTACGAGGTTCACGCGGTGGACGCCAACGGCAGCCGCCTGCTGGCAGCCGGCAGCGAAGTCGAACCGGCATCGCTTGCGCTCGCAGGGAGCACGATCTATTGGACCGAGGGTGGCAAGCCGGTTTCGGCGCCGCTGAGCTGAGACGGCCGCGCCTCAACCGGGCTTGTGGACCCCGATGCCGGCGTGCGTTGCGGCGCGAGCGAGCCGCATGTCGCTTGTCGGGAGTGGCTCGCTTGCACGGATCGCCAGTGCGGCATACAGCGAATTGGCCGCCGAGAAGCGGTCTCGTAGCGCCCAGGCGGCCTCCATCAGGCTTGGTGTGGGCACGAACTCGATCTCGCTGACTGAGATCGCGCGCCCGTCATGTGCAGTTGCTCCCTTTGCAGGTCGGACGCGTGAAGTGAGCAGTCACCCTCAGCCTGCGTGAGACGAGGGCGCGCGTGCTGAAGGGCTTGATGTGCGCGGGGCCGACCTCCGCCTCGATCTGCGCGGTGGCGGGGTAGGGGGGCGGCGGAGAGAGCGACCCGGCGCATTCGGTCGACTTGCACCTCGCCACCAGGAACCATTTGCCCCCTGTGTAGCGGCCAAAGATCTTGATGTAGTACGGGGTTCCGACGAGCATGTTGTTGGTGACTGCCTCAACTGTGATCGGTATGCCCACCGAGCTCGCGGGGAAGGCGCTCAGCTTGAGCGTCCACGGTGCAACGGCGCTGTTCACCGCCACCCCGGTCGGGTGGTCGGCGCCGGTGATGAAGCTCTGGTTGACCTCCCCGCCTTCGAGGTTGCCCGCCCGATCGTATTGCTGGCTTCGTCCGTCCAGTAGAGGTACTTGCCGTGGACGGCCACCCCGTACGGTTCGTCGGCGCCGGTGATGAAGCGCTCGTTGACTTCCGTGCCCGCGCGGGTCGCCCACCCGATCGTATTGGTGCCGAAGTGGTTGGCCCAGTAGACGTAGGAGTCGTCGGCTGCCACTCCCTCCGGGACGAGAGGATCGGCGACGATGAGACGCTGGTTGACGTCCGTGCCGTCGAGGTTCGCCCGCCCGATCGTAAAGCTGCCGACTTCGTTGTTGACCCAGTAGATGTAGGAGCCGTTGACCGCCACCCCGTCCGGCCCATCGGCGCCGGTGATGAAGCTCTGGTTGACTTCCCCGCCTTCGAGGTTGGCCCGCCCGATCGTATTGCGCTTGACGTTGCTCCAGTAGACGTAGGAGCCGTTGACCGCCACCCCGATCGCCCCGCCGTCGCCGGTGATGAAGCTCTGGTTGACTCCCGTGCCGTCGAGGTTCGCCCGCCCGATCGTATTGGTGGCGTCGTTGGTCCAGTAGACGTAGGAGCCGCTGACCGCCACCCCGAATGCGTGGGCGCCGGTGATGAAGCTCTGGTTGGCTTCCGTGCCCGCGAGGGTCGCCCGCCCGATCGTGCCGTTGCCGCTGTTGGTCCAGTAGACGTAGGCGCTCGCCTGCGCCGCCCAGCAACCCGATCCCAGGAGCACCGCCGCCACAGCCAGCGGACGGACAGCGCCGCAATGCCGCAGGACCAACCTCGCCGCTCTTAGCATGAGAACCTCCTCGGTCGGGCCCGACGCGCACCGCGGAAACAGAGCACCTGCTCCCCGGCTACAAGTCGCGGCGAGCGCCGAAGTTGCGCACGTGTTAGGTTGCGTTCGTGGTGCTGCGCGCTCACGGCCCATCGCCCTTGAATTCGATCCAGGCCGAGCCGATCCACGGCCGGATGCTGGCGGCGTTCCTGACGTCGCTCGCCGCAACCCTGGCGCTCGCGTGTGCGCTGGCCGGGCCGGCGCGTGCGGCCGACCAGTTCACGCTCGACCGGCAGGCCGAGTCGATCGGGCCGGTGGTGGTCGACGAAAGCGGCAACGGCTACGTCGCCTGGCTGCACAAAACAGGCGCGACCGCCACCGTGATGTTCTGCAAGCTCGCGCCCGAAGCACACAGCTGCCCGGGCCCGATCACGCTGCCGGTGACGCTGAAGGAACCGTCCGCCTCGACCGACACGCCGTTCACGATCCTGGGGCCGGAAAATATCGTCTTCGTGGTCGCGCCGAGCTACGACACCAGCCAGATGGTGATGTGGGAGTCGACCAACGGGGGCGCGAGCTTCGGGCCGGCCTACGTCGGGCCCGCGAACTCCGTCAACCTCGCCTTGAAATACACCGACGTGTGCAGCGTGGCGTCCAACCTCGACGACGTGCTGGCGTTCAACGCCTACGGCGGCCAGTATGACCGCAGCCAGGGCCTGAGCACGCTCGGCAGCGGCGGCGTCTCCCTGCTCGACTTCGAGATGAGCTCGCCGACCCGTTTGCGACCTGGAGCTTCGACTTCTACGGCAGTGGATGCTATGTGCCGAGCTCGAACACCGTCACCCCGGGGAAGATTCCCGACCAGTGGTTTGCGTTCGACGACGAAGGTCTCATCGACGCCGGCATCGGCACGGACCAGACGACGCTCGGCTATGACGGCGGCGGCACGATGGAATGCGCGCTGTCGCTGCCGGGTGACGAGGTGGAGGCCTACACGGTCGATTCCGAACCGGAAACGATCCAGTTCTTCCACTACAGCGCCCCCAAAGGGCCCTGCGGCGCCGAGCCGGGTGTGAACCTCAGCCCCGGGGCCATCTCCAACTGGAGTGGCCCCACGACCGTGAGCCACGGCGCGTACCCGCGCCTGGCGGGCGGCAAGGCGGGGCTCTTCCTGCTCGCGGGCGAAGGGCCTCCTCCGCCTCCCACGGCGCCCCGGCCGCGGACATCCGCCGTACGACCTCGCAAGCCACAACTTCGGCGCGCCGACACAGCTGACGAGCGTCTCCAACTCCGGCGGGCTCGATCCCGACTCGGGCGGACTTGGCGAGAACTTCACGAGCGGCGAGCTTGCCGCCGTCTGGCCGGACATCGGCGGCGAAACCGGCCTGTTGAGCCTGTTCATCTCCACCGATGGCGGCGCGCACTTCTCGGCCGCGCAGGACATCGCGCAGATAGGCTCTGGCTGGGCTGGCTTCGACAACGCCCGCGTCGCCGTCGCCGCCAACGGCACGGGCTTCGTGACGTGGGAGAACGCCGGCGGCCTGCATGTGGCCGACCTGAACGCGCTTCCCGCGGCGTACAAACGACTGGTCGTACATCACCACACAACGCTCGAGCTGCCGGTGACGTGCGAGGCGCCGACGGGCACGTGCACGGCGAGCGCCAGCATCAAGGCGAAGGGTCATACGATCGCGCGCGGCCATCGCACCGTCGGCTCCGGTGATACCGAGATGCTGCGCCTGGTGCTCGATGCGACGGGCCAGACGCTCCTTGCAGCCGCCAAAGGACACCTCGGCGCGACGCTCGCGCTGACGATCACCCATCCCGGGTCAAGCCCCGAGCGGCTGGTGCTGCACACGGTGCTCAGCGCGTGAGGTCGTTGCAAAGCTAGCGCGCCGGTGAGTTGTCGGTCGGGCTCGGCGGGGTTGGCGAGACCGGGACCCATGCAGCGCCGGCGGTGGCCACGTCTGTGGGATAGGTCTTGCGCGCGCGCACCAGGAACACCCCAGCGGCGGCGAGCGCGCTCAGCATGATCAGGAAGCTGACCTGCAGGCCCGTGCCGGTTGCCGGCGAGACGATGCCGTGTGTGTGCGTGCCGATCGGCGCCTGCGCGGGCTCGATGCCGATCACGAGGTCGGCGACAACGCCGAAGAGCAGCGGCGCGAGCGCCTGGGCGAGCGAGCGCAGGAATGTGCGCGTGCTCTCCGCCCGTCCCCACAGCCCGGAGGGCATGATGTCGAGGCGGGCGGCATCCAGCGGCGGATTGGCCGCCGAGATGAGCGCCGCGCCCCCGACGTAGAACCAGATCGCGGGCGTGAGGTGGCTGCTGAGCAGGCCGGGGATCAGTAGCGCGGCGGCGCCCAGATAGCACAGCGCTGGAACCCACACCCGGGCCTCGAGCCTGCCGCGACGCACGAGCGCGTCGGTGAGATGCCCGCTCAGCAGCGTGCCGGCGAGCGCGCCGAGGACGAGCAGGCCGAGGACGAGCGTGGCTGTCGCCTGACTGGCGTGATAGTGGCCGCGCACGAACACGACGGCGAACGTCTGCAGACCGGCGAAGAAGAAGTACCCGAGCGAGGAGCCGATGATCAGCAGGACGTTCGTGGGGATGCGCAGGACGTAGCGCACCGCGGCGCCCAGCGACATCGCCTTGGGATCCGTGTCGAGGACGAGCGCCGGGTCGGGCGCGAAGCCGCGCTGGCTCGCGGCTTCCTGCGCGAGATCGCGATCGGGCGCTCCCTGCTCGACGCTCGCAGCCGCCTCCGCAGCGCGATGGGCGTCGGCGAGCGCGCTCGCGAGATCCTGTGCCCCGGGCTCGAGACGGCTCTGCCCACCGCGTCGCGGCTCTGGCACGGTGCGCCACAGCGCACGGGCGAGGAAGAACCCCGGGAGCGCGAGCAGCCCGAAGGCCACGCGCCACGAGAACACGCTCGCGACCGTGCCGCTCACCAGAAATCCGACCGCCGTGCCGGCGATCTCGCCGCCGAGGATGTAGCCGTAGATGCGCCCGCGCTCGCGCGAGGGGAAGTAGTCGCCGGTCAGCGAGGCGATCGCCGGGCCCGCCGTCGCGGCCACCGCGCCGAGCCCGACGCGGGTGAGCAGCAGGCTCGAATAGGAGTGCGCGACGGCGGCGAGCAGCGTCGCCACGCTCCACAGCACGATGCTCGCCGCGAGCATCGGTATCCGGCGCGCGCGATCCACCAGCAGCCCCACCGGCATCACCGCCACCGCTCCGACGAGCAGCGCGACCGAGTTGAGCAGGCCGATCTTCGTGTTGCCGATATGCAGCGCGCGCTCCAGCTGCGGCGCGACCGCGCCGACGGTGGCGATCTGCGCGCTGCTGAGCGCGAGCACACAGGCGAACAGCGCGATCACGCGCGCCCGCGCGGGACCACCCACGAACTCGACCACCTGCCCGCGCAGCACGCGTCCCAGCCAACGCACGCCCCGCACCAGCGCGAGCACGATGCGCTCGGGCGTGCCGAGATCCTCCATGTCAACAGCCCCGGGCCGGATGGCGGCGCGCGCGAGCTAGCCGCTGATCGCGGCCAGGGCAGCGTGGCACTCGGCGATCTCCTTGGTGATGCCTTCCGCGCCCAGGCGGCCGGCGGTGTCCTCGGCCTGCTCGAGCATGCGCTGCGCGCGGTCGAGGTCCTCGGTCTGGGCGCCGGCGATGAGGGCGCCCGCCCAGCGAGCGTGGGTGCGGGCGAGGAGCAGCGGCGCGCCGAGCCTCGTCTCGATCTCGGCGGCAGTCGCGAAGTGGCTCTCGGCCTCCTCGCGGCCGGTCGTGCTCGCGAGGGCGCCGAGCGCCCAGTCGATCGATCCGTACACGTGGGCGCCGCTGACCGCCAGTTGGCCGGAGAACGGCGCCAACAGCTCGTAGAGCTCGTCCGCGCGATCGGCTACGCCCAGGCGAGAGCACGCGTCGGCCCAGAGAAGCATCGTCAGGGACCATCCGTGGTCCCTGGGAATGCCGTGAAGGTCCTCGGCGAGCGCCAGCTCGCGCGCCTCGTCCTCGCGCCCGCCCTGGATCAGCGCGAGCGCCGCGGCGCTCGCGCGCCAGCCCGAGAGGGTGTCTTTTCCTTCGGCGAGCTGCATGACCTGCTCGACCAGCTCGCCGGCCCGGCCCTGGAAATAGCGAACATGGAAGAGATGCGCCCCGAAGAACATGGCCGCGTCGGGTTGGCCGGCGGCGGTTCCGACCTCGTAGGCCCGGCTGGCCCACTGCTCAGATCCCTGGAGATCGCCCTGCAGGAGAGCCCAACCGAACTCGAGCATCAGCCACAGGTACGCGATCCAGGGCTCCGGCAAGGTGGCAGCCAACGCGCGAATCGCCAACAGACCGGACTCCGCCTGCGACCGGTCCCCGACCTCCAGGCCGAGCAGCATGCGTCGGGCGGCCACGCGCGCGCTCAGTCGCGGGGCGTCCAGGTTCTGCGCGAGCTCGACCAGCTCCTCCATCATTCGCTGGCGCTCGGACAGCGTGCGCGGCTCGACGATCGCCCACCCGGCGTCGGCGATCGTGTGCGCCAGGGCGACCGGATCGCCGGCGGCGCGGGCGACCTCGATGGCCTCCGCCGCGACCCGCCCGCACCGCGCCGGCTCATCCGCGAACCCAAGCTCGCACGCCAGCACCGCGAGCACCTGTCCCCGCCGCGGGTCATCATCGGGGAGCGCTTCTGCGGCGCTCTCGAGCGCGTAGACACGCTCGACATCCACGCCGCCGAAGTTGCTGGCCCATCCCCGGTTGTTGGCCAACACGGCGCGGCAGAGCCGGTCATCGTCGCCCAGCTCCTGGGCGAGCGTTGAAGCGTCGAGCAGCGTCCGGCGAAAGGCGGGGTCACCGACCTGGCGTTGGGCCTCTCCCAGGCCGATCAAGAAGCTCGCAGCGCGCGGAGCGCCCGCTGCGGGGTGTCTGGGCCTGCAGCTCGAGCGCCTGGCGATACCAGCGCGCGGCCTCGTCCGGGGCGAGCTGGTCAAGGGCGCGCTCGGCGGCTCGCTGGGCATAGTGAAGCGCCTTGGCGGTGTCGGTGCTCACGACCGCGGCGGCCCAGTGGCCGGCCAGCTCACCCAGCCGCTCACCGGGCTCATCCCCGCACTGCTCCTCGAGCGCTTCCGCCACCCGCCGGTGAAGCCGGGCGCGGCGGGTGGACCCGAGATCCTCGTAGAGGGTGTGCTCGACGAGCGCGTGGGTGAACGTGAAGCGCCCGGCCCGCTCGCTGTTCTCCTTCAGAAGCGCCGCCGCGACCGCTTCCTCCAGCAGATCGAGCAGCCGTGCCTCTGCGAACTCGAGGACCGCGAGCAGCAGGTTGATCTCGAAATCGCGGCCGATGACCGCGGCGGCGCTCAGCGCCGTGCGGGCGTCGGGGTCGAGGCGCTCCACACGCCGCCCGACGACCTCGCGCACGCTCTGGGGCAAGCCCAGCTCGGCTATCTCCCCGGCGATACGCCAACGCCCGCCGTCCTCCTGCACGATCGCGCCTGACTCTGTCAGATGACGCAACAGCTCGCCGGCAAAGAATGGGTTGCCCGCCGTCTCACGTGTGATCTCCCGCGCGAGCGCACGGCCATCCTCGTCCAGCTCGTGCCCGGCCTGCGCTTCCATCAGCGCCAGCACGTCCTCGGACTGAAGGCCGCCGAGCCTCACTCGCGCGACGCCCTGCTCGCGGTGGAGGTCGGCCAGCAGCGCCGTCAGAGGATGGTCACGCGAGAGATCGGAGTCGCGGTAGGTGCCGACGACCATCACCCGCATCGAGGAGCCCGCCGCGACCACGTGGCGAAGCAGCGCCAGCGTCGGCCCGTCGGCCCAGTGCAGGTCATCGAGGATCAACAGCAGCGGCTCCTGCTCGCCCGCGCCTTCGAGCAGTCCGGTGGCCGCCGCGTAGAGCAGGTAGCGCTCTGTCTCCGGATCGCTGTGGTGTGGGGCGGCAAGGCCGGGCAGGCGCTCGCCCAGGGCGGGCACGAGGCGCGCCAGGTCACCGCCGTGCCGCTCGACGTGGCCGTCGAGGATCAGACGCGGCGCCTCGTTGACGAAGTGCCCAAGCGCCTGCGCCCACGGCTGGTAGGGGACACCCAGATCCTCGTCACAGCGCCCATACAGCACCGTTGCGCCCTCTCCGTGCGCCTGCAATGCGAGGTGCGTCGACAGCCGCGTCTTACCCACACCCGCCTCACCGCTGATCAGCGCGAGGCGCAGCGACCCCTCGCGCGCCTCGCTCCAAAGCTCCGTCAGTCGGGCGCGCTCCGCCACCCGCCCGACGAAGCCCGTCGCCGGCGGCTCACGCAGCCTCTCCGGCAGCGCGACGCCGGCTGCCAGGATCGGCTGCCACTGAAGCTCGAACGCCTGCACCGGCTCAACGATGCCCTTCAGCGCGAGGCCACCAAGCGAGCGGAAGCTATGGCCCCGCGTGCGCCCGCGATCTGGCGCACCAGGGCGTTGAGCGTTATCTGCCCGCCCTGAGCCTGAGCGCAGAGCCGCGAGGACTCGACCACCGGCTCACCGAAGTAGTCGCCGTCGTGGACCGTGGCCTCACCGAAGCTGATGCCGATCCGCACCTGCAGGCGCTCTTGCGAGCGGCGGTTGCGCGCCTCCACAGCCTGCTGCATCTCAACCGCGCATGTCAGTGCATGTGAGGCGTTCGAGAACACCACCATCAGCCCGTCGCCGAGATTCTTGACCTCTCGGCCACCGGTGCGCGCGATCGCCCCGCGCAGCAGGTCAAAGTGCTCGCGGCGCAAGTCCTCCGCCGCCGCAGGGCCGATCCGTTCGGCGATCGCCGTCGAACCCACCAGGTCGGTCATCAGCACCGAGACCGTGTCGATGGCAATGAGACTCACCCGTCCATCATCCGCCCTGCGTGGGACTGGTGCAACCCTGGCGCAAGCCGTTCCGGCGGCAGCCGCCGTGATCCCAGGTGGGGTTACCATTCGGCAGGGGGCGTGACGAATGGACTCCATCGGCATCGAGACGCTCACGAACGGCCGCAGGGCACTCGCGGCGCGCGGCCGGGAGCACCCGTGACCCTGCCGCCTGGGCCCCGCTTTCTCGGTTCGCTGCGGGCGATCTCCATGCAGCGCGACCCGCTCGGGTTCTTTCAGCGCTGTCAGGATCGCTACGGCGACGTGTTCACACTGTCGTTCGGCACAGCGCTTCACCCGACCGTGTGGGTCTGCGACCCGGCCCTGGTCGAGCAGATGATCGCGGCGCCTGCCGATCAGCTGGAGGCGGCGAGCGCGAACGCGATCCTGCGGCCGCTCGTCGGTGACGGCTCGACGCTGCTGCTCGCCGGCGACGAGCACGCGACGAGGCGAAAGCTGCTCGCGCCGGAGTTCGATCACGCGCGCCTCGCCGAAGATCGGACGGAGATCGTCGAGATCGCCGCGTCCGAGCTGCGATCGTGGCGCTCCGGCGAGGTGATCCCGCTGTGGAGCTGGGTCAGGCACGTGACGATGGAGATCATGCTGCGGGTCGTCTTCGGCATCGAAGGTGGACCGAGGCGCGAACAGCTCGCGGCCGGTCTCTCGGACATCGTCGAGCTCAGCGGCAGCGTGGCGATGCTGATGCCGCGCCTGCGCGTCGATCTCGGGCGCTTCAGCCCGTGGGGGCGCTTGCTGCGCCACAGCGCGGCCATCGACGAGCTGCTCTACGCCGAGATCGCGGCGTGCCGCGCCGACCCGCTGCTCGATTCGCGCAGGGACATCCTGGCGATGGCCGTTCGGGCGCGCTACCCGAACGGGCGCACGCTGACCGACGCCGAGGTGCGCGACGAGATGATGACGCTGATCATCGCCGGCAACCAGACGACGGCCGGCGGGCTGGCCTGGGCCCTGGAGATGCTGCTGCGCCATCCGGTCGAGCTGGCGCGCGTACGCGAGGACCTCGACCGCGGCAGCGAGGAGCACCTCGGCGCTGCCATCGACGAGGCGCTGCGGCTGCGCACGCCGCTGTTCGGGATCGGTCGCGGCGCCGTCGTCGACTACCGCCTCGGGCGCTTCACGATCCCCCGCGGCATGGGCATCGCGGTGCCGCTGCTGCTCGTCTATCGCTCGCCGGCGCTCTACTCCGATCCGACGCTCTACCGGCCGCGGCGCTATCTCCAGGAGGGCGCGCCACGGCCGTCGTGGGTGCCGTTCGGCGGTGGCATCAGGTCATGCATCGGCGAGGGCTTCGCGCGCCTGCAGATCGGGCTGCTTCTGCGCGAGATCCTGCGATCTGCCGAGCTTCGAGCTCGTCGATCCGAGCCCCGAGCGCATGCGGCTGAAGGCCGGCGCGCTGGTCGTGCCCAACCGCGAGGTCCGCGTGCGCGTCGCCGCTCAGCACGCTCCGGCCGCGAGCGCCCTGAGCCCGGCGATCCCGGGCAGCAGGTAGTAGCCGCCGCCGCGGGTGGTGACGAAAAGGGGGAGGCCCGTTAGGAAGACAGGCGGGCGCCCCTGGATGACCATCTCGCCCTTCGAACCCGCGGGCGCGAGAAGGGGGTCGCGATCGTCGCCGAGCCGCAGCGAATTTCCGTCGCCGAGCCACTGGCTCTGGATGAACTCGAACTGCCGTTCGATCGCCCCCTGGTAGGCGACGAACATCAGCCCGCGTCGGGCGCCGTCGTCGACGGTGGCGCCGGCGGCCAGCGGCGGCCCATATTGCATACCGCGGCGGATGATGCGGTGGCGTTGCGTCAGCCGGCCCTGCCAGCCGAGCGAGTCGCGTGGGTTGGCACGCCTGACGTGCGAGCCCAGCGGGCAGTCGAGGCCGCCGGGGTCCTGGCCGTAGCGAAAGCGGCTCGCCTTCGGGTCCTCGGCGGCCGGCGGTCCGGGGGCCGCGGGGTAGCGGGCGAGCGCCGATCCGTTCTGCCAGCGCCCGACCATCTTCGCGGCGAGCCACTCCGGCTCGCGGCCGAGCCGCGCGCCCGCGTCGGCGGTGTAGCGGCGAAACGCGGCGACGTCCTGGGCGAGCTTGCGCACGACCATGAACGTCGCATCGTCGCCGAGGGGGCCGAGCGGCGCCTGCGGCAGGCGCCCGCCCTCGTCGCGGTTGCCGAGCACGAACTCGCCGAGCGCGAGGCGCCGCCAGCGTCGCCAGCGCGTGCGCGTCCCCTCGCCGACGCGCGGCGCGCTCGCGCCGTTGACGGCGGGCTGGGAGAAGCCGTCCTGAAAGCCGAAGTGTTCACGATCCTCGGGCAGCGAGTGCGCGTCCTGCTCGTGGGCGAGCACGAGCCCGCCGTCGGTGAGCGAGTCGCGCAGCTCCGAGCCGGCCTCGGCGAGCAACTCGTTCTCGCGGGCTGTCAGGACGATCAGCACGTGGCTGTCGCGGAGCCCCGGCTCCCACCGCATGGGAGCACTCGGCCCGATATCGCCGAGCTGCTCCGCGCGGGCGGCCATCCCGTCCCGGAACGCTTCCAGTTGGGCGAGGCGGATCGCGGGGACGTCGAGGGCGAGCAGCCCGGCGTGGCTGAAGGCGAGGTTGAACGTCGCAGCGGACGGCGCCTGTCCCCAACCGCGGTGGGTCGTGACGCGATCGAGCCGGGCCGCGAGCCAGTCGCGCGCCGCGGCGGCGTCGGCGACCGTCGCGAACATGTAGACGGCGTGCGGCGTGGCGTAAGCGACGAGGACATTTCCCTGCAGGCCGGCGAGCGTGCTCATCCTCCGAAGCGCTCCTTCCATGCGCTGCGCAGCTCGCTCGGCCCCAGCCCCTGGGAGGCGATCGCGGCTCGCGCAGCCGCCGCCGAAGCTCCAGGCTCTGGCGAATCGCAGCGACAGTCGCCCGATAGGAGACAACCGAGAAGCCGACCTCGATGCGATGCTCGCTGATGAAGTCGAGAAACGCCCGGCCCTCGCGGCTTCCCGGGTAGCCCTCGCAGTGCTCGAAGACGCGGTCCACATCGGCTCCGATCCTCTCTGCCACCACCGCCGACCACTCCTCGAGCGAGCCGTCGAAGTCGGCTGTGAACAGCAGGTAGGCCTGGCCGGGCTCGACTGGCTCGCCGTCCCCGCCGAGCAGAGCCGGGACCAGCAGCCAGCGGCAGAAATGGGTTGAGGCGACGCGCGCGAACGGACTCCCGGGGCCGGTCGGCAGCGCGGCGAGCACGGCGAGCAGCTCTTCGTCGTGGCCCTGGCGAAGCGGGGCCATCACGACGAGCGCCACGGGCTGGTCGCTCGCTTCGCTCACAGCAGCAGCTGGGTCTCGGCGAGGAAGTCGGCGTAGCGGGCGGCGAACGCCGCGTCGTCGAGCTCGGCGGTCTCGGCCGCGAAGCGGCGGTGGCGGTCGCTGAGGCGCAGCGCCGCGGCGACCATCGTCGAGGACGCCTCCGGGTAGGCGCAGTAGTAGTACTGCGTCGGCGTGGTGCGCGCGACGATGAAGCTCAAGAAGCGATCGACCGGACGGGGACCGGGGAAGCGGAAGACGCCCTGCCACATCGCGCGCATCCGCTCGGGAACGACGAGCGAGAAGGCGTCGATGTAGGCGTACAGGTCATCGTCGAAATTGCTCTGGAAGAGCAGATAGGGATGTGGCGGGCGCCGCGCGCGGGCGCCGTGCGCTCCCGGCGGCATCCACTGGACGAGCGACCAGTGCGCGAAATGGATGAACGAGAGGCGAACCAGCGGCCGCTTGACGAGCGCCAGGCGGTCGGCGAGGGGCCAGGTCATTCGCAGCCACAGCGCCCACCAGCGGTGGACGGGCGAGATGATCGTCACAGCCTGGGCCCGCTGCCGCCGCTCCATGCCGAAACGCTATCCGGCGTGGAGTTGACGCGCAAGGTTCTTGACACGCAAGCGCCCGCCTGTGCGATTGGGCACATATGCTTGCGCCCCCTGGGCGCAGGGGCTACAGTCGAAATCGCGATGGCCGTCGAGGAGCACTTCGATGTGATCGTGGTCGGTACGGGCTTCGGGGGATCGCTCACCGCCATGCGACTGGCCGAGGCCGGGATCTCTGTCCTCGTGCTCGAGCGGGGCCAGCCGCACCCGCCGGGATCGTTCGCGCGCACGCCCTATGACATGCGAGCGAACTTCTGGGCGCCCGAGACGGGGCGCTACGGGCTGTTCGACCTGTGGGCGTTCGACTCGCTGGACGTCGTCGCGGCAAGCGGCCTCGGCGGGGGGTCGCTGATCTACGCAAACGTGATGCTCCGCAAGGACGAGCGGACGTTCGTGCACGAGGACCTCGGCAACGGCGGCTATGAGAACTGGCCGGTGACGCGCGCTGATCTCGAGCCTCACTACGACCGTTTCGAGCGCCTCCAGCAGCCGCAGCGCTTTCCGCTCGAGCAGGGCGAGCCGTACTCGACGACTCCAAAGACCCGGGCGATGCAGGAGGCGGCCGCGAGCATGGGCTTGCCGTGTGAGCTGCCGCCGCTGGCTGTCGTGTTCGCCGCCGACGGCGAGGCGCCGGCGCCCGGGCTGCCGATCCCCGGCGGCGAGCAGAATCTCGCACGGAACGCCGCGGAGCACCTGCAGGCTGTGCGGGGAGTGCGACATCGGCTGCAACTACGGGTCCAAGAGCACACTCGACCTGACCTGTCTGAGCGAGGCGCGGCGGCTGGGCGCGGAGCTCAGGACGTGCTGCGAGGTGCGGACGATCGCGCCGGTTGCCGCCGGCCGACCGGGGGGTTACCTCGTCGGCTACCGCCAGCACATCGGCGCGCGCGATGCTCACCCGGCGCACCTGCTCGATCACAGCGAGGACGAGCAGCGAACGGTGAGCGCCGAACAGGTCGTCCTCGCAGCCGGCGCGATCGGCAGCACGCGCCTGCTGCTTGCGAACCGCGCGTCCTTGCCCGGGCTCAGCCCGGCGCTCGGCACGCGCCTGTCGGCCAATGGCGACTACCTCGCTTTGGTGCGCGACTGCCGCGCCCGCGGCGAGGGCGGCAAGTCCGCCGAGTGGCGCTCCGGAGCCCAGCCGCGGCCCGGTGATCACGGCCTCGGTCCACGTCGATGAGCAACGATCGGCGTGCGGCCGCGGCTACTACCTGCAGGATGCCGGTGCGCCCGCATTCGCCGACTGGCTCTGGCACGAGTTGGAAATCCCGGGCGACGTCTGGCGCGCGCGGCGCGGGATCGTGCGCGCGCTGCTCGACCGCCTGCGGGGGCGGCGCGACACGCATCGCACAGACCTCGCCGCCGAGCTGTTCGGCGACGCTCACGTCTCGGCGGCGATGATGCCGCTGCTCGCGATGGGCCGCGACCTCCCCAACGGGCGCATGCGGCTGGAGGGTGACCGGCTGGAGCTTGACTGGAGCGCCAAGCCGTCACAGGACTACTACGACTGCGTGCGCGACTCGCTGGGCGGGCTCGCCACCGCGCTCGACGGCGATCTCGTCGAGGATCCGCTCGATCGGCGCAGCCGTGCCGTGACCGTGCATCCCGTCGGGGGCTGCGCGATGTCCGTCGATCCGCGCCAGGGTGTCGTCGATCCGTGGGGGCGGGTGCACGGACATCCGGGCCTGTGGGTCGCCGACGGATCTGTGATGCCCGGCCCGGTCGGGCCGAACCCGAGCTTCACGATCGCGGCGCTCGCCGACCGCTTCGCCGACGCGATGATCGAGGGCCCGCAGGGATGAAACCGGTCAGCTTCCGTGAGCGGATGTCGGGCTGGATCTCCTTCGACGAGCTGAGCTACAACCAGGCGATGGTGGCCGGGCGCCGGCGCGGGACGAGGTGCACGCAGCAGCTGACGATCGAGATCGACGACATCCACCGCTTCATCGCCGATCCGGAGCATCGCGGCCGGGCCGAGGGCCTCGTCCGCTGCGACGAGCTCGGCGGTGAGCTGCGCGCCGAGCGCGGCTGGTTCAACCTGTTCGTCGTCGACGGCTCGCCGCGCCACAGGCGGATGCTCTACCGCCTTTTCCTGCGCGACCGCGACGGCCGGGCGCTGACGCTGAGCGGCTTCAAGGACGTCCAGCACGGCCCCAACCTCGATGGCTGGGGGGACACCTCGCGGCTGCTCGTGCGCATCCTCAGCGGCCACCACGAGGACGAGCCGGAGGGTGACGGGGCGACCGTCGCGACCGGAATCCTGCACATCGGCAAGCTCGGCTTTTTGCGGATGCTCGCGTCGATGCGCGGCTCGGCCGGGCCGGGCAGCGTCGAGTCGGTCGCGCAGTTCGACCGCTTCTTCACGAGCCAGATGGTCGAGCTCTTCGGCCATCGCTCGCCGGTCGTCAACGACGCCGACTGGCCGAGCCCGAGCGGGCTGGATCCGCGCTGGCAGGGTCATCGCCCGGGCCGGTGGCATGAGCTGCCCGGGCCGGAGGGCCTGCAGCGGCGGATCATCGGCTTCGAGGCGGGCGACGGCCGCCTCGCGACGCTTCACCACATCCGCGGCCCGCACGCGCCGTGGCGTGGCCCGGTGCTGCTGGCGCACGGCTGCGCGGCGCGAGCGAACATGTTCTACGGCGCACCGACGCGGCAGACGCCTGCCGGCGCCCTGATCGACGCCGGCTACGACGTCTGGGCCGAGAACTGGCGCGGCTCGATCGACCTGCCGCCTTCGATGTGGACGCTCGACGAGGTGGCCGTCCATGATCACCCGGCGGCGGTCGCGACGATCCTGCGCGAAACCGGCTGCGAGACGCTCAAGGCGGTCGTCCACTGCCAGGGCTCCAGCAGCTTCATGATGGCTGCGGTCGCGGGTCTGCTGCCGCAGGTGACCGACGTGGTCAGCAACGCCGTCTCGCTGCACGTCAGCATGACGCCCTACTCGAAGCTGCGCCTGCGGACGCTGATTCCGGCGGCGTCCTTGTTCGTGCGCGGCGTCGATCCACAGTGGACAGCCAGGCCCCCGGCGGCGATCAATCGGGCTGTCGCGCTGGCGTCGACGATCGGTCGCGACCGCTGTGGCAGCGAGGTCTGCCGCTCGGTCAACTACTTCTACGGGGTCGGTCGCGATGTGCTCTACGACCACTCGAACCTCGACCACGACACGCACGCCTGGGGCGCGCGCGAGTGGGGCTTCTGCCCCGTGTCGTTCTTCAAACAGATGGGCAGCTGCGCGTCGGCCGGGCACCTCGTCCCAACCGGCAAGGTACCCGGCCTGCCCGAGAGCTTCGTCGACGGCAAGCCCCACACGGACTCGCGGTTCACGTTCATTGCCGGGGTCGAGAACAGGTGCTTCCTGCCGGCCTCGCAGGAGCGGACGTTCGCCTACTTCGACGCGCTCGCGCCCGGCCGCCACCGCCTCGAGCTGCTCCCCGGCTACACCCACCTCGACGTCTTCCTCGGCCGCGAGGCGCACCGCAACGTCTTCCCGCTGATCGTCGAGGCGCTCGGCGACTGAGCGGCGCGCGCTGCCGCGAGGTTCCATGACCTCCGCACTCCAACCAGCCTCGGCGGAGCCCGCTCGTGCACCCGGTCAGGAGGAGCATTGCGACGCGTTCATCTCCTACTCGCACAAGGACGGGACGTTCGCCACTCGTCTGCATCAGGCGCTGGTGGAGCGTGGCAAGCGTGTGTGGGTGGACGAGGACGACATTCCGCCGGCGTCGCGCTGGGCTGAAGATCTGAAGCTGGCGATCGAGTCCTCGGATTCGGTTGTGTTCGTCATCAGCCCCGACTCGGCTGCTTCGCGTGAGTGCAGCAAGGAGCTCGAGCACGCGGTCAGCCTGAACAAGCGGATCATCCCGGTGATGGCCAGGGAGACCGATCCGGGGGGGCTGCCGGAGGCGCTGTCGGCGCATCAGTTCGTGCCGCAGCGGGGGGTGTTCGACGATGACTTCGAGCGTTCGCTGGGGCTGCTGATCACGGCGATCGAGACCGATCTGGACTGGGTGCGGGCACACACCGAATGGGGCCGCAAGGCGATCGAATGGGACGAGCACGGACGCGACGGCAGCTTCCTGCTCTCAGGCTCGGAGCTCGAGGCGGCGGAGCAGTGGCTCGCAGGCGGGTCGGGCAAGCGCCCGGAGCCGACGGAGCTGCAAAGGACGTACGTGCTGATCAGCCGCCGGCGCGCGACCCGGCGTCTGCGTGCAACGAGTGGCGCCGTCTCGATCGCGCTGGTCGTGGCGATCGGCCTGTTGGTCGTCGCGGTGATCGAGCGCTCGACGGCCATCTCCAACCAGAAGACCGCCCAGTCGCGTCAGCTCGCCGCCGGCGCCAGGTCGGTGCTCTCCAAGAACCCCGAGCTGAGTGCGCAGCTGGCACTCCATGCGCTGCGGCTGAGGTACACCTCCCAGGCCGAGGAAGCGCTCCGGCTGGCGCTCCCGCAGCTGCAGGAACTCGAGACCGTGCACGCGGGCTCGCCACTCAACAGCGCCGCGTTCAGCCCTGACGGCACCAAGATAGTCACCGCCAGCGAAAACCCCAAGGAAAGCGAACACGGCACGGCGACGATCTGGGACGCGGCCAGCGGTAGGCGGCTGAGAGTGCTGCCCGGCGAACAGGGGGAAGTCTACGGCGCGGAGTTCAGCCCCGACGGCAGCGAGATCCTGACCGCGAATCAGGACGACAGCTTCAGCATCTGGGACGTGGCCGGCGGCAAGCCGCCGAGGGTGCTGGAAGCCGGCGAAGTCGAATCCGCTGCCTTCAGTCCCGACGGCAGGGAGGTCGTGACCGCGAACGCCGACGGCACGGCGCGGATCTGGGACCTCGGCAGCGAAAAGCCGCTGCGGGTGCTACACGGGCGCAAGGGCTGGTCCGTGTACACCGCCGTCTTCAGCCCCGACGGCACCGAGGTTCTCACGGCGGGCGAAGACGGCACCGCGCGGATCTACGACGCGGCCAGCGGCAAGCAGCTGAAGGTGCTGGGTGGCAACGGCGGGCCCGTCAAGAGCGCCGCCTTCAGCCCCAACGGCGCCGAGGTGGTGACGGCCGACGAAGACGAAACGGCGCGGATCTTCGACGTGGCCAGCGGCAGGCAGCTGGCCGTGCTGAGCGGCTCGACCGGTGAGGTCCACAGCGCCGCCTTCAGCCCCGACGGCTCGGAGGTGGTGACCGCGAACGCCGACGGCACGGCGCGGATCTGGGACGTGGCCAGCGGCAGGCAGCTCGACGTGCTGAGCGGCGATGAAGGGCCCGTCGAAAGCGCGACGTTCAGCTCCGACGGCAAGGAGGTCCTGACGGCGAGCCAGGACGGCACGATTAGGCTCTGGGCTGCCTCGCCACGTGAGTCGCGCGGCGTGCTGCGCGGCCACTCGGGGGCCGTGGAAGCCGCCGCGTTCAGTCCCCACGGCACGAAGGTCGTGACCGCGAACGCGAACGGCACGGCGATCGTTTGGGACGCGGCCAGCGGCAAGCAGCTGAGGCTGCTGAACGGTGAAGAAGGGCGGCTGTACGACGCGGCCTTCAGCCCTGACGGCGGTAAGATCGTCACCGCGGACGAAGACGAAACCGCGATCGTCTGGGACGCGGCCAGCGGCAACCTGCTGCACCGGCTGGAAGGCAACGAAGAACGCGTTGACAGCGCCGCGTTCAGCTCCGACGGCACCAAGGTCGTGACCGGGGGCGACGACGAGACGGCGCGGATATATGGGGTGGCCACGGGCACGGAACTGAGAAAGCTGCAGGTCCAGCAAGGGCGTGTGTACGACGCGGCCTTCAGCCCCGACGGCGCCAAGATCATCACCGCGGCCGAAAAAGGAGCGATCATCTGGGACGCGGCCAGCGGCGAGCGACTGCACGTGCTCGAAACCCCCGGGCCCGTCCACGGCGCGGCGTTCAGCCCCGACGGCGCCACGGTTGTGACCACGAGCGAAGACGGGACGGCGAAGATCTGGGACGTGGCGAGCGGCAAACTGCTGAGGGAACTGAGCGGGCCGGAAGGGCCTGTCGACAGCGCCGCGTTCAGCCACGATGGCGCCGAGATCGTGACCGCCAACGGAGACGGGACGGTCAGGATCTGGGATGCGGCCAGCGGCAAGCAGCTGGCGGTGCTGAGTGGCGGCGAAGGGGCCGTCAGAAGCGCCGCGTTCAGCCGGGACGGCAGCGAGATCGTGGCCGCGAATGCCGACGGGACCGCGGCGATCTGGTCGACCGAGCTCGCCGCCTCGCTCGGGTCGCTGGAGCGGATCGCCGAAAGCCGCGTCACCGGTCCGCTCACGGCCCAGCAGCGCAAGACCTATCTCGCGGGGATCGGCGGCTGAGCCGTCGCGTTGCTCGCGCCCAGCGTCCGTCGCGCTCAACCCTCGATCTCGACCACTCCCCAGCCCGCGTCGGCGAGCGCCGGGGCGATGTTGCGCACCGCCTCGCGGTCGTAGTCCTTGGCTTGCTCGTCGAGCTCGGTCCACGGTTTCAGGTAGGAGGTGACCAGGCGCGAGACCTGGCGCTCGCCGGGCTGCCAGCCGCCCCGCAGTCGCTCGAGGTTCCAGCGACCGTGCTCCATCTCGGCCAGCACCTCGACCTCCTCGTGATCGAGCTGCAACGGGCTCCCTCCTGACCTCGCGAGGCGCTTGCCCACCACGGCGAGCTTGTTCGGAATGTCGTCGGCCTGGGAGAGGTTGGAGCGTTGCAGCGCGGGCAGCAGCTGCTCCCATGGAGCCAGCGCCGGGTCGCCGGGCTGCTTGCGGCCCAGCTGCTTGCGCCGGTAGTCGGCGTGAACGTACCTCGCCACCCTGTCCCGCAGCTCGCCGGGCAGATCCTCGGGTGCAGCGGACCAACGGAAGAACGCTCGCAGCGTCATCGCGTCGGCGGGCAGTTCGAGCACGCCCTCGGCGCCGAACGGGAGCGTGTCGTCGAGCGCCACGACAGCTTCGCTGGCCGGATCGAGCCAGGCCACGGGCGCCCCCAGGGCGCGCGCCAGCAGGATCTCGGCCTGCGTGATCGGCCCACCCGGGCAGGCCACGACCCGCACATCCTCGACGCGGATGCGCTCGGCGAGGATGTCGCACCACATCGCCAGCGCCTCGCGCACGCTGAAGTCGCTCGCCCGGGGCGTCTCGCTCAGGGTTGGGTAGAGGCTGCGGTCGCCGCGACCGGCGGGAGCGTAGCCGATCGCGCGCACGTCGAGATCGCGCGCGGCGCGGCCGATCAGCCCGGGCAGCCCCACCGACGTACCGCCGGAGAGGACGACGCCCTCGTAGCCGGCGAGCGCGCGCCGGATCATCGGCTCGAGGCAGATCTCGACTCTCCGCCGTCATCGAGCCGGCCGCGCCGGCGAAGATCGTCACCCGCTTCGCGCCGGCCAAGGCGCCCGGCGCACGGCCCCCGGTCACCGCCGTCTCGCGCTCGCCGAGCGTCGCCGCCCGCAGGCGCAAGATCGTTTCCGCGACCGCGTCGCCGGTCGGCTGCCCCAGCCCGTCCCGCTCGCCCTTGGGCGACGCGTCGGTGACGTGGCGCGCATACTCGCACCAGGCGGTGAACGCCTCCTGCGGCAGGCCTTCGCGAACGAGGTCCTCGGCCGCCTCGCGCAGGTTGCCCGGGGCCTCGAGCTCGATTGCCAGGCTCGCGCGAACCAGCGCGCTGATCGGCACCGGCGCCACCAGCGGGCGCAGCAGCACACGCTCGCTCGTCACCAGACGCCACGCCGGGTCGGAATGGATGCCGAGCTCCGCGCGCGCGAACAGTTCGTCGCTCATGCTGCGCGCCTCCTGCTCACCGAGATCGGGTTCGACGTGCTCGAGCGCCCGCACGAGCCGCCGGCGCGCCGAGACGTCGCTGATCGCGCGGCGCTCGCACGCCAGCTCGGCGATCGGCTGCACCTCGGTGGGGGCGAGGCGCGGGCTCCGCGCCGTGCGCTGCGTCAGACGCTCGTCCAGCAGGCTCTCGGGTTGGGTGGTCACGCGGGTCATCAGCACGCCCGCGCCGAGCGCGCGGCTGAGACCGAGCGCCAGCTCGACGCCGTCGAGTTCGTGCGTGCACGCGACGATCGCATGCCCCGCGTGGTTGCGCGCCGCCAGCCAGTCGGCGTCCGCCGCCGAGATCGCGCCGGCGAGCTCCATGTCCTTCGCCTCGAGCTCGAGCGCATGCGATTCGTCGATCCATCTCCTCCTGAGCCGTTCGATGCGAGCGTTGGCATCGGGGCCGTACACGCCGATGCGCATGGGCACTCGCCGGGCGTCCGACTGCTGCTCGAGCTCGCGCAGGATCAGTCCTCGCCAGAGCCGGAGCGCGGCGAGGACTATCGCGTCGAGCAGCGGGTGGTCGCCCGCGAGGATCAGATAGGGAGCCCTGCCGTCCTCGATCGCCAGGAACGGGCCGTACGCACCTCCTGCGAGCTTGCTCTGCGCGTGCTCGAGGAGCGTGTGCGCGGCGATCGCGTTGGGGCTGAACGGTGTCACGACGGGTCGCGGCGCGGCGGGCGAGGGCTGCGCGCGCGCGGGATCGCCGTCGGCGTCCTGCTCGTGCTGGCCTGTGTCTTCCTCGAGGAACCGCGCCAGCGATGGATCCTCCATCTGGACCAGCACGTGCAGCCTGTCCCTGAACCCGCCCATCGCGTAGATCGCGCTGACGATCTGGGAGTTGGTGAAGTCGTCTCCCGTGATCGCAACCACCCAGTTGGCCCGGCGTGCGCCGGCGGCCGCCAGCGTGTGCGGTCGCACTGCGTCGGCCACGAGTCGCCACTCGTGCCTGCCCAGCGGATCGTGCATCCCGCGAGCGCCGGCGTCTGTATCGACCAGGACCACGTCGTGCTCGTCGGAGAGCTCGAGCGCCAGGCGTGAACCGAGCACCCCGGCGCCGCAGACGATCACGTGGCCGGACAGGAAGCGGTGCGTGACCCAGCGCCGCAGCCTGCCTTTCGCAAGTGCGAACAAGGCGCGGACGACGAGCATCGCGGCGAGCGCGAACGCGACAAGGATCTGCCAGTTCGGCCCGACCCTGTAACTCCCCGTCCCGCTCGCCTGCCCGATTTCCAGCGTGTACAGCTTGGCCGCGTGGTAGATGCTCTGGAGGAGGGTGAAGTGCACCTGCAGCGCCAGTTCCCGAAATCCCCACGTGCCGAGAGCGATCGTCGCCGTGATGAGCGCGAGCAGCAGCCACGGCCGTGCGCTGGCGCGCGGGCGGTGCGCCGCCGCGACGGAAAGCCACGCAAAGACGCGATTGGGTGGCCCGGGAGCGAGCGGCTCGCGCTCGGCGGGAGTGCTCGCGGTCACATCCAGGCGTGACGGACGGCCACGCGTTTGCTCAGTTTCGTTGCCTGCAGAGGTGCGATCAGGATCGTCCACGGCGCGCCGGCGCGGTCAGGGAGCCCCCACAGGCCCTCGTGGCTGCCGGCGCCACAGAAGTAGTTGAGCCTCTGGCCTTCCAGCACGTTGGTTGCGCCGCCGGCAAACAGACAGCACCGCCCGTCATACAGTTCCAGCGCCCACGGCCGCAGGCCTTGCGAGGGGGCGCTGTGGTTGCCGTTTGCGCGGGCCAGCCGGGCGGTCATCGACAGCGATCCTACTCGTCTGCGCCGCGCGCGCCCGACGTGCTGCCTCACGCGGCCATGAGCTCGCGAGCGCGCGCAGCGAGGTGCTCGACGCCGAGTCGCTCGTACGCCGTCGCGGCCAAAGCAAGCGCCTCGTCGGCCGCGACCCGATCGTGTTCGCGCAAGCGCTGGCCCAGCAGCAGCTCGCAGCGCGCCGCATCGAGCGGTCGGCCGAGCTGCTCCCATGCCGCGCGCCCTCCGCGCAGCAGCTCGAGCGCCTCGGGTAGCTCGCTGGTCATGCCGCGCGCCTCGAGCACGGCCGCTTCGCCGAGCGGGTAGTGAACGCGTTCCGCCAGCGCCGCGGCCTGCTCTGCCGCCTGACCGGCGAGGGTGTGCTCGCCGGCCAGCGCGAGCATCAGCGCACGCATCGAGGTCGCCTGAATCGACTGCCCGATCAAGCCGGCGCGCTCGCAGACGTCGAGCGCCTGCGTGACGGTGTCCTGCGCGTCTGCGAGATCGCCGCGGTCGCGCTGCGTGACCGCGAGCCCGAGCAGCGCGTTGACGGCGACCTCCGACCAGCCGACCTGCTCGGCGAGCTCGCGGGCGTGACGAAACAGCTGGGCCGAGGCGTCCCAGTCGCCGTCGCGCCACTGCAGCAGCCCCCGCAGCGTGTACGGCAGGCACATCTTGCCGATCAGGCCCTCACGCTCGGCGAGCTCGGCGCTGGCGTCGTTTGACCGTCCGACCTGATCCCAGTCGCAGCGGTAGAAGGCGAGCTGCGCGAGCGCGGCGTGCAGCTCGATCTGTGCGGGAATGTCGCCAATGCGTTGCGCCAGCGCCAGCGCCTGCGCATAGGAAGGCTCGGCCGCGCCGTAGTCGCCCTCGGCGTTCTCGAGGTGGTGGCCGAGTGCCAGCATGGCGAGCACGGTCTCGTTCTCGTCGGAGTCCTTGGCGAGCTCGATCGCCCGCTCGAGGTTCTCGCGCGCCTTGACCGTGTCGCCGATGCGTCCGAAGACCCGGCCGAAGATTCCGTGCGCACGGCTCGCGGCGCGCACCTCTCCCAGTCGCTCGGCCAGGCGCAGCGCCTTCTCGGAGGCGTAGATCGCAAGCATGTTGTCGCCGACTTGCATGTACAGCCACGCGGCCTCCTCGTACAGCCGTACCAGCGCAAGCGAGGGCGGCCCGTCCTTGATCAGGTTGATCCCTTGCTGGTGGTGCTTGATCGCCTGCGTGCGCTCGCCCTTGTGCGCCAACGCCGCGCCGATCTTGCGGTGCAGCTCGGCCACGTGTTCGAGATCCGCCTGGTCGCGGTGGTACTCGAGTCCCTGCTGCCACACCTCGATCGCGGCGTCGACGCGTCCCAAGCGCAACGCCAGGTCGCCCTGCTTCTCGTGGATGCGCGCCTGCTGTGCGTGATCGCCCGCGCTGAGCGCGGCGGCGGCCTCGTAATGGGCCAGCGCCTCCTGGTTCGAGTACAGCGCGCTGGCAGCGTCGCCAGCGGCCTCGAGGAACTGCAGCGCCTTGCTGCGCAGCGGCGCCAGCTCGTCCGGCTCCAGGCGCACCTCCTCGCCGAGCATGGCCGCGCGGCCATAATGCTCGGCCAGCAACGCGACGACCTCATGGCGACGCTCACCTGCACGCTGTTCGATGAACGTGCCGACCTCGAAGTGCTTGCGCGCGCGTACCGCCTTCGGCAGCATCTCGTAGGCGACGTCGCGGATCAGGACGTGCTTGAAGGCGAGCTCCTGCTCGTCGGCCAAGCGCCGGCCTTCACCCGGCACGATGATGTCCTTCTCGCGCAACGTCGCCAGTGCCGCCTGCACGTCTCCACCCTCAGCCGCCGCCACCGGCGCGAGCGCGCCCTCCCAGAAGGTCCGACCGACGACCGCCGCGTGCGCGACGAGATGGCGCTCCAGCGGCGCCAGCGAATCCAGCCGCGCGGCGAGCAGTCCCTGGACCGTGTCCGGCAGCTCTGCGGCCCTGGTGCCGCCTTCCTCCGCGAGCCGCTGCACCATCTCCTCGGCGAACAGCGGATTGCCCTCGGCGCGCTCGGCGAGCGCCTCGAGCACCTCCGGCGCGGCCCCGGCGTCGCGCAGCAGGCCTCCGATCAGCTCGCGCGTGTCGGCGGGGGTCAGCGGGTCCAGGAACAGGCTCGTCGTCGTGCGACGCGACGCGCCCCAGCTCGGGCGGCGCTCGAGCAGCTCGTCTCGCGCCAGGCAAACCTGGAGAACCGGGGCGCGCAGCCACTGCGACAGGTACTCGATCAAGTCGAGCATGCCCTCGTCGGCCCAGTGGATGTCCTCCCACGCGAGCACGAGCGGCTCGCCCTGCGCGATCGCCTCCAGACAGGTTCGTACGGCCGCGAAGATGCCCTCGCGAGCGCTCTGCGCGTCGTCGCGCTCGGTCGGTGCGGCCGCGTCCGGAGCCTCGATGCCAAGCAGCCGCGCGAGCGGCGCAATCCGGCGCGCGACCTGGTCCCCACCGCCATCCGTGCCCAGCAGCGGCCCGAGCCGCCTCGAGAGCTTCGCCCAGGCGACCTCCACGGGGTCGCCGTCGAGGATCGCGCATTCCGCGCGCAGCATTTCGCTGAGCGGCCAGTAGACGACGCTCGAGCCGAACGGAAGACACCGGCCCCTGCGCACGAGCACCGGTGGATCGTGCGCCTGCAGTGACCGCTCGAGCTCGCGCAGCAGCCGCGTCTTGCCGACACCGGCCTGGCCGAAGACCGTGACCAGATGCGGCGCGTTGTTGCGGACGACTCTTGCGAACAGCATCTGCAGCGCGGCGAACTCGTCGTGCCGGCCGACCAGCGGCGCCTCTCGCCGCAATTTGCGAGCGCCGCCGGTGTGCCCCTCCGAGAGACCGAGCGCGCGCCAGGCCGCGACCGGCTCGGCCTTGCCCTTCAGCTCGAGCGGCTCGAGCGCCACGTATTCGACCACGCTGCCGGTCGCCCGCTGTGTTCGCTCACCCACGGTGATCGTGCCCGGCTTGGCGCTCGTCTGCAGTCGTGAGGCCACGTTGACGGCGTCTCCGATCACCGTGTAGGCCTCGCCGACCGTGCCCGCGAGTACCTCACCGGTGTTGACGCCCACACGCAGCGCGAACTCGACCCCATAGTCGGCCAGCAGACGCTGGTTGAGCTCGCCCATCGCCGCCTGCATGGCCACCGCCGCGCGCACCGCGCGCTCGGGGTCGTCCTCGTGCGCGACCGGCGCGCCGAAGATCGCCATGACGTTGTCGCCCATGTACTTGTCCACCCGGCCTTCGACGCGCTCGACCTCCTCGCCCAGACGGCCCAGGCACCGGTCCACGAGCGCCTTGACCGCCTCGGGATCGAGGCGCTCGGAGATCGCCGTGTAGCCGGACAGGTCGGCGAACAGCACGGTGACCGTGCGCCGCTCCTCGCTCGTCGCCTCGCGTTCGGTCGACCCCACCGGACTGTCTGTCTTGCGCGTGCCCGCCGCGCCGGCGCCCGCGATCGTCCCAGTCGCCTCGGGCTGGCCGACGACCTCGGTCTCGATCGGAGTCCCGCAGGCTACGCAGAAGCGAGCGTCCGCAAGCGCCGGCGCCCCACACGCCGGACAGCTCTGTTCCAGCCTCTGCCCGCAGGCCATGCAGAACTGCGCCGTCGCTGGGTTCTCGGCGTTGCACTCCCCGCAGGTGCGCGTGTGCGGCATCGCCCCATCTATGATGACGACCGCCGAGCGTGACGCCCGCCGCGCGCCGGCAGGGGCGCGAGAGCTACCGGTCGACTTCGGCGGTCACCCGTTGCCTGAGCGTGGACAGCAGCCTGTTCTCGCTCGCCTGGCTCAGACTTCCCGCCGCCGCGGCCGCGGCGAGCTCGGCCTTCCTTTCCCTCACCAGCATTTCGATCAGGCCCGCGGCCGACTTCCCCGGCGTCGCGTTGGCGATCTGTGCCAGCGAGCGTACCGGCCGCCGCTCACGGCGAAGCTGCGTCGGGGTCACGCCAAGGTAGCTGGCGGTAGCCGACAGGTCGCCGCCGACGCCCACCGCTCTGCGGGGGCGGTTGACCTCGACTGTCGCGCGTTTGCGCAGCTCGGCGAGCGTCGCGCTCCGGGCCTTGGACAGCTTGCCGTGCGCGAGCGCGGTGTCGAGCCTCGCGGCTTTTGCTTTCACGAGCGCTTCGATCAGACCGGAGGCCGACCTTCCCCTCGTGGCGCTGGCCACCTCGGCCAGCGTCTTGCCGGCCTGCAGGTCGCTGCGCAGCTGCGCCCTGGTCAAGCCGACGTAGCTGGCAGCCACGGCGAGTTCGCTGGCGCCGGCGCCGGCGCGCGCGGAGCGTCGGTGCGTGTGGCTGCCGCCGGTGGCGGTCACGATGGCCACGATCGCACCGGCGATGACCGCCATCACGGCGACGCCGATCATGACCCTCTGCTTCCGGTTTCCTTTCATCACTGTCGTCCGCTCGCTGCTGGAGCTAAGGCTAGCTGCTCTCGACCGGTCTTGGCCTGGCAATGGGCTGCTCTCGACCCGGTCTTGACTGGACAATAGGCTGCTCTCGGCGCGGGTCTTGACTGGACAATAGCCGGCTGCCTATGTCCGGGCGGATGGCGTCCCGGGCGCCCTCGCGACGGCCGTTCGCCCTGGCGATGCGCCGCTTGGCGGGCGCCAGGAGGGGGGTGGCTCGGTTCCCCTCGCAGCCCGCGCCCATTCGTGCTAGTGTTCGTGACTATGCCCTGCGGGGTCCGGTGCGCCTAGGCGGGGTCCGGTGCGCCTGTCCGTAGGTCAAGGAGAAGAGCTGGGTTGACCAAACCTCAAGTTGCTTGAGGCGGAAAGGGTGGACACGGAAACCATGAGGAAGATCACGATTGCAGTTGGCCTCGCCGTCGCGGTGTGCATGCTCGGCATCGGCGCGGCGTCGGCCCTCGCCATAGAATATCCGACATTCGAAGCTAGCGGCGGAACCGTAACGAAAGGCGTAAGCGTAAGCAAGCTGGAAGAATTCAAAGTGTGGCCGATGACGATTACGTGCACCAAGGCGGTGACCAAAGGCACGGTGCCGTCAGAACCCACGTTCCAATCGTTCACGGATGAGGTCACGTACAGCAGCTGCACCACCTTTGGCACGCTGAAAGTCACCGTCTCACCGGGTTTCTGGGAATACAGAGCGAACGACACGGTTGCGCTCCTAGAACCGATTACGATCAAACCCAGCCTGTTGGCGTGCCACTACGAAATTCCGGCACAGTCGGAAGCCTTCAGCAAGGAATCGGTGTTCTATTCGGACAATCTTTCGTTCAAAAACACCAAAAAATTCCCCAAAGGCCAGAAGACCCTCCAGGTCCACGCCACACTTAAAGGAATGGAATACACGGCGTTTGGCTGGCCGTGCACCGGGCCGAAAAACGCGGAAGAAAAGAAAGAAGGCAAAGAACTAGAAGAAACGGGCAACGAAGGGCAATTCGTCGGCGCCGTCGAAGAAGAAATTGGAACCGGCGCCCTCACTTGGACCAAAGAAGAAGCGTAGTCTCGTAGTTCTGCGGAAAGGGGGAACGGGTCGCGTCAGCGCCCGTTCCCCCTTTCGTCTTTCGCCTCAGGGTCGTGTGACCGGGTCGGCTGGGGTCTGAGGGGGTCGTAGGCACGAGCCGGCAGGGCGCGCTCAGCGTCCCCACGCGGCCAGCACGGGCGCGCACTGCCCGTGCTCCTTCGACTCGTACATCGCCGCGTCGGCGCGCTTGACGAGCTCGTCGGCGGTGATCGCCTCGCCGCCCGAGCACGCGACCCCGATGCTGGCGCGCAGCTCGGCGGTTGCGCACGAGAGCTCGAACGCGCCGCACAGCGCTTCGCTGATGCGGTCGGCCGCGCGCATCGCCATCTCCGGTCCCGGGATGTCGCGAAGCACCACCAGGAACTCATCGCCGCCGAGGCGTCCGACCACGTCGCTGTCGCGACTGGCGTGCCTCAGGCGCTCGGCCACCAGCACCAGCAGCTCGTCTCCGGCGGCGTGCCCGAGGGTGTCGTTGACCGGCTTGAACTCGTCGAGGTCGACGTACACCACGCCGGTGCTGCTGGAGTCCTCCCGCGCGAGCTCGCGCTCCAGCGTGGCGAGGACCGAGGAGCGGTTGTGGCACTGCGTCAGCGTGTCGAACGTGGCGCGCCGCTCCAGCTCCTGGCGCGCGCGGGCGCTGTCGGTGACGTCGAGCACGCACGTGATCGCCCCGCTCACCTCGCCGCTCGGGCGCAGCAGCGCCCGCAGGCTCATCAGGGCGCGTCGCCAGGTGCCGGACGGCAGCGTGATGTCGACCTCGACGTCACGGTCGACGCCCTCGCGGAGCACCTCCTCGAGCGCCGCGTCGAGCGCTGCCGTGCTCTCCTCGGCGAGCGTGTTCAGGAGGGTTGCAGCCGAGGCCGCGCGTGTGTCGGACTCGGGCTCGGGCGCCTCCGACTCGGTCTGCGGGGCCGGCGCCTCCGTGCCGTACAGGATCTCCAGCAGGCGGGCGTTGTTGTAGACGACGTTGCGATCGGTGTCGAGGTGCAGCAGTCCGACGGGCATCGCGGCGGTCAGTCGGCGCAGCAGCTCCTCTCGTTCCTGCAGCGCTTCCTGGGCCTGCATCTCAGCCGAGATGTCGATGAGCTCGACGAGCACGTAGTTGCGATCGGGGTGGTTGAGGAGGTTGCGCAATGTCGTGTCGACCCACATCCACGTCCCGTCCTTGCGTCTGCGGCGCAGCCGGGTCTGCTGGTCGCGGCCGGTTGAGAGCACCGCCAGCCAGCCCTCCACGGCACGCCCCTGATCGTCCGGGTGGATCTGGTCGAGCACCGAGTTGCCGATCAGCTCCTCGGCCGTGTAGCCGAACATCTCCGTGAATGCGTCGTCGCATGCCAGGACCCGGGCGCCCTCGTCCTCCATCAGGGAGCAGAACCGTGGCGCCGCCGGCGCGAGCTCCTCGACCTCGCCGTCGCCGTCCGCCTCCTGGTCACTTGGAATGACGACGCCCAGCAGCACACCGTGGATTTCGCGCAGGTCGAGGAAGTGCAGCGTCGTCCAGGTCGAGGGTTTGCGCAGCAGGCGGACTTTGCCGGCGGCCGCCCCCTCCTCCTGGACGCGCAGCCACAGCCTGACGACGGTGGCGCGGTCGGCCGCGACGACGTTGTCGATCAAGGCTCGGCCCTCGATCAGGCCCTGGCCCCACAGCCCCACCGACTGCGGCACCGGAACGATCAGCCCGTTGCTTGCAAGCCCGCACACCAGGGCGTCGGGGTGCTCGCGCAGCAGCGCTTCAGCCCCCATCGTGACGGCCTGGCCGTCCTGTGCCGTCGGAGTGTCCATGTCGCTGGTCGAGATCGGCCGACGGGCGCCCCGGCATGAGCGCTGAGAGAGCCCTTGGACACTGTGACGAGGCAGCCGGCTGCCGATATCAAGCCGCGCGGGCCTCCTGAAAACGCCGTCGCCGGGCCTGGAGTCTGGGGCACGCTGGCGCCGCGCGCGTCAGCCGTCTCCCTTCAGGGTGCGAACGCCCAGCTCGTAGGCGCCCCCGTGCTCGCTGCGCACGGTCGTGGACGGCGCGCCGTTCGGCGACGTCACGGTCAGCTCGAGGGCGGCGATCGAGCAGTTGATCACGTCGTGGGTCCCGCCGGCCGGATCGTCATAGCGCCAGCCCGCCGCCGACCCCGCGGGAACCTCCACACGCGCCTGCACCGCCAGGCCGCCCTGCCCTGCCAGGCGCAGCGAGCATCCCTCTGCGCTCTCGACCACGCGCGTCCCGCGCGCGGCCAGTCCGCCGATGCGCTGGCGGCGGCCGTCGAGCGAGAGCGCGCCGTTGGCCACCCACGGCGTCATCCGCCCGGCCACCTTCAGCCGCCCGAGCGCGACGTCCAGCCACATGGCGGGCGCGTCCGCGAAGGCGACGCCGTGCAGCCAGATCCACCGCTCGGCGTGCTCTGAGCCCCAGTTGTGTCCGACCATCCCCGGCCAGCCGCGCAGCTCGATCGCGTCCCGCCCCGGAAGCTCCAGGACGCCGTCGAAGCTGGCGGCGGGCGCCGGGCTGGTGAGCTTGGTGCGGGGCAGCGCCGTGCGGTAGAGCCACGCGGGCGAGAGATGGCGCAGCTCGGGCTGATCGGCGGCGAAGCGCAGCGACCAGCGCGCCTCTCCGCAGCCGCCCTGCGCCCGCCCGGGGCCCATGGCGCTCTCGCCGACCGCGATCCATCCACCGGGAGGGGCCTCCAGCTCGTCGGTGCTCAGCTTGTGCATGAACGGCCGTCCCCGGCGAGCGTCGAACACCGTGCACCAGACCGACCCGGTCGGTCGCTGCCCGGGGGGCTTGTGGACGGTGTGGCGAATCCAGATTCCCACGGGCTCCTCGGGCGAGACGGCACGCAGGTAGAAGGACTCGTACATCCCCGCGCGCATCGCCGCGGCCGGAAACATCGCGTGCGTCGCCATCGCAAACGATCCTAGCTCCGCGGCGGGAATCCTGAGAGGATGCCGCGATGAAGCGCGACCCCCTCGTCCAGCTGCCCGCCGTGCTGTTGCGAGCGCAGCCGCACGCCGACGCCGGCTTCGTGATGGGAGTCGACGGGGGCGCGACCAAGACGCTCGCCGCCGTGCTCGACCTGCACAGCGGGGCGCTCCACCTCGGGCACGGGGGGCCGAGCAACGAGGACGCCGTCGGCGCCGCGGCCGCCGTCCAGGCGCTGCTGACGGCCGCCGACCAGGCGATCGAGCAGGCCGGCATCGCCTCCGAGCAGCTCGGCGCGGCGGTGCTGGCGGTCGCGGGAACCGACACCGAGGACGTGGCGCGGAACGTGCGCTCGGCCCGCACGGAGGCGTGGATCGTGGTCAACGACGTCGTCGCTGCGTGGGCCACGGCCACCGGCGGTGGGCCGGGCGTCGCCGCGATCTCCGGCACGGGCTCGAACGTGTTCGGCGTCGGGGGGTGGGCGCCGATGCGCGCGCATGGCGGGCCGGAGGCTGGGGCCACCTGCTCGGGGACGAGGGCTCGGGCTACTGGCTGGGCGTGCAGTCGATCAAGGCGGCGCTGCGCGACCGCGAGGCGTCCGGGCCGGCGACCGCGCTCAGCGAGGCGACGCTCGCCTTCTTCGGGGAGCCGAGCGTCGAGGCGGTCGCGGCCCGCGTGTACTCCAAGCCGCTGACCAAGGGCGAGATCGCGGCGTTCGCGGTCGAGACCGCCAAGCTCGCCGAGCGCGGCGATGCGGTCGCGCGCGAGCTCTACGAGCGCGGCGCCCGCGAGCTGGGCGAGCAGATCGCCGCGGTCATCCGCCAGACCGGCCTGAGCGGCGGCCCCGCCGGCGCTGCCCAGGATTTCCCGGTGGGTCTGATCGGCAGCGCGTTCAAGGCCGGCCCGGTGTTCGTCGAGCCGCTCGCCCGCGCCATCCACGAGTGCGCGCCGCACGCGCGCGTGGACACCGTCGAGATGGCCCCCGTCGGCGGCAGCCTGCTGCTCGCCGCGCGAGCGTGCGGGAACGGCGGGGCGATCGCGCCGGCAGAGCTCTCGTCGCTCATCGACCGAGCCCTGCGCGGCTGAGCCGGGCCTCGATCGCGGGCCGCTCGCCGATCGCCTGGGCGCCGGCGCCGAGCATCCGCACGGCGGCGGCCGCGTTGGCGAAGCCGGCCGCGTCCAGCGGGGATCGGCCCTCGGCCAGCGCCACGAAGAAGGCGGCCGCGAACACGTCCCCGGCGCCGAGATCGTCGGCGGGATCCTCGATCGCGGGAACGTCCAGCTCGACGGCCGCGCCGCCGCGCGTGAGGATCGTGCTCGGACGGGCCCCGGCGGTCACCGCCACCACCGCGCCCGCCGCCGTGGCCCTGGCGATCAGGCTCGCGCAGCTGGCGCGCTCGTGCTCGCTCACCACGATCGCGTCACACCTCTCCGCCACCAGCCCGGCGGCGCCCGTCGGCGGGGCCGGCCCGATTTGGCGGTCGTGCCCGCTCCACTCCCGCACGAGCCCCTGGGGGGTCAGTCCGAGGAACGCCGCCCGCCCCTGCCAGCGGGTGGGGCTCTCGCGGGCGACCGGCGCGAGATGCAGGATCGAGGTGTCGAGCACGAGGTCCTCCGCGATCGGACCCGCCCAGGCCAGCACGTGCTGCCTGCGAGCCGAGCCCGAACCGGTCGTCTGGAGAGTTGTCGTATGGCGCGCCGGGAGGACCGTCAGCTCCAGCTCGTCCCGGTAGGGCTCGAGCATCTCTTCGATCTCCCGGGCGACGCCCCGCGTCAGGATCAACGCCCGCCGGCCCAGCCTGGCGGCCTGCAGCGCGCTGTAGAACGCCGTGCCCCCGGCACGGCGGGACCCGTCGTCAAGCACGTCGATCGTCACGTGGCCGACCGTCGTGTAGTCGAAATGCAAGTGGGGGTTCACCCTCTCGGCGGGGCCTGTGGGACAATGACGCAAGACGTGCCCGACGCCGGCGGCGTCGAGCAGTTGGCGCATGAGCAATGCGTATACCAAATCGAACGCCGGCGTCGATTGTTCTGCTTGCTTGAGTCGATGATTCCCAACCTCGATCACAGGCGCGCGCGGGGAGCCCTCTGCCGCTCGCTGTCGCTGTCGCTGTCGCTGGCGTGCGTGGCGGCGTCCCTGTACGGCGCCCAGGCCGCCAACGCCGCCAAGCCCGCCCGCGCCGCCGCCGCCAGCGCCTCGCCATACCCGGCGGGGGCCACGCGCCCGTCGCTGCGGCCCCGTCCGTCGGAATTCGCCCGTACGGCCTCCTCGGCCCACCGGGCGAGCTCGAACGGTGGCTCGGGCGCGCCCGGTGGCTCCGTGGCCCCGGCTTCCCCGGGCGCCGGTGGGAAGCCCACCGAGCCCAAGAGGCCCGCCAAGCCCACCCTGCACGGCAATCCCGCGCGCGCGCTGGTGGCGTTCGAAGCGATGCAGAAGCACTTCTACATCCAGGGCTCGGGCCTGTACGAGGGCGAACCGTTCTCCTTCCTGTGGCCGTTCTCCCAGGCGCTCGCGGCGACGGTCAGCGTGGCCAACATCCCGCACGCGGGAATCTCCTTCGCGCACGAACTGCAGGCGCGCACTGGTCGGCCTGCACTCCTACCTGGACACCGACAACTCGGGCGACTCGGAAGGGACGTACACGAGCACGCTGGCGGCCTTCGACGGCACCGTGGCGCCTCCGGCGGGGCCGGGTGGGACGAAGTACTACGACGACAACGACTGGGTCGGGATCGAGCTGGTGCGCGCTGTACGAGCTCACCCACAGCACCGCCATGCTCGACAGCGCCGAGGGAATCATGGCGTTCGAGATGGCCGGCTGGCAGACGAGCCCGGAACTCGGCTGCCCGGGCGGCATCCCGTTCTCCAACGCGGCCGAAAACACCGAACGCAACACCGTCACCACCGCCCCGGCGGCGGAGCTGGCGATGCAGCTCTACCGGATCACGGGCAACGCCCAGTACCTGCAGTTCGCGGAGATGGCCTACGAATGGGTGCGCCGGTGCCTGCTGCAGCCGAGCGGCATGTATGCCGACCACGTCAACCGCAAGGGCGTGGTGGAACCGATGCTGTGGAGCTACAACCAGGGCACGATGATCGGCGCGGGCACGCTCCTCTACCAGGCGACCGGCAACTCGGGCTACCTGTACGAGGCGCGCCAGACCGCCAAGGCGGCGCTCGCGTACTTCACCCCCGAACGGCTCGGCTCGGAAATCCCGTTCTTCCCGTTTCGGTCTACTTCCGCAACCTGCTGTACCTGGACTCGGTCACCCACGACCCGCCGGGGCCGTCGATCGCCCAGAACTACGTCAACTACGCCTGGCAGCACCAGCGCCTGAGCGACGACCTGTTCGTCGCCGGCTCGCCCCCCACGTCCCAGCTGCTGGTGCAGGCGGCGATCGTGCAGATCTACGCGCTGCTGTCGACTCCCGCGGGCACGTATTTCTGAGATGGCTGGCGCTTGCGCGCCAGGGGGCGGGCGTGCGTGCTGGAAAGAGTAGGCTCTGTCGTGGTGACGGAGGCTACAAACCTGACGACGGCGGAGGGGCTGGAGGCCCTGGAGGCCGAGCTGGCGAAGCTCGAGGGAGAGGGGCGCCGCGAGATCGCGGAGCGGATCAAGACCGCGCGGGAATGGGGCGACCTGAAGGAGAACAGCGAGTACCACGACGCCAAGAACGAGCAGGCCCACCTGGAGACCAAGATCGCCAGGCTGCGCGAGAAGATCTCGGGCGCGGTGGTCGTGCGGGAGGCGCCGGACGGCGCCGGCGGGGTGGTCGGGTTCGGCTCCACGGTGCTCGTACGCGACCAGGACGGCGTCGAGCAGACCTGGCGGATCGTCAGCTCCCACGACGCCGCTCCGCGGGAGGGCCTGCTGTCGGCCGAATCGCCTGTCGCGCTGGCTCTGCTCGGGTGCGCGCCGGGCGAGCAGACAGCGGTGGCGCTGCCCAAGGGCAGGCGCACGCTGACGGTCGTGAGCGTCAGCTGAGCCGCGAGGCGCCGCTGAGGTAGGCGGCGCGGATGCGGCGCGTGAACCTCTTAGGGCTTGCGCGGTAGAGCCGCTCGCCCTCGCGCAGCGCGCGCCTGCGCAGTTCTCGCCGGCGTTTGGCGATCAGCTTCAGCAGCGTCTTTCGTGTCCGGCGCCCGGTGCGCCAGGTCTCCTGGCCACCCCGCCGGCCGCCTGCGCGGACCCGCTGGGCGAGAACCGCCAGGTCGTGATCCTCGCCCAGCAGTTCCCCCAGCCCGTCTGCGCGGACGGCCAGCCGGCGCAGGCGCCCGCCGGAGTCGCGGCGCCCGAGCATTTCGGCGGCGTAGCGCAGGTCCTTGACGCGTTTGCGCCATTCGTGCATGGCCAACATCTCGTCGCCCTTGCCCCACACGACCCGCCGGTAGCGGCCGCGCCCCTGCCGGTACAGCCGCCTGAGATCGGGTTCGATCAGCTCGATGCCGTCGCGGTCGGGCAGGCTCCATGCGGCCACGCGGTACCTGAACGCCTGCAGCTCGCCCAGCACCTCGGCGCGCGTGGCTGGGTCCCCGAGCGTCAGCCGCTCCATCCTGGCGCGCTCGGCCTGCAGGCGCGTGCGCAGCTCGAGCACCCTGCTGCGGCGCCCGAGCTTGCGCGGGTGGCGCTGGATCAGCCCTTCGAGCGTGCCCAGCATGACCTCGGCGTCGCGTGCCCCCGACAGGCGCCGGGCGGTGTCGCGCAGGACGGCGTTCTCGCGCGCGAAGATCCTGGCTCCCAGCTCATCCTCCAGCAGCCTGAGCAGAGCCCGCAGGCGCTTGAGCGCCTTGCGCGTCTCGTGCACGGCTTGCTCGCCTGGCGCGCCGGCGCCGGCAGACTCGAGCTGCTCGAGCGCGAGGTCGACCTGGGCGAGAGCCATACGGTGCAGACCGTCGGCGAGCCGCTCGCCCGGCGCCAGGGCGAGCCGGCGGTCGAGCTGGCGCTGGCGCGCACAGCGACGCTCGCGCTCGGCCCTGGCCAGGGCGAGTCCGACGCCCACGGCGACGGTGGCCGCGATGGTGGCCGCCAGCGGCGCCACAATGGAGCGATGCCCAGCCTTCCGCGCGCCCCGTGGTGGACGGTGCGCCGTGCCGCCAACCGCAAGCCGGCGACGTATCGATGTCCGATCTGTGGTCATTCTCTGCCCGCTCTGAGCGAGCATATGCTGATCGCCCCCGAAGGCGATACCCGCCGCCGCCGCCACGCTCACACCGAGTGCGTGCTCAAGGCCCGCTCCCGGGGACAGCTGGTGCTGAGGGACGAGTGGCTGCGCACGCAGCCGCGCCCGCCGTCGCTGTGGTCGAGGCTGCTGCGGCGCGCGTGAGGCCCGCCGTCAGCTGACTACCGGGCGGGCGCCCGCTGAGCGATCTCGGGCACGCGCCGACTCTTGGCCTTGTCGACATACATGGCGGCGTCGGCGTGCCTGACCAGGTCCTTGACGGTGTCACCGTCCCCGGGCCACACCCCTCCGCCGACGCTCGCGCTGACCGACAGGGTGATCTCGTCCAACACGAACGGCTCGGTGAATGCCTCCCTGACGCGCCGCTCGGCTGCGCGCACCTGCTCGTCCCGGTGGACGTCCGCGAGGATGATCGCGAACTCGTCTCCCCCGAGCCGGGCGACGTCGTCCTCCCCGCGACAGATCGTGCTCAGGCGTGCGGCCGCCTGGCGTATCAACTCGTCGCCGGCCTCGTGGCCGTGGACGTCGTTGACCCGCTTGAACTCGTTGAGGTCGACGAACAGCAGGCCCAGCTGCCCGTGGTCGGTGGCGACCCTGGCGAGGGCTGCGTCGATGCTGTGCCTGAAGCCGACCCGGTTGAGCAGCCCCGTCAGCCCGTCATGGCTGGCTTTGTGGCGCAACTGGTCGACCAGGTGGCCGTTCTGGATCGCCGGTGCGGCGAGCGCGGCCACGCCGGTGAGGCGCTGGAGCAGGTCGCTGTCGGGACGCAGTCGCTCCGGCCGCTCGGCCACTGACACGGTGAGGATCCCCAGGAACACGTCTCGGGCGACGATCGGCACGACCGTCAGTGCGACCACGTCGAGCACCCGCATCAGCTGGCCGATGAACAGGTCGTCGGTTGCCGTTTCGAAGAAATGCGGCTGAGGCTCGGCGAGCATGCTCTGCAGGTGTGGGGTGTCCTCGGGTGCGATGGTCAGCTCGCTGAGCGCCGCTGCCATCTCGGTCGTCCGTGCCCATGACGCGGTGGACCGCAGGCACCGCTCGTGCGCATCCCACAGCCACACGGCCATCCGATCGCAGTCCACGACCTCGGGGGCGGCCGCCGCGAGGCGCTCGGCGACCTCGAGGCTGGTGCCGGCCTTCGCCAGGGCATGCGAGAGTGCGAGCAGCGAGCTCACCTGTTCGTTGCGATGGGCGGACTCCTGCAGTGCGAGCGCCATGTCGAGCACGGCGGCGGCATGCTTGGCGTACAGGCTGAGCATCTCCCGGTCCTGGGGGAGGAACTCGACGGCGTTTGGATAGCGCGCGATCAGCTGACCGTAGGTGCGCCGGCTGGAGACCACGTCGACGACGAGCGTCGAGTCGCTGAGCGACTCATCGCCGGCGAGCGTCGCGCGCGCGAGCGCGTGCGCGTCGTGGTTGTTGATGCCGCGGCTGTAGACCTGCAGCTCGGCGTCCGCGTCCCGGCGCACGGCGAGGACGTGGCTCGGGGCACGCACGGCGTCGGCCGCGCGCTCGACGACGCGCCGCAGCACGGTCTCGACGTCCTCGGTCGAGACCAGGTCGCTGGCGATCGCGTAGACGCTGTGCAGCCGCTCGGACATGGCCAGCATCTGGGCCTCGAGCGCGGTGACGCGCTGCTGGGGGTCGGCGGCGACCGCGGCCTGCTCGGCATCCCACGTGATCGTGTACAGGCACTGGGCGCCGCCGCGCGCCTGGCATTCGCTCTCCTGCACGCGCGCGACGGGCAGTCCGAAGATGATCGGGCTGCCTGCGAGCAGCCCGGTGGTCCAGTCGCAGTTCACGGGGAGGCGGGTGAAGCCCTCGCGGGCTGCCGCCCTGACCACGGCGCGCCCGGGACCGACCTCGATGGCCTCCAGCTCGGTGGCGGTGCTGAGCTTGGCCGCCGTCTGCGCGACGGCCTGCAGGACCGCCTGCACCGAGCCGAGCGAGCGCAGCAGCGTGGCGACCTGCTTGCCGGCGTGCTGGCCGACCATCTCCTCGCCCACCCGCCGCGCGAAGGAGGGGTCGCCGGTGATCTTTACTCCGGCTCCCAGGAGCGCGCTCGCCTCGTCCTGGGAGATCCAGTTGTCCAGGTTTTCGAGGTATGCGGCCTCGCGCTTGCTGGCGGCCTGCCCGAGGAGCTCCGCGACGGCCACGTCGCCGCCTTGGCCGCGCACGAGCTTCAGCGCGACGTTGCTCATCGAGCAGGAGATATGCCGATCGCCGTCTTCTTGCGCCTGCGTGCGCGCAGCCTCACGATCCATGCAGGTGCGATCGGCGAAAAGCGCGCTCGGCTTGAGCGTTCTTCTAGTACCTGCTCAGCCCGGTCGCCGAGTTGGCCGGGGGAATGGCGTCGAGCGGCGTCAGTTTGCCGTTGTTGAGCTGGAAGGCGACGGTGGCCTGCCCGCCGCTCGGGCTCGACAGGGGGTCGTTCTTGCGGTACAGCGGATAGGCGAGCGTCACTTCGGTGTCGCTCTGGGAGAGCACCTTGACGGTGGCGCTCGGTTCCTTGGTGTCGGTGCCGATGTAGCGGCCGTCCACGAAGAAGAACGCCAGCTGGCCATAGCCGTCGCTCGAGCCGGTCCTGGTGCCGACGAGCACCCGCAGCGTTTGGTCGGCGTGGTATTGCGAGGTTTCGCTCGGGGTGTAGCCCCTGGCCCTGAGCACGGCGGCGGCTTCGCCGAGACCTTCTGCGTGGGTTTCCTGCTGGGTGAACGCCGGCTCGGGCGCGGTCCGGGTGGTGCTGCCAGGCGCGGCGGTGCCGCCGGCGGTGCTCGTCGGCGCGGGGGCCGTGCTCGCGGGCGCGGTCGTCGTGGTCGTCGTGCCGGTGGTCGGCCGGGTCGTGGCGGTCGTCTGCGAGACGGCCGGGGCGCCGGCTACGGACACGGTCTTAGTCTGCGAGCCGCCGCAGCCGCCGAGCAGGCCGCCACCGGATACGCCGAGGGCGAGCGCGACGAGCGCTCCGATCAGATCCCGCTTCATGGCATCCATGGTATTCGCCGCCCGCCCGGCTCGCGCCTGCCGATGCCCGTGCGCTCGGTCCCGAGCGCTACGATCACAGCACACGCGATGTCCGCTCCCTCAGCACAGATCCCCGGCCCCGGCGCTCAGCCGAAGGCTGAGCGCCGTCGCACGCGCGAGCGGGTGCGCGCCGTCGGACCGCTGATCCTGGCGGGGATCTTCATTGCGTTCGCGGTGCTCAACCTCAACCAGGTCAAGGTCCACTGGATCGTCGGATCCGGTCACGCTCCGCTGATCATCGTGATCGTTATCTCCGTGCTGGTGGGGATCGTGCTCACGCACTTCGCGGAGCGCGTGGGCCGCAAGCGCCGTTAGGCCGGCGCTCCTCGGTGACGATCTCGACGGCCGCGTCGGCGCCGATGAACGGCGTGAGGACGACGTAGGCGAGGTGGTCGGAGAGGGCGGCCAGCAGCTGGATCCGCCCGCCGGCCACCTGGCAGCGGATCGTGTGCCAGATCGCGCCGGCGACCGCCTCGGCCGTCAGGCCGCCCTGAGGCCGCGCGGGGCCCCCCTCGGTCAGAAGCGTGGCGATGCTGCGGGAGAGCTCGACGGTCCGATCGAGCGCATCCTTGCCCGCGAAGAAGGCCTCCTGGGCGAGTGTGCGGGCGTGGAGCGGGTGGTCGGCCAGGTAACGCATCAGCTCTGCGAGCACCCGGCGGACCGCTCGGGGCCAGTCGGTGGAGACCAGGTCGGGATCGGCGGCGAGGGCCAGGAGCTCGTCGCCGATCATGTCCAGGGCGGCGAGGAAGCACTCGCTCTTGCTGGCGAACAGCTCGCAGAAGGCGTCGATCGGGACGTTGGCCTCGTCGGCGATCTGCGGCCCGCTCAGCTCACGGTAGTTCTCGCGCGTGGCGAGTCGCAGCACGGCCTGGAGCAGGCGCGTGCGCTCGTCGCGGCTTGGAGCTTCGGCGCCGGTGAGCCCGTGGCCGTAGGCGGATGAGATCTCGCGCATGCGCACGGTCGTCGTGGCGGCCATGCGCTCGGCCATGCGCTCGGCCGCCGGGGTCTGGAAGAGCAGTGTCCAGCGCAGCAGCTCCTCGGCGAGGTCCGGGCCCCCGGTCGTGTGTCCCTCGCGCAGGAACGTCGACGCGGCCCCGTGCAGGCCGCCGGCGATCCCCCTGACGATCGGCATCGGCAGAGGGCTCGCCCCGGGCGATTCGGCGAAGCTCCGCGCGAGCATCTGCTCACAGGCGCCGGTCGCCCTGCGCAGGCGCAGCACGCCGGCCGGACCGGCCGTCTGCGCCTCGAGCACCACGAGCACGGTCGCGTTGCGATCGTCCATCGTTGCCTGTGCGAACCGCTGGAAGGCCGCTCTCGCCCGATCCTCCAGGGGGCCGTCGGTGGCGAGGTAGGCCCTCCTGATCTGCTGGATGTCGCGGCGGACGATCAGGTCGAAGGTGGCGAGGAAGCACTCTTCCTTGTTGGCGAACTGCTCGTAGAAGCACCGTCGCGAGACGCCGGCCAGGCCGATCACCTGCTTGACGCTGGTGCCCTAGCCGCCGCGGGCGACGGCCTCGACCATCGCTCCGTGGATGCGGGCACGCTGATGGAGGATGACCTCGTTGCGGCCGAGCCGGCGGGGCCCGTGCGGCAGGCGCTTGTACAGAGGGTCGATCCGCGCGGAGCCCTTGGCCCGTTTCGCGCGCCCGCCGCGCGCCGACAACGACGATCTGCCCCTCGATGTCATTCGACCTCCCCAAAAAGGATCTTTCGAACCAGCCGACTGCTGTCATGTGGTCTGCCAGATGGGAGTATTCCATGTCAGCAATTTTTTGTCTACAGACAAACGCGTGGCGTCGACGATCGAGCCTGTCGGATGGATCGATTAGGTGGGCGGCGATCAGTGCAGGACGATCTTCAGGGCTAGGATCGCGAGCCCCATGGCGGCGCCCACAGCCACCTCGAGGACCAGCTCGCCGGGCGTGGCCCGGGAGCGGATGCCGGCGATCAGCTCGAGCGCGATCAGGCTTGCGATCGTGCTCCACAGCGCGGCGGTGACGGCGGTCTGCTGCGCGGCGCCGGCGACCCAGGCGATCACGAGGGTGAGCAGTGGGACCGCGGCTCCCCGGACGATCGGCCATTCGCGGCCGAGCGCGCGCATGAGCGCGTTGGCGGTGAGGCGCTGCCGCTGGGCCAGACGGCGCCCGAGGACGCTCGCGTAAGCGTGGGCGAGCCAGTAGAGCGCGGTTGCGATCACGGCCGAGGCAACGGTGTCGAGGTAGCTCTCGTGACGTCCGCTCTCGGCCGCCAGCAGCGCTCCGATCAGGATGAGTCCGTAGACCAGCCGCGAGGGGTTCTCGGCGGCGATCCGGTCGCCCGCTCGCGCCACCCACCTGCGCGGCGCCGCGGGCGGCGCGGCGAGCGGCGGCTGCGGCGATCGGTCGGGGGGAGCTGGCTGCTCGATCAGCGGATTATCCGCCGGCGCTCAGCGGATGAGGATGGGCGCGCTGTAGTTGGAGACGTGCGCGCCTTCGGAGACCTTGACGAGCGCGCGATAGACGCCGGGGTGGCGCAGGCGCACGACGCGGCTGAAGCTCGACACGGTGGCGGTGCCGGCTTTGACGACGGTGCCGCCCTCGTTGACCGACTTGCCCGGCCGCAGCAGCTGGAAGCCGACCAGCGCGCCGACCTCGGCGGGGGCGACGGTGCCGTACAGGCGGGCGTATCCGCGGCGTTTGCTGGCGCGAGCGTGGAAGGAGACGCGTACGGCCACGCCCTCGACGACCACTGGGCTCGAGACTTCGGGCTTGCCGACGGTCACCACCCGCAGCTGGGCGTTCTCGAGCAGGCCGAGGTACGGGAAGGAGAAGCCCCCGGAGGCGTTGGTCAGCTCGGGGTTGCCGACGGTCTGAAAGCCCCCGAGGTAGGGGAACGGGTTGGCCTCGAGCGCGATCCCGTGGTTGGCGGCGCCGGTCCCGGAAAGCGTGCCCTCGACCAGGAACGCGCTTCCGAAGGTCACCGGGTTGGGGACGCCGACGATCGCGAGCGACAGCGGCACGCTGGTCGTCTTGAAGGTCCGGTTGGCCCCGACGGTCGTGCCCGAGGGGCCGGTGGCGGAGATGCGGTAGTGGTAGGTGGTGAGCGGCTGCAGGCCGGTGACTGTCTGGCTGACCTTGATCGGGACGCTCCCGCTGCCAGCGGGGGCGAGGGGTGTCTGCGAGCCGAAGCTGCGGGTGGTGCCGTACTGGAAGACGTAGGTGGTGCTCTGCCCGCGTGGGTTGACGGAGCCGTCGAGGATGGCCGAGGAGTAGGTCACGCTGGAGCTGCCCAGGGTGCTCGCGCGGGGGGCGGTGCTGGCGGCATTCGCGGTGCGGGCGGCGCACGCGAGGGCGCCGGCGCCGAGGGCGAGCGCGAGCGCCAGGAGCGCCGACGGCACGAAGGCGGTGGAGCGGAGCGTCGAGTGCGGGCCTGCGCGCACACCGGGAGCGTACTTCGACAGGGGGGCCGGCGAGTCGGGGACAGCGAAGCCAGGGTGTGGCTATGGCAGCGAGCCCGACGGCGCGAGCCAGACGGACCCGAACGCCATGATCTCGGCGAGCGTGTCGTGGTGGCGCTCGTAGTGGAGCACGGCGGCTCCGGTCTCCTGCGCGGCGGCTGCGATCGGGTAGTCGACGACGGGTATCCGCTGGGCGCCGGCGGGGCGATGGGCGAGCGTGCGCATGGCGTCCTGGGCGGCGCGAGCGGTGGTGGCCGTGAGCGGCGCGGTTCGCAGGGCGGTGAGTCTTTCGGCGAGCACGTCAAAGTCCTTGCCGCTGCGTGCGCTGAGCAGGATCTCGAGCCGCGCGGTGGGCGAGAGGCGCAGACGACCGGCAAGCAGCGCCTGCACCCAGCGGTCGCGGACGGCCGCATCGTGGGCGCGTGACCAGGCGGAGGTATCGACGAGCAGCGGCAGCTCGCCCCAGGCGGCCCGGCTATGGGGTGGGCCAGGCACGGAGCTTGCCGTCGCGCAGCAGATCCCAGTCGATGCCGGCGGTCTCGGGCTTCATGAAGCTCTCGGCGAGGCGTTCGAGCAGCATCGTGCGCTGCTGTTCGGTCGGTGGCCGCACCGCCCTGGCGGTGTTCGATCTGTTCCTGCTGGCGTCGGGCGTCTGAGCCGCGCTCGCTCGACCAGCAGGGGTAGGGTGTCGCGTGTGGCCGCGCGCACGGAGGTGAGCTTCGACTCAGGTGGCGAGCGGTGCGCCGCGTGGCTGTACCGGCCGGGGGAAGCCACGGCGTGCGTGGTGCTGGCGCACGGTTGGACGGGCGTGCGGGAGCAGCGCCTGGACGCCTTCGCCGAGCGCTTTGCGGGTGCGGGGCTCGCTGCGCTGGTCTTCGACTACCGGCACTTCGGGGCCAGCGGGGGCGAGCCGCGCAGCCTCCTCGACATCCGCCGCCAGCTCGCTGACTGGCGGGCCGCGGTCGCGTACGTCCGCGGCCTGGAGGGCATCGAGCCCAGGCGCATCGGGCTGTGGGGGAGCTCGTTCAGCGGCGGTCACGTGATCGAGGTCGCTGCGCGGGACCCGCGGGCCGCGGCGGTTGTCGCTCAGGTGCCGTTCGTCGATGGGCTGGCGAGCCTGCGTCGCCTGGGCCCGCGGCAGGCGCTGCGGCTCACGCTCGAGGGGCTGCGCGACCAGGCCGGCGCGCTCGCGGGCCGTCCGCCGCACATGCTCGCGTCGGTGGGGCCGCCGGGCTCGACGGCGGTGATGAGCTCGCCGGACGCCGAGCCGGGCTTCCGCGCGCTCAACCCGCCGGGCCTGGCGTGGCCCAACGAGGCGGCCGCGCGCGTGGCGCTGCGCGTTGGCGCATACCGGCCCACGCGCAAGGCCGCGCGCGTGCGCTGCCCGATCCTGTTCGCCCTCGCCGACGATGACGTCATCACACCGCCGGACCTGGCCGCGAAGGCGGCCGCGCGGGCGCCGCGGGCCGAGGTGCGCCGCTATCCGGGCGGACACTTCGATCCATACGTGGGCGAGCTCTTCGAGCGCGTGGTCGCCGACGAGACCGAGTTCCTCGTCCGCCACCTCGGTGGTTAGGCGGGACCGCCATGGAGGGCCTTCCGGGCGTCGGGCGATGGTAGCCTGCGACGCGTGGGCGGGGACGGATCAGGGGTGAGGCTGCGCCAGGCGGTGCTGGTGGCGGGCGAGCTCGAGCCGGTGGCGTCGGCGTTGCGCTCGGCGCTGAACCTGAACGAGCCGTTCCGCGACCCGGGGGTGGGCGAGTTCGGGCTGGCGAACGTGGTGTTCGCGCTGGGCGACTGCTTCCTGGAGGTGGTCTCGCCGACGCGGGCGGAGACGGCTGCCGGCCGTCACCTGACGCGCCATGGCGGGGACGGCGGCTACATGGTGATATTCGACCTGGAAGATCTGGAGGGAGCGCGCTCGCGCGCGCTGGGGCTGGGCGTGCGTGTGGTGTGGCAGATCGACCTGCCGGACATCTCGGGCACGCACCTGCACCCGGCGGACATGCGCGGGGCGATCGTGTCGCTGGACCGCTCGCAGCCGTACGGCACGTGGCGCTGGGGCGGGCCGGCGTGGACCGGCCGGATCGGCTCGGGCGCGGCGGGACGCCTGGCCGGCGTCACGGTGGCGGTTGGCGATCCGGCTGGCGTGGCGGCGCGCTGGGGAGAGGTGCTGGGAGTTCCGGTGGGCGGCGGGGATGGACCGTCGTTGCGCCTGGACGGCGGCGAGGTCCGCTTCGAGGTCGCTGCGAGCGAGCGCGCGGAAGGACTGGCCGAGATCGCGGTCGAGCTCCCGCACGAGCTGCCCGGCGGAGCCGAGGGGATCGAGCTGGGCGGCGTGCGGCTTCGGCGCGTCGGGACAGGCTAGGCCCGGCGCCTCAACCGGTCTCTGAGATCCGGCTGTCCCAGCGGGCGTGGTAGGGGCGCACGCCAAAGAGCTTCGCCAGCGCCCACAGCGGCGGGAGCATGAGGTTCTGCATCCAGATCGGCGGCGAGGTCACCCGGCTCTCGCGGCGGAAGTGCCAGAGCGTGGCGCCGAGCTGGAGCGGGTTCTTCGGTGCCCCTCGGGGCGTGGTCCTGCCGTCGGCCGCCAGGCCGGCGAAGGCCTCGTGCATCTCCTTGGTGCGCAGTCCTGGGCGGAGCTCGACGACGCCCTCGATCGCGACGGATCCCGAGTTTGCCTCGGAGTGCCGGACGCCAATCGGCACGACGATCGTCTCACCCGGTCCGACCACGCGTTCCTCACCGTTGACGGTGAAATGAGCTTCGCCGGCCATGATCATGAAGCGCTCGTCCTGGTGAGGGTGGATGTGCTCGGTGATCATGCCACCGGGCATGCTGCGCCAGTTGAAGCGGACTAGATCTTCGTCGCTGTCCTGGGGGACGGCCGTGAACTGGACCCACTCGCGGGTGGCGGGATTGGAGAAGGGTCGGAACCTGGCGCCGGCGACATTCTCGCCGCGGAAGCTGCCCGGGGCGTCGGTGGCGTCGCTGGCGGCGATGGCGGCGATGCTGTCGGTGTCGGTGCGGGCCATTGGGTCGGTCCTTCCTGTGGCTGGTCGGGTGTGCCGGTCCGGCTGCGGTACCAGGCGACGGTCGCGGCGATGGCGGTGGCGAGCGGGGTGCCGGCGTTCCCGAACGTCGACCGGTACTTGGAGGTGTCGAGCACGAAGGGTTCCTCGAACTCGTAGGCCATCTCGGCGAGCGCCCGTAGCATCGGGTTGAATAGTCCGAGGGCGCGCAGAGCGAGCTTGGGCACCGAGCGAATGGCGACCGGGTGTCCGACCTCGCCGGTGACGAGCTCGAGGACCTGTCGGGTCGTGACGGTCTCCGGGCCCGGCAGGTGCCACACTCCGTCGACGGCGCGCTCGTCGGCGCCGAGGGTGGCCAGACCCGCGGCGACGTCCGGGACGTAGCTGTAGGTGTGGGGCAGGTCGGGGTTGCCGAGGAAGTCGGCGCGCGTGCCGGCCACGGCGTTGGCGAAGACGCGCTCGCCGAGCGTCGTCTCGGTGACGCCGGCGCCGAAGAAGTCCGACGCCCGCCCGATGGCGATGCGGACGCGACCGGCCTCCGCGGCGGCGAGCAGCTCGTGGGTCATGGCCGCTCGGGTTCGGCCCTTGACGGTCGTGGCGGCCAGCGGGAGATCCTCGGTCATCGGCTTGCCCCCGGTCGGGCCATAGCCGTACACGTTCTCCAGGCTCACCAGCAGCGCGCCGTTGCGTTCGGCTGCGCTGAGCACGCCCCGCTGCAGCGGCGGGAAGCGCTCCGGCCAATTCGTGTAGGGCGCGTTCAGGCATTGGTAGACGACCGATGCGCCCTTGGCGGCGTCGGTGGCGGCTTCGAGGTCGTTGGCGTCGGCCGCCCGCCAGTCGACCCCGTCGGGGAGCGCCGCCGGCCGGTGCCGCGACAGCACCCGCACCGCCAGACCGAGCCCGGCCAGGCGGGCGCTGAGCGAGCGGCCGACCTGCCCGGCCCCGAACACCACGTGCAGTCGATCCTCGCTCATAGCTGCATTCCCGATAGCTGCGCTCCCGCGCTGACAGAGACGGCGAGGTCGCCGGTCTCGGCCTGCTCCGCCCGGCGGCGAGCTCCCGCGAGGTCGTGGAAGCCGGCGAGCGCGGTGACGAGCAGGAGTGCGCCGGCGGCGATGCCCGTGGTGGCGATCAGCGGCGTGCCGGACATCGTGGCAACGAGGATCACCGGTCCGACGCTCAGCGCCCATCCGACCGGCCGGTAGCGGGGGATGTGGACGAGGTGGTCGAGATACAGCAGCAGCGGTCCGATCGTGATCGCGATGGACGGCAGGACCCAGTCGGAGTGGCCGGCGGCGATGACGATGACGGGCAGGACGAACGCCGCGGCGAGCTCGATGACGGTGGCGAGGGTGACGGCTCGCTCGATCCGCTTGCCCTCCGGACTCCTGGGTCGGGGGGCGGTGCCGGCCGTGGCCCTGATGGCGTAGGAGAAGGCGCCGATCACGGTCACGCCAAACACCGCGATCAGCACATCTGCCGCGCGACCGCCGATTACCAGGCTCCCGCGTAGGAGCCAGAAGGCGGCGAAGGCCGCCTGAATGAGCCCGCCGACGCGCCGCACGCGCCTCGACCACGCCGCGGTAGGGTTCGAATCGGCGGCGTCCGTCGCGGTCGGGCTCGGATCTGCGCCCGGCCTCGCCCTCGGTGCGGTCGTCTCGGCGCTCTCCGCTGGGCGCTCGCTCACCGGCATGGCTGGCTCCACTCTCTGATCTTCGAGCACCCCGGCGGTCGGCGACAGCCGAGCCTCAAAGATGTCGTGTCGCAGCCTAACACAAAAGTAGTAGGCGATTTCTAGAAAAATGTGCCTACACTTGTCCGATGGCGGAATGGACCTTCCTCACGAACCATGCCCGAGCCCTCATCTGCATCGCCCACGACCCGGGGGTGCGCCTGCGCGAGATCGCCGCGACGCTCGGCATCACCGAGCGCCGCGCCTTCGGCATCGTCACCGACCTGACGGAAGCGGGCTATGTCGTGAAGGACAAGGACGGCCGTCGCAACCGCTACCGCATCCAGGCTCATCTGCCCCTGCGAGCAGCCGTCGGGCGAGAGCCGACGATCGGCGAGGTGCTGGGAGTGCTCATGGACGCCGCAGCAACAGAGTCCGCGCAACTGCCCTGATCGGCCGGGCTAGGTGTAGTTCCCAACGACGTTTGTCAGGCGCCGAGCGCCGCGAAGCGCGGGTCGCGCCGCTCGAGGAAGCTGGTGACCCCCTCGACGAAGTCGGGGGCGGCGAACGACGCGAGCATCAGCCGGTCGGCATCGGCGAGGGCGTCGGGCAGCGCGCGGTCGAGATCGGCGTAGACCTGTCGCTTCATCGTGGCCATGCTCGCCGGCGAGCAGTTGACGACGAGCTCGCGCGCGTAGTCCAGTGTGGCCTCGAGCAGCCTGTCGGGCGCGAGCACGCGGTTGACCAGGCCGAGCGTGCATGCCTCCTCGGCGAACACCACGCGGCCGGAGAGGAGCAGGTCGAGCGCGCGGGCCGGTCCGACGAGCCTGGGCAGCATCCACGAGATGCCGTGCTCGGCCACCAGCCCGCGGCGGGCGAATGCGGTCGTCAGCTTGGCGCCGTCGGCGGCGAAGCGCACGTCGCACATGAGCGCCTGCACCAGGCCGATCCCGGCGCACGCGCCGTTGATGGCCGCGATGATCGGCTTGGGGATCGACAGCGGGAACGTCTGTGGGCGTCGCTCGCGCGTCTCGGCCGTCTCCTGGAGGCTGCCGTCGCCGATCGCCTGCAGCTCCTGCATGTCAGCTCCTGCGCAGAAGCCCCTGCCGGCGCCGGTCACGACGATCACGCGGACCTCCTCCGCTTGCGCGCACTCGCTCGAGCATCGCGAAGTACGCGTGCTCCATCTCCGCCGTCCACGCATTCAGGCGATCGGGCCGGTTGAGCGTCAACAGCGCCACGCCGTCCTGCACCCGCATCTGCACCACTTCGCTCATGCCTGCTCCCTCCGCTCGCCGTCTCCGCTTTCCTGCGAGCCTACCGGGGTGGCGGAGCGCACAGACCGCCGGGCTTCGACGACTCAGTCCAAAAGGAGCAGACATGAAGATCGCCATCATCGGCGCGGGCAACATCGGCGGCACGCTCACCCGCCGCCTGACCGCGCTCGGACACGACGTCTCGGTGGCCAACTCGCGGGGACCCGAGACGCTGGCGGACCTGGCCGCGGAGACCGGGGCGAGCGCCGCGACGGTAACGGTGCAGCAGCAGCTGGACCATCCGAGCGGCGCATGAGCGGCGCCCAGCGCTATGTCCTGCTGGATGTGTTCACGGACGCGCCGCTGGAGGGCAACCAGCTCGCCGTGTTCACCGACGCGGCGGAGCTTTCCTCGCGGGACATGCAGAGGCTCGCGCGAGAGCTGAACCTCTCCGAGACGGTGTTCGTGCTCGCGCCCGAGCAGGGTGGCGACGCCCGCATCCGCATCTTCACGCCGACCGTCGAGCTGCCCTTCGCGGGACACCCGGTGCTCGGCACGGCGGTCGTGGTGGGGGCGGAGCTGCGGCGCGACGCGGTGACCCTCGAGACCGGCGCCGGTCTCGTGCCGGTGGCGCTGCGCCGTGGGGGAGACGGGGCGGCCAGCGGATGGATGCAGCAGGCGATCCCTTCGTGGCGGCCCTACGATCACGAGGCCGAGCTGCTTGCGGCGCTCGGCGTGAAGCGCTCGGGCCTGCCCGTTGAGGCCTATCGAATGGACCCCTTCACGTGTACGTGGAGCTGGCGAGCGAGGAGGAGGTGGCGGCCCTGCAGCCTGACCTGCGCGCGCTCGCCGAGCTGGAGGGGTTGGGCGCCAACTGCTTCGCGGGCTTGGGGAGCCGCTGGAAGACGCGGATGTTCGCTCCGGCGCTGGGCGTGTCCGAGGACCCCGCCACGGGATCTGCGGCCGGGCCGCTCGCGGTGCATCTCGCCCGTCACGGGCGGATCGCGTTCGGAGAGGAGATCGAGATCCGCCAGGGCGCTGAGGTGGGCCGCCCGTCGCTGCTGCACGCGCGGGCGGCGGGCTCGGCCGAGCGGATCGAGCGGGTCGAGGTGGGCGGCTCGGCGGTGATCGTCGCCCGCGGCGAGTTCATGCTCGGCTGAGGAGCCAGCGGCGTACCTCTTAGGGTGTGCACGTGGCTGACCAGCCGTTCGGTGTTCGTGAGGTGCGGATTCGGGGCTTCCGCTCGGCGCGGTCGGTGCGCTTCGCGCCGGGTCCCGTCTGTGCGCTGGTCGGTGGACCGAGCGTGGGCAAGTCGAACGTGCTGGCCGCGGTGTGGATGCTGCTCCAGCGCGGGACGCCCGCCCCGGCGGTGGGCGACCTCAGCGCGGGCAGCGCGAACGCGATCAACCTGAGCGCCACGCTGGGCGACGGCGACGAGGTCTCGCTCGAGGCGAGCCCGCCGGGCTCGGCCACGGGGAGGGGCCGGGAGGTCCCGGTCCTGTTCCTGCCGGCGTCGCTGCGATCGGGGCGGCTGGTGGCCAGCCCCATGCGGGCGCCGGCGGCCGCGCGCGTGGCGAATGAGTACCTCGCCGTCGGCGAGAGCTCGTCCTCGGCCGCTCCCGCCGTCGCGCTGGTGGCCGGGCTGGATGAGCTGTGTGGCGCGGGCGAGCGCGGACTGGTACTGCTGATCGAGGAGCCGGAGCTGTTCCTGCGACCGCAGGCGCAGCGCTACCTCTACCGGCTGCTGAGAACGTTCGCCGCGAACGGCAACCAGGTGCTGTACTCGACGCACGAGCCGGTCTTCCTCAACGTCGGCCGGCTTGATGAGCTGGCGCTGGTGGAGCACAGGCCGCGCACGGGGACGACGGTGATCCAGCCCGAGCCGCTGGGGGCGGACGAGAGCTTTCGCGCGCTCAGCGAGCTCGACGCCGAGCGCGGCGAGCTGTTCCTGGCGCGCGCGGTGCTGCTGGTCGAGGGACGCACGGAGAAGCTCACGTTCCCGTTCGTGTTCCAGGCGCTGGGCTACGACGTCGATCGGGAGGCGATCACGATCGTCGACTGCGGCGGCAAGCCGAACATGCGGCTGTTCATCCGCATCTGCCAGGCGGCGCGGGTTCCGTGCGTGGCCGTGCACGACCGCGACGCGCCTCCTGGCAGGCGGCCGAGCCAGGCCCAGCGCGTCGTCAACGCGGAGATCGCCGAGCTCGCAGGGTCGCGGCGAACGGTCGTGCTCGCCCCCGACTTCGAGGCCGTGGCCGGTCTGCGCGGGCACCGCCACAAGCCGGCGCGCGCGTGGCAGCGCTTCTCCCACGTCGAACGAGGCCGGGTGCCGCGTGCGCTGACCGACGCGGTCGAGAAGGTGGTCGCGCTCGCGCGCGCGTGAGCGCGCCTTCGCCTGGCATGGCGCAAGGGCGACCTACGCGCTGCTGGCGCCGCTACATTGGCGCGCGTGCCTCGCATCACGCTGCATCTCGGCGACATCACCACGGACACGGATGCCGACGCGATCGTCAACGCCGCCAACTCGGGTCTCCTGGGAGGCGGAGGTGTCGACGGTGCGATTCACCGTGCCGCCGGACCGCAGATTCTCGACGAGTGCCGCGTGCACGGCGGCTGTGCGGCGGGTGACGCGAAGATCACGAGCGCCGGGCGCCTGGCGCCCGTCAGGCACATCATTCACGCGGTCGGGCCCGTGTGGCGTGGCGGGGAGGCCGGTGAGCGTGAGCTGCTGGCGTCGAGCTACCGGCGCGCGGTCGAGCTGGCAGCGGAGCACGGCTGCCGGCGCGTCGCGTTTCCGGCGATCTCGACCGGGATCTACGGCTACCCGCTGGAGCGCGCCGCGGCGGTGGCGCTCGCCGCGACCCGCTCTGCCCTGCGGGACCACCCGGACGTCGACGAAGCTCGCTTCTGGTTGTTCGACCGGCGTGCCTACGCCGTGTTCGTGGCCGCACTGGCCGACCTCGACGGCTGAGGAGATGCTGGATCGCGGCGGCGGACCCAGTCGGTCAGCAGCTTGACGACGAACAGCAGCGCGAGCCCGAGCGCGGCGGTCGAGGCGATGTACCACGGCCACGGCCCCATCACGTTGAGCAGCGAGCTGTGTTCGGGCTTTTCGCGCAGGTACATGTAGTTGCCGCCGGTGAGGATGTCGCCGAGCGCCGCGATGACGGTGACCGCAAACGTCGCCGCGTAGACCCGCCAGACCGCGCCTGGCCGCGGGTACAGCCGGCAACCGAGCACCAGGAAGCATGCGGCGACGATGGCGCCGATGTGGTAGATGAAGTAGGTGAAGTAGTAGACGCTTGGGAAGGTCCACGAGAGATCCGGCGTCAGCGCGGCCTGCAGCGAGGCTGTCAGCGACCAGAAGTAGACGAGCTCGACGAGCAGCATGCGCCGGCTCCAGAGGGCGAGGATCGCGGTCACCGACACGGCGTCGGTGAGCTGCAATGGAAGGTCGTACTGGATCGTCCAGGTGCCGAGCACGACGTCCGCGAGGTACTCACCCGCCCAACCGGCGAAGACCACGAGCGCCAGCGCGCGCGCGGCCGGCACGATCCAGCGGCCGGGGTGAGCACGCGGCGCCCACACTGACAGGCCGGCGCTCAGCGCCAGCACCGCCAGGGCGGCGAGGTGCGCGTCGGAGAACTGCCGCACGCTCCGCGCCTAGCGCACGCCGCTTCGTGCGCTCCCAGCCATGCCCGGGAGGGCCGCGTCGCGTGCGCGTGTCACTGCGTGGTCACGGTGACCGTCTGCGTGCGTGTCTTGCCACAGGCCTTGGCCTGTACGGTCAGCGCGTACCGGCCGGCCGCGGCCGGTTGCGTGCCGAGCCAGCCGCCCCAGACGAGCTGGTTGAGCCCCTTGGCGACGGTGAGGGACGCGACGGTGCTCGCCGTGGCCCCCACGGGCGCGACCAGCAGCGCGGTCTTGGCCGGTGCGGAGACGTGGAAGGACACCGTGATCGGCTTGCCCGCGTGCCCCGGCGACGGCCTGGCGGCGACGCGCGTCAGCGACAGCGAGCAGGAGCCGCTGCTCCCGCCTTCTCCCGTCCCCGAGCCGCCGCCGCTGCCGGGCGGCGTGACGGAGAAGGACCAGATGTGCAGGTAGGTGTGGTGGTCTTCGGAGTCGCCGGTTTCGACCGGTTTTTCACGCGTCAGCGACGTGGGGGCGGTGGTGGAGATGCGCAGCGCGTTGCCACCGATCAGTTCGAGGGATTCGGCCATGTAGTGGCTGGTGGTGGCGAAGCCGCTGTAATGGGAGCCGCATTCGTAGTTTTCGTTGGTCTCGGTCGCATCCGGGATGGCCAGATCGAGGAGCACGTCGTGACCGCTCTTGTTGCCGCTGACCTCGACTTTGAACGGTTCGGCCGCGACCGGCGGTTCGCAGTCGAACGGGCCTTCTTTGCCGTTGACGCCGGACAGGTGCCAGTGCGCGTCGCTGTAGTAACCGTTGCCGGTGCCGCTCACATCGCCACCCGAGCCCACGCTGAAGGAGAAGCTCAGCTCGACCTGATAGTTGGTGGCGCTGGACGACGTGACTTCGCCGGATGCAAGCTCACTGTCGCCGACGAGGATCCCCTCGGCGGTCCCCTTGAAGACGCCGCCGGCGGCCATGGCATTGGCCGGCGCACGCGCGAGACTCCAGGCGCTCAGCGCGAGCAGAAGGAGCAGGATCACTCCCAGTTGCCAAACCCCCCGCGACGCGGGCGATCTGTATAGCGCGCTCATCCCGGGCGCAGTCTACACCCGGGGGGCGCGAGGCTCCGCTCGGCCCGCAGTCCGTGGTCGGTTCAGCAAGGCCCCTTCAGCGTGAGCGTCGGCCGGGGCGGGCCTTGGTCTTCGAAGTCGAAGGTCGGCGTGACCCGCAGAACGAGGTGTGCGCCAGGGCGGCAGAGGGGCTCGCTCACGGTGGCGATACCCGATCCTCCTTCTTCGGCGCCGGTGTGCATGTCCTCGCACGAGAACGACCTGGACGTGCTGCGTTCGCAGCCGAACACGTAGCTCGGGTCATAGACGGAGTGAAGCGCGCGGTTGGCCTGTATCTCAAACGCGCTGACTTCGCTTTCGCAGCTGAACGAGAAGCTGACGTGCCCGGGCCGCACGCGCCTGGCCCTGCCCTGGCAGGCGGGCGCACTGGCCTTGCGGGCCGGGGCGGCGCCCTCCTGGACGAGTCGGACCGTCTTGCGTTGCGTGCGCGGATCGCCGAAGAGGGGCGTGTAGATGACCTCGAAGGCGACTGTGGCCCTGTGGGTGCGCCTCAGCAGCGTCGCTGCCTCGCCGGTCGGCGTCAGCGTGAGCGCGAGCCTGGCGGCGGCGGGCCCCTGCAGGAAGACCGTCCGCACGTCTGGACCGGAGAGCTGGATGCTGCCCCGAGCGGGGACGCGGACCGCCAGCGTCGCGGTCCCGCGTCGCTTGTTGAGCTCGAGCTTGCCGAAGCTGAATGCGTTGGAGGGCAGGCGGGGAGCCGGTGGGGGCGGCCCGACGGTGAGGTGGTCGAGTGCGTTGGCGCCGGTGGCGGCGAGGTAGAGCTGCGTTCCGTTGGCGCTGAATACGATCGACTGTCCGTCGTCGAGCGCTTCAGCCGGGCTCGCTCCGGGGCATCCCGGGAGATCGCCAATGCAGCCGACGAACGTGGGGTCGCCGGCGACGCCCAGCGTGAAGCGGTCCAGGGCGTAATCGGCCGCGACGTAGAGCTGTGTTCCGTCGGGGCTCAGCGCCTCTGCTGCGGCGCCTTCGAGTGCGTTCAACGGACGGGTCTCGCCGCAACCGACGAGGTCGCCGATGCAGTCGACGAACGTGGGGTCGCCGGCGGCGTTCAGCGAAAAGTGGCTGACGTCGTATCCGCTCCCGCTCGTCGCGTAGAGCTGCTTCCGTTGGGGCTGACCAGGAGCCGGTTGGCGCCGTACAGCGCATGGGGGACGGCGGTCGCGGTGCAGCCGGGGTTGTCGCCGATGCAGCCGTCGAAGCTGGGGTTGCCTTCAGCGTCGAGCGTGAAGTGGCTGATGTCGCTCGTTCCGGCGACGTAGAGCTGCAGTCCGTCTGGGCTGACGGTCGCCGCCGACGTGCCTTCGAGAGCATGCGCGATTGGAACCGCCGTACAGCCGCCGGGTTCGCCGATGCAGCCGTCGAAGCTGGGGTTGCCGGCGGCGTCGAGCGTGAAGTGGCTGACGTCGTGTTCTCGCGGTCCGTTTTCCCCGAGGGGGAACTGTCCCAGGCTGACCACGTACAGCTGCCTGCCGTCCGGGGTCATCGTGAGGCTGGTCGCGCGGGCGAGCGCGTCCGCGGGGCTCGTCGCCGCGCAACCGTTGAACTCGCCGACGCAGCCGGCGAAGCTCGGGCCGCCGGTGGCGAGGTTAAACACGCTGAGGTCGCTGGCGTCGTATGCGGCGAGGTAGAGCTGTGCTCCGCTGGGGCTGATCGCCAGTCCGTCGGCGAGTTCGAGCGCACCGACGCCCGACCCGGAGCAGCCGAGATCGCCAATGCATCCCGTGAAGGTGGGGTTGCCGGCGCCGTCGAGCGTGAAGTCGTTCAGCCCGTCTTCGGCGGTCATGTAGAGCTGCGTTTCGTTCTTGCTCAACGCCACGTCCGCCGCGCCGTCGAGCGCTCCTACCGGATTGGTGGCCACGCACCCGGAGCCGCCCTGGAGATCGCCGATGCAGCCGTCGAACGTGAGACCCGCGGAAGCGGCCGCCGACCCGGCATGCGCGAGCACGCCGAGCGCGAGCGCCGCGCTTGCAACGAGGGTCGAGATGCACCGGCGGCCGCCGTGGCTCGCGCTCCCGCGCGCGCGGCTACCTTCCGTCAACGTCCACCGTGGTGACACAGCTGGGCATTTATACACGGTACATCCAAGGGGTGGCCCCGTTGCAATGTTGGCAGAATCAGTCCCACGAACAACGACGCGCAAGCGTAAGGACGGCAGCAGCTGTCAGGCGGTGGGGCGTACATACGTGTCTTCATCCGGTGAAGTGAGCGCGCTCCGCGCGAGGTCTGCGAGGCTGGCGACCGCGGCGGCGCTGATGAGCGTCGCGGCGCTCGGCGGTCTGCTTTCCGGGCCGGCCGCAGGCAAGCCAGGTACTCGCGCAGATCGCGCGCGCGGCGCCTACGTGTCGCTCGTGCGTGGGAGCCAGCGCACGTGGTCTGATCCGAGCGTGCTCGCCGAATGTACGCTCGCCAGCGGACCGCAGGTCGCGTTCCCGAGCGACAGTCCGTCGACGCCCACGGGAGCCGGAGCGATCGTGTGGACGTCCGACCCATCCCCCTGCGGCTTGCCCTCCACGCCCTCGGCGCGCCCGTCCTGGGGCCTGTCCGTCGCCGCAGTCGGATCGACCGACCAGGCGACGCTCGCAAGCACGCAGCCGCTCGAGGGCTCCTCCGGGATCCGGGTGGCGGCTGTCGGCGCGAGCTTCGGCCGGGTCGCGGTCGCCGCCGCGGTGCACTCCCCCGGCGCGTCCGCCGGGGGGGCGATCGCGGTGGCGCAAGGACGTGCTACCGAGCCGTTGGGCTCGCCGACGTCGCTCCCCGGGCTGGATTCTCCGTTTGCGCTGACACGCGCCTACCTCGGGGATGTAGCGATCGCCACCGTGGTGCCGGGGCCGGCAATCGCTGTGCGCGTGGAGCGCTTCTTTCAGCACAGCTTCGGGCCCGCGCGGTTGATCCCGATTCAAGCTGGCCGCGTGAGCGCGTTGACGGCGACGATGGACTACCGGTCAGAAGTGCTCCTCGCCTGGCAGCAGAACGGCGCGATCTTCGCCCATGTGCTGCGCAGATCCGGGCCCCCCGAGCCGACCCAGCGCGTCGGGTCCAGCGCTCCCGACCCGCAGCTGCAGGCCGTGGTCAGCGACGACTACCGCGGCATGATCCTCTGGTCGAGCATGGAGGTCCGCAAGGGCTCCACGGCGAGCACGCGGGTGTACCTGGACCGTTCGGCGGTCGGCGTGCGCTTCGGGGCGCCGGAGCTGCTCGCGTCGTTTGCCGATCCGCAGCAGGTGGGCGACAGCCCCGGCAGCGTTGCGCTCGTGCGGCTCTCCACCGAGAATGTCGTGCTCGCGTGGACCGCGGCCGAACACGGGCACTACGTGGTCCGCGCCGCCCCCGCGGCCTTCGGCCCGACGAGACCGATCGTGCGCCTGTCAGATGCCCATGCGCAGGCCGTGCTGGCCGCTCTTGCCGCTGGTCCAGCCGGCGAGGCGGTCGCGATCTGGAGGAGCGCGCCACGCCTTGGCGGCGCCTTGGATCCACGCCGGACGCAGCTGTGGGCGGCGCGCATGCTCGTCGGCGCTGGTGACCGCCTCGGGTTCCAGGAACCCGAGATGATCGCCGCGGCGGGCCCGAACGTCGCCCCCAGCGTCGCGGTCGATCCTTCGAACGACTACGCGGTGGCCGTATGGCGCACGCTGGGAGCGCACCCCGCCATCGAGTATGCGGTGAGTCTCGGCGCCGCGGGATACCCTCGACGCTCGCCCTCTACCGCGGTCACGCTGCGGGGCGGCGGGACGCACTGGTTGCGGATCGCCGCCGCCGTGGTCGCGCTGACGCTCCTCGGTCTGGCGATATGGCGCCTGCGAAGCCGGTACTAGGCAACCGAGTTCACCTCTACCGCTTCGCTATTGGTTTGGGTTGTTGCAAGTGTCAACCCGAGCTGTTCGAATGATTCGAAGTTGAGGGAGGCTTCGAGGATGTCCTTCGGTTCTCCAGCGAAGCTTTCCGGTTTCTGTTTGCCTTTAGCCGCTGAGTATTTCAGGGCGGACGTCCGCAGCATCGTGTCCGCTTTGACTGGCACGATCACCGAGCCCTGCACCGATGCCGCAGTCACACCACAGCTGAATTCCATGACGGACCCGGTTCTCCCTACGGGGAACAGGTCGAGGCCGATCAGGTCCTGGCTGCTGGTCGCGCCGAGTTTGTCGATACCCAGCACGCCTTCGAGTGGTTGCGTGACGATTTCTCCCGTGAGGGCACCCGCGCTGGAACATTGGTCGCCGAGCAGTTCGCATCCTGTGAGCGTGAGGACCACGCCACCCACCGTTTTCAGCCCCGTGTATTCGCCTGTGCCGGCCTCGGTATTGCACGTCACCTGTGAGCCCATAACTGCTTCGAGTGTGACTGAACCTGACGTGATTTCGGTCGTGAAGCGAGGTTTCAGGACTCCCGGGGACCATTCATAGCCTTCTTTCCCCTGCAGGGCGGTGCAGTTGGAGTTCGCGTATTTGCCCGTGCCCGCGGTGACTTTTATACATCTCCCGAATTCCGGTGCGGTTGGCGGGTTGGGTAGCGTGGTGAAGGTTTGGTCGCTGCCGTAGCTGGTGCCGCCGGCGTTGCTCGCCACGATCCGGAAGTGGTAGGTGGTGTTCGCGGTCAGGCCCGTGGCCGGGGCGGTGACTGGCACTGGGCTGCTGCCGGACCCGGGTGCTGGGCTGCAGCTGGCGCTGGAGGCGTAGGAGGTGCTGGTGCCGTATTCGAGCTTGCATTCGCTGACTTCCCCGCCGTTGGGGTTCACGCTGCCGGCGAGTGTCGCGGTGGTCTGCGTGACCGCGGAGGCTGTGCCCGTGGTCACCGTCGGCGGGTCCGGGAGCGTGGTGAAGGTTTGGTCGCTGCCTTTGCTGGTGCCGCCGGTGTTGCTCGCCACGATCCGGAAGTGGTAGGTGGTGTTCGCGGCCAGACCGGTGGCCGGGGCGGTGACTGGCACTGGGCTGCTGCCGGACCCGGGTGCTGGGCTGCAGGCGGTGCTGGAGCCGTAGGAGGTGCTGGTGCCGTATTCGAGCTTGCATTCGCTGACTTCTCCGCTGTTGGGGTTCACGCTGCCGCCGAGTGTCGCGGTGGTCTGCGTGACCGCGGAGGCTGTGCCCGTGACCACCGTCGGCGGGTTGGGGAGTGTCGTGAAGGTTTGGTCGCTGCCGTAGCTGGTGCCGCCGGTGTTGCTCGCGGTGATGCGGAAGTGGTAGGTGGTGTTCGCGGCCAGGCTCGTGATGGACGCCGACACCGCGACTGGGCTGCTGCCGGATCCGGGTGCTGGGCTGCAGGTGGTGCTGGAGCCGTAGGAGGTGCTGGTGCCGTATTCGAGCTTGCATTCGCTGACTTCCCCGCCGTTGGGGTTCACGCTGCCACCGAGTATCGCGGAGGTCTGCGACACCGCGGAGGCTGTGCCCGTGACCACCGTCGGCGGATTGGGGAGTGTCGTGAAGGTTTGGTCGCTGCCGTAGCTGGTGCCGCCGGTGTTGCTCGCGGTGATGCGGAAGTGGTAGGTGGTGCTAGCGGCCAAGCCCTTGAGTTCGGCGCGGCACTGCCACCGGGCTGCCGCCGGACCCCGGCGACGGGCTGCACGACGCGCTGGAGCCGTAGGAGGTGCTGGTCCCGTATTCGAACTTGCATTCGCTGACTTCCCCACCATTCGGGTTCACCGTCGCATCCAAGGCCGCCAAGGTCTGCGAGACCCCGTACGCCACACCGGTCACCACCGTCGGCGGGTTGGGGAGTGTCGTGAAGGTTTGGTCGCTGCCTTTGCTGGTGCCGCCGGCGTTGGTGGCCACGATCCGGAAGTGGTAGGTGGTGTTCGCGGCCAGGCTCGTGATGGACGCCGACACCGCGACTGGGCTGCTACCGGACCCGGGTGCTGGGCTGCAGCTGGTGCTGGAGCCGTAGGAGGTGCTGGTGCCGTATTCGAGCTCGCATTCGCTGACTTCCCCGCCGTTGGGGTTCACGCTGCCACCGAGTATCGCGGAGGTCTGCGACACCGCGGAGGCTGTGCCCGTGACCACCGTCGGCGGGTCCGGGAGCGTGGTGAAGGTTTGGTCGCTGCCGTAGCTGGTGCCGCCGGCGTTGCTCGCCACGATCCGGAAGTGGTAGGTGGTGTTCGCGGCCAGACCGGTGGCCGGGGCGGTGACTGGCACTGGGCTGCTGCCGGACCCGGGTGCTGGGCTGCAGGCGGTGCTGGAGCCGTAGGAGGTGCTGGTGCCGTATTCGAGCTCGCATTCGCTGACTTCCCCGCCGTTGGGGTTCACGCTGCCACCGAGTATCGCGGAGGTCTGCGACACCGCGGAGGCTGTGCCCGTGACCACCGTCGGCGGGTCCGGGAGCGTGGTGAAGGTTTGGTCGCTGCCGTAGCTGGTGCCGCCGGCGTTGCTCGCCACGATCCGGAAGTGGTAGGTGGTGTTCGCGGCCAGACCGGTGGCCGGGGCGGTGACTGGCACTGGGCTGCTGCCGGACCCGGGTGCTGGGCTGCAGGCGGTGCTGGAGCCGTAGGAGGTGCTGGTGCCGTATTCGAGCTTGCATTCGCTGACTTCTCCGCTGTTGGGGTTCACGCTGCCACCGAGTGTCGCGGTGGTCTGCGTGACCGCGGAGGCTGTGCCCGTGACCACCGTTGGCGGGTTGGGGAGTGTCGTGAAGGTTTGGTCGCTGCCTTTGCTGGTGCCGCCGGTGTTGCTCGCCACGATGCGGAAGTGGTAGGTGGTGCTAGCGGCCAAGCCCTTGAGTTCGGCGCGCACTGCCACCGGGCTGCTGCCGGACCCCGGCGACGGGCTGCACGACGCGCTGGAGCCGTAGGAGGTGCTGGTGCCGTATTCGAGCTTGCATTCGCTGACTTCTCCGCTGTTGGGGTTCACGCTGCCACCGAGTGTCGCGGTGGTCTGCGTGACCGCGGAGGCTGTGCCCGTGACCACCGTTGGCGGGTTGGGGAGTGTCGTGAAGGTTTGGTCGCTGCCTTTGCTGGTGCCGCCGGTGTTGCTCGCCACGATGCGGAAGTGGTAGGTGGTGCTAGCGGCCAAGCCCTTGAGTTCGGCGCGCACTGCCACCGGGCTGCTGCCGGACCCCGGCGACGGGCTGCACGACGCGCTGGAGCCGTAGGAGGTGCTGGTGCCGTATTCGAGCTTGCATTCGCTGACTTCTCCGCTGTTGGGGTTCACGCTGCCGCCGAGTGTCGCGGTGGTCTGCGTGACCGCGGAGGCTGTGCCCGTGACCACCGTTGGCGGGTTGGGGCTGCGGTAGATCATGTTCCACGAGGTGGCGGACACTTCGGCTCCACCGCTCGCAACCGGGATCGGCGAGAGCGAGGGTTCCGTTTCGCTGCCGTTGCTCAGGTCCCCGTAAATGTCGGAGCCCCACGTGTAGACCTCGCCCGAGATGGATAGGCCGATGGATGTCTCACCGGCCGTCGCGACCTGCGTGAGGCCGAGTGTGAGCAGTTCGCTCGAAACGGTGGGGGTGTATTTGATGACGGTCGAGTCGTCGCCCAGCTCGCCCTCTTCATCGGCACCACAGCCGTACGGGACGCCTTCGACCAGGAACAGGGAGTGTCCGTCTTCTTCGGTGTTGTTGCCGCCGCCGGAGATGTCGCTCGCCGCGCCCGGCAGCGGGATTTCGGTGGGTGCAAAGACATAGTTATGCGCGTCGTTGGCGGGCTTGCCCAGGCAGAGCTGGCCTTCTTTGGTGGAGCCGAAGCCGTAGACCTTGCCGGAGGCGGTACGCGCGAGGGAATGCCGGGTCCCGGCGGAGAGTTCGACCACATCAGTCAACCCAGGCACCTGCATCGGCTTCGTGGCTTGCTTTACCGACTTGGGGAGCCCCAGCTGGCCAGATGCGTTGTCCCCGCATCCCACGACAGTCCCGTTCGCAAGCAGCCACAGCACATGCGTTTCGCCGCCCTGCACCGCCACAGCGTCGGTGATGCCAGGAACCTTCTCGGGCGTGTCTATCCCCCGTGTGTTGTCTGCGCCGGGTTCGCCGGGGCAGAACATGGCGCTCCCGCCTTCTCCCCATGCCCAGCCCTGTCCCGTCGAGTCGACGGCGAAGCCGCTGGAGCGCGCCTCCCCGATAGCGACGATCTTGACGCCTTCTGGAAAGTCCACCGGGACCGCTATATCGGCGTGTTTGACGTTCCTGTCGCCGTCTCCGAGCTGGCCCTTGGCGGCCGCGCCCCATGCCCACTCGCTGCCATCGGGCTCCAGCGCGTAGCTGCTCGCGTTGCTCGCGTCGATCACCGTCGGGGCTTCGGGCAGGCCCGTGACCGTCAACGGAACCAGCTGGGTCGAGTTGTATCCCTCGGTGCCCCAGCGATAGATCTGGGCCGAGGCGGGGCCGGCGAGTAGCAGGCAGAGCCAGACGACCACGCCCGCGACAGGCAGCGCCCGCCACCGGCCATCTCGGACCCCGACTCGACGCCGTCTCAGCAGGCCACGCTCTCTCGGCATCCGATGCCTCCACTCTCCAGAGTAGTGCTCAACCCCGACGGAGCAGTGCTCAACCCCGACGGAGCAGTGCTCAACCCCGACGGAGCAGTGCTCAACCCCGACGCAAGTAGCCTAACAGTCTACGAGTCTACGCGCGATCTTCGCCCATGTGCTGCGCAGATCCGGGCGCCCCGAGCCGACCCAGCGCGTCGGGTCCAGCGCTCCCGACCCGCAGCTGCAGGCCGTGGTCAGCGACGACTACCGCGGCATGATCCTCTGGTCGAGCATGGAGGTCCGCAAGGGCTCCACGGCGAGCACGCGGGTGTACCTGGACCGTTCGGCGGTCGGCGTGCGCTTCGGGGCGCCGGAGCTGCTCGCGTCGTTTGCCGATCCGCAGCAGGTGGGCGACAGCCCCGGCAGCGTTGCGCTCGTGTGGCTCTCCACCGAGAATGTCGTGCTCGCGTGGACCGCGGCCGAACACGGGCACTACGTGGTCCGCGCCGCCCCTGCCACCTTCGGCCTGACGAGGCCGATCGTGCGCCTAGACAACCGCGTTCACCTCTACCGCTTCGCTATTGGTTTGGGTTGTTGCAAGTGTCAACCCGAGCTGTTCGAATGCTTTGAAGTTGAGGGAGGCTTCGAGGATGAGGCGCGCTGCTGGCTGTACGAATCGGCTGTAGTCCAAGAGCTGGCCAATCGCCATACGGATCGCCCCGCGCTCGACGGTGCCCTTCGCCTCGAACAACGTCTTGGTGGTGCGATCGATCAGATCCGAGAACAACGGCATAGCCTCGCCCGGTGGCATGATCTTCAATCGACTTACCTCGTGACCTTGACTCACCATATAGTCACGAAACGCCAACACGAGGGCCTGCTCTCTCTGCTCAGCGTCATACGCCTCCCGGCTCGGTGCCACAAAGGCCTTCTCTGTCCACTGCTCTTCGACGGGAACGTCTTCGACGCCGGCATTGCCGATGCGACCGAGCTTTGACGAGCTCGGCTTGGGCCGCACGTCCAAAGGCCGGAGCCGGAACACGATTATGTTTCGCACGGGTCCGTTCTTGGTCTCCGGAGCATCGGTCGTATAGAAGGGCGCGTCCGGTGCAAGCTCAAACTCGCCCTCGTAGACAACTCGCCCCCGCGCCCCCAGGAACAGCCTGAGAGCGCGGCCGTCAATCTCGTGGTTCAAGATCGCGGCGTTCCCGGACTTCATCTGCTGATCGCCCCGCTGACCTTCTCCCGTGCAGTGGAAGCACCCGTCAGCTCGCCAGCCGTCGCGCGGCGTTGGAGCGGCCATGTCGGCCATGATCGCCTCTGCACCGGACGGCCAAGTCCGTTGTCCGGCCGCTTAACCTCGGCCGAGCGGCAGCGCTCTCAGCGATGAGGCGAGCTTCGCCGTGGATCGACGAGGTGAAACGAGCGTGCTCGCGCGCTGTGACGGAACGAGCGCACGTCGCGCGGTCGGGTGGCCTTGCCCGGCCGGTCGTTTCGGAACTCGCTCTCCGGTACCAGCTGGCGAGCGAGCGCCCGGGCGAGGATCGCCCCAGCGATGTCGTGGTCGTCGACCTCATAGAGCGACTCACGCAGGAGTTGTGCGATGTGGTCTGTCCGCATTGTGCCTCGTTCGGTGTGGCGTACGTATCTGCATCGGCCCAATCAGGGCTACATAAGACGGACCAGCGCCCTGTCTCGACGAACATCGGACCTCCAGGCGAGCGGCTGTGCCGGCGTGGCGTACTGGTGCCGACGAGACGGTCAGCGCCCGATGCGCCCGCCGCTCGCTTTGCCCTCCGGTGACACGGTGAGCAGCGCGGCGCTGCTGGGCGGGATGTCGACCGTGATCACCCCGTCCTCGTTGGGTGCGTGGGGCAGCCTCGCCGGCTGGCTCCATGTGCCGTTCGCCGCCACCGTTCGACCTCCCAGCTGCACGCCCGAGAGCGCTTCGGGCGAAGGCGCGGTCAGCGACAGGATGCTCGCGCCGTGAAAGGCGCTTCCCACGTGCAGATGCACCGCCACCCCGCGCGCTCCCGGCGGGTCGTCGTCGACTATCACGAACCGAAGCGTCCCGTCGGCGGCGAGGAACGTGCTCGCCACGATGCTCGGCCGGTCGGGTGGGCCGATGATCGTAGGAACCGGGCGCTCCCCGATCAGCGCCCGGGCGAGCAGCAGCGCATACCACTCCGGTTGCGCGACCAACTCGCCGGCGGTGAGGTCTTCCGCTGCTCGGCGCGCACACCGGCGTGTAGCCTTCGCAGTTGGCGGGGTTTCCCTCCAGGTTGATCCCTGCCACTCCCATGCTCATGGCCTGGGTCGAGGTAGCTGACCGCCCACAGCGCCGACGCGAACGTGTCGCTGATGCCGGCACCCCGCCGCAGGAGACGCTGTTCGTCTCATCGAGGCGGAACGGGACTTCGCGTCTCCTGCGCGATGCGCAGGTAGCGACGCAGCGAGGCGTTCCTCCAGCAGGCGGATCTGCGGGCTGAACAGCCGGCGATCGTCGGCGCGGGCTGTTCCGCGCAGCTGAGCGGGTAGTGGTGTCCGGTCAGCAGCGTGGGCCGCTGATAGATCGCCTCGCCCAGCCCCCACTTTCATATGCGCCCGACCCCGAGATGTCCGGACCGGCGAGCGGGATGCCGGGCGCCGCGCTTCGATCGCGCTGCGATAGGCGGCGACCTGTTCGTCGTACTGCACGAACGTCCACGGTCGAGCGCAGGCCCCCGTGCTTGGCGTAGGAGTCCGGCTCGTTGCCGATCTCGATCGCTTCGAGCGATTCCCCGAGCGCCGCCTTCGCCGCCGCCGCCTCGCGTGCCGCAGCTTCGGGTTCGAAGTGACCGAGCCCGAGCGTGAGCAGGATGTGCCAGCCGCTCTGCGCGGCCAGGCTGCCGAGCTCGCGCAGGTTCCCCGCTTCCAGCACGCTCGACGCCCAGGCGGGCGGGGTGTGGCACGTCCGTCCAGGCGACGTCCTCGTCGGCGGTCACGCCTCCGAAGCGAAGCACGCCGACGCCCAGCGAGCGCAGCATCGTGACCAGGTCCCCGCCGCCCGCGTAGCTGGCTATCTGGGGCAGGCTCGCCACCTCGAACGACAGCCCCAGGAAGTCCTGCGGAACCGGCGCCCCGGGTTCGCTGGCTTCGGCCGACACCGATACCGGGATCGGCCCGGGCTTCGCAGGAGTCGGCCTGAGCTTCGCGCCCTCGGCCACCCCGGGAGCCAGCGCGAGGACCAGCGCCGCACACAGTGCCGCTCGCGCAGCCACACGCACGGGGGTGCCGGGACGCTTTCGCGCGCTTGCCGTTGGTGCATCGCGGCGCCTCATCAGCGGTCCAGTAAACACGTCTCCGGGCGCGCTCGCGCCGGACACGTCCGCTTCCGGGCCGCCCAGGGTGCTAGACGTCGTCGTCGCCCCTCTCGCCGGCAAGTGTCCGCAGACGCGCCCGCATCCACGATGCGTTGCGGACTGCGAAGGCCTCCCAGTCGTTGTTGAAGTAGACGAAGAGCTCCCGCTGGGCGCGCCAGGCGTGCAGGCGGTCGGCCCACATCCGCAGCTCGCTCTCCGAGTAGTTGCCGCGTGCACCGCGCCTGCCGCAGTGCAGGCGCACATAGCGCCACCCCGCCGTGGCCTCGTGAGACTGAAACGGCCGATCGGGATGGTCGCCGATCACGAGCGCCGCTCGGTGCTCGCGCAGCAGCGTGTAGACCTCGGAGACGAACCAGCTCGGGTGACGGAACTCGAAGGCGTGCCGGCCGTCGGGCAATGCGGCGAGCGCGGTGGCCAGTCGCTCGTCGTCCCTGGCGAAGCTCTCGGGCAGCTGCCAGAGAATCGGCCCGAGGCGACCCGATTCGATCAGGGGCTCGATGCGCTCATAGAACCTCGCGACGCCCTGGGCGATGTCGGACAGGCGCTTGACGTGAGTCAGGTAGCGGCTTGCCTTGACTGCGAATATGAAGCTCGCAGGCGTTTGCTCGACCCAATGCGCGACGGCATCCCGGCTGACGAGGCGGTAGAAGGTGGCGTTGACCTCGACGGTGGAGAATCGCTCGGCATAGCACTCCAGCCAGCGTCGGGCCGGCAGCCCCGGCGGATACAGCTCGTCTCGCCAGGCCCGGTAGTTCCAACCGGAGCAGCCCACGTGCACGGGCCTGAGCCGCGGGTGGGTTGTGCGCTTCACCATGACGCTCGTGTCTCGCGCAAGGCCGATGCAGCGACCGGCTCGGACTCACTGAGCGAGGGCCAGCGCGGCGGGCAGCACCAAGACCGAGTGATGCTGGGGGTCGTGGAGCACGTCGACGTCGACCGGGCGCAGCACGGTCGCGGTGGCGAGGTCCTCGCCGGTGCCGGGGTTGCGCGCGTAGCGGGGGTGCGCGCCGGAGGAGACCTGCAGGCGGATGCGGTGGCCGGCGGCGAAGCGGTGGCCCATCGGCCACAGCTCGAAGGCGACGCGCGCGGTGCCGTCCGCGGCCGGCTCGAAGCGCCCGGGTGCGACGCGGGTCAGCGCGTCGCAGACGTTCCACGACGCGCCGCCGGCGTCGACGTCGCACACGCGCGCGAAGAGGTCGAAGTGCGGCGAGCTGGCCCGTACGCAGAGCTCGACGCGCACCGGGCCGATCGCCTCCACGGTCGCGGGCAGCGGCGCGGTGGTGTAGGTGAGCACGTCGCGCGCGCGCCTCGAGCGCGCGGTTGTCGACGCACCGGCTCGCGCGCGAGCAGCACGGGTCCGCCGAGCGACGGCGTGGGGTCGGCGGGGTCATAGCGGTAGCGGTCCCGGCTCCCGGGCGTCGCCGGCCGGCTCGACGTCCTGCAGGCGCCCGCCGGCCGCGAGCCACAGCCGCCGCTCGCCCGTGCCCGGCGGCGGCCAGCCGGGCAGCTCGCGCCAGCCGCCGCCGGTGCGCTCGCCGGTGACGAACACCCGCACGCGGGATGGCCGCAGGAGCCGGTCATCGTCGCAGCAGGTGGGCGCGCAGCCAGCCCAGACCCTCGCGCAGCCCGGCGGCAGGCAGCCCGGGGGCGGTATGGGTCCACGGGCCGATGATCAGCTGCGGCGCGCGCCCGGCGGCCTGCAGCGCGGCGAAGTCCTCGAGCATCCACGGCAGGAAGATGTCCTGCCAGCCGCCGATGAGCTGTACCGGCGCGGCCACTCGGTCGACGCCCGCGGCGAAGTCGCGGCGACCCAGTAGGCGTCCTCGCGCCGCGGGCTGGCCAGCGCCTCGCGGAACCACGCCACCTCGGCGCCGGTGGCGCGCGCGTCGAGGTCGGCGATCGGCAGCTGCGCGAACAGGTTGGGCAGGCGGCGGAGGGCTCGGACGATCGCCAGCGGAGCGAGCCGGCGCTCCTGGGCGGCGACGAGCACCAGCCACGAGGCCGCCGTCTCCAGCGCCAGGCTGCCGCCCGGCGTAGGTCTGTCCGTGGAACTGCGAGGCGCTGACCTGGATCGCCAGCGCAGCCAGGTCGTCTCCCGCCTCCGGCGCGACGGCCCACTGCACCAGCCCGAGGTAGCTGGGTCCGATCATGCCGATCCGCTCGGCGTGCCAGGGCTGTGCGCGGATCCAGCGCAGCGTGGCCAGGCCGTCGGCGCGCTCGTCGAACGGGCTGAACGCGCCCTGCGAGCCGAACGTGCCGCGCACGCTCTGGACGACGCACCTGCAGGCCGCGCTCGGCCAGCAGCCGTCCGAAGATCAGGCCGAACAGCTGCCCGCGTCCGTAGGGCGAGCGCACGAGCACCGTCGGCTGCGGCCGGTCGCGGGTCGCACGCGCGACGTACCGGTCGGCCAGCAGCACGGCGCCGTCGTCCATCGTGCACGCGCAGGTCGCGCTCGCAGAGCGACATCGCGGGTCTGCGCCCGCGGCAGGCGCATTCGCCGGGCAATGATCTCGCTCCCGAGGCTCATGGCCGATCATCGTATGGCGCAGACGAGGATCAGCGGTCGATCATGTTCCAGGATGTCGCCGACACCTGGACCGCCCCGCTGTCTACCGCGACCGGTGAAGACGAGAGGCCACCTTCGACGCAAGTCCCGAGGTCCCCGTAGATGTCGGCGCCCCACGTGTAGACCTCGCCCGAGCTGGATAGGCCGATGGATGACTCACCGGCCGTCGCGACCTGCGTGAGGCCGAGTGTGAGCAGTTCGCTCGAAACGGTCGGGGTGTATTTGATGACGGTCGAGCCGTCGCCCAGCTCGCTTCGATGAAAGCCTCGGCCGACATATGTACGCGCATGTCTATCATGTCGCCAACGGCCTCCGACACAAGGGCGCCGGCGCCCAACGCGAGTCATAAGCGCACGCGTAGCTCCGATAATGTTTCCCTATGGCTTCGTTCAGGCTGGGAGGCGGTCGTCGGGGGTCGTCGGTTGGACAGGCGGCGGTGGCCCAGGGCGGTATTGATGCCGTTTAAGCGCAACCACCTGCGCTACTTCGTGACCGTGGCGGAGGAGCGCCAGATGACTCGGGCAGCAGCCAAGCTCCAGATCGCGCAGCCGGCCCTTTCACATGCGATCGCGGGCCTCGAGCCCGAGCTCGGCTTTCAGGTGTTCGAGCGCCATGCGCGCGGCGTAACGCTGACGGCCGCGGGCGAGACATTTCTCGAGAAGGCGCGGCAGGTCATCGCCGCAGAAACGGATGCCGCCGACGCCGGTCAGTCGCTGGCGCGCGCCGCCCAGGGCACCATCGAGTTCGGGTTCGTAGGGTCCCCGCCGGGGCTTGACAGTCCGGGCCCGTTGGAAGTGTTTGCAGAAACGTATCCCGAGATCGACGTGCGTTATCGAGAGCTCCCGTTTCCGTCGGTTCCGACGTCGTCGTGGCTTTCGGAGGTCGACGTGGCGGTCTGTCACCTGCCGCCGACCGATCCCGATGTCTGGGCCAAAGCGCTGCGCCACGAGCCGCGCGCTGTGCTGGCACCGAAGCGTCATCCGCTCGCCCGGCGAGCGGAGCTCACCGTCGCGGAGGTACTCGATGAGACCTTCATCGGCTTTCATCCCTCGATCGAGCCAGCTTGGGCGGGCTTCTGGAGCCTCGATGACCATCGCGGTGGATCGCCCCGACGCGTAACCGCCGACCGCGCAGTCAGCGTGCAAGAGATCCTCGCGTCGCTCGCCGTGCGCCGCGCTGTCACGACGGTACCGGCGTCCGTCGCACGGGTTATTCCGAACCTCCTGACCGGGGTAGTGGCGATCCCCCTGCGCGACGCCGAGCCTTCGTCGATCATGCTGGTCGGGCACAGCGACCGTAGTAACCCGTTGGTCGCGTCCCTCATCGCCTTCGCGCGCCGCTAGGCACCGCCCACGGCAAAACTCCCGGCGGCCGCGACGAGGGCCTGGAGAAGCGGGGTGTGATTGTCTGCGCGCCAGACCAGCGAGACCACCGCCGGATGGGCGTCGCGCAGCGGGATCGCCACGACGTCGGGCAGGACCTGCTGAACGAGCTTCGCGTCGGAGAAGGGCACCGTCGTGATCGCCCGGCGCGTGGCCATTATCCCGAGCATCTGCAGTGGAGCTCCGCCGCATGGTCGACGGTCATGTGGCGCGGCGGCGTGCCGCGATGATCATCGAGGCTGTGGAAGCCGGCCCACGTCCGCTGGACCTCGGGGTGGTAGCTGACGAAGGTCTCATCGAGCACCTCCGCGACGGTGAGCTCGGTTTGCCGGGCGAGCGGATGACTCGTGTGCGCCACCACCGCGCGGGGCTCGACCCGGACTGCCTGCACGCGAACGCCCGAGTCGACCGTCGGTGGATGGCAGAACGCTACATCGACCTCCTCGAGCCAGGAGAGGGTCGCTCCGCGCGGGAATGGGAGGTCTCGAAACGAGACCTCGCTCTCGGGGTGGGTGTCGGCAAACGCCGCGAACAGCTCTGGAGTGCTCACTATCGGCGGCGGCCCGACGAACCCCATCTCGATGATGCCGTTGGCGGCTCGCGCCAGCGCCCGAGCCGTCAGCGCGGCGTCCTGCTCTCTGTCCACGGCGAGGCATGCCTTCCGAAGGAACGCCTCGCCGGCTGCCGTGAGCGTGACGCCGTGGGCGTGGCGCTCGAGCAGGACGAGGCCGAGCTGGCACTCGAGGTGCGAGATGGCCTGCGAGAGCGCGGGCTGCGCGATATGGAGCTTCGTCGCGGCGCGAGTGATCTGGCCCTCTTCGGCGACCGTGACGAAGTAGCGCAGCTGCCCCCGCTTAAAGCTCATTGCCGCCTCCTAAGCCGCGCGGCGCGGCGCCCGCCGCGCCGTTGACCTGCGATAAGCGGATCCTATACAAGCGCGCCGCAAACGTCTTGGACTTCTGCGCCCCGATGGCAGACACTCACAGATGCATAGCTTTGACAAGGTTTTCGACGGCGTCGACGCAGTGCGACCCGACATCGGTAGCCAGATCACGTGCTCTTCATCCTCATCTCAACCGCCTGGGCGGCCGTCGCGGTGCTTGTCGTGGCCATGTGTCGGGTTCAGTGAGGAAAGGTCTTGAACAGCTTGGCCAGTCGGCTGGCATCCGCCTGATCGCCGACCGGCCTTGACAAGCGCGGAGGTTCCCTCTCTCAGCGCGCTGTAGCTGGCGCGGGGACACCTCTTCCCTCGGGTGTCCCCGCGCGTCGTCTGCCACGGGACGCACGCGGCGTAGGCCAAGGCCAGCTCGGCATCAGCTGCGCACGCCCCTGACGCGCCGCCCCTCCTCGAGATAGACGCAGCGCTTGCGGCCGGCGGCCGCCCGAACCCGACGCCGCACCGGGCCGCTGAGGAGCGCAGTGGCGTCGGCCAGCTCAGCGAAGCGGTGCTCGTCGATCTCGTCGCCGTCGACAGCGATCGCCGCCAGCTGCTCATCGCGGAAGGGGCCGCATTCGAACAGGAAGCGCACACCGCCGGGACGGCCGGGGCGCGTGCGCAGGAAGTCGACGCAGGCCAGCCGGCCACGCTCGATCTCGAGGCCGCACTCCTCGAGCGTCTCGCGCCGGCATCCCTCCCACGGCGACTCGCCGGTCTCCTCGATCTGGCCACCAGGGATCGTCCATCCCGGCTTGTAGCTGGGTTTCAAGATCAGCAGCCTGCCGGTCTCATCGAAGATCATCGCGCCTGCCGAGGCGGGGATCCGCGGGATCTCCCAGCGCGACTCGGCACCGGCGGGATCGACCATGACGTGATTATCATCGAAGCGTCGTCCGCGGGCTCGGAGAGACGGGGTGTCGCAGGTTGGAACTGTGGAGGTGCTGGCGGACCGTCCTCGTCGATCGGCTAGTCTCCCGCGATGAGCCCTCCACGCCAAGCGGCCATGGGGAGGGCAGCGCTCTCGATCTGCATCGCCGCGGCGGCCGCCTGCTTGGCCCCGACCGGATGGGCGAGCGCCGCGTCGCCGATCTCATGGTCTGCGCCAGAGCGGGTCCTCCCGGGCTCGGTCGAATTCACGGGCGTCGCCTGCCCCTCGTCGGAGCTCTGTGTGGCGGTGGACAAGGAGGGCGGCATCGTCACCAGCGTCGACCCGTCCGGAGGCGTCGCGACGTGGCACGGCGCGCATCTCCGTGCGGCCGCGCCGAGCGCTGTGACGTGCCCGTCGACGAAGCTCTGCCTCGCCTGGGGAGCGGAGAGCATCGAGAGCTCGACCGACCCTGCCGCCGGGGCCGGCGCCTGGACAGGTAGGACAATCGATCCCGGCTCCCACGTGGACGCGGTGTCCTGCCCGGACATATCGCTGTGTTTGGCGATCACCGGGGCGAACAGCCTGTTCGCCTCCACAGATGCCGGTGCCGGCGCCGGCGCGAGATGGAAGCTCGAGATGTCCCATATCGACGCCTCGCACTCCCGCGAGTTTGGACCCACGACGATCGCCGCTCTCGCCTGCCCCTCGGTCGAGCTGTGCGTGGCGGTCGACTCGGCCGGCCGGATGCTCACCTCGACGCATCCGACGCGCGACCGGCCATGGCACGTCGTGGACGTCGACCCGCAGGTGGTGAGCGCGCCCGGGGTCGAAGGGATCGGTCCCGGGTCTCCATCGATAGCGCCAACGGTGGTCGATGCCGCGCTGACGTCCGTCTCCTGCCCGTCGATACAGCTCTGCGTCGCCGTGGACGAGTTCGGGACGATCGCGTACTCGACGGACCCGACCGGGGGAGCGCGGGCGTGGAAGCTAAGCAACGAGCACCCAGAGGTGCTCAGGCAGAGCAGGGGCGACGTGTCGTGCGCCTCGGTTTCGCTGTGCGTGTACGTCGGGCCGCTCGGGCTGAGCGGGTACACGCCCGGTAGCGTACGCGTCGCAGCCGGCCCGCCCGAGCTCACATCCTCCTACTCGACACGCCGGATCGACGAAAACTACCTCGACGCGGTTGCGTGCGCGCCGACCAATATCTGCGTCGCGGTCGATAGCGACGCATCGGTGGTCGTCGGCACCTATGCAGCGCCCACGAATCCCGCGGCTCTCGCCTCCGAAGGCGCTCGCGCGCCCTCCGGTTCGGCGCCTGCGCTCGGCGCCCGTGCGTCCACCGCCGCGCGGCCCGCTCCGTGCGTGGTGCGCGGCCATGTCATCGCAGGCGTCGCTCACTCCCGGGTCATTTCTGTGAGCGGTGAGGTGGTCGTCTACCGTGTCCGCCACGAACAGGAAGAGGTGCGAGTGGACACCGTCTGGGTGTGCGACCGCAGGGACGACCGAGCCGTCCGCATCGGCGACGATGAATGGGTGCCGATCGAAAACCTTGGGGAAGGGCAGGTCGCGAACAAGACGCTGGAACACCTGCAGATTGCGGGTCCTTGGATCCTCGCGACGCAGACGGGGGATGAGGACGAGGGGGGGTGCTTCAAGTACGAAGTCTCGAACTGCGACGGACCCAGCAACACGCTCGTCCTGGCCAACGCCGCCGTGGGACTGGCAGGGAGCCTGGCGAGCATTCGCGACTATGTCGATGAGCTGAGCGCGGGGGGTTACGTCGAGTCGCCAACGAGGACATGGACTCGCACGTTGCTCTCGCCCCAGGGCGCGGTGGCCTGGCTCGAAGAATCGGGATCGGGGTCTGTGAAGACCACCTCGCTGTACGGCTGTCTGGCGCAGGCCATACACGGCAAGATCGGCTGCGCGATGCGTACGCACGTCGAAGGTGACATCGAACCCGATTCGGTGAGACTCTCACACACAACACTCACCTGGATGGTCGGCGGCAGCGCTCAGTCGGCGGTCCTCTGAGCGCGCCCGTCTCTGTGCCGGATCTCGTCCACCAGATCGCGAGCTTCGCACGCTTTGCGGCCAATCGCGGCGAGCGGGAGCGCGACGACGCGGACGCGATGCGTGAGCTCGCGGCGAGGCCGCTCGAGCTGACGCGGGGGCTCGAGCTGGAATGGCTCGGCGTCGCCGGCTATCGGCTGAGCTATGAGGGACACACGATCTATATAGATCCGTACGTGTCGCGTGTTCCGCTGTCGAGCGTGCTGCGGAGCGCACCGGCGCTGGCGGACCTGGCGCTGCACGAGCGCTTCCTGAGACCGTTGGGCCGCGTGGTGGGTGTGCTCGTCGGCCACACCCACTTCGACCACGCGGTGGACGTCCCGGCGATTGCGCGCCGTTGCGACTGCTCGGCGTACGGCTCGAGCTCGCTGGTCAACCTCATGCGCGTGCACGGCCTCGGTGAGCGCGCCGTCGACGTCGAGCCGGACCGTCGCTATGAGCTGGGGCCGTTCACGGTGACGTTCGTGCCGAGCGTGCATTCGAAGCTGCTGCTGGGGTTGGCGGTGCCGTTCGACGGCGAGCTCACGTGCGAGCATCTCGACGCGCTCTCCCCGTCGGCGTACAGGTGCGGCCAGGTGTGGGGCATTCACATCGAGGTCGCGGGGATGACCTTCTACCACCAGGGCAGCGCCAACCTGATCGACGAGGCGCTCCACCACCATGGCGTGGACGTGTTCCTCGCAGGCATCGCCGGGCGCGGGTTCACGCGCGACTACTGGGCTCGGATCCTGCCGCGTCTGCAGCCGCGCACGATCGTGGCAAGCCACTTCGACGACTTCTTCCGCCCGATCGACGCGGCGATGGGCTTCTCCACGAACGTCAACCTGGCGGCCGTGCCGGACGAGGTGGCCGCGGTGAGCAGCGACTTCGCCGTCGCGACGCTGTCACCGATGCTGCCGATCGGGTCCGGGGAGTGATCGCGGGAGCTTTTCGGCGAGGCGCACGCGGCGGGTGTGTACGCTCGATCGCGACAGCATCGCGACCCAGTGAGGGACTTGAGGGACCATGAGCGCCATCCCGCAGGAGCGAGCGCAGGCACTACGAGATCGCATCGGTCGGGTCGGCGTTTGGCTCGGCTCGATCGCTCTCCAGCCGGCCAGGGATGAGCGGGAGGCGATAGCCCGCATCGAGCAGCTGGGCTACGGCGCGGCGTGGTTCGGCGAGGGGCCCAACAACCGCGAGGCGCTCTCACACGGGGCGCTCCTGCTGGGAGCGAGCGAGCGCATCGTCGTGGCCACCGGCATCGCCAACATCTGGGTTCGGGATGCGACCGCGGCGATCAACGGCGCGAACACGCTCAACGAGGCATACCAGGAGCGCTTCCTGTTGGGCCTCGGCGTCAGCCATGCGCCGATCGTGAACTCACGCGGCCACGACTACGCCAAGCCGCTGAGCGCTATGCGCACATATCTGGAGGCGATCGACGAGCACAGCTACGGCGCGCCTGCTCCCGAGCATCCCTCGCCCGTGCTGCTGGCGGCGCTGCGCTCGAAGATGCTCGAGCTGGCGCGCGAGCGCACAGGCGGAGCCCACCCGTATTTCGTCCCGCCCTCGCATACCGCCAAGGCGCGTGCCATCCTCGGCCCGCGGCCGCTGCTCGCTCCCGAGCAGGTGGTCGTGCTGGAGACGGACCCCGCCCGCGCGCGCGAGATCGGGCGCCGGCACATGGCGATGTACCTGAGGCTGCCTAACTACCTCAACAACCTCCGCACTCTGGGCTATGGCGATGACGACCTCGCCGATGGCGGCAGCGACCAGCTCGTCGATGCGATCGTCGCATGGGGCGACGAGGAAGCGATCGCCGGACGCGTGCGCGAGCACCTCGACGCCGGCGCAGACCACGTCGCCGTACAGGTCTACGCGGAGAATGCCACCGCCGCGCTCGTTCAGCTCGAGCGCCTTGCGCCGGTGCTCTTGAACCGCTGAGGAGTCTGGTCAGCCGAGCGCCGGGGGACTCCCGTCGCGCACAGCTTTGTGCGATCGGAGGTCGAAACCCCGGTTCGCCAATATTATGTCATTAGCTGGTAGAAGCATATAAATCACCTGCTAACTAGCATGTTTCTTTTTGCTTTTAGCCGGGAGGACCTTTTGCAAATGGCGAGTACGTCCATCGAGTTCAGCCCCAGATATCGACGCTACCCTCCCGCGCTCACCGAACTGTTGATCCGTATCGCGGGTGCGCTGGGAGCGAGGGTTCTCGAGACCCGCGGTTCGGGTTCGGCGACGCGCTACGTCTTCTCTGCGGCCGGGCAGACGTGGGCGGCTGGCGCGCGCCGGGGTCGCCCTACCACATGGAACGACACTCTGATCGAGCGCGAGCTTCGGGGCTTCCTGGCCGATCGCGATCGCTGGCCGTCGCCAAAGCAGTTCCAGGACGCCGGACGCGGTGATCTGTATGCCGCCGCCAGTCGCTCGGGCGGTATCGCGCGCTGGCGCCGCATGCTCGGGCTGTAGGCGGGAGTTCTCGAGAGCCCAGCATCGGACTCGAACCGAAGACCCCTTCCTCACCAGGGTGTGGCTCTGCCTGTCCAGGCTCAGCTCGTCAGCCGGACGTGCGCGCGACGGCGCGCTGGTAGGCGGGTCGCTGCGCGAGGCGGGCCTGGTAGTCCTTCACGTTCGCCGGGAGCTCGTCCGCGAGCCCGACGCGCGCCGCGAACGCCAGCGCCGTCCCGACAAGCACGTCTGCCACGGTGAAACGCCCGGCCACGAGATATTCGCTGCCCTCCAGGGCGTTCGACACCGCGCCCGCCGCGGCGTCGAAGCGCCGTGATGCTGCTGCCGCGCGCTCGGGGTCGCGTTCGGCCTGCATCGCGGCCTCGATCAGCGGCGGCTCGATCTCGGCCGGGGCGAAGACCGTCCACTGGTAGACCAGCGCCCTGTCGCGCGTCCCGGGCGGCGGCACCAAGCCGGCCTCGGGGTGCAGGTCGGCCAGATGCAGGCAGATCGCCGCCGATTCGAACAGGAACCCGTCGTCGTCCTCCAGCACGGGGACACGGCCCAGGGGATGGCGCAAGCGGTGCTCCTCGCTACGGCCCTCCTCGCGGGTGATCATCGTCACCTCGTACGGCTCGCCGAGCTCCTCGAGCATCCACGCGACCCGGACCGGCCGACCGGCGTGCTCTCGGTGAAAGATGCGCATCTCGCGCGGCACGATAGCGGCCGGGACGACCGGCCGTCCCGGTCTCGCGGGGCTTCGGCCGTCTGCGGGATACTGGCAACGTGATGTCCGAGGAGTCCACGAGCCCCGACCTGGTCGAGCGCACACGCCGCAGCGTTGAAGCTGGCAGCGAGTCGCAGGGGTAGGCGATGTCGCAGCAGAACGTGGAGCTGGTCAAGCGAGGAATAGACGCCTTCAACCGGCGCGATCTCGACGCCTACGACGATCTGTACACCTCGGACTTCGAATGGTTCCCGGCGCTGACCGGGACCGTCGAGGGCGGTGGCTACAGGGGACGCGAGGGGCTTGAAACGTGGTTCGTTGAGGCCCGCGACACCTGGGAGTGGTTCCGGGCGCTCGCTGACGAGTTTCGCGATCTCGGCGACCGCGTGCTCGTGCTCGGTCGGATCGAGGCACGCGGACGGGGCAGCGGTGTCCAGCTCGATGCGCCGGCGGGAATGCTCTTCGAGTTTCGCGGCGGCAAGATCTCGCGCGACCGCACCTATCTCGATCACGGCGAGGCGCTGCGGGCGGCTGGCCTCTGCGAGTAGGCGGAGCCAAGGTCGGCCATGTCCACGCCGGTTCTATGGCAGTACAACTTCTCGAACTTCAACGAGAAGGCGCGCTGGGCGCTGGACTTCAAGCGTGTTTCGCACGTTCGGCGCTCGCTGTTGCCGGGCGGTCCGCGGGCGATGGCGTTCTCGCTGCGTGGGACGCTGCCGGTGCTCGACCTCGACGGGAAGCGGATCGTCGACTCCACCCGCATCATCGCGGCGCTCGAGCGCAGCTTTCCGGTGCCCGCGCTGTATCCCGACGATCCGCGGGAACGAACCGCGGCGCTGGAGCTCGAGGAGTTCTTCGACGAGGAAGCCGGACACGAGCTTCGCCGTGCGGGCTTCTATGAATGGCGCGCGAGCCCCCGGTGGTGAGCGACCTGCTCACCACCGGTCGCGGCCGGACGACCCGTGCGCTGATGCGGGTGATGCTGCCCGGGGCGCTGGTCTACGCCCGACGGCGCTACCGGATCTACCCGGCCGACGCCGAGCGGGCCCGCATCAAGCTGACGGCGGCGCTCGACCGCATCGTCGCCGAGCTGAAGCCCAGCGGCTACCTCGTCGGTGAGAGCTTCAGCGTCGCCGACCTCACCGCCGCGGCGCTGCTGTTCCCGCTTGCCATGCCGGCGGAGCTTCAGTACCCCTACCCGGAGCTGCCGGACTGGGGTGCCCTGAGGCCGCACGCCGACCATCCGGCGGTCGAATGGATCCGCGAGATCTATCGCCGCCACCGCGGCCAATCGTCGGGCATGCGCGTGTGAGACCATCCGTCTATGAGCGCCTCCGAGCCGTCCGCCGTCCGCCTTGTCGCCGTCGATGACCTCGGCGACTCGCAGGTCGCCGTCGTGGAGGAGACACCGCACGGAGCCCTGGCGGTCGGAATCAGCGGGGGCAAGCCGTTCGCGCTGTCCAATCGCTGCCGCCATCTCTTTGCCTCGCTGGGCAGGGGGCGCGTGACAGACGACGGCTGCCTTGAATGCCCGTGGCACGCGGCCCTCTACGACGTTGGCACCGGCAGGATGGTGCGTGGTCCGCAGGGCGCATTCAAGCCGCTGGCCGGCGCCGTCAAGGCGACGGCCGGCGCCCGCTCGCTGAAGACGTTCCCGGTCGAGATGCGCGACGGCGCAATCTGGTTGGTCGCCTGAGCCATCGCCCAGGGCCATCCCCCGGGAACGACTACGATCTCTGGGGCCACGCCGACGTAGCTCAGCCGGTAGAGCACCTCCATGGTAAGGAGGGGGTCCGGGGTTCGAGTCCCCGCGTCGGCTTCGCCTTTTTCGCTTGCCAGAGCCGGTGCGCAGGCGCGAGGCGAGCGTCAGCTGTGCGTGTCGGGGCTCCCACCGAGCGGGAGGCCGCGGCGGGCGAAGACGTCTCCGAGCAGTCGCAGGCGGTCGCTCATGATGCCGTCCACGCCGAGGTCGAGAAGGTCCTCCATCGTTGCCCGGTCGTTGATCGTCCAGACGTGTACGGGCAGGCCCGCACGGTGCGCGGCCTGGACGAATCGCTCGGTGGCGAGCGGAAAAGGTCCTCTGCGAATCGGCACCTGGACGCAGTCGGCGCCCAGGCGCGCCATCGTGCCGGACGTCGCGGCGAGGCGCGCGAGCGCGACCGAGCGCGGTCCCATCGACGTGCACGATCGTCCCTGGCCCGCCGCGCGGATCCGGCGCAGGCGGCGGTCCGAGAACGATCCGATGCACACGCGCTCCCAGGCGCCAACGCGATCCAAGAGAGCGACGAGCGGCCCGATGCACGAATCCGACTTGGGGTCGATGTTGATCCGGACATCGGGCCAGCGCACGAGGATCTGCTCGAGTCGCGGGACGCGGATCTCCCGAGCGCGGAACGGGAAGCTGCCACCGCCGTCGGGCGAGAACGTGTAGCCGGCATCGGCCGCTTCCACCTCGACGATGCCGAGCTCGGCGATCGCGCCCGTGCGATCTGTGACCCTGTCAAGGCGCTCGTCATGGAAGGCGACCAGCACGCCGTCGCGCGTGACATGGGCGTCGGTCTCCAGGTAGCTGTACCCGAGCGCGACGGCGATCTCGAATGCCGCCAGCGTGTTCTCGGGCGCCTCACCGGCCCCGCCGCGGTGGGCGAAAGCGACCGGGCCCGACCGGTTGAGAAACGGGTGCACGCCCCTCAGTGGCGAGCGACCCCACCGCGCCTGCAGGGATCGACGCCCCTCACCTGAGCGCAGCGTTCGGCTGTCGTGATCCGGAAGTTCGCCCGGTGTGAGTTTGGTGGCCGCGTGGGGTGCTCGTAGCCGATTCGGCCCGATCGACGACGTGTGCGGTCAGGTCCTTCGGTACGCCCATGGCGCTGAAGCGTCGTTTCGTCGCCGTCACCGCGGCCGCGTCGAGCGCCTGCAGGGTGCGGCCGGAGACGAGGACCTCCCCCGGCTTGGCCGCTTCCAGCAGGCGCGCAGCGATGTTGACGTCGACACCGAGGTAGTCGCCCCCGATCTTGCGCGGGCGGCCCAGATGGATGCCGGTCCGAAGCTGGGGCCGGTAGCCCCCCACGTCGATCGGCGCAGCGCGTTCGCGCGCGTCAAACGCCGCCTCGGTGGCGCTGGAAGCATCCCGAAATACAGCCATCAGTCCGTCGCCGAGCCGCTTCACCACCTTGCCCCCTCGTTCGACGATCGCCGGCTCGATCGCCTCGCTCACCTCGCGCAGCAGCGTGATGGCCAGCTCGTCGCCCGACTCCAGAGCCCAGCTCGAAAAGCCCACCAGATCGGTGAACAGCACCGCGACGTCGGCCGCTCCGCGCCCGCGGCCCCGCGACTCGGCAACCCTCTGCCAGGCGTGCACGGTCGTCAGTCCGAGCTCTCCCAGCAGGCCCCGCGACTCGCTCCCGAGCGCCGCGAGCTGGTGGGCCGCAACGTCGGTTGGGCGACCAAGGGCGCTGAACAGCCGGTCGGCGATCAGATCGCCGCCCATCACTCGCTCTCGCGCTCGTCGTGCCGGTGCCACCAGCCTCGGGTGCCGGTTGAGCTGGCGTGCGGCGCGCGCGGATCGCTTCAGGCCGTGCTCTTGGCGACGCTCGCTCACCGGACGAGGGTCACTCGACGGCCTCCGTGACCCCGCGGCGCTGACCGTCTCCGTAAGCGGACGCGACGTCGAGCGTCGAGATGATCCCGACCGGGTAATGGGCCTCCGGATCCACGACCACGAGGTGCGCGACGGCGTGCTCGCTCATCACCTGCGCCGCGCGGTCGAGCCGCTCGTCGGCGGAGACCGTGACCGCCTCCCCGGCGACCACCTGGCAGGCCGTTGGCTCCTGCCCGCCGGCCACCGCCGCCATGACGTCCATGTCGGACACGATGCGCCACGTGCCCCACGGGCGACCGTGACCTAGCTCGGCGACGGCGATCGCATGTACGCGATAGTCGCCCATCATCCGTGCCACCTCGTCGAGCGGCGTGTCCGGTGAGCAGCTGACGATGCCGGCGTGCATGCAGTCGCAGACGCGGATGGCGTCAAAGTTGGTGGTCATCGCATCACCGCCTGCGCACCATACTGCAACCTTCCGCTACGAAAGGAACGTGATGAGCGTCACCCGCTTCGGCCTTCAGATCCCGAGCTTCACCTACGCTGGAGTCGCCGACGGCGATCTCTTCGAGCGGGTCGCCGACATCGCCGGAGCGGCCGAGGAGTCGGGCTTCGACTCGGTGTGGGTGATGGATCACTTCTACCAGATCGCAAACGTCGGCCCGCGGACAGACCCGATGCTCGAGGCCTACACGCTGCTCGGCGGGATCGCCGCGCGGACGCGCAAGGTCAGCCTCGGCACGATGGTCACCGGCGTGACCTACCGCAACCCCGCCCTGCTCGCCAAGCAGGTCACCACCCTGGACATCGTCTCCGGCGGGCGGGCGATCCTTGGGATCGGCGCGGCTTGGAACGAGGACGAGCATGCCGGCTACGGGTTCGAGTACCCGCCCGTGGGGGAGCGGATCGACCGCCTGGAGGAGGCGCTGCAGATCTGCCGTGCCATGTTCATCGAGGAGGCCCCCAGCTTCAGCGGCAGCCACTACCGGATCCGGGAGGCTCTCAACGTTCCCAGGCCGCTTCGTCGCGAGGGCATCCCGATCCTCGTCGGCGGCAGCGGCGAGCGACGCACGCTCGCGCTGGTGGCCAGGTACGCCGACGCCTGCAACCTCTTCGGCGATGAGTCCACCATCCGGCACAAGCTCGAGGTCCTCGAGCGCCACTGCCAGGCGGTCGGCCGGGATCCCGGCGAGCATCACGAAGACCCGCCTCGGAGGCCTGGTCATCGCCGACACGGTCGAGCAGGCCGAGCAGAGGGGACGAGCGATGGTCAGGGCGCGTGGCATGGACGACGAGCGCTACCGCGGTTACGTGGTGGCCGGCGACCCGGACGCCGTCTGCGAGCAGGTGGGCGCCTACCTCGACGCGGGACTGGACGGGCTCGTGTTCAACATGCACGACGCCCAGGACCTGGAGCCGGTGCGGCTAGCCGGCGAGACCCTGACGAACGCCTTCGGCTGATTCACGGGACCGGCCCGGCCGCCGTCGCCCTGGCATGCTCGGCGTGGAGCTCGGCGGGCACCTCGCCGGCGACATAGCGACTGCCGCGCGACCAGGAGGTGACCGCCGCGAGCACGCATGCGATGATCGCGAACGCGAACGCCGCGTGCAGCCCCGAGCGGAATGGACCGGAGATCAGCTGCGGGAAGAACGAGCGCCCGGTGACGATCGCCGCGTTGGCGGGCGAGAGCAGGCTCAGCGCATGGGAGCCGAGCAGCTTCTGGATCGGGTTGTAGCCGAGGAAGGCGGCGAACAGGATCGAGACCGGCGGCTGGCGGCCGACCCGCCCGGCCAGGCTCGCGGACACGCCGTGGGCGCGCAGGCCGGCCGACAGGCTGGCCGGCAGCGTCGAGGCCAGCCCCGCGATCATCAGCGTGAAGAAGATCCCGATCGAGAGCACCTGGGCGGAGTTCTGGAAGGTCTGGTTCATGCCGCCGCCGGCGCCGCGGTCGCCCGGGGGGAGGCTGTTCATGATCCCCGCCCGGTTGGGCGACGCGAACGACCCCATCGCCAGCCCGTTCAGCAGCAGGATCACGGCGAACGCCGGGTAGGGAAAGTCGATCGGCAGCAGCTCCAGCAGGAAGAAGCTGGCGGCCGCGACGAGCATCCCGCCGGTGGCGAACGGCCGTGCGCCGTAGCGGTCGGATAGGTAGCCGGACGCCGGTCCGGCCAGCAGGAAGCCGAGCGTGAGCGGGAGCATGTAGATGCCCGCCCACAGCGGCGTCTGGGTGAAGCTGTAGCCGTGGCGCGGCAGCCAGATGCCCTGCAGCCAGATGATCAGCATGAACATCAGCCCGCCGCGCGCGACCGCAGAGAAGAAGCTAGACATCACCCCGAACGTGAACGCGCGGATGCGAAACAGGGGCAGGCGGAACATCGGCTCCGCCACCCGGCGCTCGAGCAGCGCGAACCCGACCAGCAGGGCCACCCCGGCGGCGAGCTCGCCCAGCACGCGCGGGCTGGTCCAGCCGAGCGCATGGTGGCCGTATGGCTGGATCCCGTAGGTGATGCCGACCATCACGAGGATCAGACCCGCGCGCGAAGGTGAGGTTGCCGCGCCAGTCGATCGGCGCCCTGTGCGGCACGCCGCGTTCCTCGAGCTTCAGGTACGCCCAGACGGTCCCGAACAGGCCGATCGGCACCGACACGAGGAACACCAGGCGCCAGTCGATCGGTCCGAGCAGCCCGCCGAGCAGCAGCCCGATGAACTGGCCGCTGATCCCCGCGATGTTGTTGATCCCGAGCGCCAGGCCGCGCTGGTGGGAGGGAAACGCGTCGGTCAGGATCGCGGCGGAGTTGGCCAGCAGGAACGCAGCGCCGACGCCCTGCACGACGCGAAACACGATCAGGTAGGTGGCGCCCGAGCGCCCCGTCAGCCAGTCGACCGCCAGGCACAGCGACGCGGCCGTGTAGATGACGAAGCCGAGGTTGTACATGCGCACCCGCCCGAACAGGTCGCCCAGCCGGCCCAGGCTGACGACCAACACGCTCGTCACGACCAGGAAGCCGAGGATCAGCCACAGCAGGTAGAAGCTGTTGCCCGGCGCCAGCGGTTCGAGGTGGATGCCGCGGAAGATGTCCGGCATCGCGATCAGCGTGATCGAGGCGTCGATCGTCGCCAGCAGCACGCCCAGCGTCGTGTTCGACAGGGCGACCCACTTGTAGCCGTCTTCCTCCCCGCCGTGGGGCGCCTGTCCAGGATGCACGCTGGCACGCTACTCGCCTGTGGGACGGGCCCGAGCTGCTGGCGACCAGCTGGGCGGCGCGCGAGCTTCCCGTCAGCTGATCCCCTTCAGCAGCTCGGCCGGCGAGGAGAGCTTCGAGACCCCGGGAGAGGATCACGATGGTCTCCAGCCGCGGCGAGCGCTTGCAGCGCTCCAGCAGGCTGATCTCGGTGCGGTGCAGGTTGCAGAGGTCCGCCAGCGCCTCCTGGGAAAGACCCGCCCGGTCACGGTGCTGCCGCAGGTTGGCGGCAAATTGTTTACGGACAGTTTCCACCGTTCCAACTCTCGCGCTACGCAGACGAAAGTTCCACAGACAACTGTCATGGATAGTCGGCTACCTGGCGGGAATCCGTGGGTGAGATAGAAACATGAACCTATCATGCAGACAGCCGTCTATAGCGGCCCTGGCCCCGGCTGCCCGCGCCGCCCTGTCTCGGCCGTCCAGGCCCCCCGGACGGCCCTACGCGGAGGCGTCGTCGGCCGGCGTGACCGTGGTCACGGGCAGGCCCATCCCGGAGATCTTGCTCGGGAGGTCGAGCTTCAGCCACCGCGACACGTGCGTGGGCAGCGTCGAGATGATGATCTCGTCGAAGCCGCGCAGGTTGATCGCGTCGTGCACCGCCGCCACCGGGTCGGGGTCGCCCACGACCCCGTCCACGGGAGCGCCCGCGGCCTGGCTGAGCTTCGGCAGCGCCACGTCGAGCACCCCCTGCGCCTCGCTCGCGCCCTGGTCCTCGGCGTCCACGACCCTGTGCAGTCCGTGGGCGGAGTTGGGGACGAGCAGCGTGAACTTGCAGCGCCCGCGCGATGCCCGCTCTTTGACCGCGTCGAGCAGCGGCTGGGTCGCGGCTGTTTTGTGCGCCACGACGAGGACCCTGGTGGGAACCTCCGAGGACTCCATGATCGGCACTATAGGCTCTCGGCTGTGCGCATAGAGCTGAGCGAGGAGTACGTCGAAGTGCGGCTGGCCCTGTGGCAGAAGGTGCTGGGGCTGCTGCGCAACATCCGCGTGGCGCGGGCCGAGGTCAGCGACGTCCACGTCGTGCAGGACCCCGTCCGGGAGGCCATGCGCGCCGGCATCAAGGTCGGCCTGCGCCTGCCCTGGCTGTGCTACATCGCCCGCACCGTCCGCCTGGATGAGGCCTTCGTCGTGCGCCGCGGCATCCCCGGGCTGTCGTTCGCCGTCGGCGACGGGGGGACCCTGCACAGGGTGCTCGTGAGCACGTCCGAAGCGCACGAGCTCGCGCGCCGACTGCAGGCCGGCGACTGAGGGGCGCCTCGCCCCCGCCGGGCCGAGGTCCGCCCTACGTCGCGTTTTCGGCGCTGCGCAACCCGCTCAACATCCATATCCCGAACAGGAGGATGAGCACCGCCGCGCAGATGAAGGCCAGCGCCGTCTGGTCGTGCACGCCGGAGATCAGGCCGCGCCCGGCATCCAGGAAGGCGGTGGCCGGGTTGACGCTCGCGACCACGTGGATCCAGCCTTTGAGCAGCCCCAGCGGGACGTACACCGGGGCCAGGAACAGGATCAGGAACACCGGCGTCTGCATCAGCGGCCCCGCCTGGATCGAGCGGAAGCGGAACGCCACCCCGGCCGCCCAGCCATATCCCACGAGCACCAGCAGCGCCGACAGGCCGTACAGGCCGAACACTTCCACGCCGTCGCCCGTGATCCGCATCCCCGCCGCCAGCGCCACCGCCGTCACCACGCCCAGCGTGATCGTCGCGCGGGTGAGCGCCACCAGCGCATAGCCGAGCGCGATCCCGCGACGGTCCTCGGCCGCCAGCATCAGCCTGCGGGCGAAGCCGTTTCGAAGTCGAACGCCAGCGAGAAGCCCGTGAACAGCCCCGCGAACATCGCCGACTGGCACAGCACGAACACGAACTGGAAGGCCGTGTAGCCGGCCGGGAAGTGAAAGCCGGGCACCGAGCCCAGCGCCGAGAGCCCGCCGGCGAAGCTCGCCAGGAAGATCAGCGGGAAGACCAGTGACGGGACGAACAGGTCCGGCCTGCGCACGTACGTGTGCAGGCTCCGCCACGCGATCGCCAGCGCCACCCGCCACATGCTGCCGCCGGACGCCGATCCGGCGCCGCCACCCGTTCCCAGGCTCATGTTCGCTGCAGCCTCGTGCGCAGCGCGCCGGCCACCAGGAACAGGCACACGATCGTCAGGCCGATGGCCACCGCGAAGCCGCGCCACAGCGCGGTCCCGTCCCAGCCGTAGATGTACAGGCTGCGGAAGCCCTCGATCAGGTAGGAGATCGGGTTCCAGTCGGCCACCGTGTGGAACCAGCCCGTCCTCAGCAGGTTGCGCGGCAGGTTGCTCGAGGACAGGAAGATGAACACGAAGAACAGCGGGAACAGGCCCTGCACCGCCTCGCCCGAGCCGGTGCGCAGGGCGGCCGCGCAGCCCAGCGCGCCGAAGCCCAGCGCCGTCAGCGCGCCGAGCACCAGGATCACCAGCGCGCCGCCGACGCCCGCGTCCAGGTGGGCGCCCGCCACCAGGCCCATGACGATGTACACGGCCGACTGCAGCGCGCCGAGCGCCGACACGCCCACGAGCAGGCCCGCGATCAGCGACACCCGCCGCAGCGGCGTCAGCGCCAGGCGGTTGAAGAAGCCGCTCTCGATGTCCTCCGCCAGGTTGGTGCCGGTGTTGATCAGCGAGAACATGCCGCCCTGGATGAACGCCACGGCGATCGCGAAGGAGATGTAGGAGTGCGTCGGGAACCCCGGCAGGCGCGTGGCCGCCTTCAGCCCGCTGGCGTTGACCGCCAGCAGGATCAGCGGGAAGAACACGATCGGGAACAGCTGAAACGGCTGGCGCAGCGTCTTGAGCATCGAGCGCCTGGCCAGCACGCCGATCTGCGTGGCGTGAACGCTGCTCATAGGCCGACCGGCGTGGCGCTCGCCTGCTCCTCCTGGGTGCCCGCGCATCGCCCCCGTCCCCGCCCGCTACCTCGCCGGCGCCCTCCAGCGAACGCCCGGTCTTGGCGAGGAACACGTCGTCGAGGGTGGGCGCGTGCAGTCGCAGATCGGCGATCCGCAGGCCCTCGGAGTCGAGCGTGCGGACGATCTCCGCCAGGTCGCTCACCCCCGTGGGCAGTCTCACGGCGACTCCGTTGGCCGAGGCCGCGGCGTCCTCGCCGAAGCGGTGCAGCACCGCCGCCACGCGCTCGCGGTCGCCGGGGTCCTCGGGGACCGCCTCGACGCTCGGGCGCCCGATCGCGGCCTTCAGCTCCGCCGGCGTGCCCTCGGCCACGATCCTGCCGCGGTCGATGATCCCCACGCGGTCGGCCAGCACGTCGGCCTCCTCGAGGTACTGCGTGGTCAGGAACACCGTCACGCCGTCGCCCGCCAGCCGGCGGACCTCGTCCCACAGCGCGGCGCGGCTCTGCGACGTCCAGGCCGGTGGTCGGCTCGTCCAGGAACAGCAGCCGCGGGCGGTGCACCAGCGCCAGGCCGAGGTCCAGGCGGCGCTTCATCCCGCCCGAGTAGCCGCCCACCTTGCGATCGGCGGCGTCCGTCAGCCCGACCCGCTCGAGCAGCTCCCGCGCCGCGCTGCTCGCTGTCGGACCTTGCCCAGCCCGTGCAGCGCGCTCTGCAGGCGCATGTGCTCGCGCCCGGTCAGGAACGGGTCGAGCGCGGACTCCTGCAGTGAGGCGCCGATCGCGCGCCGCACCTCTGCGCCCTGGTGCACGACGTCCAGCCCCGCCACGCGCGCGCTGCCGGCGGTGGGCGGCAGCAGCGTCGTCAGCACCAGCACGGTCGTCGACTTGCCGGCGCCGTTGGGTCCGAGGAAGCCGTAGATCTCCCCGGGCGCGACGCGCAGGTCGATCCCGTCGACCGCGCGCACGCCGCCCTTGAAGTCGCGGACCAGCCCGTCCACCTCGATGCCGTTCTCGCCCATCCCCGCCTCGACGCTCACGGTTGAATCGTGCCCTTTCGCCCGGTCGGCCTCACCGCGCCCACGGTGCGCACGGCGGTGGACGATATGAGGTCGACTGGCGATTACGCGCTGGTCCGCCAGCGCGCCGACCGCTGGTGCGGGTCGGCGGACGCTACCCGTGGACGTGCAGGTAGGACTGGACCCTGTCGACCGGCATGCTCGCTGGCAGGCGCCCGTTCGGTTTCATCCGCACCAACTGTCCGTCGGGCCGGCGCACGATCGGCACGCCGTCTCGGACGCTCACCACCGTGTGCCCCTCGGGGAGCTTGTCCATGTAGCGGATCTGCCGCTCGGTCAACAGGCCGGTGCCAGACATGCCAGGCTCCTCGGCATAGCGCAAACGCGCATCTGGCGTCGAGGGTGATCCCGCATTTTCCGCGGGAAATCACGCACGAGGTTCGAGCTCTTCCTGTCTCCCAGGAAGGGACATGGCGGGGGAAGGATTCGAACCTTCGAAGGCAGAGCCAACGCGTTTACAGCGCGTCCCCTTTGACCGCTCGGGAACCCCGCCGGGGCGGCCGTCAAGTTTAGGGCGTGCGCCCCTCCGCAACTAGGACGCCTCGCGCAACCGCTGGGCTTCGGGCAGCGTCTGCAGCTTCTTGAGCGTCCGGTTCTCGATCTGGCGCACGCGCTCGCGGGTGATGTTGAAGGCCCGACCGACCTCCTCCAGCGTGCGTGCGCGGCCGCCGACGATGCCGTAGCGCATCTCGATCACCTCGCGCTCGCGCCGCGGCAGGGACGCGAGCACGCGCATGACGTTCTCGCGGCGCAGCGCCTCGGATGCGATCTCGAACGGCGATGCGGCCGAGACGTCCTCGACGAAGTCGGCGAGCGCCGAGTCGTCCTCCTCGCCGACGGGCTTCTCCAGCGAGATCGGCTGCTGGGTGATGCGCATGATTTCGCGCACCTCGCGCACCGTGCACTCGAGCTCGCGCGCGAGCTCCGCCGCGCTCGGTTCGCGCCCGAGCTGCTGGATCAGCCGCCGTTCGGCGTGGATGAGCTTGTTCAGCCGCTCGACCATGTGGACGGGGATGCGGATCGTCCTGCCCTTGTCGGCGAGCGAGCGCGTGACCGCCTGGCGGATCCACCAGGTGGCGTAGGTCGAGAACTTGTAGCCCCGGCGGTAGTCGAACTTCTCGACCGCCCGGATCAGCCCCAGCGAGCCCTCCTGGATCAGGTCCAGGAGCGTCAGTCCGCGGCCGACGTAGCCCTTGGCGATCGAGACCACCAGGCGCAGGTTCGCCTCGACCATGTGCTGCTTGGCGGCGACGTCGCCGCGCTCGATCCGCTTGGCCAGCGACACCTCCTCCTCGGCGCTCAGCAGCGGCACGCGACCGATCGAGCGCAGGTACAGCCGCAGCGAGTCCAGGCTCGGCTCGACCGTCAGGTCCACCTCTGGCCGCCTGCCTGCCTGCGCCCCGAGGGGTGTGCCCTTCAGGGTGAGCTCCTCCAGGTGCGCGTGCAGGTCACGGACGTGTTCGCCCCCCTCGTCGCCCTCGCCTTCGCCTTCGCCCTCGCCTTCGCTGACGCCGACGCTCGCGAGCGTGTGCTCGTGTTCGTGCAGCCGGTCCGCCACCTCGGGTCCTGGCTCGCCCCGGTCGAGGACCTCTATCCCGTGCTCCTCCAGGTAGCTCAGCAGATCCTGCGTCTGCTGGCCGGAGAGCTCGGTCTCCTCCAGCGCCGCCGCCAGTGCATGCGCGGCCAGGAATCCCCTCTCGTGGGACTCGGCGATGATCCCCTGCAACTCCTCCAACTCGACCACGGCTGTGTCCGTGGCGGTCAACAGACCCTCAAGCTTCTCGCTCAACTGGCCTCCCAACGACCCATCCGACTCCCCATCGGAGCGGTGACCCGCTCCGACCTCCCCACCCCTACGCTAAGCCTCCTGTGCGCTCGCTCGATGAGTTGAGCGCCGATTGATACCAGAATCGGCGGTCGGGGAGTGCGGTACCCCTCCAGCCGGGAGCGAGGCGCCTGGCGCGCGCTAGGCTTGGCCGCGGTGCGGGCGACAAGGACGACCTCCACGCTGTCTCCCACCAGGGGCTCTGGTGACGACGTCCAGGCGCGCGAACCGGGCATTCCGGTGGGGCTCTCGCGCGTGGGCGTGAGCGGCGTGGAGAAGGTGGTCCGCATCCGCGACGAGCTGTTCCTGGCGCGGCTGGACTGCTTCGTGGATCTCGGCCACGACCAGAAGGGCGCGCACATGTCCCGCTTCGACGAGGTCGTAAACGAGGCGATCGGCGAGGTGGTCCTCAGCGAGTCGCGGTTCCGGGCCGAGACGCTGGCCCGGCAGATCGCCGAGCTGGTCCGCGCGCGCCAGGGCGCGGACCGCGCCGAGGTGACGATCGCGGCGCGCTATCCCGAGCACAAGCCGGCGCCGGTCTCGGGTATGCAGACCCAGGAGATCTACACGCTGCACGGGCGGGCTGTGGCCTTCGAGCACGGGACCCGCCGCACGGTCGGCGTGTCGGCCACGGGCATGACGGCGTGTCCGTGCGCGCAGGAGCTGATTGCCGCGCGCGCGCGCGAGCGGCTGGTCGCGCAGGAGTTCTCCCCCGAGCAGATCGATCGGATCCTCGAGAACGTGCCGGTTGCCACCCACAACCAGCGCGGTCTGGCCACGCTGCACATCGGCTGCACCGAGGAGTGCGCGAGCGAGATCGACGCCGCGACGCTGCTGGAGATCGCGGAGGCGAGCATGTCCTCGGAGATCTACGAGCTGATGAAGCGCTCGGACGAGGTCGCGGTGGTGGAGAAGGCCCATCGCCGGCCGCGCTTCGTCGAGGACTGCGTGCGCGAGATGGTCGCCGGAGTGGTGCGGGCGTTCGCAGACCTCGACGGTGCGAGCTTCGTGTCGGCGCGCCAGGAGAACCTCGAGACGATCCACCAGCACAACGTCATCGCCGAGCGCCACGGCCTGCTGTCCGAGCTGCGCGCCGAGGTGCAGTCGGGCGCGCCGAGCACCCACCAGACGAGCCTCGAGGAGTGGCTGAACGCGGGCGCCCGCGCTCAGCCGTCGACCTGAGCGTGGACCTGCTGCAGCCGGCGGCGCAGGCCGAAGAAGTAGTCCAGCCCTGACAGCACGGTGACCAGGACGGTCAGGTAGAGCAGCGCGGTCAACCACGCCGGCTGCCCGTGCACGGCGATGACGGCGAGGATCGCCGCTATCTGCAGGCAGGTCTTGACCTTGCCGAACGTGCTCGCGGCCATCACCACGCCCACCTGGGTGGCGCCGAGGCGCAGGACGGTGACGGCGAGCTCGCGCGTGATGATCACCATCGCCACCCACGCGGCCAGGCGGTGCAGGGACACGAGCGAGATCAGCGCGGCGACGATCAGCAGCTTGTCGGCCAGTGGGTCCATCAGCTTGCCGAACGTGGTGATCGAGTCGCGCGCCCGCGCCAGGTAGCCGTCGACGAAGTCGGTCAGCGAGGCCAGCACGAACACGACCGCGGCGAGCACGTCGCCGCTGGGCGTGTTGCCCAGCAGCGCCACCACGAGCGCGGGCACGAGCATGATCCGCAGCACCGTCAGCAGGTTGGGGAGGTTCAGGGGGAACACGGCTGTTGCCATTATGTCCCGATCCACTTCTTCAGGGAACCCACCCACGCGACAGGAGTCACACGATGAACACTCGCACGCTCGGAGCGGACGGCCCGGAGGTCTCCGCGATCGGCCTCGGCTGCATGGGGATGTCGGCCTTCTATGGAGCTGCCAACGAAGAGGAGTCGCTGCGGACGATCCACCGCGCGCTCGATCTCGGGTGCAACTTCCTGGACACCTCGGACATGTACGGGCCGCACACCAACGAGCGGCTGGTCGGTCGCGCGATCAAAGGGCGCCGCGACGAGGTGTTCCTGGCGACGAAGTTCGGCATCAAGCTCGAACCCGGCAATCCGCCGATCCGCTCGATCGACGGCAGCCCCGAGTACGTGCGGACGGCCTGCGAGGGCTCGCTGGTGCGTCTCGGCGTCGAGCACATCGACCTTTACTACCAGCACCGCGTCGACCCGAACACGCCGATCGAGGAGACGGTCGGAGCGATGGCCGAGCTCGTGGTCGAGGGCAAGGTCCGCCACATCGGCCTGTCCGAGGCGGGCGCCGAGACGATCCGCCGGGCGCAGGCGGTGCATCCGATCACGGCGGTCCAGAGCGAGTACTCGCTGTGGACGCGCGACGTGGAGCCCGAGATCATGCCCACGCTGGAGGAGCTCGGGATCGCCCTCGTGGCCTACTCGCCGCTCGGGCGCGGCTTCCTGTCCGGGCGCTTCACCTCGCCGGAGGAGCTCGACGAGGGCGACTTCCGCCGCTATGCGCCGCGCTTCACCGGCGCGAACCTCGGCGAGAACCGGAAGCTCGCCGAGCGCGTCAAGGAGCTGGCTGGCGAGAAGGGGATCACCGCCGGACAGCTGGCGCTGGCGTGGGTGCTGCACCGCGGCGAGCACGTCGTCCCGATCCCCGGCACCAAGCGCGTGTCCTACCTGGAGGAGAACCTCGCCGCGGCGGACGTCGAGCTGAGCGAGGAGGAGGTGCAGCGGATCGCCGAAACGGTCCCGACCGCGACCGGTGAGCGCTACGACGAGCAGGGAATGCGGACGGTCAACATCTGAGGGCCGCGCGAGCGCCGAGCGCTAGGGTGGGGAAGCGATGCCACTGATCCCGATGGTCATAGAGCGGACGGCCCGCGGCGACCGCGAGTTCGACATCTATTCGCGGCTGCTCAACGAGCGGATCATCTTCCTGGGGACGCCGATCGACGATCAGGTGGCCAACCTGGTGGTGGCGCAGCTGCTGCACCTGGAGAGCGAGGACCCGGAGAAGGACATCTCGCTGTACATCAACTCGCCCGGCGGCTCGATCTACTCGGGGCTGGCGATCTACGACACGATGCAGTTCGTCAAGCCGGACATCGCCACGATGTGCGTGGGCGTGGCGATGTCGATGGGCTCGCTGCTGCTGGCGGCCGGGGCGAAGGGCAAGCGGGCGGCGCTGCCCAACTCGCGGATCCTCATCCACCAGCCCTCGGCGGGCTTCGAAGGGCAGTCGACCGACATCGAGATCCACGCGCGCGAGATCCTCAAGGTGCGCGCGCGGATCGACGAGATCTACGCCGAGCACACGGGCAAGCCGACCGAGCAGGTGCGGGCGGACATGGAGCGCGACCGCTTCTTCACGGCCGAGCAGGCGCTCGAGTACGGCCTGATCGACCGGGTGCTCGAGAGCCACTGAGCGCCGCGCAGGCCTGCTCGTCTTGTTTTGATGGGGGCCGGCAGCGGCCGGCCCGCTGGTGCTGGCGCGGTGGGGTCCGCGGCTCTCAGGCGACAGCGTGCTCGATGCAGCCCAGGCGCTCGATCTCGATGCGCACGACGTCGCCCGAGGCGAGGAACGCGGGCGGGTCCTGGCCGACGCCCACGCCGGCGGGGGTGCCCGTCAGGATCACGTCGCCGGCTGCCAACGTGCAGGTCTCGGAGATGAACTCGATCAGCTCGGGCACGGAGAAGATCAGGTTGGACGTGTTGGAGTCCTGGCGCAGCTCGCCGTTGACCCACGTGCGCAAAGCCAGCACATGCGGGTCGGGGACCTCGTCGGCGGTGGTGATCCAGGGGCCGTACGGGCAGAAACCGTCCGCGCCCTTGGCCCGGGTCCACTGCGCCTCGCGGCCCTGCAGGTCGCGGGCGGTGACGTCGTCGGCCACCGCATAGCCCGCCACCCCCCGCCCGGGTCCCATGATCACCGCCAGCTCGCCCTCGTAGTCCAGGCGACGGACTATCTTTGGGCAGTGCACGGGGGCGTTGGGCGGGGCGGCCGATGAGGGCAGCTTCATGAACACGAGCGGGCGCTCGGGCGCCTCGCCGCCGGTCTCGCGCACGTGGTCGGCGTAGTTCAGGCCGATCCCGAAGATCGCCCTGGGCGCGAGCACGGGCGCGAGCAGCGTGACCTCCTCCAGCGCCCACGAGGGACCCTCCACGGGCACCGCCTCCGGGTCGGCGAGCCGGTCGAGCACCGTGAGCTCCTCCTGAGCATGGGCGTACACGCGCGCCTCGCCGCGCTCCTCGCGCACCTCGCCCGCGCGGGGAGTGTCGGAGCCGGGGGGCAGGAAGGTGGCCAGGCGCATGCGATACGGGAAGCGTATCGGCGGGCGCTCGGCAGGGCGGGCTATCGGCAGGGCGGGCTATTGTCGCGAGCGCTCCATGGCTGGCCTCAAACCCCTCGAGCGTTACGTCCTGCCGATGATCGCGGTGCTCACAGCGCTCGCCGGCGTGGCCAACTACCAGGCGTGGGCTGCCGTGCCCCGCTTCGCGATCGCCACGCTTGCGCTGGCCGGCCTGGCCTGGGTGGTGGCGTTCGCCACCGAGCAGCTCGGCGAGCGCTTCGGACCGGGCGTCACCGGGATGATGCAGTCGACGCTCGGCAACCTGCCGGAGCTGTTCGTCGTGATCTTCGCGCTGCAGAAGGGCGAGCTGGTGGTGGCGCAGACGGCGATCATCGGCTCGGTGCTCGCCAACGCGCTGCTGGTGCTCGGCCTGGTGATCGTCGTCGGTGCCCGCCGGGCGCCGGACGGGCTGATGCGCTTCTCCAAGCGCCTGCCCAGGGACACGGCGACGCTGCTGCAGGTGACGGTGTTCATCATCGTGCTGCTCGGCCTGTCACTCGCGGCCCACGATCCCGCGAGCCATCACGTCAAGGGCATCTCCGTCGTCGGGGCAATCTGCCTGCTGGTCGTGTACACGGCGTGGGTGGTGCCGTATCTGCGCTCGGACAGGCTCCCTGGAGCGAGCGGGCCCTCTGCCGACGCGGTGGACGGGGACGCGCGCGGGCCGCGGCTCTCGCTGGGGCTGACGCTGGCGCTGCTGATCGTCGCCGGCACCGCGTCGGCGTTCGTGTCGGACTGGTTCGTCAACGGCCTGGAGCCGGCGATCCTCCAGCTGCACATCTCCCAGGCGTTCGCCGGCCTGGTGATCGTGGCGATCGCCGGCAACGCCGTCGAGAACACCGCCGGCCTGACGCTCGCGTGGAAAGGCCGCTCCGATCTTGCGATCTCGGTGGTCAAAAACTCGGTCGCCCAGATCGCCGCGTTCCTGTTTCCGCTGCTCGTGCTCGTGTCCTTCGCGCTGTCCACCACGCTCACGTTCGCCTTCGCGCCCGTGTACATCGGCGCGCTGGCGCTGACCGCGCTGGCGCTGTGGCAGGTCACCGGCGACGGCGAGGCCGCCGAATTCGAGGGCTGGGCGCTGGTGGCGCTCTATGTGATCCTGGCGACGCTGACCTTGTACGAGTAGCTCACCCGCGCGTCAGTCCTCCGATCAGCGCGCCCGCGAGACCGCCGGCGGTCGCCGCCTGGGCGTTGTTGCTCGTGTCCCACTCGCCCTCCATGGGGGCGATGAACATAGTCTGGATGGCCAGGCGCCCGGGGCCGGTGAAGCGGTTCCACGTGAGCTTGCCTCCGCCGCCCATGATCCCCGTCTTCAGGCCCATGGTCACCGCCTCGAGCTTGACCGTCGGGTCCTTGTACAGCCACGCCCCGGCCTCCACGTCCAGCTGCTCGCCGTCGCCGAGGTTGACAAGGAACACGTTGCCGTGCCCGTGCAGCCACACCAGCGCGTCGCCGTTGGTGGCGCGGAACTTGTCCATGAAGATGCCCGAGCCGCCCAGCAGCATGTTCTGCACGCCCTTGAGTCGTTCGAAGCTGTAGTCGAGGTTGTCGGTGGCGGCGATGAACTGGTGCTCGCGCACGTCCAGCCCTTCGCCCTGGCTCAGGTGCATCGGCACGCACTGGCCTGCCGAGTCGCGGGAGAAGGCGATCCGCCCGGAGCCGGATGTGCGGGTGACGAAGTACTCCAGGCCCGCGATCTTGCGCTTGATCCCGCCGGGCAGCTTCTTCAGCTCGACGTCCAGCTGGGTCTCCTTCCACAGCAGCACGTGGTGCTCGAACATCACCGCCTGGCCGGTGATGTCGATCTGCAGCTCGGGCACCAGTTCGCCGCGGATGTGGTAGCTGACGCCCGCGAAGGTCTCGTCGGCGACGCTTACGGGGATCGGCTCGGGCAGGGGCATGGCGCGTGTCTCCTTCTCTGGGTGGGCTGGTGGGCGGCACGAGCTTGGCGGTTTGCGCGGCCCGCGTCAAGGTTGCGCCCGCGCGCTGGGCCGGGCGGGTTCATCGGACTCAAAGCGCGCTAGACTGCTTGCACCTCGCGCCTGGGCGGGGTTTTTCTTCGCCCGGAGCTGCTGTCCACAACAACGCAGGGATTTCTGATCATGGCCCGCGGAGACGTTCGAATCGCTGTCACCCTCGCCTGCGAGGAGTGCAAGCGTCGCAACTACCAGACGAACAAGAGCAAGCGCAACAACCCCGACCGGATCACCCTGCGCAAGTACTGCCGCTGGTGTCGTAAGCACACCAGTCACAGGGAGACCCGTTAGCGCGGGAGCGCTGCCGTGGCCCGTGACCGCAAACGTGCAAAGCAGCGCCGCGCGCGCGGCGGCCGCGCGGCCGTCGGCCGGCGCGCAGCCTCCGATGGCGCCGCCGAGCGGACGTCCACGCACGCGCAGGCGCCCGGCACGATCGAGCGCGCCGACCTGCCCGGCGCGCTCGACCACGCTGGCGCGGAGGTCGACGAGTTCGACGCCGCGCTCGTCCGCGGCGCCGGCGGCGTGCCCGTCGCGCCCGACGTCGACGAAAGCGCTTTTGGCGTCGACACCGAGGATGCGCTGCAGGAGTCCGCAGGCCCTTCCGGGCCGGGCGGTGCCGGGCGTGGCGGTGGCGGTGGCGGTGGCGGTGGTGGCGAGGGCGAGCGCCCGTCGGGCGCTCCCCTGCGGGGCGGCAATCGCGCGATCGGCTTCCTGCGCGCCAGCTGGGCCGAGCTGCAGCGAGTGCAGTGGCCCGACCGCCGTCAGGTCACCCAGGCGACCGCCGTCGTGCTCGGGTTCGTGGCGATCGCCGGCGTGTACCTGGGCGTGGCGGACACCGTCGCCAAGGAAATCGTCGAATTCGTCTTGTAGGGGACGCTGAACCTGAATGTTTCGCTGGTACGTCGTCAACACATACTCCGGGCACGAGAACAAGGTCAAGCACAACCTGGAGCACCGGGTGGTGTCTCTTGGGCAGCAGCGCGCCGTGCGCAGCGTCGTCGTCCCCACCGAAGCGGTGTCCGAGATGAAGGACAACCAGAAGGTCACCGTCGAGAAGCGCACGATGCCCGGCTACGTGCTCGTGAACATGGAGCTCAACGAGGACTCCTGGGGTGTCGTCAAGGGCACGCCCGGCGTGACAGGGTTCGTGGGCGCCTCGCAGGAGCCGGTCGCGCTCACCCAGGGCGAGGTCGACCGCCTGCTGCACAAGGAGGTCGCCACGGCCACCCGCACGCGTGCCCAGTTCACGATCGGCGAGTCCGTCAAGGTGGTGTCCGGCCCGCTGTCGGACTTCTCCGGAGAGATCTCCGAGATCAACGAGGACGCCGCGCGGCTGAAGGTGCTGGTATCAATCTTCGGGCGGGAGACCCCGGTGGAAGTAGGCTTCGACCAAGTCAAGAAGCTCTGAGATGGCCAAGAAGGTTCTGACGACGATCAAGCTGCAGGCGAATGCCGGGCAGGCGAGTCCCGCCCCGCCGGTCGGTCCTGCGTTGGGCCAGCATGGGATCAACATCATGGAGTTCTGCAAGGCGTTCAACGCCCAGACGCAGAGCGAGACGGGAACGGTCATCCCGGTCGTGATCACCGTTTACGAGGACCGCTCGTTCACGTTCGTCACCAAGACCCCCCCCGCCGCCGTGCTGATCCGTCAGGCGCTCAAGATCGGCAAGGGCTCGAGCGAGCCCAACCGCGTCAAGGTCGGCACGCTCACCCAGGAGCAGCTCCGGGAGATAGCCGAGCGCAAGCTCGTCGACCTGAACGCCCACGACGTCGACCAGGCCGCCAAGATCATCGCCGGCACCGCCCGCTCCATGGGCGTGGACGTGGAGGTCGCGTCGTGAAACACGGCAAGCGCTACTCCGAGCTGCTGGCCAAGGTCGACCGCGAGCGCGAGTACGAGCCTGCCGAGGCCGTCGCGCTGGTGCGCGGCCTCGCCAGCTCCAAGTTCGACGAGACGGTCGAGGTCCATGTGCGCACGGGCCTGAACGTGCGTCACGCCGACGAGCAGCTGCGCGGCACCATCGCCCTGCCCAACGGCCTGGGCAAGGACGTCAAGGTCGTCGTGTTCGCCCAGGGCGAGAAGGCGCACGAGGCCGAGGAGGCCGGCGCCGACGTCGTCGGCGCCCAGGATCTCGCCAAACGGATCCAGGAGGGCTTCGACGACTTCGACGTCGCGATCGCCACGCCCGACATGATGTCCGTCGTCGGCCAGCTCGGGCGCATCCTCGGGCCTTCCGGCAAGATGCCCAACCCGAAAGTCGGCACGGTGACGATGGACGTCGGCAAAGCGGTCGAGGAGTCCAAGTCGGGCAAGGTCGAGTACCGCACCGACCGCACCGCCATCGTCCACCTGGTGATCGGCAAGGTCAGCTTCGACGACCGCAGGCTGCTCGAGAACTACGTCGCGGTGATCGAAGAGCTGATCCGCGCCAAGCCGTCCGCCGCCAAAGGCCGCTACCTGCGCTCGATCACCCTCGCCTCGACCATGGGTCCCGGCGTCAAGGTGGACCCGAGCAAGACACGTGAAATCATCGAGGAGGCGCCCGCGGCTACCATCGCCGCCTAGCGTCATCCCCACCACAGGCCACCAGAGACCCCCGGCAGCCGCTGGCCGATCCTTGATCGACCGATCGAAGATCGGCCAGCACGGCAGAGGACCGGGACAGGAGCCCCATGAACCGAGACCAGAAGGCGGTGGCGATCGCCGAGATCGCCAGCCACATAGACGAGGCCGACGCGATCTTCGCCGTCGACTACCGAGGCATCTCGGTGGCACAGGTGGCCGAGCTGCGCGCCAGGCTGCGCGAGACGGACGCGACGTTCAAGGTGGTCAAGAACTCGCTCACCGAGCGGGCGGCCGACCAGGTGGGCGCGGAGTCGCTCAAGGACTTCCTGTCTGGGCCGACCGCGCTGACGTTCGTGCGCGGCGATATCGCCACGGCCGCCAAGGCGATCGCCGATTACGCGCGCGCGACCCAGCTGCTGCCCTTCAAGGGCGGGCTCATGGAAGGCGAGGAGCTGGACGTCGAGCAGATCCGCTCGCTCTCGCGCCTGCCCTCGCGCGAAGTGCTCTACGGCCAGCTCGTCGGCGTCGTCGCCTCCCCCATCAGCGGCCTCGTGCGCTCCCTCGGCGGACTGCTCGGTGGCCTGGCCGTGGCGCTCGGCCAGGTGCGCGAGAAGAAGGAGGCCGGAGAGATTCCCGCCGGCGAGCCGCCCGCCGCCGCTGCCGCTGAGGAGCCCGCCGCCGAGGAGCCTGTCGGCGAGACCGCGGCCGAGGAGCCCGCGGCCGAGGAGCCCGGCGCCGAGGCGGCTGAGCCCGCTGCCGAGGCGGAGGCCGAGACCAAGACTGAGCCGGAGCCCTCCATCTCGGAGGACAGGCAGGACGAGCCGGCGCAAGCAGACGACAACGAGGCGGACGTCTCGGCTGAGGCTCAGCCGGAGGACGCCGAGACGAATCCCACCAAGGAGGACTGACGCACATGGCTACCAGCACACAGGATTGGATCGAGGAGCTGAAGGGCATTTCAGTGCTCGAGCTCGCCGAGCGGATCAAAGCGCTCGAGGAGGAGTTCGGCGTGTCGGCCGCCGCCGTGGCGGCCCCGGTCGCGGCGCCCGCGGGCGGGGGGAGACGGCGCTGCCGCCGAGGAGGAAGTGAGCAGCACGGTCGACGTGATCCTGGCGGGCGCCGGCGACAAGAAGATCCAGGTGATCAAGGTCGTGCGCGCGGCGACCGGCCTGGGCCTGAAAGAGGCCAAGGCGCTCGTAGACGAGGCTCCCAAGCCGGTCAAGGAGGGCATCGAACGCGAGGAGGCTGACAAGCTCAAGCAGGAACTGGAGGAGGCGGGGGCGCGTCGGTCGAGCTCAAGTAGCGCGCGCGTCGCGTCGGCGTGTGGAGCTGGACGCGCTAGGACCGGCGGACGATTCGCGCCCGATGTACGTTCGGGATGCGCGAGCAGCTTCCTCCCACGATGGGGACGTTTTGGTTGCTGTGCTCGGCGCTGCCGTCGGAGTCGTGGCTTCCTCGAGACTCGCGGGCTGCCGCACGATTTCGGCGCTGGGCTGGCGGGCGCATGCGTCGTAGTCGGTTTTCAGCTGTTGCAGTACCGCCGTCGCGCGAGCCGCTCAGATCCAAACTGGATGCCGTCCCGTCGCGATCCAGCTGACCAGGCTGTCGTGGCCAGCGCCCGTGGACCACGACAGTCTTTAACTTCCGCTCACAATCGCGCATTTTCCGGTAGAGTTCCCGGCGCTGGTCGATAGCCGCAGCCGTCCGGGCAGTACGACGTCGCGCCACATACGCGATCGTCGAGGGCGGGGTCCGTGAGCACCGGCGGCCCTTAAGGGCGTCGATAGCCTGTGCTATCTTTCTTTGTCGCGCTTCGGCGCCCTCCTCTGCCCGTGTATCGCCCTCCGAAGGAGTCATTTCTTGGCTGCTGCAGATGCTCTCCGGACGCGCAGAAGCTTCGCGCGCCTGAACAAGACCGTTGACGTCCCCAACCTGATTGACATCCAGCGCCGCTCGTTCGCGTGGCTGACCGACCCGAAGAGCGGCGGTCTGCGCGAGACGATCGACGACATCTCGCCGATCGAGGACTACACGGGCAACCTTGCGGTCCAGTTCGGCGAGTTCACGTTCGATGAGCCGGTCGCGTCGCTCGACCAGTGCCGCGAGAAGGACCTCACGTACGCCCGTCCGCTGACGGTGACCGTGGCTTTCATCAACCGCGAGACGGGAGAGATCCGCGAGCAGTCGGTGTTCATGGGCGACTTCCCGTGGATGACCGAGCGCGGCACGTTCGTCATCAACGGCACCGAGCGCGTGGTGGTCACCCAGCTGGTGCGCTCCCCGGGCGCGTACCTGATGGAACCGAAGGACCGCGAGAAGCAGGTGTTCATCGCCAACCTGATGCCCGCGCGCGGGTCCTGGCTGGAGCTGGAGATCGACAAGAAGGGCAAGGTGTACGTGCGCATCGACCGCAAGCGCAAGCTGCCGGTGACGGTGCTGCTGCGCGCGATGGGCTACGCGAGCGACGAGGAGATCCTGCGGCTGTTCGAGAACTCGCTGTACATCCGCAACACGATCGAGTCCGACACGGAGGCCACCCGCACCGAAGAGGGCGCCCTGATCGAGCTGTTCAAGAAGCAGCGTCCCGGCGAGCCGCCGAGCGTGGACAACGCCAAGGCGCTGCTCAACCAGCTGTTCTTCGACCCCAAGCGCTACGACCTCACGCGCGTAGGACGCTACAAGCTCAACTCGCGGCTGAGCCTGGACGTGGACATCGACACGCGCACGCTCACCCACGACGACATCCTGGCGCTCGTGCGCGAGCTGGTGTCGCTGCCCAAGCGCCTGGGCCTGCCCGAGGACGGCGAGGTCGAGATCAAGGACTACGCGGCCGAGGCGATGAGCATGCCGCGCGAGCCGGTCGCCGAGCACCTCGACGAGTACGAGCACTTCGGCAACCGCCGCCTGCGCACGGTCGGCGAGCTGATCCAGGAGGCGTTCCGGATCGGGCTGTACCGCATGGAGCGCGTCGTGCGCGAGCGTCTGACCACCGAGGACGCCGACACGATCACGCCGCAGACGATCATCAACATCCGCCCGGTGGTGGCGGCGCTGAAGGAGTTCTTCGGCTCCTCCCAGCTCTCGCCAGTTCATGGACCAGACCAACTCGCTCGCCGGGCTGACCCACCGCCGCCGCCTGTCGGCGCTGGGGGCCGGCGGCCTGACGCGCGAGCGCGCGCCGATCGAGGTGCGCGACGTGCACCCGACCCACTACGGGCGCATGTGCCCGATCGAGACCCCCGAGGGGCCCAACATCGGCCTGATCGGCTCGCTGTCCTCGTTCGCCGAGGTCTCCGAGTACGGGTTCGTGACCACGCCCTACCGCGTGGTCAAGGACGGCGTGGTGACCGACAAGGTCGAACACCTCGACGCCACCCAGGAAGAGGAGCTGCTGATCGCTCAGGCGAACACGCCCGTCGACCCGAAGACCGGCCGGCTGAAGGGCTCGGAGATCCTCTGCCGCACGCAGGCCGGCCAGTACGTGACGGTCGGGCCCAAGGACGTCGACCTGGTCGACGTCTCGCCCGAGCAGATCTGGTCGGTGGCCACCGCGATGATCCCGTTCCTCGAGCACGACGACGCCAACCGGGCGCTGATGGGCTCCAACATGCAGCGCCAGGCGGTGCCGCTGCTGAAGGCCGACGCCCCGCTGATCGGCACCGGCATGGAGCGCCGCGCTGCGCTTGACACGGGTGACGTGCTGCTGGCCAAGAGCGCGGGCACGGTCGACTACATCGACGCCAACCAGATCGTGGTGCAGGGCAGCGACGGCAAGAAGGACGAGTACGAGCTGCAGAAGTTCATGCGCTCCAACCAGGGCACCCTGATCCACCAGAAGCCGCTGGTGGACACCGGCCGAAGGTCAGCGCCGGCGACGTGCTCGCCGACGGCTCCTCGACCGACCGGGGCGAGATGGCGCTCGGCAAGAACCTGATGGTCGCGTTCATGTCCTGGGAGGGCTACAACTTCGAGGACGCCATCATCCTGTCCAAGCGCCTCGTGCAGGACGACGAGCTCACCTCGATCCACATCGAGGAGTACGAGATCGACGCCCGCACGACCAAGCTGGGCGAGGAGGAGATCACCCGCGACATCCCCAACCGCTCGGAGGAGTCGCTGCGCAACCTCGACGACCGCGGCATCGTGCGCGTGGGCGCCGAGGTGATCTCCGGCGATCTGCTCGTCGGCAAGGTCACGCCCAAGGGCGAGACCGAGCTGACGGCCGAGGAGAAGCTGATCCGGGCGATCTTCAAGGAGAAGGCGCGCGAGGTGCGCGACACCTCGCTGAAGGTCCCGCACGGCGAGGGCGGCGTGGTGATCGACGTCAAGACCTTCAGCCGCGACGCCGGCGACGACCTGCCGCCGGGCGTCAACGACCTGGTGCGCGTGTTCGTCGCCAAGAAGCGCAAGATCTCCGAGGGCGACAAGCTCGCGGGCCGCCACGGCAACAAGGGCGTGATCTCCAAGATCGTCGAGGAGCAGGACATGCCGTTCCTGGAGGACGGCACGCCGGTCGACGTGATCCTCAACCCGCTGGGCGTGCCCTCGCGCATGAACGTCGGGCAGATCCTCGAGACCCACCTAGGGTGGGCCGCCGCGCAGGGCTGGTACGAGGACGGCTCGGATGCCTACAAGGCGGCTCACACCGACAGCGGGGGCGGTCGCGTGTATGTGTCCACGCCGGTGTTCGACGGCGCGACGGTCGAAGACGTGGACAACGCGCTGGTCAAGTGGCAGGACGCCCACAAGGGGCGCATCCGCATGGACATCGACAAGTCCCGGCGCGTGGGCGAGCAGGCCTCGGGGAAGATGACGCTGTTCAACGGCCGCACGGGCGAGCCGTTCGAGGAACAGGTGACGGTGGGGTACATGTACATCCTCAAGCTCCTGCACCTCGTGGACGACAAGATCCACGCCCGCTCGACCGGCCCCTACTCCCTGGTCACCCAGCAGCCGCTCGGCGGCAAGGCGCAGTTCGGCGGGCAGCGCTTCGGCGAGATGGAGGTGTGGGCGCTGGAGGCGTTCGGCGCCGCCTACACGCTGCAGGAGATGCTCACGATCAAGTCCGACGACACCGTCGGACGCGTGAAGGCGTACGAGGCGATCGTCAAGGGCGAGAACATCGCCGAGCCGTCGATCCCCGAGTCGTTCAAGGTGCTGCTCAAGGAGATGCAGTCGCTGGCGCTCGACGTCAACGTGGTCTCCGAGGAGGGGCAGCGCGCGGAGATGCGCGACGAGGACGACGACCTGCTGCGCGCGGCCGAGGAGCTGGGCATCGACCTCTCCGGGGTGCGAGCGCTCGCCGGCGACGCCAGCGATGAGCAGCTGGAGGGAGAGGGCGCCCCCGACGCCGTTGCCAGCGGCGGCGCCGACGATGGCGCTGAGGATGAGGCCGGGGAGGAGGACGCGATCGGCGTGGAGGAGCTGATGGACGTCGAGGAGACGGAGGACATCGACCTGGAGAGCCTCGCCAGCGACGAGTCCGCCGAGGAGTTGCCCGATTCACCCGCGAGCGAAAGCACACCCAGATGATCGACATCAATAACTTCGACGCCATCGAGATCAGCCTCGCCTCGTCAAAGCAGATCCGCAGCTGGAGCTCCGGCGAGGTCACCAAGCCGGAGACGATCAACTACCGGACGCTGAAGCCCGAGAAGGACGGCCTGTTCTGCGAGCGGATCTTCGGTCCGACCAAGGACTGGGAGTGCTATTGCGGCAAGTACAAGCGCGTGCGCTACAAGGGCATCGTGTGCGAGCGCTGTGGCGTTGAGGTCACGCGCTCGAAGGTCCGTCGCGAGCGCATGGGCCACGTCGATCTGGCCGCGCCGGTGAGCCACATCTGGTTCTTCAAGGGCGTGCCCAGCCGGATCGGCTACCTGCTGGACATGGCGCCCAAGGAACTCGAGAAGGTCCTGTACTTCGCGGCCTCGATCGTCACGTGGGTGGACGACGAGGCTCGCGCGAAGGACCTGGACGCGCTCGAGAAGGAGGTCGGCAAGGTCCTCGACGGCTACGCGGCAGAGCGCGAGGAGCGCGTGCTCGAGCTGCGCGAGTCGCTGGCGCGCCGCGAGAAGTACCTGCAGAACGGCAAACAAACCAACTTCAACGACGAAGACCACCTGTGGGCGGATTCGCTGGACATCAACCTGTCCAAACTCTCAGACGACGAGCGCGAGAAGCAGGTCAAGGAGCTGACCAAGGCGTTCGACGCGGACATCGCCGACACCGAGGCCTACATCGAGGACGCCGCCGAGCGGATGCGCGGCGTGTGGGAGCTCTTCAAGACGATGGAGCCCAAGCAGATCGAGCACGACGAGACGACCTTCCGCGAGCTCAAGGAGCGCTTCGGCTCGCCGTACGGCCTGGGCGAGTACTTCCGCGGCGGCATGGGCGCGGAGGCGATCCGCGACCTGCTCCAGCAGGTCGACCTGGAGGCCGAACGGGTGGAGCTCGAGGACCAGGTGAAGACCGGCAAAGGCCAGAAGCAGGCGCGCGCGGTAAAGCGCCTGAAGGTCGTCTCGGCGTTCATCCAGTCGGGCAACAAGCCGGAGATGATGGTCCTCGACGCGGTGCCGGTGATCCCACCGGAGCTGCGCCCGATGGTGCAACTCGACGGCGGGCGCTTCGCCACCTCGGACCTCAACGACCTGTACCGCCGTGTCATCAACCGCAACAACCGCCTCAAGCGGCTGCTCGACCTCGGCGCGCCCGAGATCATCGTCAACAACGAGAAGCGCATGCTCCAGGAGGCGGTCGACGCGCTGTTCGACAACGGTCGGCGCGGGCGTCCGGTGACCGGGCCGGGCAACCGTCCGCTGAAGTCGCTGTCGGACATGCTCAAGGGCAAGCAGGGACGCTTCCGCCAGAACCTGCTGGGCAAGCGCGTGGACTACTCCGGGCGATCGGTGATCGTGGCGGGCCCCTACCTGAAGCTGCACCAGTGCGGTCTGCCCAAGATCATGGCGCTGGAGCTGTTCAAGCCGTTCATCATGGCCCGCCTGGTCGAGCGCAAGTCGGCGCAGAACATCAAGGCGGCCAAGAAGATGGTCGACTCGATGATCGCCGAGGTGTGGGACGTGCTCGAGGAGGTCATCCACGAGCACCCGGTGCTGCTCAACCGCGCCCCCACGCTGCACCGCCTGGGCATCCAGGCGTTCGAGCCGCTGCTCGTCGAGGGCAAGGCGATCCAGGTCCACCCGCTGGTGTGCCACGCGTTCAACGCCGACTTCGACGGCGACCAGATGGCGGTGCACCTGCCGCTGTCGGCCGAGGCCCAGGCCGAGGCGCGCATCCTGATGCTCTCCTCCAACAACATCCTGTCCCCCGCGCACGGGGCGCCGCTGGCGACCCCCACGCAGGACATGATCCTGGGGGCCTACTACCTGACCTACGGGCCGGAGGCCGAGGAGCTGGCGAAGATCGACCGCGCCACCTACGAGCCGCGCCCGCACGTGTTCCGCACCGCGCAGGAGGCCGAGCTCTCCTACGAGGGCGGTGTGGTGAAGCTGCACGACATCGCCGAGTTCCGCCCGTACGGGCGCGAGGGCGGTCACGTGCTCACGACGATCGGGCGGATCATCTACAACGACCGCATCGAGCGCGCGCTCGCCGAGGCGCTGGGCGAGGACTTCGACCCCTCCAAGTACGTGTTCGTCAACCAGTCGATGAAGAAGCGCGACACCACGCGTCTGATCGACCTGCTCGTGCAGAGCTACGGCGCAACGACCATCTCGCTCGTGCTCGACGCGTTCAAGGACCTAGGCTTCAAGTACGCCACCCAGGCCGGGATCACGATCTCCAAGAACGACGTCGTCGTGCCGCCGCAGAAGCAGGAAATCCTCGACCGCTTCGACAAGCTCGTCGGTGACATCACCAGCCAGTACGACGACGGGCTGATCACCCAGGAGGAGCGCCACGAGGCGGTCGTCGAGCAGTGGAACGCCGCCACCGACGAGGTCGCCGAGGCGATGATCGCCAACCTCGACACGCTCAACCCGATCTTCATGATGGCCAACTCGGGTGCGCGCGGCTCGTTCAAGCAGATCCGCCAGCTGGCGGGCATGCGCGGCCTGATGGCCAACCCGAAGGGTGAAATCATCGAGCGCCCGATCAAGGCCAACTTCATGGAGGGCCTGTCGGTGCTCGAGTACTTCATCTCCACGCACGGCGCACGAAAGGGCCTGGCGGACACCGCCCTGCGCACGGCCGACTCTGGCTACCTGACGCGACGTCTGGTCGACGTCGCCCAGGACGTCATCATCCGCGAGGCCGACTGCGGCACCGAGGAGTGCATCGAGATGGCCGTGTTCAAGGCCGGCGGGGAGCCCAACGACGGCCTCGTCGGGCGGATCGCCGCCAAGCCGATCACGACCAAGCGCAACCGAATGCTCGCCGAGCAGGGCACGGAAATCGGGCGCGCGCAGCTGGCCGACATCGTGCATGCGTTCACGGACGACCACCAGAAGGGCGTCGAGGTCACGGTCCCCGTGCGCTCGGTGCTCAAGTGCGAGGCGCCCAGCGGCGTCTGCCAGGCCTGCTACGGGCGGGCCATGGCAACGGGCACGCTCGCCCAGATCGGCGATGCCGTCGGCATCGTCGCCGCGCAGTCGATCGGCGAGCCGGGCACGCAGCTGACGATGCGCACCTTCCACACCGGTGGAGTCGCCGGGGCGGACATCACGCACGGCCTGCCGCGCGTGGTGGAGCTGTTCGAGGCGCGCCGGCCGAAGGGCCTGGCGAAGATCGCCGAGCAGGACGGGGCGGTCTCGATCGAGGAGACCGACAAGGCGCTCACGGTCCTCATCACCGACGCCTCCGGCGAGGAGCATCGCCACGCCTTCCCGCGGCGCACGCGGCTGTTCGTCTCCGACGGCGAGAAGATCAAGGCGGGCAGGCAGCTCAACGAGGGATCGGTGTATCCGCACGAGCTGCTGGCCATCCGCGGACGGACCGAGACCGAGCAGTACCTGGTCAAGGAGGTCCAGGAGGTCTACAAGTCCCAGGGCGTGGACATCAACGACAAGCACATCGAGCTGATCGTCCGTCAGATGCTCAAGAAGGTGCGCGTCGACCAGAAGGGCGACACCGACTATCTGCCCGGTCAGTTCGTGGACCGCTTCGAATTCGCCAAGGCCAACGACGCGGTGGCGCAGGGCGGCGGTGAGGCGGCGCAGTTCGAGGACATCATCCTCGGCATCACCAAGGCGTCGCTGAACACCGACTCCTTCCTGTCGGCGGCCTCCTTCCAGGAGACGACCAAGGTTCTCACCGACGCCGCCCTGGAAGGCAAGATCGACCGCCTGAACGGGCTCAAGGAGAACGTCATCATCGGCAAGCTGATCCCGGCGGCCACCGGCCTGAAGCGCTACCGGCGGATCGAGATCGAGCCGTCGGAGCCGCTGCCGCGTGCGATCGACGACGTCGGCCTGCTCGACCAGGATGAGATAGCGGCCGAGCTCGGCCTGGCAGGCGACGGCTTCAACGGCGGCTACGGGCAGGAGTTCGACGCCGATCTCGCGTCGCTGGAGAAAATCGGCGCCGGCGGCACCGACCCCGGCTTCGCCGAGGAGCTGGCCGAGCTCGAGCTTCCCGACGAGGAGCTGGCGGAGGAGTAGCCAGTCCTGGGGCGGGCGCGCCGGGCGGCCTCCTGTCCGTCGGGTGGGCCTGCCGTGCCGGGTGGGCGCGCGGTGCCGGGTGGGCGCGCCGTGCCGGATATTGCTTTTTCATTGACGGTATCACTATGGTGATACGACCCTCACGAAAGGACAACGCCCGACCGGCCGGTCACAGTCTGGGCACGTTCGAACCGCCGCTGCGCGTCTCGGTCACGGCCTCGCGGGCGGCGCGTGCAGAGATCGAGCCCACACCGCCAGCCGCCTCGCCTCCCGCGACGTGAGGCCGTGCTCCGGCTGGGTCTGGACGAGCAGCGTCGGCGCCGCACGGGCCTGCGCCCACTCGTGGCAGGCGGGATTGAGCGCGTCATCGATCCACGCGAGCGGCCGCCCGCCGGCGTACGTGTCGATCGCCTCGAGCTTCCAATGCGCGTTCGAATGGGCGGGTGGGAGTCCGGTCATACGCGGGAAGCGCAGGAACGGCAGCGCCGGCGGCAGCCCCAGCAGATGGGGGAGATGCTCGTTGGCCCGCTCCTCCCAGCCACTGGCCCACACCAGGTCGAACAGGGCTGACAGCTCAAGCAGGTGAGCGGCGGCCGTGGACGAAAGGAAGTGGGGTGTGCCGTCGATCGCGTGGAAGGACCCGTCGACCGATCGACCGCTGGCGCCCATGTGTTGGCGTTCCCACGCGCCCCGTTCCCACCGGCCGAACAGCGAGATGACGCCGTCGATGTCGACCATCAGCAGGGGCCTTACGCGCTCTTTAGCTGCCATAGAGGTTGGCACAGGTACCCTGCTGAGGACGGTAGATGTGCTGAGGTCGCACGGGCGGAGTAAAGCAGCCGCTAGCCGCAGCCGATGGATCACCCCGTCCCACCCCGACCATGACTCTTGATCTAGGCATACTGCTCGCGCTCGCATGCGCCTTCGTGGCGAACCTCGGCTTCTTCTACAAGTACCGGGGCGCCAACTCGGTGCCCAAGGTGCAGGTGCTGCATCCGCTGCGCTCGACCAGGAGGCTGTATTCCTCCAAGTGGTTCGCCCTGGGCATGCTCATCGCTGTCGCCAGCTGGGGCCTGCACGTGGCCGCGCTCGCCCTGGCGCCGATGTCGGTGATCCAGGTCTCGCTGGCGGCGGGCATGGTGTTCATAGCGGTGATGGCCGAGCGGCTGTTCGGCTTCGAGGTCGGCCGCCGCCAATGGCTGGGCCTGTTCCTGACGGCCGCCGGGCTGGTGCTGCTGGGCGTGACGCTGCCGGCGATGCACGGCGCGCACTCCCACTTCTCACCGGCCGCCATGATCCCCTTCGAGACCGGGCTGTTCGGACTCGGCGGCCTGCTGCTGATGGGGCCGCGCATGGGCGGCTCGGCGGAGCACCACGGCGTGATGCTCGGGGCCGCGGCCGGCGTCCTGTTCGGCGTCTCCGACACCGCCATCAAGGCGCTCACCGGCATCACCGGCGCGCACGGGCTGATGGGCCTCGTGCTGAGCCCGTGGCTGGCCGTCGCGGTGCTCGCGTCGATCGTCGCGTTCTTCGCGTCCGCGCGCGGGCTGCAGGACGGCGAGGCGGTCCCGGTGATAGCCGTGACCGGCACAGCCGCGAACATCTCCGGCATCGCCGGCGGGATCGTCGTGTTCGGCGACCCCATGGCGGGGAGCACCGTCGGAGTGCTGCTGCAGGCGCTGGCGTTCGTGCTCGTGGTGGTGGCCGCCGCGCTGATGCCCGCGCCCGTGCGCGCGGCCGGTGTGGCCCAGGCCGCCTAGCGCTGCTAGCATCTCGCGCGATGCCAACCACATCGCAACTGGTGCGCAAGGGGCGTGTGACCCCCAAGAAGAAGATCGCCACTCCCGGTCTGAAGTCGGGCAAAGGCCGCAAGAAGAAAGTCGCTGCGCCGCAGCGGCGCGGGGTGTGCACGCGCGTTTACACGACCACGCCGAAGAAGCCCAACTCAGCGCTGCGCAAGGTCGCGCGTGTGCGCATCTCCGGATCGATCGAGGTGACCGCGTACATCCCCGGAGAGGGACACAACCTGCAGGAGCACTCGGTTGTGCTCGTGCGCGGCGGCCGCGTCAAGGATCTGCCGGGCGTGCGCTACAAGGTCGTCCGCGGCACGCTCGACGCAGCCGGCGTGAGCGATCGCAGGAAGGCGCGCTCGCAGTACGGCGTGAAGAAGAAATAGTGCTCGACTGATGCCGCGCCGCGCAGCCGCCCAGATCCGTCCCGTGGAGGCGGACCCGATACACCGCTCCAAGCTGGTCCAGCAGGTGATCAACAAGGTGATGCTGGACGGCAAGAAGTCGACCGCCGAGCGGATCGTCTACGACGCGCTGGCGCTGCTGGGAGAGCGCAGCGACAAAGACCCGGTCGAGACGCTCGAGGCGTCGGTCAAGGCGCTGACGCCGACGCTGGAGGTCCGCTCGCGGCGGGTCGGTGGCGCCACCTACCAGGTGCCGGTGGAGGTGCCCGCCAGGCGCGCCCGGACCCTGGCCGTGCGCTGGCTGGTCGAGTTCGCCAGGCAGCGGCGCGAGAAGACCATGGCCCAGCGGCTGGCGAACGAGCTGACGGACGCGCAGTCCCAGCAGGGGGGCGCGTACAAGCGCAAGGACGACATCTACCGCATGGCCCAGGCCAACAAGGCCTTCGCGCACTACCGCTGGTAGCGGCCCGACGACCGGCGCTAGCCGGTGTCCTCGGTCGCTCGCCTGTGCCCCGAAGGGGTATGTGCAGAGCGCACTTCGCTCGCTGCGTCCTGCCTCGCTTGATCCTCGACCCGCTCACGGGCGAGTAGATCCTTTTTTATGGGCACCCTCCGGGTGCCTGTCGGGGTTCGGGCGGTCCTTCCCCGCGCGCGCCGGCATGGCGGCCACCGCCGTTCGATGCGTGCCACGCCGCGGCCGCGCAAACACAGCGCGCGCACACTCCGCGTCTGCTGGGTTCGCGCTCATGCGACGGGGGGTCAGCACACGCGGGGTCGTTCTGGCGCTCATTCTGGGCGCGTGCTTCGCCGGCCTTGCGCCGGCCGGCGCCGCGGCCAGGCGGCCGACGAAACTGCCCGGGCCGACCAAAGCGAAAGGCAAGCTGGGCCCCGCGCCCAACTGCGAGGCCTTCGAGGGTTCCGTGGCGGGGCTCGGGCTCGGGCTTCTCAACCCCCCGACCGTCACGTCCTTCGGGCCTCACGGGACGACCTGCGTCTGGACCGGCCAGCCATCTGGCATGTACGAGTTCGTGGTCTCCGTGGCGGTCTTCGGGGCGCCGGCGGAGGTCGGCACGCCTCTACTGGACGCGGCTCGAGCCGGGGCGGACAAGGCGAAAGCGACCCCCGGCGGCCTCGGGCTCGTCGCCTCGAAAAACCCCAAGCGCGGGAATTACTTCGTAGGGGCGAGGCCCTCTACAGCGTGGAAGAAAAGAACAAAGAGACCGAACAATGCCCCGGTGTCTTCAACGAAGAAGGCATCGAAACTGGGCGGAAAACGGCGATCGAAAAGGAACAGGGCGCGCCCACGTGCGCGGGGCAGCCCGGCACCGAAGGCGACTCCCTCACCGCCTACGGCTCGCCGATCGGGAAACCCGGCACGTCGCGCGGGCCGATCGAACCGATGATCCTCCAGATCAGCGTTGCGTGCGAGCTCGACGCGCTCCACGGCGGCCTGTTCCCAGCTCGGGCGCATCGCCAGCGCCGTGTACGGCGGGCGCGGGTACTGAGCCCACGGCCGGCTGGGCATGGCCCGCGGCGCGCGCCGCGGAGACCGAGCGATCGGCGTGAGCTTCTTGCGCCAACCCTTGAAGAGAAAAGGTTTGGTACCTAAGCTTTTGGTGCCGAATGTCTTCTGCGCCTGCATCCGCGCCCGCGTTCAACCCGGCGGCGTCCGACCACATCGAGCCCCACGTGTGGAAGATCGCAGGCGTGGTGATCCTCGGGATGATCATGTCGATCCTCGACACGACCATCGTCAACGTGGCGCTGCACACGCTGGGGCACGACCTGCACAGCACGATCTCGCAGATCCAGTGGGTGGTCACAGGCTACATCCTGTCGCTCGCGGCGGTGATCCCGGTCACGGGCTGGGCCGCCAGGCGGTTTGGCGCCAAGCGCGTGTACATGACCTCCCTCGTCCTGTTCACTATCGGCTCGGCGCTGTGCGCGCTGGCGGCGTCGACCACCACGCTCGTGCTCTTCCGCGTCCTGCAGGGAGTGGGCGGCGGGATGATCTTGCCGGTCGGCCAGCTGATCATGGCGCAGGTAGCAGGTCCGAAGCGGATGGGCCGCGTGATGGGCATCGTCGCGATGCCGGCGATGCTCGCGCCGATCCTCGGACCGGTAGTCGGCGGAGCGATTCTCGAGTACCTGCACTGGTCGTGGATCTTCCTGGTCAACGTCCCGATCGGAGTGGTCGCGTTCATCCTGGGCTGGCGCATGCTGCCCCATACCGACTCCGGCGAGGCCGGGCGCCTGGACGTGGCCGGCCTGGTGCTGATGTCGATGGCCACCAGCGCCCTGGTGTACGGCACCAGCGAGCTCGGCACCCCTGGCACCAGCCTGACCGCTGCGCTGGTCGTGTGGCCGATCGTGGCCGGCGTCCTGCTGGCGGGCGTCTTCTGCCGGCACGCGCTGCGCGTCGAGCGTCCCCTGCTCGACATCCGGCTGTATGCCAATCGGGTCTTCGGCGCCGCTTCGCTGACCACCTTCGGCCTTGGCGCGGCGCTGTTCGGGGCGATGATCCTGGTACCGCTCTACTACCAGGAAGTCCGCCACGAGAGCGTGATCCTGACCGGCCTGCTGACCGGCCCGCAGGGCATTGGCATGTTGCTGGTGATGCCGCTCGCCGGGCGTCTCAGCGACCGCTTCGGCGGCGGCCGGGTGGCGCTCGCGGGCGTGTCGCTCCTGTGCCTGGCGACGGTTCCGCTGGCGTTCATCGGAGCTGGCACGTCGGTCCTGTACCTGTCGCTGGTGCTCGTGCTGCGCGGCGTCGGCATCGGGTTCTCGTTCATGCCCGCGATGACCGCCGCGTTCGCCTCGCTTCGCTCCGAGCAGCTGTCCGACGCGACGCCCCAGCTGAACGTCCTGCAGCGCATCGGCGGGGCGATCGGAGTGGCGGTGCTGGCGGTGGTGCTGCAACGCGCCAGTGGTCACGCCCCGTCGCCGGGCAAGCTCGCCGGCGCCTACGACACCGCCTTCTGGTGGTCGCTGGGCATCGCGATGCTCTCCCTGATCCCCTGCCTGGTGCTGCTCCGCGCGGAGAACCCGCGCGCGCGGCTGAGCCGTGACGCGGCCAATGCCGAGGCGGCCGCCGAGCCGCTCGGTGTGTAGCGAGCCAGCCGATGAGCAGCCCCGCACTCCTCAAGCGCAAGGCCGAGCCCGCGGAGGTCCGCGAGGAACAGATGACTCGAGCTCGGCATGGCGTTTCGCCGCGTCTTTCGCAGCTTCAACCGGCTGCGCGGGCGGGACACGCATCTGGGCGCCGGCGAGCTCAGCCACGCCCAGTTCGAGCTGCTGATCGAGCTGTTCGAGCGCGGCGAGCTGCCGGCCGGAGAGCTCGCGGCCGCGGCCCGGCTGACGCCCGCGACAGTCACCCAGATGCTCGACCACCTGGCCGAGTGCGGCCACGTCGAGCGCGTCCGCTCGCAGGCCGATCGGCGGGTGGTGGTCTCACGGCTCACGCGCCAGGGCCGGCGCAAGATCGAGGCCAAGCGCGAGGACTGGCACAGCCGCTGGGAGCAGGCTCTGGCGGGCGTCGACATCGATGAGCTGCGCGCGGCCACGCGCGTGCTCGAGCGCCTCGGCGCGATGGTCGAGCAAACCCCCGCGGGGGAGGGCTGCGAGGCGCCCCTGCAGGGTGCGCGAACGGAGGGCGTCGCGGGGAGGAAGCCGGCCTAGAACGCAGAATTCCTCTGCTATAGTCGGGAGCGCGTCGCGGGTGGACGCCATGATTCAAGCATGAGCCCCGCGGAGTCGACAATCAAGATGGAGACCTCGAGCAGATAACGACGCAGACCGGTCCATACACGACCAGCAGCGCGCGTGGGCCCGAGGGGCCTATTTTTTTGCCCGCAAAGCCGCCCAGCAACGAACCCCGATCCTGACAGATGCCACGTAAGTTCTCACTCCAAAACACCCGAAACATCGGGATCATGGCGCACATCGACGCCGGCAAGACGACGACCACCGAGCGCATCCTCTACTACACCGGGCGCACCTACAAGCTCGGCGAGGTGCACGAGGGCGCGGCGGTCATGGACTGGATGGAACAGGAGCAGGAGCGCGGCATCACCATCACCTCCGCCGCCACGACAGCCCAGTGGAAGGGCCACCGGATCAACATCATCGATACGCCCGGCCACGTCGACTTCACGGTCGAGGTCGAGCGCTCGCTGCGCGTGCTCGACGGCGCGATCGCGCTGTTCGACTCCGTCGCCGGCGTCGAGCCCCAGTCCGAGACGGTCTGGCGCCAGGCGGACAAGTACCACGTGCCACGCATCGCCTACATCAACAAGATGGACCGCGTCGGCGCCGACTTCGACCAGGGTGTGCAGACGATGATCGACCGCCTGGGCGCCCATCCGGTGCCCATCCAGCTGCCGATCGGAGCCGAGGGCGGCTTCGAGGGCGTCGTCGACCTGGTCGCGATGAAGGCGATCGTCTACAGGGACGAGCTCGGCAAGGAACAGGACGAAGTCGCGATCCCCGAGCGCCTCGCCGAGGCGGCGCAGGCCGCGCGCGAGCACCTGCTCGAGGAGGTCTCCCACTACGACGACGGGCTGCTCGAGCTGATCCTGGAGGAGGCCGAGGTCCCGGAGGAGACGCTCAAGCAGGCGATCCGCAAGGCCACGCTGTCCACCAGGCTGACGCCCGTGCTGTGCGGGTCTTCGTTCAAGAACAAGGGTGTCCAGCCGCTGCTGGACGCGGTCATCGACTACCTGCCCTCGCCGTTGGACGTCCCGCCGGTCGTCGGCACGGAACTGATCAAAGGCGAGGAGCACGAGCGCGAGGTCATCCGCAAGGCCGATGACTCGGAGCCGTTCGCCGCGCTCGCGTTCAAGATCGCCGCCGATCCGTACGTGGGCAAGCTCACGTACTTCCGCGTGTACTCCGGTCATCTCCAGGCGGGCGCGCGCGTGCTGAACGTCGGCACCGGTCGCACCGAGCGCATCGGGCGCATCCTGATGATGCACGCCAACGAGCGCGAGGAGGTCGAGGAGGTGTTCGCCGGCGACATCGCGGCGGCGGTGGGAATCAAGCAGGTGATGACCGGGGACACCCTCGCCGCCCCCGACGCGCCGATCCACCTGGAGAACATCGTCTTCCCCGAGCCTGTCATCAAGGTCGCGGTCGAGCCCAAGACGAAGGCCGACCAGGACAAGATGTCGACCGCGCTCGGGCGCCTGGCCGAGGAGGACCCGACCTTCCAGGTGCGCACCAACGAGGAAACCGGCCAGACGGAGATCTCGGGCATGGGCGAGCTGCACCTGGAGGTGCTGGTCGACCGCATGAAGAGAGAGTTTGGCGTCGCGGCCAACGTCGGGCGCCCGCAGGTGTCCTATCGCGAGACCGTCCGCGGCACGGTCGAGCACGTCGAAGGCAGGTTCGTGCGCCAGACCGGCGGCTCCGGCCAGTTCGGGGTGGTGTACATCGACCTCGAGCCGTCGCCCGGCGATGGATTCGAGTTCGTCAACAAGATCAAGGGCGGCTCGGTCCCGTCCGAATACATCCCGGCGGTGCGCAAGGGCATCGAGGAGGCGCTGGAGACGGGCGTCAAGGCCGGCTACCCGATGGTCGATGTGCGCGTGACGCTGACCGACGGCAAGTATCACGACGTCGACTCCTCGGAGGTCGCCTTCAAGGTCGCGGGCTCGCTGGCGATCAAAGAGGCGGCCAAACGCGCCAAACCGGTGCTGCTGGAGCCGATCTTCGCCGTCGAGGTGGTCGTGCCCGAGGATTTCCTGGGCGATGTGATCGGCGACCTGAGCCGCCGGCGCGGTCACGTCGAAGGCCAGGAGCGCCGGGGCAACGCGCTTGTGGTGACCGCGAAGGTGCCGCTGAGCGAGATGTTCGGGTACGCAACGGATCTACGCTCCAACACGCAGGGACGCGCCACGTACACGATGCAGTTCGACGCCTACCAGGAGGTTCCGGCGAACATCGCCGAGAAGATCGTCGAACAGCGAACGGGGGAACCGGTCGCGGCCTAAACGGCTCCGACTGGGCGGGTCGTACCCACGGCAAGGCTTCCACAAGCAGCAGGCAGCAGTCACGGACTGCGGCAGTCAGCAGTCACGACAGGCCGCATTCAGATAGATTTCTCAGGTTCGCCCTCCCAGAGGCGGACATTCAAGTCGATACAGGAGCGAACGAAAAGTGGCGAAGGAGAAGTTCGAGCGCGACAAGCCGCACGTCAACGTCGGGACCATCGGGCACATCGACCATGGCAAGACGACGCTGACCGCTGCCATCACGACAGTGCTGGCAGAGAAGGGAGGCGCCGAAGCCCGGAGCTTCGAGGAGATCGACAACGCGCCCGAGGAGAAGGAACGCGGGATCACGATCGCCACCTCTCACGTCGAGTACGCGACGGAGAACCGTCACTACGCGCACGTGGACTGTCCCGGTCACGCTGACTACGTCAAGAACATGATCACCGGCGCCGCCCAGATGGACGGCGCGATCCTGGTGGTGTCCGCGGCCGACGGTCCGATGCCACAGACGCGCGAGCACATCCTGCTGGCCCGCCAGGTGGGCGTTCCCTACATCGTGGTGTTCCTCAACAAGGCCGACATGGTCGATGACGAGGAGCTCTTGGAGCTGGTCGAGGTCGAGGTCCGCGAGCTGCTCTCCGAGTACGACTTCCCCGGCGACGACATACCATTCATCACCGGCTCGGCGCTGAAGGCGCTCGAAGGCGACGAGGCCAACAAGGAGAAGATCCTCGAGCTGGCCGCCGCGCTGGACTCCTACATCCCCGAGCCGGTGCGCGAGCTGGACAAGCCGTTCCTGATGCCGGTCGAGGACGTGTTCTCGATCACCGGCCGCGGCACCGTGGCGACCGGACGGGTCGAGCAGGGCATCGTGCACACTGGCGACACCGTCGAGATCGTCGGTGTCCACGACACCACCTCGACGGTGGTGACGGGGGTCGAGATGTTCCGCAAGATCCTCGACCAGGGCCAGGCGGGCGACAACGTCGGCTGTCTGCTGCGTGGCACCAAGCGCGAGGAGATCGAGCGCGGGCAGGTGCTGTGCAAGCCCGGATCAATCACCCCGCACACCAAGTTCAAGTCGGAGGTCTACGTGCTCAAGAAGGAGGAGGGCGGTCGTCACACTCCCTTCTTCACGGGCTACCGGCCTCAGTTCTACTTCCGCACAACCGACGTCACCGGCGTGGCCAAGCTGCCCGACGGCGTCGAGATGGTCATGCCCGGCGACAACGTCCAGATGGAGATCGAGCTGATCCAGCCGATCGCCATGGACCAGGGTCTGCGCTTCGCCATTCGTGAGGGCGGTCGCACGGTCGGCTCGGGCGTGGTCAGCGAGATCATCGAGTAGTACACGCGCGTCCATCCGAAGACCGTCGGAGGCGACGCGCACATTTTGGCAGTCCGATACGACTAATTCAGCCCTACCGCAAGGGTGTGGCGGCGACGGGGCGGGTTCTGATTGGATCCCGCCCACCCTTCGCCCTCTCGTGCCGTCCGGCATGGGCTCGGCGGGGGTCTCTCCCGCCGGCGTGGCACAGCAGCGAGCACAGCACAAGCACTGAGACGACACGACAAAGACACCACGAGATCCCCAAAGCGACTTTCATGGCAGCGGCCAACCAAAACAAGATCCGAATCCGGCTGAAGGCGTACGACACGTCCGCCATCGAGTCGGCGGCTAGGGAGATCGTCGAGACGGCCACGCGCACGGGCGCGAGCGTGTCGGGACCTGTGCCCCTGCCGACCGAGAAGAACGTGTACTGCGTGATTCGCTCGCCGTTCAAGGACAAGGACTCGCGCGAGCACTTCGAGATCCGCACGCACAAGCGCCTGATCGACATCCACCAGCCGACACCCAAGACGGTCGACTCGCTGCAGCGCCTGGATCATCTCCCGGCGGGCGTCGACATCGAGATCCGCCTGGCCACCTGAACAGCGACGGCTTCGACGCACACAGAGAACAGCTCGACTCCCGCTATGCCCGCCATCCTCGCCAAGAAGCTCGGTATGACCCAGGTCTTCCAGGAGGATGGAAGCGTGGCGCGCGTGACCGTGCTGCAGGCCGGTCCGTGTCCGGTGACGGCGATCCGCACACCCGAGCGCGACGGCTACGCGGCGGTGCAGCTGGCGTTCGGTCAGACCAAGGAGAAGCATCTCTCCAAGCCCGAGCTCGGTCACCTGAAGAAGGCCGACGCGCCGCCGATGCGCAGGCTGGCCGAGTTCCGGGATCCGGACCCCACCCACACCGCCGAGCTGGCGCTCGGCGAGGCGGTCACGGTGGACTCCTTCGAGGTCGGCGCGCGCGTGAAGATCTCGGGGACGTCCAAGGGCAAGGGCTTCCAGGGGACGATCAAGCGCCACAACTTCGTCAGCGGGCCGAAGTCGCACGGCTCGCACAACGTGCGCGCCCCGGGCTCGATCGGGGCGTCGGCGACGCCCTCGCGCGTGTTCAAAGGCATTCGTGGGCCGGGGCAGATGGGAAACAGGCGCGCGACACAGAAGGGCCTTGAGATCGTCGGCGTGGACACCAGGGAGAACCTGCTGCTGGTGCGAGGCTCGGTGCCGGGCCCGTCGGGTGGCATCGTGGAGGTCCGGACCGATGCCTGACGCCCCGGTTCTCACCCCGGGTGGCGCGGCCGGAGCGGCCAAGAAGGTCAAGCTCGACGACTCCGCCTTCGGCGTCCCCTTCGCCGGTCCGCTGGTCCACCACAGCGTGCGCGCCGAGCAGGCGGCGCGCCGGCGCGGGACCGCTGCCACCAAGACTCGCGCGATGGTCTCGGGCGGGGGAGCCAAGCCCTGGCGGCAGAAGGGCACCGGGCGCGCCCGCGCCGGCTCGAGTCGGTCTCCCGTGTGGACCGGCGGCGGCACCGTGTTCGGACCGCAGCCGCGCTCGTACACGTTCAAGGTCAACCGCAAGGAGCAGCGCGCGGCGCTGCGCAGCGCGCTGTCCCTGCACGCCGGGCGCGGCTCGATCGCGATCCTCGACGCGGGCGCCTTCCAGGCGCCCAAGACGCGCCAGGCGCTCGACCTGCTGGAAGATTGGAACCCTCCCACGGGGGCGCGCCCGACGCTCGTGCTGCTCTCACCCGATGAGTCCGCAGCGGCGCTGTCCTTCCGCAACCTCGCGCGCGTGACCGTGCTGACGCCTGAGGACGTGGGGGTCACCGACCTGGTTGGCGCCGCCACGCTGCTCGTATCACAGGCGGCGCTCGAGGCCCTGTCCGCACGCACCGGCAAGCCGCGCTCAGCCGAGGAGGCCAAGGCCTGATGGAGCACACGCAGGTGATCATCCGGCCGGTGGTGTCCGAGAAGAGCTACGTGCTCTCGGCGGCCGACCGCTACACCTTCCGCGTTCACGCGGACGCGCACAAGACGCACATCCGCCAGGCGGTGGAGGCGCTGTTCGATGTCCACGTGGTGGACGTGAGGACGCTGAGCGTCAAGTCCAAGCCCAAGCGCCGCGGCAATACCCGCGGACGCACGCGCGGGTGGAAGAAGGCCATCGTGCAGGTGCGCGCCGGCGAGAGCATTCCGATCTTCCAGGGCCTGGCGGCCCTCGAGGGATAGCGGGCGCAGGCGATGGCCATACGCAAGCCCAAGCCGACGAGTCCCGGCAGGAGGTTCGTCTCCTACCCGGACTTCGCCGAGATCACCAAGTCCAAGCCCGAGAAGACGCTCGTCGAAGGGCTGAAGAAGAGCGGCGGGCGCAACGTGTTCGGGCGCAAGACCGCCCGCCACCGCGGCGGCGGGGCCAAGCGCGCCTACCGCCGGGTGGACTTCAAGCGCCGCAAGGACGGTGTGGACGCGAGGGTCGCCGCGATCGAGTATGACCCCAACCGCTCCGCGTACATCGCCCTGCTGCACTACGTCGACGGCGAGAAGCGCTACATCCTGGCGCCCCAGCGGCTGACAGTCGGTATGACCGTGTGCTCGGGTGAGAACGCGGACATCGCGGTGGGCAACTGCATGGAGCTGGCGCGCATGCCGGTGGGCACGGTCGTGCACAACGTCGAGCTGGAGCCCGGCCGCGGCGGCCAGATGGCGCGCTCAGCGGGCGCCTCCGCGCAGCTGATGGCCAAGGACGGGAGCATGGCGACCATGCGCCTGCCCTCGGGCGAGATGCGGATGGTGCGCGCCGAGTGCCGGGCGACGGTCGGCACGATCGGCAACGCCGACCACCAGAACGTCAAGGTGGGCAAGGCCGGACGCAAGCGCCACATGGGTGTGCGCCCGCAGACGCGCGGCACCGCCATGAACCCGGTCGACCACCCGCACGGCGGCGGCGAGGGCTCCACCACGGCCGGTCGTCATCCGGTGACGCCGTGGGGCGTGCCGACCCTCGGCTATCGCACGCGCAAAAAGAACAAGACCTCCAACCGGCACATCGTGCGCGGTCGCAGACGCGGAAAGGGCAAGCAGCGATGAGCCGCTCCAGCAAGAAGGGCCCGTGGGTGGAAGAGCGCCTGATGGCCCGCATCGAGGCCTTGAACGCTGCCAACAACAAAAGAATGCTCAGGACCTGGTCAAGGGCGTCGACGATCTTCCCGGAGATGGTCGGTCACACGATCGCCGTGCACGACGGCAAGAAACACGTGCCGGTGTACATCAGCGAGTCGATGGTCGGTCACAAGCTGGGCGAGTTCGCGCCGACGCGTATGTTCCGTGGACACGCGGGTTCGGGGAAGGTGAGATGAGCGCAGAGGAGGAGAAGGACGTCTCCGGGCAGACGCCGGCCGAGCCAGGCACCGCGAAAAAACCGGCTGCGGAGAAGAAACCGGCTGCGGCCAAGAAACCGGCTGCGGCCAAGAAACCGGCGGCGGCCAAAAAACCGGCGGCCCCCAAAAAACCGGCGGCGACCAAAGAGCCTGCTGCAGGCACAGAGCCAGCTGCAGCCAAAGAACCGGCCGCAGCCAAGGAGCCGGCGGCAGCCGGGAAGCCCGCGGCCGAGAAGGCCGTCGAGAAGGAGGCCAAGCGGGCGGCCGCGCCGCGCCGCGCGAGCAAAGGCGCCCAGCGGGCGCCGCGCCGCAGGGTCGTGCGGGCCCATGCCCGCTACGTCCGCACCTCGGCTCGCAAGGCTCGCATGGTGTGCGGGCACCTGCGCGGCAAGTCCGTGCAGGAGGCACGCGCTATCCTCGCGTTCACCCCGCGTGAGGTGGCACGCGACTGGAGCAAGCTGCTCGAGTCGGCCGTCGCAAACGCCGAGAGCAATCACGAGCTGCTCGAGGACGATCTGATCATCCGGGAGGCATACGCCGACGAAGGGCCGACGATCAAGCGCTTCCGGCCGCGCGCGATGGGACGGGCGACGCCGATCCGCAAGCGCACGAGCCACCTGACGATAGCGCTGACCCCGCGCCCCGAGCCCGGAACCACCAAGAGAAACGGCTGAGAGACTGAGAAATGGGACAGAAGGTTCATCCAGAGGCGATGCGCGTGGGGTACATCCACGACTGGAAGTCAAACTGGTTCAACGAGCGCAGCTTCTCCGAGTACCTCGCCGAGGACGTCCGTGTGCGTGAGCACATCATCAGCAAGCTCGCCCACGCCGGCCTGTCTGACATCACGATCCGCAAGGACGCCAACGAGCTGGAGGTCAACATCCACACCGCCCGCCCGGGCATCGTGATCGGCAAGTCCGGGACCGAAGTGGATGCGCTGCGTCGCGACCTGCACCGGATGACCAAAAAGCAGATCAAGGTCAACATCCTGGAGATCAAGCGCCCCGAGCTGGATGCGAAGCTGGTGGCGCAGTCGATCGCCGAGCAGCTTCAGAACCGCGTGGCCTTTCGTCGCGCGATGAAGCGCGCGCTGACCAGCGCGATGCGATCCGGCGCCAAGGGCGTGAAGGTCCAGGTGGCGGGCCGGCTGGGCGGCGCCGAGATGGCTCGCACCGAAAGCTACTCGGACGGCCGCGTGCCACTGCACACGATGCGTGCGGACATCGACTACGGCTTCTATGAGGCGCGCACGACCTTCGGCCGGATCGGCGTCAAGTGCTGGGTGAACAAGGGCGAGATCATGCCCGAGGGCTACACCGGCGCAGACCTGACCGACATGACCGCGCCCGCTGCCCCCAGCTCCGAGCGGGAGGGTCGCGGTGGCCGCGACGGCCGCGAGGGCCGTGGCCGCAGCCGCGCCGGCGGAAACGGGCGCGGCGGTGGCGCAGGCGGTGGTGGACGCGGACGCGGGGCGGGCGGGCCCGGATCGTCGGGTGGCGGTCGCGGCGGCGGGCCGCGCGGAACCGGCGGCGGCGGACGCGGGGCGGGCGGGCCCAGATCATCGGGCGGACCGGCAGGCGACGGAGGTGCGCGCTGATGCTCTCGCCCAAGCGCGTCAAGCACCGCAAGCACCACCGTGGGCGTCGTCGCGGCAACTCGCGCGGCCAGCTGCGCGTTCAGTTCGGCGATTACGGCCTCAAGGCGCTCGAGTGCGGCTGGCTGACCAACCGCCAGATCGAGGCCGCGCGCGTGGCGATGACCCGCAAGATCAAGCGTGGCGGCAAGGTGTGGATCAACGTGTTCCCGGACAAGCCGATCACCAAGAAGCCCGCCGAGACCCGCATGGGCTCCGGCAAGGGCTCGCCGGAAGGCTGGGTCGCCGTCGTAAAGCCCGGACGGGTGATGTTCGAGCTGGCCGGCGTGTCCGAGCCGCTGGCCCGCGAAGCGATCCGCCTGGCGGCGCACAAGCTGCCGTTGAAGTCCAAGTTCGTGCTGCGCGAGGACTGACGATGAAGGCCAGCGAGATAAGAGACCTTGACGACAACGAACTGGCCAAGCGGTTGGCCGAGCTGCGCAAAGAGGTGTTCGGCCTACGCTTCTCCAACGCGACCGGAGAACTGGACGACACGGCGGGTCTGGGTCGCGCCAAGCGCGACCTCGCCCGGGCGCTGACCGTCGCGCGGGAGCGCGAGCTCGCGGCTGGACTGGGCCGGGGCAACTGAGGATACAGACGAGGACCAACGGACGACATGGCTGACCAAGCAGATAACGAGACACCTGAGACCGCTCAGGACGCGCCCGAGCAGGCCCCCGCGCCCGCGGCTGCCGCAGGCGAGCCCGCGGAGGCTGACGCGGCCACCGAGGCTGACGCGACACCCGAGGCCGACGCCACCGCTGAGGCTGACGCCACCGAGTCGGAGCAGGCTCCCGCGACTGACGCCGAGGACACCGCTGCACCGGCTGCGCCCGCGGCGCAGGCGCCCCCTACCGAGCCCGCGGAGCAGATCTCCCCGAAGGAGCGCCGTCGCAGAGCCCGGTCCAAGCACACCGGCGAGACCCGTCCGCGCCGCTCGCCCGAGGAGCGCCACGCCGAGCGGCTGGCCGAGCGTCGGACGAAGGCCGCACGCCGTCGCGCCCGACGCCTGCAGGAACGCGCCAAGGCCGCCGGGCGCCGAGCCGCGGCGCCCGGCTCCGACCGATCGGAGATCGGCCAGCTCGCACCGGTGCACTCCCACGTCGAGGGCACGCGCATGGTGCGCCAAGGCGTTGTGGTCTCGGACAAGGCCGAGAAGACGATCACCGTGCGCATCGAAGTCGCGCGCCGTCACCGGCGCTACGAGAAGATCGTGCGAAGCTCGAGCACCGTGCACGCCCACGACGAGAACAACGACGCCCACGAGGGCGACGTGGTGCGGGTGGTCGAGAGCAGGCCGCTGTCGCGCACCAAGCGCTGGGCGCTCGTCGACGTGCTGGAGCGTGCGCGATGATCCAGAACGAGACTCGTCTACGCGTCGCCGACAACTCGGGCGCGCGCGAGATCCTGTGCATCCGCGTCAAGGGCGGCTCGCGGCGCCGCTATGCGTTCGTCGGCGACGTAATCACAGCTACCGTCAAGCAGGCCAACCCCCAGGGCGCGGTCAAGAAGGGCGAGGTGGTGACAGCCGTCGTCGTCCGCACCAAGAAGCCGATCGGCCGCGACGACGGGACGTACATCGCCTTCGACGAGAACGCCGCGGTCATCATCGACGACCAGAACAACCCGCGTGGCACGCGCGTTTTCGGGCCCGTGGCGCGCGAACTGCGCGAGCGCAACTTCATGAAGATCGTCTCGCTCGCGCCGGAGGTCCTGTGATGGGCAATCGGAGATCGTCCAGCTCCAGCGCCCGCCCGAAGCGCCGCTCCCTGAAGATCCGCTCGGGCGATCGCGTGCAGGTTATATCCGGCAAGGATCGCGGCAAGACCGGTCGCGTCCTGCGCGTGGAGCCAGGCAAGGAACGGCTGTACGTCGAGCACTTGAACATGGTCAAGCGTCACACCCGCCCTAAAGAATCGCGGAGCAGTGCCACCGGCCAGAACACCGCCGCCCAGCTCGGCGGCGTGATCGAGCTCGAGGGCCCGATCCACATCTCCAACGTGATGCTCCTCGACGCCAAGGGCGCGCCGACGCGAGTGGCGATAGAGCGCGCGGGCGGCGAGCGCGTTCGCGTGGCCAAGAGCTCCGGCGCGAGGCTGGAGTGAGCGACTTGGCCACCATGACCGACACCGCCCCGACAGCCCGTCTGAAGACCCGCTATCTCGAGGAGATCCGCCCAGCGCTCGTCGCCCGCTTCGGCTACTCCTCGGTGATGCAGGCGCCGAGGCTCGAGAAGATCACCGTCAATATGGGGGTCGGCCTTGCCAAGCAGGACTCCAAAATGCTCAAGGCCGCAACTGATCAGCTGGCCACCATCGCCGGCCAGCAGCCGAGCGTGCGCCGCGCGCGTAAGTCGATCGCCGCGTTCAAACTGCGCGAGGGAATGCCGGTGGGCGTGGCGGTGACGCTGCGGGCCGAGCGCAGCTACGAGTTCCTCGACCGGCTGATCTCGATCGCAATCCCGCGGATCCGCGACTTCCGCGGCTTGAACCCGCGCTCCTTCGACGGTCGCGGCAACTACTCGATGGGCGTCAAGGAGCAGATCATCTTCCCCGAGGTCGACTACGACGCGATCGACCAGGTGCGTGGACTGGACATCACGATCACCACCTCCGCCGCGACCGACATGGAGGCGTTCGCGCTGCTCGCGGCGCTGGGCATGCCCTTCTCCTCCCAGGGGCGGCCCAAGGGCTATGACCCCGAGGCCGACGAGGCAGCCGCTCGCGCCCATCACGAGGCCGAGGCTGCGAGCGCCGCAGCGGCGGCTGCAACGGAGGCCGAGGCAGCTGAGGCGGAGACGGCCGAGCCAGAGGCATCCGCGCCTGAGATGACCGAGGCTGCCGAGACCGAGACCGAGACCGGGGCCGGGGTCGCGGTCGAAACGGAACCCGAGCCGGAGGCCGCCGTGGAGCCGGAGGCCGCCGTGGAGCCGGAGGCCGCCGTGGAGCCGGAGGCTGCCGCCGAGCCGGAGGCTGCCGCCGAGCCGGAGGCTGCCGCCGAGCCGGAGGCTGCCGCCGAGCCGGAGGCTGCCGCCGAGCCGGAGGCCGCCGCCGAGCCTGAGGCTGCCGCCGAGCCTGAGGCGGCCGAGCAGAACGACGCCCCGGAGGACGGGGACGCGCAGACCACCGAGAAGGAGAGCACCGACTGATGGCCAAGACCTCGCTACGCGTCAAGCAGGCGCGAACCCCGAAGTTCAAGACACGTGCATATACTCGCTGCACGCGCTGCGGTCGGCCGCGCGCGGTGTACCGCAAGTTCGGGGTGTGTCGCATCTGCCTTCGCGATCTCGCCCACAACGGTCAGATCCCCGGGATGACCAAGTCCTCCTGGTAGCGGTCTTTCCGAGGGACGAAGGTATGACCATGGCTATACCGAGTCTTGCAAACGAATACGACCCTCCGCCACCCGTGCATACCAACGTATGACTGAACTCTTCTTTCAACAGGACAAGCCCCGAGAGCCAAGCACAAGATGTCAATGACCGATCCCATAGCCGACTTCCTCACGCGCGTGCGCAATGCGATCCGCGCGGCGCACGAGACGGTCGAGGTGCCGGCGTCCAAGCTGAAGAGCGAGCTTGCACGGATCCTGGACGAGCAGGGCTACATCGAGTCCTGGTCGGTCATTCCGGCGCCCGAGGGTCAGGCCGGGCAGCTGATCCAGATTCGGCTCAAGTACACCGAGGACCGGCGCTCGGCGATCTCGGGACTGCGGCGTGTCTCGCGCCCCGGACAGCGCACGTACGTCGACGCCAAGCATATTCCCAAGGTGCTCGGCGGGATGGGAACGGCGATCGTCTCCACGTCGCGCGGCGTGATGACCGGTCACGATGCCCGCGCGGCCGGCATCGGCGGCGAGGTCCTGGCCCAGGTCTGGTGATGGATGTCCAGAATCGGTAGACAGCCCATCCCCGTGCCGGCTGGTGTGACCGTCTCGATCGAGCCCGAGTCGGTTCGCGTGAAGGGGCCAAAAGGCGAGCTCAGCGAGCGCATCCACAGGGACATCCAGGTGACCCAGGAGGGCGAGCAACTGGTGGTCACGCGACCGACCGATCGTGGTGAACATCGCGCGCTGCACGGCCTGACCCGCACGCTGGTCGCGAACATGGTGCAGGGCGTGACGAGCGGCTACGAGAAGCGGCTGGAGATCCAGGGCGTCGGATATCGCGCCCAGCTGAAGGGCCAGAACCTGGAGCTCGCCGTCGGGTACTCGCACCCGGTTCCGATCCCGGCCCCCAACGGCATCGAATTCGAAGTGCCCCAGCCGACACGCGTGGTTGTGAAGGGCATCTCCAAGCAGCTCGTCGGCGAGACGGCAGCGGTCATCCGCAAGCAGCGCCCGCCAGAGCCCTACAAGGGCAAGGGCATACGCTACGAGGGCGAGTATGTCCAGCGCAAGGTCGGCAAGCGCGCATGAGCACGGCAACGAGGCGCGCATGACCGTCCTCACGAAGGAGCATCGCCGGCTGAAACGGCGTCGCAGGGTGCGGGCGAAGATCTCGGGTACCGCTGCCCGCCCCCGTATCTCGGTGTTCCGCTCCAACCGCGGGCTCTCTGCCCAGCTCGTCGATGACGTGGCCGCGCACACGCTCGCGGCGGTCAACTGGTTCGAGCCAGAGCTTCGTTCGCTGGCGAAATCCGAGCGCTCCAAGCGCGCCGCCGAGCTGCTCGCCGAGCGCGCCAAAGCGGCGGGGATCTCCGAGGCGGTGTTCGATCGCGGCGGCTACCGCTACCACGGCCACGTCCGTGCCTTCGCAGAGGCCATCCGCGAGGCGGGCATCACCGTCTAGGCGCCCAAGGACCACGCTGCCGCTACCCTCTCCCTCCTGCCCATGTCCATATCGATAGATCGCTCAGTCAACCCAGCCGGCCTGGACCTCCAGGAGCGCGTGGTCGAGATCAACCGCGTCGCCAAGGTCGTCAAGGGCGGACGGCGCTTCTCGTTCACCGCGCTGGTGGTGGTTGGCGACGAACGGGAGGTCGTGGGTGTCGGCTACGGCAAGGCCAACGAGGTGCCGCTGGCGATCCAGAAGGGCGTCGAGCGGGCCAAGAAGGATCTCTTCCGCGTGCCCAAGCACGGCAGCACCATCACCCATCAGACCACCGGCGTGTTCGGCTCCGGGCGTGTGCTGCTCAAGCCGGCCTCCCCCGGTACCGGCGTGATCGCCGGCGGGGGCGTGCGGGCGGTGCTCGAGCTGGCGGGTATCCACGACATCCTGTCCAAGAGCCTGGGCACGCAGAACCCGATCAACCTGGTGAAGGCCACGGTCGCGGGACTGCGCGGACTGCGCACTCCGGAGGAGGTCGGCAAGCTGCGTGGGCTGAGCATCAGCCAGGTTCTCGGCCTCGGCGGCGAGCCCGCCAACGGCGCGGCGCAGGCGTCTGACGCCGAGACGGAGACAGCGACGGAGGCAGGGCCGGCGTCGGGGACAGATGTAGAGACGGACGCGCCGGTCGCATCGGACGCGCCGGTCGCCGCCGACGGGGCTCCCGCGTGATGGGCACGCTGAGCGTCACCCAGCGCCGATCGAGCAACGGCTCCAACGGCAAACAGCTCGACACGCTGCGCTCGCTCGGTCTGCGTCGCATCGGCCACACGGTCGAGCTCAAGGACTCGGAGCAGGCGCGAGGCATGCTGCACGCGGTGCGCCACCTGGTCGAGGTCAGGGAGGGCAAGTGAGCGCAGCGAAACGGGACGCCGAGGAGCGCATCGGGCTGCACAGCCTCGCCCCGGCTGCCGGAAGCCGCCGTCCGCGCAAGCGAGTGGGGCGCGGCGAAGGCTCGGGCACCGGCAAGACCTCCGGCCGCGGCCAGAAGGGCGCGGGCGCGCGCTCGGGCTCCAAGCGGCGGGCCAACTTCGAGGGTGGCCAGATGCCGATCCACATGCGCATGCGAAAGCTGCGCGGGCCGCACATGAAGAAGTCGATGCCGTTCGAGCCCTTCCGCACGCACACCCAGCCCGTGAACATCTCCGCGCTGGAGAGCCGCTTCGACGCCGGCACCGAGGTCACGATCGAGCTCATGAAGGCCAACGGCTTGGGGACCCGCAAGGACGTCCCGATCAAGGTCCTGGCAAAGGGCGAGCTCAGCAAGGCGCTGACCGTGCATGCTCATGCCTTCAGTGCCGGCGCGCGAGCGCGCATCGAGGCCGCCGGTGGCACCTGCACGACCGTCGAGGGCTAACAAACCCCGCGCCGTGCAACCGGCGGCGCTCGTCGGCGTATCCACTAGAATCGGCGACTCCGCAGGCGTGCCGGCGACGGGCTTGCGCGCGGCGGACTGAAGCCCATGCTCTCGACCATCCTCAACGCCTTCCAGGTTGCGGACATCCGCAAGAAGATCGCCTTCACGGCGGGGATGCTGCTGATCTACCGCCTCGGCTCCCACGTCCCCGTGCCCGGCGTCAACCTTACGGCGGTCAACAACATCCAGAAGTCCTTCGGCGGCGGCGGCATCCTCAGCTACCTGAACCTCTTCTCCGGCGGCGGCCTGTCCAAACTCGCCATATTCGCGCTGGGCATCATGCCCTACATCACCTCCTCGATCATCCTGCAGCTGCTGCAGGTCGCGGTACCGTCGCTGGAGAAGCTCTCCAAGGAAGGCGAAGTCGGCCAGGCCCGCATCACGCAGTACACCCGCTACCTGACCGTCGGCCTCGCGTTCGCCCAGTCGATCGGCTACGTCTTCCTGTTCCACTCGCTCCAGGCCAAAGCTGGGGAATCTGTGATCACCCACTTCGACCTGCCCCACATCTTCCTGATCGTCGTCTGCCTTACAACGGGCTGCGTGCTGCTGATGTGGGTCGGCGAGCTGATCACCCAGCGGGGCATCGGCAACGGCATCTCGCTGCTGATCTTCGCCTCGATCGTCTCGCGCCTGCCCAGTGGCATCCAGACCTGGTGGACCACCCAGGATCAGGTCTTCAAGGTGTTGGCGCCGTTCCTGGTGCTAGCGGTGGTGGCGGCGATCGTGTTCGTCCAGGAAGGGCAGCGGCGCATCCCCGTGCAGTACGCCAAGCGCGTGATCGGGCGGCGGATGACAGAGGGCGGCCAGACTTATCTGCCGCTGCGCGTGAACATGGCGGGGGTGATCCCGGTGATCTTCGCGGCCAGCATCATGGCCTTCCCCCCGACCGTCGGGCAGCTCGTCAAAACCCACTGGGGACAGTCGATCTCCGACTTCTTCACTCCCAACGGCTGGCACTACGTCGTCGGCGAGTCGCTGTTCATCATCCTCTTCACCTACTTCTACACGGCGGTCACGTTCAATCCGGTCGACCAGGCGGACAACCTGAAGAAGTACGGCGGGTTCATCCCGGGCGTGCGGCCCGGGCGCCCGACCGCCGAATTCCTCGACCGCATCCTCGCGCGCCTCACCTTCCCGGGCGCGCTGTTCCTCGCCGCCGTGGCGGCGCTGCCGGCGATCCTGTTCGCGCAAACGCACCAGCAGTTCCAGTTCGGGGGCACCTCGATCCTGATCGTGATCGGCGTGGCGCTGGAAACGATGAAGCAGCTCGAGGCGCAGCTGATGATGCGAAGTTACGAGGGATTCCTGAAGTAGCGCTTCGCCAGTCCGTCTGGCGGCCGCGACTTCGCGGCGACCGCCAGACGACTGGCTTCGCTTGGCTTGTGCCACGCGCCGGGTCCTCACAACGCTGTGAGCCGGTGCCGCGCGCCGGCGCTCGCAACGCCGTCAGCTCCCTGCGCGGTGGCGGCGCCACCCCTTTTGCGGATAGGCTGCCTGCGTCTTGTCCGAGTTGAACCTGATCCTGCTGGGCCCGCCAGGCGCCGGCAAGGGCACCCAGGCCGATCGCCTGCACGACGACTTCGGGCTGCCGCACATCTCCACCGGCGACATCCTCCGCGCCCAGGTCGCCGATGAAACCGAGCTGGGCCGGGAGGCGCAACGCTATATGGACGGGGGCGAGCTGGTGCCGGACGAGGTGATCGTGGGGATGATCACCGAGCGCGTCGCCGACGGAGACGCCCGCGACGGCTTCCTGCTCGACGGCTTCCCCCGCAACGAGGCCCAGGCGGACGCTCTGGGCGAGGCGCTCAGCGGCCTCGACCGGCGGCTGACGGCCGTGCTGCTGATCGAAGTGCCGGACGAGGACCTGGTGCGCCGCCTGGCCGGGCGGCGGGTGTGCGTGAAGAACCCGAGCCACATCTACCACGTGGACTTCGATCCGCCCAAGCACGAAGACGTGTGCGATCAGGACGGCGCGCGCCTGATCCAGCGCGACGACGACAAGGAGGAGACGATCCGCCGGCGCCTGGAGGTCTACCACTCCCAGACCGAGCCGCTGATCGCCTACTACGACCGCGCCGGGCTGCTGCGCCGCTTCGACGGACGACGCAACGCCGACGAGGTCCACGCGCACGTCAGGGCGACCGTGGCCACCCTGCGCCTGGAGGAGACGCTGTAGCGAGGCCAAGCCGAGCGCAAGCTAAGCTCCGTGGGTGATCATCAAGAAGTCCCCAGAGGAGATCGAGAAGATGGCGCGGGCGGGTCTGATCCTGGCCGCAACCCTGGATGAGATCGAGCGCAAGGTCCGCCCGGGCGTGAGCACGGGCGAGCTCGACAAGCTCGCCGAGCGCTTCATCCGCTCTCGCGGTGCCACGCCGACCTTCAAGGGCTACCGCGGCTTTCCCGGCTCGATCTGCGCATCGCCGAACGCGATGATCGTGCACGGGATACCGGGTCCCTACCGCCTGAAGAGCGGCGACATCATCTCGGTCGACGTGGGCGTCACCCTCGACGGCTGGGTCGCGGATGCCGCGCGCACGTTCCCCGTGGAGGATGTGGACGGGCCGGTGCAGAACCTGCTGGCCGCCACCGAGGAGTCGCTGCACGTGGGCGTGGCGCAGTGCCGGGACGGCAACCGCATCGGCGACGTCTCCAGCGCGATCCAGGGAGTGGTCGAGGGCGCCGGGCTGTCGGTCGTGCGCTCCCTCGTCGGACACGGTGTCGGGCGCAGCATGCACGAGGACCCGCAGGTGCCCAACTACGGCAAGCCGGGCAAGGGCCCGCTGCTGCAGGACGGCATGGTCCTGGCGATCGAGCCCATGACCACCGGCGGTCGCCCGGGCGTGCGCGTCGGCAGGGATGGCTGGGCGATCTTCTCCCAGGACGGCTCTCCGGCGGCCCACTTCGAGTTCACGGTCGCGATCACCGCCGCCGGGCCCCTGATCCTCACCCCGTGGCATCTCCCCGCAGGCGCGCGCGGGGGCGAGCCGGTCGTCGAGGGGATCGCGAGCGCGGGCTGAGCTTGCTACCATCTGGAGTCCTGCCCTGGTGCGAGGCTATCTGCCTGCGCGAGGGCATGTCCTCGATCCGGTAGCGGCGGCCGCAACGGCAGCCAGAGCCGAGCCGCCGGAACCCAGCCGCCGAAAGGGATCATGAAGGTAAGACCGTCGGTCAAGCCGATGTGCGAGAAATGCAAGATCATCCGCCGCCATGGAGTGGTCCTGGTGATCTGCCAGAACAAGCGCCACAAGCAGCGCCAGGGCTAGCTGGATGGCACGCATCGCTGGAGTCAACCTGCCTCTGAACAAGCGTTCGGAGATCGGGCTGACCTACATCTACGGGATCGGCCGCTCAACGTCCAACAAGGTTCTCAAGCAGGTCGGCGTCCACCCCGACACCTACATCCGCGACCTCACCGAGGACGAGGTGGCCAAGCTCCGTGACGCGATCGACGACGGGCTGACCGTCGAGGGAGATCTGCGGCGCGAGCGCGTGCAGGACATCAAGCGCCTGCAGGAGATCGGCTCCTATCGCGGCCTGCGCCACCGCCGCGGGCTGCCGGTGCGTGGGCAGAAGACCAAGACCAACGCCCGCACGCGCAAGGGACCCAAGCGCATGCAGGTGGCGGGCAAGAAGCGAGCCGGTAAGAAGTAATGCCTCCCGCGCCCAAACGAGCCCGCGGCCGGCGCAAGCCGAAAAAGAACATTCCGGTCGGACAGGCACACATCAAGACCTCGTTCAACAACACGATCGTCTCGCTGACGGACACCGGCGGCAACGTGATCGCGTGGGAATCGGCGGGCGGTGCGGGCTTCAAGGGCTCGCGCAAGTCGACCCCGTTCGCCGCCCAGGTCACCGCCGACGCCGCTGCGCGCAAGGGGCTCGAACAGGGGCTGCAGAAGGTCGAGGTCTACGTCAAGGGCCCCGGCTCGGGTCGCGAGACCGCGATCCGCTCGCTGCAGGCGGCGGGCCTGGAAGTGAGCGGGGTCAAGGACGTGACCCCGCAGGCCCACAACGGCTGTCGCCCGCGCAAGCGCCGGAGGGTCTGAGATGGCCGTGAGCGCTTCGCCATACTGCGTCCTCGCTCGCTCGCGTGCTGGCCGATCGGCGGTCCCGTCGACCGGCGATCGGTACGCCACGCTCGCTGCGTCCTTGTCTGACTCGACTCACGACCATCTCAGGAACTACTAATGGCCAGAGACACCGGACCCCAGTGCAAGCAGTGTCGCCGGGAGGGACAGAAGCTGTTCCTCAAGGGCGAGCGCTGCCTGACGGACAAGTGCGGTGTGGAGCGCCGCTCCTACCCGCCGGGCGAGCACGGACGCGGGCGCATGAAACAGAGCGAGTACCGGGTGCAGCTGCGCGAGAAGCAGAAGGCGCGCCGCTACTACGGGGTGCTGGAGAAGCAGTTCCACGGCTACTACGTGAAGGCCTCCCGCCAGCCGGGCATCACCGGCGAGAACCTGCTCGCGTTGCTGGAGTGCCGGCTGGACAACGTCCTGGTGCGTCTCGGCTTCGCCGCCTCGCGCCGTCAGGCGCGCCAGCTCATCCGCCACGGGCATTGGACGGTCAACGGCCGGCGGGTGAACATCCCCAGCTATCAGGTGCGCCAGGGCGACGTGATCACCATCAAGGCGAGCACGCCGGCCACGCAGGTGGTCAGAGACGCCACCGAGCTGACCGGACAGATACCCGCGTGGCTCCAGGCCGATCACGAGTCGCTCACGGCCAAGGTGCTGCGCAAGCCGGAGCGGCGCGAGGTCGCCGCCCCGGTGCAGGAGCAGCTCATCGTCGAGCTGTACTCGAAGTAGAAGGACTTTTGCCCGTGCCGTGGCCCATCCGGGTGGCGGCGCTTCAGAGCCGGCGTCCGAGCGACGCCGGTGCGACACCAAAACGACGTTAGGACTTTCATGCTCGACTTCCAAATCCCCCGGATCACAAGCGAGTCCGTGGAGCAGAACCGTGGCACGTTCACGATCGAGCCGCTGGATCGCGGCTTCGGCTACACGTTCGGCAACTCGCTGCGGCGCGTATTGCTCTCCTCCCTCGCCGGCGCCGCCGTCACGAGCGTGCGCATCGAGGGCGTTGCGCACGAGTTCTCCACCATTCAGGGCGTCAAGGAGGACGTGACGGACATCGTGCTCAACCTCAAGGGCGTGGTCTGCCGGATGCACTCGGACGCGAGCGAGGTCGAGGCGCCGCTGGTGGTGACCGGACCGGGCGAGATCACCGCCAAGGACATCGACCTGCCGGCGGGCGTCGAGATCCTCAACCCCGATCTGCACATCGCGACGCTCGAGAAGAAAACCAAGCTCGAGCTGTACATGACGATCGGCCGCGGCCGCGGCTACCGGCCGGCCGAGGAGAACAAGTCGGCCGACCAGCCGATCGGGGTGATACCGATCGACTCGATCTTCTCGCCGGTGCGCCGTGTGGCCTACGCGGTCGAGCAGGCGCGCGTGGGACAGAAGACGGACTTCGACAAGCTCACCCTGGACATCGAGACAGACGGCTCGATCGACCCGCAGGCGGCGCTGCGCGAGGCGGCCGAGCTGCTGATCTCCCAGCTGGCGATCTTCACCGACGCCGACCGCATCCAGGAGCTGCGGGCGACGCCCGGCGGGCAGCTGGACGGCCATGGCCTGGCGGTGGGAGGCGGCTCGCAGGCGGCCCTCCAGGGCGAGGAGTGGGGCATCCTGATCGAGGAGCTGGAGCTCGGCGTGCGCTCGTACAACTGCCTCAAGCGGGCCGGCATACAGACCGTCGGCGATCTCATCTCCAAGTCGGAGGCCGAGCTGAACGCGATCCCGAACTTCGGCAAAAAGTCGATCGACGAGGTCATCGAAACGCTGCTCGCGCGCGGCCTGAACCTCCGCCAGGACTAGGGACGCCCTAGACTGCTTCGACGATGCGCCACCAGAAGACACGCAACAAGCTCAGCCGCGACTCCGCGCACCGCAAGGCGCTGCTCATGAACCTGAGCAAGGAGCTGATCGAGCACGAGCGCGATCGAAACGACTCAGGCCAAGGCCAAGGCGGTCAAGCCGGAGATCGAGAAGCTGATCACGCTCGCCAAGCGCGGAGACCTGCACGCGCGACGCCAGGCGCTGTCGACGCTCTCGCAGGACAAGTTCGCGGTGCACAAGCTGTTCGCGGAGGTCGCGCCCGCGCTACGCGGAGCGCCCGGGTGGCTACACGCGCATCCTCAAGCTCGGGCCGCGCCGCAGCGACGCGACGGAGATGGTCTTCATCGAGCTCGTCTGAGGTTGCGCGGGTCGCGCCGCGGCGCCGCGCGGGGATGATCACCAAGCTCACGATCGAGTACGACGGGACCGCGTTCGCCGGCTGGGCGCGCCAGCCGGGCGCGCGGACGGTGCAGGAGGAGCTCGAGCGCGCGCTGCGGACGGTGCTCGGCGAGACGGGCAGCGACGGGCAGCCGCTGACGCTGACGGTCGCCGGGCGCACCGACGCGGGCGTGCACGCCTGGGGCCAGGTGGCCAGCTACGCGCACGAGGCCGTCGATCCGCTGCGTCTGAACGGGCTGCTGGACGGCGACGTGGCGGTGCTCGCCGCCGAGCCGGCCCCGGCGGGCTTCGACGCGCGGCGCGACGCCGCCAGCCGGACCTACTGCTACCGCGTGCTCGCGCGGCGCACGCGCTCGGTGTTCGAGCGGGGGCGCGCGTTCTGGTGGACCGGCCCGATCGACATGCACGCGCTCCAGCGGTGCGCGAACGCGCTGCTCGGCAGGCACGACTTCACCGCGTTCACGCCCACCGAAACCGAGCACTCGTACTTCGCCTGCCAGGTGATCTCGGCGCAGTGGCGCTACGAGGGCGAGCTGCTCGAGTTCTGGATCGAGGCGGACATGTTCCTGCGCCACATGAATCGCGTGCTCGTCGGCACCATGCTCGACGTCGCCGGCGGCGCGCGCACGGTGGAGGAATTCGTAGAGCTGCTCGAGGGCAGGCCGCGGGCGCAGGCCGGCCGGACGGCGCCCGCGCACGGGCTGGCGCTGGCGCGCGTCTCGTATGACGGGCGCTAGCCGCCTGAATGCGTCAGCGGCGCTTCGTTCACGTTCAGGCCCGTCAGTCCGAGCTCTCCGGCGGTAGCCGTTCGATGAGCGGGCCGACGGCTTCGAGCGCCCTGCTCAGCTTGCCCTCGAGCAGCTGGCTCCGGTGCGTAAGGGCCTTCTCGGCCGCGTCCTCGTGCCGGTCGAGAGGGGTTTCGGGGGGGCCTTCGGAGCCGGACGACTTCGAGCTGGCTTCGTCCTTGCTCAGGAGTTCCGTCGTGCCTGGCGAGAGCGTCTGATAGCCGCTGGCCACCCACGCCCTCAGGTCGGCGCAGACATCCGGGACAGGGCCCCGAAGCTTTCTTCGAGTTTGGGAATCTCAGCGCGCACGAGGCGCGTCAGCCGCGGGTCGCTCCAGTGCAGCGGTCTGAGCGCCTGCGCGAACGTCGCGGCCGCGGCCTGATCGACCCGCAGCCAGGCTCTGACAGGCGCGAGCGTGATCTCAATGTCGAGATCCAGCAGCTGCTTGATCTGGCTGGTCTGCGCCGGCGATGGTTTGGCAAACGAGACCAGCGCGCCAAGGGCGGGGGCGCCGGCGAGGACGCGCGGGCATTCGCCTTCGAGCTTGGCCGCGAGACCCTTGACCGCGGCGAGGGACGCCGGGATGTTTGCGACCGCCGTCCGCTCGAACTCGTAGTCGGCCTCGAGGAACGCATTGGTCGCCTCCCGGTCGGCAGGTGTCGCTGAGACGACCTGCGGCCACAGCAGGCAGGCCAGCGCGAGGGCTCCGAGCAGCGGCGCCGTCAACCCACGCATTGGATATCTCCGGGATGCGCGGCCGCACGGGGTCAAGCGCCTCGCAGTTGTCACCGGCCGCAGCATATCTTCACGCCCGGAGACCGAAGCGCCCCCTATGCTGGACAGCGGAGCCATGCTCAACGTGCTGCTGACAAACGACGACGGGATCGAGGCCGACGGCCTGCAGGCGATGCGGCGCGCGCTGCTGGAGGTCGAGGGCGTGCGCCTGGCGGTGATAGCCCCCGACGGCAACCGCTCGGCGATGGCCCGCTCGATCACCACGCGCAGGCCGCTGTGGGTGGCCGAGGTGCCGTTCTCGGACGGGACGATCGGCTACGCCACCGACGGCACCCCCGTCGACTGCGTGCGGCTGGCCAGCCTCGGGATCGTCGAGGACTTCGCGGCGGATCTGGTCGTCGCGGGCATCAACCACGGCGCCAACCTGGGCGACGACATCACCTACTCGGGCACCGTCGCGGCGGCGCTGGAGGGTGTCGTGCTGGGGCTGCCGGCGATCGCCGTCTCCCAGCAGTCCCGCGCCGGTGCGCTCGACTACCGCTTCGACGGCGGCTTCGGCTTCGAGACCGCCGCGGGGTTCGTGGCGCGACTGGTCGAGCGCATCGAGGACGTGCCGCTGCCGGCCAGGACGCTGCTCAACGTCAACGTGCCCGCGGGCGAGCCGAACGGGGTAGAGGTGACGAGCCTCGGCAAGCGCATCTACAGGGACGAGCTGAAGCTCGAGCGCGAGGAGGAGCACCGCCGGCGCTACTGGATCTACGGCTCGGACCCCGGGTTCCACGACGAGCCGGGGACCGACCTGGCGGCTGTGGCGGCGGGCCGGATCGCCGTCACCCCGATCCACTTCGACCTGACCGACCGTCCGAGCCTGGAGGCGCTGCGGCGCTTCGATCTGGAGGCGATGCTGGCCCTGCCGATCGGAGATCGTCCAGCGCGCGACGCCCAGCCGTGAGCGCCGCGGAGGTTGCGACGCGCGCGCAGGAGCTGCGCGAGGCGCTCGAGCACCACGCCTACCGCTACTACGTGCTCGACGATCCCGAGATCGGCGACGACGTCTACGACCGGCTGCTCGACGAGCTGCGCGCGATCGAGCGCGATCATCCGGAGCTGGCCAGCGCCGACTCCCCCACGCAGAGGGTCGGCGGCGAGCCGGTCGGGCGGCTGGAGAAGGTCCGCCACCTGGAGCCGATGCTGTCGCTCGGAAACGTGCGCTCGGAGGACGAGCTGCGCGCGTGGGTGGAGCGCATGCGCAACCACCTCGCGCGCGAGGGGATCGCCGACCCGCGCTTCACGTTCGTGGTCGAGCCCAAGATCGACGGCCTGGCGATCAGCCTGGTCTATCGCGACGGGGTGCTCGAGCGGGGCGCCACGCGCGGCAACGGCGAGGTGGGGGAGGACGTGACCCACAACCTGCGCACGATCGGAGCCATACCGCTGCACGTGCGCGACGCGCCGGCGCTGGTGGAGGTGCGCGGCGAGGTGTACATGTCGCTGAAGGACTTCACCGCGCTGAACGAGCGCAGGGCCGAAGCGGGCGAGTCGACGTTCATGAATCCGCGCAACTCCGCCGCTGGCACCATCCGCCAGCTCGATCCGGCGGACGCGGCCAAGCGTCCGCTGTCTATCTGGTGCTACCAGGTGGGCGTCGCCGAGGGGCTGTCGTTCAAGACCCACTGGCAGGCGCTGGAGTGGCTGCGCGAGCACGGCTTTCGCGTCAACTCGGGCATCCAGGTGCTGGGCAGCGAGGACGAGGTGATCGATCAGTGCCTGGAGTGGGAGCGGCGCAGGGGCGAGCTGGATTTTGAGATCGATGGGGTCGTCGTGAAGGTCGACGACCTCGAGTTGCAGCGCAGGCTCGGCGCCGTCGGGCGCGACCCGCGCTGGGCGGTGGCGTGGAAGTTCGCGCCCACGACCGCGTTGACCAGGCTCGAGAAGGTCATGTGGAACGTGGGCAAGTTCGGCGACCTGCGCCCGTACGCGGTGCTCGAGCCGGTCGAGGTGGGCGGCGTGAGGATCGGGCTGGCGACCCTGCACAACGAGGAGGACCTCGTGCGCAAGGACATCCGCGCGGGCGAGGAGGTGATCGTGGTGCGCGCCGGCGACGTGATCCCGCAGGTGGTCTCGCCGGCGCCGCATGTGGCCGAGCGCAAGCGCAGGCCGCCGCTGCCGCACCCGCCGGAGCGCTGCCCGTTCTGCGACACCAGGACGATCAAGCCGCAGGACAGCGTGTTCACGAAGTGCCCCAACCCCGACTGTCCCGCGCGCGCGTGGCAGCTGCTCAAGCACTTCGTCTCGCGCGGCGCCATGGACATCGACGGCCTCGGCGAGAAGCAGGTGGCGCTGCTGCAGGAGCACCGGCTGGTGCGCACGGCGGGCGACTTCTACCGCCTGCGCGAGCGCCAGCAGCAGCTGCTCGAGCTGGAGGGCTTCGGCGAGCTGTCCGTCGAGAACCTGCTGGCCGCGATCGAGGCGTCCAAGCAGCGCCCGTTCGCGCGCGTGCTGTTCGCGCTGGGAATCGAGGAGGTGGGCGAGGTCACCGGGCGCAACCTGGCACAGCGTTTCCGCGACATCGACGCGCTGCTGAACGCGTCCGTCGAGGAGATCGCGGAGACCCCCGGCGTGGGGGAGAAGATGGCCCACTCGATCCGCGCGCAGATGCACGACGAGCGCATGCGCAGCCTGATCGAGGACCTGCGCGAGCTGGGGCTGCACTTCCACGAGGAGGGGCCGCCGCCCTCGCAGGGGCCGCTGGCGGGCAACACGCTCGTGCTCACCGGGACGCTGCCGGAGCTCTCGCGGGAGGAGGCCACCCAGCGCATCCTCGCAGCCGGCGGGCGGGTGACGGGGTCGGTGTCCAAGAAGACCGACTACGTGGTCGCGGGGGAGAGCCCGGGCTCCAAGCTCGAGAAGGCCGAGCGGCTGGGCGTGGCCGTGCTCGACGAAGCCGGCCTGCGCGCACTGCTCGAGCGAGTAGGCGGCGAGCTGGGAGCCCGATCGCCGCTGCGGGCATGCGCGCTTAAGCGACGAGCCGTTTGCGCCGAAGCCATTCCCATGCCCCAACGCCGGAGAAGCCTGTGCGCCCTCGTGGCCCTCGCCATCCTCCTCGTTCCCGTGCTCTCGGGGTGCGCGGGCGCGGAAAGCGGGCCGTCATCGGCGGAAGCGCGCGGCGGCGCCATCGCGGAACTCGCAGGGGGGCTCAAACGGGAAGGCGACGAAGCTGAACTGAAAGAAATCGTCGACCGGGAAACCACCGAGGAAGAACGCCAGGAACTGCGAGAAGGCCTGGAAGAAGGCGAGCACGCAGAACAGGCGCAGGAACAGCAGGAACAGCAGGAACAGGTGCAGGAACCCGAAGGGGAACGGGAACAGGAAGAAAGCTAGTCGGCGGCCGAGACGAACTGGAGTGTCGGCACGAAGACGCTAAAAAGGCTCATCGAGTATCGCGGCAAGCCTGACAGGAAGCTTCGGAAGGCTGCTGGCGCGACTTGGCGCGAGGCTCGATCCGCGAGGGACGATCAGCTGCGGAAATGATGCGCTCGCGGCTGCGGCGCCAGCCTCTTCGGCGGCCGTGATCTTTGAGTCGGCGAGCGTGATCGCCATGTTGTCCTGGAAGGTGTGCGCGGTTTCGGTGGGGATGTCGTCGGTGAAGATGGCGAACGCGAGCGTGTGCCCGTCGGCGGCCTGGCAGTAGCCGACGAGGTTGGAGACGCCGGTGAGCGTCCCGGTCTTGCCCTCACAGCGCCCCGCCGCGCCGGTGTCGCGCATGCGCAGTTCGAGCGTGCCGGTGCGCCCGGCGACGGCGAGGCTGTCGCGCAGCACGGTGCCGGTGGGCGTGGAGGCGAGCTCGACGAGCAGGTCGGCGACCTGGTAGGGGGATGTTCTGTCTTCTTCGGAGAGGCCGGAGCCGTCGACGACGTGCGGGTGGATGCCGAGCAGCGCGGAGATCGTCTTGGACACCACGGCGGCCCCGGCGGCGGTCGTGCCGGCGCCGCCGTAGCGGGCGCCCAGATCCTTGACGAGCGCCTCGGCGAAGAAGTTGTCCGAGGGCGGGAGCATCAGGCCGAGCAGCTGGGCGACGGTCGGCGACTGCACCTGGGCGAGCTGGACGGCGCCGGCGGGCGTGGTGGCCGCTCCGCTGGAGCCGTGGATGCTGACTCCGTCGGCCTTCAGCGCTCGCCACAGGGCGTGCGCGGCATACGCGGCGGGCGCGTGCGGGGCGGGTGGGCTCGTTTCATGGCCGGTTTCGCCCCGGTTGAAGGCGAGCGCGCTGAGGGTCCCTTCGAGGAACGGGTCCCAGGCGTAGCCGCTCGAGGGCTCGCCGCGCAGCGAGTCGAAGTAGGACTCGTCCCCCTCGATCGACCCGGTGACACGGTGGATGCCGTCGCTGCGCAGCAGCTGGGAGACGAGCGCCGAGACGCTCGCCCCCACGCCGCCGTAGTGGCTGTCGATGAACGACGTGCTGCCGAACGTCGGGTCCCCGCCGCCGCGCAGGTACAGGTTGCCTTCCCACACCCCGCCGGAGGCCATGTGCCCGACGCCGTAGACGGTCGTGGCCAGCCGGGCGGAGGGGCCCATCTGCGCGAGCGCGGTGGTCGCCGTGTACAGCTTCTCCACGGACGCCGGCGGGCGCATCGTGGCGGCGCGCTCGGAGAACAGAGCCTGTTTGGCGGTCAGGTCGTAGACGTAGGCGCCGTCCGCGGGGCCGGCGAGCGCGAGCTGGTGGGTGAGGTCGGCCTGCAGTTCGGCCAGCCCGCCCTGGGCGCTGGCCGCGGAGGGTGCCAGGAGGACCGCTGCCAGGAGGGCCGTCAGTAGAAGTCCGCACAGCAGAATCGGGGGTTTCGCGGAGAGGTGACGGCGCACGCGCCATAGAATGTTCCTTGCATGGGCAAGGTTGTCAAGCTGGAACCGGACGTCAAGGCCAAGCCACGCAAAGGGCGCATGGCGGCCCGCGGCGTGGGACGGCCGGCATCGGTCGAGCGCCGGCGCCGCCCCAGGCGCGACAAGACCGCTCTGGTGCTGGGCGGCGGCGGGTTCACCGGGGGGGTGTACGAGATCGGCGCGCTGCGGGCGCTCGACCTGCTGGCCGTGAACAGCACAGTCAACAACTTCGACGTCTACGTGGGCACCTCCGCGGGGTCGTTCATCGCCGCGCTGTGCGCCAACGGCGTGACCCCCGAGGAGATGATGAGAGTGGTCACGCGCCAGGGCAAACCTCCTTTCAAAGACATTGACATCGGAGATCTGCTGCGTCCCAACCTGCTGGAGTTCGCGCGCAAGGGCGCGCTGATGCCGCTGCGCGCCCTCGCGCTCGCCCGCCAGCTGCTCCGCCAGCCGGGTGGCGTGTCGTTCATGGACGTCATGATCGGGCTCGCCGACGGCCTGCCCTCGGGCCTGTACACGGGCGCGGGGATCGAGCGTTACCTGCGCGAGGTGCTCAGCGAGCCCGGCCGCACGGACGACTTCGGCCAGCTGGGGTGCGAGCTGTACCTGACGGCGACGGATCTGGACAGCTGCGAGCGGGTGGTGCTCGGAGTGGACGGCTCCGAGGACGTGCCGATTTCCACCGCGGTGCGCGCGTCGGGGGCGCTGCCGATGGTGTACGCGCCGGTGCGCGTGCACGACCGTGAGCTGATCGACGGAGGAATCGTCTCGACGACCAATCTCGACCTGGCCATCCAGGCGGGGGCGAAGCTCGTGGTGGTGATCAACCCGATCGTGCCGTTCGTCAACGACTTCTCGGGAAGAGTCAGCACGCTGCGCGGCCGGCGCCCGCGCCGGATCTCGGACATGGGCTTCGCACAGATCGGCTATCAGGTGTTCAAGCTGGTCGCCCACCAGCGGCTGCACGAACTGGCCAAGGGCTGGGAGGAGCGCTATCCGGGCGTGGACATCGTCCTGATCGAGCCGGAGCCGACCGACGAACTGATGTTCGAGACCTCGATGATGAGCTTCGCCTCGCGCGTGGAGATCGCGCGACACGGGTTCGAGTCGGTGACGAAGCAGCTCGCCGGCGAATACGACCGCTACCAGGCGGTGGCGGAGCGTCACGGGCTCGAAATCTCGGCAAAGCGGGTCCGCAAGGTGGTGGAGCACTTCGACGAGGAGCGCGAGGCGGTGAGCGCGTGGCGCAAGATCCTCGAGGGCACCACGGGCGCGCTGCTACGCCAGGCCGGCTCGGCCGGCTGACCGGCGGCGTGCCGAGCGCCTGGCCCGGCCTGGCGGTCTGCTAAAAAGCTACAGCGCTCTCTCGACGGCGTTCAGCAGCCGGTCGGTGGCCGCCGCCGAGCGCACGGCGATGCGCACGTGACGGGGCTCGCCCAGCGCGTCGCCGGCGGCCACGAGCACGCCGGCGCGCGCGAGGCGCGCCGCGAGCTCGCCGCCCGGCACGGCGGGATGGGCCGCCCACACGAAGTTGGCCTGGCTGTCGGCGACCTCGAATCCGTGTTCGCGCAGCGCGGCGGTCAGGCGCGGGCGCTCCTCGCAGATCGCGCGCACCCGCCGCTCGATCAGCTCAGAGCAGCTGTGCAGCGCCTCGAAGGCGCCCGCCTGGGAGATTTCGGAGACGCCCAGGTCGGGCTCGAGCTCGGCCAGCAGCTCGCCCGAGCCGGGGCCGCCGAGCGCGTAGCCGATGCGCAGGCCGGCGAGGCCCCATGCCTTGGAGAAGCTGCGGAAGACGAGCAGGCGCGGATGGCTCTCGAGCAGCGCGAGCGAGGCGCTGGCGGGCTGCGCGTCGGCGAACTCGACCAGCGACTCGTCGAGCAGGACCGCGACGCCCTCGGGCAGCTCCTCGAGCAGCCGCTGCAGCTCGGCCGCCGGCAGGAGCTCGCCGGTGGGATCGTTCGGGCTGGCCAGCGCGATCGCACGCACATCCTGCTCGCCTGTGCCCATGGGTGCGGGCGGCGGCCTCCAGCAGGGCGTCGACGCCGCCGGTGACGCGCACCGCGCGGCCGTGCGCGCGGCGGGCCATGATCGGATACAGCGGGTAGGAGGGCCAGAGCGTGAGCAGCTGCTGTCCGGGCTCGATCAGGGCGCGGGTGGCCGCGCTGAGCAGCTCGGCGGCGCCGTTGCCGAGGATCAGGCGGTCCGGGTCCACGCGGTGGCGCTCCGCGAGCGCGCGCCGCAGGTCCGAGCCGCTCAGCTGCGGGTAGCGGTGCAGGCCGCGGCGGGCGACGAAGGTGATCGCGCCGACGATGCGCGGGTGGGGCAGCTCGGGCCAGGTGGTGAGGGAGAGGTCGAGCGTCTCCACGCGGGTGAGCGCCTTGCGTCTGCGCTCGGCCGCCTGTTCGCGCAGGCCCTGGTTGACCTCCTCCTCGGACATCCCCTCGAATTGGCGGTAGTAGTCGAGCAGGCCCATGGTATGGCCTCGTTCTAGCAGCGAACTTGGAGTGCGGCCTGCCGTCCGGCCAGGCCGCGTGCAGGGGCTGCTCTCACGAGCCTCCGCCGCGGGTCACCAGGCTCGTGCCCGGCCCGTGGATGACGAGGAACCAGAGCACGAAGCCGAGCGCGCAGATCACCGCGGTGGCGGCGAAGATCCGCCCCAGCACCCCGGTGCGCTGATCGTGGCCGGCGGCGCGGCGCACCAGGATCCATGCGCTGTCGAGGCGCCGCATGAGCGCGAGCGCGCCGAACAGCAGCGCGAACAGCGCGATGAACGAGACGAGGATGCCCAGGCTGACGCTGCCCGACAGATAGTCGGCGCTGCGAGCCGAGCCACAGGCAGGCGAGCGGGATCGGCCCCCAGCAGAGCAGGCAGAGCAGGGTGATCGCCGCGAGCATGAGGCCGGCGAGGGAGCCGTCGACGCGCTGGCGCAGCTCGCTGCCGCGCTTGGGCAGCGCGCGGAAGTGGACCGGCGCGGTGCCCGGGCGGCGCCCGACGAACAGCCCGCCGTTGTCGGATGGGTCACTGCGCATCTGCTTCCCATGTTCGCAGCTATGCGGCCGGCTGCACGTCAGCTGGCGTACAGCGCGTCGAACAGGTCCGCGTATCGTCTCGTTGACCACGTTGCGCTTGACCTTCAGCGTCGGCGTCAGCTCGCCGGTCGGCTGGGAGAGATCGTGGTCGAGGATCACGAACTTCTTGACCTGCTCGACCTGGGCGTATTTGGCGTTGGCGCGGTCGATCTCCTGCTGGATCAGCGCCTGGACGGCGGGCTCGCGCGAGAGCGAGGGGATGTCCTCCGGCAGGCCGTGCTCGCGCGCGAAGATCGGCATCTCCTCCTCGTCGAGCGTGATCAGCACGACCGGGTAGGGGCGCTGGTCGCCGTGCATCACCGCCTGGGAGATCCAGCGGCTCTGCTTGAGGTCGTTCTCGATGTTGGCCGGCGTGAGGTTCTTGCCGCCGGCGGTGATGATGATGTCCTTCTTGCGCCCGGTGATCGAGAGGTAGCCGTCCTCGTCGATCGAGCCGAGGTCGCCGGTGTGCAGCCAGCCGTCCTCGACGGCGCCGAAGCTGGTGGACGCCTGGTTGTGGTAGCCGTGGAAGATGTTGGCGCCCTTGATCAGGATCTCTCCGTCCTCGGCGATCTTCAGCTCCACGCCCGGCAGCGCGCGCCCGACGGTGCCGAAGCGGTGGTTCTCGACCGTGGAGACGGTCGCGGCGGTGGCGGTCTCGGTCATGCCGTAGCCCTCCAGCACGGGCACGCCGCAGGCCCAGAAGAACTCGAGGATCTCGCGGGCGATCGGGGCGGCGCCGCTGGTGGCGTGGCGCACGTTGCCGCCGAAGATCGCGCGCACGTTCTTGAACAGCTTCTCGTCGGCCTCCTCGAAGGGCCCCATCAGCTCCTGCGGCACCGGTTCGCCGCGGTTGATCATGTCGCGCACCTTCACCCCGAGCTGCGATCGCCTCCTGCGCGCGCTCGCGCTCCTCGGGCGGCTGCGCCTCGATCGCGCCGTGGGCGAGCGTGTAGATCTTCTCGAACACGCGCGGCACCGACGGCAGGTAGGTCGGCTTGACCTCCAGCAGCTCGGGGACGATCTGCTTGGTGTCGCCGCCGAAGTAGGCGAGCGTGCCGCCGAGGTCGAACACGGCGAGCTGGATGAGCAGGGCGTAGGAGTGGGCGAGCGGCAGGTAGAGGTAGATGACCTCGTCCTCCTGGATCTCGCCGGCCTCGCTGATCATGTCGATGATCGCGCGGTAGTTGCCGTGGGTGAGCACGCAGCCCTTGGGCGGCCCGGTCGTGCCGGAGGTGTAGATGAACGTGAACGGGTCCTCCGGGCGCACGGCCGCGCGGCGCGCCTTCGAGCTCCTCCGGGGGTGCGCGTGCGCCCGCGCTCGCGCACCTCCTCGAGCGTGATCGCCTCCAGGAGGGCTGGCCGGCCGCGGAGCCGTTGCTGCGAGGTCGTCGCTCGCCGGGCGGGTCGATCACGATGATCGTGCGCAGGTTCGGCAGCTGGTCGCGGATGGCGGCGATCTTCGCGAGCTGCTCATCGTTCTCGCACACGACCGCGCAGGCGTCCGAGTCGGAGATCACCCACAGGCACTCCTCGGGGGAGTTGGTCTGGTAGATCGGCACGACGACGGCGCCGGCGGAGGTGGCGGCCATGTCCACGTAGGACCACTCGGGGCGGGTGTTGGCGAGGATGCAGACGCGCTCGCCGGGCTGGATGCCGAGGTCGATCAGCCCGAGGCCGATCTCCTGGACGATGTCGGCCAGCTGGGCGTAGGTGACGTCGTGCCAGGCGCCGTCGCGCTTGTAGCGCACGGCGACGTGCTCGGCGTGCGCGGCGGCCGAGTGCGGGATCAGGTCGGCGATCGTCTGCGACCCCGTGGTCGACGCCGCGGCCGTGGCCTCCATCAGGACTCCCTCCTTGTGATTCAGGCGAATGGTCTCTGTGATGTTAGACGCTGGCGGCCTGTTTGAACGACACTGCGCCGATCCTCCGTTGGAGAAGGATGGATGGCGCGGCGCGTACGCTGGATGGTGGGCGCGAACGGGAGGGCGTGGCGTCACACGGGGTTGGGCACGTCGAGGAAGACGTGACGCAGCTCGAAGCGCTCGGCCAGGTGCTCGCCCAGGCGCCTGACGCCGAAGGTCTCGGTCGCGTAGTGGCCGGCGGCGATCAGGTGCACGCCCGCCTCGCGCGCCTGCGCCATCGAGCGCTCGGCGGGCTCGCCGGTGAGCAGCGCGTCGGCGCCGGCGGCGGCCGCATCGGCGATGTAGTCGGCGCCGGCGCCCGAGACGATCGCCAGGCGGCGCACCCGCGCGGGCCCGGCGTCGAACACGAGCGGCTCGCGCGCGGTGATCGCTTGCACGCGCGCGAACAGCTCCTCCGCGGCCGCGAGCCCGTCGCCGGGCAGGCTGCGCGATGAAGCCGATCGGCTGGCCGTGGTGCAGGGCGAACGGGGTCGAGCTCGCCGGCGCCGAGCGCGCGGGCGAGCAGCGCGTTGTTGCCGAGCTGCGGGTGGGCGTCCAGGGGCAGGTGGTAGGCGGCGAGCGCGATGTCGGCGTCGAACAGGATCCGCAGGCGGCGCTTCAGCGCGGCGTCGATCGGCCGCGACGCCGGAGCCCCAGAAGAGCCCGTGGTGGACGATCAGCAGGTCGGCGCGCTCGCCGGCTGCCAGCTCGAACAGCTCGGCGTGCGCGGACACGCCCGTGGCGATCGTCTGCACGTGCGCCGGCCCGGGCACCTGCAGGCCGTTGACGCAGTAGTCGTCGAAGCGCTCCGGCTCGAGCAGGCGGTCGAGCTCGGCCAGGATCTCGGAGGTGGCGGCGGGCACCGTGCGACGATAGCGGCCACGCGGCGTGTGGGATACTGCCGGCGCGTCGGGGCGTGGCGCAGCCTGGTAGCGCGCACCGTTCGGGTCGGTGAGGTCCCCGGTTCGAATCCGGGCGCCCCGATATCAAGAAAGCTGCTAACGAGGCGGTGTCTGCGTCTCAGGTGTCAGCGCGATCCGTGGCTGGCGAGGCCGAATCGGCCGTGTTATGACCAATGTGTGACCAAACGCGGCCTTCTACGAGCGCCTTGAGGCGTTCCGCGCTCCTCCGGGCTGCGGCGCATCATGTGCGAGTAGACGCGCAGCGTGAACGCGGGGTCGGTGTGCCCGAGTTGGTTCATGACGTAGGTCGGGTCCTTGCCGATCGCCACGAGGATCGAGGCGAACGTGTGCCTGAGCTTGTGCGGCGTGATCCCGAGCGGCAGCGGTTGCGCGCCACGCTCGGCCGACAGCTCTTCAGCGCGGCGCACGACCGGCGCGACGACGTCCTTGCGGAGGTTGTGACGATCGCGCGCTTTGCCGGTCGAGGTCATCAGCACCGGATCATCGGGCCCAGTCGGTAGCCCTTCGCTGATCTTCTGCTGGCGATGCTCGATCAGGATCTCACGCAGCAGCGGCAGCATGTCGACCTCGCGCATGCCGGCGTCGGTCTTGTCGCGCCCGACATCGAAGCGGCCGTTGGCGAGATCGAGGTCGCGTTCGAGCAGCGCGCCGCTGGCCGATGCGCGCGGGCCTCCGAGCAGGAGGATCGCGATTGCCGCGCGGCGGCCGCTCGTCTGATTGTGCCTGCGCTGCGTGTAGCGGCGGCCGCGGGGGTCCTGAACAGTGATTACTTGGTCGCGAGCGTCGAGCTCGGCCGCGGCTTCGAGCATTATCTGCGATGTGCTCGGCGCTGTCGAGATGGACCGGCCGGGGCTTTGAGACCTTCAGGCGCCGGCGTTTGCCGACCGCAGGATTGCTGTCGATGTGCTTATGGTCGACCGCGAGCGTGAGGATCTGCGCGAGCAGGTCGATGTGCATGTTGATCGAGCGCGCCGATAGCGGCTTCTCGACCCGCTGGTAGCGACGGCCGCGCCTGTCTTCGATCACGATCGTCCGCGGCTTGCCGTCCTTGATCGCCGCGGCGACCTCCGCGGCATGGCGCACCTTCGCCTGACGGTAGCGGTCGACCTCCTCGACCGTGATCTGGGAGAGATGATGCTCTTTGAAGAACGGCAGCAGATGGTTCTCGAGGTCGTTGCGGTAGCTGCTGACGGTGTTCGGCTCGATTTCGAGCTTCTTGGTCTTCGAACCAGTCCGACGAGAACTCGAGGAATGTCGGATCGACCTGCCGCTCCGGCGCGGGGTCGGGCTGCTTGGGACGCCAGGTGCCGAGGTCGACGTCGCGCAACACGACAGCGAGCTCTCGTTCGGCCATCGCGATCGTCCAGCCGTCCTCCGGGCGACCGAGCCTGATCACCTGGCGCTTGCCGTAGGCGCGGAACCGCAACGCAGAAGCTGCGCCGACGCCCGTCTGGCCCGAGCACCTCTCCGGTTGCGGGGCGCGCCATCAGCTTGGGAGGGGGGGCACGGACGCGGGTTTCAGCATGCAGGTGTATGCAGGTTCGGCGCACTCATCGAGCATGGGGTGATGGTACTGAGCGGGTAACGCGCTACGTGGCTGTTCATCGTTGCGGAGCGGAGCGGGCTCGCGCTTGGTGACGGTGGTGGTGCAGGGTTGTGTTCGCGCGAGCGCAGTCACGGGTCATGCTAGCTCTCGTGACCGCGGACGCGCAACAGTTCGGCTCCGGCGGCGGTGCGGCCGGCTCGTTGGCGGCGCCGGCTAGGTTTTGCGACCGGAGGCATGGTGACAGGCGCCGGATCGTCGACCCTCTCCATGTGTGCGAGCACCTGCGCCGGATCGAACCCGAGCCGCGGCTTTGGTCCCGAGCCGAGCCGGATGGCGCCCAGTTCGCCCTGGTGGTCGTATACCCACTCCCGTGTGCGGCCGGTCAGGCGCGCGACCTCCTGCGCGTCGATCAGCGCCTCGCGCCGGCCGGGAGAGACGCCTTCCAGCCGCGCTGCCACCTGGTCCGCGACCTGGCCTGCGAGGCGGTCGGCGAGTTCGTCGGCGAGCTTCCCGAGCAGGCGGTCATCTGATCCGACCTCCGGGGTTGAGGCTCGCTGGCTGGGGAGCGGCGTCGGCCCCACAGTAGTCGACCGAGACGCTCATCTCTCTGGCGAGTGCCTTGGAATCGAGGAGCTCGTGCGCCCCCTGCCCCGGGCGGTCGAAAAGCTGGACAACGCGGTGCGCAGCACGCTCGGCGATCGCCTCGATGTCATCGCTGTCCAGCGGCATCAAAACCAAATTAGCAAAAACAGCGGGTTTAGCAAAATGCACCTTCGCCTCAGTCGCCCGTCGGAGCGACAGGCTTTCAGGCGCGTGATGAGCATCGGTCGAGCCCCGGCTTGTGGCGCTAGCTGGTGTCATTCAGCGGCGCTCGGCCTCCTGATGCACGGCGCGCGGCGCGGCTCGTCATGCCGCCCGCTCGAGCATCTGGCCGATCGCCGCAGGGCTCGCGGGGACGACCCCGAGCTTGGCGATCTGGCCGTTGTAGTCCAGGAGCAGGTCGTTGAGTTCGCCGCAGGTGCTCAGCCGGTCGGCCACCAGGTAGCGCTCACCTTTGCCGTTGGCCGGCAGGTCGCCGACGCGGATCGCTCCGCGGATGCGCTGGACGACGATCAGCCGTCGTTCCTGCCCGACGCGGTAGCCGGCGAGCGCGTGGGGCTCCCCCTTGGCCTGGATCGGCGGGAGTGGGGGCTGTGGGGATCGGGGCGTTTGCGAGCCGCAGGAGAACATCGGCGTGGCAGGGCTTGGGGGCGCACCAGCACCCGAGCACCTTGCCGCGAAGTTCGGGCAGGGCCGCCATCAGCTCGGGCTGGCGTACCAGCCATCGCTCGTACTTGGCGATGACCTCATAACGAGAGCCGTCGCGGGGGCTCTTGAAGGGGTTGCCCCACCGGCTGCCGCTGCCGCGGCCTACGTACACCTCGTATCGCTCGCGCTTGCAGTGAACGACGCGCGGTCCGGGCTCTTCGCCGGCGTCTGTCGTCCATGTCGCGCTTGACCCGTAGCCCGAGAGCTCGTCGCGCCTGACCTGTGCGGCATCGCCCCGACGTGTCGCCATGTCCTGAGAGACCTCGCGGCGCTCGCGCTGAACCTCGCTCCTGGGAGTCCGCTTGCGCTGCTTGCATCGTCCTCGATCAGACGGCTCGCCTCGGCGATGCTTCGGGGAGTGGTGAACGTCGTCCCGGTCCGTTCTGCCAAGGTGCGCAGGTAGCGGAGCTGGCGCGGGGTGGGCTTGATCGGTGAACGCTTGCTTGTGCTGGACATTTGATCCTCCTGGGGTCTTGAGCCTGAACCGGCTGCTGTCCCTTCCCTGCTGTTTTGCAGGGCGGCGCAGCCGCCATGAGCGGCCCAAGCCACGCCCTTGAGGAGCTGTCAAGCAATTGGTAATGTGACCCGCCGTACTCCCGCCGTCAGGCGGGAGGCTCCCAATTGCTTGAGCCCGAAGGGCCTTGCAGCGGGGGAAGGGTGTGGCCCACGGCAAGGCTTCGTCCACCGCTGCGTCGGAGAGCGGAGCGCCAGAGCGACGGGGCCGGACGGGAGGCCTGGTTCCCTGTTATCCGGCTCTACCTCTCGTGGGGCGATCCCCAGGCCCTGGCGGGCGATGAGAGCGAGCGTTTCACTGTGAATCCACGGCGTGGGGAGGATCTCACCGCCCTCGGGCAGCTGGCCGATGCGTCGCGCGAGCCAGCTCGTCTCGCCGCTGATGTTGCCGCGGGCGCTGCGCTTGACGCGCCCGCAGCGGATCGCGATCTCACTCATGCTCACACCGCGCATGACCGCGGCCAGCACGGCGTCGCGGAGCCCGCGGTTGAGCACGATGGGACTTGCATCCAGGCGCCGTAGCTCCGCGCGCACCACCGACGTCGACGTGCGCGGGTCACGGGCGTGAGTGGCGAGCGCCCTGGCGGTGATACTGCGTACGGGCTCGTAGCTCTCCAGGCTGGCGATCACCTCGCGCACGCTCACGGCCGCGGGTGGCGTGTCTGCCTCGCCCGACGTCTTGCGCCACCAGCGCAGCTCGGGGATCGACATGCCGGTGTCAACAGACTCCAGCCAGTAGACATGACCGAGCGGGTCCACCAGCTCGTTAACGTCCAACTCCCGTGCATCGTCGGGTGTGTGCGAATCGTCGGCTGTGAGCGGTGCCGTCTGGAGGTCGTGCTGGGTCAAGCGCCGGCAGCAGTGACTCCGCTCGTCGTTGAGATACAGCGAGGCGACGATGTGTGCGTTCTCCGCGGGCTCGTCCGCGGCGAGGTGCGCGACCAGCCGCACGTCGGTTTGGGTTACTGTGAGCCGGTCGACCACGAGTACGCTCCCGCCGACGCCGGGACGGCAGAGAACCTCCCGCTCATCGCCCCGAGCGTCGATGTAGCGGCAAAGGCAGGCATTCGTGCGGTGGGTTCGGCGGCCGGCGCGCCGCTTTGGCGGTAGCTGCGGACGTGGTGGTGAGATCGTGCTCATGGCGCTCCTTTCGAGGCGGCCCGCACGGTGCGGGACTGTTGCCCGACCCACCGCACGCGCAGCGTGCGAACATCGGGAGAGGGCAGGTCCCGCACCTCGACCCGGCGGGCAACGCCGGCAGGGGGCGAAGCTCACGAACGGACCGTCTGATCCGGTTCGCGCGGGCGCGGACCGGCTTGCTCTAGCGCTCGGCGCTGCTACTTGCCGAACGGCCCGCTACGATGGCCAAATGAGCAAAAGCAGCGACGTTGATCGTGATAGGGAGATACGCAGCCAATTCGAAGCGGGGATGTCTGGTTGGGGCAGTGCTGTGCTGGCGCACAGGCTGGCACCCCCGGATCAGGACTTCGCCGCACGGCTTGCTGCGCTTGCGCGGGGCGCGAGTGAGGCAGCGCGTGGCTGTGCTGCAGCCGGTGCCGCCGGCTTTGAGTGGCCGCCCGCCCGCAAGGCTGATAGCGAGCCGCCTTACGAGCTGCGTCCGGGAACGGGGCGGCGTGGCCCGGAGGCTCTGTGGGTACGCTTTGACGAGGCGGTAACGCGTTTGCGCGTGGTCGCCGCGGGCCGGGACATGCTCGAGGTCGCGCGTGGGTATGAAGATCTCGCGACGGTCGCGGGGGAACTCGCGGAGGCGGTCGCGGCCGAAGATCGCGCGAGTGCCGCTGCTCCGCGCGCCCGCGCACGGCGCCCCGCTTGAGCGCCGTGTAGATCGCTCGGCGGCGAGGCGGACGCCGCGAAGCCTCGCGGTTGCCGGGGAGCCACGTTGACGCGGCTATGTGGAATGAGCCGGTATTCTGAGACGATCAGCGCGGCTTCGCCTACATGTAGGGAGAGGCGGCGCTGGAGAGCCCGAAGAGGAAGGATCCTTGCGACGACGGTCCCCGGATAGGAGCGCTTTGTGCGCGCACAGCGACAGGATCGTCGGTGAGCTTGGACGCGTCCGTGGCGGTGTGCGGCTAGCTGTCCTTCGACGACAAGGCCGGCGTGTCCGTGGCGTCCCAGATCGAGCGTTGAGAGGTGTCCTCGCGGGGGCGGTAGGGCGCTCCCAAGGTCTCTGGTGCCCACAGGTCGCGGTGGATCCCAAGGGGGCCGGTTTCGGCCTGGTGGCGCGTGAACATCACGTCGACGTCCTCGCGCTTGATGCGAAAGACGTGGCCGACCTTGACCGCCGGCAGCGCCCCGGTCCTGATCCAGTTGCGGATCGTCTGAGGGGTCAGCTGGAGCTCGCTGGCGACCTGCTCAACGGTGAGGATCGCTCCGTCGGTCATGGCAAAATTAGCAAAGACATGATGGTCTGGAACGGTCTATGATAAAGCAGCGACTGTGGGAACGCATGGAGGGACGATAGTGCCACCACGCGACGGCGATGGGATCGGTATCGACTCCGGTGAGGAGCTCGTAGCGCAGGTCATACCGCTGCGCCGCCGAGGCGAGCCACCCCCACAGATCCTTGCGGACGAACCTCGGGGCGGTTTCGATCCACCGGAGGAGTTCCCAGCGCAGATCGAGCGCTCCGTCTGGGAGCAGCCCACAGCAGAGCTCCGCCGCCGAACGCCAGACCCGCGTCGATCACCGCGCCCACGGACAGACGGCCCTACCACCTCGGCGCGCCACGTGCCCGGACGGCTGGTTGGCGCGGCCGCCGCGACCGCTGGCGTCATTAGCGTGGTGGCGGTTCTAGCTTTGGCCGTGGGCGCCCTGTCCGGTCGATCGGGGTCGGACCCACGGCAAGGCAGCTCCCTTGGGTCACACGTCAGCCAGCCCGCGGCCGGCGCCGCAGCACAGGTGACCCGGCATTCATCACTGTCACGCCGCTCGGCGACCTCGCGCCCCGCGACCGACGAGCGAGCGACAACGCCCACAAGCAGCAGGAGAGAGCGAGCGCTCAGGCTCGCCGCAGCAGGCTCCGCCACTACCCCACCATCGACGGTCCAAGATCGTCCGGCGAGCAGCCAAGCGTCCACGAGCATCCCTCCCCCGCAACCGGCGGCTGAAGGCACACCGGTGTCGAGCAGCAGCGCGCCGGCAGCGGGGGAGACCGCGGAGAGCGCCAGCGTCAGCCGCGAGTTCGGCTTTGAACGCTAAAGAAGCTGCAATGCCGAGCGGTCACGGCCGGGCGTCTGTGCTCTGCTGCTCCTCGGCCGCGTCCTCGATGCGTCGTGCTAGGCGGTCGATCAGCGCGGCGGTTCGCTCGATCGTCTCGATCTCGCCGTCCTGCGCCCATGAGGCGAGGAACGGGATCGAGTAGCCGGAGCTGTCGAGCCCGAGCGCTCCGCAGACGGTGTAGGCGACCGACTCCACCACGAGCTCCTCTTCGGCCTGCTCGAGCGCAGGGTCCTCCTCGCCGGGCTCGGCGCGCAGCAGCGCGTGGGCGAGCTCGTGGATGAGCGTCTTGACCTGCGCGTTGGGCGCCATGTCCTGGCGGATCGCGATCCGGCGGGTCTGCACCTCGTAGTAGCCGCGACGCTGGCCGCCGATCGTCTCGAACTCTACGAGCGAGCCGATCTCGCGGCCGAGCGCGATCAGGCGGGGCAGCACCGGCGCGAGGTCCTCGCCGGTGAGCTCACGCAGGGGCGGGTCAAGCGCCACTGGCGTCGCCGGCGCCGGCAGCGGCTGTACCTGTTCACGGTCAAAGACCGGGCCGAGCTTGAAACAGGTGTGTGGCCGCTCAGCGGGATCAGAGCCGGCGTGCTCCCACTTTTCCAGCTGCTTGCGCGACGGGCCGATCGGGACCCAGATGCGGATCGCCTTCTCGCCGCGCTGTACGCAGTAGCCGAGCTTCAGCCAGGTGCGAAACCCCGCAACACGGGTGGCGCGAGGATGCTGCATGGCGATCAGCAGCTGGTTGGTGAAGCTGTAGCCGTGAAAGTATCGGCGGGTGGCAAGCCACGCCTGCCAACCCTCTGAGTCGCGCAGCCGCTCGAGGGCTTGGCGAGCGAACTCGCGGTCTGCGCGGCGGCGCTCGGCCCGCTCCTGCTCGCTGAGATGCTTCTGGACCCTGGGCATACGCCCTCCTTGAGCTCTGGGCCCCACCTGCTGTGGGGCCTACCCCCGACCCTCCGCACGCGCAGCGTGCGATCCTCGGGGAGGGGTCGCCCCTCAGCAGAAGGCGCTGCAGCCCTCAGTTGCAAGCACCGACCCCGTCGAGGTCACGGGCGCTCGTTGCGGCAGATGGGACAGAGCCGCGCCGGGCTGTTCTTGCGGCGGTGAAGGCGTCGCTCGAGGTGACGGTCGCCAGGCCAGGTGCGGACGATCTCAAACGAGATCCCGGCCGCGGCGGCGGCTCCAAGCAGCGGCGAGCCGCGACCGGCGCGGTGCTCGGCCAGGCGGTGCTCAACGTCCCGCGTCCAGCCCAGATAATGGCGCGCGTGGTGGTAGGGCCTCTTGAGATGCACGAGGTAGACGGTGCCCGGATGGCTGGCCGAGTGCAGCGGCGCGCTCATCGACTGGCACTCCGCTGCTCGAGCTCCCCGTGCGCCGCGGGCGCGTCGGGCAGGGCGCGCTCTATGCGCTCTGCGACGTCCTCGATCGTGCTGGCGTGCCACTCGTAGATCGCCACAGGCGCACAGCGCTCAGGGAATAGGTAGCGGTGCAGCTCCTCGAGCACCCGCTGCGCGGAGTGAGCGCGATAGAGGTCTTCGAGCGCGTGCACGTGCGCGATCCGGCCCGCGCGCGTCGCGGTCTTGATGTCAAAGCCGCTCTCGCTCGCGAGCTTGTGAAGAGAATCGGGTGTGGACATTGCGTCTCCTTGCACTCGGCCCCACCGGATGCGGGGCTTACACCCCGACCACGCACGCAAAGCGTGCGATCCTGGACGGGGTAGCCCCGCCGGTGCCAGCGCATTCGGAATAAGGCGCCGGCGGTGGCCGCTGGGCCCCCGCCGGCGCCCCGCGTCTCAGCTGCCCGGTACCTCCTCTCCGTCGGTGTCCTGGGCGTGTGCCTGCTCGTGTGAGTCGGGCACCTCGCCGCGCTCGCGCGCGCCCGCGAGCTGCTCGCGCAGCTGGTAGGTCTTCTGGCTGTAGGGCCCCCACGCGAGGACCGCGTCCTGCAGAGCCCGCTCGCGCGCCTGCCCGTCCAGGTCGGCGACCGCGCCGAGGTGCTCGAGGCGTACGCGTGCGGCCTGTATCTCTTCGTCGTAGCGCGCGGCCTGCTCTGCCTCGGCGAGGCGCTCGCTGAGGATCTCATCCAGGGCGGGGAGCCGGCCCTCCTTGATCCGCTCGCGGACGATCGCGTGGAGGTCGCGTTCGGCCTGCCTCGCCCACGGACCCTTGAAGCTGAGTCCGTAGTGGCTGCGGCGGCTGCGCGCGATCGCGTTCTCGTCGGCGAGCGAGGCGAGCGCGAGCAGCGTCAGTGAGCGCCCGGCGATGTCGCCGGCGCCCGCGGCGTCTTGGAGGAACATGCCGGCTCTGTGCTCGGCTTCCTCGGGGTCGAGGTAGTCCGTCTTGAGCCTGCCGTTGCGCTGGCGGGTCTGTGTCGGCCAGCCCGGCAGAGCGAGCCGCGCGCCGCGCGCGGCCAGGCCGCGCAGGTCGCCTGTAACGTGAACCGAGGCGAGGATGCGGAGCACCTGCTCGTCGACTTTGATCTTGCGCAGGTGCTTGAGCGCGAGCACCCCGAGGTCGAGGTTGTACTGAATCGCGCGGTCGCGCTCCTCTCGCTCGGCCTGGCGCGCGGCCTTGGCCTCCTGCTCGTGGCGCCATTCCTGCTCGGCGGCGCTTTCCTGCCTCGCGGGCTGACCCTCGCGATCATCCTGCTCGCTTGCTCCAGCCTCCGCGCGCCTTCTCTCGCTCGCGTTCGCGGTCGTGGCGGGCTTGCTCCTGCCCGAGCGCCTTGGCGAGGTTGTCCTCGACGAGGCGATCGCCGACGTCCTGTCCGACGATCAGCCACCCCCAGCCGTAGTTGTGCGCGGCATTGAGCAGACGTGCCACCTCTACGTCGTCGTGGTCGAAGCGCACCGTGGTGAGCGTCGCTCCGCTGAGCTCGGTATATGCGGCGAGGTCCGCGGCTGCCTTCTCGCTGATCGAGAAGGACTCCAGCGGATAGGCCGAGCCGGCGCGGAACACACCGGCCGGGAGCTGCTCGATGTGGTTGACGGCGATCTCCAGCGGGCTGTTGGCGATCTCTGCCCACGCGTAGGGCTCGTCGTCCTCGGTGGCGTCGAGGACCGCCGCGACCGCTGCGCGCGCGAGATCCGGGTGGATCTTCGCGACCTGGACGAGCGCCTTGACCGCCAGAAGCGGGATCGCGCCCGCTGGCGACCTTCGGCCAGAGCTCCTCGGGTAGCTCGAGGATCGCCAGGCGCTCCTTGACGGTGGCCTGGGTCATCTCGAGCTTCGCGGCGACCTCCTTGCGGTTCAGACGCGTGTCGAGCAGCCGCCGGCACGCGAGGGCCTCCTCGAGCGGGTTCAGGTGCGCGTGCAGCTGGTTCGCGACAACGGCGTCGACGAGGTTGTCGCCCTCGTCCTGGCTTGCGCGGATCGAGATCGGGATCTCCATCAGCCCGAGCTTCGCCGCGGCCTGGACGCGACGGTGCCCGTCGACGAGGACGTAGTCGCCGTCCTCGCGGGGATCGACCAGGACTGGCTGCAGGATCCCGCGCTGCTCGATCGAGTGCTCGAGCCTGCGCTGCTCGACAGGGTCGATCTCGCCGCGGGGGTTGAAGCCCTGCTCGATCACGATCCGTGCCAGCGCTACAGTGCTGACGGACGGGGCAGGCACCACTCCGGCTGTTTGACTGTTGGCCATTTCGCCTTTCCTTTCATAAGCAGCCCCGCCCGGTGCGGGGCCGATCCCCGACTCCCCGCACGCGTAGCGTGCGATCCTGGGAGGGGTCGGCCCAGCGCAGGCTCGCGTCACCTGCGGCCCGCCCAGCTTGAGGGCGCCGCCTGGCTGCTAGCCAATACCGTGACTCAAGAGCGGAACCCCCGCCGGCAGACTGCTGCTCGGCGTGGAGAGCGAGCGCAGGGTCGGGCGTCCGGCTTGGCTGCTGCTCGTCGCGCGGAGTGCTGCTTTGAGTCAACATGCTGTATTCCGACGCGACTCTCTTTAGTGCGTAGCATGGGCCGCCATCTAGAACTTTTCCATTAGCATCCACGAGCAATCGGGGCTAACCGACAGCCTGATCGAGCACATCCCCGCCTCGTAGCCGTGATCCAGCCTGCAGCCAGTAATGAGCGCACAGTCCGCACAGCCATCGGCAGCACCCGCAGATCCGCCCGCACGGCGCCGCCCGTGGTGGGTGTGGCTGATCGGCGGCGCGTTCTTGCTGGTGGGCGCGGCTTTCGTGGTCGCCGGCGGTCGGATCTCCGGGCTTAGCGAGTACGAGAAATCGATCTTCGCTCACGTCGGCACCGCGATTGGCCTGATCGGTCCGCTTTTCGTCGCCGAGCGCCTGCTTAACATACGCGTCACGGAGGCCAGAGACGAGGCGAGTGCTGCCCGATCCGCAGCCGGCGAAGCACTGGAGACATCCAAGTTGGTGCGTAAAACTGTTAATGATCTTGATCGAGAAGTCCGAGACCGGCTTGCTCAGCTCCACGACGAGGACGAGGAGAGAGCGCACCGGGCCGCGGAGGGCAGCTTCCAGGACCTCGTCGAGTTGTACAACCAGGCTGCCACAGGCCGGTGGATAGATCGTCGCGGGCTCCGGGTTCGTACCAGCACAGAAGACTTGTGGCTGTTGGTGCGGGTCGTCGAGCGTGCCCCGGAGGGGGAGGCCATGTGGTTTGGGGAGTTGAGCTTCGAGGGACCGAAGCTCGAGAAGATTGGAGAGTCGGTGATCTGGTCGCCAGGCGAGCAGGCGCCCAACGTGTTCGTACGGCTCGCTGGCTCGCTGAGGGAGACCCCGTCGTGGCCCGGCGACGACGCGTTCAGCCCTGTTGACCTCCTACACGCTGTGGCTGACGCGCTCGGGAAGATCATCGACAGTCACAGAGGCGCGCACGGCGATCGTCGGCTGCGGCAGGTCCTCGAAATCGTCGGCGAGGATTGGGCAGTCACTCGCGAGGGCCTCGACTCACTACACACGCCAGACATATACGCCGAAAGCACCGATCTCCGAGGTAGCACCGGTCCCACACTCGATCGCCTCAAACGGCAGGTTGAAGCCAGAGGACTCGACGAGGCTACGTTCCTGACCGCGTTCGGCAACGCAAGACGCATACACGAGGCACTGCGAACCGAAGAGCTCAAGAGATTTGGACGGCTCGGTTGAGCTCCCAACAGGGACTCGATCCGAGTCAAGACCCAGGCCCGAGATCGCGTCGTCGAGCAAGCACGTTACGGTTTACGTGACAGCGAGCGTCTGAACAGAGGGCCGCGTCACGCTCGCTCAGGACGACGAGCACCCGTCCGCGCACCGGCTCGGCGGACTACTGCTTTGCTATGGCGAAAGGAGGCGTCTCGGGAGCGCCCGGCGAGACGACCGCAGGTCGTCCAGAGCGGGCGCGCGACCGTCGCCGCGAGTGCCAACCGCTTTCACGCGAGAGCGTCACTCTATCGGGGTGTGAACCTCACCGTGCGCTGAACGCGGGTTAGCCGACATCGCTATACGCGCAGCTCTCGCCTTCTCCAGATCCTCCGGCCCATACTCGACCAAGTCTGTCTGTGGGCGGCCTGCTCCAGAACACAAACAGCCTCCTTTTGTCGCTGCGACGACTCGCCAGTGTGCCCTATTTCATGTCTGCTGGCGGTACCGAAGCGGTTATTTGGTTGTGAAATCGTCTTGGGGGTAGCTTCCCCGGCTTGGCCGATTCGACGACGCGCCGGTGCCCGCCCGATGTGATCTGCGCAAGATCAAGGTTAAGCGCTGCTCGCGCCGAGGGGCTCCCGAACTTGATTAGCGCTTAAGGCCAGCCGCCGCGGCGGCGGCGGCTAGAGGGCCTGAGCCGATCGCGTAGGCGCCCGCGTAGACGGTGGCGCCGTCGCTGCTGCTGTCGCCTGTGAACGCGGACGGCGGGCCATATCCGTTGGCGGCGTCGACCTCGACCTTGACGTTGAAGATCATGCGTGCGAAGTCGGTCCAGATGGTGTTCATCAGGCTCCCGAACATCTCGAATCCCTCGTTCTTGTATGCCACCAGGGGATCGTCCTGGACGAATCCGCGCAGGTGGATGCCCTCGCGCAGGTAGTCCATGTCGAGCAGGTGCTCGCGCCAGCGCTCGTCGATGATCTGCAGCAGCAGGAAGCGCTCGAGCGAGCCCATCAGCTCCCCGCCCAACGCCCGTTCGCGGGCGTCGTAGCGCTCCATTGCCTCGGCCACGACGCGTTCGCACAGCGCCTCGCTGTCGGCGGCCTGCGGGTCGGGCTCCTCGCCGCCGCCGGGCTCCTCGTGCAACTCCCCGTCGCCGGCGTCGACCGGGAAGAACTCCCTCAGCGCGACGGCCATGCCGCGCAGATCCCAGTCCTCCAGGGAGTCGCTCTCCGTGTACCGGTCGATCGTACGCTCCAACACGCCCGCGACCTCCCGGCGCGCCTCCCTGCCGATCGGCTTGCCCTCCAGGACTTCGTCGCGATAGGCGTAGATCACGCGGCGCTGCTCGCTGAGCACGTCGTCGTAGTCGAGCACATTTTTGCGGGTGAGGAAGTTCTGTTCCTCGACCTTCTTCTGCGCTTTCTGGATCTGCTTGGAGAGCATGCCGGCCTCGATGGGTTCCTCGTTGCCCTCGTCGTCGACGCCGCCGAGTTTGTCGAGGATGCGGTAGATGCGATCGCCCGCGAAGAGGCGGACGAGGTCATCTTCGGCCGACAGGAAGAATCGCGATTCGCCGGGGTCGCCCTGGCGGCCGGAGCGCCCGCGCAGCTGGTTGTCGATGCGACGCGACTCGTGGCGCTCGGTGCCGCAGATGTAGAGGCCGCCGGCGGCCAGCACCCGCTCGCGGTCTTCGGCCACGGTGCGCTGCAGCGGCACCAGCGCCTGCGCCAGGCGCCGCTCGTACTCCTCGGCGTCCTGGGGATCGACCCCGTGGCAGGCGAGCTGTTGGCGGGCGAGGTGCTCGGCGTTGCCGCCGAGTTGGATGTCCACGCCGCGACCGGCCATGTTGGTCGCGATCGTCACCGCCCCGCGCCGGCCGGCCTCGGCGACGATCTCCGCCTCGCGTGCGGCGTGCTCGGGCTTGGCGTTCAGCACCGAGTGCTTGATCCCCCGCTGGCGCAGCCGCTCGGAGAGAAGCTCCGAGACCTCCACCGAGATCGTGCCCACCAGCACCGGCTGGCCGGCCTCGTGGCGCGTCGCGATCTCCTGCACGACCGCGTGCCACCTGCCCTCCTTGGTCTTGTACACCCGGTCGTCGCGGTCCCGGCGGATCGCCGGCCTGTTCGTCGGAACCTGAACGACCGGCAGGTCGTAGATCTTCAAGAGCTCGGTCGCCTCGGTCAGGGCGGTGCCGGTCATGCCGGCGAGCTTGTCGTAGAGGCGGAAGAAGTTCTGGTAGGTGATCGTCGCGAGCGTCTGGTTCTCCTCCTGGACGCGCACTCCCTCCTTGGCCTCGACCGCCTGGTGCAGTCCCTCCGACCAGCGCCGGCCCTCGAGGATGCGACCGGTGAACTCGTCGATGATCTTGACCTCGCCGTCGATCACCGCGTAGTCGACGTCGCGCTTGTACAGCGACTCTGCCCGCAACGCTTGGATCAGGTGGTTGACGAGATGCCCGTTCTCGGCTCGATACATGTGGTCGATGCCCAGGAAGCGCTCGGCCTTGGCCACGCCCCGCTCGGTGATCGAGACAGTCATGCGCTTCTCGTCGATCTCGTAGTCGAAGTCGGCGACGTACAGCTTCTTCGCGCGCGAGTCCATGCCTTCGGGCGTCTTGCCCAGCGTCATCGACGGCGCGAGCCGGGCGAACTTGATGTACAGGTCGGCGGCCTGTTCGGGGGCGCCGGAGATGATCAGCGGGGTGCGGGCCTCGTCGATGAGGATGTTGTCTACCTCGTCCACGATCGCGAACGTGTGCCCGCGCTGGACCCGTTCGGGGAGGTCCTTGGCCATGTTGTCGCGCAGATAGTCGAAGCCGAACTCGGAGTTCGTCCCATAGACGACGTCGCACGCGTAGGCGCGCTGCTTGTCCTCGCGAGACTGACCGGCCTGCAGCACGCCCACCGACACCCCGAGGGCGTCGTATATGGGGCTCATCCACGCGGCGTCGCGGCGGGCAAGGTAGTCGTTGACCGTGACGAGGTGCACGCCCCCCCACACGGAGGGTCCCTCGCCACTCGCCAGCGAGCCCAGCACGGTCGCGAGCGTGGCTGTCAACGTCTTGCCCTCGCCGGTCTTCATCTCCGCGATGCACCCGCCGTGCAGCGCCATCCCACCGATCAGCTGGACGTCGAAATGACGCATCCCCAGCGTCCGCCTGCCGGTCTCGCGCACCAGCGCGAAGCACTCCGCCAGCAACGCGTCCAGCGATTCGCCGTCGCCGCTGCGAGCGCGCAGCTCATCCATCCGCCCACGCAGTTCCGCGTCGGAGTGCTGTTCGAGCTCCGGCTCGAACGCTCCGATCAGCGCGACTCGTCGCTGGTAGGTTCTGTAGCGCTTGGCCTCCCCGACGCTCAGTGCGCGATCGAGCAGCGAGAGCATGGGCCAAGCATAACCAGCGCCCACCGGCGCGTGTCGGCAAGATGGCATTCGACCAGCATGTACGAATTGTCGTTCCTCTATAGGGTATGTCCGCATGGGGGGACTGTTCGGGCGAGATAAATCAGGCAAGACCGCTGAGGAGTTCGTCCCGCGGCAGGTCATGGGGACGGACGGATCGACCTACCCGTTCGTCGGTGAGCCGCCCACCGACCTCACGACGCTCATCGGCCAGTGGGCGTCTCGCCTGGACGAAGAGGTCGCCAGCACGTACGGACTGCTGCTCGGGATCGCCGTGGAGGCGAGAGACGGCATGACGACAGGCGCCAGGCATGCCCGCACGATCATCTCAGCGCGCGTCGATCAACATTGGCGGATTCGATCGCTGTCGGGGGACGATCGCCAGCGGCGGGGACCGCTCAAGGAGCTCGAGGCGCTGCTCGGCGGAACAAGGCCGGTCATGCGGGCGGCTCGCAGGAGCAAACTCGTGGCCGGCGACGCGAAGGACTGGCTCTGGTCGCTGGGGATGATCCTCATCGCCGCCGGGATCGGCGTCGCGTCGGACTACGCCAGCCATGCAGCTCTACGGACCACCAAGTACACGGGCGTCACCGTGGGCGTCGTGTTCGCCGTCGCCGTGCTGGCGGGGCTCGCCCGCGCGATGAGCGCCGATACGCTGCCGGCCTTCGGCCATCCGGCTCTGAAGCGCCTGGAAAAGGCCGTGGCGGCTGTGGTCCGCGAGGACAACGACGAGGAGGCGAATGCGCCCTTTCGCGACGAGCTGCTGCGCGAGCTGGCACACGAGAGGCCGGCCCTCAGAGAAGCTCAGCAGCCAGAAACGCAACCGCGCGGTCGTGATCGACGACTTCGGCAAGCTTCGACCTTGGACCAGATCGCTCATCCAGATCTACATAGAAGAGCGGTCTGACAAGCCCGTCGTGGATCCGCGCGTGGACCGTCCGGAGGAGCTGTGGGTCGTCTTCGACAAGGCGCCACGACCGCAGAGCGAGCGGGCGCGACCCAGCACCGTACACATCAGCGAACTCGTGACCTACGGAAAACGCTTCAAATCCTGGCAGTGCCGCCAGCTGCTGCTCGACGACACGCGCAAGAGAAGCCTGGTTCGCAAGCTCGGGCCGGGTCCATTCGATCGCAACGACCGGCGTTTGCGCTACAGGAGGATAGGGGACATCTTCTCCGGCGCCAAGGACGACACCAGCGAGCGGGAGCTGCACGAACAACTGCGGGACGCGAACGACGATGCGACGGTGCGCGCCTTCTCGTTCCTGGCCATCGCGGCGGGCGTTCCGAGTCCCGCCGTGCTGCGACCGGCGGACATCGCCGCGATCCTGCCGGTCGCCGATCGGGACCGCGAGTCAGATCAAGAGCGGGGGCGAAATCGAGCTCGCAAACGCAATCGAGGTCGCAGGCGAGATTCGGGGCGGGGGCAGGGCCGGAGTCGAGAACAGGACCCGCTGCGCGATCTGCTGCTCGAGTGGTTCCCGGAGAACGACCGGCGGGGGCCGCTCGTCGCCGCGTTCAGGAACGCCCGCGATCTGGAGCCGCTCTTCGACGAGCCCGCAAAGGGCGAACGCGATCGCATGCGGGTGGACGTCGGATTCGCCGACGCGTTCGCCCACGGGTATCAGAGCTTCCGCCGAGATCATCATCTTCCGCCCGCCGATTGCGCGCATGCGTTTTGGGCGCTGTACTGGCAGCGCCAGCTTGCCACCGACTCCGGCTCCTGGTCGGCGCCGACGGTGGAGCGCCTGGTCAGCCATCTGCGCGCCCTGCGCGAACCGGAGAGCGTCTCGTATCTATACGGCGAGCAGGTCGCTCGCGCTCTGTGCGAGGCGGCCCTGTTCGGGGCCAACGCGGCGCTCGCGCTGTGCGTCCCCGGGATCACACCCCGCCAGGTCACCGGCGACGCCACGGACGCGGACGATCGGAACGGGCTGATCGACTGTGCGCTGATGCTCCTCACCGAAGCAGGCACACCACAGGATGGGGAGCTGCTCGAGAGTCTGCTCGACACCGCCTGGGCGCTTTACATGCTGAGGGGCGGCAGCGCATTGCTGCAGTCCATATCCGCGATCGCCGACAGATGTCAGATCGATCGACGCCAGACCGCTGGGTCCCAGGCCGGCGAGCCACGAGTCGACGAACTCCCGGACGAGCCCCAGACCGGCAGGCTCCAGATGGACGAGTCCCAGGTCGACGGCGCTCGGGTCGATGGGTCCACGATCTTCGAGTCGCAGATCGACGTGGCTCGATTCGACGGCTCTCGCATCGAGCCGGCGGAGTCCGGGGACCCGCTTCTCGGTCTGTATCTCCAGTCGCTCTCCACCGATGACGCCGGCAAACCGCCCCTCCCCGATCGCAGCGCCGCAGGTGCGCAGGCGGTTCGCGACCATGCCCGCGTGCGCGCTCTCTGGCTGATGGAGGTGCTCGAACCACTGCTGCACAGAGGGGAATCGGCCTGGCTCTCCCACAGGGCGGCCGACTCGGACGTCGCGATGGTGGAGATCGTCAGGCGAGTGCTGGCGCGTACGAACACGGCTAAATCCGATATGTTCAACTCGCTCGACTATGCGACGCTCGTCCTCGCCGGGCTGTGGTGCACTCTCAGACAGACTCGGGGGGGCCGGCTCAGCGATGCTCTCACCGAGCCCTTCCGCGAAGTCGGCGTTGCCATCGGGCAGGCCCGCGAGGCTCGGCAGAGCTCGGGCGTGCGCAATGACTTCGTCTTCAAGGGCCTGCTGGAGATGCTGAGCGTCATCGTGAGAGCCGCGGGGACGGATCTCGCCACTCTCCGGGAGGAACTCACCGCCCTCCACATGATGTGGTACAGCCTCGAGCTCTACGAGCTGGCCGATCTCAGCGGCCTCGGCTGCAACGTGTACGCGGCGGCCGATCCTCGGACGCGCTTCGACGACGGCGCCAAATGTCTCATCGGCCTGGGCGGCGCTGCAGATCGTCCGATCAATGTCGTCGAGTCGGAGATGCTCGCCGGGATCTCCCGTCTGTACGAGAGCATCACGAGCGGCGCGGTGCCGATCGTGGAGGCCGGTTGCCTCGCGACGCAGAGGGGGCTCGGCGAGGGACTGGCCTTCGAGCTGGCGAGGCTGCTCGTCACACAACCGCTCGAGACCGGCGACGGGAAGGGCGAACAGCTGCTCGCGGTCGCACTCGACGTGCCCGCGGGACACCGCGACGTGCTCGAGATACCGGACAGCAATCTCGATAGCAGGGTCACGCAGCTGTTCAACAACGTGGCCAAGCCAGAGGGCGCGGTCGCGCAACGGCTGATGAGCGCGATCGCCGAGCGGCGTCGCCGGATTCGCAGTCCCTGGCACGACGATCAACTGGATCAGGAGTACGAATACTGGTATGTGGGTCACTTCGGCGCCCCGGCCGAGGACGACGCTCTGCGTGAGCTTTTGACCCGCTGGCGCACGCGCATCTGGGAACCCGGGCTGCCCGTGTCCCTGGCCGCGGCGGAGGCAGCCCCGGCCGAGCGAGCGGCCGTGGCGGAAACGGCCCAGTGGGGAGGAGAGGGGATCACCGAGGGAGCGGGCGAGCACAGCTGTATGTGTGCGGAGAACGCGCTGCACGTGGGCAACGCGAGCTCGTCCAGAGACGCGGACATCACCTATGTCTATGAATTCCCCGAGGATGGCCGGCGATCGCTCACCGGGTCGACTCAGCCGAGCGACTATCGTCTCCGAGCTTGCTACGCGTACGCATTTGTGCTGGCGCGCATCTGGAAGGCGGTCGACCGTCTCGAAGGCGCCATTCTCCACGATGCGATTCGCTTGCTGAACCAGAACCTCGATTTCAACAGGGGCGGCTATGTCATTCTCGCCAGCCTCGCATCGGCTCGCATGGCGGAGACCGGCGATACCTCGTCAGTCGCGTTTAAACAAGCGATCGAAATACAGCGAGACGGCATCGGGAGGGCGCAGAGGGAGATCCTGCCGGCGACCAACTATGCCGTCTACTCGCAGCTCGCCGACCACGATCCCGATCCCGCGTCGTCGAGCAGCCATCGCAGACATGCGGAGTTGTGGTTGTATGAGGATGAACGCATCGCACAGGAGACGCTGTTCCTGGAGATCGAAGGCCGCCATTATTTCGAGATTTTCTGGTACCACTACAAGCGACTGCATGAGCCTCCATGCGATCTCGAACGCAAAGAGGTCGAAACGCCGTGCTCCTCACTCCAGGGCGAGCGGCCCCAGCCGTTGGTGTTCGACAGCACCGGCCGGGCGGTGTGCATGTCGGGGAGCTTTCTGCGTCTGGGCTACGAAGTCTTCCGCCGTAGACCGGATGCGCCCGGCAGTGACGCGATCCGCGAACAGATCTCCAGCTCGGCCAGGCGTAATGTTCATGCGCTCTATGACCTACTCATGCAGCGAGATGGCATCTCGGAGCCATTGCACCGGCTCTATGAAGAGCAGCTCAAGCGCTTCGATGAGATCGAGGGCTGAGTTGGGCGTTACCACGCAGCCCAAGACGCCAGCGTGGGGGACTACCGTACTGGGCTCTGCGTTGGGTGCAGGTGGCGAACCGGGCTCGAACCGATCCGACCTGTGCTCCTCTCGCGTGAAAGGAGGCGTCAAGGGTGATACTCGCGAGACGCTCGCTCCGGACGGTGGCTGTTGCACAAACCTCCGCCGGGCTCACTGGAGCCTTTCTAATAGGGCGGGTGGCCGGGAGCGTCGCAGCTCCCGGCTCCCACGGATCTGGGCGTGACAGTCTCCCGTCACCCAGCTCTTCTCACCAGCCGCTTCAGGGCGTTGGGACCCATTGCCAATGGGCGAACAGGCCGGGCTCTCGTTTCAGGAGCCTGGCCCACCACCGCTTGAATCGCTTGTAGGTCCGCAGCCGCTTGTACTTCTTCCCAGCCCAGCGCCTCAGGTAGACATTGACGCGCCGCAGGAGGGGATAGAGCACCGACCGGTAGTACCGGCCGTAGTAGCTCATCCACCCGGCCATGATGGGATTCAGCCACCGGGCCAGATCATCAAGCGACAGGTTGATGTGCCGGTGTATCCGCAACTGGCGGAGCCGAGCACTCTTGGCCTTGAGCGCCTTGGGGCTGATCGCAGGCAGGAACGACGTGAACATCACGCCGTCCTTGCCCCGCGCATCCCGTGACCGGAACGCGAACCCCAGGAACGTAAAGGAGGTGTGCTCATGGCGCCCGCGGCGATTATCATCCTTGCAATAGACGATTCTCGTCTTCTGTGGGTGAAGCCGTAGCCCAACCTCTTCCATCCGAGCGGTGATCCCGACAAGCACCTCCTCGGCCTGCCGCCGTGACTTACAGTGCACGATGGCATCGTCAGAGTAGCGCTCAAACTGAGTGTCGCCACTTGCAGTGGCCCCACTGTCGACGTTTGAAGTGGCCCCACCCTCTGTCGGGTTGTTGTTGGTGTTGATGTTGCCTGATGTGGTTCGCGAGCGTCGTTGCGGAGCCGAGCCGTAGGCGAGGCGGAGCGGCGATGCTCGCGGCGTCGATCGTGGTGGGGGGTCAGCCTCGTTCTCCCCTTCATCGTTCTCAGCGCGCTGTTTGAGGCCGTGGCGGAAGCGCCAGGACTCGGTGCCGGTGTCGATGATGTGCGCGCGGTGGGTGAGCCGGTCGACGACGGCCTTGGCGAGCCTGGCGTCGGGAATACCTTGGTCCACTCGCCGAATGGGAGATTTGTCGTGACGATCAGGCTGGCGCGCTCGTTGCGTTCGGAGAGCACTTGGAAGACGAGCTCCGCGGCGCCGTCGGGCAACGCGAGGTATCCAAGCTCGTCGAGGCAGAGCGACCTCGGTGCGGGTGTATCGGGCGACGACCCTGGAGAGCTCGCGCTTGCTCTCTGCTTCCTGCAGTTCGTTCGCCAGGCCGGCGAGCGTGGTGAAGCGGACCCGTCGTCCTTGTTGGCAGGCGCAGACCGCGAGCGCCGTGGCGAGGTGCGTCTTGCCGGTGCCTGAGTCGCCGATCAAGATGATCGACTCGCGATCATTGATCCATGCCCCTTCCGCGAGCGCGGCGATCGTGGCCTGCGGGATCTTCGGGTTATCCGTGAAGCGGAACTCCTCCAGGCGCTTGATTTGTGGGAACCGCGCGTCGATCAGTCGGCGATGTTCGCGTCGCTCGGCGCGCTCGTGCATCTCGGCTTCCAGCAGCGCGGCCAGGTACGCGATCGGGGTTTGCTGCTCGCGGGTGGCCTCGCTGCGGCCATCGCCCGGAACCGCGCCTTGATCGGTTGGGAGCTTCAGCTCGTTCGCGTGCGCCTCGATCAGCGCCTCCAGGGCGGCGTCTTCGGTGTCGTTGCTCGTGCGCGCGCTCATCGCCCGGCCCCCCGCGGAGCTGATCATATCCGGAGAGATCGTCCGGCGGCGGGGAGCCGACCCCGGCGAGGCGCTCCTCGACCTGGAGGGCCGGCGCGTGGTCGCGCTCGCGCCGGCGGGCCAGCAGCGCGACCGCGCTGCCGTCGTGCGCGCCTGCAGCGAGCGCGCCAGCGACCGCGAGCTTGACGTCTCGACGCCGAGGGGTGCTCGCGGCAACAGCAGCACATCGACCATCTGCCGCGCGGCCTCCTGGCGCCCTGCCCGCTCCTCGATCGCCCCCCAAAGCTCATCGAAGCACCCCGGCCAGTCACCACGGTCGCGCTCTTGGCGCAGCGCCAGGCTCCTGGCGAGCGCGCCCGGCTTGCGTGCGAGCAGGTCGAGGTAGTGCTCGAGCTGCGCGCTCGTTTCCTGTCGGCCAGCCAGCCGCTCGTGGGTAGCGACGAGCTGTCCTTCGTGGATGATCGCTGATCTCGTTCGCGTCGATCTTGGCGAGTACCCGCCGGCCGGCCAGGCTCGCGGGAACCGAGTAGCGGTTGCCAGCGACAGCGACCATCGCCTTGCTGTCAACGCGCGGATTGGTCTGAAGCGAGGTGCAGTGCGCCTGGCGTGGCAGATCGCCGAGCAGCCGCCGCTCTCGCGCGAGCGCCTCGCCAACGGGCTCTCCGCGTCCGACGATCGTGCGATCCAGATCGGTCCAGCACGCCTCCTCCAAGCTTTCGTTGAGCTCCGGCGATACTGCCCACCTTCGGGACCGGCACGAGATGCCGGCGGCGGAAACGTCCGACCTCGTTCTCCACGCCGCCCTTCTCGTGCGCGCCGCGCTTGCCGGGCAGGCAGAACGCCGACTCGAACATATAGTGCGAGCGCAACGCGACGAACCGGTCGCACTCCACCCGACGACGCCCCTTCAGAACCCGCGCGACCGCGCTGCCCAGATTGTCATAGCGGACCGTCGTCGAACACACCCTCAAACCACTCGAACGCGCGGACATGAGCCCTCCAGGAACGCCTGCTGGGTCTCGCCTCCGAACGCGATCACGAACGACGCGCCGGAATGGCACGCCCGCATCAAGAACACGTGCGCCATCGCCGGCACCCCGCGCAAGAGCACCTGCGCCTGCCCCCAGTCGACCTCGGCCTCCACACCCGCGTCGGCGACCAAAGGCACGAACGCCTCGACCTCACCCAACCGCCGACGCGCCGCAGCGACATACCGATCGACCTGCCTCTCAGAAACCTCCGCGCCGTGCTCCTCGACAAGCCGCTGCCAGACCCGCCTCGCCGTGTGACGCTGCTTGCGCGGCACCGCGGCATCCGCGCGTCAACCAATCCTCGATCACCGACCGGATACGCCCCCAACTTCGGAGCCGGCCGACTCGCCGGCGCACGCTTCGGCGGCGGCACCGGGTCCGCCAGCGCTTGGCGCACCGCCCGTCGATGCACCCCATGACGCCTCGCAAGCGCCCTGATCGACAACTCCTCCCGCGCAAAATCGCGCCTGATCGCCTCGAACTGCTCCACTCTGCTCACTCCTTCCAGCCTCCGCATCGCGCTCAGCAAGAACGCGCAGCGTCCGGCTCAGATCGGACAGAGGTGGGGCCACTTCAAACGTCGACAGTGGGGCCAGATCAGATGTCGACTCTCACTCAAACGGACAGTCTGGGTGTTCCCTGGCCATCCAAACATCGAACGCATAGTGCATGAACAGGTTCACCAGGACCGGCGAAATTGCCGATCCTTGCGGGGTTCCCTTCTGGCGTTGCACAAGGGTGCCGTCGGGCTGCTGCACCGGGGCGGCAAGCCACCGTTTCACGTACAGCAGCACCCAGCGAGCGTCGGTGACCGCTTCGACCGCCTTGACGATGAGCTCCCACGGCGCCTCATGGGCTGCGGCGTGCGCGACAGTGTTCTCCGCGGTGACGCTCGTCGCCGTGCTCTACGTCATCAATCGCGTGGGCGTCAGCCTCGACGAACGCGAACTGCTGCGGATGCGCTCTCGTAGGCTGGAGCGGACCGTACAGCGCGCGATGTTTGAGCAGCTCAGAGAGCAGGCTGCTGAGAGCATCCTGCAAAACACCCGGATGCCGATCCGCCGCGCCTACCTGCCACCACAGGGCAGCCTTGCGATCCCCGCCCGGGCAAGCGGGGAAGTCCACGACGTCAAGCTCGGCACGCTCGCCCGTGCGATGAAGGGGCAAGGCTCCAACGCCCAGCTTGCCGTGTCTATCGGCAACAGCGTCGACAAGGACGAACCACTGATATGGCTGCTTGGCGCACACGCCCGATCCTCCTGGGCGATCCGTCGTGCCGTTACGATCGGCCGCGGCCCTCGCGAAAAGCCATCGCAGGCTCTGCTTGAGCAACTCGGCCAGCTGCACCGGCAAGCAGTACAAGCCGCACGCGACGGACTTCACGAGCGATGGCGGCAGATCGCAGACAGCTACGAGCAGGTTTTGCTAGCTCTGCCTCCAGCAGCTGCGGAGTTCGACATCCCGTTCGCCGGCGCCGTCGCCGCACCTGGCTTCTTCGGCGTAGGGCCACTGCAGCGCATCCAGGGCTATCTGTTCGACGAGACCCGTGCCGCGATCGACGCCAACAACACTCAGGTCGTCGAAGAGATCACGGCATTCCCGAGCCGCATCGCCGCGAAAGCCGTGAGAATTGGAGCGCCTACGATCGCGACCAGCATGCTCGCCCTCTACCCTGATCTTTACCAACTCGCTCAGGAACGCTCCAAGTGAACGATGCGATCGGAGTCCTGAAGGCTCGCAGCAGCAGCTCACTTTTGGGTCTGAGCTTCCTGATCGAAGCGCCGCTCACCGCTCGCGCCGCGAGCGACCAAGAGATCACCGAGGCCCTCGAACTAGGACGGGCTCAGTTCGCGCAGCTGAGCGCTCTGCTGAAGAGAGCCTTGGACAACCAGGATCGCGAGGTCTTCACCGAGACGGAGCGCGAATGGGGTCGGATATTCGAGCACCAGGACCTGTCTGAGGAGGAGGAGCCGTTCAACGATCTATCGGGCGAAGCCGCCGTCAAGTCCGCGGTGATCCGCCAGCTCACCCGTTACCGAGAAACGCTTTGGCTCGGTCTCGCGATGTGGGCCGCCCACCTGCTCGAAAAGCGCGGAGGAGAGCAACCCGACAACATGTGGGTCGACGCGTTGCGGACCCTCAGCCAGCGCTTCCCTCCGATCGAAAGGCTGCTCGCAACCTACGAACGCGCATCAGAAGGAGAGGAACAAGAGCGCCTGCCGTGGAGCAACTGGTTCCTCCGCGAGTTGCCCCAACGCGAAGCGCACATTCTTCCCACCCAGGCCGAACTGGCATTCACGACGATCCTGCTTGCCACAATGCTGATCGGTCCCGAGCCGCCAGTGCTCGCGCCGGCGCCGTGGATTCGCTGGCGGGGAGATGAAGTCGACGGCGCACTTCGCCGGCTCGACGAGCAGGCCGCGATCTGGAGCGCCCTAATCCCCGTGCCAGTGCTCGACACCGGGCTTCGGCCCCCGCCTACCGACTCACTGCAGTGGTGGCATGACCGGGTCGCGACAACACGCGCGATGTTCACACGCCTGAAAGAGGACACCAGAGCTGACGAGCGCAGCAAACTGCGTGTCGCCCCACTTGACCCGCAGCGGGTCAACACGTTCCGCTCCAATGTCCTCGCCAGCACCCGGCGAGCCAGACTCGTACGCGACATCTTTCGGCTCCAGGGCTCGTTCGAGCGTCTCAATGCGCCACCAGACGGCCATGTCGCGCTGGCGTCCCGGACATGGCTGCCGAAGTCCTACTTCACCGGAGACTCACATGTGGTCGGCCTGGAGTGGGCCGCAGGAGATCTCTCGCGCGTCACGGCGAACTCGGAGATCCAGGCGCTGCTTAAGGTTCTCAACGGCATCGTCCGCACGAGCGAGGGAGCGCTCCTGGACACGGTCAAAGCAGCCATACGCGACCTCCGGCACAACGGTCGACGGCCGTCGCTGATCGTCATCCCGATCAGCTGGAACCTGCGTCAAGCGCTTGAGCTTCCCCTGCGCGGGGTCAGCGTCACCCACGACCTCATCCCACTTGGACATAGCGGTGATTTCGCGGGCGTGATCGACGACGTGCCCGTGATCGACTTTCCGCGTGTTCCGAAGGACATGCTGTGGGTGGTCGACCTCGCGACGGCCGCGACGATGCGCGAATGGCCGTCGGATGAGGACTCCGGGATCAGGTTCGACCTTGGCGAGTTCGACGAGCAGCGTGCGCGGGCACTACTCGCCGAGCACCCCGAGGTCCGCGAGGAGGGAGCGACCGAGATCGACGCAGTCCGCTCGCTTCAGGAGAAACTGCTGTTGACCCTCACGCTGTGCTGGGAGATAGTCAGGTGCGAGGCTGGCGCTGCGATCCAAGTTGCCGTGCCAATGGAGTTGCAGCACAGCTAGCAGCCTCATGCTCGCCCGTGTCTCGGTCGCCGAGTGAGGCCGGCATGGGGGCCGATCCAGCGGCAGCGCGCATGAGTGGGATGGCTACCTTTCTAACGATGGACGCAAGCGCCGCGGCGCACTCGAAGCCGGTACCAGTTCATGTCGGCCTTGCGCGGCCGAAGCCGTCCGAGGAGCAAGACGCTACGGACGCTCGTCCGCCCAATCCGCTGTTCCACCGGCGGCGGTCCCCGCTGGAAGACCTTGGGTTCGACTGGGCGAGCTACGACCTCGAGCCGCGGTGGCTGGCGATGGAGACCAGCGACTGCGCGGCAGCCCTCGACCCGAGCATCTACCACAACCGCGGCGCATCCGAGCTTGAGCGATTCTTGACGGGCGCAGCGGCGAGGAACGAGACGGCGCTCATCATCGCCACGATCGGTGACGTCGATGATCACCGACCTCGCCCGCTGATGGCTACTGCGGATGCGACCGTTTCGCTGCCTGGGGTCGAGGAATACATCGCAGGTGCCCGCCTTCCGGACGGGGCCCTGGCCTCTCTTGCGTCTGATCTCGGTACAGCAGATCGAGATCTCGGGCTGCGGCTGCTCAACGGCCGTCCAGCCGACGCACCGTGGTGGAGCTTGACCCTACACGGCTCCGAGCTGCACCCGGGCGACGGCGGTCCCATTGTTCGGTATGAGGCGACCGGCCAGCTGGAGCCCATCCTGATCGACGGGCTTGGCCATCCGGTGGTCGCAGCTTGGACGCCAGCGTCTGGCGATCAGCGCTGGTACATCGTCCCCGATGTGTCGGATTGGCACGGCATCCTCGACTGGCTGCTTGAGCGTGCGCTCCCCGAGTACGTCCCGGGTGCTCTGCGTCGCGCGCGCTCACCACTGGCGCATGACCCGGCGCTTCAGACTCGGGCCGAGGCCGCTGCACGCCTCGCGCTTGATGACCTAGTGGCTGGCTACGCCCAAGAACGTGGCCGCCTCGAGGCCCAGCTGGAGGAGGCCAGGGCCGAGGCCGAGCCGATGCGAAACGGCCTGCTGTACGGCACCGGTTCGGAGCTGGAGCAAGCAGTCGCGACAGTGCTCGAAGCTGCCGGATTCGCCGTCGTCAGCCTCGACGAGCTCCTCGGCGATACGACGTCTGCCGATCTCCTGGCATCCTACGGGCTGGACCGGCGGTTGGTCGAGATCAAGTCAGCCAGCGGCAACGCGGGCGAGTCGCTTGTAGGGCAACTCGATCGCCACCTGCAGACCTGGCCGCAGCTTCGACCGGGCGAGCCGGTCGGCGGCGGTGTGCTCGTGGTCAACCACCAGCACCGGCTCGAGCCCGCTGAGCGCACGCCATCGGTCTATCTGCGGCAGGAGTTCATCGCCACCCTCACCGTCCCAGTGCTGTCGACACGCCAGCTCTTCGATTGGTGGCGCGACTCAGATTGGGCGACGATACGAGAAGCGGTGCTCGCCCAGAAGTCCGGCCAGCCCCATGAGGAGCCTGGTCCCAACACGAGAAAGACGCTAGCATCGTCGCCAAGTCCCGAGTCGTCCGAGGCCACGACGCCGGCCGGTGGTTGGCGACGGCTGTTCGGTCGTCTAGGCTCCGAGTAGGCTCCTGCTTCGCGGGAGATTCGAGTCTCTCGCGACGAGCCGCGAAAGCCTGGGTTGGACCTTGGTTGGCTGCTCCTTGCTGCCAGGAGCGGAAGCCGGCTCCGGCCTTAAGTACGTGAGCGAACATTGCTGCTAGAGCTCTACGGCGAGGAGCGCGTCGTCTGCGAGCGGGATCTCGACTGTGTGCCCGAGCTCTGCCGAGGAAGTCCTGCAGGCGCTGTAGGTGGTCATAGATGCAGCGTCGCCGCGCGACCATCACGGGGATCAAGGACTCGTCGTGCTCGAGCGCGTCGCTGTCGCTGATGCCGGGCGCGAGCATCAGATGGCTGGCCTGGGTGGGAGCCCCGGGGTGGCCGAGGTAGCTCGAGTGCAGCTCGATCGCGCGGTCGGGCAGGACGCTGGAGAGCACGAGCGCATACGGGCCGGCGCTCGCCAGACGTGTCTCGAAGCGCTCGCGTGCTCCGTCCACCGTGATCTCGATCGGGATCGGCTTGCGCTCGCTCATCGTGCGTTGACCGTAGCGCGTGCGTCCGATGGACGCGAGCATGGACGCGGCGAGTCGCTACAGGGGGTGACGGTTCAGAGCGACGTAGCGTCGCCCGCCTGCCACGGGGTGCTGCCAGGGGCCGGCGCCGGCCGGGGCGCGTGGCGCGCCGAGGAGCACGCGGATGAGCGTGCGCGCCTGCTGCTCGTCCTGGGGTGGGCTCTCGTAGTGGCAGCCCGCCTGCCCGACGAGCGCCGGTATCAGCCGGTCGGTGACCGTGACGATGTAGAGGTCGTGCTCAGCCACGACGGACTCCGAACGTGTGGTCGAGACGATCGCGCAGCACCAGGAAGTAGCGGCCGCTGGTCGGGATGCCCCACAGCAGCGACGCGAGCTTGTAGATGTCTCCGCCGAGCGGCCTGCCGCTCGAGGTCCGGCAGCCGAAGCACGCCCACCCCCGCTCGGCCGTCGGGTAGACGTGAAAGCTCGGCGTCTGGTCGCTGTGGAAGGGGCAGGCGATCTTGTGGTCGCGGCCCACCTCGCGCCCGATGAGGACGCGCACGTAGTCCGCTGGCTCGATGCCCAGCAGCGGATCGCTCGCGCGGCGCGGGCTGTGCGCGGGGCCGACGTCGCTGACCGCCGGCGGGGCCGGCGCCGGCGGCAGGGCGGCGAGGATGTCAACGGGCCGGTAGCGGGCGGGGCTGTATCTGAGCAGCCGCACTGGCCGTGGAGGGTGGCTCTTGAAGTTGAAGGTTCCTGGGACGCGAAGGATGCGGGCGCCGTCGACGCATCGTGGGTCGGCGCCGAGCGCGAGCGCGAGCCGGCGGTTTGCGTCCTCGAGCTCGTGCAGCCTCAACGCGGCGGTGAGCGTCCAGAAGGCGTGCGCGTTGGTGGCCGTGCCAGAGCGCAGGACGATGCTCGGCGGAAACGGGATAGCGCGTAGTGCCCTCACGACGTGTTCGCCGTCGCAGTCGGCCCACAGCAGCGCGCTCGATGCGATGTCTTCGCGTCCGCCGCTGCGGCGCACGCGCGGCGCGCAGCCGACGTACACGTCTGTTCGCTGGCCGATCAGGGTGACGATCCTTGCGGCGCCGTTCGCGTGGACGGGAACGAAGAAGCGGGCAAGGCGCTTGCCCTCGGCGCGGTAGCGGACCTCCAGCAGCGAGTGCCGCGGCGCATAGGCGGCAAGCGTGCCGAGGAACAGCTCGGCCGCACCCCAGGATCGTGTGGTCCTGGCGCTCACTTGTCCGAGTCGGCGCTGTCGGCGAGCTCGGGCGTGCTCACGGCGATGAACGCCCACTCGCCGTTGATCGTCGGCAGCTCATCGGGTGCTCTGCGAGCCCACTCGAGCAGCTGGGCTCCGGTGAGCTCACCGCGGCGCATCGCGGCCTCGCGCTCGGCCGCGGCTCATCGCCCACAGCGCGCGCGAGAGCCTCGGCTCGGCTCGCGCGCTGTGCGGCGAGCTGTTTCATGATGGTGTCTGCGAGGTTCATCGAGGTCTCCAAGCACACCGGGAGGGACGCCCGTGTGCGACCGGGCGCCCCTCCGCAGGCGCGGCTCGCTAGGCGGCGGCCGCCGCCGGCTCGGGCTCCTCGGAGCTCTGCGAGCCCTCGCCTTTCGGTGCGGCGAGGAACTCGACGTTGCCGATGACCTCCCAGCCGCGGCGCTTGGCGCCCTCCTGGGTCTCCCAGTCGTGGTACTGCAGGCGCCCGTCGACCGCGACGAGCCAGCCCTTGCCGAGCACCCGCGCGGCGGCCTCGCCGCTGGCTCCGAAGGAGGTCACGTCGATGTAGCCCACCTCGTCATCGCCACGGGCCAGGCCCTTGACGGCGACGGTGATCTTGCACACCGGGGCTGCCGTCGGGCAGCGCCCGCAGCTCGGGGTCCCTGGTGAGACGGCCGGTTGCCTTGTAGTTGTTCATGTAGATCACTCCTTGTGTCTGTGGTGTGTTTGACGCAGCCCAAACCGCCGCCGACCGGCGGGGCGGAGCCGAGCACTGCGAGGGAAGCCCCGTAGGGGCCGAAGCCCCGACGGCGGCGGCGAAAATCGGGCAAGGCAGGCACGCCACTGGGCGCGATGAGGAGGCCCCCTCGGGGTGGCGATCTACATGAGCAGCGGCCGTCACAGCCGGGAGCACGCGGGCGGCGGCGCTGGCCGATCGGGCGTGTGCGAGCCGTCGCGGCTCATCGGGCCCACCGCAGCGTGGATCCGAGGAGGGCCGCTCAGTCGGGCTGGAGAGACGGCGGGAGACGCGCGGGGGTCTGGGCTGGCCGGCGGCGAGCGCGCGCAGGGCGGCGTCCGGGTACCACGGGCGCAGCCGCAGCCAGGCGGGCGCGAGGCGTCCGTAGATGAGCAGGGCGGTGTCGGGGTCCTGCTGGCGCACGCGGTTGGGGGCGGCGAGCGCGCGGAACTCGCTCGAGAGCGTGCGCGAGCCGAGGTGCCAGCGCGCTCTGGCGGTGGGTGGCGACGCGGGCGATCTCCTCCTCGCCGAGGGTGTGGCTGAGGTGCTCGAGCGTCGCCCGGTCGCCGATCCCGGAGGTGAACAGCCGCGCGCGGTGGTTGGCGAAGATCGTCTCGGCGCGCTCGCGCCCCCAGCGGTCGGCGGCCTGGCTGATGTCCTGGAAGACGCTGAGCAGCTGCACGCCCTGGCCGGGGCCGGTCGAGGCGATCTCGTCGAGGTTCGGCAGCGGCGCGATGTTCGCGACCTCGTCCAGGGCGAGCAGCAGCGCCGGGTCGATCGGCTTGCCGGTCCTGGCGGAGTCGCGCGAACGCGCCGGCGGTGATGTCGGCGAGCAGCGCGACGAACAGGCCGCGCAGGCGGCGCTGGTCATCGGCCGGCGCGATCAGGTAGAGGGTGTTGGGGCCGTCCAGCAGCCAGCCGTGCGCTGATCTGGCTGTCGCCGATCGTGGCGGCGGCGATCTGCGGCTCCTGCCAGGGGTCGAGGCCGGTCGCGACGGTCTGCAGCAGGCTGGAGCGAAAGCGCGCGTCGGCGTCCCACACCGAGCGCAGCGCCTCGAGCGCCGGCTGCGCACCGGGGGAGGGGCAGGATTCGAGCAGCTCGGCGGGCTCCTGCTTCGTCGGTCGTTGCGATCCAGGAGAGCACCTCGCGCATCGTCAGGTCGCCGTGTGCGGCGGCGAGCAGCAGCGGCGCGAGGAACCGCGATCCCGCCGGGCGCCAGAACGCCTCGTCGGCTGAGCGCGCCATGCCGTGCTCGCCGACGCCGAGCAGCCGTGCGGCGGTGCGCCGGGCGCCCTCCCAGGAGCGCGGAGGCGACGATCGGCGACCACGGGGCGCTCGGCAAGCCGCAGGAGCCGCGTGGGGTCGAAGACCCTGACCTCGCCGCGCGTGGCTCGGGCGACGTGGGTGTCTGGACGACGTCGCTCTTGATCGACGTCGAGAGCAGCGGGCCGTCCCACTCCAGCAGCGCGGGCACCACCAGGCCGCGTGTCTTGCCCGCCTGCGAGGGGCCGACGAGCAGCACCGACGCGCGCTGCTCGGCGGCGACCAGCGTGCGGTGGTGGACGCCGAGGGTGACCCGCCCGGCCTGCGGGCGGCGCACGCGCAGCTCGGCGAGCTCGCCGCGTGAGGCGAAGCGTGCCGCGCGGCCGTGCGCGCCGCGGCGGCTCAGCCACGCCAGCAGGGTCAGCACCGCGGCGAGCAGCGAGCGATGACGACACGCGCAGCGAGCGCGAGCCGGCGAGCAGCCACGAGCGCAGCGGCGGCGGGCCAGTGAACGCGTGCGCTGCGGTGCGCCCTCACGGGCCGCTGCTCGTCCGGCGCTTCGCGGTCGGTGTCGGTGGCTCGCGGTTCGCGCGGCGCCATCGCGGCGTCGGTCGCGGTGAGCGCCCGCTCGCGCTGTGAGCGGATGTGGCGGACCTCGTAGGAGCGCCCGCCGATCCGCCACAGCGCGACGCCCTGCGGGTAGTGGCCGATGCGCTGCGCCTCGGTGCGGAGAGGCCCGAGCGCGCGCGTCGCGCGCGGGACCTCCTCGGGGTGCTGGCGGTAGACGATCACGGTCCCCGTCTCGGCCAGCAGGCCCTTGGCGAGCGCCTGCTGGCGGGTGCCGTCATCGCCGGCGGCGTCGAGGTCTGAGAGGCGGTGCAGCACCATCCAGTGCTGCACGCCGGTCTGGCGGCCGAGCTTGAACGCGGCCTGGTAGTAGTCGCCGAGCCCCGCGATCGGCAGCGCCCGCCACGCCTCGTCGTTGACGCGGATCGTCTTCTCGCGCCTCGCGCGCCGGCGCGCTCGCGCTTCGCAGGGCGCGCTGCACGCGCCGGGCGTCCAGGAACGCGGTCGCGCAGACCATCGTGATCGCGAGCGCGAGATCCGAGCCGCTGCGCGCCGGCGGCGACGCTGGAGATGTCAAGGCAGATGACCGGGCGCGTCCCAGACCTCCTCGCCGTGGCTGGTGGGCGCGTCGAACATGCCGCGCAGCGGCCCGTGGCAGAGGCGCATCAGCGCGAGCGCGACCTCGCGCAGCTCCTCGCGCGCGCCGCTCGTGGGTCAGGTCGAGCGCCTGGATCGTGCGCGTGCGCCGGGTCGCGCAGCTGCTCGACGACGTCCCGACGCACACCTCGCCGGCGTGCGACTCGTCGGCGGCGGCGAGCGCCTCGACGAGGCCGACCGCCTCGGCCTGGCGCGAGCGGCCGGCCGAGCATCGCGTGCGCGACCGCCTGCAGCAGCCCCTCGCGCATCTCGCGGCGTGCCGATCCGGGTCAGCGGGTTCAGCCGCGTCTGCCCGCCGGGCTGCAGACGCAGGATCGACCCCGCCGAGCGCGTGCACGAGCGGCTCGTACTCGCCCTTGGGGTCGATGATCTCGCAGCGGCGGCCGAACACGCGGCGAGCGGTACAGCCAGCTCTTGGTCAGCGAGCTCTTGCCGAAGTCCGGCATCCCCAGCACGAGCGTGTTCGCGACCGAGAGCACCCCGCGCTGGTAGAGCAGCCACGGGTCATACACGAACGAGCCGCCGTGCAGATCCGAGCCGATGTAGACGCCGCGCGCGCCGAGGCCGGCCTCGGCGACCGCGGGGTAGGCGGCCTGGAAGTGCGCGGTCGAGACCTGGTGGCCCGGCGCGCTCCGCCGGGCCGCGTCAGCCGCCCGAGCCGCGCGGTCGGGCGCTGGGAGAGCTCGCGCGCGAGCGAGCGGCGCCGGGCGCGCTGCTCGCGGCGCGCGGCGCGCTCGTCCACGGCGCTGCTCGCGGCGCTCGCGACGCTGCGCTCATCGCAGCCCCCGGCAGAGCGGCAGGCCGTAGGTGAACGCCTCGGCCTGCTGGCCCCACATCCGCTCCAGGCGCAGCGGGGCGCGCTTGGCCTCGAGCTCGACCCGCGAGACGTCGCTCTCGAGCTCCGCGAGCGCGTCCGGGTCGCCCGCCGGGGACGCTGACGGTGACGTAGGCGGCGTAGCGGACGGCGGCGTGGCCTTCGGCGAGCTCGCGCTCGCGCTGGCCGGCGGCGCTGGTCGCGCTGGGACTGGCGCTGGCTGGTGCGCTGCCCGACCCGCGCGCGCAGGCTCTGCTCGGTCGCGGTCTCGGTCGCGGCGCGCTCGGCCTGGCGGATCGCCCTGCTCGGGCCGACGAGCTCCATGCACATCGCGATCGTCCGCGTCGTCCGCGAGTCCATCAGCAGCGGCTGCAGAAACAGCGCGCGAACGTCGATCCGCGGCCACTCCGCCGCCCACAGCGTGCAGTGAAGCGCCCCGTCGGCCGCGAGGTGCGACCAGTGCTCATCGCGCGCCATCGGGCCGGCGGTGTGCGGCGCGATCGCCCGTCTCGCCGAGCAGGCTGCGGTCGAGCTGGCGCTGGCGCGCCCGCCGGCCCCACGGGTCATAGGCGTCGCGGATCGCGCCGGCCAGCCCGCGGCGGGTCAGCACGCCGGTGACGGTGATCCCGGCGCTGTCGAGCAGCTCGATCAGCTGCCCGAGTCTCCCCGGCGAGCACCGCGAGCGCGCCGAGGTCGCCGCCGCCCATGCGGGTGATCGCGCGTCTTGCGGCCGGGCGCTGCGCGTCGATCTGCAGCGCGAAGGTCAGCTCGTGTTCCTCGGCGACGTCGCCGGCGCGGCCGATCAGCTGCAGGTAGGAGACGAGCTCCTCGGGCGGCTCGTCGAGGCTCGCGTCCGCGCGCTTGGCCTCGAGCAGATAGTCGCCGAGCTCGTCGCCGTCGCCCGGGAGCGTGCGCTCGATCCACGCGATGCGCCGCACCGGCGCAGTCATCGCGCGCGAGCGCCGCGAGCACCGCGCCGTAGTCGGCCAGGCGCTGCTCGCGCTCCGCCGGCGCCGAGCAGCGCGAACGCGCGCCCGCGCACGCGCAGCGCGGCGGTGAACGTCCGCGCGCGGCGATCCTTGACGACGCCGAAGCGGGCGCGCTCGTACTGCACGAGCTCGCCCTCGAGGAACTCGAGGCCGGCGAGCTCGGCCGGCAGCGACCACGGCGCGCTCGGGCGCTGCGGGTCAAGCCCCCCGCCGGGCAGCGTGACGACGTGCCCGAGCTGCGCGCGCTGCGCGTGAAAGCGCGCGCGCGACGCCGTAGCGGCCGAGCAGGAACCGCACCGTCACCGGCGCCCACTGCTCGAGCGTGTGCCCGCGCACCGGCACGAGCAGCACGCCGCGCCGCGAGCGCCGAGCACGCCGAGCGCGAGCGCGAGCCCGCCGAGCCCGCCGAGCCGCAGCGCCGCGAGCGCCAGCGCGCCGGCGAGGACGAACCCGACCAGCTGGGGGATGCGCAGCCCGAGCAGAAACCCGCCCGAGGGGTGCGGCGCGAACCGGTAGCGTCGCCTCGCCCATCTACTCCTCCTCATCCTCCGGCGGCTGCTCGCGCGGCGTGGCTCGCGCGCGTCGAGGCACCGCACGAGCGCCGGCGAGCCGGGCGCGGTGCGCCGGCGCCGTGGCGAGCGCGCGAGGGCTGCCGTGCTCGCTGTCCGTCGCGCGGTGGGCGGACCGCGCCGGCGGGCTGCTCGTCGGCGCGTTGGGGCAGGTGTGCCGGCGGAGCCGCGGGCGCTGGGGAGAGGCGTCCGCTGGCGGCTCCGCCGGCGTCTGCTGGCCGCCCGGCGCGTTCGGCGCCGGGCGGCCCGTCGGGCGCTGCGGCGAGCGCCGCTGGGCGTGCGGCGTCTCGCCGGTCGATCCCGGCGGCTTGATCGCGTGCGGGCGCGGCCTGTGCGCTGTGAGCCGCCGCCCGCCGTCTGCGAGGTTGCTGTCGCTGGCCGGCGCCGGCTGCGCGCCGACGCCGGCGGCCGCGCCGATGCTGCCCGCGCCGATGCTCTCGGCCCCGACCGGCAGCGTGCCGTCCGCCGGCGCGGCGCCCGCATCGGCAGCTGCGTCGGCGCCTGCACCGTTCGCCGACGGCGCCCCGGTCGAGCGGGCTGCCCCCGCCGCCTCCGTCTGCGGCCTGGGGTTCCGCCTGCCGCCGGGCGAGCCACCGCCGGACGCGCCGCCGCCGCCAGGCTCGCCGCCGAGGTCGCGCAGGCCCCCGGCGTTGCGCACCGAGCGGCCGTGCTCATCGCCGACCGCGGCTCCCGCCGCCGTGCGCAGACCCGGCGGCCATGTAGGCGCTCTCCGCGTCCGCCGCGAGCAGGTACATCAGCGCCCACGGCGCGAACGCCGCGAGCGCGAAGATCACGATCGCGGCGAGGATCGTCCCGACCGAGCCCGGAGACGCCGCCACCGAAAGACAGGCCAGCCGCCGCCGCGCTGCCGGCGAGCGACAGCACGATCAGCGCGACCGGCTTGAGGATCACGAACAGCATCAGCAGCCGCCCGAGCCGCCCCGGCCACGAGGCGAGCGCGGGCCAGATCGCCGCCGCGAGCGCGGCCGGGAAAGAACAGGACGGCGACGTAGATCGCGGCGTCGCGGACGATCAGCTCGAGCCACACGAAGATCGCGGCGAACACCTCGATCAGCGCGATCAACATCGCCAGCGCCGAGGAGCCAAACCCACCGAACCCGCTCGTGCCCCAGGCGTGCGCGACCGTCGCCCAGAACGCGTGCGGAGAGCCGGTGAGGACCGCGCTGAGATCTCGTCGGCGACTTCGAGCCCGATCACGGTCAGCGCGACGACGAGGCCGGTGCCCGACCCGGCGCGCGCGATCCCCGCGAGCGTCGCCGCGAGCGCCTCGCGGGCTGCGCCGGATCGCCGCGCCGAGCGAGCGCGATCAGCGCGACGAGCAGCCCGAGCGCAGCGCCGAGGTCGGCCATCGGCGCGAACTGCGCCTCATACCACGCCGGACTGCAGCTGCGGCGTGGTCGTCTGCTGCATCTGCCGCGGAGACGAACGTCGTGATCTGCGTCGCCGCGCCGATCATCCACTCGGCGAGCACGTTCAAGATCCCGCCGCCGACGCTGCCGGCGGCTTCGCCCGCGAGGCCGCCGACGGCACCGGCGCTTCACCGGCACGCCGCTCCCGGCTTCGCAGGCGATTCGCTCAGCGACCCTGCCGATCACGGGCAGTTCGACGATGCCGCAGAGCGGGTCGCTGTGCGTCTTGCGCCGCTTCGCTCGCCGCGGCCTGCACCGGCTGGCCCGCCTGCGCACCCGCGGGCGCCGGCGCCGCGCACGCGCGCGGAGCAGCAGCGCCAGATAGCGCGAGCGTCAGCGCGAGCAGGCCAGCAGCGGTATGGCGGCGAGCGGGCATCGCTCATCCGCCGGTGCCGTAGAACGGGGCGCTCATGCCAGCAAGACGCGCGAACGCGGCCGCCTGGTCGTTAGCGCCGTCGACGTAGACGATCGAGGGCACCGGCGCCGGGGTCGCGTCGATGTTCGAGGCCGAGCACGAGCCAGCGGCCTGCCTGCCAGCGCAGCGTCGTGTCGACGAGGTTCCACGTCTGGCGCGGGGCCAGGCGCGGCCCCCACACGAACCCGCCGAGCCAGCTCGTGACCGTCGCCTGCTCTGGGGTGTAGCTGTCCAGGCGCCGCGCCGCGATGACCGCGATGCCGCGGCCGCCCTCGCGCGTAGTTGGCTCATGTTCTGCGTGTCGCTCGCGCGCAGCGCTGGGCCTGCGCGAGCGTGCGGCTGCGCGACCTCGGGCGCGTAGCCTGCGCGACCAGCGCCGCGAACACCGCGGGGTCCTGCTCGACCGACTGCGAGGCGAGCGCCAGATAGTTATCGGCCGCCGCGAGCGCCCCCGCCGGGCGTGTGCTCGCACGCCGACCGGAACGCCGTCGAGCAGCTCGACCGCACGCGGCCGGGCCGCCGGCTTGCCCGCCTGAGCCGAGGCCGAGAACGCCCGCCAGCAGCAGTGCGAGCGCGCAGGACGCACGACCGCGAGCGCGCCCGCGAGCACGCCGCTGCCCGTGAAGCGTCGCGCGCGCATCTAGCCGAGGCCGTAGGCGAACTGCAGGATCGCCGCGGCCGCGCCGACGAGGAACGCCACGCCGACGCAGACCGCCATCCCGATCTTGCCGCCGACGGCGGTGTAGTCGTTGCCGATCGCGACCGCCGATCGCCCACACCGCCCCGCCCAGCAGAAAGCCCGCCAGGCACGCCAGCAGCGTGTAGACGGCGATCACGTTGATCGCGCTCTGGATGCCGCTCGCGCCCGGCGCCTGCGCGGGTTCGGGCGTCACCGTGAACGTGAAGCCAGCTCGCCGCGATCAAAGGTCCACATGAGCAGACCACCTCCATTGCCGTGGGTTCAGATACGCGCTACTAGTAAACCAAATTAGCAAAATCAAGCATAGATTTAGCTATAGATGCAGTATGTTTAGCGATACGCGACATGGCACGCGGACGAGCGCGCATGAAGGCGCTCGCTCGCGCATCGCCGGCGCTCGCTCGCGGCCGTGCTCGGGCCGCTCGCGTGCTCGCCGTCGCTGCTCGAGCGCCGGCCAGCCGGCGGCGCGTGCTGCCCGCCGACCGGCGAAGCACCGGCGCGCCGGCGCAGCAGGGTCCTGGCTCGCGACCGCCTACGGGCCGCCGTGGGGCGGCATCGAGGGCGACGGCATCACCGCGACCGGCCTGAACCTCACCGCCGGGCCGCCCGCGCTCGAGGTCGCCGTCGACCCTCGCCTGATCCCGCTCGGCAGCTACGTCCACGTCCAGCCCAACCCGTTCGGGACCACGAGCGCGTTCTACGCCGGCGACACCGGCGGCGCGATCATCGGCCAGCACATCGACATCTACGACTGGCACGGCCGCGCCAGCCAGGACGCCTGGGGGCAGCGCGCCGTCATCGGTCACCCCCGCGCCCAGCCCCGGCGCCGGCAACCTCCTCGGCGGCGTCGCGCCCATCCCGCCGTCAGCAGGCGACGCCGAAGACCGCCAGCTGTCCCGCGGGCGCAGGCGACGGAAGCATCGGGCTGACGCCCGGCCAGACGGCGCACGATCCAACCCGACGGCGCCGCCACAGCCCCCGCGGAAGCGCCCGCGGCGGTCAAGCTCGCGATCGCCGCCGGCAACCTCATCCACACCCTCCCCTACCCCGAACCAGACGTCCACTACGGCACCCTCGCCAAGCTCTGGCCCGCCTACGACTGCTCAGGCGCCACGTCCTTCGTGCTCTACGCCGCCGGGCTGATGGGCCCGAACGCGCTGGACTCCACGGGTCTTGAGAGCTACGGGCAGCCCGGGCCCGGACGCTGGATCACCATCTACGCCAACAGCGCCCACGCCTGGATCGTCATCGCCGGGATCGCGCTCGACACCGCCGACTACGGCGGCCCCGCGATCCCCGCCGGATCAGGACCACGCTGGCGCGCAGAACCCCTCGCCAACCTCGACGACGGCACGAGCTACGTCGCCCGACACCCACCCGGCCTATGACACGCCTAAAGGTCACAGCGTCGCTGGCGCTGATACTCGCGCTGATGTCCGTGAGCGGATGCGGGGCCAGCTCCACCACGAGCGGCCCCTCGCCGCTCGGCAGAGCCTTCACCGCGGCGCCCAGCCCCGAGCGCGCGGCGGCTGCGCCCAGCGGCGACCCGCCCGGGGAGCGCCACGGAACAGTCCCCCCGCGCCTGGCGCGCAGGGAGGACACGCCCAGCTCGCTCGCACCCTCGCCACAGGCAGCGCTGCTGCGCTACGCGCTCGCCTACACCAACTGGCAGGCGGCGAGCCTCACCACCGTCGAGCGGCGGCTCGCCTCCCTGGCGGTTGGACCAGCGAGGCTCACCGCTGAACAGATCGCCGCCTCCAGCAGCGCCGTCGCCGAGCTGGCCGCGCACCACGTCCAGAACCGGGGCGTCGTGCTGGCGATCGCCCCCGGCAGAGGACCCGCCGCCGGCCAGTGGATCGTCGTGACCCAAGAACAGAGCACCGGCACCGGACCCTACGCCGGCCTGCCGCCAACGCTGCACGTGACCCTCGCCAGCACAGAGCACCGCGACCATGGCTGGGTCATCTCTGGCTGGACGCCACGAACCTAACCGACAGAGCAAACCATGCAGGCAACGACAGCTACACCGACCGTGCCGCCACAGCCAACGCTGGAAGCGGCCCATACCGAGCACGGCTTCGGCGGATGGCTTGCCGGCGTCCTCGCCGCACTGCCGCCGACCTTGGGTGCACCGAGGCCCTCACAGCGGGACGACCCGGCTCGTGGGAGGCCGACCTGGTGCAACGGCTCGTCAAGGGCACCGTCGGGCTGGGACGATGAGTTCGTCGCCGACTAGTGGCCCTTGAGGAAAGGTTGGACTCGTAATGCCATGTCAGGCGGCGATGCGCTGGCGGTTTTCGATGGCGGTGAGGCGGCGGTCGCGGTGACCTGCCGTTGCGGTAGGTCGATGTGGCGCGCGAGCGCGTAGTTGAAGGCGTCCCAGTTGAGGTAGTCGGCGTTGCAGACGACGAACTGGCTGATCGGGCGAGAAGTGACACTCGACGGGGTTCAGGTAGCTGGCGTAGGTCGGGGTCGGCACGAGCTCGATGCGGTTGGCGTCGGCGATAGGCGCGGATGTCGGGCGTCCAGTTGGCCGAGAGGTTGTCCTGGATCCAGTAGATCCGCTGGCGCGCCGGGTAGCTCAGTGCGGATCTGGGTCATGAACGCGAGCATGTCGCACGCCGCGACGCCTGGGACGCAGGCGGACGCGCAGCCGGTCAGCGTGGACGTCGAAGGCACCGAAGATGTAGCGGGTACCGTGGCGGCGGTTGTAGTCCGCGCGCTGGCGCTCGGGTCGTCGCTTGCGTGCCCAGCTCGCCCCGGCGGTCGGGCGCAGGCTGACCGGCCCCATCTGGTCGAAGCTGACCACGACCCCGTCCGCTGGCGGCTGTCTCGCACAGCGCGAGGATCCGCGCGGTCTTGGCCTCATAGTCGGGGTCGGGGCTCGCCTTCCAGGTGCGTGTGCGCTGGAAGGACAGGCCCGCCTCGGCCAGCAGCGCGCCGAGATGGCGCGGGGAGACCTCCACGATCCCCTGCTCGGCCAGGTAGACCGACAGCCGCGGCAGCGACCAGCGCGTCAACGGCACCCCCTGGCTGTCGGGACGGGCACCGGCCACGCTGACGATCCGCTTGCGCTGATCAGTCGTGATCCGGCGGGGACGCCCGCCCCGGTAGCGAGGGCGCAGACTATCCATCCCCCGCTCGTTGAACTCGTGAATCACCTTGCGCACCCACGACGGGTCGGTCAGCCACATCTCCGCGATCTGCGACGCCGACATCTTCACGTTCGACGCCAACAAGAGCAGCCGCGCGCTGGCGCGTGCACTGATGCTTGGCGCGCTTGGAAAGCCGCTTCAACCGCACCGCCTCCTCATGCAACAGCGGCCTGACGAACACCTCCGGGGGACGCATCACCACCTCCACGGTCGAGATGCATCCAGATTCGCCACCCACGGCGAGTTTCCGGTCCAACCTTTGCTCAAAGGCCACTGGTACTACTTTGTTAGCTCGCCGGTAGGGTTCTCCGCGCTGGCGCTCGAACCCTTCTCGCGTCAATGCACTCGGCGCGAGGAGGAAGATGATGGCGGTGATCGAGGCGGTGAGGGCCGACTCTGCGGCGACGCGTCAAGGAGCGGCTGGAGGAGTTCGGGCGCGAGGTGCTCGCGGAGGCGATGAACCGGCCGGCGCAGATGGAGAACGGCGGTCTGTATCTGCGCGGGCTGATCGAGGAGGGAAAGCGAAAGTCGCTTGAGCCGATGGCCGAGCGCCTTGGTGCTGACGCGGACTACCAGTCGATGCAGCAGTTCCTCACCGACAGCCCCTGGGATCCGGCGGAGGTGGTGCGGGCGGTCGCCGAGCGGGTGGCGCCGGAGATCGAGGTGGTGGCTTGGGTGCTCGACGACACCGGTTTTCCCAAGCAGGGCAAGCGCTCGCCGGGGGTCAAGCGCCAGTACTCGGGCACGCTCGGCAAGGTCGGCAACTGCCAGATCGGGGTCTCGGTGCACGCGGTCGGCGAGCGCGGCACGGTGCCGCTGGGGTGGGCGCTGTATCTGCCCGAGGAGTGGTGCGAGGACTCCGAGCGCCGAGCGCAGGCGAAGATCCCCGAGGAGGTGCAGTTCAAGACCAAGCCTGAGCTCGGGGCCGAGCTCCTCGAGCGCTCCTCGGGCTGGAAGGTCCCGAAGGCGCCCGTGCTGGGCGACGCCGCCTACGGTGAGAACAGCGAGCTGCGCGAGCGCCTGCACCGCGCCGAGTTGCAGTACGTGCTCTCCGTCTCCGCGCGAGACCGCCGTGTTTGCGCCCGGGAGAGTCTTTGCGGTCCCCGAGCGCAAGGGCGCTACCGGCCGCCCGCGCGGCCGGCTTCGCCCCGATCGCAAGCCGGTGGCGATTGCGGAGCTGATCGCGGGGCTCGGAGCTGAAGGACTGGCAGACCGTGGCGTTCCGCGATGGGCCCGATGGTGAGCCGATGAGCTCCCGCTTCGCGTTCGTGCGCGTACGCGCCGCGCACGCTGGCAGTAGGGCTTTGCCACCGAGCCGCGCGAGGAGTGGCTGATCTGCGAGTGGCCCGAGGGCGAGGAGGAGCCGACCGACTACTGGCTCTCCAATCTGCCTCGCGGGCACAGAGCCAGAACGGCTCGCGCGCCTAGCCCGGCTGCGCTGGAAGATCGAGCTCGACTACAAGCAGCTCAAGGGCGAGCTCGGACTCGACCACTACGAGGGCCGCTCCTACCTGGGCTGGCACCACCACACCGCGATGGTCACTGCCGCGCACGGCTTCCTCACCCTGGAGCGGCTTCACCCTTTTCGCCCGCCGCCGGCCTGACGCTACCCAAGGCGGTGCTGCTCTTGCAGCCCGTCTTCAGGTGCTGGGCCGGTCGCTGCCAAACCTGTCGACCAGCCCGTCGACCTCGACCAGCTCTCACTCCACCCCCCACCGACAGGATGAGTGAACCTAACAAAGTAGTACTAGGTAAACGACCATGGCACGGTCGACGGAGAGTGCGCCTCACCGAGCTAGACGTCATGCCGTCGACTTAAGGCCCTGAGCTGGCTTCCGCTCCTGGTGGAAAGGAGCGGCCAACCAAGGGCCTACCCAGGCTTTCGCGGTTCGTCCAATCCGGTCGTCTACGCGGGTAGCTTTCGCACGCTCGCCTTCGGGTGTAAGGAGGTGTCTCGGCTGAGCCTCGCCAGACGCTTCGAATGGACGGCAAGAAGGTCGGGATCAGGATCGACGGTTAGGCACGCACCGTCGACGGCTCCGAGCCGCAACAAGCCCTATCCGAGCCCTACTGCTCGCCAATCTGGCTCGGCAAGTGCGTGCCGCATCCACGGCTAGACGACGCTGTTCACCTCGACCTTTTCTGCTTTGCCGTTGGCCTGGATCGTCGTGAGCGAAAGCCCGGCCTGTTCGAAATTGCCTGCTTCCCCGACTTGCGCTTCGAGGATGTCTTCGTTTGCTGTGCCCCCGACGAAGTCGGTCCATTTCTGGACGCCTTTCGACTGAGCGAATGTCACGGTCACCGTGGAGAGCATCGAGTTGGCTTTGACTTCGACGATCACCGAGCCCCTCAGCTTCACTGGCGTAGAGGCGCATTTGAATGCCGCGATGGCTTCGCCGCTTGCGGCTTTCAGCTGAAGGCCTAGCTTGTCTTTGGACGCTTCTGCTTCTTTTTTGACGACTCCTAGCTGACCGCCCAAGGCGTTCGTGAGGATTTCGCCTTCTGCTTTGGTGTTCTGGCAGTGGTTGGTGCTCGTGCCTTTGTAGCATCCGGTGAGCGTGAGGATCACCCCCGCGACCGTTTTCGCGCCGCTGTATTCGCCCGTGCCGCTCTGCCCGGTGCAGTAGATTTTTTCTTTGCTTTTCGTGGTTTCGAGCAGAAGTTTCGTGGATGATTTGATCGCCGTCGTGAAGTGTGTTTCTTTCAGCGGTTCGGAGCCGAGGGCGGGATACCATTCGTACTGGCCTTCAGGCCCAGTGTAGATTGTTCCTTCGCCGAATTTCTCGTCTTCGTTTTCTGCTAGGTTTTCCGGTTTCTCGCCGGCTTTGTTGTACTTGTTTTCTGCCGCTAGCGTGTCGCAGGCATCGGTTTTGTAGGTGTGCTCATATATGCTTGTTTTTGTTTCTTTTCCGGATTTGTCGTATCTGATCCCTACTTTTGCCGTTGCCAGGCAGCGACCAAATTCCGGCGCTTCGGCCGTCGAGGCGATCACCGTGTAGCTGATCGATGCCGTTCCGGTCTGGCCGTCTTTGCTTTTCGCGGTCACCGTGTAGGTGTGCGGCCCCGGGGTCGAGGTTTCAAGCACGCCCGAGCGGCCAGACCCGCCGTTGGAGTCCGTGCACGATTCGAGCCCTGGCCCGCCTTCGCCTTCCGTGCACGAGAATTGCGTCGTGACGAGCGCGCCCAGCAAGTAGGTGCCGCCGCTCGCTGGAGATTCGATCGACGCTTCCGGCGCACCCACGGGGTAGTTGGTCGGAATCTCGCTGACCGTATCTTCGCCGACGTTCGTGACCCAGACGTGGGTTCCATCCGAAGACACGCCTTGGGGGGCGACGCCGACGGGGATCGTGTCGATGACGGTGCCGCTCGCCGCTTCGATCTCGCTGACCGTGTCTTCTCTCCGGTTCGTGACCCAGACGTGGGTTCCATCCGAGGACACGCCCCAGGGTTCGCTGCCGACGAGGATCGTGCGGATGACGGTGCCGCTCGCCGCTTCGATCTCGCTGACCGTACCTTCGTAGTTCGTGACCCAGACGTGGGTTCCATCCGAGGACACGCCTTGGGGGGCGACGCCGGGGATCGTGCGGATGACGGTGCCGCTCGACGCTTCGATCTCACTGACCGTACCGTAGCTGGCGTTCGTGACCCAGACGTGGGTTCCATCCGAGGACACGCCATCGGGGTCGCTGCCGACGGGGCCGCTGCCGATGGGGATCGTGCGGATGACGGTGCCGCTCGACGCTTCGATCTCACTGACCGTACCCTCTTCGCCCACGTTCGTGACCCAGACGTGGGTTCCGTCCGAGGACACGCCCCAGGGTTCGCTGCCGACGAGGATCGTGCGGATGACGGTGCCGCTCGCCGCATTCGATCTCACTGACCGTATCTTCGCCGTAGTTCGTGACCCAGACGTGGGTTCCATCCGAGGACACGCCTAGGGGGCTGCCGCCGACGGGGATCGTGCGGATGACGGTGCCGCTCGACGCTTCGATCTCACTGACCGTACCCTCTTGGTCTTCGTGACCCAGACGTGGGTTCCATCCGAGGACACGGCATTGGGGTAGCGGCCGACGGGGATCGTGCGGATGACCCCTGCGGCGGCCGCCGAGGACACGCCGAGGCAGCATGCCGCCACGGCTACCGCCGCGACCAGCACCCCGGTCAATCGGACTACGCCTGCTCGCAAGAAGCCACCCAGCAGACTCATAAGGACCCCCCATCTACGTTGAAACGCCCCGAGACTGGCTTCGAGCCGGTCATGGGCGAGAAGCAGACCCCCGGAACGTATCAGAATCCACGATCGGGAGAAGTCCACTCATAGGCCCTCGGGGGATCACGATGTACCTCCCCGTGGCGCTCCGTGCCGCTCGCGGGCATCGCGCGAGAGTGCTCCCTTCGCCGGAAAGCGAGCGTCCGGGTCAACCGATGCGAGGCCGCCCAGATGGACGATGAGCACTCGTCCGAGCTCCGACGCGCGAGACGCTTGCTTCGCCATGGGAAAGGAGGCGTCTCCGGGTCATCGATCAGCGCTGTCGAGATTCGTCCTGAGCGCAAGCCGGCGATGCCTCCACCGGGACGACTGCATCCTCGCGAAAGGGGGAGCGCCGATCGTCGGCGATCCTCCCTATAGCGATGCGTGGGGCCACGTTCCCGCCCCACGCACCACCTTCACCGCCTCATCAGCCGGGTCAGACAACCGAGTTGACCTCCACCTCTTCTTCATTGGTTTGTGTCGAGGCGACTGTCAGGCCGACCTGTTCGTTGAGCGTGTTCGTGAGGACGTCCATTTCGCCGCCTTCGAAGCGTTCGGGTTTCTGTTTGCCCGCCGTCGCCGTGAATTTCGCTGTCGCCGTCGTCGCCATTTTGTCCGCAGTGACGGGCATGATGATCGAGCCAGCGAGAGCCGTCGGGATGCTACCGGTGCACGTGTATTCCAAGAACGCCCCTGTCTTGCCGACAGGGTAGAGGTCAAGGGCGACGTACCGGGTTTCTTTGCCGTCTTTGACCGTTATGCGTTCGATCCCCAGTACGCCTTCGAGCGTCTTGGTTTCCAGTTCGCCTTCCCCGAGCCCAGCCGTCGTGCATTTCTTCGTCCCCGACGCGCAGCCCGTGAACTTGACGACCACGTGCCCGACGGTTTTGGCGCCCGTAATTTCACCGCTGCTGCTCTCACCAGTGCACGTCACTTTGACTTTTGTGATCGTTTCCAGCGTGGCTTTAGCCGCGGGTTTGATCGTCGTTTTGAAGCCCGCCTTCACAACCCCTGCGTCCCATTCATATTTGCCTGTGTGCGTTCCACTCGCTACAAGACAGGTGGCGACAGTGAAGCCGCCGTGGTAGACCGTTTTGGTCCCTACTTTTTCGGATGGGACTGTGACGCATCTCCCGTATTCCGGCGGGTTCGCCCCGACCGTGTAGCTGATCGATGCCGTGCCGGTCTGGCCGTCCGTGCTTTTCGCGGTGACCGTGTAGGTGTGCGGCCCCAGGGTCGAGGTTTCAAGCGCGCCCGAGGTGCCTGACGCGCCGTTGGAGTCCGTGCACGATTCGAGCCCTGGCCCGCCTTCGCCTTCCGTGCACGAGAATTTCGTCGTGACGATCGCGCCCAGCAAGTAGCTGCCGCCGCTCGCTGGAGATTCGATCGACGCTTTCGGCGGAAACGCTTCGACGACCGTGTAGCTGATCGATGCCGTGCCGGTCTGGCCGTCTTTGCTTTTCGCGGTGACCGTGTAGGTGTGCGGCCCCAGGGTCGAGGTTTCAAGCGTGCCCGAGGTGCCTGACCCGCCGTTGGAGTCCGTGCACGATTCGAGCCCTGACCCGCCTTCGCCTTCCGTGCACGAGAATTTCGTCGTGACGACCGCGCCCAGCAAGTAGCTGCCGCCGCTCGCTGGAGATTCAATCGACGCTTTCGGAAGGCTGTAGCTGGTCGGAATCTCACTGACCGTGTTTTCGGCGAAGTTGGCGACCCAGACGTGGGTTCCATCCGAAGACACGGGCCTGGGGTCGCGGCCGACTTTGATCGTGTTGATTACGGTGCCGCTCGACGCTTCGATCTCACTGACCGTACCGTCACCGGAGTTCGCGACCCAGACGTGGGTTCCATCCGAGGACACGCCCTCGGGGTCGCGGCCGACATAGATCGTGTGGATGACGGTGCCGCTCGATGCTTCGATCTCACTGACCGTATCTCCTCCTTCGTTCGTGACCCAGACGTGGGCTCCATCCGAAGACACACCAGTGGGGCCGCTGCCGACTTTGATCGTGCGGATCACTTCGCCGCTCGACGCTTCGATCTCATTGACCGTAGTTCCTGCTTGGTTCGTGACCCAGACGTGGGTTCCATCCGAAGACACGGCATTGGGGTGGTAGCCGACGGAGATCGTGCGGATGACTTCGCCGCTCGATGCTTCGATCTCACTAACCGTATTTGCGAAGGCGTTCGCGACCCAGACGTGGGTTCCATCCGAAGACACGCCAACGGGGCGGTTGCCGACGGGGATCGTGCGGATGACGGTGCCGCTCGATGCTTCGATCTCACTGACCTTAGCTTCACCGGAGTTCGTGACCCAGACCTCGCCGCCGTACGAGGACACGCCTTCGGGGCCGCTGCCGACTTTGATCGTGCGGATGACGGTGCCGCTCGATGCTTCGATCTCACTGACCGTTTCTTCGCCGTAGTTCCCCACCCAGACGTGGGTTCCATCCGAGGACACGGCAATGGGTTCGCTGCCGACTTTGATCGTGCGGATGCCTTCGGCGGCCGCCGAGGACACACCGACGCAGCATGCCGCCACGGCTACCGCCGCGACCAGCACCCCAGTCAATCGGACTACACCTCTTCGCGAGAAAGGCCACGACACCGCCGCACTCGCCAGGAGCGCCGTCAGACCGCTCACCGCCGTCTGCAGAGCGGCGGCTTCCCTGAGCATCCTGCTCCTCCTCTGGAGTCGCGTCTTTATCCGCGGCGCGATAGGTGCAGGAAAGGCGGACATCTCTAGCCTCCTCAAATCGTGGGATGCACCGACGCTACGCCCGCTCTCCTCCGCCGACAACCGCAGAAGGCTGCACACATGCTGCGGGAACTACGCATGGCCCTGCTCGGGCGACTGCTCTTGTGGGCGAGCGAGAGAGCGACCAACGCCACCGCTCACGCCCGCACCGGACGACGAGCGCTCGTCCTCACTCGAGCGTGCGAGACGCTCGCTTCGCCATAGCGAAGGAGGAGTCTCGCGAGTGCTGGGCGAGACGCTCGCCGGTCGTCCCGGAGCAGGAGCGCGCGCCCCGGCCGAAACCGGAGCGCCTTCAAGCCCGTGCCAAGCCGGGGGTGCTCCGTGCTCGCAACACCGTGGGGTCGCCGGCCCGGCGCGCCTGGTAGCCGTCAAGGGTCAGCTCGCCGGCCAACGTGTCGTTCGTGCGCTGCTCACCGAGGACGAGTAGGACCGCGGGGCTTGTACTCATGAGAACCTCCTTCAGAACTCGGGCCCCACCCGCTGCGGGGCCGCGGAGCCCGACCAGCGGCACGCCGCAGGCGTGCCAAACTGGAGAGGGCGCCGGCACCGGCGGGGAGCGAGCGTCAGTCCGCGAAGCGCTCGCTGGACACAAGCGCTAACGGCAGTGGACGGCGCGGGTCTCTGAAGGCGACGGCACTCCGGTGGACGTCATGGTCACCGAGTCGGCGGGCGATACCGCGGCCGATGCCGTAGCCTCGGTTGCGTTGGAGGGTTGTAGCCGGGTTCCGTGCGTGATCTACGCGGCGAAGAGCACCGCGGACGTTCGCGGGTCGAGTCCTGGGCAGCTCCGAGACTGTCGTGAGGTAATCTCGGCCGACGGTGAGCGCTGGCTCGTGGCCGAGTACTCCGACGAAGCGTTCTCGGCGTTCCGGCGCAGTCGAGGCCCAGACTTGGCAAAGGCGATGCGGCACGCCGAGGAACTCGCCGCGGAGCATGGCGAGTCTGAGCTGTGGGCGCAACACAGCGACCGTCTGGCGCGGGGTGATGGCCGCTCGGCGCGCCACGCTGTCGAGGTCGCGCTGTGGGCTCTGAAGCACGACGTTCGCGTGCGTACGCTGCAGGACCCGGATACTTTCCGCGACCTGCTGTACGCGGTGGTGACGGGGCAGCGCAACAACGAGGATTCTCGTCGCAAGGGGCGCTCGAGCAAAGCTGGTCGCAGGCGCGCCGCGGAACGGGGGGACTACATCGGCTATCTACCGGACGGCTACCGGATAGCCGTCGAGGTCGACGGGTGGGGCGTGGTCAAGAAGCGGATGGTGCTCGACCCGCAGCGCCAGCCGGCGATCGAGCTGCTCTTTCGCCTGGCGTTGCGTGGCAAACGCTCTGGTGCGATCGCACGGGTGCTGAACGACGCGGGCTGGCTCACGAAGCCCCGCAGGAAGGGCAGTGCTCCACGCACGTGGACCGTGAACCGGGTCATCGAAATCCTCAAGAACCCGCGGTATGCGGGGCTCGCGATGTTCGATGGAGAGGTCGTCGCGCACGGCTGCTGGCCGGCGTATATCAGCGAGCGCCAGCACAAGCGCATTCGAGCCCAGCTCGCGCGGCGGCGGCCGTCGAAATACCCACGGGAGCTGGAGAGCTATCTGCTGGCGAAGGTCGGCAAGTGTGGACTCTGCGGTAGCACGCTGCTCGCGCTGACCAGCAACCCGCACCGCGATGGCACGCTGATCCGCCGCTACGTGTGCGCGAGCCGCTACCACGGCCGGCACGCCGGGCGTTGTGAGGCGATGCGGATGGACGCCGGGCTGGTCGAGGCGATGTTCGTCTCGAGTCTGGGCGGGCTGCTGCTCGACGGTGCCCGCGCTCACCGCGAAGGTGAGCTACCGCCGCTCGCCGCCTCCTCGGACGTCGACTCGGAGCGCCAGCGGTTGCGAGACGCGATCCTCGCTGGCGATGACCCCGGTGCCGACTCTGCCCTGGAGGCGCTGTTCGCGCACATGCAGCCAGAGGCGGCGCTCGTGCGAGACGCGGTGAGCTCCCACCGCCGGACACGGGAGCTTCAGCAGCTGCAGGAGTTCCGCGCCTGGATCACGCAGGAGGCAACCGGCCGGACAGACGCCTCAAGGGGGAAGGCGCGAGAAGCTCAACGAGCTGTTGCGATCGTGGTTCGCGAGCGTCACGGTCACGATGGATGCGAGCACCGTGCGGTTCGTCACGCGGCGGCGCGTAGCGATCGATGCCGCGACGGGCGCGCAGGCAAGCGCGCGCGTGGATCGTGGTGCGTGGACTCGTTTCGCGCCGCTGGAGCGCCAGCCGCATCACCGCTACCGCACCTGGGAGGACGCGGAGATCCTCGGCGCTCTACAAGCCTGGACCGACGCGCACGGCCGCACGCCCCGTCCAATCGACTGGAAGGACCACGGCGCCCACCCTCCAGCTCCACCCGCACCTCACACAGGCAGACCGGCGCGCCGACCCGCCTGGGACGACACCGACGTCATACACGCCCTCATCGACTACTCCGCGGAGCATGACCGGCCCCCGCCGTGGGCCGACTGGCTACACGGCGAGCCGGAACACCCCTCGACAACGACAGTGCGCAGTCACTTCGGAAGCTGGCACGCTGCACTCCGCGCAGCCGGCTTCACCAGTAGACGCAAGCGGGCTCGTTCCTCGGGAGCGCCCGTCAAGCGACGGTCGGGCAACTTGCCGCTGAGCAGGACGGGCAGCAATGCCGTGCACGGTTCTGGCTGATGACTGTGTCGACCAACGACCCAGGTCCCTTTGCGCCCGCGCGCGGGTAGGCTCGTGATCGTTGGCTAGCTCGGAGATTCCTTGCGTCGTGTATGCGGCGAAGAGCACGGAGGATCTCCGTGGGTCGATCCCCGACCAGCTGCAGGAGTGCCGGGCGGCGATCGAGCGGCGTGGTGGGCGTCGGGTGGTGGACGAGTACAAGGACGAGGCGGTCTCGGCGTTTCGGCGTAGTCGCGGGCCGGGGTTGGTCGACGCGCTGGAGCACGTCGAGGATCTGGCGCATGAGCATGGGTCGGCGGAGCTGTGGGCGCAGCACAGCGACCGGCTCGCGCGGGGTGATGGGCGCTCAGCGCGTCATGCCGTGGAGGTGGCATTGTGGGCGCGGAAGCGCGAAGTGTCGGTCTGCACGGTGCAGGATCCCGACACGTTCCGCGACCTCCTTTACGCGGTGGTAACGGGGCAGCGTAACCACGAGGATTCTCGTCGCAAAGGGCTGGCTATGGCGGCAGGGCGCCGGCGCGCTGCTGCCCGCGGAGAGTTCATCGGCCACCTACCGGACGGCTACAAGCTCACGGTCGAACTCGACGAGCAAGAACACGTCAAGAAGCGGATGGTGATCGATGAGCAGCGTCGTGAAGTCATCGAGGCGATCTTCCGGCTGGCCCTGCGACGCCTGTCAACCGGCCGGATTGCCCGGGCGCTCAACGATGCCGGCTGGCGAACGAACTCACGCCGCATGGACACGACGTCGAAACGGTGGACGATGGACGCGGTTCGCGGAGTGCTAACCAACCCACGCTACGCCGGGCTCGCGGTCTTCGGCGGAGAGGTAGTCGCGAGAGGCCACTGGCCCGCATACATCACCGAGCGCGAGCACCAGCGCATTCTCACGAGATTGGCGGCGCACCACCGCAAGGCAACCAAGAAACCGCTGCGCCTTGAGACCTACCTCCTGGCGCAGCTGATGCAATGTGGCCGCTGCGGAGAGCCGCTGTACTGCGTCACCGGCAAACGACTAGCCGATGGATCGCTCCAGCGCCGCTACGTCTGCGCCAGCCATGACAAGGCACGGCACGCAGGGCGCTGCCTGGCTCCGAGGATCCCCGCCGACATCCTCGAGGCCATGTTCGTGGCAAGCCTCAAGCCACTCCTACTCGAGCAGCCGAGCGAGGGTCTAGAAGGCGTCGAGCAGCCCACGAGCGTGCTCGACCTCTCCTCGAGCGCCGCGAACTCCGCCAGGCGAGCCTCGCAGACGACGAGCTCGCCTTCACCACCGTGCTGGAGCGCCTGCTCTCCCGCACAGGGCCGCACGCCGCGATGCCCGACGGGGACCACCCCCATCAGCGCCAAGCACGCCAGCTCCAGGCCGTCAAGCAGTTTGAGGCTTGGGCGGCCGCCGAGTTCACCGGAGGAACCGACGCCACCCGGGCTCAGGCAGCCAAGCTCAACCGCGTACTCGCCGCCTGGTTTTCGAGCATCATCGTGACGGTCGCGGACGCCAGCGTGCAGATCACCGCGACAAGGCGACTCCCCGCGAGCGAGTCGCCATCACGCCGAGAAGCCCGCGTCGAGCTCGACCGCGCCGACTGGACACGCGTCGCGTTCCACATCAGCCGGCCGCGAACACGATGCCGAGCCTGGAGTGATGCCGAGATCCTCGGCGCCCTACGCGCATGGGCCGAAGCGAACGGCCGCAGCCCCACCTGGGCCGACTGGCGCCACGCCGGCACAAACCAGCCCAACGACTTGACAGTGCGACGACACTTCCGCAGCTGGAACCGAGCCCTCCACCAAGCCCAACTCGAGCCCCACCTCCCCGTCGAACCAGTACGCAACTGGGCATGGACTAACGCCGAAGTGATCCAAGCACTGAAGGATTGGGCGGCCCAGCACGAACGTCCACCCAAACGCGGCGAGTGGCTGCTCGCCGCATCTGGACGACCCAACAATCAAACCGTCATCGATCACTTCGGCAGCTGGCAAGCCGGCATCACCGCCGCCGGGCTCTAGTGACCTGAGTCGTCAGTTCGCAGGAGTGCGTTGGTTGGCCGCGAATCCTGTCGTCATCGGCGAGGATGGGTGTACCGGCCGCGGTGGGATTCGCCCTCGGTATGTTGTTCGCCGTTGGCTGCTCGCCTTCGCGCAAACGCAGTGCTCGCCGGACGGCGCGCTGAACCGATGTAAATGTCGGACACCCGCCGAGTGTTTAGCGGCGTCGCGTTTCCGGCAGGCGCTGGATGTGCCACTCGTGGGAACTCGAAGGCTCGCCGTAAGGCAGCCGACCATTGAAGCTGACCGAGAGAACCAGCCGGGGCGGCCGGTCAAGGAATGTGTGCCAGCTGCAGCGCCGTGCGGCGTGCGAGTTGCCTCTCAGCTGATCCCCTTGAGTAGCTCGCTGGGGGATGCGGCTCCAGGCCCCGGGCGATGACCACGATGGTCTCCAGCCGCGGCGAGCGCTTGCAGCGCTCCAGCAGGCTGATCTCGGTGCGGTGCAGATCGCAGATGTCCGCCAGCGCCTCCTGGGAGAGTCCCGTCCGCTCGCGCTGCTCCCGCAGATTGGCGGCAAGTTGCCTACGGACCGTCTCCATCTTGCCACCGTCGCGCTACGCAGACGACGGTGCCACAGACAAGTCTCTGCATTCGACGCATATACGTGCAGGCTGTGCGGACCATCGTGGCGGCGGTTCCGGAGCGAATCTGGGTCGTGTCTGAACTGCGGCACGTTTTCCCGGTAAGTCCGGGAGGCCATGGTCTGGACCCCTTGCGCTGGACTCAGCGTGAATCGCGGTGCTTCGAGGGCAACTGGCGCCATGAGCGGACAGCGCGTCGAGCAGCCACGACGGCCAGACATGCGGACACGATGATGAGGAACCAGATATCGGGCGACCAGGCGCGGCCTCCCGCCACGCCCACCACCACGCGCCAGCCCGGGTAGATCGCAATCAGCGAGCACGCAAGAGCACTCAGCAGTGGGCCGTTCCTTTTCGGAGCGGAGCTGCACCCCGCGATAGCGCAACGGGCGCGTGTTCGCTCTGCTCATTGCGGCTACGGCGTAGCCCGCGCTGTGATGCCTCCTGCGAGATCGAGGTCGGCCTCGATCGCGAGGATCGGCGAGCGGGCGGGCGTCATTCCCCTGCGCCGCGCCGCTGGCGCGCTGTGGCGTTGGCGGCGGCGGGCGGCGTGCTGATCCCGAAGTGCGCGTGCAGGAGTTGGTAGACGCGGGAGCGGCTGACGCCGAACCGGCGTCCCGTCTCGATCAGCGAGAGACCCTCGACGAAGCGCAGGCGGAACATCTCAACGCTGCGCTCGTCGGGGACGCGCATTCTGCCCCACTCATTCGGGAGCGCCAGCCCGCGCTTATGCAGTCGCCGGATGACCTCGTAGACCTTGGCTGGGCCGAGGTCGGGGTGCTGCATCAGCTCGCCGCAGGCGTGGCTGGTCAGTTGCGAGACGTTGACGATCCCTGCGGTGTGCAGGCAGGCGAGCGTGGCGGGCCTGAGCCCCAGCTTCTCGACGCGCACGACGGTTCAGGTGCCGATCTCTATGTCGAGCGCATCGCCGAGGACGAGCAACGTCCTGAGCCTCGGCTGGCGTTGCCAGCGCTCGAGGAGGCTGATCTCCGTCCGGTGGAGCTTCGCGGCGTCGGCTAGCTCCTCCTGAGAGGGGCCGGCGGCTCTGCGGGCGGCACGTGGTTTGCTAGCGAACTTGGCCAAGAGCGCCAATTGCTCGATCTCGTATGCATTCGAGAGAGTCGCCATATCCGGAGCCTAGCTGCAACAGGCGGGCGCCGCCACGCTCAGACGACTGTCTGGGCTATTGTGGGTCGTTGTGAGACCGGCACGTGTCCGCACGAACTGGAAGCTCGCCCTACGCGCACTCACGCGAGATACCGAGGATTGAAACTATGGAGGCTGTTCGTAAGCAATTCGCCGCCAACCTACGGCACCATCGTGACCAGGCAGGACTATCTCAGGAGGAGTTGGCGGACCTCTGCGGCCTGCACCGCACGGAGATTAGCCTGCTTGAGTGCTGCAAGCGCTCGCCGCGCCTGGAGACGATCGTGATCCTCTCGCGTGGCCTGAAGCTGGCCTCACCGGACGAGCTGCTCGAGGGCCAGAAACGGGAGCGCACAAAAGGCAGGGCGAGCGCCAGCTCGAAACGTTTACCGCCATCGAGCTAGCCGAACGGGGCATCTACCGGATACTCAGCGGCTTCAGGAAGGACGGAAAGGTCGTCAAGATCGACGGCGGCTGGCAGCCAACGCCCGCATAGCCTGGCGCAGCCGAGAAGCGCCCGGCGCACTACGCTGTAAGCACCCCTCTTATCTGGAGGTTGGTGATGGGTGAGTTGCTGTCGGTTGACGGTGTTTGTAAGGGGTATTGGCGTGGTGGTTCGTGGTTGGGCGTGTTGAAGGATGTCTCGTTTGAGGTGGGGCGAGGCGAGGTCGTCGCCGTCATCGGTCCGCGGCTTGGCGGGAAGACGACGTTGTTGCAGATCGCGGCGGGGATGGAGAGCCCGGACTCGGGCAGCGTGTCGCTGGGCGGCCGGGAGCTTGAGAGTCGAAGGGAGCGCCCACGGAGCTGGCGGGCTTGGTGGGCTGGACGGCGCGAGCACTCGGGCGTACCGCTGTTGGGTCACGATGTCGTGTGGGTCAGCCGCGATGGTCCGCACCAGGAGCTTGAGGTCTCGAAGTACGTCGGGTGGCCGCTGGCTGTGCATGGGCGCCGCCACCGCGACGCGCGGACGCTGGCGGCTTGTGCGCTTGAGCGAGTGGGCGCGCAGGACTGTGTCAGCCGGTGTTGGGGAGAACTGTCGAACTGGCAGCGGGTGCTCGTTGGTTTCGCGCGGGGGTTTGCGGGCAGCCCGCAGCTCGTCATCATCGACGATCTGCTCGACGCTCTCGGTAGCCGTGACACCGAGACGGCTGCTGATCTGCTGCGCTCGCTGGTGGAGGAGTCCGAGCCTCGCTGCGGGGTGTTGGTGAGCGCCGGCTCTTTCGACTCGGCGGTGGTGCTCGCTGACGAGGTGTGGGCGCTCACGCGCCGCGGGACGCTGACGCGGCGCTCCGGGCGGCGAGCGAGCACGAACGACGACCGCGACGACGTAGTCGTCCCCTTCCCCAAACACGCCGACTCAGAAGGCGCCTAGAGACAGTCGGGGCGGGGATACGGGTGCGCGCTTACGCTGGGCTGTAGTAGCCATTGGCAGCAGCCGGCCTAGCGTGTCTACAAGTGTCGGCATGGCGGGACCATTCGAGCTGGCGGTCATCCTGCTGTGCATTGGACTACGATCCGCCGATGGCGAGCTTCGCTGCAGGCGACACGAGCCCCCGGATGCTGGCTCTCGGACTCGTCATCCAGAGAGAAGACACCGTCAGGGGCATAAATCGCCGGCTCAATCGTCGGTTCTCCTCGGCGCGCTTCACGCGTGGCTCCGCGCACAACAACCTCCCCAGCCTGGCTGCCGGAGGCCTCGTGCGGCTGGTCGAAAAGGGCTCCCAGCCCCCGCTCGATCGCTACGCCGCCACCGAGAAGGGCGAAGAGGAATTCCGCGCGTGGCTACACCAGACCGAGCTGCCGCCAGCGGTACGCGACGCGCTGCAGTGCAAGCTGGAGTTCTTCGAGCTTGAGGACATCCCCGCCCTCATCGAGGCCGTCCACGAGCAAGAGGAAGCGTTTACCGACGCCACCGAAATTGCGCGCGAACGCCTGCATATGGAACAGAAGGCCAGGCGCGCAAGCGGCAAGACAGATTGGCGCCTTGAGCTGCGTCTCATCAAAACGAAGGACGCGGCGAAGCTCGGAGGTCTGATGGCCGAGCGCCTGGAAGCTCTACGCGAAGAACTCGACGAGCTCCTCGCCAGGGCGCAGGCAGCTAGCGGCGAGGTTGGTGATGGGTGAGTTGCTGTCGGTTGACGGTGTTTGTAAGGGGTATTGGCGTGGTGGTTCGTGGTTGGGCGTGTTGAAGGATGTCTCGTTTGAGGTGGGGCGAGGCGAGGTCGTCGCCGTCATCGGTCCGCGGCTTGGCGGGAAGACGACGTTGTTGCAGATCGCGGCGGGGATGGAGAGCCCGGACTCGGGCAGCGTGTCGCTGGGCGGCCGGGAGCTTGAGAGTCGAAGGGAGCGCCCACGGAGCTGGCGGGCTTGGTGGGCTGGACGGCGCGAGCACTCGGGCGTACCGCTGTTGGGTCACGATGTCGTGTGGGTCAGCCGCGATGGTCCGCACCAGGAGCTTGAGGTCTCGAAGTACGTCGGGTGGCCGCTGGCTGTGCATGGGCGCCGCCACCGCGACGCGCGGACGCTGGCGGCTTGTGCGCTTGAGCGAGTGGGCGCGCAGGACTGTGTCAGCCGGTGTTGGGGAGAACTGTCGAACTGGCAGCGGGTGCTCGTTGGTTTCGCGCGGGGGTTTGCGGGCAGCCCGCAGCTCGTCATCATCGACGATCTGCTCGACGCTCTCGGTAGCCGTGACACCGAGACGGCTGCTGATCTGCTGCGCTCGCTGGTGGAGGAGTCCGAGCCTCGCTGCGGGGTGTTGGTGAGCGCCGGCTCTTTCGACTCGGCGGTGGTGCTCGCTGACGAGGTGTGGGCGCTCACGCGCCGCGGGACGCTGACGCGGCGCTCCGGGCGGCGAGCGAGCACGAACGCCGACCGCGACGACGTAGTCGTCCCCTTCCCCAAACACGCCGAGAAACAAGGGTCACGAGGCATAGGCTCCGTGTAGGTGCTCGAGCTGACGCGACGTCGCCAAGCACCACAAACTCGGACGCGTCGCGGTCCGCGCACTCGACGGGGTAACGATGACGGTCGCGCGAGGCCAGTTCGTCGCTCTCTATGGTCCAAGCGGCTCAGGCAAGACGACGCTGGTGGACCTGATCGTCGGACTTCGCATCGTGCCCGACAGCGGCAGCGTGACCGTCGACGGCCGCGACGTCGCCGCAATGTCCCGAGAGGAGGGCGATGAGTACCGGCTGCACCGGCTCGGCGTCATCGGACACCCAGGAATCCTGCAGCCGGGCGCTACAGCGGTACGGGCCGCGTCGGTGCGGCTGCTCATGGACGACGTGCGGCACGCCGACCGGAAGGTCACGCCGCTGCTCGTGCGGCTTGGGCTCGGCGACCGGCTGCACCATCGCGTCGAGCAGCTTTCGATGGGCGAGCGCCAGCGCGTCGTGATCGCGCTCGCGCTTTCCACTGACCCGCAGCTTGTGCTCGCCGACGAGCCAACCGGGAGCCTCGACACCGAGAACACCCGCAACGTCCTTAGTCTCCTGCGGGATCTTTGCCGCGAGCGTGACGTGGCGCTCCTGCTCGCCACCCACGACCCCGAAGCGGCGGCGTTCGCCGACGAGATCCATGAGCTGCGCGACGGGCGCCTCAAAGCCTACGCAGCGGATCGAAGTCCGGTACTGGCCGAGTCCTCGGCGGCAGACTGAAGCGTCTCGCGATGAAGCTCTCGGGCATCCGCTACATCTACGAGGGCCACATAGGGGCCAGATCGGTCCTCGTGCAACAGGGCTTTGCGATACTCGGGATAGCAGTTGGCGTCGCGCTGCTGTTTGCCTCGCAGGTCTCGAGGACCAGCCTTACCCGCTCGGTCGCGCAGATCGCCAGCGAGCTTGTCGGCAGCTCGCAGCTACAGCTCGGTGCGCGTGGCCCCGAAGGTTTCCACGAAAGCGTGTTGGAAGAAGTTCGGCGCCAGCCAGGCGTGCAGAACGCGCTTCCTGTGTTGGAGCGCCAGGTGAACGTGATCGGAGGCGCGGCTGAACGCTCCGTCGATCTGATCGGAGTCGAACCAGCCTCCTTGCGTGGCAGCCTCCCGCTCCTGCGCCATTTTTCGGTGAGGCTTCTCCGCCACGCGAGGGGGGTCGCGCTACCGGCGCCTCTTGCGAGCGAAATCGACGCTGGTGTGCTGGTCAAGCTGCAGATCGGCGGACGGTTCGTGGAGTCGCTGGTTGGTGCCACGCTCACGCAGGCCGATGTCGGCGGACTCGTCCACAGCCCGGTCGCCGTCACCCCGATCGACTACGCCCAGCGCGTAACGGACAGCGAACACCGACTCACCCGCATCTTCGTGCGCTATCTGCCCGCGGACGCTGGCGAGGTTCGCCGCGCTCTCGCTCGGATCGCCGCGAGATCAAACATCAACCTGAACCCCGGCGACTTCGACTCCCAGCTGTTCGCGGTCGCTGTCTGGCCGGAGAGCGAGAGTGAGCAACTGTTCAGCGCGATCAGCGCGTTGGTCGGCTTCATGTTCGCGCTCAACGCGATGCTCATGACCATTCCTTCCAGGCGCAAGCTGATAGAAGACCTCCGCGAGCAGGGCGCCAACCGCAGGGTCACGATCCAGGTGCTGCTGTTTGACGCCTTCGTAATGGGCATCTTGGGGTGCGCGCTTGGGCTGGTGATAGGCGACGGCCTCTCGATAGCTGTCTTCCGCACGCAACCGGGCTATCTGTCCTTCGCGTTCCCGGTTGGCAACGCCAGAATCGTGACGTGGCAGAGTGTCGCGCTGGCCGTTGTTGTAGGGATGCTGGCGGCCGTCGCGGGTGTTCTGTGGCCTGTCCGACAGATCCTCGGACGCCGGCTTGGAGCGCCGCGTCGCTTCTCGCTCCGGCGGCGAACCCGGATAGCGCTTCAGCTCAGCATCGGAGGGGTATCGCTCGCGCTCACCACGGCTGTATTGCTCGTCGATACCAAGGCCGCGGTCTTCGGAAACGCCACGCTCATCCTCGCCCTCGTGTGCCTGTTGCCATTCCTGTTCGACCTGCTCTTGCGTCTGTTCGAGCACGCGTCGAGGCTCCTCGGCGGGGTGGGCGCTTCTATGGCGATCGACGAGCTGCGCGCTCCGCAGACACGGGTACGGTCGGTTGCGGTAGCCGTCCTCGCGGCCGTAGCCGTGTTCGGGGTCGTCGAGTTTCAGGGCGTCGCAACGAACCTGCAGAACGGGCTGGACGCTTCCGCCCACAACCTCGACTCAAGCGCGGATATCTGGATCACACCTCGCGGTAGCTCGAGTCTGCTGAGCACGATCACGTTTGACCCGCTTGACACGTCAACCCTGGCGCGCGTGCCCGGCGTCAGCCAGGTCGGCGTCTACCGAGGCAGCTTCCTGGACTGGGGCAAGCGCAGGCTGTGGGTCATCGCGCCAGCACGCAACTCGCGCAGCCTCGTTCCGCCGAGCCAGCTGCTGAGTTCAGGTGTCGCGCTCGCCACGACGAGGCTGCGTGCGGGGGGCTGGGCTGTTCTCTCGCAGGCGCTCGTATCCGAATACCACCTGCGAGTCGGACAGTCGTTTACGCTGCCGTCCCCACGTCCCCTGACGATGCGCTTGGCAGGCGTGACGACAAACCTTGGATGGCCAACGGGCGCGGTGATGCTCAACGCCGCCGATTATGCGCGCGGCTGGCAAGGCAGCGACCCGAGCGCATACGAGCTTCAGACGATGCCCGGCACGCCGGTCTCCACCGTCCGCGATCGCGTTCGAGAAGCGCTCCGCTCCGAGCCGGGTCTGGCCGTGGAAAGCTCAGATGAACGTGAGCAGCGCCACTACGCGCTCGCCGCTCAAGGCTTGGCTCGGCTCACGCAGATACGGCGGCTCGTGTTGATCTCAGCCATCCTCGCCATCATCGCCGCGATGGCCTCGCTTCTCTGGCAGCGGCGTGATCGCATCGCGTTCAACAGGAGCAACGGCATCCCGCAACGTGTGCTGTGGCGGTCGCTGGTATGCGAGAGCGCGATCCTGCTCGCTTCGGGCAGCTTGATAGGAGCGATTTTCGGGCTTTACGCGCAACTGCTCGGCAGCCACTTCCTCTCGACGGTGACGGGGTTCCCAATAGTGTTCAACATCGAAGGCGTCGCCGCGATCTCCGGCTTCGCGTTGGTCAGCCTCGTCGCGCTCGCGATACTTGCTGTGCCGGGATATCTCGCCGTGCGTGTGCGAGCCAGATCAATCAGCCCGGCGTATTGACGCGCACCTGACGGGTCTTCGTACCGGCACCTCCAATCCAGCACCGCTCTCGTGCAGACAACTGTACGTGCTGTTCTCGGGGGCCGCCAGAGAGCTGACGTGGGCGCTTCCGGCCGTCGCCCGCGAAGTGCGCGGCTGGCGGTCGCTCGCCGAGCAGATCCCGGACGCGCCGATCCGCGAGGACGCGCTCAGCGCCCTTAGCCGCAAGCGAGGGCAGACCGACGGTGCAGCCCTCTTCACGATCCTTCCCCGCGCCCGCAGCACGGTACTGCTGCGCCTGCTTGTCGCCTACCAGCTGGCCTGGGACTTTCTTGACAGCCTCCACGAGCGCTCACCCGACGAGGTAAACGGCCGGCAGCTCCACCTAGCTCTCGTTGACGCTCTTGAACCGGGCGGCCCGAGAGCCGACTACTACCGCCACCATCCCTGGCAGGACGACGGCGGCTACCTCAACGCGCTCGTCGATGTGTGCCGGGAATGCTGCATGGCGCTCCCCGCCTACGGGCGGGTCCGCAGGCTTGTTGTGCGAGAGGCGCGGCGTGCGCAGGTACTCGCGATCAACCACGATCTCGACCCGGCTCGCCGAGACGCGATGCTCAAGGCGTGGAGCCGCGAGGAGTTCCCCTCGGGACACGAGGCAACCTGGTTTGAGCTGTCGGGAGCATGTAGCGCGGGCCTCACGATCTTCGCGCTGCTGGCGCTCGCCACCGAACCAACCTGTGACGAGGAAGAGGTCGAGCGGACTCACAGCACGTATCTTCCTTGGACATCGGTCGCGGCGACGATGCTTGACAGCTATGTCGACCAGATCGAGGACGCCGAGAACGGCGACCACATCTATATCTCGCACTACCCCTCGCCATCGCTCGCGACCGAGCGCGTCTGCGGGCTGCTGCGGCGCTGCCTACGAGAAGCTAGCGGGCTGAGCGGCAGCGAGAAACACATCCTCATCGCCTGCTGCATGACCGCGCTTTACCTCTCAAAGGACAGCGCTCGTATCCCGGCGATGCGTGACAGCACCAGGACGCTCGCCGTTGCCGGCGGATCGCTGACCCGCCTCCTGGTTCCCATTCTGCGGCTATGGCGGACCGCCTACGCCGTGCGATCCACGTAACCCAACAAAGGAGAACCCAATGCAGCTCACCAAAACCCCATCGCTCATCGTTCGCCTCAAAGGTGAACTCCCACCCAGCGGTCATCTCCCGGCGACCTTGCAGACCGCCGGCTGCCGCTGGCTTGCGTTTCACTATTTCGAGGAGGCTTACCGGCGTTTCGGCGATCACTTCTGCGTGTACCCACTCTACATGCCGCCCCTTGTGTTTCTCTCAGCCCCCGAGGACATCCGCGCCGTCCTGACTGCCGACCCGACCGTCCTTCATCCGGGCGCAGGCTCATCCATCCTAACCCCACTCATCGGCAGGCGCTCGTTGATGCTGCTCGAGGAAGACGAGCACGTTGCCAGCCGCAAGGCGATAACCCCAGCGTTTCACCAGAGGATCGTCCAAGACCACACGGCGATGCTGGCCGAGATCGTTGAGCGCGAGGTCGCCGGCTGGCCTCGCGACACCACTGTCGCGCTTCACCCCCGCATCAGGTCGCTCACGCTCCGAGTGGTCCTGAAAGCCATCTTCGGGGAGCAGGGGGCGATGCTAGAACAGCTCCACGGCGAGATGATGAGGATGCTGAACGTGACAACCAGCTTCCTGCTTCAAGAGCCCAACCTACGATACGTCCCTGGATGGCGCCGCACCTGGAAAGCATTCGTCAATCAGCGGGCCGCGGCAGACAGACTCATCTACGGGCTTATGAGCCGACGACGCGCCGACGGCGACTCCGCGCGGACGGATCTGCTTGACATGCTGCTCGCTGCCGAGCGGCCAGACGGATCCGCGATGAGTGACCGCGAAATCCGCGACAACCTGGTGTCGATGATTCTCGCCGGCCACGAGACGACTACGGGCGAGTTGGCCTGGGCGTTTCAACTGCTAGCTCACCACGAGCGAGTGCAGAACCGGCTATGGGAAGAGATCGATAGCGGCACCGACGAGCAGTACCTAACCGCGACCGTCAACGAGACGATGCGTCGCAAGCCGGTCTTCCTATTCGCGATCCCAAGAGAGGTCATGGAGCCGCTCGAGATCGGCGGCTGGACCTACCGGCCGCCGGCCCATCTCGCGGCGTGTACGTACCTAATGCACCACCAGCCGGAGCTGTACCCAAGGCCCCACGAGTTCCGGCCGGAGCGCTTCATCGACGAAGCCCCACATCCGCGCACATGGCTACCTTGGGGCGGAGGCCGCAAGCACTGCCTAGGCCGGCACTTCGCGCTGCTGGAGGTCAAGACGATCCTCCGCGAGGTGCTGGCCACGAGGCGCGTCCTGCCCGCAAGCGCTCACGTCGAGCTCCCGCGGTGGCGCAGCGCGATCCTCGTACCCGGCGACGAAGGACGCGTCGTCCTACGAAAGCGCCGCCGGTAGATCGCGGCGGGAGGAACGAGACATCGACGAAAGACAAAGGCGACCGGCGGCGCGTCGTTGCGGCGCCTCGCCGGCCCCCGGAGGCAGGCTCGCGGCGCCGGCAAAATGCGGCCTTGAGTTGCCTGAACAACGTTTCGCGTGCTCGGGCAACGTTTCCGATTCTCGGGCACACTTTCGAGTTATCGGACCCAAAAAGATGTGCCAGCATACAGAACTATGTCGCCGACTCACTACCATGAGGCCAGACGAATGATCGCGCGCTGGCCCTCGATGCGCACCTGCTACGGGCACGGGCCCGCAAGGTCGCGGCTGCGTGAAAGACGGTGCTGCAGGTCGCCTTTCGACGTGGATGCATCGGTCTGCACACGAGTTCCAAGACGCCGAACGCGGCCGAAACGTTTGAGTCGCAAGTGACCGCGAGCGGCGAGCCCCCGCAGCAAGACCCAGACAAGGCGCCCAGCATCCTTGAGCGCGCCATTGTCAGCCGCATCCTGAGCGAGCATCCGATTACGCGGTGGACACGCTCTGAGATCGAGATCGAGATGCGACCGCACACGCCTATCGCGGTCAACGAAGCGCTTGACCATCTCAACCGGGTGGGCGTTATCTGCATCGACAAAGAGGAGCTGTGGGCGTCGCAGTGCACATCGCATCTGGACACGCTCGAGGTGATCAACATTTGAGGGTGGCCGCCGCCGAGCAAGTTGATTCCTCTCGGCTCGACGACCGGAGCGCCAGCCAGAACCACGCGATCCTGCGGCATGGCTAGACAAGGCAAGACGGCGCAAGCCACGGCCCCGCCGGGCCGCAAGGACTACCTGCCAGACAGCCGCATAATGACCCCCTCGGACAAGTTGGAGCGGGATGCTCTGTTCGTCGCGTTCGGCGCGAACCTGCATAGAGCACGGACGAGCGCGGGCATGACCCAGCGGGAAGCTCGCCATCCGAGCGGATCTTGCCAAAACGAGAGTCTCGCAGCTGGAGACTGGCGCTCGGCCACCAAATCTCGTCGAGCTAGTAATGCTTGCGCATGCCCTGAACGTCTCCCGCGGGGAACTGATGTCGGACCTGCCAGTCCCACTCCGCGACAGAAGCGCGAGAGCGATGATCGCACTGGTGAGACAGCAGCCGGGCATCGACCGAGAGGCGCTCGCCTGCCGGCTAAACGTGAAAGCGACCTACGTCCTCATGCTCGGAGCTCGCCTACAGCTCGAAGAACGACTGACACGCGTGGGCAGGCGCTTTTGGCCTCCCGGCTACGGCGTGTCGGACCGCGGGACGCGGACAGGCAGGGCCGGGCAGGAGAACACGATGACCTGCGGGAGTCTTCCGGACGCCAAGATCGGCTTCGACTCAGTGCGCAACCACGAGGCGATCGGGCAGCGCGGATGAGCCGTCGCGGCCCCGCCTCGCTGAAGGAGCCGGCCTGGTCGATCCCGAGTCTGCGCGAGCCGCGCTACTCCCAGTCGCTGGAGCGGGGCCTCGCGATCCTCGGCTGCTTCACGCCCAAGCGCCCAGTGCTCGGCATCGCCGACATCGCCGACGACCTCGGCATGAGCCGCTCGACGACGCACCGCTACGTGATCACGCTCGTCGCGCTCGGCTACCTCGAGCAGGGCGCCTCGCGCAAGTACCGCCTGGGGCTGCGCGTGACCGACCTGGGAATGTCGGCGCTGAACTCGACCGGGCTGCGCGAGCACGCCCACCCCTACCTGGAGGAGCTGCGCCAGCGGACCTCCTACACCACCAGCCTCGGCGTGCTCGACGGCGCCGAGGTCCTGTACGTCGACCGCGTGCGCAGCTTCCGCCGCGGCCAGGGCAAGATCGACCTCAGCCTGCACACGGGCTCGCGGCTGCCCGCCTACTGCACCGCGATGGGCAAGCTGCTGCTGGCGAACCTCCCCGAGTCCGAGCAGCGCGAGCTGATCGCCGCGATGAAGCTGACCAAACGCGGACCCAACACGATCACCAGCAAGAAAACGCTGCGCGACGAGCTCGAGGAGATCCAGCCGGCCGGCTTCGCCGTCGATGACCAGGAGCTCGCCGCCGAGCTGTACGCGATCGCGGCGCCCGTGCGCAACGAGGCCCGCGAGGTCGTCGCCGCAGTGGACCTGGCGGCACCCAGCTCGATGATCTCGCTCGAGGAGCTCGTCGACGCGCTCGGCCCGCACCTCGTCTCCACCGCCGATCGCATCTCCGCCCGCCTCGGCTACAGACGCGCCGACGAGACGACACGATGACCAAACCAGCCACCGTGGCAAAGACAGACACGGGCGCCGCCGGGGGCAGCCGGCTCCCACGCCGAAGTCTGTTGCCCGCGGATGACCGGGTGGAGCGGAAGCGCATCGCGCGTGCGTTCGGTAAGAATCTGCGGCGACAGCGCAGTCAGGCTGGTCTCTCCCAGAGCGAACTCGCCGCCAGAAGCTGCCTACGCCACGACACCATCTCCCAGCTCGAGCGCGGGGTCGCCAAACCAACCATTTTTGTCCTGCTGACCCTCGCTGACGCGTTGGGTGTGGCTGTCGCAGACCTGCTCGCGGACCTTCCCGTGCCGCGACGCGAAAAGAGCGCCAAGGCGATGATCGCCGCAGCGAAGCGGCGGCAAGGAATCACCAGCCAGGATCTCGCCCGTGAGATGAACGTTCACGGCTCGTATGTCCATATGCTCGGGGTCCGTCTGTTGGCCGAAGGTCGACTCCAGCGCCGGGGCCAAGAATGGTGGCCACCGGACGCGGATGGCCGCGCGGCACGCCATCTCACCCGTCAAGGCCGTGCCGCTGGCACGGGCACCTCAGGATGAGTGACGCTCGCACTGCGCCGTGCTTGGGGAGTGGTATGGCTTGCTCGCGGCAATCGCCCACGGTCCAGCCACGCGCACAGCCTCCGACAATAGTCAGAAACGCGTCTAGCCATTCTGATGGCCAGACAGATAGAATGTTGGAACCATCTCTGTTAGCGGCACGCTCTTCTGACCGTCCAGAGCGCCGATCAAATGCCCGAACCAAGGGGGGCAAAACATGAGGACCTACCGTGCGACGACTCGTCATGTTTCTGCAGATCGGGGTCGGTCCGGCTACGTGCCGGCGCGACCCGTCTGCGGGTCGCGCTCGTCACGTTGCGGTCTTCGGCCTGTTAGGTGGCTCGGAGAGATCCGATACGCTCAGCCGCAACTCTTCCGTAGATCGGCGCCGGCCCGAGGCTCGGGTACGTCGTATTGGGGGCGAGATATGAGGCTTGTTGTGCGTGCGCTGGTGGTGTGCTTGCTGGCCTGTGTGGGTGTGGGGTGCTGGTCGGCGGGTGTGTCGGTTGCTTATGCGGCTGGGGTGCCGGGGGCTTCGTTGGGCGCGTTGGTGTCTGGCGTGGGCGTGCTTGGCGGCGGGCTCGTGGTGCCTGGGGTGCAGGTGCTTGATGAAGAACAGCAGGTGCTTGATGCGCGGGAAGCGCGCTGGAGCAGCCCGGGTGCGGTGGTTGGGCGCGAGGTGTCGCGGACGGCGTATCGGGGGTTGAGCGCGAGGCAGGCGATGCGGGTGGCGGCGCAAGCGTTCCCGGGCGTGGTCGATGAAGAGGCCGGTGGCCCGCCGCGGCTGCCTGCGGGGCAGAGGATCGTGGGTTATCCGGCTGACGACGCTGCGCGGGTGGCTCTTCCTGGCGGCAAGCATGGGTTGATCCTCTCCACGCTGCCGATGGCGATGGCGGTGGCGGGCTCGCACGGTCGGCGGGTGGCGCTGGATCTCGGGTTGACCGGTGTGGGGGCTGGGTTCGTGGCGAGAACAGCGCTCGTCGGGGTGCGGATTCCCCGGCGGGTGGGGGAGGGCGTCGTGCTGTCTCGCAGCGGGGTGTCGCTGACGCCTGTCGATGCGCAGGGTTCGCCGCTGGGCGGCTCGGAAGGAGCGCTGGAGGGCGCTGCGGTGCTGTTTGCGAACACGCAGACGGACTCGGATACGGTGGCCAAGCCCACCACGGGTGGGTTTGAGCTTGACTCGCTGCTGCGCTCGCCGGAAAGCCCGCAGCAGCTGTATTTCCGGGTGGGGCTGCCTGCGGGGGCGCGCCTCGTGCGAGCGCGCGGGTCGAGCGGGGTGCGTGTGGTCGACGGCGGCGTGGTGCTCGCGGTGGTCTCCGCCCCGGTCGCGCTCGACGCGGAAGGCCGGCCCTTGCCGCTGTCGATCAGCGTTGCCGGCGATGTCTTGCGGCTGACGGTCGATCATCGCTCGGGTGACTATCGCTATCCGATCGACGTTGATCCTACGGTGGAAGAAAACGTCGGAGGGAAGGGCGAAATCTTGTATGGAACAACGTGGGGCTTCTACACCGAAACGCCGTCCGTCTTCAAAGCGTCTGAACTTCCCTCATACGAAAACCCGGAAGCAAAATACCCCGGGGTGGTAGACGAAATTAGCTATACGGCCGAAGCGGGAGAGCATGCCGAGTTCTACTATCGGACGCAGGGCGAGTCCAAGATCTATTCGCTCGCGGCGACCACCTCGTTCTCCTATTCGCAATACGACGAAGAAAATCCGTCGCATTTCGAAAATCTCCTCGGGATTCTGAATGTGCATGGTGGCGGCCTGGAAGCCGAGCAGACCTGGATCGGGCATTACGGCAAGACGACCACGACGTTGTGCACGGCCGGGGGGTGTGCTCCGGGTAGCGTGACTAGCGCCAATGATGAAAGCGAAGCTGTTTTCATGCAGAACGCTAGGGAAACGTGGGACTGGTGTCCTAACTGCGAGTACAATGGGTATAGCAAGCTGTTCAACGCCAAGGTCGGGATTGTGCAGGAAGCGGGGCCCTCGGCCCGCTGGGACACGGAAGCTAAGCTCCCGCCCGGGATCGAAAACAAGCTTTTTCCTGGCAGGTGGGTGAACGGAGAGGAAGGATTTGTAGGTCTCGAAGCGTCTGACCCTGGTACTGGTGTGCTGCGCGAGTCCTGGAGCTCGCCGAACGCCCCCGGCTGGCACTGGGAACACGTGAACGGCTCGATCTCGGGCATCGTGCAAGCCCCAGAGTGCGAAGAAGTGAAATGCGGCGGCGAACCGCGGCTGGTCGAGCTCGGCGGCAGTTTCGAACAAGACTTGCCCGACGGCGAAGATACGCTCGTTGGGACCGTCGAAGATGCCGTCGGGTTGAAGGCGACCGCGACTGGTGTCGTGAAAGTCGATCACACAGCACCTTATGGTGTTGGCTTGGTGGGGTTGCCGCCTAACAACGAAGTCGGGTTTGGCCGTGACAGGCTGCAGGTGAGCGCGACCGATGGGTCCGGTAGCACGCCGAGCTCGGGGATAGCTTTGATCAGGCTTTACATCGACGGTAACGAGGTCGGGGGCCCGAGCGGCTCGTGCTCGCCGGGTCCGTGCACGGCGACGGGCGAATGGGTAATCAACGGTGAAGATTACGCCGCGGGTAAGCACAAGGTCGTGATGGAAGCGGTCTCCGGAGATGGTCTCACCGCGCGCCCAGAATCCACTATCACGTTCGTCAGCTCGGAATCCAAGCGCGTTGGGCCGGGGTCGGTGGATCTCGCCTCGGGTGCGTTCACGCTGGACGCCACGGACGTGGCGGTGGCGAGTCCCGGTACGAGCCTGTCGGTGGAACGCAGCTATGATTCGCGGCTGGTGACGGCGGGCACGGAAGGGCCGTTGGGGCCGCAGTGGCAGGGGCTGAGCTTCGGCGGCAACGAGCAGCTCACGAAGCTTGCGACGGGCAGCGTGATCCTGACCGCCTCAAGCGGCCAGCACGCGATCTTCACCAGGGAAGGCTCGAGCTTCCTGCCGCCTACGGGGGACGCGAATCTGACGCTCAAGGAAGAAAGCGCGGGCGCGTTCACGCTGAGCGACCAGCATGGCGATGTGACGAGGTTCACGGTGCCCGAAGGCGGCTCGGGGACGGTCTTGACACCGGCGTCGCGTGAAGAACCCGGGCACGCTGGCACGGCGACGTACAGGTTTCAGACGGTGAACGGTGTGACTGAGCCGACGTTGGCGTTGGCGCCGGTGCCGGCGGGAGTCAGCTGCGCGACGTTGGTGCGGGGCTGCCGTGCGCTGACGTTCAGCTACGCGACGAGCACCAAAGCCGAAGGCGGAGGCCCGATCGGTGAAGGTGCAAGCGAATGGGGCGAATACAAGGGCCGCTTGTCGAAGGTGTACTTCACGGCGTGGGAACCGATCAAAGGCGAAATGTCGCAGCCGACCGCGGTCGCGCAGTATTCGTATGACAAGCTGGGGCGGCTGCGAGCGGAGTGGAACCCGCAGATCGCCCCAGTGCTGAAGAGCACCTACGGCTATGACTCAGAAGGGCACATCACCGCCGTCACGCCTCCCGGCCAGCAGCCGTGGCTGTTGCACTACGGAACCAGCGAAGGCGACCCGACGAGCGGGCGTCTCTTGTCGGTCACGCGCCCGCCTGCCTCGACGCCGCTCGCGCAGCATCTCGCGCCCGTCGACGAAGAAGCGCCGAAGCTCTCCAGCACGAGCCCTGCGGTGGGCAGCGAACTGAGCGTCTCGCCGGGCGCGTGGAGCAACGACCCGCTCGCCTACAGCTACCAGTGGGAACGTTGCAGCAGCACGGGCACGGAATGCACGGCGATAGGGGGCGCCACCAACCAGACCTACACGCCGCGCCTAGGTGATGATGAAGGCAGCACCCTCGCGGTGCTCGTCACGGCGACAAACAGCGGCGGCGCGGCGACCGCCGCGAGCGCCACGAGCGCGCCTATCCCTGTCACCCCCACGGGCGACTTCCCGCGGAAGTATGGTGGCTCCTTCGGGTCGCCCGGAACCAAAACCGGGGAGTTCAAGTCGCCATCGTATATCGCCTTCTCCAACGGGGAGAACCAGTTGTACGTGACGGACACGGGCAACAACCGTGTCGAGGAGTTCGGGACGGGAGGGGGCTATGACGGCGAGCTCGGGAAAGCCGGGTCGGGCCGCGAAGAGTTTGAGCAGCCGACGGGTATCGCCGCCCTCAACGATCGCTGGGACGAACTTTGGATCGTCGATTCTGGCAACAGCCGCATCGTCAGGTACAACGACTACGAACACTCTGAGGGGCTCCGTCAGTACCGCGAAGCAGAAGCCGATCTCCCGGGGCTCGGTGGCGCCGGCGCTGATGAAAACCGTCAAGCGGCATTCGTCGTCGACGACACGAATGACAGCGTCTACTGCTCGCCGAGCTCATTTTATTTCGAATGCGGCAAAGCTTTCGGCAGCGCCGGGACTGGCGATGGCCAATTCAGCGATCCCGCGGACGTCGCCGTCAACCCGGTCAATCACGACATATACGTGCTGGACGCCGGCAACGACCGCGTGGAGTACTTTAGCGAAGGCGGTTGCGCATGTATAGAACCGTACCAGGCGAGTGAATATCTCGGGCAGTTCGGCGAAGCGGGCTCCAAGCTGGGTCAGTTCAAAGAACCGAAGGGGATCGCGGTCGACCAGTGGGGTCACGTGTGGGTGGCAGACACCGGGAATGACCGTATCGAGGAGTTCACTGCCACGGGGGAACCGATGCTCGAACTCGGCGGGCCGGTGGAAAAAATCGCCGAAAAACCGAAAGAAACGACCAAAGAGAAGAAAGAACGCGTGGTCAAGGAAGAATCAGAGCCCGAACGTTTCAACAGGCCGATCGGGATCACGTTCGACCCTGAAGGCGCCCTCTATGTTGTTGACAGTGGCGATAGCCGCGTGAAGTGGTGGTACGCGCCCGAACGGCCCGCCGAACCGGCGCTGCCGGGCGCGACACCGCCCACGACCGGCGGCGACGCGGCGTGGACGATCGACTACGAAGTCCCGGTGACGGGCAGCGACGCGCCCTACGCAGACACCGAAGAACAGATTCCGCTATCGCGCGAAGCGGTGCAAGGCACAGCGTTCTTCCCTCCGGATGAACCGATGGGATGGCCGGCGAAGGACTACAAGCGCGCGAGCATCTACTACCTGGACTCCAAAGACCGCACCGTCAACGTCGCCACCCCCGGCGGCGCCATCAGCGAAACCGAGTACAACGCCGAGAACGACATTGTGCGGACGACCAGCCCCGAAGGACGTGGGACAAAATATAGCACCTACAACAGCGAAGGGACCGAGCTCCAGGGCACGAGCGGGCCCTGGCACACAGTGATGCTCGCAAACGGCAAAGAAGTCGAAGCGGGCAAGGTCGTCAAGTACAGCTATGACGAAGGCGCCCCGGCCGAAGGCGGCCCGTACGCACTGGTGACGAAGGAGACCGTCGGCGCGGAAGTGAACGGCTCAGAAGGGCTGGAAGAGAAGGAAGTGCGCACCACCACGACCTCGTATGCGGGGCAAGAAGGCCTTGGCTGGAAACTACGCGAGCCGACGTCGGTCACCGCCGACGTGGGCGGACTGAACCTCACCCACACGACGGCCTACGAACCGGAAACGGGGAACGTCGTGGAAACCCGCCAGCCAGCGAACACGACCGAAAAATCCCCCCACGCCACCGAAGCGGTCTACTACACAGCGGCAGCCAACAGCAAGGCGGCGGCCTGCGGAGAACACCCGGAATGGGCGAACCTGCCGTGCCAGACAAGGCCCGCGAAGCAGCCCGAAACAGCGGGCCTGCCGGGCCTGCCCGTCACGACAGTGACGTATAACATCTGGGATGAGCCGGAAAAGACGACGGAAACGCTCGAGATGAAAAGCGAAATGGTCACGCGCACGAAGACCGAGACCTACGACGCCGCGGGGCGCCTGCTGACGAGCAGCGTCAGCTCGACGGTGGGGGCCGCGATGCCGACCGTGACCGATGAATACAGCCCGCAAACGGGGGCGCTCATCTCGCAGAGCACGACCAGCGAAGGCACAACGAGGAAGATCACCAGCGAATACAACACGCTCGGGCAGCTGACCTCCTACACCGACGCAGACGGAAACACCTCGACCTACACCTACGACATCGACGGGCGCCCGGAAACCGTCAACGACGGCAAGGGCACCCAGACCTACAGCTACGACCCGACGACGGGGTATCTGACCAAGCTCGTGGACTCCGCCGCCGGAACGTTCACCGCGACCTATAATCTCGAAGGGCAGATGTTGACCGAGGGCTACCCCAACGGCATGACCGCCAAATACACCTACAACGCGGCCGGCGAACCCGTCGGGCTCGAATATGTGAAGACAACACACTGCACGAGCGACTGCACGTGGTACAGCGACACGGTCGTGCCCTCGATCGAAGGGAAGTGGATGAGCCAGAAGAGCACGCTCTCGAGCGAGAGCTACAGCTACGACGGCATGGGGCGCCTCACGGAGGTCAAGAGCACACCCACGGGGAAGGGGTGCACGACCCGCATCTACGCCTACGACGCCGACGCCAACCGCACAAGCCTGACCACCCAACCCCCGACAACGACCGGCAAGTGCGCTACCACGACGAAAGGTGAGACCGTCGAAACGCACAGCTACGACGAAGCGGACCGGCTGATCGACGCGGGCGTGGCCTACAATGGGTTCGGGGACATCAGCGCGCTCCCCGCCTCAGACGCCGGCGGCTCGGAACTGACCAACAGCTACTACGTCGATAACCAGCTGCAGCGCATGACCCGGCACGAAACCGCAACCCAGCCCGAAGAGACCATCGGCTATGACCTCGACCCGGACGGCCGCACCCGCGAAACGATCGCGACGGGCAAGCTCAGGACCGCCGACACCATCAGCCACTACGCCGGGCCCGGCGACAGCCCCTCCTGGACCGCGAACACCTCCGGGGAATGGACACGCGACATCCCCGGCATCAACGGCCAGCTCGCGGCGATCCAGAACAACGGCGAAACCCCCGTGCTGCAGCTGACCAACCTCCACGGCGACATCATCGCCACCGCCTACCTTTCCGAAGAAGCGACGGGCCTAGCCTCCACCATCAACGAAGCCAGCGAGTACGGTGTACCGGCGACGGAAGCACCACCGAAGTACGCCTGGCTCGGCGCGATCGAGATCCCGACCGAACTACCATCCGGCGTGACCACGATGGGCGTGCGCTCCTACGTCCCCCAGCTCGGACGCTTCCTGCAACCCGACCCCGTCCCCGGCGGCTCGGCCAACGCCTACGCCTACACCTTCGGCGACCCGCTCGACGAAACCGACCCAAGCGGCGAATCCAGCGAATACAAGATCGGCGGACCCTCCGCCGCCCTCATCGCCTGGGCAAACCAAAGCTCAGCAGAAGCCGTAGCCCAGCAAGCCGCCGAAAACGCCGCCGCCAGAGCAGCAGCAGAACTCGCAGCCCAGGAAGCGTGGGCCAAGCTCGAGGCCCTATACGGCCCCTCCGGCGGAACAGAAGAATGGGGCGAAGAATGGGAAGAATACGAAGAAGAAGAAGAAGGGGGGGAAGAAGAATATACGAGCTATCACCCGAACGCCAAGCCTGCTGGTGAAGAAGCACATGTCGAATCGGCAACGCTCTTTCAGCCGCTCGTCGGACATGGGACCGAAGGAAACGAAGGCGGCGGTGGCGTTGAGCGCGCGGCCGCTTTAGGCTCTGTCGTGCCGCTCTGCAAAGTGGACTCAGATGAACCATGCGGTAGTGCGATAGAAGCGCGGAGAAAGTTTTGTAAGAACGGCCTAGCGGACAACTCCGAATGCCGCGGGTACCTGAAAAAACTTCACCATAATCACATTACCGTCAAAGATCTCGTTTGCGGTGGCGTGAGCGCGGCGGCAGGATTGGTCTCGTCCCCTGGCGGACCAGAGGCCAGTGCCGGTGCGGGATTCGGAGCTGGCCTAGCCTGCGTGCTGGTGTGGTAGCTATGAGCGTGTCGGAAAAGGCGAAAGCCATATTCCTGATATTTGTCGTTGTCGCTGGTGGCATATCTGTGGTGCAAGTGTTTCGTGGCGTCGGTCTGACCGACTCGATTACGCTCGCTGTTTTTTGTGGATGTGGAGCGGCTCTTGGTGGTGCGATCGGTAGTCCCTTCTGGAAGAGAAGTCGGCTGAGGCGTCGAAAGTGAACAAGAACATCGAGCTGGATCTTCAAGAAGAAGAAGGCAGCTACGAATACGCTAGCTACCAGCACGACGGGACCAGCACCGAAAGAAAAACCCACAGTGAACCCGCTGTTCTCATTCAACCGCTAAATAGCGAAGCGGCTAGCAGTAATGAAGGGTCGCCAATGCCTGGCTCAATAATTCCGCTCTGCACGGCGAACTAAAAGCATCATGCGCACAGAACGCTGGCGGCGTTGGGCATCACGGTAAAAATCATAAAAAGAAGTCTAAGGGTCATTGGAGTAAAACGGCGTGTGAGTACATGGATACTGCGGCTGGCGGGATAGCGGGAGCAGCGATCGGCGGAAGCGCGGGCGGGCCTGCAGGGGCCTTCGTCGGCGGTCTGATTGGTTCCGCGGCTGGAGAGTTTTTTGGGGAAGAAACATGCGAGTGATTAAGGTCGCTGAGCTGCTTAGTAGTATCGGCGTGGTCGCCGCCGCCTTTTGCGTGTTCTACTTTATCTTTGGTGACGCATGGGGTAAAAGTGTCGGCCTCGCAATTACTGCCGGAGTGGTAACCGCCGTTACACAGCTAGGGATGCGACGAGTGCGAGAGAGGCGTCATGCTCACGAGCCGGTTGGCTTGCGGGCACGCGTCTTTGTCGGCATTGGCGCCGTATTGATAGCACTGAAAGTTGGTCTTGATTTGGGCGGGACTGGCCCATCTGGAGTACGGGTAGCGCTGGGCGGTCTCGCTGTTCTGTCGTTGCTCGTTGCGGCGCTTGAAGTCGCGCGCAAGTCAGCACAGACCAAATGATGTCAGGCGCGCTAAGCTGGCTGTGATAGTACCGGGATATGTATTGTACCGGTGTTTCTGGTTGGTAAAAATGGGTGCCGGTTGGTACGATGGTGGTGTGCCTTTTCATGGATCTGTCGCTGTCTCATCGAGACAGGCAGGAGAGCCGAGCTCATCGATCACGGGCCGATCTCGATGGCGAGGTCGTGGGCGGCGTCCACGTCGTAGCTGAGGCGCCGTGCGCTGCGATCGAGGACTTCACGGGCGCGCTGCCAGTCATGCTGCTGCTCTCGCAGCTGGGGCTCGGCGCCGAGTGGGTCATCAGGGTCGGTAATGTCGTATTGGAGACGGTAGCGCGCTACCTGGCGGATCGCTTGCTCCCACTCCTTGCCTAGCCGAGGCTCGTCGGGACGCTCGCCGAAGGCGCGCGCGGCCCAGGCGCCGGGGGCGTGGAGCTCGCGCTCGGCGAGCTCGTCACGGATTTCGGTGTGCTCTCGTGTGAGCTGGGTGAGCGCGCGCTGTAGCCCGTCGCGCCCGGCACGGACCTCGCTCGGGTCGCCCAGCTCCCGTGCAAGGCGCTCGCGCTGGGAGAGCACGGCGTCGAGCTCGCGATCGGCTGCTTGCAGAGCGCCTGTCAGATGCGCGCGCTCGACCGCGTTTGAGTCTTGCTCGCGTCCAAGGCGTCGGCGTGGCTGCGGCAGATCGTCGATGCGCCGGGTGATCTGCTCGCGCTGGGTGGTGAGCGTGATCGCGCGTGCGTCGAGGTCCTCGACGCGTTGCAGCTGGCGCGTTGGCAGCGCGCCGACCTCGGTACGCAGCTGCTGGATGCGACTCCTCAGCTCGTGCAGGCGCTCGGCGGTCGCGGTCACCGGGGTGGCCTGCGCGTGTGCGGCCGCTTGCTCTTGACCGGGTTCTCTTGGGCTGCTCGTTACGTGGGCTGCCTCGGCGTCGTCGGCTCGGCCGGCGCTGGGGAGCTGCTCGATCGCGAGGTCCTCGTCGTCGCGCTCGAGCATCCGCCGGGCAACGCGGGCGAGTAGCTCGTCCCTGTTGGTTGCCGGAGTCTGGTCTGTGGGTGCGAACTCGCTGCGCCCCTCGGCGTAGTTGTCCTCGTAGATGAGTAGCCGAGTCTGGCCGCGTGCGCGGGACAGTGCCGTGTAGCTCCAGCCGGCGGTGAGGTCGTGGGGAGTTGCGACGACGGTCGCTGCCTCGATGGTGCCCCCTTGCATCCCGTGTCCGGTGAGCGCGTAGGCGTGCTCGAGGTGCTCGGCTGCATAGGCGCTGGATAGCTCGCGCACGAGCCCCGAGTCGGTGTCTATCACGACACGGTCTGAGTCGAGGTGGCGGACGGTGCCGTGCATCCCGTTGTCGACGTCGAGCGTCTCGGTCGTTGCGGCGGCAGATGACGCGGTCGCCGACGGCGAGCTGCAGATCGTCGTAGGTGCGTTCCTCGCCAAGCGCGCCGAGGTCGCGTCGCAGCTCGCGCGCCGCCCGGTTGAGCGCGTCGCGCGTATCGTTCTCGCGGGCTATCATCACCGCCTGCCCAGGTCCGACCGCGGCCGTGGCGTGGGCCCACTCCTCTATCGCCTGGGCGAGCGCCTCGGTCGGCTCGCCGAATGTCTGGATGCGCCCGGCGCGATCGGCCCATTCCAGGTAGCCGTGTGGGCGGCGCTCGTGCAGCGCGGCGAGCGCGCGGCGCTCGGCCGGGTCGCGCTGGCGGATGACCTCCGTCAGGCGGACGACACCGACTGCGCGGCCGACGGCGGCGAGCCAGCCGCCGGCCTGCACCGAGGCGAGCTGTCCCGGATCGCCAATCGCGATGACCTTCGCGGCCGCCTGCTCGGCGACCTGCAGCAGCCGCGCACTGTGCCTTGTCGGGGCCATGCCCGCCTCGTCGAGGATGAGAACGCATCCCTCGGGCAGCTCATCGCCCAGCATCTCCACGTCGATCAGCAGTCGGTCCAGAGTACGCGCCGCGACGCCGGCCTCCTCGCTCAGCTCGCGGGTACCCCGACCGGTGGGCGCCACGCCGAGCACCGCATAGCCAGCGCGCTCGTAGACCTGTCGCAGGACGCCAGCGGTGTAGGTCTTGCCGGTGCCCGCGAGCGCCTGGATCACGCTCACGCCGTGGCCGTTGCTGAGGACCGCGCGCACGGCGTTGGCCTGCTCGGCGTTCAGCGGGCGGTCGGCGGCGACGAGCGCCCGGTCGACGAGTGAGGAGTCGACGATGCCGGCCCCCTCGCCGGCGCGGCCGATCGCGGCTGCGATCAACCGTCGCTCGCAGCTGATCGAGCTCGGCGGTGGTCATCTCGCCGCGCGCCGTGGGGATGATGTCCGCGCGCTCGGCGAAGCGCTGCCCCTGCGCCCGCACTTCCGGCACGAGCGCGCCCTGCCGGGCGGCACCCGCGAACTCCTGCAGCACGGGGTGCTCGTCGAAGGTGTTGGTGCGCTCGGTCAGACCCTCGGCGCCCGCCAGCAGATCGCCGAAGGCGCGCTCATCCACGCCGGCGCGCACGGCGAGGCCGTTCCAGGCTCGTTCGCTGCTCTCCTGCAGCAGCTCGGCCACCTCCTGCGCGCCGAGCCCGAGCTCCCCAGCGCGTGCTCGCACCTCCTCGCGCCAGGTGTGCGTCTCCAGGCCGTACTGCTTGCGCTCGCGCGTGGCGAGCGCCGCCCGCTCCGCGGACGCCTTCGTACCCAGCCCGATCCCGCCCGCCTCGGCCTCGCGCTGCATCTCGTGGCGGCGCGTGGAGAAGTGCTCGATCACCGGGCGCTGCACGTCGGCGAGCTCGGCCGCGCCGTTGTGGACCTCGCCCCACTCGAGGCCGAGGCGTTCGCTGACGAGGGCCCGCAGGTGCGACTGGTACAGCGTCCCCGTCGTCTTTGCGGCCGTGTAGAGCAGTGTGCTGTGCAGCGCGGTGAAGCGACCGTCGGGTCCGCGCGCCAGGTTGCCGGCGACGACGTGGGTGTGCAGCTGCGGGTCGAGCGCGCGGCTCATGCGATGCCGGTAGGCGGCCGCGATCAGACCCGCGGCCGCCTCGACGCGCTCGCCTCCGTGGCCGCGGCGGACCATCACCGCGGTGTCCTCGAGATACCCGAGCGCGGCTCCGACGGCCTCTTCGTGACAGGCGACGAGAACGCCCGAGGTCGCCTCCGGCGCGATCGCGAACAGAACGCTCACGGACTTCGGTGCGCTGAACGTCAGGTCGAACGCCGCGATCTTCGGGTCCCGTGGCGAGGAGCGCAGCCGTGCGCCGGGGTCTCGCGGATCGAGCCCGGCGATCAGCGCGTTGAACTGCTCCGCCTGAACGCGCCCGGAGAGCCCGAGCGCCTCGGCGCCGGTGCCGATCCACTCCCCCGGAGCCTCGCCGCGCCCCGAGTAGTAGTCATCGCCGCCGCGCGCCACCTGCTGCTCGTAGTAGCGGTGCTGGCCCAGCGCGATCTTGCCGATCGAGAGCACGAGAGAGACCAAATTAGCAAAAAACACATTGTTTAGTGATGCTTAGCACGCTTTAGGTGCAACTGTGTGCCGCGTCGCGGAGCGCAGCGACGCAGAGCGGCAGGGAAGCCTTTGCGGACAGCCAGGACGGCTGGCCCGAGCAGGGATGCCACAGTGCCGTAGGCAAGCGTCGGCGTGCGGCAAGAGCGGATGGCTGCGCGTGAGGTTCGGGGCGCGGCGGCGTGGAGCAATGGCGACGGCGGGGAGCTCGACGCGCGTACCGGTTAGCGTCCGAGAGATCCTTCCTGACAGCTATCGCGTCGCAAGGGTCGCGAGCTCGGAGAGCACCCGGTCGACCATCTGCGTTAGGCCCTCGTGTGCCCACACGCGCACCACTGTCCACCCCGATTCGGCCAATGCCGCGTCATTGCGTCTGTCGCGAGCGACGTTGCCATCGAGCTTTGCCTGCCACCACGCGCCGTTCGCTTTCGGAGACGAGCCATGGACCGGACACCGGTGCCAGAAGCAGCCGTCGACGAACACGGCGAGCCGCTGTCGAGGGAAGGCTACGTCCACGCGGCAGCGCAAGCCCGGTACCGCGGGGTAGTCCTTGCGGAACCGCAGTCCGCGAGCGTGAAGAGCGCTGCGCAGCGCTCGCTCGGTAGAGCTCTCGCTCCTGTTCCCGAGCATGACGTGCCGGGCCCGGAGCGAAGCTCGGAGCTGGTGGAGGTGGGAGCGCGGCCGCCACGGTCACATTGGTGCCGGCACTGCCGGGTACCAGCGGTGCAGCGCGGCGAACGCCTCGCACTCTTTGTCCTTTAGCCACGGCAGACTCGGCGAAGGCTGCCCGGCCGCCATGCTTTCCTCAAGCTTCAGGACCTCGCGGACGGTGAGCACTGGGACGTCGACGTCGAGCGCAGCCTCTCCACGACGGCGGACCTGGTCGAGGGCGGCGAAGTCGGCCTGGGCGAGCTGATGCTCGCGCGCGGCGTCGACGACCACTCCGCCCCAGGTCTGCATCCGCTGCGTGTCTCGGTAGTGCAGGTCGAGCAGCTGCTCCAGCCGCCGCGGCGGCCCGCTGGCGACGATCCCTGCGTCGAACTCGGACGACATGATCCGGCGCTGAGCCACGGCGTACGCCCACCCGTCGAGCTGGCGCTCTTCGACCAAGTCATGCGGCACACGCTCAGAGTCAACGCGTTCGGCCAGCACATCGAGACGATGACCGTCATCGGGCGTGGTCGCGTTGACCGTCACGAGGACCATGCTCCCAGGCCTCAGCCGTTCGCCGAGCAATCGAACGTCCTGCAGCTCCTGCTGGCGTAGCGCTGTGCAGTAGTCCAGCCAGACGATCACCGGTCCGTCCAACGCGAGCTGCGGCAGCGCGTCGTTCGACGTTCCTCCGATCACCTCGATGTCCGGGAACGGGCGGTTGAACTGATATCGCTGGAGCTTTGAGCTGCTCTCGATCGAGGTCATCCGCACGATCCCGAGTTGGCGATGCACGAGGTCGAAGTCGACGAACTCGTAGCCACCGAAGCCGACGTACCGGTAATGGCCGATGGGACCGAACGCGGCGAGACGGCGCATGACGTCGACCGCCATGAGCCTCAGCACATGCTTGGCTGGACGGAACTGCCATCCGGCCATTCAGCCGTCGACCTCGCGTCGGTAGAAGTAGTCAAAGGTCCGCCGCCCGACCTCGCTCGCCGCTTCCTCCCCGAGGACGTCGGTCACCTCGTCGAACTCCTCGGTGGCGACGGAATACGCGATGCGCCGGACCGATGGCGGTTGGCGCGGAGGGCGCGGCGGGACAGTGATGGCTGGGCTCGGTGCCAGATCGGCCAGCGCCGTGGGCTGCGCGGCCCCCAGCTCACGACTGACCGGGCGCTCCGCCTCGGGCCGCTCCTGGCGCTCAGTCTTGAGGCGGTTCATGATGGACCGCGCATCGCGTAGCGCGTCGACGATCTCGGCCCGCACAAGATGCCATACAGGGCTGTCCTGGTCGATCGCCGTCTTCGCCGTGTTCCACGGCATCGCAGACGAGGGCCCACTGAGGAACGCGTAGCCCCTGAAGCGGCGGTACTGCGGATGGTAGTCGGCGACCTCCTGCCCCCAGCCGGTGAGCCGGGTCTTGTCGGCGAAGAGGAGCATCCGATCGTTGCAGACGATGTACCACCCGGCTCGACTGACCCCGGTGAACTGGTCGGGGTCGTCGGTGTCCTGTTCCTCATTGACATCGACAAACCCGGCGTACAGGCGCAAGTGGACCGTCTCGCCGTCGGCGGTCAGGTTCTTCACGACTACCCGGGGCGTAAGGCCCTCTCCGGCCAGGAGCGCGAGCGGGCGGCTCCGGAGCGGCGTGTTGTTGAGCTTGATCGTGAGGCCCGCAGCGATCACTGCCTGGTGGCGGAACTCGATCTCATCGCGAAGTCGCGCGAGGAAGCGTTCCTCACCGAACTCCGCGGCCACTGACGGGAGCAAGCGGTCGACTGACACGCTCGTCCCAAGCCCGGCGTCGTGCCGATCTCGCGTCGATTCGGCAAGCGGAAAGGTCCACACGTCGGGCTCGGCGAGCCAATCGTCGACGTCGACGTCGAGCCTGAAGTGACTCGCGGCGGCTGTCGCCTCGACGACGAAGTGGGTGCCAAGCTTGAAGAGCGCCCGCTTCATCCCGACACCGAACTGTCCCACCTCGCCCTCGACCGGCTCCACGTCCTCGAGCCGGCCGAATCGGAAGACGTAGCGCAACGCATCGTCGAGCTCGATCCCACCGCAATCGTCGACGATTGAGAACCGGTCAGGCCCGACCGTCACTCTGATCTCGTGACCGGCCATCGCATGCGTCAGCCGCTCCACCTCGTCCACAGGCCCCTCGCCGTTGCCGTCCTGCCCGCCCTTCTCGGCGGCTCCCTCACGGTTGATCGCCGCGCTGGCGAGGCGCTTTGCGCCGTCGACGCTGTTGTCAACCAAGTCGACGATCGCCGGCACAAGCTCGATGTCCCGGACGAGCATCCGCACAAAGAACCCCTTGGTCGGACGCGCATCGATCGTGTCACCGTGCGCATTGGCGTCGCCGTCGGTCACGCGGCGACCTCCAGCTCCGTGTCTCGCTCGCCACGTCGGTCGGCGTCGTAGGTGGCCTTGGCGGCTGATCGGCCAGCGCCCGACGCGACGCGGAGTAGGGCGGGATCCCCGAGGCCGAGGCGCTCGGTCGGCGCGAGCGCGGACAGTTCGAGCGTCTCGCGCAGGACCTCTGCAACCGCTCGCGCCACGGGCGGGCAGACCGAGTTTCCGACCTGGCGGAACCCGTGCCACTTGGCCGAGCTGAATCGGAACCAGTCAGGGAACCCTTGTAGACGCGCCGCCTCTCGAACTGAGATGACGCGATCGTAGATGGGGTGAATCGGCCTGGGCGCGCTGAAGCTTCCACGGTCGGGGGTGCTCCCTGCCCGTAGCGTTGGGGAAATGCCTCCTGGGTGTAGTCGCACGAATCGACTGATCGGCTCCCGGTCCCCAACTGCCACATTTCCGAACCGCTCTACCACCGGCTCGGCGTGAACAGTCCTCAGCGAGGACGTGAGCAGCGACGGCGTGCGGCGTCGGGGCCAGCTCAGGTCTGCTTCGTCCATCTGTCCCAGGACGAGTGCTCTGGCGTAGGCGGACTCGTGCGCGAGCAGCGCCTCGCGCTCCTGCGCCGCCAGCCTCGCGACGTCGCTTCGCAGCAGCTCCGGGAAGTCGTCGAGGTTCGGCAGCCCGGCCAGCGCGTCAGTCACGGTCGGCCCCGCTGGCAAGAGGTTCTCCGTTTCGCAATTGCAGGGACCTCGTCGGGGAGGACTGTGAGGAGGCCGCTTCGGCCTCGGGACCACGCGTTCGGCCGGCGCTCGGAGAGGTGCAAACGGACGCAAGGCACCGACGATCAGGAGTCTGCGTCGGTCCTGTGGTACGCCGTACCCGCTGGCGTTCAGCGTCATCGGCTCGGCTACGTCGTAGCCAGCCCGTCCCATACGGACGGCCAGCCATTCCGGCACTGTGCACGACTCGCCCGGGAGCGCGCGCGAAGCCATCGCCGGGACGTTCTCGAGCACGAACGACCTTGGCTTGAGCGCGAGCACGAGGCGTACAAACTGCTCGACAAGCCGATTGCGTGGATCGTTTGGGTTGAGCAGCCCGCCCACAGAGAACCCCTGACACGGAGGGCCGCCAAACACGACGTCCACGGACGCGTCAGGCGAGCGACGGTGCCGGCGCAACCCAAGGTCGACAGCCCGTCGGAGTCGAGCGAGTGATACGTCCGCCGCGTCGGCCTGAATCACTATGCATCGCGGGAAGTTGAACCGGTGCACCGCAGCATGCGCGGGGTCCGACTCGATCGCGGCGACGATATCAAAGCCGGCCTGTTCGAAGCCCAGGGACATCCCGCCCGCTCCCGCGAACAGATCGACCGCGACGCCGCGCTCCGGTGTCGAGCCGCTAGGCAAGGCCCTGCCGTCGCGCGTCGTCCTTGTGCAACAGCTCGAGATATTCGAGCGTTGCACGCGCCCGGCGCGCCGCCGCCTGCCCCCGCCTTGGTCGGCGGCTGGATTGTGGAAGCTCGCAATATCCTTGAGGGCACGTCGCAGCTCGATCGCGATGTCGCTCATCTCTTTCCCCTCGACCATAGCTCGTGGATAGCACACGGCTCCGACATGCGCCCGCTCGGGCATCCACGGGTCTTGTGTCCCCATTTCTACACGCTAGCGCGCGTCGTCACCCGCCCACGGCCGCGGCGGCCACGCAGCTTCCGGGCGACCACGCCGACCGCACCCCGCGAGTCCGTTCTGCTCGGCGAACCGCGGATTGGGGTGGTGATCGCGTGCGGCAGCGTCGTGCCCCGATGGAAAATCCGCACCACACGCCCGAAAGAGCAGAGCTCGGCTGCGCGTCGGTCGCTCCTGAGGAGACTCCGGTAAGAGCGTTGCCTAACGCGTGGGTCACGCTCTCGTGTGACGATGTCGCCATGCCAGACGTCGCGTTCGCTCTACAGCCGCTGCCGGAGCCACCGGCTCAGGTGATCTACCTCGCCGGACCCGTCCCCCGCGACAATGGGGCCGGTGCATGGCACCCGGAGGCCATTGATGAGCTCGCCCGCGCGGGCTTTCTCGGCACCATCGCCGTGCCGCGTCTGCCTCCCGATGCCGCGCCCGACGCAGCTAGTCAGGTTCGCTGGGAGTGCGCGGCGATGTCGCGAGCGGATGCCCTGTTGTTCTGGGTCCCGCGGGCCCTCTGGAGCCTCCCGGGGCTTACCACCGACCTCGAGTGGGGCATCTGGCACGACTCCGGCAAGGCAGTCTTGGGTGCGCCGCCCGATGCGCCCCGCATGCGCTACCTGCGCTTCTATGCGGAGCTGGCGGGCGCGCCGCAGGCCAACTCACTCCGCGACGCGGCGCGGGCCGCCACGGCAATTGCGGCTAGTCGCGTTCAGGCGGCGAGCCCAGAAGTCCGCGATCGATGACATGCCGCACGAACCGTGCGGCGTTCTTCGCCGCGAGTGACTGCCGTGCAGCCTTTTCAACGCCCTTGGCGCCGTCGGCGAAATCGCAGATCGCCTTGGCAGCGCCCCAGCGTCCACGCCGGCGCTCCGCGGCAGCGAAGAGACCAGCGAGCTCCATCTCGCCGCCAATCGCCCTCCCGCTCGTCGCATGGCGCACGAGCTCGTCTCGGTGTTCCTCGTTGTCGACGAGGTGCGACCCACTCAGCAGCCTTCCAATCTTCACGTCGGCGCCAGCGAAATCCCGAGCTCCGTCTCGGAGGCGCTTGAGTAGGGCGGCATCCGGCTGTCCCGGCGGATCGCGATACTCCACGTCCTGTTCGCCGTGGCGGGTACCGACGCGCTGGTGGTCGTAGAGGATGACTTGGTCGGCCACGAGGATGTCCCCGATGCTCTGCTTGGCATCGTCGACGCCGAACGCGATCCCCAGCATCAGCACCCACGACGGCGCGAGATCCCGGATGGCGTCGTCGGCGGTGAACTGGCTGCCACCAGACCCTCCGGCGCCGATCTCGGAGCGCACGAGGAACACGCGCTGGCCCGCGAAGCAGCCGAGCTCGAGGTAGATCTGCTGGCCGTATGGGTGCCTCCGAGGCGATGTGCCCGGCGGGAAGCCGAACTCCCGGAGCGTCTCGAGCTTCCTCGACGTCGGTGGCCACGATCAGCAGGACGTCCGCGGTCAGGGGCACCAGGGCATCGTCAAACATCCGCAGCGCGGGCCCGAGCCCGGCGCGTTCCAAGCCCCTGGCGAGCCCGTCGAGGTTTGCCTGCGCCGTGATCAGCAGCGTCGATGGGTCCGTGGGCTTCGCGCGCGCCTCCCCGGGAGTCGAGGATCGGATCGCCCCAATCGCCTGTGCGCGACGCGCCGATCGGACCTCCTCAGTCGTGCGACTTGCAAGGTCCAGCGCGCGCGCGATCCGCTGTATCCGCGACACCAGGCCGAAATGCTCCATCCCGCCCCGGAGCGGCAGCACCGGCTGCCACAGCGCACGCACCCAACCGTCTGCGAGCTGCCCGAGTCCGGCCGACGCCAGCAAGGTCGCGACGATCGGAATGTCGCGCTCGAATGGCCAGTCGGGCTGAAGAACCCGCTCGAGGGGCTCGAGCGACAACCCTGCGCCCGTGGCGAGCCGTGCGTGGTCACCGCGGTGATGGTCGGTGAACTCGAGGGAGATTCGTCTTCGGATCGTCCGCTCCAAGACTGCCTGCGAGGGATCATCGCCCCCCAGCGACTCGAAAAGCGCGTAGGTCACCGCACGTCCCTCGCGCCGATGCAGCTCCTGCGCGACCTCCCGCAACATCCTGGCTCGCACGTCCGAGGGGAGTCGCTGCGACGGCGCGCGAATCGGCGAGTCGCCCTCTGTCCAGAGCTCGAGCCGCGCGTGCAGCGTCTCCGTCGTAGAGCCGGGCGCGTATCGCGGCTGCAGGTCTCCGAGCGGGCCTAGCTGCGCCGCATCGAAGTAGCGTGGATAGCGCCTTTGGTCGTGCTCGTACATGGCTCGCCGCGACTCGAGGAACTCGGCAAACGTCCCATGCGTGCTGCGCGGGATGAGGACGTCGGAGCGGACGAGGTCAGACAGCATGTCCTCGCCGCCCCGTAGGCCGTCATTCTCGAGCAGTGCGGACAGCGAGCAGAGTAGAGGCGACAATGTCCCTAGCGCGAGCACCGCGAGCAGATGCTCCGCGGTCCTCAGGTCCAGCACGAACTCGAACGCGTTCCCGAGCTCGCGATCGAGGAAATGCAGGTAGATCGGTGGCGGCGACACGCGCGCGGCAGGGCGCGGGTCGAGGATCACAGATCGAAGGCCAACGAGCGCTCGTCGTGACTCGGGGGGGGAAGAAGTGCTCTGAGGTCCTCGAGCAAGCGCTCGCGCGGGCGACCCGCCTTGATCCGTACCTCGTCCTCGAAACGCAGGGCCTCGACGTGCAACTCCTCGATGCGCTCGGGGCGGTCGTCGATGGAGAAGAAGCGAATCGGCTTGTGGGCGCGCGCGGCAAGCGTGATCTCGTTGAGCACACCGTCAGCGAGGTCGCGGCCGAACACCCATAGCTCATCGCACCGCAGCACGAGGGCGTCGTTGGCGCGCCTGACCGTGTTGCGGTCCGTCCGCTCTCCTAGGTAGTAGCCGAACGCCATGAACGGGTTAATCGGGACGACGCCATGAGAAAACGCGAACTGGCAGACCGCTTCCCGACAGTAGAAGAAGCGCTTCGACTGGCCGGTAAACACTAGGGGGACCGTATCGCGGTCCATCAGGCGCCTCGGATCGCGTCGAGGGCCTGCATCGCCGCGAAACGGCCGCTAACGAGCGCCGGGACGAGGCCGCGGAACGCACCCGTGGCGTCCCCGGCCGCCCACACGACGGGGCTGACTCGGAGGCTGCGGCTCACAGGCGGATAGTAGCCCACCCCCTCGATCGCCGGCAGGTGCAGCGATGCCCCGGCAACCTCGACGCCGAGATCACAGCAGAGCGCCGTAAGACCGTCCGCGAGCGCCTTTGCGACTGTCGGGCCCAGCGTCGCGGCGACCCGACTCTCCGCTGGTTCATCGAGCAAATCCTCGACGGCTATGCGGAGGGGAGGCCGGCGCGCCGCATCGAGTACCGCGGCCAGCGCCGCCTCGGCCTCGGCGAGGTTCAGGAAGCGCACGTTCAGTCCGAAGTTGGAGTGATCGCTCGGCGGACCATCCGCCCGGCCAGAGACCGTCACAAGGTCGTCGAAGCGCGTGTCGACGACCTCGCCGCGGCGGCAGCAGCAAAAGGTACGCCACTCGAACCGCCCATCGGGTGAACGCCGCACCCACTTCGGGTCCAGCAGCTCGGCCGGCGCGCCAACGTCGAGAGCGAACCGGTCGGCAGCCTGTTCCACGCGCATCCCGATCTCGACTCGTCGGAATACGGGAGCGACGCCCTCGACGTGACGCAGTGGTCCGAACCGTCCGGACGCAAGCACCGCGGCGACCGCCTCGATTCGTATGCCGGGAAGCTCCGCGACCACCCGGCTGCTCTCGGCGCTCAAACGGGGGGCGACCTCGGTCATGATCCGGTCCTCCGCAAGCGCCTGGAGCGACTCGACCATGGCGAGCCTGTCCTCAAGCGGCATGTAGTGCGACGTGTAGCTCTTCACGCCGTCTCGCACGTCTGTCTCGACCTCCTCAGGAAAGGGAGGGCTGTTCATACCATGGCTGCGCAGCAGGTCCGCCGTCCACTCATACGCCTCCCTTAGCGCGTCGCGAGGCTCGAGCCCCCAGAGGGCGGTCCCGGCGGGCGCGAACGAGAACTTGCCGTCGGAATAGAGCCCCGCTCCCCCCACGCCCGTCACGAGGTCCTCGCTGCGGGTGTGATCGCGCGCGCGCACGCGGGCGCCACGCTCGAAGACGACGAACGATGCCGCCCGTCCTCGCGCCGCCGCAGCCGCGGCCAGTCCCGCGGGTCCAGCTCCGAGAACGATGAGCTCGCGCTCCTCCATAGAAGGCGCATCATGATGGGCTCGGCGGCCGCGGCGCCGTCCTCGCCGCCCAGTAGCTTCCTTGTCACGATGACCCGTTTTCCACGACTCCTAAACCTGTTCGCCGGAGCCGGTGGTCTTGCGCTCGGGTTCGAGCAGGCAGGCTTCGCGATTACAGGCGCTGTCGAGCCCGATCCTGTCCACGCGGCCACGTTCAAGCGGAACTTCCCCGACGCCGCCACCGTCTGCGCCCCGGTGGACCGGGACGGCATCGATCAGCTCCGCGGCGACGCGTTCGACGTCGTGGCCGGCGGCCTACCGTCGTCCACGTTCTCGCACGGCGGACGCCGCGACCCGCACGACGACCGCCGCCACCTCCTCGACGGCTTCGTCGATGTCGTGGCTGCGATCCGACCCGCCGCCTACACCCTCGAGGCGGTCCCCGGGATCCTCGCGCGCGCCAACGCACCCCAGTTGCGGCTCGCGTTCGAGCGGCTCGAGGACGAGGGGTACGCCACTCCCCAGATCTGGAACCTCGATGCTTCCGACTTCGGACTTCCACAGACCCGTCGTCGCGTCTGGGTCGTCGGAGTCCGTGACGACGTCGAGGCCCCGACGGCGCCTGTTCGCGTGGTCATCCCGGTCCACCGTCGGCCAGCGGGACTGCCCGTGCTTCCCCGCGATGGCCTGCCCGTCGGTCCCACGGTGTGGGACTCGATCGGTGACCTGCCCGACCCAAACGAGCATGTCGAGCTGCGCACCGGCGACCGAATGCGCAAGCCGAGCGACTGTCCAAGTCCGAGCGACTGGGCGGCGCCGCTGGCCGCTGACGCCGCGATCGGGTATTCGATGCCACGTCCCGTCGACAGCGAGCTGCTCACCGCCTCTCAGGCCACGGCGCACGCCATGAGCTCGGTCTGGAGGTTTGCCCGTACCCCGCCGGGGACGGCCGAGCCAGTGTCGCGCTTCTACCGGTTGCATCCAGACGGGCTTTCACGGACGCTTCGCGCCGGGACCGGGCGCGACCGCGGGTCGTTTACGGGCGCGCGTCCCCTCCACCCGCTCCAACCGCGAGTGATCACCGTCCGAGAGGGTGCACGACTGCAGGGCTTCCCTGACTGGTTTGGGTTCAACGCAACAAAGTGGCATGGCTTCCACCAAGTCGGCGCCTCGGCGCCGCCGCCGGTCGCGCGCGCCGTCGCTGAGCGCATGCTCGACGCTCTCGCCCTCGCGCCCACCGCTGCCCGTCAACAGCGGTGCCCCGACGAGTCTCTGCTGTTCCTCGACCTGACACGTGCAGCGCGCCGCATGGGCGCAACCGTCCTGCCGGCGCCTCGGCGGCGCGGCGTCGGGGCGCGCCCGAGACCACGCCGCGCGCGCCCCCATTCCCCCCAGCTCTCTTTCGCCTTCGAAGGCCCCGTACTCACTCCGTAGCCCCGTCGTCACGCTGGTCGGCGGCCAGCTAGGTGGGCCGACGCGCCGCTGATCTTTCAACGACGCGGTTGAGCAGATTGAAGCGGGGCTACCGGCGCCGGCGCGGAACGACGAGGACCGCGGGCAGCTCGAGTTGCCCGAGCTGGGCGCGCTCACCGAGCAGCCGCGTGAACAGCCGCGCGGAGAGAGCCGAGGGCCAGCGCCCACGCCGGCGCGCGTACCACGCTGTGCCGACACCCCAGGCGAGCACACCGAAGACAGCGAAGGCGACGCAGTAGCCGTACCCGCCCTGGCTGCCGCACGCCCACGCCACGCACCACGAGCACCAGCCGCTCACCCGCGCGAGCGTCGGGCCGAAGCGCCAGCCGACCCAAGCGAAGGCGCCGAGCAGGCCGAGCGCGCAGATCACCCCGGCCAGCGGGCCGGCGGAGGCGAGGGGGATGAGGAGAGGATGCAGCACACGTGTTGATGTAGCAGCCGTGTGGGACGGAACTCGCTGTGGGTGCTCCGGTGTGGCTTGGCCCGTGAGAATGGGCGCCGAGCGTGCGAGAATGTGGGCATGACCAAGACCGAGTTGCATGAGCTGGTGGATCGTCTGCCGGAGGGCGCGGTCGATGGCGCGGCGATCCTCTTGGGGGAGATCAGTGACGGTCGCATCGACGCCGAGCAGGCGTGGTTCTGGACGCGCGAGTGGCAGGCGCGTGAGCGCGAGGCCGACGATGACCGTGCGGCGGGTCGCGTTACGCGCTATGAGGGCGACGAGGAGTTCCTGGCGGCCCTGGACGAGCGGACGAAGCCGCTCGATGCCGACGCGTGAAGTCCTCGCGTCGTTCTGGCGTGACTGGGACCGGCTCACCCCTCAGCAGCAGCGGGCGTTCCGCCAGGCGGTAGCGGAGTTCATCGCCGACCTTGCGGGTGGCGGTCAGGGCTTTCGTCCGCGCCTGCGTGTGAAGCGCGTGCAAGGGCACGCTGGCGTGTGGGAGATGACGTGGGCGCCGGACGGTCGTGCGACCTTCGAGTACGGCGGCGAGGTTCGGCTTGGTCAGCCGCACGTCATTTGGCGGCGCATCGGGACACACGCGATCTTCCGCCGGCCGTGAGAACGGGACGATCGATGTTTGGTCATACGACCCGTTTGTGTGCCTAAACCCCCGTGAATCGTGCCGATATCCGCCCCTCGGCAAGAGTCTCGCGCTCACATAAAGCTGCCGATCTGCAGGGGATTTGTCCCAAACGCGGGGCAGCTACACACAATTCGGGTCGGTGAGGTCCCCGGTTCGAATCCGGGCGCCCCGATAAAAAGCCGTAGGCGTTCAGTTGGTAGGGGGACATAACTCTGCTTCGTCGAACTCCGGGGTATGGAGCGCTCGGAGGCGGAAGCGATCTATGACGCGGGGCGGGAGGCTGTAGTTGAGGTTCTGCTGGCGATGGATTGTCGTATCCAGCAGCTCGAAGCGCGGGTGGAGAAGCTGGAGCGCGAGCTCGCCAGGAGCTCGCGTAACTCCTCGCTACCTCCGAGCTCGGATCCACCGGGCAAGCGGCGGGCGGCGCGGGGAAAGGATCGCTCCGGACGTTCGCAGGGCGCCCAGCCGGGGCACGAGGGTCACGGCCGCGAGCTGCTGCCGTTGTGTGCGGTGGACGAGGTCATCGAGCACTGGCCTGAGCGCTGCGAGTGCGGCCGTGTTTTCGCGGCGGGTGAGCTGCTCGGCGTGGGTGAGCCGGTGCGCCATCAGATCGAAGGGCTGCCGGTGATCTCTGCCCGGGTGATCGAGCATCGCTGCACGCGGGTGCGCTGTCCAGGCTGCGGTAAGAGCGACGCGGGCGCTGCTTCCCGCGGATGTCGCTGGCAGCGCGTTTGGTCCGCGTTTTGAAGCGGCCGTGGCGGTGCTGTCGGTGCGAAACCGTGTCTCTCGCTGCGATGTCGTGGAGCTCGGCGAAGAGCTCTTCGGTGTGCGCCTGTGCGCCGGCACGGTCGAGGCGATCCTCCAGCGCGCTGGCCGGGCGCTGGCGCAGCCATACCAAGAGCTGGGAGAGCGCGTGCGCGCCAGCGAGAGCCTGAACATGGACGAGACCGGCTGGCGCACCGCCGGGCAGCGCCGCGCGCTGTGGGGAATGTTCACCGGCCGCCACGCCTTCTTTCACCTCGCCCCGGATCGTCACGAGGATCACGCCAAGCGGCTGCTGAAAGGTCACGCGGGGATCGTGACATCCGACCGCTGGTGGGCCTATGCGCACCTGCCGCTGGCGCGCCGCCAGCTCTGCTGGTCACACCTGCGGCGCGACTTCACCGCGCACGCCGAAGGCTTGGCGGCCGAGAAGGAGTTCGGTGAGCACGGCCTGCAGCTATGCGAGCGCGTGTTCTGGGCATGGGAGGTCTACCAGCACACCCACGACCGGCCCGAGCTGAAGCGCACGATCCGCCGGCTGCAACGCCAGTACAAGCCGATCATCCGCGGCTACGCGACAAAACGAGCGCGCAACCGCCACTGCCGCGGCATCGCGCGCAACCTCCTGAAGACCTGGCCAGCGCTATGGACCTTCGCCGCTCACGACGGCGTGCAGCCGACCAACAATCACGCCGAGCGCTCGCTGCGCGGCGCCGTCATTTACCGCAAGCTCTCCCTGGGAAGCCAGTCAGAGCAAGGCGAACGTCGGATCGAGCGGCTGCTCTCAGCCTCGATCACCTGCCGCCTACAACACCGCTCGCTGTTCGACTATCTCACCAGACTGCTCGCCACCCACGCCCGCGGCGACCCGCTCCCATCCCTCGCCTGAAAGCCCGGGACTGAACGCTTACCTGTTTATGTAAGGGCGAGCCGCGGGGATCACGTCGCCCTCGACGCTAAAGCGCCGCCGAGCCATCGCGGCCACGGAGGGTCGGTTGATCCTCCCGTTCTAAACCCTCGGTCCGGCGGTGCTAACTGGCAGCGGGACGCTCACCCTGACGCCATCAGGCGACCCGGCGACATCATCACGGCAGGAATCACCACCGCGGTAGTAGCCAAAGGCGCAGACGCGGAGAACAGCGACCTCCTTCGTCTGGCGTGTGCGGCCGCCCCGACCCGGGCGGTCAGCATCCCTCCCGCCGGACTCGGGACCGCACCACGGGCGGCCCGGCACGCGCACGCCCGGGCCACCCTGTGGTGCCCGCGCGGCCGGCCGTCGTGGCAGCCGCGGTGTTACGCAGAGTAAGACGACGGCGTCGACTGCGGGGAGCGCCTGTCCCATCCGTGAAATGGCCCGTAGTCGCCCGCATCCCACGCTTTGCGCAGCCCGGGCTTGCTTAGATCCCAGTCGGGGCGGATCTCGCTGCTCACGACCCGCAGGTCGCGCCAGAGATCGACGAACGAAGGACGTCCCCAGAACCAATAGCCGTTGTACACGCTGTGGATGACCAGCCCAGGCTTGAGCACGAGCGTGTGGGGGATCATCGGGTCGTGCTCGGGATCCGTGTACTCCTGGATGTCGATGTCCTTCTGGACGATCCGCCCGGGGTCCGACAGGAACGTCCACTCCGCACCCAGAGACGCCCTGAACTCTTTGAGCTCGTGGTCGGCGTCGGTCGAGATCGTGGCCACGTGCGTGTAGGCGACAGCGATCTTGGGGTAGTTGGCGGCGAGTTCGAGGTGCTGCTGATGCTCCTTCGGGCAGTAGTTGCCGCGGGCGAGCGTCAGGATCAGGGCATCGTCGCCCTGTAGCTCGCTGAGCCGGCGTGCGGTTTTGGTGTGATCGGGCAACTCGTAGTCGGGGAACTTGCCGCCTGGGACAATGTCGCTGCGCATGATCTGCTCCTGTCCATGGTCGAGGAATGACGAGAACGATGGCCGCCGTTTCGCCCACTCACGCCCGGTGGTCCGTGGGTCCGGACCCCCGATCCGCGGCACGGGCGTGGACCAGCGGTAACCTGGGCGCCAGCGGAGCCTTTCGGGTCAACGTTGAGCCTAGTCAACCGGCGCCGCGGGCGCCAGAAAGGGGGCCATCCCAATGAGTGCCCACACGCCGGTGTGCGAGTTGCTGGGGATCGAGCACCCGATCGTCCAGGCGCCGATATCTGCGGATCCCCGCCTGCCCGCCGCGGTCTCCAATGCCGGCGCTCTCGGCAGCGTGGCGCTGGCATGGGCCGATGACGCCGGAGACCTGGTTCGTGAAACGGCGGCGCTCACCGACCGGCCCTTCGCCGGCAATTTCGTTCTTAGCCGCTCGGATCAGCACCACCGACTCGATGAGGCACTTTCCGCTGGTTTGCGGATCGTGTTGCTCTTCGCAGGCGATCCCGAAGGCTATGTCGACTCGGTGCATGACGCCGGAGGGCTTGTTATGCACACGGTCGGGAGTGCCGAGGAAGCGCGGCGCGCAGCCGGATGTGGAGTGGACATCATCGTTGCGCAGGGCTGGGAGGCTGGCGGGCACGTATGGGGTGGCGTGGCAACACTCCCATTGGTGCCAGCGGTAGTCGACGCGGTGGCACCGGTACCGGTCATCGCGGCCGGTGGGATTGGCGACGATCGAGGAGTCGCGGCCGTGCTCGCCCTCGGCGCGCAGGCCGCCCTGCTGGGCACCCGGTTTCTCCTGGCCGACGAGATGCCGATCCACGAGGAGTATCGGCGCCGCCTGATAGCCGCGACCGAGACCGATGCAGAGTGGTACCCCAACCTTTATGAGGTGGGATGGCCGGACGCCCCCCACCGCGCCATCCATAACTCAACGGCCGAGAGGTGGGAGGCCGCGGGCCGGCCGCCACCGGGTAGTCGACCGGGAGAACGGCGAGGTGATAGCGCACTTCGCTTCGGGCGAAGCCATCGTTCGATATTCCCCTGCGCCCCCGCTCGTTGGAACGACCGGCGAGATCGAGGCGCTATCGCTGTGGGCCGGACAGAGCGTTGCGCTCGCCAAACAGCCACAGCCCGCTGCGGAAATCGTGGCCGAACTCGTCTCGCGCTTGTAGCCCACCCAGGTCAAGCTTCGAGAGCGACACCCAGTCCTGCGCGGCGGCCGCGTCGACGTGCAGCGACTCGCGCACCGCCGGGGCGAAGCAGCATCTGCCCGGCGCGCCACCGCGATCTTGTTCAAGTAGCAGCCGTGGATCACGCGTTGGAACCCGGCGCGTGAACGCGCTGCCAGACGTGAAGTGGGCACCGGGACGACCGCTTTGACCATTACGCTTGCCGGCGCCGCACGCGCTTGGGCGACGTAGCGATCCTGCATCGACCTGCCTCCCTGGTTGCCCGGCCCGACAGGGCCGGCCAGGGAGGGCGGGCGTCGGAGTTCATGCTGTCGGCGACTGCTGCGGCAATCGGCGACGCCGCACGCGAACCGAACTCTCGCTGCGGCGCGTATGCACACGGATCGCCCTCGACGCTAAGGTGCCGCCAGGCCATCGCGGCCACAGAGGGCCCGTTCTTACCTGCGTAGAGCGAGCGGGGGGTCGGTGTCGTCGTAGATGCGGGCCGCAGCAAGCTTGCCGCCCTGACCGCGCACGTAGACAGCGACCCCGGCCTCAGGCGGCAGCTCCGTCTGGCCCGAGCGCACGACATTGTACTCCAGGGCACATGAGCGGCCGTCGTCGATCACTGCGCAGTGCTCCAGCGGGATGCCGCCGCCGTTCGAGAACAACAGCTCGTAGAACGAGCGCAGGCCATCGCGACCTCTGTGGACGTGCCGCCCGCCCGACGGCTCGCGGGTGTAGCCGTCCGGCTCGAATGCCGCCACGATCGCGTCGACGTCGCCCGCCGCGAGCGCAACCTGGTAGTCGCCCACAATGTCTGACTCGCGCAGCTCCGGATCGGGCTGCAGCAGAGGTGGCCGGTTGACGTGGCGGCCTGCGATCGGCCAGCTGCTGAAATAGATCCGAAGCTCCTCGATCCGCAGGTCGGGCCGCCGGTCGGCCACGATCGCGACTGGAAGATCGACTCGCCCGTTCTGACCGTCGAAATGGAGAATGACCTCCTCGAAGCCGTGTCGCTCAGTGACGCCGTGCCCCACGTCGTCGACCGAGAAGTTGTGCTGGCGGAGCCACGAGCTCGCTTCGGATACGAACGCCTCGAAGGCCCGTGTGCCCTTGACGCGCCCGCGTATGGGGTCGTGCAGCTCGGGCACGCCCGCGAACGACTTGACCAAGGCATCGGGCTCCCCCGCCATCAGGCCGTCGAAGAAGGGGACGCTCACAAGCTCGTGCTCCCGCTGCTCCTCAAGTCTCTCGAGCACCGGCGCGGAGAACAGCTCGGGGGTAAACGGCATTCGAAAAGCGTCTCACAATCCTCGTGAGTGCCGTCCAACCACTCGCGCTGGGGCCTTCCCATGCTGCCCTGAGACTGAGATCGAGGTCTCGGTCGGCTCAGCTGGCCATCGGCGGTCCCGCGCCGACCGCCTTGGACGCCGCCGCGATCTCGCCGTGGAGCGCCTTCAGCGCGGCGACGTAGATCTCCGAGAACGTCGGGAACGGCTGGATTGTGTCGGCGAGGACATTGAGTTGAATGTGGGCGCGGATCGCGAGCGTGGCCTGCTGCAGCCACTCACCCGCCTCCGGGCCGAGCGCGTAGGCGCCCGTCAGTCGCGCGCCGTCGCTGAGCAACGTCAGGAAGCCGTTCTGTTCCGCGGACGCGCGCGTATACGTCGCGGTCTTCGCGACCTCCGACACCGGCACCATGGCGCTGAAGCGGCCTGCGGACGCACCCACCGCCGCGGCCTGTGGGTCCGTGTAGACGACGCGCGGCACGGCCTCGTAATTGGCCTTTCGGGGCTCCCCAAGGATGTTCGCGGCGACCACCTCGCCCTGATACTTGCCGACGTGGGTCAGCGGCCACAGGCCATTGACGTCGCCGATCGCCCACAGGTTCTCCGCCGCCCGCAGGTGTGCGTCGACCGGCACTCCGTGCGCGTCCGGCTCGACGCCGACGGTCTCAAGGCCGAGCCCGACCACCCGCGGACGCCGACCGGTGGCGACGAGCAGCCGATCACCGCGTAGCTCGCGCCCGTCGTCGATCTCGAGGAGATAGTCCTCGCCCTCGCGCCGCGCGCCGGTCGCGTTCGCGGACAGCGCGAGCTCGATGCCGTCGCGACGAAGCACCTCGCCAAGCGCCTCGCCCAACGGCGCCGGCTCCCGCGCGAGCACGCGCTCGGACATCTCGATGACCGCCACTTCACCGCCGAGTCGCCGAACGGCCTGAGCCATCTCCACGCCCACCGGCCCCCCACCGAGGATCAGCAGCCGGCGCGGAACGGCCTTCATCGATGTCACCTCGCGATTGGTCCAAACGCCGTCGAGCTCGCGCAGGCCGGGAACGGGTGGCACGACCGGATCGGCGCCGTTCGCGAGGACCACGTGGTCGGCCGTGTGGCGCACGCCGTCGACCTCGACGACACCGGGGCCGGCGAGCCGCCCGCTGCCGCGCAGCAGGTCGATGCCCTGCCCGGCGAGCCAGCGCTCCTGCCCGGCGTCGGAGTAGCCGGAGACCATGGCGTCACGCCAGGCGAGCGCCGCCTCGACGTCGACCTCGGCGCTCGCGGCCGCCTCGCGCGCGCCGTGGACCGCCTCGCCCGGGCGCAGCAGCGTCTTCGACGGGATGCAAGCCCAGTAGGAGCACTCGCCTCCAACGAGCTCGCGCTCCACGACGGCCACGTGCAGACCGCCATCTGCGAGCGCGCCCGCGCAGTGCTCGCCCGGCGAGCCGCCACCGAGCACGATCACGTCATAGTCGCTGCTCATACCGGCAGCTCCTCGCCGGCGCGCTCACGCACCATGTAGAGCGCGTACCAGTCCGGCCAGTCCGGGTCGGCCTGGCCAGTTCGCTGCTCGTGCTTGCCGTGTGCCTCCTCCGCCCGCCTGAGCGCGTGCGCGAGATCTTCCACGGACTCGTACGTCGTCGCCATCAACCTCTCCTTTCAGCGCAATACCGCGACCTCGAGCTTGGACTCCCGGCCTTTACCGGTGCGGTGCCCGCCGCGCTTTCCTCGCCCCCGGCCCTGCTCCGACCGAGGAAGCTCCCGTCGGGCCGCAGACATCTTGCTCTCATCCGAGCGGAAGTCAAGTCCGGGATCTCGGAGCCTGACCCAGGAAGACGGCCGGCCCACTGCGGCGTACCGTGTGCTCGACCCATAGCCGCGGCACGGGCAAGCCCTGACAGGAGCGACGATGAGCAACGAACTTCCAGATCCTCGCCTGCGCAAGGTCTATCGCTTGGAGGCGACGCTCGCACGACCAGTGGATCTCGGCGACACCGCGCGAGGTCGCCGGCGTATCGTTCCCCTGACCGGCGGAGCATTCACCGGACCCGAGATCAACGGCAAGCTGCTCCCCGGCGCCAGCGCGGACTGGCAGATCCTCTTGGCGGACGGCACCGCACTCGGCGACATCCGCTACACGCTGCAGACCGACGGCGGCGATCTGCTCTACGTGCAATCTCGAAGCATCCGGCACGGCAGCGCCGAGGTGCTCGCGCGTCTCGGGCGCGGGGAGGACGTCGATGCCAGCGAGTACACCTTCCGCACCTCAACCCAGATCGAGACCGCCGCGCCCCAGCTCGACTGGCTGAACAAGGGCGTGTTCATCAGCGTCGGCGGCCGCCAGCCCGCAGGCGTGATCTACGAGACCTACCTCGTCGAGTGATCCCTTCGCCTGAGCGCAACGACGGGAAGGTCGCGATCGTCACCGGCGCCTCGCAGGGCATCGGCGCGGGCCTGACGAGGGCATACCGTGAGCTCGGATACGCCGTGATCGCGACTGCTCGATCGATCGGGCCGTCTGAGGACTCCGGCATCGTGACCGTCGGAGGCGACATCGCCGACCCTGAGACGGCGCAGCGTGTCGTGGGGGAGGCGGTCGAGCGCTTTGGGCGGATCGACACGTTGATCAACAACGCCGGGATCTACATCGGCAAGCCCTTCACGGACTACACCCTCGAGGACTTCAACGCCCTGGTCGCCGTCAACCTCGCGGGCTTCTTTCACATCACGACGCGAACGATCAAACACATGCTCGACCAGCGTCATGGGCACGTGGTCAATGTCTCGACGACGCTCGTCGAGCAGGCGGATAGCGGTCGACCAGCCGCGCTGTCCGTCCTGACCAAGGGGGGCCTGGTTGCGGCCACCAAATCGCTTGCGATCGAGTACGCCTCCCGTGGTCTACGGGTAAACGCCGTGTCGCTTGGCGTGATCAAAACGGCGACACACGACGAGAGCTCCTACGCGGGGATGGGCGCGTTGCACCCCGTCGGTCGGGTGGGCGAGATCGAGGACGTGGTCGGTGGAGTCCTCTATCTCGAGTCGGCGCCTTTCGTGACCGGAGAGGTCTTGCACATCGACGGCGGCCAAAGTGCAGGACACTGACCGTGGGGCTGTCGTCACGGAGCGACACCCCATCGCGCTCCTCAAAACGGGAGATCGTGACGGAAGCGGGCGGCGAACGTGCGGCGGCGACCGCACAGCGAGCGGGCATCGGACCAAGAGCACGCACAGGCGCGATGCGGGGTGCACCGCGTGACCATAGTGGCAAATTCGAGAGACGGAGGTCAGCATGAGCACCATCGACGACGAGCTGGTCTTGGCCCACTTCATCGTTTCAGATGATGTCGAGCGTTCCCGCCGCTTCTACACCGAAGTACTCGGCGGCAGGGTGGCCTTCGCCGGGAGAGCCAACCTATGTCGCACTATCCAACAGCTGGATCATCATCAATGTCGGCGGAGGCCCGACCGACGACAAGCCGGCGGTCACGCTGGAGACGCCACGCGACCCCGACCGGGTCAGCAGTTTCCTCAATATCCGGGTCAAAGACATCGAGGCCGTCTACGCCGAATGGAGCGCCCGTGGTGCCCAATTCCTGACGCCGCCGAAGCAGCACCAGTACGAGATCCGCTGCTACATCCGCGATCCCGACGGTCATCTGATCGAGGTGGGGCAAACCACGGACCCAGAGGGGGACTGGACCCCCCCTCAGTGGCTGTCGAGTACGGCCGCCGGGGAGCCCGAGTGAATGCCGCGATCAGCAGGCGAGATCCGTCACATCGACGCTGGCCAGTCCCCCGGCCACCGAGGCCCCTACCAATCATTTCTAACGAAGCCATTAGAGAGAGGGTCATCCCATGCATTCTGAGATCACACCAGGCGGCGTGTTCCCCGACTGTTCCTTGCCAGACCACGCCGGCACAGTCCGCACGCGGAGGTTTCGGTCATGACCACCGCGCGTCATCGGCACTGGAGAGATTGGATCGGGCATCGCACGCCTGCTGGCCTCAGGCGGCGAGACCCTGCGGCTCTCGAGCGCCGACAATGAATCGGCACGAACGCTGGCTGCAGAGATCGGTCCACGCTGCGGTCGTCGCCGGCGACAACCGCGACGCGTTGCAGGGCGCCGATGCCGTCGTCCTCGCGCTACGGTTTACCGCGCTGAAGGGCGTCATAGACGAGATCGCCGACCGGCTAACCGACAAGCTCGTCGTCGTTCCGAGCAACCCGCTCGGCATCGACGCACAAGGTAACGTCTCACGTCTCCTGCCGAAAGGGCAATCCTCTGGCGAGGTTGTAGCCGGGTGGTTGCCGGCGGGGGCGCGCCTGGCGATGGCGTTTGGAACCCTGTCGGCCGATATCCTCGAGTCCTCTAGCAAACGGTCACCGGAGCTGGCGGTCCTCTTCTACGTGACCGACGACGACCGTGCTGGCGAGGAAGTCGAGCGGTTGATCCGAACAGCCGGCTTCGAGCCGGTGAAGGCCGGCGGGCTCCAACAGTCCAGTCGACTCGAGGTGGGCGGCGACCTTCACGACCTCGTAGTCGGCCCTACAGAGGCACGGCCATTGACCGGTGGGGCCTGATCGCTTCGCGGCCCTGGCCGGGGACACCTCTTCGGTCGGGCCCTTCGCCCCGGATCGGCTTGACGACGCTGACCATCGCTCATCGCTTCACTCCCACCTCAGTCCCCTCGGTGTAGCGAATCGCCTCTCCTTCGACTGGACTCACCAGGAACTGCTCGCGCTCGCCGCGATCCCAGGCCTCGCGCAGCCCTGGTGCGCCCAGATCGAAGTCGGGGCGCAGGCTGCGCATGACCTCGCGCAAGTCGCGGTGCAGCTCTGCGACCGTCGGGCGCCCCCAGTACCAGTAGCCGTTGTAGATCGCGGAGATCTCGAGCCCAGGGGCGAGCACGAACGTATGCGGGACCATCGGGTCGTGGACGGGGTCCGTGTACTCGACGATGTCGAGATCGTTCCGCACCGTTCGCTTCGGGTCAGAGAGGAACGGGAACTGCGCGCCGACGCTATCGCGGAACTCATTGATCTCGAGCTGGTTGTCCGTCGAGATCAGGGCCACGCGCGTATACCCGACCCGGAAGTCGAGGTATGCGTCGACCAGATAGTGAAGGAAACGATGCTCCTTCGGGTCAAACCCGCCGCGTGAGAGGTGGAGCACCATCGGGTTCGAGCCCTGCAGGTCCGACAGACGGCGCACGACGCCGTCCTGGTCGGGCAGTTCATAGTCGGGAAGGCGTGCCCCGACCTCAATGTCGCCGCGCATAATGGGCCTCCAAT
>CAVQGG010000010.1:0-5851 GCA_963711985.1 uncultured Solirubrobacteraceae bacterium | reverse complement strand
GCTCCACACCGTGCTGCCCAAGGGGCTCCCGCCGGAGCAGGGCTGGGTGTTCCCCGAGCCGGACGACCCCGCCGCGAACGCGCGCAAACCGATCGCCGGCCTGGGCATCACGCGACGGCAGGCGGGCTCGATCTTCATCTACGAGATCGGACCCGGGCCCAAGGCCCTGCACGGCACCGATTGATGAGCGCCTCCCCGGCTGGACCCGCGAGCCCGCCCCCCGCCGTCGCCGATGGCGGCGCCCGCCGACCCTCCCGGCCGCGCCGCCCGCGACTGGCGCGCCCCCGGCTGGCGCTGGCGGCGGTCCTGCTGGTGGGCCTGGCCTCCGCGGTGATGATCCAGAGCTTCTCCTGGAACCAGACCTCCCACTACGACCTGATCCGCGCGCTCAACGACGACAGCACGACGATCGACCCATATCAGGCGAACACGGGCGACAAGGTCTACTACAAGGGGCACTACTACTCCGCGCGGGCGCCCGGGCTGGCTCTGTTCTCGCTCCCGTTCTACGACGCGCTGAACCTCGTGCACGCCGAATCCTGGACAGACTCGCATGTGGCGCCGCCGGACCACCCGGGCGACGAGATGATCTACCTGATCGGCCTGTGGGGCAGCGTGCTGCCGGGCCTGCTGCTGGTGTTGCTCGTGTGGCGCGTCGCCGAGCGCTACGAGCCCGGCTATGGCGTGGCGGCGGCGGTCGTGCTCGGCCTGGGCACGATGATGCTGCCGTTCTCGCAGCTGCTGTTCTCGCACGCGTTCACCACCTTCCTCAGCTTCGCCGCCTTCTGGGTGATGCTGCGCGAGCGCGACGGTCCGCCCAGCCCGATGCTGCTGGCGCTCGCCGGCCTGGCGATGGGCTACGCATTCTCGTCGGAGTACCCGACGTTCTTCGCCGCGATCGTGCTCGGCCTGTTGCTGCTCTCGCGCAGGGACTCCCTCACGCCGCGGGGAGTCCTGCGGCGTGGCGGCGCCTACCTCGCCGGCGGCGTCGTCGGGATCGTGCCGCTGCTGCTCTACAACCACTACGCCTTTCACTCCTGGACGCACCTCGCCTACTCCGACGTGCCCCGCCAGCACAAAGGCTTCTTCGGGATCGGCGCACCGAGCCTGAGGGTGCTGGCGACGCTGCTGTTCGACTCGCGGGGCCTCTTGACCATCTCCCCCGTGCTGATCATGGGGGCGATCGGCACGGTGATGCTCTACAGGCGCGGCAGGCGCGCCGAGGCGCTCACGATCGGCGGCATCTGCCTGTGCTTCCTGCTCTACAACTCGGGTTACTACCTGCCCTTCGGGGGCGGCTTCATGGGCCCGCGCTTCCTCGACACGCTGCTCCCCTTCCTCGCCTTCCCGATCGCGCTCGCGCTGAAGCGCTTCCCCGGACCCACGATCGCGCTCGCGGCGGTCTCGATCACGACGACCGTGATCGCCACCGTCACGCACCCGCTGGTCGGCTACGAGAACGAGACGGTGACCTGGATGCGCTACCTGTACAAAGGCCTGTTCCAGCCCACGATCGCCTCCGCCTACGGGCTCGGCCGCGGCTGGGGCGGGATCTGGCCATTCTTCCTGGCCGCCGGCGGCGGCCTCTTGCTGGCAGCGTGGGCGACCCCGCGCCTGCGCCTGTCCGCGGCTGCGCTGCGCGGGGGCCTGCTGGCGATCGTCGCGTGGGCGCTGTTCGCGGCGCTGGCGCCCACGCTGCTCGGGATCGACCACGCCGGCCTGGTGAGCATCTACAGGGCCGGCGACCACACCGCCTTCGAACTGAAGCTGCACTCGGGCAGCAGATACCCGCTGAAGGCGCTCGCTCCCGCCGCCGCCGCCGCCGGGCTGCTCGCCCTGTGCGCCATGCGGCTGGCGCGCAACGAGAGCGAGCGGCCGTCCCAGCGGCGCGGCGCCGGCGCCGGGTCGCGCGCGCAGCCGGCGTTGACGAGCTCGCCTAGCCGGCTATCAGTTGCTGGCGGTCTTCACGGCGCAGTCGGCCGCGTGCAGCTGACGGCACACGACGACGTAGCCGGGGCGCGGCTGTTCGTGGGCGTTCATCAGCCCGGCGTCGAAGCGTGTCGAGCTGGTGCCGCCGTTCCAGTCGTAGACGTACAGGCGCTTGATCTGCGAATGGACGGCGGCGTCGGCGAACATGAACTTGAGCACCTTCGCGGCGCGCGTCAGGCCCGAGCCGTGCTTGTTCGGAAAGCCCCTGCCGAACTGCACGATTCCCCCGGTCTCGGTGAGCCACACCTGCCCGCCGAAGGCGTGCAGGATCTCCCTCGTGCGCCAGCCTTGCAGGCGGTTGACATCCGAGTAGTTGTGCAGCCCCCAGATCGTCGGCATCACCGTCTTCAGGCGGTCGACCTCCTGCTTGAATTCCTTGATGTACTGGAGCGTGGGTTCGATGTTGTACGCATCGAGCACGTCCAGGCCGATCACCGTGCAGCCCAGGCACACGCGGCGCAGGGCCTGGTAGTACTTGGCGGCCAGCGCAGCGGAGGGGCTCGAGAACGCGCCGGGTTCGTTGCCGCGGTTGGCCTCGTCGTAGGACTGGTACTGCCTGACGTGGGGGAACAGCTTCACGAACTTCTCCACGTCGCGCTGGTAGGTGGCCACGCTCGGCAGCTTCGTGGGGGTGTACTCCGAGTGGTAGAAGGCGACGAGCACCTGCTCGTGCGCGGCTTCGGCGTCGCGGATGAAGACGATCGCCTGGTCCAGCGAGTAGGAATGCACGGCGGCGTCGTAGGGGGCGATGTAGCGGACGATCTTGGTGTGCAGCTGCTGGTAGAGCGGGTTGGCGAACATCGAGGCGTGCTCGTCGCCGATGCCGGTCAGAAAGGAGCTGGCCGCGTGGGCGCGGGGCCTGGCGGGACCGCCGAGCGCGCTGGGCGCCGCCAGCAGGCACGCCAGCAGCGCCAGCGATATCGCGAGCGAAAGCGGTCGGGTGTGTGGGTGGGACATCTTCATACTCGTGGCTGGAACGGACTGCCGGAGACCAGCTCGGGTGATCGTAGTGGCTTCGCCCGACGACTGCGCCACCTTCACGATCCGGGGGCCCGGTAGACCCTAGCCGGTCCTCGAGGAGGCGTCGGCATCGACACGTTCGGCGTCTGCCCCCTCGACTCCTGCCGCCTCGGCGGACTTCTCCTCCCCCGCCGCCAGCCTGCGCAGGGCCGGATCGGCGACGATGCGCACGTCGACGCCCGGCAACCCTCGCAGCAGGCGCATCAGCAGCGTCCGCTCCGAGCTCGCGCCCAGACGGGCCAGCCCGCGGCGCTCGGAGGGTGTGCCCATGAGCAGGTAGGTGGCGCCCAGCGAGCGGGCGACCCTGACGGCCACCGCCGCCACGTCTTCGCCCTCCTCGACCCGCAGGCGCGCCCCGAGCATCGCGGTCAGGCGCCTCAGCTCCTCCAGGCGCTTGCGGTCCTCGGGGCTCGGTGGACGGCCGGGCGGGCGCACGACGAGCACGTCGAGCTCTGCGTCCAGGCGCTGGGCGGAGCGCCAGGCGCGCCGCACGACATGCTCGGAGTGCGGCGCGAGGGTCGCGAGCGCGAGCAGGCGCTCGGCGATCTGTTGCGGGCCGGCCTCCGCGGGGGCCGGCAGCCCCTCCTCGTCGCGGCGCAGCACCGGGCTCGGCTCGCGCACCAGGCGCTTGATCTCGACGTCCTCCGCAACCTGGCGCAGGGCCGTCTCGCGGAGCGCCGCGAGGTTCTCGATCTTGAAGAAGTGGTTGAGCGCCGCCGGCACGCGCTCGGCGGGGTAGACCTTGCCCGCTCGCAGGCGCCCGATCAACGCCTCGGGGGTCAGGTCGATCAGCACGACCTCATCCGCAAATGACAGAACCTCGTCGGGGATCGTCTCGCGCACGCGCGCGCCGGTGAGCTGGGTCACCTGGTCGTTGAGGCTCTCCAGGTGCTGGACGTTGACCGTCGAGAAGACGTCTATCCCCGCCGCGAGCGCGTCGCGAACGTCCTCGTAGCGCTTCTCGTGCTCGACGCCGGGCGCATTGGTGTGGGCGAGCTCGTCGATCAGGCACAGCTCGGGCTTGCGCGCGAGCAGCGCCGGCAGATCCATCTCCTCCAGCGGCGTGCCGCGATAGACCAGCCGTCGACGCGGGAGTATCTCCAGGCCCTCCGCCTGCGCCATCGTCTCGGCGCGCCCGTGGGGCTCGATATAGCCGATCAACACGTCCCGCCCGCTGTCGGCTTCGGCCGCGCCCTCCTGAAGCATGCGATACGTCTTGCCCACCCCCGGGGCCATGCCGATGAAGACCTTCAGGTGTCCCTGTTCGTCGGCCACGGACGCATTGTCCCGGAAGACGCGGCGCTCAGCACGCCCTCGTATCGGCGCCGCACGTCCGCGCGGTCCGCCTTCTCCGGCACCGACTCCTCGCTCGCGCGCAGGATCATCGCCGCCTGCTCGAGCAGCAGCTCACGCTGCTCGGCGGAGGTCGTGTGCGCCATCACCTTGGCGAGACCGTCGAGCTGGCGGATCATCACCGCCGGCATCGCGCGGCTGGCCTGGCGTATCTTGTCGTGCGCGCGCTCGACCAGGCGGCGGAAGCTGACGGTGACGGTGATCACGCGCACGTGGCCGGCTGCGTCGCGATGGACGGTGGCCGGCCGCCAGCGATCGGCGATGTCGCACAGCGCGTCACCCAGCCAGTCGATGCAGGCGATGGCCGTGAAGGTGTCGTTGACCGCGGGCGAGAGCGCGCGGATGGCGATCTCCACGAGCTGATCGACCGCGAACGAGAGATCCTGCGTGAGGGTCCTGTGGGGGCCCGTGGCGTGCGCCCCGCCGAGCGCTCGCGCGACGCCGGGCGCCGCCGTGGTGGGCCACACGTTCGCCAGCGGCTCGCCCTCGACGACGAAGTGGCCCGGGCGATGCAGCAGGCGGATCACCGCGTGTCTGCGGGAGGAGATGTCGATCAGCGTGCTCATGCTGACGTACTGCAGGTAGCCGCTGCTGGGCGCACGGACGACGCCGCTGTCCTCGTCCAGTCGCACCAGCATCTCCGACAGCGACGGCCCCGACTTCGGACCACGGACCGCGGGCAGCGAAGCCTCGGCGTCGATCGCCCGCGACAGGTCGCGGGCGATGCTGGCGATGACCTGCGGCAGCTGGATCGACTTGGCGATGTGATCGATGAACACGACCAGCACCGCGACGTCTCCGACCACGAGCGCCAGCGTCACCGTGGTCGACACGTGCGGGACGAATTCGCCGTGACTGCCCGGGCCGATCGAGCCGAGCGTGAGGATCGCATACACGAACGTCGCCACGAAGCTCCCGAGCGTGAACTGCGTGATCCGGTCGCGGATGAAGTTGCGCAGCATGCGCGGCCCGAACTGGGTCGAGGCGAGCGTCAGCGTCACGATCGTGATCGAGAAGACGAGCGTCACCACCGTGATCACCGCCGCCGCGATCGCCGTCAGGATCTGCCGGGCGGCGTCCGCCGTGCCGCCGATGATCCACGAGGGGAGGTGCAGCGTGCCGTCGTACGCCGCCCGATCAAGCGCGTTGGTGCCGGCGAACAGCGCCACCGCGAGCACGATCTCGGCCGTCGGCACCAGCCACAGGTTCGTGCGCAGCGCCTCGCGACGCCATGCCGACGGCAGGGGAGGCTGCACTCTCATGACGGCGCGTCTCCTCCGCGAAGGCGGCGCCGGCCTCCGGGGAGGCGAATCGGGAGGCGAGGGTCGCGGCACATGGTTGGGACAGCTCGAAACAATGCCGACCAGGCTTCCCGGCTCACCGCCGCCTACGATACTGCGCCGCTCGGATACGGCATGTCCCCCCGACCGGGCCGCCGCGCGCGCTCACGGCTCGCGGGCGGCGCGGGGCCTGCGACCGGCTAGGCGCC
>CAVQGG010000009.1:0-314448 GCA_963711985.1 uncultured Solirubrobacteraceae bacterium | reverse complement strand
GCAGGTTGTGGACGATCAGGTCGATCAGCTTGATGCCGATGAACGGCGCGATGATCCCGCCGAGACCGTAGATCCACAGGTTGCGCCGCAGCAGCGCGCTCGCGCCGATCGGCCGGTAGCGCACCCCCTTCAGCGACAGCGGGATCAGCAGCGGGATGACGATCGCGTTGAAGATGATCGCGGAGACGATCGCCGAGCGCGGCGTGCCGAGGTCCATGACGTTGAGCACGTGCAGCGGGCCCTTGCCCCCCGCGCTGGTCGCGTACGTGGAGATGAACACGGCCGGCAGGATCGCGAAGTACTTGGCCACGTCGTTGGCGATCGAGAACGTCGTCAGCGCGCCGCGGGTGATCAGCAGCTGCTTGCCCACCTCGACGATCTCGATCAGCTTCGTCGGGTTGGAGTCCAGATCGACCATGTTGCCCGCCTCGCGCGCCGCCTGCGTGCCCGTGTTCATCGCCACGCCCACGTCGGCCTGGGCCAGCGCCGGCGCGTCGTTGGTGCCGTCGCCGGTCATCGCCACGAGCCGTCCGTCCTGCTGCTGCTCGCGGATCAGCGCAAGCTTGCGCTCGGGGGTCGCTTCCGCGAGGAAGTCGTCCACGCCCGACTCCTCGGCGATCTTGGCCGCGGTCAGCCGGTTGTCGCCGGTGACCATCACGGTCTTGATCCCCATCGCCCGCAGCTGGTCGAAGCGCGCCCTCATGCCCTCCTTGATCGTGTCCTTGAGGTAGACGACACCGAGCACCTGGCTGTCGCGCGAGACCGCCAGCGGCGTGCCGCCCTCGCTGCCGATGCGGTCGAGCTGGGCCTGCAGCTCGGGCGGCGGGGAGCCGCCTTCGGTCTTGACGAGGTCGATGATCGCGTCGCCCGCGCCCTTGCGCAGCCGCCTGCCGTCGATGTCGACGCCGCTCATCCGCGTCTGCGCGGTGAACGGCACGAACTCGGCCTGCAGCGTCGCCATGTCGTGCTCGCGGATGCCGTACTGCTTGGCCAGAACCACGATCGAGCGCCCCTCGGGCGTCTCGTCCGCGAGCGAGGCGAGCTGCGCGACCTCGGCCAGCTCGGACTCGGGCACGCCCGGCATCGGGATGAACTCCGAGGCGAGGCGATTGCCGATCGTGATCGTGCCGGTCTTGTCGAGCAGCAGCACGTCGATGTCGCCGGATGCCTCCACGGCACGCCCGGACAGCGCGAGCACGTTGCGGCGCACCAGGCGGTCCATGCCGGCGATCCCGATCGCCGACAGCAGCGCCCCGATCGTCGTGGGTATCAGCGCGACCAGCAGCGCGATCAGCGTGGTCTCGGAGATCGTCGTGCCGGCGAACAGGCCGAACGGGCGCAGCGTCGCCACGACGATCACGAAGATCAGGGTCAGGGCCGCGAGCAGGATGTTCAGCGCGATCTCGTTGGGGGTCTTGCGCCGCTCCGCGCCCTCGACGAGCGCGATCATGCGGTCGAGGAAGGATTTGCCGGGCTCCTGGGTGATTTCCACGACGATCTCGTCGGAGGTCACGCGCGTGCCGCCCGTGACCGCGCTGCGGTCGCCGCCGGACTCGCGGATCACCGGCGCGGACTCCCCCGTGATCGCCGACTCGTCGACCGTGGCGATGCCCTCGATCACGGTGCCGTCGCCGGGGATCAGCTCCCCCGCGGCAACGACCACGACGTCGCCGCGCGTGAGCTCGGAGGCCGCCCTGGTGGAGCCGTCGCGCATCCTTGCGACCGTCTCCTTGCGCATCGACCGCAGGGTGTCCGCCTGGGCGCGGCCGCGACCCTCGGCGAAGGCCTCGGCCATGTTCGCGAACACGACCGTCAGCCACAGCCAGATCGCGATCAGGAACGTGTACCAGGCGGGCTCGTGACCGCCGCCGAGCGGCTTGCCGCCGAACACCTGGATCAGCCAGGTGGCGGTCGTGATGACAGAGCCGATCTCCACCACGAACATCACCGGGTTGCGGATCTGCACGCGAGGGTCGAGCTTCTTGAGGCTGTCGACCAGCGCACGGGCGACGATGTCGCGCTGGAAGAGCGAGACCGCCCGTCGTTCGTGGGTTGCCGGCATCTGCGCGGACATCAGCTCGTTCCTCCTGTGAGACGGTCGAGAGCGAGGTTGAGCTCGAGCACGTTCACGCCTTCCTCGCCGGAGAAGCCGAGCCCTCGCCCGTCGGTGTACTTGGAGATCTCACCGTCGACCGTCGCCAGCGAGAGGTGGCGCACGGCCGCTATGCGGTAGGCCTGGATCCAGGCGTTCGCCTTCGAGATTTCGGGGTCCACGCCCGAGGCCGAGCTGTTGACCGCGTCGACCGGGATCTTCGCCACGGTCAGCCCGGGGTCGTATTCCGTCTTGGTGGCCGGGTTCTCGTTCAGTTCGAGATAGGCCTTGATGTTTTCTTCATCGGCTTCCTTGGTCTTGACGCTGTTGGGCCCGTGGTTGGAGAAGGTACTAGCGGCGGCGTTGTCCGCCCCGCCTTCGGTGGCCGAGGGGCGCGTCTGGAAGTAGCGCGGGTCCGCTTCGGTCACCACCGCGCCTTTCACAACCTTTTCCTTGCCGTTCTTTTCGAGCACCGGCGTGGCGAAGCTCTGGCCGATGATCTTCGAGCCGACGAGCTTGCCGTCGACGTAGACCTTCTGCCCGTTGGCGTCGCCCGGGAACGCGACCTGGCTGATGCCCGTGATGGCGAGCGGGTAGACGAGCCCGAGCAGGATCGCGAAGACGATGATCCCGATGACCGACGTGACTATGTCGCGTTTCATGTCAGTAGAGGTGTCCGGTCAGGCCCTGGACGATCGGGCCGAGCAGGAGGGCGGGGAAGAAGGTGAGCGCGCCGACGAGGACGATCACGCCGATCAGCAGCACCATGAACGTGGGGTTGTCGGTGCGCATCGTGCCGAGGCCCGCGGGTGTGACGCGCTTGCCCGCCAGCGCGCCGGCCACCGCGAGCGCGAACAGGATCGGCGCGTAGCGCGCAAACATCATGTCGAAGCCGCCGAGGATGTCCGCAAACGTGATGCCGTGGGCGCCGAGGTTGCCGGCGTTCGGCTGTACGTATCCCGTGTAGCCGGCGAAGGCCGAGCCGTTGTTGTTCGCCTGGGAGAGGTAGGCGTAGAAGGTCTCGGAGAAGCCCTGCGGCGTATTGGTGCCCGCCTTGGAGAGCGCCGCTTCGGAGATCGACTTGCGCCCGGCACTGCTCGCGGTGGCCATGGCGGTGCAGAACAGCGCCGCAAGCGGCGTGATCAGGATGCCAAGCCCGGCGAGCTTGATCTCCCTCGCCTCGAGCTTCTTGCCGAGCCACTCCGGTGTGCGCCCGACCATCAGCCCGCCGATGAACACGGCCAACAGCACGTACAACAGGATCGAGTACAGACCCGTGCCGACGCCGCCGAAGATCACCTCGCTGGCGGACAGGTTGGCCATCGGCACGGCGCCGCCGATGCCGGTGTAGGACTCGATCGCGCTGTTCACCGCGCCGCACGAGGTGACGGTCGTGACCACATCGAACAGCGCCGATCCCGCGATCCCGAAGCGCTGCTCCTTGCCTTCCATGTTGCCGCCGGTGGAGCCGGAGATGACGTGCGTGTGCAGGCCCGCGGCGTGCTGGGCGGGCGAGCCGTGGGCCTCGGCGATGTAGGCGACCGACGCGGCGCCGAGGAACATGACCATCATCACCCCGTAGATCGCGTAGCCCTGGCGGCGGTTGCCGGTCATGCGCCCGTACATGAACACGAGCGCCGCAGGGATGATCAGCACGAGCAGCATCTCGAAGAAGTTGGTGAACGCGGTCGGGTTCTCGAACGGATGCGCCGAGTTGGTGTTGAAGAAGCCGCCGCCGTTGGTGCCGAGCTCCTTGATCACCTCCTGCGAGGCCACGGGGCCCATCGCGATCGACTGGGTGAGGCCGGTGATCGTATGGACGGTCAGGTGGTTCGACAGGTTGGCGATCACGCCCTGGGAGGCGAGCACGAGCGCGCCAAGCACGCAGATCGGCGCGAGCACGTACAGGATCGTGCGCACCAGGTCCTGCCAGAAGTTGCCGATGCTCTTGCCGCTGCGCCCGATGATCCCGCGCACCAGCGCCACAGCCACGACGATCCCGATGCCCGCCGAGAGCCAGTTCTGCACCGTCAGCCCGATCATCTGGCTGAGGTAGCTCATGGTCGTCTCGCCGCTGTAGTACTGCCAGTTCGTGTTCGTCATGAACGACGACACCGTGTTGAACGTCACATTCCACGTGCCCGAGTGGTAGCCGAGCGGGTTGAGCGCGTGGGGAACCCAGGCAGCGTCCTGCGTGCGCAGGACCAGGTACAAGAAAAGCCAACCGGCGAGCGAGAAGATGATCAGGCTTTTCGCGTAGGCCTTCCAGTCCTGCCCACGCTCGGGGTCGACCCGCAGGAGGCCGTACAGGAACCGCTCGGGCCCGGCGAATATGGGCGAGAGGATGACCCGCTTGCCCGTGTAGACCTTCGCCATGTAGCTGCCGCAGGGGAAGGCGAGCGCGGTCAGGATGACCGCGAACAGCACGATCGTGAGCCAGCCGGTGAACGTCATGCCCTAGAGCTTCTCCCCGCGGATCAGCGCGTAGAAGAGGTAGCCGATCACCAGCACGGAGACGACCAGGCCGAAGAAGTCGGCGCCGCTCATGTGCGCGACGAAGAAGCCGAGGGGGAGCGGAAGGCTCATATCCGCTCGATCCCCTCGATGATCAGCAGCAGGATCGCGAACATGGCGATCCCGAGAACGATGGCGACGGCGTCCATGGGGAGGACTATGGGCGCCGCTGCGTCACGGGCGCGTAACGAATGCCGCCCGGCGCATAACGATTTCGTGACGGCCGGCCGCGGCCACCGCGCCCGTCACTCGGAGAAGCGGTACCCGATCCCGGGGTCGGTGACGATGTAGCGCGGTCCCTCCACGCCCTCCGGCTCGATCTTGGCGCGCAGCCGCGCGATGTGGGTGCGCAGCGGCTGGACGTCCTCGACGTACTCAGGACCCCACACCTCCGCCAGCAGCTTGCGGTGGGTCATCAGCCGCCCGCGGTTGCGTGCGAGCTCCCGCAGCAGGTCGAACTCGATCGGGGTCAGGTGGATCGGCTCGCCGTCGCGACGGACGAGCCGCGCGGCCAGGTCTATCTCCAACCCCTCCACCTCGATGCGCGGCTCCTCCTCCCCGCGCGCTGCCCTGCGCAGCGCGGCGTTCAGCCGGGCCACCAGCTCACGCGTGCCGAACGGCTTGGTGATGTAGTCGTCGGCCCCGGCCTCGAGCGCCCTGACCTTCTGCTCCTCCTCACCGACAGCCGACAGCACCAGGATCGGCATCTCGCTCCATTCGCGCAGTTTGCGCGTCACCGCGATGCCGTCGAGGTCCGGCAGCACGAGGTCGACGATCGCCGCCTCCGGCGGGCGCACCGCCGCGCGGTCCAGCGCCTCCGAGCCCGTTTCGGCCGGCACCGCCTCGAACCCCGCCTCGCGCAGCACCACCTTCAGCGCGCGCACGATCTGCGGCTCGTCATCGACCACGAGCACGCGCGGGTGCCTGGCGGGCTCGGCGGGCGCCTGCCCGCTCACGTGGCCGGCTCTCGGCCGGGGGCCGGCGCAACCGGCGCTCGACCGTCGCCCGAGGCGCCCGCGGCGGATGACCCGCCGGGCACCGTCTCTCCGCCGGGCTCCTCCAGCGGCAGCTCGAACACGAACGTCGCGCCCTGCCCCGGCAGGGACTCCACGTGCAGCGACCCGGCGTTCGCCTCGGTGAAGCCGCGGGCGATCGCCAGCCCCAGCCCCGATCCACGGTGCCCGCTGCCGGGGGTGCCGGCACGGTAGAACGGCTCGAACACCCGCTCCAGCTGAGCCGGCGGAATCCCGGGGCCGCGGTCGACGATGCGCGCGATCACGCGGTCGCGGGCCGGCCTCTGTCCGTGCGCGCGCTCCGCGCCGCCACCATCCGCCGGGGCGGCCGGCCGGCGGGTGCCCGCCAGGCTGCGCACCGCGCGCGCCCTGACCGACACGGGGTGCCCGCCGGAGTGGCGCCGCGCGTTCTCCAGCACGTTCACGAACGCGCGCTCCATCTGCACCGGGTCGACGCTCACCAGCGGCAGGTCGCGGTCGATCGAGAGGCTGAACGCCTCCGGGGCGACCCCCACCTCGGCGACCGCCGAGCGGATCAGCTCGTCGATCGAGGTCCACTCCCGGCGGGGCTCGGCCGCGCCGGCTTCCAGCCGCGAGAGATCGAGCAGGTTGTCGACCAGCTGCGACAGCCGCTTCGTCTCCTCCTGGATGACGACCGCCATCTCCTGGCGCTCGCCAGGCGACAGCGACGGGGAGCCCACGGCCTCGCCGGCGGCCGAGATGGCGGTCAGGGGGGAGCGCAGATCGTGCGAGACCGCCCGCAGCAGCGCCGTCTTGACCGTGTCCGCGCGGCGCAGCGCCGCCGTCTCCACCACCCCGCCCAGCAGCCCCTCGCGCTCGAGCGCGGCGCTCATCAGCGCCTCCAACGCCGGCACCACGCGCTCCTGCAACCTGCGCAGGTGGGCCTCGGAGGCGTCGGCCCCCACCAGCAGCGTGCCCAGACGCCGTGTGCCCTCGCGCAGCGGGAACGCCACGGTACGCTCGTCCCCGTCGACCGCCTCCATCGTGATCGCGGCGGAGTGCAGCTCCAGCGCCTGGGCCAGACGCGCCGCGGCCGTCGGCAGATCCTCGGCGAGACTGCCTCCGCGCAGCAGCAGCGTGGCCATCTCCGCGGCCAGGTCGGCCTCCCGCCGGCGCTCCTCCGCGTCACGGGTTCGTGCGCGCGTGACGTCGGCGACGGAGCTCGCCAGGACGGCGACCACCACGAACGCGCCCAGCGCGACCCAGCTGCTGGCGTCCTGAAGCGTGAACTGCCCGGCAGGAAGAATGTGAAAGAAGTTGAACGCCCCCGCGCTGACCACCGCCGTGGCAAACCCGAGCCACGCGCCCCAGGTGATCGACACCACAAGCACCGCGGGGAGGTAGACGACGCCCAGCGACACCACCGGCGCGACGTGCGCCAGCGGATACACGATCAGGGTGGACAGCGCCACGGCGAGCAGCGCGACGATCGCGCCCACCCGGCGGGGGGGCGGTTCTGACGCCAGCAGAAAGCCGAACGAGGACGACACCGACATCAGCCTAATGGCGAACGGGACGGGTCTCGCTCCCGCCCCGTTCTGTGCGCCCTGCGCGGTTCGGTGCGCTCGCGGAACCGGGTCCCGAAATCGACCGGGCCCTGCGCCTGCCGTGTCCCACCGTCCCGATCATCATCATGAACGGCTGCGCCCGCCACTGCGTGACGCTCCGGTGACCAGGCTGTGAACATCCAGTGACCATCCGCTTGCGTCTGCATCCGTCGCAGGTCCTAAAGCGAGTCCGCCCGCGCGCCGACCTCATCCGGGAAGACACAGCGAGACGATGAGGACACGCACGCGCCACACAGCCGCGCTGGGCCCGGCCGCCTTGGCAGCCGCGTTCGTCCTGCTCTGCTCCGCGGCCACGGCCGCGGGAACGGTCTCGCCGCTGCCGCCCTCCGCCTACACGGTGCGCGAAGCCTGTCCGCCTCCGTCGCCGGGTCACGCCACGTGCCTGGCGCTGCAGCTCCTTCCGAGGACTGCGGAAGCCCGTGCGTACACCCACCCCCTGGGGGTCACCCGCGCCGCCGCCCGCGCAGCCGCGCCGTCGCCCGCCGCCGGCCAGCTGGGCCTGAGACCGCAGGACCTGCACACCGCCTACCAGCTGCCCACAAGCGCGCCCTCCGCGCAGACGATCGCACTGGTCGACTCCTACAACGACCTCAGCATCGAAGCCGACCTGGAAGCCTACGACAAAGAATTCGATCTCCCAGACTGCGGGAGCGGCTGCTTCGAGAAGGTCAACCAGAACGGCGAAGCCGGCAACCTGCCCTTCCCCGAGACCGCAGAGGAACTGGAAGCGGCCGGCAAAGGCTCGAAATCAGAACGCGAAAAAGCCGAAGAAGCCGAGGGATGGACGGTGGAGGTCTCACTCGACGTCGAGACCGCCCACGCGATCTGCCAGAGCTGCCACATCGCGCTCGTCGAGGCCGGCGCGCCTTCCTATGAAGATCTTGGAATCGCCGAGGACACGGCCGTGCAACTCGGCGCCACCGAGGTCTCGAACTCCTGGGGCGGCCCGGAGTGCGTCGAAGGCGCGCATGGGCGCGAATGCGTCGATGAGGGCGCGGCATTTCACCATCCCGGCACCGTGATAACAGCGGCCGCCGGCGACTACGGCTATCTGGGCTGGGATGCGAAAAGCAGCCTGGAGCGCGGCTTCGCCTTCTTCCCGGCCTCCTCGCCGAGCGTGGTCGCCGTGGGCGGAACCCGCCTGAGCCTCGAACCGAACGGCACCTGGGCGGGCGAGGCTGTCTGGAACGGCGACGGCGCCGGCGGGGGTGGCTGCAGCGCGGTGTTCGAAGCCCAGCCCTGGCAGCAGAGGGTCTCGGACTGGCCCTCGGTCGAATGCGGCGACAAACGCGCCGTCGCCGACGTCTCCGCCGACGCAGATCCCTACACGGGCGTCGCTGTCCGCGACTCGAGTCCCTCCTGCGAGACCACCTACGAAGAAGGCGGCAAAAAAGAACACCTGCCCGGCTGGTGCACCATCGGCGGCACCAGCCTCGCCTCTCCGATCGTCGCCTCCGTCTACGCCCTGGCCGGGGGCGCCGGCGAAACTCCCTATCCGGCCAGGACGCTCTACGAAAGCCAGAAGCGATCCCCCGGCTCGCTCCACGATGTCATCGAAGGCTCGAACGGGGAATGCGGCAAACCCTTCGAAATAGACACCGGCCTGTCGGGGTGCACCGCCTCCGAAGAGGCCGCGGCGAGCTGCTCATCGCACCTGATCTGCCTGGCCGGGACGGGCTACGACGGTCCCACCGGGGTCGGCACCCCCAACGGCATCGCCGCATTCCAGCCGCCCGCCGGAGGCGGGGGCGAAGAACCCACGGGCTCCGAAGAAAACGGCAAGAGCGGGGGAGGCCAGAGCGAAGGCCCTGGATCGGCAGGCGCCAGCACTTCCGCTGGCTCCTCCAGCTCCAGCACGGGCGGCCCCTCGGGCTCGCCGGCCGGCGCAGCGACCGCCGCGGCAACCGGCGAGCCGTCGGTCCAGCTGTCCGGACTCGCCCTCACCGCAAAGACCCTCATCGCCCTGAACACGAGCCGCCCGAGGATCGCGCAGCTCGGATTCACCTTCACGATCGACGTCGCCGCGCGCGTGCGCGTGTCGCTGGCCAAGCGGGTTCGCACACGCGGACACGCGCGCTGGCAGGTGCTGCCGCACTCGCTCACGATCACCGCGGTCAGCGGGCGCAACAGCCGGCGCCTCGGCGGACACGGGGTGCTGAGCACCGGCGCCTACCGCCTGACGCTCGCGCCCGTGCACGGGACGGCGCGGTCGATCGTGTTCGAGATCGGCTAGCGATCAGTGGGCGCCCGCCGCGCTTTTCAGCACCAGCTTGCCCCGCTCGGTCAGGCGCCACGCGTTGGGCGCTCCCCGCGTGCGGCCTTCACCCATCTTCTCGATCAGCTCCCGCGCCTCGAGCCGGCCGAGCAGCTTGGAGATCTGACCCTGGTCGATGATGTCCGCGCGGTCGGCCACCTCGCGGTTGCTCGCTCCCGGATAGTCGGCGATCGCGCTCAGGACGCGCGCCGTGCGATACGTGAGCCTCATGCCGCCGCCGTGCTCGACCGACCTTCCGGCGCCCTTCGATCCCGTCTCGGCAGCGGTCCGGATGCGGGGCGCCGGTCGCGTCAGCTCCCGGCGCGCGACCCCAGCTCCGAGGTACGGGAGCACGATGATGCTGACCAGCGATCCGAACAGCTCCATCACGGCACCTCGCTCGTCTGCCAGCAGCCGGTTCTGGAGGACCGCCAGGACCGCGCCGACCACGCCCTCGGCGATCACCGCGGGGGGCTGCGGCTTGCCGGCGGAGCGCTCCAGGCGACCGCGATCGACCACCGCCGCGAGTGCGCGGAGGACCTGCGCGCGGCGGCGCAGGACCTGCTCCCCGCCGCTCATCGAGTTCACGACCAGCAGACGTCCCAACGCGGGTTCGTCTTCGAGGAACCGCAGAAACGCCGCTAGCGCCGCCTTGACCGCGTCCAGCCAGCGCGGCTCCGCCGCGTAGGCGGCGACCATCCTCTTGCGCGCGCGCCGCACGCCGAGGTCGAACGCCGCGAGCACGCAGGCTTCTCGATCGGCGAACGTGTCGTGAAAGGCCGCGCTCGACACCCCCGAGCGCGCGATCACGTCGGCCACCGTCACAGCGCTGCCGCCGCCGGCGCCCTCGGCCATCGCCTCGGCCATCGCCTCCAGGATCCTCGTTCGCTGAACTTCCTCCACGCCGCACGGCCCCCGCACCAGAGCTTGACAGTGGTCGCGGAGACTATCTTCTTATTATCTAGACCCGTGGCGCCGGGGAGAGCGCCGCGGGTGCGCCGTACGGCAGAAGGCACTGCGGCAGCTCCACGCCTCCGTCCGCGCGCTGACCGTTCTCGAGCACGGCTACGATCGTGCGCCCGACCGCCACGGCCGTGCCGTTGAGCGTGTGCAGCGTCTGCGTGCGCTGGCCCACCGCCGGCTTCCCCTGCGGCTCCGTCGAACGGTCGCGACGCGTGCGGATGTTCAGGCGCCTGGCCTGGTAATCGGTGGTGTTCGAGCACGAGGTCAGCTCGCGGTAGCGGCCCTGGCTCGGCAGCCACGCCTCGCAGTCGTACTTCTTCGCGGCCGAGCCCCCGAGGTCGCTCACCGCGATGTTCACCACGCGGTAGGGCAGCCCCAGCTCCCGCAGGATCTCCTCCTCGATGGCCAGGATCCGCTCGTGCTCGTCCGCCGAGTCCTCGGGCGCAACGAAGCTGAACATCTCGACCTTGTCGAACTGATGCACCCTGAAGATGCCCCTCGTGTCCTTGCCCGCCGCCCCCGCCTCGCGTCGGAAGCACGGCGAGAAGCCGGCGTAGCGCAGCGGCAGCCGCTCGCCGTCGATGATCTCGCCGTCGTGCAGGGAGGCCAGCGCGACCTCGGAGGTGCCGAGGAGGAACAGCTCGTCCTCGGGCAGGCTGTAGATCTGCTGCTCGGTGTCGGGCAGGAAGCCCGTCCCGTACAGCGCCCGCTCGCGCACGAGCACCGGCGGTATCACCGGCTCGAACCCCGCTCCGCGGAGCTTCTCGAGCACCCAGCGCACCAGCGCCAGCTCGAGCATCACGAGGTCGCCTTTCAGGTACGCAAAGCGCGCCCCCGAGAGGTTGGCCGCGCGGTCCATGTCGATCATCTCGCCCGCCAGCTCGAGGTGGTCGCGGGGCTGGAAGTCGAGCTGCGAGACCGCGCCGACCTCGCGCACGAGCTCGTCCCCGGGGCCCGGGGCGGCGGTCGGGTCGGGCAGGTTGGGCAGCGGCGCGAGCGCGTCGTTCAGGCCCTGCTCGACCTCCCCGAGCTGCCGCTCGAGCTCCTTCGCGCGTGCGGCCACGCCGCGCATGGAGGCGATCTCGCGCTCGCGCTCGGACGCGTCGGGGGCTGACTTGATGCGCGCGTTGGCCTCGTTCTGCTCAGCGCGCAGCCCCTCGAGCTGCGGGAGCAGCTGACGACGGCGCCGATCGAGCTCGATCACCCGGTCCAGGCCGGCGGCGTCCTGCTCCCCCCGCCGCGCCAGCGCAGCGCGAACGCCGTCGGGGTCCTCGCGGATCAGCTTGAGGTCGAGCACGCTGGGAGCCTATCCGCCCGTGGCAGCGCGCCTGCGTCACAAAGCCCGCGTTCAGCCAAGCAGGGCGTGACTTCGGCACGACCGACACGCGAAGCGTCCCGGTCGGGACGAAGCCACGACCTGCGCTACCTGCTGGAGAGCGTGATGTTCGTGGCGGGCACCTTTTCCGCTTTGAGCCCCGCGTACTTCGCGAGGAACTCCGCGACCGCGTGCGCGTCTTCGCCGACCACCAGGTTCTCGGGCATGATCGCACCGGAGAAGCCGCCGTTGCGGATCGCGAAGAGCACCTGTTCGACGTCCTCCTTGCGGAAGTTGAAGTTGGGCCCGTTGGTCCTGACCCGGTTGGAGACGGTCGTGGCCGAGCCCTCCGAGCCGACCACCGCCAGCGTGTGACAGCCGGAGCAGTGATCGAGGAATAGGACCGCGCCCTTGTAGTAGGGGCTGGTCCTGGCGAGCTGGATCCCCTGCGACCCGCACGCGCTCAGGACCGTGGCGCAGGCGAGCAGGACCATCGTCGTGGCTGCGACCTTCATGCGCGGGGAATATATAGCTCCGCGGGCATCCAGCCCCGCGTCCCGACGGTGTGGGCTCCCTCCGATCGCCCGTGAGCGGGCCTTCGGCCCTCACGCTCAGAACCCGTGGGCCGTGCCCGCCGCGCGCAGCGCGAGGAAGACCACCACGATCGCCGACAGCGCCATCACGCCGATCTCGCGGCGCACGATCGCCGCGACCAGCGATTCCTGCTCGGGCTCGGGCAGGCCGCCCACCGCCGCGGCGCTCTCCAGCCCGCGCTGATCGAGGATCGTCTGGGCCGCGGCGACGCGCAGCTGCTCGGCCACGAACGCGACCGCGAGCGGCAGCAGCGCGTACAGGTAGAAGAGGTGTTCGCTGGAGTACCTGGACGCCGCCGCCAGCGACCCGACGGCGACCGCGAGGGCCAGCGCCGAGCCCTGACCCACGCGCAGCATCACCCAGAACGTGCGCACCGGCCCGGCGGACAATCTGCGATCGGTGGCCGCACCGCCGCGATACCAGATCGATGCGCCCAGCACGCCCGACATCGCATTCAACGCCGCGACCACCAGCGCGCCCGCAACCACCGCCTCGGTCACTGCACCGATTTCGAGCCGATTGCCACTATGTAACACCCTGCCACAAGCAGTGATATAACAGCGCGCGGTGCTGCGCAGCTATCTCCCGGCGATCGTCTTCCTCATTCTCGGTGGCGGCGTGGGCGGCGCGTTCGCCGTCCTCAACTCGGTCCTCGGACCGCGCCGCGCCACCCCCCACAAGCAGGACCCGTACGAGTGCGGCCTGCCGTCCGAGATCAAGCGCGGCATGCGCTTCGGGATCAGCTTCTACCTGATCGCGATGCTGTTCATACTGTTCGACATCGAGGTGATCTTCCTCTACCCGATCGCCATCGAGCTGCGCGCCTACGGCAGCTTCGCGCTCGTGGAGAGCATCGTGTTCATCATGCTGCTGTTCGTCGCCTTCGCCTACGTCTGGCGCAGGGGAGCGTTGGAGTGGAGGTGAGACGTGAGCCCCTCTCGCCGCGCGGCAGCGCCCCGGGGTTGCCGGGGGCGAGCGGCGGCCTGCGCGTGCAGAGCCTGAACGCGCGCCAGCTGCTGCGCGGCGGCGACCTGGAGGGTGCCAACCAACCGGCGCACCTGGAGGGCTCCGAGCTCGAACGCTACGTGGAAGAGCGCGTGCTGACGACCACGCTGGACAGGACCGTCGCGTGGGCGCGCTCGAACTCGTTCTTTCCGCTCGCTTTCGGGCTGGCCTGCTGTGCAATGGAGCAGTTCCACGCCGCCGCCGCGCGCATGGACATCGCGCGGTTCGGCTTCGAGGCGTTCCGGGCCTCCCCGCGCCAGGCCGACCTGATCATCCTCGCAGGGCGGGTATCGATCAAGATGGCGCCGATCATTCGCAGGCTCTACGACCAGATGCTCGAGCCCAAGTGGGCGATCTCGATGGGCGCGTGCTGCAGCTCGATGGGCGTGTTCAACAACTACGCGCTGGTGCCCGCCGACAAGTTCATGCCGATCGACGTCCACGTGCCGGGCTGCCCACCGCGCCCCGAGGCGCTGATGCACGGAGTGCTGAAGCTTCGCAAGATGGTCCAGGACGACCCCGACATGGGCTGGCGCGAGCGCTACGGCGCGCGCGGCACAGAGGAGGTCCTGCCCGGTGCCTGACGCGACCGGCCTCGAGCTGATCGCCCAGGAGCTGCACGAGGCCGAGGGGGAGGGCGTCGTGCGCGAGACGCTGTTCTTCCGCGGGCGCGCCACGTTGACCGTCGACCCGCAGCGCATCCGCGCGGTGCTCGCCCATCTTCGCGGGAAGGGCTACACGTTCCTGGCGAGCGTGCACGGTGTGGACTACTACCCGCACGAGCCGCGTCTGGGGGTGCTCTACGAGCTGCTGGACATGGCCAGGGTGGACCGCATCACGGTCAAGCTGCGCGTGCCCACCGACGCGCCGACGGTCGAGTCGGTGACGGGCGAGGCCCCCGACGGCGCACCCGGGGGGGCACAGGCGGGCTGGCCGACGGCCAACCATCAGGAGCGCGAGGTGTACGACATGTTCGGGGTCGTGTTCGAGGGGCATCCGGACCTGCGCCGGATACTGATGCCCGAGGACTACGAGGGACATCCCCAGCGGCGCGACTTCCCGCTCGGCGGCGAACCGGTGATATTCACCCGCGACGAGGCCGGCTGGCTGGAGTCGCGCACCGAGGAGGGCACAGGCGAGTGAGCACGATCGACGAGGCCACACAGGAGCTGCTGACCCTGAACTTCGGCCCCCACCACCCCGCCACGCACGGCGTGCTGCGACTGCTGGTGACGCTGCAGGGAGAGGTCGTCAGGGACATCAAACCGATCGTCGGATACGTGCACACGGGGATCGAGAAGACCGCCGAGGACAAGGCCTACTGGAAGGTGATCCCGATCGTCGAGCGGATGGACTACCTGTCCTACTACTTCAACGCGATGGCGTTCTGCGGCGCCGTGGAGACGCTGGCCGAGGTGGAGGTTCCCAGGCGCGCCCAGTACCTGCGCGTGATCCATCTCGAGCTCAACCGCATCGCCTCCCACCTGATCTGGCTCGGCACGAGCGCGCTGGACCTCGGCGCGATCTCGATCTTCCTGTACTGCGTGCGCGAGCGCGAGCTGATCCTCGACCTGTTCGAGATGTCCTCCGGAGCGCGCATGCACACCCGCTACTTCCAGGTGGGCGGCGTGATCGAGGACATCCCCGCCGGATTCGCGCACAAGCTGAAGGAGTTCCTGGACGTCATGCCGAAGCGCGCCGACGAGTACGGCGCGATCCTCAACGCCAACGAGATCGTCCTGCAACGACTCCGCGGCACCTGCCCGCTCGACGCCGACACGCTCCTGTCACTCGGTGTGACCGGTCCCCTGCTGCGCGCGGCGGGCAACCCGTGGGACCTGCGCAAGGCGGACCCGTACAGCTCCTACGACGACTTCCAGTTCAAGATCCCGGTGGGCACCGTCGGCGACAACTACGACCGCTTCGCGGTGCGGCTGGCCGAGATCTACGAGTCGGTCAAGATCATCGAGCAGGCGCTCGACGGGCTGCCCGAGGGACCGCACATCACCGAGGACCGCAAGGTCGCGCTGCCGCCCCGGCACGAGCTCGCCACCTCGATGGAGGCGCTGATCCACCACTTCAAGCTCGTCACCGAGGGGTTCAGGGTGCCCCCGGGCGAGGTGTACCACCCGATCGAGTCGCCCCGTGGCGAGCTGGGCTGCTACGTGCGCTCGGATGGCTCGTCCAAGCCAGCGCGGGTGCACATGCGCGACCCGAGCTTCGTCAACCTCCAGGCTCTCGCGCCCATGGCCCGGGGCAACTACATCGCCGACATGATCGCAACGACCGCGATGCTCGATCCGATCCTGGGTGGAATCGACCGCTGATGAAGGTCACGCGCTTCGAGCACGGCTCGCGGGTGCCCGGTTGGGACGAGGCGGTCGACCTCGACAAGGACCCCGCGGAGATCCCCGACCCGGCGGTGACGGCCGTGCCGGTGCAGCTGCGGGCGGAGATCGAGGCCCACATGGCCGACTACCCCGAGCGCCACTCGGCCGTGCTGCCTGCGCTCGCGGCGGCCCAGCGCGTGCACGGCTGGTGCTCGCCGGAGGCGATCGAGCAGGTCGCGTGCGTGATGAGGGTGACGCCCGCCTACCTGGAGTCGGTGGCGACGTTCTACGACATGCTCGAGACGGCGCCGGTGGGGCGCCACAGCGTGTACGTGTGCACGAACATCTCCTGCTCGCTGTGCGGCGCCGACGAGCTGTACGAGGCCATGCGCGAGGCCGCCGGCGCAAACGGGTCGGCGCCGCCGGGGACGGGTGGGGATGCGGAGATCAACGTGCGCTCGTTCGAGTGCCTCGGTGCCTGCGACATCGCGCCGATGGCGTCCGTCGACGGCGTGTACGTCGGCCCGCTCACCCCCGCCGACGTGCCGCAGCTGCTCGATGACGTGCGCGCGGGACGGCCCGTCCTGCCCGACAAGCAGCTGGCGCGGCGGGCGACCGCGGCCGCACCTGCCTCCCGGGCGGGTGGGACCCCGCTCCTGCTGCTCGCCGACGTCGACGAGCCCGGCCTGTGCACGCTCGACGTCTACGAGCGCCGCGGCGGCTACCAGTCGCTGCGCAAGGCGCTGGCGTCCTCGCCCGAAGAGGTCCTGGATCAGCTCAAAGCCTCGGGGCTGCGGGGACGCGGCGGCGCCGGCTTCGCGATGGGCACGAAGATCTCGTTCCTGCCCAAAGGCTCGATGGACAAGTACCTCGTGTGCAACGCCGACGAGTCCGAGCCAGGGACGTTCAAGGACCGCGAGCTGATGCAGAAGACCCCCCACACGCTGATCGAGGGGATCGTGATCGCCTCCTACGCCGCGGAAACCAGCCGCGCCTTCATCTACGTCCGCGGCGAGTACGCGCTGCAGGCCGACGTGCTCGACGCGGCGCTGCGCGAAGCGCGCGCGGCCGGCTACGTCGGCGAGGACATCCTCGGCTCGGGGCACTCGCTGTCGCTGGTCGTGCACCGCGGCGCCGGGGCCTACATCTGCGGCGAGGAGACCGGCCTGCTGGACTCGCTGGAGGGCAAGCGCGGCAACCCGCGCCTGAAGCCGCCGTTCCCTGCCATCCAGGGTCTCTACCAGGGACCGACGCTGATCAACAACGTCGAGACGCTCTCCACCGTGCCGGCGATCGTCTCGATGGGCGGTCAGGAGTACGCGAAGCTCGGCGTGGAGACCTCGACCGGGACCAAGGTCGTGTCGGTCTCCGGCCACGTCGCGCGCCCCGGCAACTACGAGATCGAGCTGGGCACCCCCTCGCGCGAGATCGTCTACGGCCTCGCCGGCGGACCGCCGCAGGGGCGCCAGGTCAAGTGCTGGTTCCCGGGCGGCTCCTCCTCGCCGGTGCTCAAGGCCGAGGACCTCGACGTCCCCTACGACTTCGACTCGCTCGCCAAAGCCGGCACGATGCTCGGCTCGGGCGCGATCATCGTCGTCGACGACTCCACGCCGATCCTCGACGTGGCGCTGAAGGTCGCCAAGTTCTACCGCCACGAGTCCTGCGGCAAGTGCACGCCCTGCCGCGAGGGCACCAACTGGACGGTCAAGATGCTCGAACGGATCGACTCGGGCGAGGCGACGCCGATGGACCTCGACATCATGGCCTCGGTGCAGGAGCACATCATCGGCAACTGCCTGTGCGTGCTCGGAGACGCGATGGCCATGCCGATCGGCTCGATGATCGCCAAGTTCCGCGACGAGCTCGAGGCGCACATGGAGGCCCGTCGCACGAATCCGCCACTGTCCACGGGAGCGGTGTGATGCCAAGACCCGAGCCGCGAACGATCACCTTCACGATCGACGGCCGCGAGGTGCAGGCGCCCGAGAACGCGATGCTGGTCGACGCCGCCAAGCACGGCGACGTCGAGATCCCGGTGTTCTGCTACGAGCCCAAGCTCGGCCAGCCGGTCGGCGCCTGCCGCATGTGCCTCGTGGAAATCGAGGGGATCCCGAAGCTGCAGACCGGCTGCTCGACGCCGGTCAAGGACGGCATGGTCGTGTACACGCAGAGCGAGCGGGCGAAGACCGCGCAGCGCTCCGTGGTGGAGTTCCTGCTGGTCAACCACCCGCTCGACTGCCCCGTGTGCGACAAGGGCGGCGAGTGTCCGCTGCAGGACATCACCTTCGGCTGGGGCGGCGGCATCTCGCGCTTCGTCGACCCCAAGCGCCACTTCGTCAAGCCGCTCGAGCTCTCGCCCCTGATCGCCATCGACCGCGAGCGCTGCATCCTCTGCTACCGCTGCGTGCGCTTCTCCCAGGAGGTCGCCGAGGACTACCAGCTGGTGTTGCTCGAGCGCGGCGCCCACTCCTACGTCTCGACCTTCGACGGCCACCCCTACGTGGCGCCGTTCAGCGGCAACATCGTCGAGCTGTGCCCCGTCGGCGCGCTCACCTCCCGGCCCTACCGCTTCAGGGCGCGCCCATGGGACGTCGAGGACGCCGGCACCGTGTGCACGTTCTGCCCGGCCCAGTGCAACGTCACCCTCACCGTCCGCGACGAGCTCGCGCTGCGCGTGCTCGCCCGCGACAACGGCGACGTCGACGACGGCTGGCTGTGCGACAAGGGCCGCTTCGCCTACCAGTCCTTCCACGTCGACGAGCGCGTGATCGAGCCGCTGGTGCGCGATGGCGGCCAGCTGCGGCCCGTCTCCTGGGAGCGCGCGCTGGCGCAGGCCGCCGCGGGCCTGGCCCGCGCGGGCGCGCACACGGGCGCCATCGCCGGCGGCCAGAGCAGCAGCGAGGAGGGCTTCCTGCTGGCGCGGCTGCTGCGCGAGGGCCTCGGCTCCCCGCACGTCGACTCCCGTCGCGCGGGCACCCTGCCGCTGGAGCTGCACCGCGCGCTGGGCGACCCGCGGCTGCAGGCCAGGGTCAGCGACCTCGAGTTCGCCCACGCGGTGCTCGTGCTGGACGCCGACCCGGTGAACGACGCCCCGATCCTCGACCTGCGCCTGCGCAAGGGCGTGCGCCGCCGCGGCCTGAAGCTCGCGGTGGCCTCCCCGCAGGCCAGCTCGCTGGACGCGGTCGCCGCGCTGTCCGTGCGCTATGAGCCGGGTGCTGGTGGCGTGTTCGCCGCGGCGCTAGCTGCCGCGCTCGCCGGCGGCCCGGACGCGGATCGGCTGGCTCGCCAGGCCGGCGCCGAGCCCGACGCCGTGCGCGAGCTGGCGGCGCTGCTGGCAGGCGCGGGCGCCGCTCAGGACTCCCCCGCCGCGGGCGCCGACGACGGCCGGGCGCCGGCCGGCGAGGTCGTGGTCCTATGGGGCGAGCGGCTCAGCGCCGGTCCGGGCGGAGCCGCCGGCGCGCGGGCGCTGCTGGGCGTCGCCGGCTCCCTCGGCATGGCCGCCACCGCTGGCGCCGGGCTGCTCGAAATCCCCGCCGGCGCAAACGGGCGCGGCCTGCGCGAGGCCGGCGTGCTGCCCAACGCCGGCCCCGGGCTCTGCCAGCTCGGCGGTGAGGCCGGCGACACGGGCGGTCGCGAGGTCGCGGGCGTCATTGCCTCCCAGGACTCCTCCCCCCGGGACGCGCACGCGATCGCCGCGGGACTTGCCGACGGCGAGCTGGGCGCGCTGTACCTGCTGCAGGCAGACCCGCTGCGCGAGCTGCCCGACCGCGAGCTGTGGGAGCGCGCGCTGGCGGGCGCGAGCGCGGTCGTCGCGCACGCCTCGTTCCTGACCGAGGGCATCCGCGAGCACGCCGACGTGGTCTTCCCGGCCGAGGCCTACGCCGAGAAGGAGGGCACGATCGTCCACCCCGACGGGCGCCTGCAGCGCCTGCGCCCAGCGATCGCGCGGCCGGGGGCCGTGCGCGCGGGGTGGCGGGTGCTCGCCGAGCTCGCCCTGCGGGTCGGCCTCGACCTGGACGTGCTCAGCGGCTCGATGGCCTCGCAGCGGCTGTTCGAGGCCGTGCCCTTCTACGCCGGGCTCACGCTCGAGGAGATCGGCGGCACGGGCGTGCGCTGGCAGGAGCGGGAGGCCGCCCGCGCGTTCCCGCGGGCGTCCGGCGAGCCGGCGGAGGGGGGCGAGTCTCAGCTCGCGCCCGCGCCCGAGGACGCGCAGGAGCTGGCCGGCTACCGCTCCGTGTGGGACGCCCCCGAGGTCGAGTTCTCGCCCGCGCTGGAGTTTCTGTTCCCTCGCACCGAGCCTGTATCGCCATTGTCATACGCCGGTGAGGAGCGCGCGTGACCCTCGCGCTCGTCGGCTACTACGAAGCGTGGTGGATCCAGATCCTCAAGGCGATCGTCATCTTCGCCGTCGCCCTGCAGCTCGTGCCGGTCGTGCTGCTCGCCGAGCGCAAGCTGCTCGGGCGCTTTCAGAGCCGCTACGGCCCCAACCGCGTCGGCCCCTACGGCGCGCTGCAGCCGCTCGCGGACATCCTCAAGCTGCTGACCAAGGAGCAGTTCCGGCCCGACGACGTCCGTCGGCTTCCTGTTCGCGGTCGGCCCCGCTCATCTCGATCCTCACCGCCGTGGCCGCGTTTGCGATCATCCCGTTCGGCGACGTCCAGAACATCTTCGGCACCCGCGTCGGGCTGTACGGGGTCGACGTGTCGATCGGGCCGCTGTACCTGTTCGCGTTCGGCGCCATCGCCTTCTACGGGATCATGCTCGGCGGCTGGTCCTCCGGCTCCAAGTACTCGTTCCTCGGCGCCATGCGCGGCGCCGCGCAGCTGATCTCCTACGAGGTCTCCCAGGGGCTGGCGCTCCTCGGGGTGATCTTCACCGCGCAGACGCTGTCGCTGACCGGCATCGTCACGGCCCAGAAAGGCATGTGGTACGTGGTGCCGCAGTTCTTCGGCTTCCTCGATCTTCCTGACCGCGAGCTTCGCCGAGACCAACCGCGCGCCGTTCGACCTGACAGAGGCCGACGCCGAGCTGGTCGGCGGCTACAACACCGAGTACGGCGGCGGGCGCTTCGCCTCCTACTACTTCGCCGAGTACCTCAACGTGCTCGTCGTCTCCGGCATCGTCACCACCGTGTTCCTCGGCGGCTGGCTGCTGCCGTTCGGCATCCACCCGCCCGGCTGGGTCGACCCGTTCGTCGTGCTGTTCAAGATGTCGCTCATCACGTTCCTGTTCATCTGGGTGCGCGCGACGCTGCCGCGCCTGCGCTACGACCAGCTGATGAGCTTCGGCTGGAAGGTCCTGCTGCCACTGGCCACGCTCAACGCGCTCGTCACGGCGGTGCTCGTGGTGGTGACCCACTGATGTGGAGCCCCGGCGATGACGTGATCGAGGTCCAGCGCACCCCCGCGCCCGGTGCCGCGCGAGGCACCTGGCGCGCGTTCCGCGAGACCGCGCGCGGCCTGATGACGACCTTCGGGCGCATGCGCGAAGGCCCCGTCACGATCCAGTACCCGGAGGAGAAGACCCCCGTCTACCCGCGCTTCCGCGGCCGCCACAAGCTGCACCGCTTCGAGGACACACCTGCCAACGGCGCACTGGCCGGCCTGGAGAAGTGCGTCGGCTGCTCGCTGTGCGCCGCCGCCTGCCCGGCCGACTGCATCCGCGTGGTCGCCGCCGAGAACACGCCCGAGAACCGCGTCTCCGCGGGCGAGCGATACGCGGCCGTGTACGAGATCAACCTGTCGCGCTGCATCTTCTGCGGCTACTGCGAGGTCGCCTGCCCGTTCGACGCGATCACCATGGGCCACGACTACGAGCTCTCCGACTACGACCGCGCCGACCTGATCTTCACCAAGGAGATGCTGCTCGCCGAGCCGCTCGAGCGCACGCCGCTGAGGAACGAGGGCGAGTGAGCGCGGGGGCGGCAAGATGAGCGCGGTCCTGTTCTTCATCGCCGCCATCGGCGTGATCGCGGGCGCGGTCGGCGTGGTGGTGCTGCGCAACCCCTTCTACAGCGTGCTCGCGCTCGTCGCCCACCTGGTCTCGCTGGCCGTGCTGTTCCTGCTGCTGCGCGCGGAGTTCGTGGCGGCCGTGCAGGTGGTCGTGTACGCCGGCGCGGTGATGGTGCTGTACGTGTTCGTCGTCGCCTACGTCGGCGGCGAGGCCGACTCCCTCGGCGAGCGCCTGCGCTCCGACCGATCGAAGATCGGCCAGCGCCTCGGGGCGGTCCTCGGCGGGGCGCTGCTCGTGGAGCTGCTGATCGCGCTGCTCGGCACGGGCCTGGAGGCGACCAGCGGCTACGGCGCCGGCTACGTCCCCGGCCCGCAGGCCTACGGCACCCCCGCCTACATCGGCAAGCTGCTGCTCACCCGCTTCCTGCTGGCGTTCGAGCTCGCCTCCTTCCTGCTGCTGATCGCCGCCGTCGGCGGGGTCGTGCTCGCCCGCCGCCGGGGCGGGCTGGACGAGCAGTCGGGCCGCGAGCCGATCACGCCGCTGGACCTCCTGCGCCCGCTCGGGACCGGCACGACCGCCGAGGGCGTCGGCAGGGTCGCCCTGCCCGGCCAGGGAGTGGAGACCGGGTCGAGGTACCCGTCATGAGCATCGCCTGGTACCTCGCCGTCTCGGCGATCGTCTTCTCGCTCGGCGCGCTCGGCGTGATGACCCGGCGCAACCCGCTCGTGGTGCTGCTGTGCCTGGAGCTGATGCTCAACGGCGGAAACCTCGCGCTGATCGCGTTCGCGCGCATGTGGGGCAACGGCGACGGGCAGATCCTCGCGCTCGTCGTCATGACCGTCGCCGCCTGCGAGGTGTGCATCGGCCTCGGCATGATCGTCGCGATCTACCGCCGCCGGCTGCCGATCGACGTGGACGAGCTGCAGGGAGCTGCAGGGCTGATGAGGAAAGGCCACACGTGAGCACGACCACGTACGGCTGGCTCGTCCTGCTGTTCCCGCTGCTGGGCACGCTCGTGATCGCGTTCGGCTTCCGCTCGCTGCCAGGCCGCTCCGCCGGCTGGATCGGCACGGGCGCGATCTTCCTCGCCTTCCTGGCGGCCCTCGGCGCGCTGATCTCGCTGCAGGGCCACGCGCCCGAGCACCGCCAGCTGGTGTCCTCGCTGTGGAACTACGCCTCCACCGCCGGGGTCGACGCCCAGATGTCGATCCTGGTCGACCCGCTGTCGGTGTTCATGATCCTGGTCGTCACCGGCGTCTCGACGCTGATCCACCTGTACTCGGTCTCCTACATGGACGAGGACCGCGGCTTCGCGCGCTACTTCTCCTACCTGAACTTCTTCGTGTTCTCGATGCTGCTGCTGGTGCTCGCCGGCAACTTCCTGCTGCTGATCGTCGGCTGGGCGTTCGTCGGCGCCGCCTCCTACCTGCTGATCTCCTTCTGGTACCGGCGCACCACGGCCACGCGCGCGGGCATCAAGGCGTTCGTGATCAACGTGGTCGGCGACGTCGGCCTGGTGCTCGGCACGTACTTCATCTTCAAGCACACCGGCACGCTCGACTTCCTGGGGAGCTTCCACGCCGCCGAAGCGGGCGCGTTCGGCCACGCCACCAACAACGGCGACCTCGTCGCCGGCTGCGTGCTGCTGCTGGTGGGCGCGTTCGCCAAGTCCGCGCAGATCCCGCTGCACACGTGGCTGCCGGACGCGATGGAGGGCCCCACCCCGGTCAGCGCGCTGATCCACGCCGCCACGATGGTCACCGCCGGCGTGTACCTGATCGCGCGCATGCACACGCTGTTCGAACTGGCGCCCGCCGCGCAGGACGTCGGCGCGAGTCATCGGCGCGCTGACGCTGCTGATCGCCGGCACGATCGCCCTGGCCCAGACCGACATCAAGCGCGTGATCGCCTACTCGACGATGTCGCAGATCGGCTACATGATCATGGGCGTCTCCGTGGGCGCCTACGCGGCCGGGCTGTTCCACCTGATGACCCACGCGTTCTTCAAGGCGCTGCTGTTCATGGCCGCCGGCTCGATCATCGGCGCGATGGCCGGCGAGCAGTCGCTGGAGAAGATGGGCGGCTTTCGCAAGGCGATGCCGTTCACCTACGGCTGCTTCATCATCGGCGGCCTGGCGCTGTCGGGCATCCCGCCGTTCTCGGGCTTCTTCTCCAAGGACGAGATCCTGCTCGTCACCGGCGAGCGCGGCGGCTGGCACTGGGCGCTGTACGTCGCCGGCTACATCGGCGCGTTCCTGACCGCCGATCTACACCTTCCGCATGATCTTCCGCGCCTTCCACGGCGAGCCCGTGGCCGAGGCGCGCGAGCTGGAAGGCGGCCATCTCCACCACGCCGAGGTGCCCGCGCAACCCGGCCAACGGCGAGCAGGAGGACACCGACGTGGGCTTCCCCGGCCCCATCCACGCGATCGCCGAGCGCGCGCTGCCGATGCGGGTGGCGATGGGCGTGCTCGCGCTCGGCGCGGTCGGCGCCGGCCTCGTGCAGATCCCGAAAGTGGACTTCGTGATCGACGACTTCCTGCGCCCGTCGTTCGCCACCTCCACGCTGTATGAACCGCACACCAAGACCGGCCTGCTGGTGTTCGGGCTGGTGCTCGGCACGGTCCTCGGCCTGGCCGGGATCGCGATCGCCTACCGCATCTGGGTCGTGGGCGGCCGGGAACTCAGACATCCGCGCGCGATCCGCGCGCGCGCGGGCGCCGCTGTACGAGCTGCTCGTGAACAAGTGGTACTTCGACGAGGCTGATCGACCTGCTCGTCGTGCGTCCGGCCGCGTCGCCGCCGGGCGCTTCGCCCGCGACACCTTCGAGCGCGTGTTCGTCGACGAGACGCTCATCGGCGGCACCACCGGCCTCGTGCGCGCCGGCTCGGCCGCCGTGCGCGCGGCCCAGAGCGGCTTCGTGCGCTACTACGCCGCGCTGCTGGTCCTCGGCGTGACCGGCGTCGGCTTCTACTTCCTGCTGCAGAGCCTGATGCCGCGCGCTCTCGATCCTGATCTGGCTGCCCGCTCGCCTGCGGCCTGCTCGGCGCGCTCGCTCGCCGGTGCGCAGCCGAGCGCGCTCCCGGGCGTGGCTCGCGCTGCTCGGCTCGCTCGCCGCGCTGGGGCTGTCGATCGGCTACATCGCCGACTACAAGGCCGGGCGCACGGCCTGCAGCACGTCACCGACGTCGTCTGGATCGCCGCACTGGGCATCCACTACAAGCTCGCGATCACCGGCCTGAACGTGTTCCTGGTCGGCCTCACGACGCTGCTGTTCGCCGCGGCGACGCTCGCCGCCAACCTGCGCACGACGCTCGCCGGAGCGCCCGCGCCTCTTCTACTTCCACTTCATGCTCGCCGAGTCGGCCGTGCTCGGCGCCTTCCTCGCCCAGGACCTCGCGCTGTTCGTGGCCTTCTTCGACCTGATGCTGATCCCCTTCTACTTCCTGATCGGCGGCTGGGGCCGCGGAGCCCGACCGCGTGAAGGCGACGATCAAGCTCGTCATCTACACGCTCGTCGGCTCGCTGCTGATGCTCGCCGCGGCGATCGCCACCGGCGTGCTCGCCGCCCAGCAGGGCGGCGGGCACATCACGTTCGTGCTCTCCTCGCTGCAGGCGCTGCCGCTGAGCACCGGCTCGCAGGAGTGGATCTTCCTGTTCTTCGCGGCCGCCTTCCTCGTCAAGATGCCCGCCTTCCCGCTGCACGGCTGGATGCCCGACGGCTACCGCGCGATGCCGATCGAGGTGCTGATGGTCTTCTCGGGCGTGCTCTCGAAGGTCGGCGCCTACGGCTTCCTGGCGATCGTGCTGCCGCTGTTCCCGCAGGCGGCGGCGCACTTCCAGACGCTGATGCTGCTGATCGCGCTGCGCCTCGATCCTCTACGGCTCCGCGCAGGCCTTCAGCCAGACCGACGCCCGCCTGATCGTCGGCTACTCCTCGGTGGCGCAGCTCGGCTTCATCACGCTCGGCATCTTCGCGCTGAACCCGCAGGGCGCCCAGGGCGCGCTGCTGCAGATGGTCAACCACGGGCTGGTGGTGGCGCCGATCCTGTTCATCGTCGCGCTGCTCGCCGCAGCGCGCGGGCGGCTCGGAGGACATCCGCGAGATGGGCGGCATCGCCTTCCGCGCGCCGGTGCTCGCGTCGCTGTTCCTGATCGTCGTCGCTGGCCACGCTCGCGATGCCCGGCTCGTCGAACTTCGTCGGCGAGTTCCTGATCCTGCTCGGCGTCTTCAAAGCCAAGCTCGTGATCGCGATCATCGCCTTCAGCGGCGTGGTCATGGCGAGCGTGTACGCGCTGCGCCTGTTCATCCGCGCGATGCACAACCGCGTCGGCGCCGGTCGTGCAGTCGCGTGAGATCTGCGTGCGCGACGGCGTCGTGCTCGTGCCGCTCGTGGCCGTGATCCTGTTCCTCGCGCTCTACCCGCAGCTCGCGCTGCACCGCAGCGAAGGCTCGGTGAAGGCGGCCGTGGCGTCGGCGCAGCAGTGCGCACCGGCGTCGACGTCTCGCGCGCCGAAGCCGCAGGCGAGCCGTCGCTGGCGGCACGAGCGCCTCGCGCGAAGGCGCTCAGAGCGCCGTGAAGCGCGACCCGGCAGCATCCGACGAAGCGAGCACGTGACGCCCGCTCGCTCGCTCGCCACCGCCCACCTGAAAGGCCCGCACGTCGACTTCGCGGGGCTCTCGCCGCTGATCGCGCTGCTGGGCGGCGCGGTGATCGTGCTGCTGGTCGGGCCTGCTCGGCTCGGCGCTGGGTGCGCTCGCAGCTGGTGCCGGCGCTCAGCCTGGCGGCGCTCGGCGCGGCGCTGGGGCTGACGATCTGGCAGTGGAACGCGCGAGAAGTCGATCGTCTCGGGCGCGCTGCGCATCGACGACCTGTCGCTCGCGCTGAACCTGATCCTGATCGCGCGGCGGCGCCTGCACGGTGCTGCTGGCGTGGCGCTCGCTGGCCGCGCGCGAAGCGGCGCACGGCGAGTTCCACGCGCTGCTGCTGACCTCGATCGGCGGCATGTCGCTGCTCGCGAGCGCGCAGAACACGGTCGCGCTGTTCGTCGGCCTCGAGCTCCTGTCGATCCCGCTGTACGTGCTGTGCGCCACCGAGACTGCGCCGCGAGCACTCGCTGGAGTCGGGGCTGAAGTACCTGATCATCGGCTCGGTCGGCTCGGCCACGCTGCTGTACGGCCTGGCGATGATCTACGGCGCGACCGGCTCGACCGACTTCGCCACGATCGCCAGCCGCCCTGTCGAGCGGCAGCCTGGCGCACCGACCCGCTGACGCTGACCGGGATCGCGCTGTGCGTCGCGGGCCTGTGCTTCAAGGCGTCGGTGGCGCCGTTTCACCAGTGGACGCCGGACGTGTACGAGGGCGCGCCCACGCCGGTGACGGCGTTCATGGCGGTCACCACGAAGGTCGCCGCGCTGGGCGTGTTCCTGCGCTTCTTCGACGTCGCGCTGATCGGCGCGCAGGCCAGCTGGGGCCCGGCGCTGGCGGTGCTCGCGACGATCACGATCATCGTCGGCAACGTCGGCGCGCTCGGGCAGTCCTCGCTGAAGCGGATGCTCGCCTACTCCTCGGTGGCGCAGGCCGGCTACATGCTCGCGGGCGTCGTCGTCGCCACGCAGCTGGGCGTGGCGGCGACCGTGTTCTACCTGGCGGTCTACCTGCTCATGAACATGGCCGCGTTCGCCGTGATCGTCGCGCGCGAGCGCGAAACCGGGCTGGGCGACTCGATCGCAGGCGCGTCGCCGGGCTCGGGCGCGAGCGCCCGTGGCTGGCGTGGCCGATGACGATCTCGATGCTCGCGCTCGCCGGCATCCCCGCCACGGCGGGCTTCATCGGCAAGTTCTACCTGATCGACGCGGCCGTCTCGGGCGGCTACACGTGGCTGGGCGTGGTGATCGTGATCGGCTCGATGATCTCGCTCGGCTACTACCTGCCGGTGATCGCGGCGATGTGGATGCGCGAGGCGCCCGCGCCGGCGCCGCGGCGTGCGGCCGGCGTGCGCCAGCCCGCTGCCGGCGCTGGCGGGCGGCTCGCCCGAGCTGGACGCCGAGGCCCCGACGCCAGCGGCGGGCTGGCGGGCGAGCCGTCGTCCGAGGCCGCCGCGGGAGTGCAGCCCGAGGTCGCCTTCGTCGCGGTGCTCGCCGGCGCGGCGACGATCTTCTTCGGCATCATCCCCCAGCCGCTGTTCGACCTGGTGCACCAGGCGGGCGGGGCGCTCGGGGGGCTTTTCTAGCCCGACGGGCGGAGCCCTGTGTGGGTCGCTCAGCGAAGCCTGACGCTGACCGCTGCTCCGCGCGGGTAGACGGCGGTGGCGTAGGGTGCCTGACTCACGACGCGCGCCTCCCGCCGACCGGCGCGGGCGCGGGCGCGGCGGACCCTGCCGAGCGTGCAACCGGCGCGGTGAAGGGCACGGACGGCCTGCGCCAGAGTCTTGCCCCACAGGTCAGGCACGATGCAGCGGAGAACGGGGGGGATCGGGGAATTCGCTGATGACTCCCTGCGGGGTGATCCTGCCGATCTTCGTTTCGGGGGACTCTGTGAACCAGACATCCCCGTCGGGGGCGGCCGCGACTCCCTGGGGGCTGTTCGGCACTTCCCATTCGCTCAGCGTGCCGGCCGGCGTGATTCGCCGAATCTCATCCTCGAGGCTGTCGGCAAACCACACGTCGCCTTCCGGGCCGGCGGTGATGCCTTCGAGCATGTCGAAGTTGCCCGAGACGTGGGTCTCGGTGATGGCGCCCGTGAAGCTGATGTGCCCGATGGCCGCTTCGGTCGTGCTGGATGCCATGATGGTGAACCAGATCTCGCCGCCAGGGCCGGCCGTGATGTCCGAGGCGGATTGCAACGGCGGCAGCGGGAACTGCACGACGGCCCCGGCCGGGGTGATCCGCCCGATTTTCGGCTTGCCGGGCGGGACGTCGGTGAACCAGATGTCGCCTTCGGCCCCCGCGGCAAGCGACGCCGGCGCGCTGTATGCCCGGCTGGTCTGGAACTCCCGCAGGTCGCCACTCGGGGTCAGCCGCCCGATTGTCCCGGGTCCGAGGCTTCGCTCGGTGAACCAGATGTCTCCTTCGGCGCCGACGGCGATGCCGACGGAGGGGGTTGGGACGGGTAGCTCGCGGATCGTGCCGTCCGGTGTGATCGATCCGATCTCGTCGGCGCCCTGCTGGGTGAACCAGAGATCGCCGTCAGGTCCGGACGTGATCTGGTCCGGGCCGCTGTCGGGCGTCGCGATCAGGAACTGTGTGATCAGCCCTTCCGGGGTGATCCGCCCGATCGCGTTGACGCCCGCCTCGGTGAACCAGACATCCCCTTCGGGGCCAACCGTGATTTCCTCGGCGCTTGCCATCGCCACGTGTACCAGCGCGAATGCCAGGATCGCACCCACGCAGGCAGCGAGCCAGCCACGCGGCATGCGGGCGTCCGCCGAGCTTGGGGTGCGGTGTGGCGAGGCCACTACGCCAGTATCGTCACGACCGGCCCCGAGCCTAAGGTGGGCGCGGGGTCCAGTTCGGCATCCAAACCACTGTGTGTAGGCTCGGCGGCTGTGATGTCGGCACCTCGGATCACTGTGGTCGGCTCGGCGAACATCGATCTCGTGGCCCGCTGTGAGCGGTTGCCGCGGCCGGGCGAGACCGTTACGGATGCCGACCTTGAACGCATACCCGGTGGGAAGGGCGCAAATCAGGCCGTCGCCACGGCGCGGCTTGGCGCTCGCACGCGCTTCGTCGGGCGGATCGGAGTGGATGATCTTGTGCTGCGCTCGCTCGAGCGCGAGGGGGTCGACACCAGCGGCGTCGTGCGCGACGGAGGCGAGAGCGGCGTCGCGCTGATCCTGGTCGAGGCGAGCGGCGAGAACGTGATCGTGGTGGCGCCTGGCGCAAACGCCCGCCTGACCCCAGGCGACGTGGACGTGGGTGCGGCGGACGCCGTGATCTGTCAGCTGGAGATCCCCATCGCTGCGGTCGTTGCCGCAGCTGCCAGGGCGCCGTTCTTTTGCTTGAACGCGGCCCCCGCCCGCGGCGTGCTCGAGCTCCAGCCCGATCTGCTCGTTGTCAACCGCTACGAGTACGAAGCCATCGGGCCTCGCGGCAAGCTTGTCGCGCTCACGCTCGGGGCAGAAGGTGCGGTGCTGCTCGAGCAAGGGCGAGAGGTTGCCCGTGCAACGCCGCCTCGAGTGGACGCGGTCGACGGCACCGCGGCCGGTGACGCTTTCTGCGCGGCCCTGGTCGTCTCGTTGCTGGAGGGCCGGGAACGTGGACAGGCGCTCAGCCGGGCGTGCGCCGCGGGTGCGCTGGCTGCCTCGCGGATCGGCGCGCAACCCTCGCTGCCGACGGCTCGCGAGATCGATGAAATACTCGCCTCGTGACCCGCATCATCCTCGATTGCGACCCCGGTCACGACGACGCGATCGCGCTCATGCTCGCGCTCGCCAGCCCCGAGGTCGAGCTGCTCGGGCGTGACCACAGTCTCGGGGAACCAGACGCTCGAGAAGACGACCGCGAACGCGATCCGCGTACTCGACCATCTTGGCCGCGACGACATATCCGTGGCTGCTGGCGCGCAGCGTCCGCTTGTGCGAGAGCGTCACGTGGCCGCCGATGTCCACGGTGAGAGCGGCCTCGATGGCCCCGACCTGCCGCCACCCGCCCGCGAGCCCGAGCCTGAGCACGCGATCGACTGGATCGCCAGGACGCTCTCGACGCAGCCGCGCCCGGTCACGCTCGTTCCGACGGGCCCGCTGACGAACATCGCGCTGTTCCTCGCACGCTACCCGGAGCTTGCGAGTCGAAGGTGGCAGGGATCGTGCTGATGGGCGGCGCGATTGCGCAGGGCAACGTTACGCCCGCCGCCGAGTTCAACATCTGGGCCGACCCCGAGGCAGCGCAACGTGTGTTCTCCAGTGGGCTCGATTTGACGATGGTCGGGCTCGACGTCACGCACAAGGCGTTGATGAGCAAGCCGCATGTCGAGCGGCTCGCCGGCAGCGGTGTCGCCGGCAAGCTGGTCGCTGACCTGTACGGCTTCTACGCCGAGCACCACAGGCGTCGGTACGGGTGGGACGGGGCGCCTGTACACGATGCCGTCGCGCTCGCGCACGTGATCGACGGGACGCTCCTCGAGATCAAGGACTGCGGCGTGATCGTCGACACGGGTCCGGAGCTCTCGCGCGGGCGAACCTATGTCGACCTGTGGGGCGGCGCGGGCTGGCCGCCCAGCTGCCACGTCGCGGTGGATATCGACGCTGAGCGTTTCCTCGATCTGCTCATCGAGCGGATCGCCCGGCTGTGAGGCGCCCTGGCTACAGCCGCCCAGACGCCTGGGCGGCCGCTTCGGCTTCCTGCAGCTGGCGCTCGACGAGGTCCAGCCCGGCCGACCAGAAGCCGGGGTCGGCCAGGTCGACCCCCACGATCCCGCCCAGCTCCTCGGGGCTGCGCGAGCCGCCGGCGGCGAGCATCTCCAGGTAGCGGGGCACGAGCTCCGGGCCGGTCTGCTCGTAGCGCTCGTACACCGACAGCGCGAGCAGCTGCCCGTAGGCGTACGCGTACACGTAGCCGGGGCTGCCGATGAAGTGCGGGATGTAGGACCACCAGGTGCGGTAGCCGTCGGTCAGCTCGACCGAGTCGCCGAACATCTCGGACTGGCTCTCGGCCCACAGCTCGCCGAGGCGCTCGACCGACAGCTCCCCCTGCTCGCGCCTGGTCGTGTGCACGAGGTCCTCGAAGCGGTTCATCGCCACCTGGCGGAAGACCGTCGCGATCGTGTCCTCGAGGTTCTCCGCGAGCAGCGCCAGGCGCGAGGCGGGCGCCGAGTCCTCCTCCAGCAGCCGCCCGAAGACGATCGTCTCGCCGAACACCGAGGCGGTCTCGGCGAGCGTCAGCGGCGTGCTCTGGTGGAAGATCCCCTGCCGGGCGGCGAGCGCGAAGTGGACCCCGTGACCGAGCTCGTGCGCGAGCGTGAGCACGTCGCGCCGGCGGGCGGTGTAGTTGAGCAGCACGTACGGGAAGACCGACGGCACCGCGGCCGCGCAGAAGGCGCCGCCGCGCTTGGCCGGGCGCACCGGCGCGTCGATCCGGCGCTCGTCGAAGAAGCGCCTGACGAGCGCGCCGAGCTCGGGGGAGAACGAGGAGTAGCAGTCGAGCACGATCTCGCGTGCCTGGGCGAACGGGAAGCTCACCTCGTCCTCGGTGACCGCCGCCATGCGGTCGTAGTCGGCCAGCCGCTCCACGCCCAGCAGCCTCGCCTTCAGCCGATACCAGCGGCGGGGGATCTCATAGCGCCCGCGCACGGCCTCGATCAGCGCACGCACGGACTCGTCGCTGGCCTCGTTGGAGAGGTTGCGCGCCGCCAGCCAGTGGGGGTAGCTGCGCAGGCGATCGTCGGTGGCCTTGTCCGCGAGCAGCGTGTTGAACAGGAACGCCCGCGTGCGCAGCCCCGGGGCCAGGGCCGCGGTGACGGCCTCGGCGGTCGTGCGCCGGACCTCGCGGATCGGCCAGCGACAGGCGGCTGAGCGCGACGTCCAGCGCGACCTTCTCGCCCGGCAGCTCGCCTGCCTGCCGCCTCTGCCTGTGCCCCCGCAGGGGGTGTGCCCCCGCAGGGTGCGCCCTCCAGGGTGTGCCCTTCGGGGTGCGCCCCGTGGGGTGTACCCGGGAGGGTGACCTCGATCGCCGAGGTGAGCTCCTCGAACAGCCGCGTCCAGGCGCTCGCGCCGGTGAGCGCCTTCTCGGCGAGGATCTTCTCCTCGGGCTCGCTCAGCAGGTGCTCGCGGTAGCGGCGCACGTTGCGAAGGTGGTGGCGCGCAGAAGTCGAGCCCGTCGCCGCGCGAGCAGCTCCTCGGCGCGCTCGTCGGACAGCGCCGCCCACTCCAGCTCGAAGAACAGCAGCGTCGTCTGGATCGCCGTCTCCTGCTCCTGGACGCGCTGCAGCAGCGCGCCGTTGGCCGGGTCGGCGGTGTCGGTGGAGAAGCGCAGAGCCGCGTAGTAGCCGGCGCGAGCGACGAGCTCATTGATGACGGCCAGCTCGCTCATCGCCTCCCGCAGGCCCGCGCCGTCGAGCTCGCCCAGCTTGCCCGCGTGGCGCGCGGCGAACGCCTGCGCGCGCCCGAGCGCGTCGCCCAGCCGGCGCTCCACTCCGTCCTGGCCCTCGCCGTCGACCAGCGGCTCGAGGTCCCAGGCCGTCGCCTGGAGCTCGGGGTCGATCGGCTCGGCGGGTGCTGTGACGGCCATGCTCGCCAGCTTAGAGCGTCCCGCCGGGCAGAGGAGCGCTACCGCGCAGCAACGCTAGGGCGAGCATCGCCAGTTGGAAGCATGCACGCCCGATCGCGATCGCGACTGCTGATCGCTCGGACTCTGGCTGTCGGCGCGGCGGCTGGTGGCGCCGAGCCCTCGCTGGCCTCGACGCCGCGCCGGCGCCCAGCCGGCCACCCGAGCCTACGCCGGAAGTCGCACTGACGCCGACGATCGGCGCCGGGGCGTGTCACGATCACGATGGCGCCGGTCGGCCTGTCGCTCGAGTACCCGGTGATGGCCGCAGGATCTCGGCAGCGGCCGCGTGCCCTCCCCGGCCCTCGTCGCAGAGCTGCTGCAGCTCGGGTCCCCGCCGCTGGCTCTGGCCGGGGCGAGCCAGGATGATGACCGCTACCCGGCGGCGCGCTCGTCGCGGCCCGTCTCGGCTCCTGGGAAGCGGCGACGCTCGTACACGCTGCCCGTTGCCTTCTGGAATCAGTTGCACTGCCTGCTCAGCGCCACACGGGACCCGCTCGACCGTCGGCACTCAACGCCCGGACCGGTCAGCTCTCCTGGGCCGACGCAGATGGTCGCAGGCGCGCAGAGCGCCGCCACCAACGGACTCGACTTCTCGCTCGGCAACGAGCCGGATCTCTACGACCTGCCGAACTACTCCTCGCTCGACAAGCCCCAGGCCGGCGAAGAATCGATCGCCGTGAACACCTATCTGCAGGTCGCCGCCTACAGCTCCAACCAGGCGCTCGCCGGCGCCCCGGTGCTCGGGCCGGAACTAGCCAGGCCCGCGCACTGGCAGCACGAACTGCCGCGGGTCATCGCGCAACTGCACGATCACACCGTCGGCATACACCTGTACCCCCTCAGCACCTGCACCACGCCGACGCGCAGCCACGATCTCGGGACTGCTCTCCGCGCAGGCCGCCGACACGCCGCGCAGCCTCGCCTGGGTGGTCGCCGATGCAAGCGCGCGCACAGGCGCCGGCGATCATCTCCGAGGCCAACTCCGCCTCCTGCGGAGGCGCGGCCCGGCGTCTCCGACAGCCCGGCCGCCGCCGGTCTGGGCCGTGCGCTTCGTTCTCAGCGCCCTGAAGACCGGCTTTCACGAGGTGCGCTTCCACTTCAGCGGCAGGTCCTACGATCCGTTTATCGTGCGCGGCGAAGAGGTCCTCGCGCGGCCGCTGGAGAGCGCCCTGGCTGCGCTCAACCACTGGTTGCCCATCGGCTCCTCGCTGCAGACGCTCGCACGTGCGTGGGCTCGTGGCGACGAGCCGTACACGAGCCGGCGGGCACCAGCCTGCTGATCCTCGACAACGAGCACCAGCGAGCGCAGCCCGTCGTGCTCCGCGGCGTCAGGAGCGCGAGCGTGGAGGCGCTGGGCCCCACGCGGGCGGGCCTGCTGAGCGCCGAGCTCGGTCTCGCCGCGCGGCCGCATCAAGCTCGCCGTCGCGCCCAACAGCGTGCTGGCCGTCTCGCCCTCGACCCCGACATCCGGCGCGCGGGCCTCGCCGTCGCGGGCGGCCCCGTCCGTCCGCTACTCGGCGGCCAGCGCGCCGAGCACGTCCAGGCGCGCGGCCCGGCGCGCGGGCAGCTGCGCCGCGAGCAGGCCGGCGAGCGCCGCGACGACAGCAGCACGAACAGCGTGCCGACGGGGATCGACGAGCACGTAGCCCGAGCCCGACAGCGCGAGGTCGTCACGAGCATCGCGCCGACCACGCCGATCACGAGGCCCGAGGATGCCGCCGATCAGGCCGTGATCAGCGACTCGTAGCGGATCATCTGGCGGATCTGGCGGCGCGAGGTGCCGATCGCGCGCATCATCCCGAGCTCGCGCGTGCGCTCGTAGATCGACAGGATCAGCGTGTTGACGATCCCGAACAGCGACACGATCACCGACAGCGCCAGCAGCACGTAGACGAGCAGCAGGAGTTTGTTGACTTTGTTGCTGACTTTCCTGCGTGTATTGCGCCGCCGTCTGCGAGTGCGTCTGCGGGAAGTCGGCGCGCAGCAGCGCGTTGACGCCGGCGTGCACCTGCGCGCCGTTGGCGCCCGGTGCGTAGGCGACGAAGTCCACGCCGTCTTCGCGCTGCCCGAACGCGGTGCGCGCGAGCGCGCGCGAGATCGTCAGGTTGGCGAGCAGGCCGAGCGCTTCTTCCTTGACGATGCCGCGTCACCGTCAGCGTGACGCTGGTGGCCGGAGGCCGTCAGCACCGACAGCCGCTGCCCGACCTTCAGATCGTGGGCGCTCGCGAACTTCTTCGTAGATCACGCGTGTCGCTCGGTCCGAGGCCGCGCAGCGTCGCCGGCGAGCCGTGCTCCCATTCGATCCTGTACATCGCCCACGAACGACTCGGTTCGATCGCCGTGACGGTGCTCTTTTCGGCGATCACCGGCGCCCCCGCTCGCAGTTCCGGACCCTGCCCTTGGTGAAGGCGATCGCGCGTGACGCGCCGACGCCGCGGACGGTGCGCGACGCGCCGGCGCGACGCGCCGCCGGCATGGCCCTGTCGCCGCTGCTGCGAGTTCTGCGACGATCAGGTTGCCGGCGAACGAGCGGCTGACGGCCTGGTCGATCGTCGCCTTGGTGCCCGCCGCGAGCACCGCGATGAACGCCACCAGCCCGATCCCGACGTCAGCGCGAGCGCCGTCACCAGCGTGCGTCCGGGCTGGCGCATCGAGTTCTCGCGCGCGAGGCGCCCGGTGATCCCGCGCCAGCTCGACGAGCACGGCCGATCGCGCGCGCGAGCGCCGGTACGACGCGGTAGTGCGCGGCTGCCGTGGCGGCCGCCGCGGCGCACAGCGCAGCCCGCAGTCGCGACGCGTAGCACGAGCGCGATCAGCAGCACCACCAGCCGAGCCGCCGCCGAGCAGCGAGGCGACGCCGATCGCGACGACGCGCGAGCCAGAGCACGAAGCGGACGATCGCCGCGCTGGACAGCGGCGCCCGCGGCGGGATCTGCACGACCCCTCGCGCATCGCCGCCAGCGGCGGGACGCGCGTCGCGCGCAGCGCCGGCACGAAGCCCGGCGAGCACCGTGACGACGATGCCGACGCCGCAGCGAGACGACGATCGTGCGCGTCTCCAGCACCGTGCCGCTGTCGGGCAGGTCGGCGCCGAACGCCTTGAACAGCCGGTCGAGCGCCGGCGCGAGCACGATCCCGCGCGAACAGGCCGATGACCGCGACCCGACGACGCCGAGCAGCAGGCCTTCCTCGACCACCGAGCGCATGATCTGCCCGCGCGAGGCGCCGAGCGTGCGCAGCAGGCCGAACTCGCGCGTGCGCTGGGCGACGGTGATCGAGAAGGTGTTGAAGATGATGAACGCGCCGACGACGAGCGCGACGTAGGCGAACACCAGCAGGAAGGTGCGCAGGAAGCCGAGGTTTTCTTCGAGTTCGGATGTCTGGTTGGCGGCTTCCTGGGCGCCGGTGCGCACCGTCAACGTCGCGGCAGCGCCGCGCGCACACGCGTGGCGCAGCTGCTGCCGGCGTGACGCCGGGCTCGGCGGCGACGTCGATGCTCGTCGTAGCGCCCGGTTCGCCGGCGACGCACTGGGCCTGGCGCGGGATGCAGCAGCGCGACGCTCGCGCCGCCGAAGCGATTCGCTGCCGGCGAACTTGACGATGCCGGAGATCGTGTAGCGCCGCGCCGGCGCGCGGCCGGCGATCACGACCTGCCGACCGAGCTCGCAGGTGCTCGCGCTCGGCGGTCGCCTCGTCGATCGCGACCTCGTCGGCGCCGCACGGGTAGCGGCCCTGCACCGCGGTGAAGGCCTCGAAGCGCGGCGGCATGCATCGACGTCGACGAACGCCGGCGCGCCGCCGCTCGTCAGCCGTTTGCCGTGCGTCGTCAGCAGCGTCACCTGGGCGTGAAGATCGCGCCCGACGCAGCCGCCACGCCGGGCACGGCGCGCACCCGCGCGAGCGTCGCTTCGGTGATCGGCGAGACTTCGGAGCCGCTTTCACGGCCGAGCGTCTTCCCTTGCGGCTGACGACGACGCCTTGCCTCTTGTTCGCGGTCTGCCGAAGATGCCGGCGAAGGCGTGGTTGATGGTGTCGGTGAGGATGTACGTGCCCGCCATCAGCGCGACGCCGAGCGCGATCGCGATGCCCGTCAGCAGCACCCGCAGCTTGCGCTGCATGAAGCCGCGCAGCACCAGCGCGAGCATCAGCCGACGGCCTTCATCAGGTCGAGCGCCTGCTCGGCCGTGACCGCGTCCCCGTCGTGCACGATCCGCCCGTCGGCGAGCACCAGCAGCCGGTCGGCGAAGGACGCGGCGTGGGCGTCGTGCGTGACCATCACGACGGTCTGACCGAAGTCGTCGACCGCGTGGCGCAGCAGCTCGAGCACGTCGCCCGAGGCTTTCGAGTCGAGGTTGCCCGGACGGCTCGTCGGCGAACACCACCGCCGGACGCGAGATCAGCGCGCGCGCGACCGCCACGCGCTGCTGCTGGCCGCCGGACAGCTCGGCCGGGCGGTGGCTGAGCCGGTCGCGGATGCCGACCGTGTCGATCAGGCGGTCGAACCACTCGCGGTCGGGCGTTGCGCCCGGCGATCGACAGCGGCAGCAGGATGTTCTCCTCCGCGTTCAGCACCGGCAGCAGGTTGAACGTCTGGAAGATGAAGCCGATCGCGTCGCGGCGCAGCTGCGTGAGCGCGCGGTCATCGAGCCCGGTCAGCTCGACGCCGGCGATGCGCACCGTGCCCGAGGTCGGGCGATCGAGGCCCGCGAGGATGTGCATGAGCGTCGACTTGCCCGAGCCCGACGGCCCCATGATCGCCGCGAAGCGCCCGCCGGGAAGTCCACCGTGACGTCGCCAGCGCGTCTACCGCCGCCTCGCCCTCGCCGTAGCGCCGGCGCAGATCGCTGCGCCTCGACGATCGCCTGAGCACCGCCGTTGGCGACGCTCGACCGCCTCGGCGCCATCGGCCAGCCACTGTGACGCAGTGCTAGGAGACACGCGCGGCGCGCGCGGCGCCGTCCGGAGCGAGCGCCCTAGCATCGTCCGCCCGATGCACGAGACCACGCCAGCGGTCTTCCTGATCGCCCGCCCCTCGATCGACCTCGAGGGCATGCGCGGCTACCTGCGCGACGTCGGCGGCGAGTCGTGGCTGGAGCGCCGCCTGGAGGAGGCGGACGGCGAGCCCAACGCCGGCGAGCTGCTCGTCGAGTTCGGCGGGCGCGCGTGCTACCGCAGCTGGGAGCCGGGGCTGAACCCGAACGTCACGCGCGTCCGCACCGACCAGCGCGAGTACTTCGCGAACATCCTGCGCTCGGCGCACGGCAGCGTGCTCGAGCACGCGAACTACTCGTTCGCGCTTCGGAAACGTCAGCAGGGTCTTCACCCACGAGCTGTCCGCCATCGCGCCGGCTCGGCGTTCAGCCAGGAGAGCCTGCGCTACGTGCGCCTGACCGACATCGGCTTCCGCGTGCCCCCGGCGCTCGAGCCGGTGCGCGAGCAGGTGCTCTCGATCGTCGAGCAGCTCGAGGAGTTCCAGCTGAGCGCCGCGAAGGAGCTGGGGATCGACGAGGAGGGGGTGCCCTTCCACGTCAAGAAGGAGGTCACCTCGGCGCTGCGCCGGCTCGCGCCGATCGGCCTCAGCACCGACATCATCTGGACGGCGAACGCGCGCACGCTGCGCCACGTGATCGAGATGCGCACCGCCGAGGGCGCCGAGGAGGAGCTGCGCCTGGTGTTCGACCAGAGTCGCGCGGATCATGCAGGCCGAGGCGCCCGGGCTGTTCCAGGACTTCGCCCGCCAGGACGACGGCTCCTGGGTGCCCGAGCACCACAAGGTCTGAGAGCGCTCCAGCGGAGCCGTGGGCAACGCGCGGCAAGGACGCAGTCGAGCGTGGCGTGCACGGCCGGACGCGAGCGATCGAGGACGCCGCTCGCGCCGGCTGCAGCGGCGCCCGGTCAGGCGTCCATCGTGCGCGTGCGCCACGCGCCGAGCGCGCAGGAACACGACGAGCCAGCCGAGCGTCACGATCACGGCGGTGGCCGTCGACATCGTCACGATCACTCCGCCGCGCGGGCCGTGACCGTCCGTCGAGCGCTGACCGGGCTGAAGTGCACGATCGCCTGGCTGAGGATCGAGCTTGCGCGAGCTGCCGAGCGAGCCGATGTTTTCGAGGATCGGGCTCGCGACAGCTGCCAGCCGATCAGCACGGTCAGCGCGCGCCGGGCGCGAGCCGGTGAGCGAGGCGAAGCCGACGGCGACCACGCACATGCACGCCGGTGGCGAACAGCGTGAACAGCAGGCCGTTGAGCACGAGCGCCGCGCTCGGGCGTGGGCGTGCCGGAGGCGAAGACGCATAGGTGCCGAGCAGCGTCAGCACGTAGCCCGCGAGCACACCAGCCAGCACAGGCGCGAGCGCGGCCGGGACGCGCGAGGCGAACAGCGCCAGGCGCGAGCGGCCGGTCACGACGAGGTCGCGGAAGACCCCCGCCGCGAGATCGCCGGCGCCGCCGTCGGTGCCGATCATGATCGCCGCGAGCGGGCCGAAGAACAGCGCGAGCACCCGCAGCGCGTCGATGTAGCTCGCCGATGCCGCCCGCGGGCGAGTGTTCGGCCGGGCTCGAGGAGTGCTGGACGGCCTTGACGATGAAGAAGATCACGAGCGGCGCGAGCGCCAGCACGAGCGCCCAGATCAGCGTGCCGCGCTTCTTGCGCAGCTTCAGGAAGTCCGCGCCGACCATGCGCATCGCGATCGCCGTGCTCATGCCTTCACCTCCTCGGGCACGGTCCAGCGTCGAGCCGCGAGGTGATCTCGCAGGAAGCGCTGCTCGAGGCTGTGGCGCACCGGCTCCAGGCGCGTCGACGCCCACGCCGGCGCGCACGAGCGCCGCGTTCACCTGCGCCGCGCGTCTGCGGGCTCGCCGGAGAGCACGACGCGCATGCCTCATCGCCGGGCGCGCGCCTCGGCCACGAGCGTCGCTGCGCGCCCAGCGTGCGCGAGCGCGCGAGCTCGACGTCGTCGACGCCGATGATCAGCTCGTGGCGCGCGCCGCCGCCGGCCGCGAGTCGGCGATCGCGCCCTGCGTGACGATCTTGCCGCGATCGACGATCGCGGCCGCGTCGCAGGTCTTTTCGACCTCGTCGAGCAGGTGCGAGGAGATGAACACCGTCCGCCCCTCCTGCTCGACCATCGCGCGGATCATCTCGCGGAACTCCTGGATGCCGCCCGGGTCGAGGCCGTTGGTCGGCTCGTCGAGGATCAGCAGCAGCGGGTCGGCGAGCAGGCAGCGCGCGACGCCGAGCCGCTGGCGCATGCCCATCGAGTAGCTCTTGACCTTCTGGCCGGCGCGCTCGGCGAGCCCGACGCGCGCCAGCGCCGGCTCGATCCGCTCGCCTGCGTCTCGGGCCGCGCACGGCCGCGACGATGCTCAGGTTCTCGCGGCCGCTGAGGTGCATGTGAAAGCGCGGCTCCTCGACGATCGCGCCGACCCGCTGCGAGCGCCTGCGCGCGCTCGGCGGGCACGGGATGGCCGAGCATGCGCATGCTGCCCGCGCTCGCGCTGGTGAGGCCGAGCAGCGTGCGGATCATCGTCGTCTTGCCGGCGCCGTTGGGGCCGAGGAAGCCGAACGCGCTGCCGCGCGGCACCTGCAGGTCGATGCCGTCGAGCGCGGTGCGCTCGCCGAAGCGCTTGGTCAGGCCCGGCGTCTCGATCGCCAGGCCGGCGCGGCCTGCTCGTGACGCAGGCAGGACGGTCGCTTGGCGCGTCAACTGAGGGACATGATCTCCTTTGCTTGGGCGATCGAGCACGCGCGGCTGCCACGCATCGCAGCGTCACAGATCGCAGCACTAAAGATCGGATGAGAAGCCAGCGCCGCGCGAGCCGCTGCTGAGCTCAGTCCTCCTCGGCCTGCAGCTCCCTGACGCGCTCCTCGAGCTGCGCCCATCACGGCCGGGTCGCGCAGCGTCGTGACGTCGCCGAGCGCGCGGCCCTCGGCGATGTCGCGCAGCAGCCGGCGCATGATCTTGCCCGAGCGCGTCTTCGGCAGGTCGTCCGACCAGATGATGCGCTTGGGGCGCGCGAACTTGCCGATCCGCTCGGCGACCGTCGCGCGGATCCCCTCGACCGTCGCCTCGTCGCCCTCGAGATCGCCCTGCAGCGTCACGAACGCGACGATCGCCTGCCCGGTGTCCTCGTCGTGCTGGCCGATCACCGCGGCCTCGGCGACGTCGGGGTGCGCCACGATCGCCGACTCGACCTCGGCGGTCGAGAGGCGGTGCCCGGAGACGTTGACGACGTCGTCGATGCGCCCGATCACCCAGAGGTAGCCGTCGCGGTCGCGCCGCGGCGGCGTCGCCGACGAGGTAGGTCTCGCGGCCGAAGCGCGTGAAGTAGGTCTCGATGAAGCGCTCGTCCTCCTTGTAGAGCGTGCGCAGCATCGACGGCCACGGCCGCGTCAGCACGAGCAGGCCCTGGCCCTCCTGCGACCGGCTCGCCGGTCGACTCGTCGAGCACCTCGGCGAACACCCCCGGGAACGGCTGCGTGGCCGAGCCGGGCTTGGTCGCGGTGATCCCCGGCAGCGGCGTGATCATGATCGCCCCGGTCTCCGTCTGCCACCAGGTGTCCACGATCGGGCAGCGTTCGCCGCCGATCACCTTGTGGTACCACAGCCAGGCCTTCGGGTTGATCGGCTCGCCGACCGAGCCGAGCAGGCGCAGGCTGCTGAGGTCGTGCTCGTTCGGCCACTCGGCGCCCCACTTGATGCACGCGCGGATCGCGGTCGGCGCGCAGTAGAGGATGCTCACGCCGTAGCGCTCGACGATCTCCCACCAGATGCCCTTGTCGGGGTAGTCGGGCGCGCCCTCCCACATCACCGAGGTGGCGCCGTTGCACAGCGGCCCGTAGACGATGTAGGAGTGCCCGGTGACCCAGCCGACGTCGGCCGCGCACCAGTAGACGTCGGACTCCGGCTTGAGGTCGAACACGTAGCGGTGGGTCGCCGAGACGCCCGTCAGGTAGCCGCCGGTGGTGTGCAGGATGCCCTTCGGCTTGGCCGTCGAGCCGGAGGTGTAGAGGATGTAGAGCGGGTGCTCGGCGTCCAGCGGCTCGGCCGGGCACTCGGCGTCGGCGGCCGCGAGGATCTCGTCGTAGAAGACGTCGCGCCCCTCGCTGCATCTCGCAGGGCGTGCCCTTGCTCCTGACCACGACGATCTTCTCGAGGCTCGCAGGTCGCCCATGACCTCGTCGACGCGGTCCTTGACCGGCGCCGTCTTGCCCTTGCGCGCGGCGCCGTCGACGGTGATCAGCACCTTCGCCTCGGAGAACTCCATGCGCTCGCGCACCGCCTCGGCGGAGAAGCCGCCGAAGACGACGTTGTGCGGCGCGCCGATGCGCGCGCAGGCGAGCATCGCGACGACGACCTCGGGGATCATCGGCAGGTAGATCCCGACGACGTCGCCCTTGCCCACGCCGAGATCCTTCAGCGCGTTGGCGAAGCGCTCCACCTCGGCGAGCAGCTCCGCGTAGGTGATGTCGCGCTCCTCGCCCGTCCTCGCCGCGCCAGTGAAACGCGACGCGCTCGCCCCGGCCCGCGATCACGTGGCGGTCGAGGCAGTTGTAGGAGACGTTCAGCGTGCCGCCCGTGAACCACTTGTAGAACGGCGGGTCGGAGTCGTCGAGCACGCGCGTCCAGCGCTGGAACCAGTCGCAGCTGCTCGGCCTGCGCCGCCCACCACGCCTGCGGGTCGGCGCGCCGCCTGCTCGTACACCGCCGGGTCGTTCAGCAGCGCGTGCTCGCGAAACCCGGCGGGGGCTCGAAGCGCTCGACGTCGAGCAGCTCGCCGAGCTCGCTCGGTCGAGGCCTCCCCGACCACCAGGCTCCGACGGCGGCGCCGCCCTCCTCGGGTCACCGGCAGTCATTGCGCTCGAGCCGGTCATGCGCCGCTGGGGGCTCAGCCGCGCGCTGCCGCGCTTGCGCCGGCGCTTGCGCGAGGAGCCGCCGGACGACCGGCCGCGCCGGCGCGGGCGCCGTCGCCCGCGCCGGCCGCCGGCGGGCGCCGGCCGGCCGTTCGCCGCCTCGCGCTCGGCCCGCATCTCGCCTGCGGAGGGCCACGGCCGCGCCTCGCCGGCGGCCCACGCGGGCGGCTCGCCGTTGGGCCAGCGCCCGACGTAGCAGCACGCCCATCATCACCATCCAGAAGGCGGGCACGATCTGCAAGCTCGGCGCCGCCGATCGGCAGGAAGATGAGCACGCCGGTGAAGATGCCGAGGATGCCCATCCAGCGCGGCAGCAGGCCGACGCGCAGGGCGTTGAGCATCACCGCGATCATGCCCGCGGCGAGCGCCAGCCCGGCGAGCAGGTCGAGGTAGTCGACGAGCACGTTGGCGGTGCCCTTCGTCAGCGCCTGTTCGACCGCGTGGTTGGTGAAGTCGTGGCCGACCGCGAAGTTGTGCGTCTCGATCGCGCTGACCACCTGGTGGCCGACGCTGACGCACGGCGACGGCGATCCCGCCGACGAGCACGAGCGGGCGCGCCGCCGCCAGGTCTCGGGGCGGCGGAACCTCGTCGCGTCGAGCAGCATCAGCAGCACCAGCATCGAGCGCGACGATCGCGATCGCGGCGAGCACGCTGCCGGCGATCAGGGCGAACGCGTGGTGGCTGATGAACCTGACCTCCTCCGCGCGCGGGCTCACCGCCGGGTTGGCCACGCCCGAGAGCGCCGGGGCCAGGCCCTGGAGCAGGCCGACGGTGGGCGCGCCGTTGAGCGTCGAGGTGATGATGATCGCGCTGAGGAGGTACAGGACCCCGCCGGCGAACGCCGGAACGGCCAGGCGGCCGCGGCGCTCGGACTCCCTCGCGACCTGCTGGCGGATCTCGCCTGTGCTGGGCATGAGCAGGGCAGTCTATGATGCGAGCATGGAGAGCGGTGGCCTCGGAGACCTGTTCGGCGATCCCGAGGAGCTGCAGCGGCGGCTGGCGGAGTTCGCCGAGCAGATGCAGGGCCAGCAGCGCCTGGCCTGGGCGGACAACGCGATCAAGCTCGCGGTCGACATGACGGTGGCGGCGGTCCAGCGCGTCAACGTGCAGGGCAACGCCGAGGCGCAGGCCGAGCAGATCCGCACCGTGATCGCGCACGTCTTCCCCGAGGCGGTCGCGCTCGTCCGCGAGGCGCGCTAGGGTCTTCAGTAGCGCGCGCGCGGCGTCGGCGGCGGCGCGGGGCAGGCGCCCCGGCGCCTCCTCGCGGCGGCTCCCCCGGCGCGCTCGGCCTCGCGCGAGGCGCGGCCGGCGTGGAGCACCTCGCCGAAGGAGCGGAAGCGGAAGATGAACACGACCGCGCCGAGCCCGACCAGCGCGGTGAAGGCGGCGATCGCGATCTGCTGGCCGACCGAGTAGGCGGCCACCACCGCCGTCGAGCCGCTGTGGCGAACACCTTCACGAGCAGCGCCTGCTGCACGCCCGCGCCGCCGGGGTGAAGGGCACCGCGCCCGCCACCTGGTTGACGCCGAACACGAGCAGCACGTTCTTCACCGAGCCGCCCACGCGGAAGGCGTCGAGCAGGAACCAGAAGGCGGCGAAGCGGCACGACCACGCGAGCGCCTGCAGCGCGGCGACCTCGCGCAGGTAGCGGCGGCCGGTCGCTGAGGATCGTCACGCCCTGGCGCACGCGCGCCCAGAAGGCCTGCACGCGCGCCGACAGCAGCGCGAAGGCGACCAGGCCGAGCACTGCCGAGCGCGGTGATCAGGAACAGCGTCAGGCGGAAGTGCTCGGCCAGGTAGGAGATGTCGAAGGAGCTCAGTTTGGAGAAGTCGGGCGGCTTGGGGAAGACCCCCTGGGTGAACGCGAAGAGCAGCACGAGCACGCCCACGGCGACGTCGAAGATCGACTCCACGAAGAACGCCGCGGCGACCGTCGGGATAGCGCGAGCCCGGGATCGAGGAGCGCGTGAGGAACAGCTTGATGATGTCGCCTCCGCGCGCGGGCACGACGTTGTTGAAGCCGACCGCCGCCAAGTAGGCGCCCCAGATGCGCCGCCACTGGAAGGCACGGCGGGATAGGCCGCGCGCAGGCTGTTGAAGAAGGCGCGCGAGCGCAGCGTGAGGTTGAGCCCGAAGAACAGCAGCCCGAGCAGCAGCGCCGGCCAGTGCACGGCCGCGAGGTCGGAGAAGAACTGCCCGGCCGCGTCGAAGAACGAGCTGAGGCTCTGGCCGACCGAGGCTGACGCCAGGAGTGCGATCACAGCATCAAGCGTACGGAGATATGGGCGCGCGGGTGCGTGCTGCGGGGCGACCGCGGCGGCCCCGCGGCGGTCACCCCGCGGCGAGCGCCGCAGGGCATGCACGGCGAGCAGCGACGCGGCCAGCGTGACGGGCACGATCGCCAGCAGGACCGCGTCGCCCCCCGGCCAGCTGACGCCGAGCCCCTCGAGGCCCCAGAAGATGCCGAACGAGCAGAGCATCACGCCGACGGCGAACTTCATCGTGTTCTCCGGCACCTTCGCGAGCGGCGCCTGCACGACGAAGCCGGCGGCGATGACCAGCGCGACCGCGATGGCCGCCGCGACCGCGGCCAGCCCCACCCGGTGCTGGCTCGCGCCGAAGGTGACCACGATGATGCGACCTCCAGGCCCTCGATCAGCACCCCTTTGAAGGCCACCAGCGAAGGAGTAGCCGTCCCAGCTGCCCGGCGCCGGCTCGGCGGCCAGCGCGACCTCCCGCTCGTGCTCGTATATGCCCGCCTCGTCGTGGAGCGCCTTCAGGCCCGCCGCCCGGAGGATCGCCTTGCGCAGCCACTGCACGCCGTAGATCAGCAGCAGGGCCCCCACGACGATGCGCAGGTCGTCGATCGGCAGCCGTGTGAGCGCGTTCCCGAGCAGGGCCACACCCGCCACGCAACGCCAGCGCGGCCGCGCCGGTACCCCACAGCGCCGACCGCCAGCTGCGCGTCTGTCCGACTGCGAGCACGATCGTGAGGCGCCTCGACGGCCTCGACGGCACAGGCGAGGAACACCGACAGCGCCAGCCCCGCCTCGGGTGCGCTCATGCCCGAATCAATGTCACCGGCCGCACCGCGCGAGCGGGATGCGCTAGAACGGGTCCCATGGCACCACGAGCGAGCTCGGCGAAGGGCCTCACCGTCGCGGTCACGGGCCCGACCGGCGAGATCGGGCATGCGATGCTCGAGTCGCTCGAGCGCTGCAGCGATGTCGGCCGCGTGCTCGGGATGGCCCGCCGTCCCTTCGACGCGCGTGCGAGCGGCCTGAGGAAGCTCTCCTACCGCCGCGGGGACGTCCTCGACACCGACGCCGTCGCGGACCCTCGTCGGCGACGCCGACGTGGTCGTCCATCTCGCCTTCATGATCATGGGCGGTGCGAAGGAGAGCCGGCAGGTCAACCTCGAGGGATCGCGGAACGTGTTCGAGGCGTGCCGTCCGGCGGCGTCGATCGCCTCGTCTACGCCTCGTCGGTCGCCGCCTACGGCTTCCACGCCGACAACCCCCACCGCTGACCGAGGACGTCCCCGCGCGCGGCACCGCGGCCCACTACTACTCGGCGCAGAAGGCCGAGGTCGAGGAGCTGCTGGCCGACACGCTCGCCGGCAGCCGCACCGCGGCGTACGTGCTGCGCCCCTGCATCGTGGCCGGGCCGGCGGCGCCGCTGCTGATCGACAGCCTTCCCTACACCCACCTCTCCGAGCGCCTCCCCGGCCCCGTGCTCAGCCTGCTCGACGGCGTACCGATCCTCAAGCCGGTGCTGCCCGACCCGGGCGTGCCGTTCCAGCTGGTGCACCACGACGACGTCGCCGCCGCCCTGCGCGCCGCCGTGATCGGCCGGGGCAGCCCGGCATCTACAACATCGCCGGCACCGGGCGCATGACCGTGAGGCAGCTCGCCGACGAGCTCGGCTGGTACTCGATCCCGATGCCCGACCTGGCGGTGGACGCGGTCGCCGAGATGGTCGGACGGCTCGGCTTCCTGCCAGCCCAGGCCCAGTGGATCGCGGCCTTCCGCGAGCCCGTGATCATGAGCACCACCAAGGCCAGGACCGAGCTGGGCTGGCGCCCGCGCCACGGCGCGCTCGAGACGCTGCGGGAAACGATCAGGGCGGCGCGGATGGATCGCCTCATCCGCTAGCGGCGGACCCCGCCGGGCAAGACACCGGCGGCCCGCGGCCGTAGGCTACCGCCCATGGCCGGCGCCGAGCCAACAGCACCACGGCGGAGCAGAGGCCGGTGGCCGTCGTCACCGACAGCACCACCTATCTGCCGCAGGCCTGATCGAGCGCAGGCGCATCGGCCAGGTCAGCCTGTACGTGGGCTGGGAGGGCGACCTGCTCCCGGAGCACGAGTACACCGACCTCGACGCCTTCTATGCGCGGCTGCGCGACTCGCCGCAGCTGCCGAGCACCTCGCAGCCGTCGGTGGGCGACTTCCTCGGCCTGTACCGGCCGCTCCTCGCCGCCGGCCGCGACGTCGTCTCGATCCACATCGCCGAGGGCCTCTCCGGCACCTGCGCGAGCGCGCGCGAGGCCGCCGGACCCTCGCCGGCGAGGGGCATCCCGGGCGGCGTGGAGGTGCACGACGGCGAAACGGGCGCCGGCGGGCTCGGCTGCTCGTGCTCGCTCGCGGCCGATCTCGCCGCCCGGGGCGGCGCGCTGGACCGGTGCTCGACGGCGTGCGCGAGCCGCGCGCGCCCGCTCGACATCTGGTTCTGCCTGGACACGCTCGAGTACCTGCGCCGCGGCGGGCGCATCGGCGCCGCCCAGGCGATGCTCGGGCACGGCGTTGCAGGTCAAGCCGATCCTCACCTTCGGCACCGAGATCGCCCCCGTCGGACGCGTGCGCACGCACCGCCGGGCAATCGAGCGGATGGTGCTCCACCTGCGCGAGCTCCGGGACCGCGGCGCCAGCGACTGGATCGTCCAGCACGCCCAGGCCCCCGCCGATGCCGAGCGGCTCCTCGCCGAGGGACGCGAGCTGTTCGGGTCCGACCCGCTCTTCTGCACGGAGGTGGGGCCGGTGCTCGGCGCGCACCTCGGCTCCGGCGTGCTCGTCGGCGGGATGACGAGGTCCTCACCTGTCCTCGATCGGGCCGCCGGCGGTGTGAGCCCAGTGAGCGAGGCGAACCTGCGGCGCCCCTGCACAGGAATGGATGGCCTGAGTCGGTGACGTGCGCACTGACCCGTACGCACGCCACCAGACGCAGTGGCGCTCTCGTCGTGGGCCACCGCGACCCGCGCCCACGGCGCGGCGTCCGCTGTCGTGCTCAACCTATTTCTTCAAGGAACGGCACCATCTTCTTGAAGAATTCGTTGCTTTCGACGGGGTCGCTCCGCCGGGTCGTTGTGGGCGTAGGTGCTCTGCTCTTCGATCAGCGTCAGGTTTACTTGGGGTGCCCGACTGTTCGGCCAGCAGTTCGGCCTCGTTGAGCGTCGTCCGTTCCCGCCGAGATTTTGTCGAGTTCTGTGTCGATCGCGAGGATGTTCAGCGATTTGGGCAGGTCGTTCACCCCAGCGATTCAGCCCGAGGACTTCCTGCGCCGGGTTTTCATAGCCCGTTGCCGACCGCGCCCGTGTCGAGTGTCAGGCGCGCCGGGAAGTACCACTCGCTGCCGTTCGCGCTGCGCCGTTCCCGGTGCCCGACAGCATTTCGGCATAGCGGTGGACCGGCGTTAGTGCGCCTTCGCCGTTCCAGCCGTGCAGGCCGTCGGTTTCGGCCGCTCTTCCACACCGAGGCCACCGTGTATCTGAGCCGCGTCGCAGCGAGGCGGCGAGGTTCCGACGTTGACCGAGTAGCCGAAGCCCGGCTTCGTTGGTCACCGGCGTGATCGGCGACCTGCAGGTCGGGCGGTAGGAACGCGAATTTTTCGAGCGGCGAAGGCCCTTTGGGTTCGCCGCCGGGAGCGCCCCGCCGGTCACCGAGAAAAGCCCCAGGTCGGGGGACGAGATCCCGCCGAACACCAGCCAGGGGGTTTCTTTCGTTTTGTCGAGCTTTTTCGAGCGATTTCGGCTTCTTCTCTGGAGATCGCGTTCGGGCTGCTGCCGCCGTCGTCGTAGACGAGGCCCGAGAGGCCTTCGGCCCCGCGGCTTGCCGCCGAAGTCCCAGGTCGCATACGCGGTGACGACCGAGCCGCCGAGCGAGTGGCCGCCCAGCACGACCTTGCCGCCAAGCTCTTTGGCGTGTTCGATCACCACTTTCAGGTCTTCGACCGCGACGTTCATGCCCCATTCCTTGGCGAACTCCACGCTGTTCGGGTACCGGGTGTAGTGCTTGTGATGTTCGGGTGCCAAGGTAACCGAGGTAGTAGTTGAAGAACTGTTCGGAGGCGTCTTCGACTTCGAACTTGTATTTGGTCAGCTCGTTCTGGTTCTCTAGGAAGTTCTCTCGGCGTTCGACCGCCCACACCTGCCAGCCTTGGTGCTGCTTCGACGAGCGACTTGGCGAACGGCACGAAGTACGCGGCAGCCGCCGACGTCCCGGCTCGAGCACGAGCACGTTCTGTCCGCTTGTGCTTCGCGGGCTGACCTTGATGATCCCCACCTTGTTCAGATCCACGCGTTCCGAGCCCCTTGATGTGCACGCTTCTGGCGTTTCCGCTCCGTGACCCCGCCGTCAGCGCTCTTCCTTGACCTTGAGCCCTTTCACGTCGGCTTTCCCGTCACGAGGACGACGCGACCGCGACGCGGACGTCAGCACCACCGCGATCGCCGCAACACGCCAGCGCCAGCCGGCCAGCCTGCTAAGTCTGCTGCTCGTCAAACGCATGCGTCTACCCTTATCCTCGTCCGCCTCATCGATGGAAACCCGTCCGCACCGATGCGCCCCCATCGCCGCGGCGCCCTCCAGACGTACCCCGAAACTCGATGCTGCGCCGCGCAATGACGTTTTGCCGAACTTTTCGGCAGCTACTTGTGCAGCTGCACAACTACTCAGGGGCGGGCGCTCCGAGGCTCTCTCGCAGTGCGATGTAGACGCACGCGAGATCACGCGGGCTGCCGAGGTCGAGACCGGTGATCTCCTCGATCCGCTTGAGCCGGTAGGCCAGCGTGTTGCGGTGGATGTGGAGGGCCGCGCTGGTGGCCGGTGCGGTCAAGCGGCATCCGACCAGGGTCTGCAGGGTGTGCGCGAGCTCCCGTGATCATCGCCTGCGAGCGGAGCGAGCACCCTCTGGCGCAGTCGCGCGGCCAGCCTCGGAGAGCGCGCCGAGGAGAATCTCAAGCAGATGGTCCTCGGCCTTCAGCCGGCCCAGCAGACCGGCGCGGCGTGCGTGCTCGGCGAGCACGATCACCTCCTCGCGCGCGGCGACGAGTTCGCGGCGTGGTGTCAGCTCTCCGATCGCCAGCACGACCTCGGGCCCCTCGCCGAGGTCGAGCAGATCGAGCGGCTTCCAGGTCAGGCCGACCACGCAGTCGCTCTGCGTGACCGCGAGCCTCCAGCCACCGCGACGCAGGCGCGCGGCGAGCGCGGCGAGGCGGCGACGGCGGGCGCGCCCGCCGGCATCACGACGGCGAACGGACGAGTACGCACGATGCACGGGGACGCCTAGCCGGTCGGCGAGCTCGCTGTCGGCGGCGTCCAGTGGCGAGGCGACGCACAGCCGATCCAGCAGGCTTCGCGTCCGGCGCTCCTCCTCGGAGACGAGCAGCTCGCGCTCGGCCAGGTATGTCTTGGTGACCACCACCGAGATCTGATCGACGATACCGAGCCAGCGGCGCGGCGAGCTCGAGCAGCACCTCGGACTCATCGCTGCGCGCGTGGCGGCGCAGCAGCTGCCATCCCACCTGATGGGCCAGCCCGAACGAACGCAGCAGGTCCTCCAGGCGCACGCCCTCTGCAGCGCGCGCACGAGTCCACTCGCGCAGCGGGTCGAATCGCTGTCCGGGGACATCACTCCGTGGACACGAACAGCGACCAACGCCTGAGGGCGCGCTGGAGGCCACTGACGACGTCGGCGCGGGACTCCTCGGAGAGGTGCTCGAACGCGACCATGCGCGACTCGAACTCAGCGGCCATCTCCCGGGCCGCCTCGGCCTGAGGGATCCTCGCCACGATCGCGGCCGCCCCGCCCCGCCCACGTCTCGCGCGGTCGCGACGCCACGCTCACCCCAGGCTCGATGAGCCGAGGACCCGCTGCGCCGCCGCGCGCAGCGCGCCCGTGACTTCCTCCGCGCTCATGAGCCGCACGCCTATGTTGGCCAGCTCACGCTCGCCACGCTCGTACAGACCCGAGACCGCGTCGCGGACCAGAACGAGGCGAAAGTCGCGCTCGCTCGCCTCGTAGATCGATGCGCGCGGGCAGTTGGGAAAGTTGCAGCCCGAGAACACGAGTGTGGAGACGCCATTCTCGCGCAGGTGGTCCTCGAGCGACGTTCGGTAGAACGCCCCCAGCGCGACTTGTACATCGCCACCTCGCCCGGACCAAGCGCCTGCACGCTACCCGCGAGCAACAGCTCGTCGTCGAGGCGCAGATCGGGCGCAGGCAAGAGCCTCGGCGATCTGCGTGCCCGACGCACCAGGGTTCAACACGGGCATGCCCTCCTCCAGGACGCGACGCCGACAGAGATCGGCATTGCTGCCATCGGGTCGATACACGCGCACCACGTGCACGATCGGTCGGCCGAGGTGGCGACACACGCGCAGCAGCGCGCTCATCCGCGGCAACACCGCCGAGGTGCCCGCGATCTCGAGCGGGCCGCCGTCCAGCACATCGCGCTGGGTATCGATCGTGATCAGCGCCGCCTGTGCGAAGTCCGGAGCCGTGTACGGATCATCCAGCACGACCGGCAACCGATAGCCGGCCGAGAGCGCTTCCGGCTGTCGAGGGGCGAGCCTCGCTACAGCGGGCTCAGCATGACCGCCGTCTCGGTGCGGATGGTCGCCCGCTCCTCGGCGGCTAGACCCTGCGCGAACTCGTCGATCCTGCGTCTCGGGCCGGTGACGGTGAAGCCGACCTGTGTCGTGAGCAGGTGCGGATGCTCGACGATCTTGCACTCCACGCCGAGCCTGTCAGCCCAATCGCGCATGCTCTGCTCGAGTTCGGCTCGGATGAGCTTGCCGGCGCTCGCGACCATCGTGCGCGTCTCGATCGCCTCGGCATCATGGTCGGCGGCGTCCTCGATCCGAGCCTCGTCGGCCGTGGGCGGCGGATCGGTCTGGCGCCACTGGTCGAGCTCGTCATCCCAGCGGCTGATGCGCATGCTTGCCTCGATCCCGTCGCGCCGGAGCTCGCCTTCGATCGCGCTGCGCGCCGCCGTGAGAGTCGCCTCGTCGGCGGCATAGGCGAACAGCAGCCTGCCGTCGTGCGTGATGACGACGTCGTGCGGCACGGTCGCCTCGATCTCCTTGACCGGCTCTGGGCCGCGAAGGCGCCCGATGAGATCATGCAGGGCGCTGCGCGCGTCTCCGAGGTGGAGTTCGGCCCGCAGTCTCCAATCCTGATCGTCAGAGCTCTTGTGCGCCGTTATGCCCATAGCAGGAGCGACGATATACCGCGGCGGCGCCGGGCCGCACCGCGGAACGGTGGCGCGAGCCCGGGCGACGCGGAAGGCTTGCCTCGCCGCACCTCAGACCTCTTGGCCTTGCCGGACGGTCCGCGCCGGTGGCTCGCGCCTCGCGTACGATGCGGGCCATCGTGACCGGAGCGGTCTCATCGGAGATTCGCGAGCTGTCGCTCGCCGAGACGCGCCTCGCACACCACGCGATGCGCGACTTCGCCCCGCCTATCAGGATGAGGAGGCGTTTGTCGCCTACGTCGAGGATGTGCTTCGCCGAGGGGTACAGGCTCCTTGGCGCCTTGGCGCCCGGGCGGGAGCAGGCGGTGGCCGTAGCGGGCTTTCGCGTCGGCCACAGCTTGGCCTGGGGTAACTCATCTACGTCGACGATCTCTGCACCGTGCCCGACGCCCGCCGGCAGGGTCACGCCGGAGCGCTTCTCGACTGGCTCGTGCAGGAGGGCCGGCGCCTCGCCTGCACGCAGCTTCATCTCGATTCCGGCACCGGCCACGAGCGCTTCGATGACACCGCCTCTACTACAACCGCGGCCTTGCCATCTACTCGCACCACTTCGCGCGGGGGTTGTAGGCGAGCGTGCGACCAGGTGTGCTGGAGCCGCCGGGCGGTCGCACTGATAGTGGAACAGCCCCTCGCGCTCCGCGCGGACTGCGCCCGGAACACCTCGACGGTCATCGGCCACCCTCAGGTCTGGCGCAAGCGTATTCGACGCAACAGCGCCGTGCTACGGGATCCTGACCGAGCGGCGCCTCGGAGAGGCACCCGACACTGCCGCCTCGGGGGCGACCGAGCTGCGAGCGCAGTGCTCGAGACTCGCTCACTCCTGCTCGCCCTGGTGATGCGGATGCTTTCGATCCGCGAGTGTGCACGGATAGCGAGGCTCCCGGGCGTTGGGCATCGGCGGCCATTTCACGCCCGGTGCTTGACAGGTGTCCAGGAGCTATGCTCGCGACAGCGCGGTCAGCTCGTGGAGACCTCTGCATCGTGGGTCTTCGGTGAGACCTTGGGAATCACGGACGCCACGCTGCCATCAGGGTCGATCATGGAGTAGCGCGTTGCACACCCAATATGTCCGTCCGTACATCGACTTGTGCCGCCCAGACGCCGAGGTCGTCGGCCACGTGTGAGCCTTGTTGGCGAGCAGAGTGAAGTCGAGGGCCTGCTTGTCGTGGAATTTCTTCACCTTGGCGACGGGGTCCGGGGAGACCCGAGAACCACGGCGCCCGCCTTGGCGTAGTCGTCACGATGGTCGTGCACGCCGATGCCTGGGTCGTGCACCGGGGTGTCCGCCTTCGGGTAGAAGTAGACGACGACCGGCTGGCCGCGGAGGTCCGAGAGCTTGACCGCGCCGACCGTCCTGGTCGGGCAGCTCGAAGTCGGGGGCCTGGTCTCCCGGGCCGATCATGCCGGGATCGTAGCGTGTCGGCAAAACGGGTCGCGACTTGGCCGCCGGCCAGCGCCAGGACGATCGTGCACGGAGACTGCCGGCAGCTGCACGTCCTCGGCGCGGGGACGCTTCGACAACGTCCTCGACGAGCCGAAGCCACCTCGCATGTGCTCGGCCGGATCCTCACCCGGGACGCACCAGCGCCTCAGCGCAGCAGCCGCGAGAGCCGGCGGTCCTTGAGCACCCGGCCCTCGGTCTGGCAGGCGGGGCAGTAGGCGATCACGTAGTCCTCGAAGTGGACGGCCTGGAGCGTGGTGGCGCAGCGCGGGCACGGCTCGCCCTCGTGCCGGTGGATCTGCAGCGGCATCGGCAGCTTGTCGGGGATCGGCAGCTCGATCGCCTCTCGTAGTGCTCGATGGCGCCGCCGAGGGTCTCGACGATCGCCTCGCGCAGCCGCTCGGCTCCTCCGGCGTCGAGGTCGGCGCCGCGCTTGTACGGCGAGAGGCGCCTGCCAGAGGATCTCATCGACCCACGAGCGCCCGATGCCGGCGATCACGTGCTGGTCGCGCAGCAGCGTGTGCAGCGGCCGCGGCGCGTCGAGCAGCTCCGCCGAGCGCGCGGCGGGTCGCGGCCACGCTTCGGGGCCGAGCGTCGCCAGCGCATCGTCTTGCTCGAGCTCGCTCGCGCGCAGCAGCTTCACCCAGGCGGCCTGCTTTGAGCCGAACTCGCGCAGGCGCAGCTCGCGGCCGTCGGCGAGCCCGCACGAGCAGCCGCGAGGTGCGATCGCGCGGCGCCGGCAGGCTTGTCGTAGAGCTGCAGACGACCAGCCGACATCAGGTGGATCAGCAGCGCCAGCTCGCCGGCGCATCTCGACGATCAGGTGCTTGCCCCGCCGGCGCACGCCGTGATCTTCTCGCCCGCGAGCTCGGCAAGCGGCGGGTCGAATGTCCTCAGCGCGTTGATCCCGGGCGCCCGGCCGACTCGATCTGAGCGCCCGCGAGCGCACGGTCGAGCAGGCGCGCCGTGATCTCGACCTCGGGGAGCTCTGGCATCACCCTCATCGTAGGAGGCGATGCCAGAGCGCCGGACGCGAGCTGCGCCTCGAGCTGGCTACGATCGGCGGCCCTTCGTACTTCACACCGGTGGGACTCGTCCAACTGAATACGCCAGTGCGAGCCCCTGGTGGTGGAGTGCAAGTGTCCAATAACCGAGGCTGTTGGTCTTCAGCGTCTTGCAGCACCTTGTAGTGGCTCGAGCCGCCCGGTTGCACCATCACCGTCACCTCAGTCGCTTCAGTCGCCGGACGCACATAGCCCCACAGCGAGTAGTCGTGGCTCTGCTGGGTGACCACCAGCGGCACGGGAAACGCGTAATACAGCGGCGTGGGCGACCCGCCCGAGGTCTCCAGGCCTGTTCGGTAGCCACTTCCGGCGGCCATGTGAGAGCTTCATCGGTGAGCAGGTACTGGGCGAACGACGCGACACGCGGATTTTCCCATGCGATCTTTTCCGAGATCGCGTAGTACTCAACCTGTTCAGAGAGCGACACGCCAAGCTTGTTGGGTTTGGCCTGGACGCCGTACTCGGTCAGGTAGACCGGGACATGCGCTGGGATCGCGTGTGCGGCGGCGGCTTTGTCGAGTGCGCCGGTCAGCCGTGAGAGCGTCCCGATCGTCACCTGGTCGCGATTGGGCGGGCGATAGGAGACTCCCTGCAGGGCGGGATAGGTGTAGGGGTGATGAGCGTACCCGTAGATCGGCAGCGAACTGCACCCTGAGGATTTGTGGTACTGGGAGTTGAGGCACAGAGATTCACGCAGAAACTCCAGCGGCGCGAGCTCGTGACGCAGGGCTCCCTTTCCTTCGGTGCGCGGGTAGACCCTGTCTTCGCCGAACGGCGCGGTTTCACCGAACAGCACCTTCGGATTGGTGATCCCCGCTTTCTGCAGTCCGGCGTAGCCCGCCTGGAACAGGCCACGATAGATGCGCGGCGAGGCCGGTGTGCCGTTTGAGTTCCACTGCGGCATCAGCCAACCAGGGATGTTCGGCTCGTTCCAGATCGCCCACAGCGACACCTCTGGTCCGTAGTGCTTGCCGACGGCGACCATGAATTCTTCGAACGCCTTGGGGTCAGGGCGCGTGATTGCATCTTTGCGAGCGGCGGTCGCCCACTTCGGCACCGGCGAGGTGACCGTCAGCAGCACCTGCCATTTCAGGCGCTGCGCTTCGGCCAGCAGCGCGTCGTACTGTCCCCAGTGATAGCTAGCGGGGTTCTCGGCTTCGAAGTTCGGCTTGTTGGCGCTATAGCCATTGGGCGCCACTTCGGCCCAATAGAGCTCCACACGCAGCGCTTTGACGCCCAGCTTCTGGAGCTGCGCCAATGCTTTGGTGCGTACGAGGGGATTGAGCAGATCGTGCGGGGAGTCGAAGAAGAGCGTCTGGCTGTGCGAGGCAGCCGGACCGCGCGCTCGCGCCGAGCGCCGCGCACCCGCCACGCGCCGGGAGCGCTCGGGCTTGAGGGTGAGAGCGCCCTGATCTGGAACATGGTCTCCTCAGACACGGCCGCCCACCGGATGTTGCGGTCGGCGCGAACACCGCCGCATCCTCCCAGCCCAGCCGGACATTTACGCCCCGGACCACCGGGGCGCGTACCGTCGACGAACGATCCGGGCTCAGTACGCGCGGATCGGCGGGCCTTCGTATTTGACGCGTTCGGGGCTCGTCCAGCGCACGCGCCAGTATTCGCCCGCGGTGGAGGAGTTGAAGCTCCAGTAGCCGAGGCCGTTGGTCGCGATCGTCCTCAGCGTGCGGTAGCGCTTGGAGCCCTTCGGGCGCACGAGCACCGTCACCTTGGTCGCTCCCGTGGCGGGTCGCACCAGGCCCCACAGCGCCACGCCGTGGTGCTCCTTGGTGACCGTCAGCGGGATCGGCCAGCCGTAGTACAGCGGCTTGGCGGTTCCGTTGACGTACTCCAGCCCGGTCTGGAAGCCGACCATGCCGCCGTGCACGCTCGCCCCGGGCGCCCCCCCGACAGGGTCGTCTTTGAGCAGGTACTGCGAGAACGCCGCCACGCGGGGATTGGAGTAGGCGATGTGCTCGGCGATCGCGTCGAATTCCGCCTGCTGGGCGACCGACACGCCGAGCTGCTTGTTGGGATAGCTCTGCACCCCGAACTCCGTCAGGTAGATCGGCACGTTCGCCGGGATCGCGCGCGCGCCGGCGGCCAGGTTGAGGGCGTTCGACAGGCGGGAGAGCACCCCGATCGTCAGGTCGTCACGTTCCGGCGGGACGTAGTAGGGCCCGGCGGGAAGCGTGTACGCGTGGTCGGCGTAGCCGGACATCTGCAGCTCGCTGCAGGAGCCGGCTTTCTTGTACTTGGCGTTCAGGCACAGCGCTTCGCGCATGAAGGCCAGCGGTGCGACGTCGTGCAGCAGCGCCTTGGCTTTTTCGCGGCGCAGGAGGCTCTTGACCGAGTCGTAGCCGGTCGGCGCGGTCTCGCCGAACAGCACCCGCGGATGCACGATCCCGGCCGCCTGCAGCCCGCGTAGCCGGCCTGGTAGAGGCCGCGGTAGATGCGCCCCGAGGCGGGTGTGCCGTTGGAGTTGAACTGCGGCAACAGGAACGCCGGGTGGTTGGGCTCGTTCCAGATCGAGTAGATCGAGACCTCCGAGCCGTAGTGGAGCGCCACCGCGGTCATGAATTCCTGGAAGTCCTGGTCGTCCGGGCGCGTGATGTACGGTTCCTTGCCGTTCGCCGTCGCCCACCGCGGCACCGGCGAGGTGACGGTCAGCAGGACCGGCCAGCCGAGCCGCTTGGCTTCGGCGAGCACTCCGTCGTAGTCGCCCCAGTCGTAGCTGGCCGGGTTGGTCGCTTCGAAGTCGGGACGCGTGGCGCTGCTCGGGTCCGGCGCGACTTCGTACCAGTACGAGCTCCACGCGCAGCGCGTGCACACCCAGGTGCTGCATCTGTGCGATGACGTGCGGACGGGTGCTCGGTTCGAGCAGGTCGTTCGAAGCCTCGAAGTAGGTGAGCTGGCTGCGGGAGGCGAGCGCCGGGCCCGCGCCCGCGACGCCGCCCAAGAGGGCGCAGGCGAGCAGCGTCAGGAGGAGGGCGCGGATTCGGGGCATGGTCGCTTGAGACACCTCAGCGCAGAGAAGGTTGCGGTCTTTGTAGCGTTCGGTGCCGTGAGCGCCCCGATCGCACCGGACGACATCGTCCAGACCCCTGCGCAGGCGGAGGGTAACAGCCGCCCGCCCCTGCTCGTCATGGAGCCGCTGCGGGCCTTCCTCGACGCGCACGGCCTCGGCGAGGGGGAGCTGCGGGCGACCCCGATCGGCGAGGGCCACTCGAACGTCACCTACCTGATCGAGCGCGGCGGCAGCGAGGTCGTGCTGCGCCGCCCCCCGCGCCCGCCGCTGCCCCCCAGCGCGCACGACGTGCTGCGCGAGGCCCGTCTGCTGAGCGCGCTGGCGAGCACGCCCGCGCGGGTGCCGGAGGTGCTGGCGGTGTGCGAGGACCCTGCGACGATCGGCGCGCCCTTCTACGTGATGGAGCGGATCGAGGGCGAGGTGATCGTCTCGAGCGTCCCCGCCGCGCTGGACACGCCCGCGCAGCGCCGCCGCATCGGCGAGCAGCTGATCGACGCGCTGGTGGAGATCCACGCCGTGGACTGGCGCGCGGCCGGGCTTGGAGGACTTCGGCAAGCCGACCGGCTACCTGGAGCGCCAGCTGCGACGCTTCACCGGCCTGTGGGAGCTGAACAAGACGCGTGAGATCCCGGCCGTCGAGAGCGTCGGGGCCTGGCTGGCCGAGCACATGCCCGAGTCCGGTGGGGCCTCAACCATCGTCCACGGGGACTACCGCCTCGGCAACACGATGTTCGCGCCCGCCGCACCCGCGCGACTGGCGGCGGTGCTCGACTGGGAGATGGCCACGATCGGCGACCCGCTGGCCGACATCGGCTACCTGTGCATGATGTGGACCGAGGCGGACGATCCCAAGGAAGGCCTGCGCGAGCATCTCGGCAACGTCACGCGCGCGGAGGGCTTCCCCACCCGAGCCGAGCTGATCGCCCGCTACGAGGAGCGCTCGGGCCGCTCGATGAGCGACATCCGCTGGTACACCACGCTCGCGCTGTGGAAGAGCGTGGTGTTCATGGAGGGCAACTACAAGCGCGCGATCGCCGGCACCACCGACGACCCGTATCTGGCGCAGTTCGGCGAGGGCGTGCTCGAGCTCGCCGGCCAGGCCGAGGAGGTGGCGCTTGGTGGCCGATGAGTCTCCCGACGCGCCGACGCTGCCGACGGCGATGCCCGCTCCGCCCTGCTGATCGACTGGGGCGGCGTGCTCACCACCAACCTGTTCGCGTCCTTCCACGCCTACTGCCTGGCGGCGGGGATCGAGCCGGAGAGGCTGCTCGGGCGCTTCAGCACCGACCCGGCGGCCCGCGAGCTGCTGATCGCGCTGGAGACGGGCGAGCTCGACGAGGCGGCTTTCGAGCTGCAGTTCGCCACGCAGCTCGGGATCCAGCCCGACGGCCTGATCGACGGCCTGTTCGCGGGCGTGCAACCGGACGAGGCGATGGTGCAGGCCGTTCGCAGAGCGCGCGAGGCGGGCGTGCGCACGGCGCTCGTGTCGAACTCGTGGGGCGTGCACCGCTATCCGCGAGAGATGTTCGCGGAGCTGTTCGACGGTGTCGTGATCTCCGCCGAGGAGGGCATGCGCAAGCCCTCGCGGCGGATGTACGAGCTGGGCGCCGAGCGCGCGGGCGTGCCGGCGGCGCTGTGCGTATACGTCGACGACCTGCCCTTCAACCTCACCCCCGCGCACGAGCTGGGGATGGCGACCGTCCACCACACGAGCGCCGAGACCACGATCCCGGAGCTCGAGCGGCTGCTCGGCGTCCAGCTGTCCGGCGCCCCCGACGGCTCGCCGCGCGCGTAGGTCCGGCTCAGGCGCGCTTGCCGCGGCCGTACAGCAATCTGAACAGACCGGCCAGCATCCGCGACGTGCGCGGCTTGTACGGGAACATGAAGAGTTCCTTCTTCATCCCCAGACGCGTCACCACGATCGCCTGCTGGGAGCAGTACTTGCGGATGCCGCCCGCGCCGTGGCGCGAGCCCAGGCCCGAGGCCTTGGCGCCGCCCATCGGCAGCTCCAGCACCGTGTAGTTGATCATCGCGTCGTTGACGTTCGCCGCGCCCGCTTCCAGCCGCCGCGCGATCGCCTCGCCGCGCGCGGTGTCGCGCGTGAACACCGACGAGCCCAGCCCGTAGTGCGAGTTGTTGGCGAGCCGCACCGCCTCGTCGGCGTCGTGGACCTTCATGATCGGCAGCGTCGGCCCGAAGGTCTCCTCGGTCATGATCTTCATCGAGTGGTCGACGTCGACCAGCACCGTCGGCTCGAAGAAGCGTCCGGCGCTCTGCACCTCGTGGCCGCCGGCCAGCACGCGCGCGCCCTTCTGCACGGCGTCCGCGACGTGGTCCTTGATGATCTCGAGCTGGGGCGGGAAGGTGATCGCGCCCACCTCCACCGTCCCGTAGCCCTCGGGCTTGCCGACGCGCAGCGCACGCACCTTCTCGGAGACTTTGGCCACGAACTCGTCGTACACGGGCTCCTCGACGTAGACGCGCTCGATCGAGATGCACGTCTGACCGGCGTTCTGCATCGAGTAGTAGGTGGCGAAGTTCGCCGCCCGCTCGAGATCGGCGTCGGACAGCACGATCATCGGGTCCTTGCCGCCGAGCTCCAGCGAGGCCGGTATCAGCCGCTTGGCGGCCTCCTCGGCGACCTTGCGCCCGGTGCGGGTGGAGCCGGTGAACATGATCATGTCCACCTCCCCGACCAGCGCCGCGCCGGTCTCCCCGCGCCCGGTGGCGATCTGCAGGACGTGCTCGGGCAGGCCGCACTCGCGCAGCCCGTCAGCCAGCAGCAGCGAGGTCAGTGGGGTGATCTCGGAGGGCTTGAGGATCACGCTGTTGCCGGCCATCAGCGCCGGGATGCAGTCGCCGAAGGAGTTCGTCAGCGGGTAGTTCCACGGCCCGATCACGCCGATCAGCCCGATCGGACGGTAGCGCAGGATCAGCTTCTTGCCCTTGACCAGCACCTGGCTGGACTTGACCCGCTCGTCGGCGAGGTATCCCGCCGCCTCCTTGGCCCAGAAGCCGAACGCGCTGCCCGCGTAGCCGATCTCCGCCAGCTGCGCGTCCTCGTAGGTCTTGCCCGTCTCCGAGACGATCGTCTCCACCACGCGCTCGGCGTTGTCCATCAGCCACTTCTGCGCGCGCCTGAGCACCCGTGCGCGGCCGTCGAAGCCGTAGGCCTCCCACTCCGGCTGAGCAGCACGTCCACGCGCCGCCATCTCGGCGACGGCATCGGCCCCGAGGTCGGGGACCGTCGCGATGATCTCCCCGGTGGCCGGGTTCTCGACGGGGATCTCCTCGCCCGCCTGCGCAACGGCGCCGTTGGCTTGCAGTATCTCCTGCTCGACGTGCTGCTCGACGCTCGCCATCTGATGCACTCTCCCCTGCTCGTAGCCTGTACCCAGAAGAGTACTCCTGTCGGCGCATCTGCCGCCAGCGCGGTGGGCGCTACTCAGACAGCTCGATCGAGGCGATGCCGATCGGCTCCGACGGGCGGTCCGCGCCGTCGGTCGGGACGCCCTCGAGCCTGTCCACGACGTCCATGCCCTCGGTCACCTGGCCGAACACCGTGTGCTTGCCGTCCAGCCAAGATGCGGCGTCGGCGGTGACGATGAAGAACTGCGAGCCGTTGGTGTCCGGTCCGGCGTTGGCCATGGCGAGCGCCCCGCGCACCACCTTGTGCGGGTTGATCTCGTCCTCGAACGTGTACCCCGGGCCGCCCGTGCCGGTCCCCTGCGGACATCCGCCCTGGATCATGAAGTCCCTGATCACGCGGTGGAAGGTCAGCCCGTCGTAGAAGCCGTCAGCGGCGAGCTTGCGGAAGTTGGCGACGGTCTTCGGCGCGTCCTCGTCGAACAGCTCGAAGACGATCGGGCCTTCGCTGGTCTGCATCGTCGCAACGCTCACGGCCCCAACGCTACCTGATCCCCTCTCACCCGTCCCTCTCCCGGGCTGGGGATGGTCACAGGCCGGCCGCAGGCATTCATTGCGTATCTTGCAGTGTTACCATACGATACAGATGTCTGCCGTACCAATCAGCATCCGCCTCCCCGAACAGACCGTCGGTCGGCTCGCCGACCGCGCCGGCCGCGCGAACATGCCCTCGCGCACGCTCGCGCAGCGTTACGTCGAGGAGGGTCTGCGCATGGACGAACATCCGCTGATCCGCTTCGCGGACGGCCCCTCGGGTCGCCGCGCGCGGCTCCTGGGCGGTCCGGACGTGTGGGAGGTGGTCGCCGTCGCACGCGACAACGACGGCGACCTCGCCGAGACAGCGTCGTATCTGGAGCTTTCGCTGGGTCTTGTGCAGGCCGCCGCCTCTTATTACGCGGCCTACCCGCGGGAGGTTGACGAGCGTATAGAGCGCAATCGCCGCGAGGCGCACGACGCCCACCGCGCATTCCTCGCGGCCCGCGACGCTCTCGGCGGTTGAGACTGCTGCTCGATGAGATGCTGTCGCCCGCGATTGCGCGAGAGCTGCGCCCACGGGGCCACGATGTCCAGGCGATCCAAGAGCACCCCGAGTGGCGCTCCTTCGATGACCGTCGTGTCGTTGACCTCGCACGCGATGAGCGTCGAGTGATCGTCACGGACAACCTCGTCGACATGCGACCCCTGCATTACGAGGCGATCACGCCCGGCGGACCGGGCGATCGCGGCATGATCTTCATTCCCGGTTCTAGCCCGCGCACCCGTGCCGACACGGGGAGGATCGTCGCCGCCTTGGAGCAGAAGCTCGCGGCGCATCCCGGAGACGACGGCCTGGCGAGCGGCGAGGACTGGCTCTAGGGACATCTTGACAACGGTCTGCATCGTGGCGGTTGACATCGGCCTACCTCACCTTCACACGCTCGAGGCTGAGGGCCTGGCCGCGCACCGGGCGTCCGTCCAGCGCCGCTATCACCCGGTCGGCCTCCACCGAGGGAACGGATAGGAAGGAGAATCGGTCGAGCACGAGCACGTCGCGCACCGCCTCGCCGTCCAGGCCGGCCGCGGAGGTCACCGAGGCGACGATGTCGGCCACGCTCAGCCCCGCCGCGCGCCCGCCGCCGAGCACGAGCTTCGTGTAGGCCTCCTGCTCGTCGCGCCGGGAGATGTGGGGCTTGGAGTGCCGGCGCGGGCGCTCGCGCACGGGCGTCGGCGCAGCCACAGCGCCCTGCTCCCACTGGGCGACGTGCGTGCCGATGTGGCGTTCGATGGCCTCCAGCTCACGCTTCTGGCGGTCCTCCACGAACGTGATCGCGCGGCCCGAGCGCCCCACGCGCCCGGTGCGCCCGATGCGATGCACGTAGATATCGGGGCTCCTGGGCACGTCGTAGTTGATCACGTGGGTCACCGTCGAGATGTCCAGGCCGCGCGCCGCCACGTCGGTGGCGATGAGGATCGGGACGCGCCCGGCCTTGAACGCGAGCATCACGCCGTCGCGCGAGCCCTGCGACATGTCGCCGTGCAGCGCCCTCACGTTCATGCCGCGATCGCGCAGCGTGCGAAACAGCTGCTCGCAGCGGATCTTCGTGCGCACGAACACGATCGCCTGCTCGCCTTCTTGACTTGAGGATCCCTCCGATCCCATCTCCGCGCGCAGCACCTCGACCAGCTTGTCGGGCTTGCCCTTGGCGTCGACCGGGAGCTGGAATTGCGCGACGGTGTCGATCGTGAGCGTCGCCGCCTCCACCTGGATGATCGTCGGGTCGTACATGTAGCGGTCGGCCAGCGTGCGGACCGGCCCGGGCATGGTTGCCGAGAACAGCGCCGTCTGGCGGCTGGAGGGCGTGAGCGAGAGGATCTTCTCGACGTCCTCCAGGAAGCCCAGGTCGAGCATCTCGTCGGCCTCGTCCAGCACCACGAAGCGGCAGTCGTGCAGGACCAGCGAATGGCGCGAGATCAGGTCGAGCACCCGCCCGACCGTTCCCACCACGATGTGGCCGCCGGCGCGCAGCTGGCCCTGCTGGGTGCGGATCGGGGCGCCGCCGAAGACGGCCACCACGTCGATGCCGCTGTGCGCGCCGTAGGTGCGCAGGGCCTGTGTGACCTGGATGCACAGCTCGCGCGTCGGTGTGAGCACGAGCGCCTGCACAACCTGCTCGGAAGGGTCGAGGTACTCCATGATCGGCAGGCCGAACGCGGCCGTCTTGCCGGTTCCGGTCTGCGCCTGGCCGATCACGTCCCGACCCGCCAGCAGCGCCGGGATCGCCTGTTCCTGGATCGGGCTGGGCGACTCGTAGCCCACGTCGCGCAGCGCCTGGAGTGTGGGCTCGGATAGCCCGAGCTCGGCGAATGACTTGGCCATGACGGTGGACGTGGAGCTTAGGCGGACGGGTCGAGCAGGAGCTTGCCGGTGGTGCGCCGCCCGCGCAGGTCGATCTGCGCCTGGGCGGCCTGCTCCAACTTATACGTATGCCCGACGATCGCCCTCAGCTCGCCGTTGGCAGCGCGGGCGAACAGATCCGCGAGCGCTTCGGCGAACATGCCCGGCCGCTGCACCCCTCGGGGCACACCCCCTCCGGGGGCGCTGGCAGGCAGGCAATGGAAGATGTAGAAGCCAACCACCGCGCGCGAGTGGCGCAGCAGCGAGCCCGTGCGCACCTCGTTGGGTTCGCTCGTCGCGATCCCGCACACGACGATCCGCCCGAACGGGGCCAGCGCCCTGTAGGAGGCGTCGAACACCGCGCCGCCGGACATCTCGAAGACGACGTCCACCGGCCGCCCGTCGTTGGCCTCGATCAGGCGCTCGGTCAGGCCCTCGGCGGCCGGGTCGATCGCCGCGTCGGCGCCCAGCTCGAGCGCCAGCGCGCGCTTGCGCTCGCTGGACGCCGTCGCGATCACGCGCCCGGCGCCCATCGCGTGACCGAGCTGCACCGCGATCGAGCCGACGCCGCCGGCGGCGCCGTGGACGACCACGCTCTCACCCATACTCACGCGCGCTGCCGTGCGGTACAGGTGCCACGCGGTCGTCCCCTGGATGATCATCGCCAGCGCCGTGCCGTCGTCGAGGCCGTCGGGGATCGGAAACACGAGGTCCCGGGGAGCGATCGCGTACTCGGCGTAGCCGCCGCTGCCGACGAGCGCGACCACGCGCTCGCCCGTGTCCTCGCGCACGCCCGCGACCTCGCCGCCGGGCACCAGCGGGAGCGTCGCCTTCTGCACGTAGGAGTTGGTCCGCGTGTGCGTGTCGGCGAAGTTCAGGCCAGCCCGCGTGACCTTGATCAGCGTCTCCTCGGGACCCGGCTCGGGGGTGGGCAGCTCGGCGAGCTCGAGCACCTCGGGGCCGCCGAACTCGGTCATCTGGATCGCGCGCACAGTGACCCGAGGCTATCGGACTGCCGCGCCCGCCACGGGCGGCCGGCGTGCTCTAAGGTGCGCGCCCATGCCAATCACAGTGGTCGGCTCGATCGCCTACGACACCGTCAAGACGCCGTTCGGCGAGCGCGAGCGGATGCTCGGTGGCGCAGCCGTGCATTTCGCCCTGGCGGCGTCCTTCTTCGACGAGGTGCGCGTCGTCGGCCCCGTGGGCGATGACTTCGGCGAGGAGCAGCTCGCGGTCATGCGCCGTCGCGGCGTGGACGTCTCCGACGTCGAGCTGGTGAGCGGCGGAAGCACGTTCTTCTGGCAGGGCGAGTACGGCTGGGATCTGAACTCGCGCGAGACGCTCGACACGCAGCTCGGCGTGTTCGAGGGCTTTTCTCCGAAGCTCTCGGAGCGCTCGCGCTCCAGCGACGTGCTGTTCCTGGCGAACATCCAGCCGGACCTGCAGCACGAGGTCCGCCGCCAGCTGCCGCACGCGCGCTTCGTGGCGCTCGATTCGATGAACCTGTGGATCGACCTGGCACGCGACTCGCTGGTGCGGGCGATCGAGAACGTCGACTGCGTGATCCTCAACGACGCCGAGCTGCGCCAGCTGACCGGCAGGCCGAACGTCGTCCTGGCGGCGCGGGAGATTCTTTCCTGGTCCCCATCCCAGGGCGGGCGCGGCCCACGCGTGGTCGTGGCCAAGCAGGGAGAGTACGGCGCGGCCCTGGTCACGCGGGAGGGCTTCTTCGCGCTCCCCGCCTACCCCCTGGAGAACGTGATCGACCCCACCGGCGCCGGCGACACGTTCGCAGGCGGGCTCGTCGGCTACATCGCCGCCCACCCCCACGAGGAGCTCTCCGACGGGCTGCTGCGACGCGCGATGGCCCACGCGACCGTGCTGGCGTCCTTCAACGTCGAGGAGTTCGGGACCGAGCGCATCGAGCGCCTGACCGGCAGCGAGATCGTCGCGCGCATCCAGGAACTGCACGCGATGACCCAGTTCAGCGGCGCGCCGCTGCAGCTGAGGGGCTGAGCGCCGAAACGGCTGGCAGCTCCGCCCCGATCGCGCATCGGGGCCTTTTACGGATTTCGCATCGGGGGCTTTTACGGATTTCGCATCGGGGGCTTGTACGGATCTGCCGCCGGGTATACGATCGCGGTGAGTGACAACCTGGACCTTCATCTGGCTGATCCTCATCCTGAAGATCCCGATCGTGGCGCTGTTCCTGATCGTGCGCTGGGCCGTCCGCCAGACTCCGGAGACAGCGCCGGGGCAGGATGGCGGCATCGGCCCGCGCCCGCTTCCACTGCACCCCCACCGGGTGGGTGGGGGCGGATCCCGGCTGCCGCGCATGCCGCGGCGGGGCCCGCATCGGGACCCCTCGCCGGCGTCTCCCGCGCGTGTGCGCACGGCCACCGCGCGCGCGCGCCTGCCACACTGCTGAGCCCCGATTCGGTGCGAGCGGCGAGCGGCCGGGCCCAGTCGCTCATAATCGGAGAGAGAGCATCCGAAACCGCGGACAGGGGAGACACATGAGCACCAGCCGATCAGCGATCACGGGCAGCGCCGCCGAAGGCGGCAGTCAGGCGGCCGGCGATGGCGCGGCGGCCGCACAGGAGACGCTCACGGTGACCGACAACCGGACCGGCGCCACGTACGAGCTTCCCGATCCAGGACGGGACGGTGCGGGCGATGGACCTCAGGCAGGTCAAGACCGGCGACGCGGACTTCGGGCTGATGACCTATGACCCCGCCTACACGAACACCGCCTCCTGTCGCAGCGCGATCACCTACATCGACGGCGAGGCCGGCATCCTCCAGCACCGCGGCTACCCGATCGAGCAGCTGTGCGAGCACTCGAGCTACCTCGAGGTCGCATACCTGCTGATCAACGGCGCCCTGCCCACCACCGAGCAGCTCCAGCACTGGATCCACGAAATCACGATCCACACGTTCGTGCACGAGAACGTCAAGGACTTCATGCAGGGCTTCCGCTACGACGCCAACCCGATGGGGATGCTCGTGGCCTCCGTGGGTGCGCTCTCGACCTTCTACCCGGACGCCAGCCGCATCCGCGACGAGGAGATCCGCAGTGTCCAGATCACCCGGCTGCTGGCGAAGATGCCCACGCTGGCCGCGTTCGCCTTCAGGCACAACATGGGCCAGCCGTACGTCTATCCGGACAACGACCTCGACTACGCGGGCAACTTCCTCGGGATGATGTACAAGATGACCGAGCTCAAATACGAGCCCGATCCTCGCCTGGAGCGCGCGCTGGACGTCCTGTTCATCCTGCACGCCGACCACGAGCAGAACGCCTCCACCAGCGCCGTGCGCTCGGTCGGCTCCACCCAGGTGGACCCCTACACGGCGGTCGCCGCCGGGGTCGCAGCGCTGTACGGCCCCCTCCACGGCGGCGCCAACGAGGCGGCGCTGCGCATGCTCAGCCGGATCGGCAGCGTCGAGAACATCCCCGACTTCCTCGAGGGCGTCAAGGCGGGCAACGAGCGCCTGATGGGCTTCGGCCACCGCGTGTACAAGAACTACGACCCGCGGGCACGGATCATCCGCAAGCACCTCGACGACGTGTTCGAGGTGCGCGGCAAGAGCCCGCTGCTGGACGTCGCCAGCGAGCTGGAGAAGCGCGCGCTCGACGACGAGTACTTCACCTCGCGCAAGCTCTACCCGAACGTCGACTTCTACTCGGGCCTGATCTACGAGGCGCTCGGCCTGCCCGTGGCGATGTTCCCGGTGATGTTCGCGATCGGACGCACGAGCGGCTGGATCGCCCAGTGGCTGGAGATGGTGCAGGACCCCGAGCAGAAGATCGCCCGTCCGCGCCAGATCTACACGGGAGAGCGCGACCGCGACTACGTGCCGATCGGGCAACGCAGCTAGCCCAAAGCGGCGGCAAGCTCAACAGCTTCTCGAGCTGGCTCGGCGATCGGCCGGCCCTTGGCCCGGGGGGGAGAGCCCCGAGCCGGGGCCGCCAGACCGACCAGACGACTGCACCGTCCGGCCGGTCGAACGAGAAATTTGAGCCTATCGAATCGTATTGAGTTTGTCTAGAGTTTAGAGATGGCTTCGGAAATCAAGCTGACCACTGCCCTTGACTCGAATCAGAGCACGAGCGTGGCGCCGTGGCGGCTCAGCCAGTCGCGGTCATCGCGATAGCCCGGCCAGCGCCGCTCCAGCAGCGCCCAGAAGCGGGGTGAGTGGTCGAGGATCTCCAGATGGCATACCTCGTGCCAGACGACGTATTCGAGCACCCGCTCCGGCGCCAGCAGCAGGCGCCAGTTGAAGCTCAGGCGCCCGCTCGCCGAGCACGAGGCCCAGCGGGTGCGCTGGGCGCGGATGTCCAGGGCGGTGTAGCTGGCGCCGGCGAGCGCGCTGGCACGATCCAGGCGCGGGGCGATCTCCGCGCGGGCGGCGCGCCGGTAGAAGCGCTCGATCGCCGGGTGCGCGTTGCCGGCGGGGACCAGCAGCCGCGGGCCGTCGCGGTGCACGCGCTTGCGGCCCGCCTGCGGGACGAGCTCCAGCGGGGTGCCCAGGTACGGGACGGTGCCGGCGCGCGCGGCGATCCGCTGGCGCACCTCGCGCGCCTCCAGCAGCCGGCGCTCGATCCACGGACGCAATTCGCTGATCGCCGCTGCCGCCGCGCGCTCGGGCGCTCGCGCCGGCAGCACGACCTCCACGCCGCTGTGGGCGTGCACGTTCACCCGCACCCGGCGGGCGCGGGCGGAGCGACGGACGGTGTAGGGGATCTCCCTCGTGGCCAGGTGCGCGGGCATCGGCCAGTGAGGGTACGCGCCACAGCGGAAGTCCAGTTTCTCGATCCCGCGCGCTCGAGCGCTGTTCGCTTACGCTTGGCGCGCTGTGAACGCGACCGACCGGCCCACCGGCCCCCATGACCAGACGTTCGACGAGGAGCTGCTGCTGTGGCTGGGCGACGAGCCTGCCGGCGTGCGCGCGGCCGACGCCGAGCGCGTCCGCGACATCGCCGCCGAGTTCGCCCGCTGCTTCGACTCGCTCGCCGGCGTCGGACGCGCGGTCACGGTGTTCGGCTCGGCGCGCACGCCCCCGGAGCACCCCGACTACGCGCTGGCCCGCGAGGTCGGAGCGAGCCTGGGGCGCTCCGGCTACGCCGTGATCACCGGCGGCGGCCCGGGGCTGATGGAGGCCGCCAACCGCGGAGCGCGCGACGTCGGCGCGCTGTCCATCGGCTGCAACATCGAGCTGCCGCACGAGCAGGCGCTCAATCCCTACCTGGACATCGGGCTGCGCTGCCGCCACTTCTTCGCCCGCAAGGTGATGTTCGTCCGCTACGCCAGCGCGTTCGTGATCTGCCCCGGAGGCTATGGAACCCTGGACGAGCTGTTCGAGTCGCTGACCCTGATCCAGACCGGGACCATCCGCCACTTCCCCGTGATCCTCGTGGGCGACGGCGAGTGGGAGGGGCTGCTCGAGTGGCTGCGGGCGCGGGCGCTGGCCGATCGGCGCATCGATGCCGAGGACCTGGACGTCCTGCACCAGGTCAGCCGGCCGTCCGAGGTGTGCGAGATCGTCGACGCCGCGCGCGCGCGCCAGCGCGACTACGGCCGCCGCCAGCACCGTCGTGGCAGCGAGCGGGCGAGCTGACGGACACGGGCGACGGCGCAGTCATAATCCGAGCGGAGATGACCAGATCCAGGGTCAGGCTGCCACGCGAGATGCGCGGGGCCTACGAGGTCTACCTCAACGGCGTGCCCCAACGGCTTGGGGTCGACTACACCGTCCGCGAAGGCGCGCTCGTGTTCGAGCGGGAGCTGCGCAAGGACAAGATCAGCGGCTGGCGCTGGCTGCTGGGCGCCTGGGGCGTGGGCACCTACCGCCAGAACGACTCGGTCGACATCCGCTACGTGGCCGCCGACGGCTCGCCGCGCGTGGCCGAGGGGCTGGAGATCGAACTGGCGTAGCCGGCCTTCTCCCACGGCTTGGCCAGCTTCAGGGCGCTGAGGATCGCGCGCGTGGCGGGGGAGCGGTTGAGCGTGTAGAAGTGGATCCCCGGCGCGCCCGCGGCGAGCAGCTCGGCGCACTGGAGCGTCGCGTAGGCGACACCGAAGTCGAGCACCGCCTCGGGGTCCTCGCCGCGGGCGTGCAGCTCGGCACGCAGGCCGTCGGGGATGACCGCGCCGCTCATCTTCGCCATGCGCTCGATCTGGCCGACCCTCGTGATCGGCATGATCCCCGGGATGATCGGCACCTCGATGCCCGCCGCGCGCGCGCGGGCGACGAAGTTGAAGTAGCTGGCGTTGTCGAAGAACATCTGCGTGATCAGGAAGTCCACGCCCGCGTGCACCTTCTCCACGAGGTGCTCGAGATCGGCCTCTGGGCTCTGCGCATGGATGTGTGTCTCCGGGAAGCACGCCGCCCCAATCGCAAACGGGTAGCCGCCCGCGATGAGCGCCACCAGCTCGCGTGAGTACTCCAGGCCGCCATCCGTCTTGATCCACTCATCCTCGCCCGCCGGAGGGTCGCCGCGCAGCGCCAGCACGTTGTCGATGCCCGCGTCCTGCATCTCGGCGAGCGTCGCGCGCAGCTGCGCCTCGGTCGCGCCCACGCAGGTGAAGTGGGCCATCGCCTCCAGGCCGTACTCGTCCTTGATGCGCTTGACGATCTCGATCGTCTTCTCCCTGGTCGAGCCGCCCGCGCCGTAGGTGACCGACACGAACGACGGCTCCAGCGTCCTCAGCTCGGCCAGCGCCGCGTACAGGTTGCGCTCGCCCTCGGCCGTTTTGGGCGGGAAGAACTCGAACGAGAACACCGGGGTGGACGGGTCCTGATCCGCGAGGATCCGATCGATGCGCATCGGCTGATTATGCAGTCCAGCGCTCGGGCTCACCAGGAATGCGCCGCACATTGCCGAGCAGCTCGAGGTGGGTTAGGTAGCAGAGGATCTTCGACAGCAGCCAGTGCGCGTTCTGCTCTGACAGCGAGTCGCCGTAGACGTGGGGAACGATCTCGAAGACCGTCAGCGCCCGGTCGTGCAGCGCCTCGCGCACGCGTGTGAGGCGTTCGTCCACCAGCTCGCGATTGCCGCGGATGTGGGCGTGAACGTCCGCGAAGGTGCGTCCGTGCCCGGGCAGGCACAGGCGCGCGCCGAGCCTCTCCACGACGTCGAGCGAGCTCAGGAATTCGCCCACGGGGTCGGGCGAGTAGCCATAGTCGAAGTACAGCGAGATGCGCCCGAGCAGGTGGTCCCCGGAGACCAGCAGGCGACGCTCGGGCTGGAACATGCACACGTGCGAGGGCGCGTGTCCGGGGGTCTCGTACACGATCCACTCGCCCAGGTCGGTCCCGATGCTCACCCCGGCCAGCAGATCGCGGTCGGGCTCGATCGGGCCGGCGATCCCCGATCCCGCGCGCGCTGCGCTCGGCGGCGTAGCGACGCAGCGGCTCCTCCGGGACACCGCTCTGGCGGGCGATCTCCACGCGCCGGGCGGACACCGCCTCGGGATCTTCGATCATGCGGTTCAGGTGCTCGTGGTTGGGGTGCATCCACACCTCGCATCCGGCCCGCTGCACGATCGTGGCGGCCTGCCCGCAGTGGTCGGTGTGCGCGTGCGTGCACACCACCAGCCGCGCCTGCTCCAGGCGCAGGCTGCACATCGCCAGCGCGCGCTCCAGATGGGAGATGGAGTCCGGCTGGTGCATGCCGGTGTCGAACAGCACGAAGCCCTCGCCGCACGCGACCGCCCAGGCGTTGCAGTGGGGAACGCCCGGCCACGGCAGCGGCAGGCGCAGCCGGAAGAGCCCCGGGAGCACGCGCTCGCCGCGCCCGAGCTCGCGGCGCCTCATCATCGTCACATCGGGCACGAGGCGGAGACTAGACTACGGCTCTTCAGCGGCGTAAAGGAGGCGGCATGCCCGATCGGGAGAGCGCAAGCGAGGCGAGCACGAAGGTGCAGGAGGTCGCCGCGAACATGCAGCAGGCGACGGCGACGCGCAAACGCATAACGGGGAGCAAGGCCGAGGCGATCGCCCGGCGCTACTTCGCGGCGATCGACGCGCGCGAGCTGGAGGAGGCGCTCTCGCTGTGGGCGGACGGAGGACGCGAGAACGTGCGCGGCCAGGTGGACGTGCTCGCGCCCGAGGGCGTGCGCGCGTTCATCGGCGATCTGCTCGGCGCCGTGCCGGACCTGAGCATGCAGGTCGTCTCGACGACCACCGAGGCCGACCGCTGCGGCGTGCAATGGCGCGCCACCGGCACGTTCGCCGGGCCCGGCAACTTCGGCGATCTCGCGCCCACGGGCAATCGGATCGAGCTCGAAGGCTTCGACCTGCTGACCGTGCGCGACGGGCTGATCCAGAGCAACGACGCGTTCACGGACTCGATGACCTTCGCGCGCCAGATCAGGATGATGCCGCCGCAGGGCTCAAACGCCGAAGCGCGGATGACGCGGGCGTTCAACGCCAAGACCCGCCTGACCGCCGGCCTCGGCGCCGGCGCGGCCGAGCTCGTGGCGGAGGGCGTGTGGGTGGTGCAGGGTCAGCCGGGGCGCTGCAACGTGTACCTGCTCGAGGACGACGGCGGCGTGACGCTGTTCGACGCGGGCGCGCGCACGATGACCCGTGCGGTGGCCAGCGCCGGCGCGAAGCTGGGCGGCATCCGCCGGGTGGTGCTCGGACACGGGCACACCGACCACCGCGGCTCGGCGCCCGCGCTGGGCGTGCCCGTCCTGTGCCACCCCGACGAGGTCCAGGACGCGGAGGGCAGCGGCGGCTTTCGCTACTGGCCGGCGCGTCTGGTCGGGCTCCCCACGCCGCTGCGCCAGCTCCACCGCCTGCTGCACCGCTACGCCTGGGACGGCGGGCCGGTGAGCATCTCGGGAACCGTCAGCGAGGGCGACGAGCTGGCGGGCTTCCGCGTGATCGAGCTCCCCGGGCACGCACCCGGCCAGATCGGGCTGTGGCGCGAGTCCGACCGCCTGGCATTGAGCAGCGACTGCTTCTACACGGTCGACATGTGGGGCCGCAACTGCCCGGCGCGCCTCCCCATGGCGCTGTACAACTTCGACACCGAGCAGGCGCGGGCGAGCATCCGCAAGCTCGCCGCGCTCGAGCCCGCGGCCGCTTGGCCGGGCCACGCCAGGCCGCTGACGGGCGACGTGCGCAGCCAGCTCGAACGGGCCGCCGACGCAGGCTGAGCGTGGGCACGCGCGGCCGCCGGCACGAGAAGCTGACCGCGCCGAGCAGCGACTACACGGACGCGCACGGCGACGTGCTCACGCTGCGCGGCTCGCTCACGCCTGGCTCCAGGCGCGAGTACGCCCAGGCGCTCTCGGGGACGGGGAGCCGCCCGTCGAGCACCCAGGAGGACGCCTGGCAGCGGGCGGCCGAGCTGCTGTTCGAGCGCCTGGCCGTCCGCTGGGTGATCGCCGGAGCGCCGATCGAGCGCCAGCGCGAGCTGCTCGGGCGCTTTCGCATGGCCTCCCCCGACGAGCGCGCATGGGTGCGCCGGGTGCTGCGCGAGCACTGCGCCGAGCACTTCCCCGACGTCACCGCGCCCTGATGCTCGCCGGGACCTGCTGGGTGATGCAGTGGATGCCGCCGCCCCCGAGCAGGATCTCGCGTGCGGGGACGCCCACGATCTCGCGATCCGGGAAGCAGTCGCCGAGCACCTCCGCAGCCGCCTCGTCGAAGCGCTCGTCGAGCAACGGGAAGACGACCCGCCCGGTGGCGAGGTAGAAGTTGACATAGGACGCCGCCCGGCGCTCGCCGGCGCGGCGCGGCAGGCTTCCGGCCACCGCATCCACTCCGCTCGCCTCCTCCTCGCCGATCGTGATCGGGCCCGGCGAGGGCACGCGGACCACCTCGATCGAGCGGCCGCGAGCGTCGGTCGCGGCTTGCAGGCGCTCGTGCGCGTCGCGTGAGATCGCGCGCTGCGGGTCGGACTCGTCCCCGCTCCAGGCGAGCAGGACGACGCCGGGTCGGGCGAAGCACGCGAGGTTGTCGACATGCCCGTCGGTCTCGTCGTCGAGGACGCCCTGGCCGAGCCAGATCATCTTCTCGGCGCCGAGATGATCGAACAGCACCTGCTCGATCTGCTCGCGCGAGAGCTCGGGGTTGCGGTTCGGATTGAGCAGGCACTCTTCCGTCGCCATGACCGTTCCCTGCCCGTCCACGTGGATCGAGCCGCCCTCGAGCACGATCGGGGCGCGGTAGCGATCGGCGCCCTCCACCTCCAGGACCTTGCGCGCGACGCGCTCGTCGCGGTCCCAGGGGAAGTACAGGCCGCCGTCGGGGCCGCCCCAGGCGTTGAAGCGCCAGTCGACGCCACGCCTGCCGCCGCCGGCGTCGACCACGAAGGTCGGGCCCGTGTCGCGCATCCACGCGTCGTCGGTCGAGATCTCGACCACGCGTATCGACGGCGAGAGCACCGAGCGGCAATGCTCGAACTGGGCGTCGGAGACCGCCACGCTCACCGGCTCGCAGACGTTGATCGCCTCCGCCACCGCCGCGTAGGCCTCCTGCGCGGGCCTGGCCCCCAGGCGCCAGTTGTCCGGGCGCTCGGGCCAGGCGATCCAGCAGCCGCAGTGCGCCTCGAACTCCCCGGGCATGCGGTAGCCGTCGGCGGCGGGAGTGGAGGCGAGGGTCGCGCTCACGGTTGCCCGCCAGTGTGCCCGAATATCGCCGCGGAGTGTGCACAGGAGCGCCTACAGTCCCCAGCGATGGAGGAGACCCGCCTGATCGCCGCGCCCGCCCTGCAGTCGTCTCCGGCCCGCACGCGCCCGCCCCGCCGGGCACCGTTCCGGATCGCCGCCGTGCAGGAGCGCTGGCATCCCGACCCCGGCGAGCACGAGGCCGTGCTGGAGGCGGGGATCAGGCTCGCCGCCGGCGAGGGCGCGCGGCTCGTGTGCCTGCAGGAGCTGACGCTCAGCCCGTATTTCGCGGTCGACCCGGCCGGCCCCGCGGCGGCCGGGATCGAGCCGGAGGAGCTTTCCGGCGGCGCCACGCACCGCTTCGCCGCGCGCATGGCGGGCGAGACCGGCGTTCATGTCCACGCCTCGCTGTACGAGCGCGCCGAGTGCACCGACGGGCTCGGCTACAACACCGCGATCGTCGTCGCCCCGGACGGCGAGCTGCTCGCTCGGACCCGGAAGCTGCACATCCCGGTGACCGCCGGCTACCACGAGGACCGTTACTTCCGGCCCGGGCCGGGCGAGTTGGACGCCTTCCCGCTGCTCACTCTCGGGGAGGCGCGCCTCGGCCTGCCGACCTGCTGGGACCAGTGGTTTCCGGAGGTCGCCCGCGCGTACAGCCTGGAGGGGGCGGACGTGCTCGTGTATGCGACCGCGATCGGCTCCGAGCCCGACCATCCCGAGTTCGACACCCAGCCCCTGTGGGAGAAGGTGATCGTCGGCAACGCGATCGCCAACGGGCTGTTCATGGTCGCGGTCAACCGGGTCGGCGAGGAGTCGCCGCTGCGCTTCTACGGCTCGTCGTTCATCTGTGATCCGTACGGGCGCAAGCTCGTGCAGGCCCCCCGCGACGAGCCGGCCGTGCTGGTGGCCGACCTCGACCTCGACCAGCGCCACGACTGGCTCGAGCTGTTCCCCCTCAATGCCGTGCGCGCCTATCCGCGCAGGTGACGCTCATCGTCTCGAGCGGTTGCTCTCGCCACGCTGCCGGCGCAGCCGGCGCACCTCCTCGACCAGCCCGCAGTTCTCCACTCGCAGCTGGGCGGCCTGACGACGGGCGCTCGCCAGCTGCTGGGCGACGACCGGAAGGACGGCGCGGAAGTGCTGCAGGCGGTCGAGCAGGTGCTCGCGGTCGACTGCCGCGGCCGCGGCGCGGGAATCGGCAGGCGGCCCAGCACCACGCTCCAGCTCGGGCGGGCGGTGGGGCCGGAATGAGGCGACGTGCGTCGGTGACATGGCCATCCTTCGGCCTCGCGTCTCGATGGACACGCATCGTCGCGCGCACCGTCGGGCCTGTCATCCGAAGGTTCCACTGAAACCGCTCAGTGGTCTCTACGCAGAGCTCCGGGCCGGCATCCTCCGCGCCGGTCCGGGACCGCTGCACGTGCGGAAAATACGTACAGACAGTCCGCTGCCCGCACCGATGAACCGGCGCCGCGCAGCGGCCAGGATAGGCATATGCCCTCCGGCACCCTCACGCGCGAAGCGAGCCCCGACGTAGCCGCGCCGACGGCGCGGGCGAACGTGATCGAGGTCCGCGATCTCACGCGACGGTTCGGCGAGTTCACCGCAGTCGATCGGGATCAGCTTCGACGTTCGCGAGGGCGAGGTGTTCGCGTTCCTCGGCCCCAACGGCGCGGGCAAGTCGACGACGATCAACATGCTGTGCACGCTCGCCCAGTCCAACCGCCGGGCAGGTCACGATCGCGGGCTTCGACGTCGCGTCGCGGCCGAAGGCGGTGCGCCGCAACATCGGCCTGGTCTTCCAGGACCAGACGCTCGACGACAGGCTCACCGCGCAGGAGAACCTGCGCTTCCACGCCGTCCTCTATCGCGTGCCCCGCGACGCAGGTCGACCGCGCGCATCGCGCGCGTGCTCGAGCTCGTCGACCTGAGCGACCGGCGCTACGACCTCGTATCGGAGTTCTCCGGCGGGATGGCGCGCCGCCTGGAAATCGCCAGGGCGCTGATGCACGTCCCCCGGGTGCTGTTCCTCGACGAGCCGACGATCGGCCTGGACCCGCAGACGCGTGCGCTGATGTGGGAAGACGTGCTGCGGCTGCGCGAGGAGGCGAACGTGACGGTCTTCCTCACCACGCACTACATGGACGAGGCCGAGTACGCCGACCGCATCGCGATCATCGACCACGGCAGGATCGTCGCGCTCGACACGCCGGCGGCGCTGAAGGCGGCGATCGGCGCCGACACGGTCGACCTGGGGACCACGGACGACGCGACCGCGATCGCGGCGCTGAAGCGCGCCGGCTACACAGGTCGAGGCCGTATCCGGCGGAGCGCGCGTGTTCGTCGAGAACGGCGAGAACGCGGTCGCGGCGCTGATCGAGACCGTCGGCGTGCCCGTCCTAACGTGCACGTCCATCAGCCCACGCTCGACGACGTGTTCCTGCACTACACCGGCCGCGAGATCCGCGAGGCGCACGCCGAGGCGATGCCCGCGCGCGTGCGCGCGTGGCACGCGCAGGAGGCGTTGAGGTGAGCAGCGCTCCCCTGCCTCGAAGCCCATCGCTGAAGGCCCCGACACGGTCCTGCGCGACGAGGTGCGCACGACGGGCATGGTGTGGCTGCGCGAGCTGATCCGCTTCGAGCGCACGCGCACGCGCATCCTCAGCGGGCTGATCCAGCCGATCCTCTTCTTGTTCGTGCTCGGCTACGGCATGAGCCGGGCTGGTCGGCACCACCGCGCGGTTCGACTTCAAGAAGTTCATGTTCCCGGGCATCATGGCCATGAGCGTAGTCACGACCGCGATCTTCTCCGGCATGTCGATCGTGTGGGACCGCGAATTCGGCTTCCTGCGCGAGATGCTCGTCGCGCCCACCAGCCGCGCGTCGATCGCGCTCGGCAAGACCGCCGGCGGCGCCACCGTCGCCGCGGTACAGGGAACGATCATGCTCGTCCTCGCGCCGCTCATCGGCGTGCACCTGACCGCGGTGCTGGTCGCTCGAGATCATCGGCCTGGAGCTGCTGATGGCGGTCGCGCTGACCGCCTTCGGCGTGTTCGTCGCCAGCCACATCGAACGGATGGAAGGCTTCCAGGTGGTCATGCAGATGCTGCTGTTCCCGATGATCTTCCTCTCGGGCGCGCTGTTCCCGCTGAACGCGCTGCCGGGCTGGCTGAGCGTCATCACGCGAATCAACCCGCTCACCTATGCCGTCGCCCCGCTGCGCCAGGTCGTGTTCGCCGCACAGCACATGCCGCCGCCGCCCGCGAGCGCTTCCCGTCGAGCGTCGAGGTGTTCGGCCACACGCTCTCGATCGGCACCGAGATCGGGATCGTGGTGGTGTTCGCCGCCATCTTCATCGCGCTCGCCATCCGCGGCTTCTCGCGCACGGAATGACTGCCTTCTACGCCGCCATCACGCCCTTGAGGTGGGCGGCGGCGTCCTCGAGGCGGTCGTCGCCCCAGAACAGCTCGTCGTCGATCGCGACCGTGGGAACTCCGATGACACCGAGCTCGTGGGCCGCATCGGTGGCGAGGCGCAGCGCCCGTTTGATCTGCGGGTCCCGCGTCGCGGCCTGCAGCTCATCGCGGTCGAGTCCGGCCTGCCTGCCGGCCTCGAAGACGTGCTCGGGAATGCTCAGCTCCGATCCGCTCTGAAAGGCGTTGCGAAAGGCCTGGAGCGCGAACTCGCGCCCGCGCCCGACCGCGAACGCGAACGTGGTCGCGAGCATGGCGGTCAGGTAGTCGGTGGGCCAGGGGTCCGGCCAGCGCATCGGCGGCAGCCCGTAGTCGCGGGCACGACGCTCGATCTCGGCCATGCCCGCCTGCCGGCGGCGGTAGTCGCCGAGCGCCCACGAGCTCCTCCCGTCGCCTTGAACAGGCCTCCCAGCAGAAGCGGCTGCCACTCGATCGGCTCGGGCAGCAGCGTGTCCAGCCGTTCGGCAGCCAGGTATGCGTACGGCGAGCCCAGGTCGAAGTAGAAGGTCACTCGAGGCATCGTGCGCTCGCCCTGTCCCATCTGGCTCTGTCCCATCTGGCTCTGTCCCATCGTTTGTTAGAGTGAACGAAGCGTTCTCTATGATAGACGAAAGCGGCAACGGCGTGCAGGAGGTGCTGAGGAGGAACCTGCGCCGGCTGCGGATCGCTCGCCACCTCTCCCTCTCCGAGCTCGCACGGGCGACCGCGATGAGCAAGGCGACCCTGTCGGGAATCGAGAACGGACGGGCGAACCCGACGCTCGACACGCTCGCGGCGCTCGCCGGCGCGCTGCGCATCTCCCTGGGCGAGCTGCTCGAAGAGACCCCGCTGGGGGAGGTGCGCGTCGTTCGCGCGGCCCACGGCGGGACCGAGCAGGGCGATGGCATGCCCCAACGCCTGCTGGACGCGATCGCGCCGGGCGGGACCGTGGAGGTCGTGGAGATCGCGTTGCGTGCGCGCGAGATGCGTGAGAGCGAGGCGAGAGCTGACGGCTCGCGGGCGCACGTGTACGTGCTCCAGGGCAAGCTGATCGCGGGCCCGGTCGAGCGCATCACCGAGCTCGGGCCCGGCGACTATGCGTCCTTCCCGGCCGACGTGGCGCACGTGTACGAGGCGGGTCGCAATGCGGCCCGCGCCCTGCTGCTGGCGTACGCGCCGAGCTGAGATGCCCGCGTGCGCGCCATCGAGCGATTCCCAGCCGCGGGCGGCTGCGGGTGGGCTGCTGATCCGCGAGCTGACGCCCGCCGATCGTGCGGCGCTCGCGTTCGCGTTCGGTCGTCTGGGAGCTCGATCGCGCCACCAGCGCTTCCTGGGGATCAAGACGACGCTCAGCGCGGGAGAAGCTCAACCGGCTGACGAGCATCGACCACTGGCATCACGAGGCGCTGATCGCGTGGTCGCCCCCGCCCCGCAGTCCGGTGGGGGTGGCTCGGTACATGCGCTGCGAGGAGTTCGACCGAGCGGAGCTCGCCCTTGCGGTGGTCGACGCCTGGCAGAGGCGCGGCGTCGGCCGGGCGCTGCTCGCGGCGCTGGCAGCCCGGGCGCGCCGAGCCGGTGTTCGCCGCTTCACGGCGACCCTGCTCCGCGACAACCGGGGCGCGCTCGCCCTGGCTCGGGAGCTCGGCCGCTGCACGGTGGTGAGCGACTGCGCCGACGTGGCGACGCTGATGGTGGAGCTGTAGTTCACGACCCTCGTGCCGCCCATCCCGACCAGCGCTCGACATCGATCGCCAGCGCCGGGCCCTGGCTTTGTAGGGCTTTGTTTGCGAAAGCAGACAAGTCGGCAGGGTCCAGACGCTGATCAAGCGCGCGGAAGGGCACCCCGACCCTCAACCCACCTGCCGCATGACCTCCGCGGCGATCAGCTCGAGATGGTCGATGTCGTCGAGGTCGATCACCTGCAGGTAGGCGCGCTGGGAGCCCGCCTCGGCGAATGCGGCCAGCCGCTCTACGACCTCCGTAGGGCTGCCCGCCGCGCCGTTTTGCCTCAGCTCCTCGAGATCCCTGCCGATGCGCTCCGCGCGCCTGTGCAGCTCGCCCTCGCTCGCGGCGCAGCACACCGTCACGGCGTGGGAGTACACCAGCGAATCCGGGTCGCGCTCGGCCTGCTGGCACGCCGCGCGCACGCGCTCGAACTGCGTCCGCGTGCGCTCGACGTCCGCGAACGGGACGTTGAACTCCGCGGCGTAGCGCGCCGCCAGCGCGGGAGTGCGCCGTGCGCCCAGGCCCCCCACGATCAGCGGCGGCCCCGCGGCGCCCGCCGGTCTCGGCAGCGCCGGGCAGTCGAGCAGCCGGTAGTGCGCGCCCTCGTAGGAGAACCGCTCGCCGGGCGGCGTCGCCCACAGGCCGGCCAGGATCGCGAACTGCTCCTCCAGGCGGTCGAAGCGCTCGCCCGGCGTGTGAAAGGGGATGCCGTACGCGGAGTGCTCGCGCTCGAACCAGCCGCTGCCCAGGCCGAGCTCCACCCTGCCGCCGCTCATCGCGTCCACCTGCGCCACCGCGATCGCCAGCGGGCCCGGCAGCCGGAACGTCGCCGAGGTCACCAGCGTCCCCAGGCGGATCGTGCTCGTCTCGCGCGCCAGCGCGCCCAGCGTCACCCACGAGTCCGTCGGTCCCGGCAGGGGGTCGCCAGGCCTGATCCGCACGAAGTGATCCGAGCGGAAGAACGCCCCGAAGCCGAGCCGCTCCGCCGCCCGCGCCACCGCCAGCTGCTGCTCGTAGCTGGCGCCTTCCTGGGGCTCGGCGAAGACTCTCAGCTCCATCGCTGGACCATAGCGCCGGCGAGCATCCGCGTGGCCGCTCTACGATCACCGCTGGATGGCAGATGCGAACGCTTGTGTGAGCACGGAGGATCTGGGCGTCACGCGCGTCGGCTCCGGGCCGCCCGTCGTGCTCGTCCACGGCAGTGTGGTCGGCGCCGCGCGCACCTGGCGCCACCAGCTGGCGCTCGCCGAGCACTGGAGCCTCTGCCTGCCGGACCGCCCCGGCTTCGGGTCCAGCCCGCCGCTGCCGCGAGGGGACTTCGAGGCGGAGGCGCCGCTGATCGCCGAGCTGCTCGGGGACGGCGCGCACCTCGTGGGACACTCATACGGAGCGGTGATCGCGCTGCACGCCGCCGCGCGGCGACCGGACGCCGTGCGCTCCCTGACTGTCTCCGAGCCGGGCTGCCTGCGCGTGGCCGCCGGCGACCCGCTCGTCGATGCGCAGATCGCCGGCGGTGAGTACCTGTACGAGCACGCCGCCACGTTCGCGCCGATGGACTTCCTGCGCGCCTTCCGCGGCGGCGTCGGCTCCACCCACGACACGCCCGAGCGCCTCACCGGCGAGCTGCTGCACGGCGTGCGCCTGCTGATGCGCGAGCGCCCGCCGTGGGAGGCCGATCCGCCGCTCGAGGAACTCCGCGACGCCCCGTTTCCCAAGCTCGTCATCTCCGGCTGGCACTCGCCCGTGTTCGAGGCGGTGTGCGATGCCGTCGCGGCGCGCCTGGGCGCTGAGCGCGCCGTGATCGCCGGTCGCGGGCACACGATCCCCGCGACCGGCGCCGCCTACAACGAGCGCCTGCACGCGTTCCTCGCCGCGCGCGAGCGGGCGGCGCCTGCTCAGCGCGGTCAATGCTCACAGGTATAGAGGGTTCTCGGCGGCGCGCGGTGACACGCGCCGGTCATTGCGACCCTCGCGCCGCCCATCCCGACCAGCGCTCGACATCGACCGCCAGCGCCGGGCCCTGGGGGCGCTGCTGCGGATAGCGCCGCAGCAGGAGCTCGATTGCACGACCGGCCTCGGGATCGTCCAGGTCCAGCACGCGGGCGCTCCCGTCGGCGCGGACCCACCACAGAGCGCCCCAATCGGTGTCGTCGTAGTGATCGACCAGGATCGAGACCCGCGGGTTGGATCTGACGTTCGCCAGGCGGCGCAGTTCGGTGGTGCGCTTCGGCTTGGCGTCCACGACGCTGTAGATCGTCTCGCCGGCAACGGCGAACACGATCGGCACGAGATGCGGCTGGGCGCGGGCATCGACCGTCGCCAGGCGCGCCACGCGCGCTGCCGCGAAGCGGCGTCGCGCCTCCTCGCCGGTCACTCCCCGTGGAGCTCGGCGATCGCGTCCTCCCAGCGCTCCAGCGCGCGTTCGACCGGTCCCTGGGTCGCCGAGGGGATCCAGCGCACGACCCGTCGCACGCCCGCCTTCGCGAACTCCTCCAGGGCGGCCGGCTTCGCGGGCGCGCCCATCACGATCACGTCGATCGGACGGTCGGCGCGCGCCCACAGCTCGCGCGCGCGAGCGAGCAGGTCTTCGCCCGTGTTGTTCGGCAGCCACGCGTCGCCGAAGCTCAGCACGCGGTCGAGCACCGTCGGGCCGTTGCCGCCGACGAGCACAGGCGGATGCGGCCGCTGCGCAGGCTTCGGCCACGACCAGATGCGCTCGAAGTCGACGTGCTCGCCGTGGTAGCTGGCCTCGTCCTGCGTCCAGATCGCCTTCATCGCCTCGATCCGCTCCGCCATGATCGCCATCCGTACGCGCGGATCGGTGCCATGGTTGAGCATCTCCTCCCGGTTCCAGCCCGCGCCGACGCCGAACTCCAGGCGCCCGCCGGAGAGATCGTCGACGCTGGCGACCTCCTTGGCGGTCGTGATCGGGTCGCGCTCGATGACCAGGCAGATGCCGCTGCCCACACGCAGCTTGCTCGTGGCGGCAGCGGCAGCCATCAGCGCGACGAACAGGTCGTACGTGTGAAAGTACTTGCGCGGCAGCTCTCCGCCGGCCGGATAGGGAGTCTCGCGGCTGGCCGGGATGTGCGTGTGCTCGGGGAAGAACAGCGACTCGTGGCCGCGCTCCTCGACCAGGCGCGCGAGCGCCCCGGGAGCAACGCCATCGTGGGTGGCGAAGTAACCGATCCCGAAGTCCACAGTGACGCGAGTCTAACCACCTGTCGCAAGCGGGTTCCTCGCCGCTCAGCTGGCCGAGTAGACCACCGTCACGTCGGCCTCGACCTGGCAGGTGTTTTCGCTTTCCTGTGCCTTGTGGGCCTTCGTCTTGGTCTTGTGCTTCTTGCGCTTTGCGGGGATCGGCGTCAGCTGGCCGCTCGGGGCGCCGGCGGCCGCCGGCGCGCTCGCGCTGCCCGACACGCCGTGAGCCACGGCTCCGGGCAGGAATCCGACGCCGCAGTAGCCAAGGTAGTCGTCGCTTTCCTCGGTGAAGCTCTGCAGCGGGCCGAGCGTCAGCGAGAGCTGCTGCGCGACCATCTGCGCCTTCGTTTGGGCGTCGCTGATCGCGGCGGTGAGCGCCTGATCGTAGGCGGCCTGCTGCTGACCGTTGGTGGCCCCGTCGGGCACCGACGCGCCGCCCGCGCCGTTGACGCTTATCTGCTGGCCGGTCGCCGCGATCGCCGTTCCCGACAGCGCGAGCGTCGCGGCACCCGCGAGTGCGATTGCTCTCCACATCGTGACTCCCTTCGGTTGGGGTGGTGCGAACAGGCTGACACAGTGAGGCTGTTCGGTGGGGGTCTCGGCGTATGCCTGCGCTGGGGAGCGGCGGGCCGCCGCCGGCCGGCTTGCGGCGCTTTGGAGAGCTGCGCGCTGCCGTCAGCCGGCGCGAACCCTGCGCGGCCCCGGCGCGGCGATCTCGATCAGCCGGGCGGCGCGCCGCTCGACGGTGTCGACGACGCGTGCAAGCACCGGAGCCTCCCAGCCTGCAGCGGCCAGATCGCCGCGGGCTTGGTGGGCGGCGGCCGGGGCGCCGGTGGCCAGAGCGCGTATCCGCCTCCGCGCTGCCGCCGCGCCGAGGCCCGCCTGCTCCAGGAGCTGGTCGAGGTGGCGGGGTTGAACGTAGTCGGGGCGGTACTCGCTGCCGATGCTCATCGCCATCTTCCGGGACAGCCCCGGGTAGACGACGGTGCTGAGGATGTCGTAGGCGGGGCTGAGGATCGCGGTGGGCGAGTCTGGTAGGTAGAGGAGTGCGTAGTTCTTGGCGTGGGCGTCGTGATTGCCGACGAGGAAGCTGAGCACGACGGCGTCGAGCAGCTTGAGCACCTCGCGGGCAGGCACGGGGACGGCGTGGCGCAGCAGCGCGAAGCAGTCGACGAGTCCGGGCCCGCCCTCGCTCTGGTACTTGCGCCGGGAGGGAATGCCCAGCGCCTGGCAGACGTCCTCCTGGTGCAGGCGGCGAACGCCGCGGTCATCGCGCGCGCGGTCGTAGCGCTCGACCAGCAGGAACTCGCGGTCGGCGAGCCGGCGGGGGGAGGCGACGACGGCGTCGATGCCCAGCAGCCTTCCGATGGCGGGGCACAGCGCCTCGTTGACGACGGTGCCGTCGAGGTGGGCGATGGGGGTCTTGAGGATGTGGGTCGAGGGCGTGCGGCCCTTGGTCAGCCCGATGCGGCCGTCGGCGCCCACGACGACGGGAAGCTTGTCCTGGGCGCCGGCCAGCGAGAGCCGGTATTCGCCTTCCGCGTCAGCGTGCAGCGGCCGGGTGGGCAGCTCATCGAGCAGGACGACGAGGTCGCCGTCGTCCAACCATTCGACGTCCGCCCCGACAGGCCCGGGGACCTCGCCCGGGGCCAGCAGGCTCACGGCGCCCGCCATGTCTCCGCCGAGGGCGGCCAGCATCGCGAAGTCGTTGTCCACGCTCACACCGAGATTGCGAGCCGCCAGTTCGCGCGAGGCGCCCTCGGGCAGGAGGCCGCCAAAGAACGCCCCGACGGCACCGCCGGCGTAGGAGCCATCGAGCGGCAGCGACTGTGACACGGGCGGGCGCCCCGCGGAACGCCAGCGCTCGGCGTACGCGAACTCGAGACCGCCCGCGCCGTCGCTGAGAGTCCCGGCGTGCTCGTCGAAGCACCAGACCTCAAGCTTGCGGCCGGTCATCCGGATCCTCGATGATGAGGCGCAGGCCGAGCGAGGCGGCGACGCGCAGGGTCTCGGCCAGCCGCGCCGTGGGCTTGCCGCGCTCGAGCTCGCTGAGGAAGCGCACACCCACGCCGGCACCCAGCGCGGCGTCCTCGAGCCGAAGCCCGCGGGCGCGGCGCGCAGCGCGCAGGACGGCGCCGAGCTCGGCCGGGGTCGCGATGTTTATTGTGTGGGTCATTGTCCCGCTCGGGATACTATAGCAAAATACTAGCGAGATTCGCCCAAAATCTCCCGAACGGGATATTTTGACTGGAGACGGAGCTAGGAACTGGGAATTGTCCCGAGCGGGATGTCGGGACGCCGGTGGCTCCTCAAGCCCCGGGCGGGATCCTGTGTGCGGGCTCTCCCTCCGTACGTCTTATGACGTACAATTCGGGCATGGCGTCCAAGACCGAGCGACTGAGCCTCCGCCTGACCCCCAAGCAGGACGTTGTGCTGCGCCGCGCCGCAGAGGCCCGCGGCGAGTCGACGAGCGACTACGTGCTGCGCCATGCCGTGCAAGCCGCCGAGCTCGACCTCGCCGATCGTCGCGTGTTCGTCCTCGACGACGCGGCCTGGAACGAGTTGCAGGGTCTGCTCTCCGCTACGCCGTCGCAGCTTCCGCCAGCGATGGCCAGGCTGCTCTCCCAGCAATCGGCGCTCGAGCGACCTGCAGGTTGAGCTACAGCGGCTCAACCCTGCTGACCGGCGAGCACAGGCTAGAGGGGTTCGAATGTGGTGAGCCTGCACTCAATGACTGGCTGGCGCGCCGAGCGCTTGGCAACCAGGCGGCCGGCACCAGCCGCACGTGGGTCGTGATCGACGAGCCGACCAGGATGGTCGTGGCGTACTACGCATCCTCTACCGCGTCGGTGATGCGCGCCGCGGCGCCGCGGCGCGTCGCCCAGGACCAGCCCGCCGATCTGCCAGCGATCCTGCTCGGGCGAATGGCCGTCGACAGCCGCCACCAGGGCAAGGGCCTCGGCGGAGCCATGCTCAAGCACTTCATGACGAAGGCAATCGAGGTCTCGGAGAAAGTCGGGGCGCGATTTGTCCTCGTCCACGCCAAGGACGAGCAGGCAAAGGACTTCTACCGGCATCACGACTTCGTCGAGTCGCCGATCGACCCGCTTACCCTGATGATGATGCTTCCGTCCACCCGGTCGTGACCCACGATCTTGTCGACGAGCTTCAGCGTGGTTCAGCCCGTGCGGCCGTCTGTAGCGCTTCCGAGAGAGCGTCAGCACTCACGTGTCCAGCGGGCCAGGTGATCGTGATCTCTCCGTCGCGATCGAGTAGCCACCGAACGTTCGTGAGCGTCATGGCGACCACACGTCCGGCAGCGTCGTACTCGACGTTGTGGCCCTCGGGAGTGGCGAACGCGCTGGCCGGCGGGCCTTCGTAGTCCGCGACGCTGAGGTAGAGCACGTCCCCACGCGGGTCGTAGTGATGATGCGAGAAGGTGTCGCCGGCGATCGTGAGAGTCATGGCGCTTGCTTTCGAGGATCGTCGTCCTGGATCAAGACTGTGACGATCCACCCCTGATCTTGAGCGAAGTCTACGACTGTCCGCATCCACCGTCCCGGCCGAAGCGCATAGGCTCGGCGGGCATGGAGCTCCCGCCGAGCCTTGTCCTGTGACAGGGCAGCGACGAACTGCAGCGCACCGGTCTTCTCTGGTCCGTCGTCGAGCGCACGAGCGAAGCTCACGTGCGCATCCCGCGCGGGGGTGGCGGGACCGCGACTACCGCGCTGGCCCTCAGCGCTTCACAGCCAGCTGGTGGCCACGAGGCCGCAAATATGCATGCTACGAGCGCTTCTGGTCGGGCGGCGCTTGGAGCGAGGAGACCGGCCCACCCCTCCCGCCAGAGCTGCTCGCCGACGCGCTGGAATGCCGGCCACGTGCGCCGGTCTGGCAGTGGCGCGGGCAACGCGACGCTGCGCAGTCGCTCGGGATCGCTGAGATCGGCCAACCGCGGATCCAGACGCCACTCGTGATGGTCGTACGGGATGTGATCCTGCGGAGCGAGCCCCCACTCCGCCAGAGATCGATACCACTCCGCTGTGGCCGTCTCGATCGAATCCGCCAGGTACAGACCGGGAACTACCTCGCAGCGCTGCCAGCGGCCGTCAGCGGGGACGCTTGGCCGTCCGAGCAGATCTGCGCCGTGCGGCACGTGCCTGACCCATACGCCTTTGACGGCACGCGCAGCGACTCGCAGGGCCACCGTCAGGAGACGCCTGGGTACTCGATCTCGGAAATCAGCTTCGCCACGCGCCGATACTCCCCGCGGGCGATCAGCTCGATCGGCTTTTCGTCGTCCAACGCGAGCACCGGCCGCTGCAGCCACAGCGCGATGGACTCCGCCCTGAGCACGCGCGCAAGGCGCCTGACCATCTCCGAGAGCTCGATCAGCCGCTGCGCCCGTACCCCTGTCGGCTCGCTGCGACCGGCGAGCCACCCTCGAACGGTGCTCGGCTTGGCGCCTGTCGCCGTCGCGATCAACCGATCCGACAGGCCGGCAAGGTCATGGACGTGTCGTGCCTCTTCAAGCAACGGACTCATTGCAAAGAGCATAGCGCGCAATCGCAGTTACGTCGCAATACCGTCGTCACCTCGCGCAGAGCGAGCGCCGCTCGGCCTAACATATGTCATCAGGTATGGCATGAGGCGTACGACTGTCTATCTCCCGGATGAGTTGAAGGCCGGGCTCGAGCGGACCGCTGCGGCGGAGGGTCGAAGCGAGGCTGAAGTCGTGCGCCTTGCGCTGACGGCGGCGACGGCCGAGCACTGACCGGACCCCGTTCATGGGTCCACCTGCTGTGAGAGTCGGTGGGTGTTGTTCTGTTGCAGGGTAGGGGTGCCGCCGTCTCGCGGAGTGAGCCCGTAGGGCGAACGTAGCGAGGCGGCGGGCGGCTCGTGCTGGGACCTCCACGCCTTGGCGAAACGGGCGGGCGCTTTCATGTGGAGTGCTGAGTGTGGCCGGTGGTGGTTGTAATCCTCTCTCCAGTCCTCGACGAGGACCTTGGCCTCGGCCAGGCAGGAGAACAGCTCGACGGTGAGCAGCTCGTCCCGGACACGGCTGCCGAAGGACTCGACGTAGGGGTTCTGCCACGGCGATCCCGGCTCGATGTATGCGCTGCCGGCCTTGGAGAACCGGCACCAGTCCTTCAGCGCGTTCGCGGTCATCTCCGGCCCGTTATCGCAGCGAAGAAACGTTGGTCCTCGGCCGCGCGTAGCAACGATGCGGTCGAGCTCTGCAACGGTGGCGTCGGCGTCGATGCGCCGCTCGCATTTGATCGCCAGGGCCTCCCGGGTGAACTCGTCGACGACGTGCAGCAGCTTCAGGATCCGTCCGTCGGCGGTCTGGTCGAACTGGAAGTCGATCGCCCACACATGATTGGGGCGCTCTGCCCGCAGACGGCTCGCGGGGACCGTTGAGTCCCCGAGCCGCAGGCGCTTGCGGCGCCGCCGGGGGACACGCAGCCCCTCCTCGCGCCACAGGCGCTGCACCCGCTTGCGGTTCAGCTGCCAGCCCTCGCTGACGAGGTCGGCGTGGGCACGGCGATAACCCCACCGCGGCCGCTCACGCGAGATCTCCCGCAGGCGTGCTCGCAAAGCAGCATCGTCCTCGGCGACGACGGGCTCACGGCGTTGGGTTGAGCGGTGCTGCCCGGCGATCTGGCACGCCCGGCGCTCCGAGAGGCCCAGACGGTCTTCGAGCATGAAGACCGCAGAGCGTCGACGCGACGGGCTCACCAGTTTCCCTTCGAGATCTCCCGGAGCGCAAGGTTTTCCAGCTCCTTGTCCGCGACCAGGCGCTTCAGCTGCGAGTTCTCGCGCTCGAGCTCCTTCAAACGCTTCACATCGTCGGCCTTCATCCCGCCGAACTGCGCCCGCCAACGGTGATAGGTCGCCTCGGAAACCTCCAGTGCCTTGCAGACCTCGGGCACCTCGACGCCGTCGGCCAGCATCTTGTCGGCCTCCCTGAGCTTCCTGACGATCTGCTCCGGCGTGTGTCGTCTGCGCTTCACGTGATCAGTCCTCCTCTCGCCCATTTTCCATGAGCAGAAGGACTCTCACACGAGGCGGACCGAATCTAAGGGGTCGCGCCAGCACGCCTACCCCCGCCCACGCTTGCCGCTGTTCGAGAGTGGTGACGAGACGCTGGCCGAGCGGGTGGACGAGGAGCTCGCGCGCGGCTTCGGCGGATGATCCTGCTCGACACCAGCGGCCTGCTCGCCGCGCTCGACGCCAGCCAGCGCCAACACGAGAGCGCGGCCGCGAGTCTGGCTGCCGCAAGGCCGCCGCTGCTGCTGTCCCCGTTCGCGCTCGCCGAGCTGGACGACCTGATCGCCTCGCGCGTCGGTGCGACTGCGCGAGCCAGCCTTCTGGCGGAGGTCGAGCGCAACGCGTACGCGCTCGAGCCGATGGCCGCCGCAGATGTCGCCCGCGCGCACAAGATCATTCAGCGCTATGCCTGCGAGCGAGCCCGAAGCGCGAGCCGGACGTTCTCGCGATCACGTCCGAGAATGCCGCTGTGCGACACGAGTGAGAATTGATGGGCTACCCAACTGTGTTGGCGGTTTCTGAATTGGGAGCGTAGATCTCCAACTGATCGGCGAGTGCGCTAGCTGACATTTCCGCTCTCACGTTGTTTGAGTGTTCTCGTCCTTCATAGAAAAGTGTGTATTCATTGTCGGCGGCGCAAGTGGCCGTCGCAATAACGGCTTCCGTCGAATCGCTGCGGAACAAGAAATCGTGTTGCGGATCGCCCTGTGATGGATCGGGTTCTGGCCACACCCAACTGCGCTGATCCAGTAGCAACAAAAGCGGCACCAGGGCTGGCGGGACCGTTGTGTAGGGCAGCGAACGCAACATCACCGTCCGCATCCTTTGTCCTCCCCCAGCAACTCCAACCGCGGCCCGTGCACACCCCCAGCCGACACGAACCTGGCGGTGGCCGGGTTGAGCACGAACTCGAGCACCTCGCCGGCCTGGTCGCGCACCTCCAAACGCCGACCGTCGTCGTGCACCCCCACCACGATGCCGTCCTCGAACCCGCCGCCGAAGTGCGCGATCCGCGCCCGCGCGCCGACGCGGGGCAGTGGTCGGGAGGGACCGAGCACGGATTCGATGCTACGCCGCCAACCCGACGCACACCGCCCCGGCGACCGATACCGTGGGCTGATGCGCCGCACGAAGATCGTCGCCACCATCGGCCCAGCCTCGCGCGAGCCGGAGACGCTGACGCGCATGGTCGAGGCGGGGATGGACGTCGCGCGGCTCAACTACTCGCACGGAACGCTCGAGGAGCACGCCGAGACTGTCCGCCGCGTGCGCGACGCCGCCGGCCGCGTCGGCCGGCCGGTCGCGATCCTGCAGGACCTCCCCGGCCCCAAGCTGCGCATCGGCCCGCTGCACGAGGACGTCGTCGAGCTCACCCCCGGCGAGCGGCTGACGTTCCTGTGCGGCGACGGCGAGCGCCCCGGCGACGCCCACGAGATGAGCATCTCCTGGGCCGGCCTGCCCGGCGCGGTCGAGCAGGGCTCGATCCTCTACCTGGCCGACGGCTCGGTCCGGCTGCGCGTGGTCGACGTGCGCGCTGGCGCCTGCGAGGTCGACACCGAGATCGAGGTCGGCGGCGCCGTCGCCTCGCGCCAGGGGCTCAACATCCCCGGGCCGGTGGCGTCGCTGCCGGCGGTGCCCGAGGAGGACCTCCACCTGCTGGCGCACGGCGAGTCGATCGGCGTAGACATGGTCGCGCTGTCGTTCGTCCAGTCCCCCGAGGACGTGGAATTCGTGCGCGAGCACACGCGCCTGCCGCTGATCGCCAAGATGGAGAAGCCCCAGGCGGTGCAGCGCGCCGCCGAGATCGTGGGGGCGGCCGACTGCGTGATGGTGGCGCGCGGTGATCTGGGCATCGAGCTGCCGATCGCACAGGTGCCGATCGTGCAGAAGCAGCTGCTCGAGCTGGCGGGCTGGATGGCCCGGCCGTCGATCACGGCGACGCAGATGCTCGACTCGATGGTCAGCTCCTCGCGTCCGACCCGCGCGGAGGTGGCCGACGTGGCGAACGCGATCCTGGACGGGACCGACGCGGTGATGCTCTCCCAGGAGACCGCCGTCGGCGCCCACCCGGTGGAGGCGGTCGCGATGATGGCCGCCGTGGCCGTCCAGGCCGAGTCGATCGCCCCGTACGAGCGCTGGAACGAGTCGCGCGTGCGCCGCACCCACTCCGACCCGGCGTACACCATCGCCCACAACCTCTGCGACGCCGCCCGCGAGCTGCGCCTGGACGCGCTGGTCATCCCCACGCTGTCCGGCCGCTCGGCGCGGCTGGTCTCCGCCCACCGCCCCACCGTGCCGATCTACGCCCTCTCTCCGGGCAAAGAGACGGTCAGGCGCTGCTGTCTGATGTGGGGCGTGCAGGCGGCGTCGATGCCGCGCCACGAGACCACCGAGGCGCTGATCGCCGACGCGGCCCGACGCGTGGTGGAGCTCGGCTGGTGCGAGCCCGGCCAGCGCGTCGGGATCACCGCGGGGCTGCCCTCCGGCCGGCCGGGGACCACCAGCCTCATCCAGATCCAGGTGCTGTGATGGCTGCCGGCGAGACCGACCGCGCAGACGTGCTGGTCATCTTCGGGATCACCGGCGACCTCGCCAAGGTGATGACCTTCCGCTCGCTGTATCGGCTGGAGCGCCGGGGCCTGCTGGACTGCCCGATCGTGGGCGTCGCCGTCGACGACTGGACCGTCGAGCGCCTGCGCGAGCACGCCCGCGAATGCATCGAAGGGACCGGCGAGACGCTGGACGCCGGTGTGTTCGAGCGCTTCGCCGCGCGCCTGTCATACGTCAGCGGCGACTTCACCGACGCCGGCACCTACGCGCGCGTGGCCAGGGCCCTGGGCGACGCCGGCACTCCGGTCTTCTACCTGGAGGTCCCGCCGTCCCTGTTCGGGCCCGTGATCAAGCAGCTCGCCGGCGCCGGCCTGACCAGGACGGCGCGCGTGGTCGTCGAGAAGCCCTTCGGCCACGACTTGGCCTCCGCGCGCGCCCTCGCCGCGGAGATCCACCAGTACATCGACGAGTCCCAGCTGTATCGGATCGACCACTTCCTCGGCAAGATGGGCACCGACGAGCTCCTGTACCTGCGCTTCGCCAACACGATGATCGAGCCGGTCTGGAACCGCAACCACATCGCGTGCGTGCAGATCACCATGGCCGAGCGCTTCGGCGTGGAGGACCGCGGGCACTTCTACGACCCCGTCGGCGCGCTGCGCGACGTGGTCGTCAACCACCTCATGCAGGTCCTCGCGCTCGCGGCGATGGAGGCGCCTGCCGGCCGTGACGCCGAAACGCTCAAGGACGCCAAGTTCGCGGTCTTCCGTTCCATCGCCGACGCCGACGCCGCCCACTACGTGCGCGGCCAGTACGACGGATACCTCGACGTCGACGGCGTCGCCAAGGACTCCACCACCGAGACCTACGCGGCGATGCGCCTGGAGATCGACAACTGGCGCTGGTCGGGCGTGCCCTGGTTCATCCGCACCGGCAAGAAGCTCCCGGTCACGCAGACCGAGCTGCGCGCCGTCTTCCGCGACCCGCCGCGCCTGGGCTTCATGGAGCACGGGCATCGCCGCCCCGAGCCGAACCAGTTCGTGGTCAAGCTGGACCCGTCGACCGGCACGCGCGTGATCCTCGACGCGCACCGCGCCGACGTGTCCGGTCCCGAGGCGGTCACGCTCGACGTCGAGTTCGCCGAGCAGGGCGGGGAGGCCCCCACCCCCTACGAGGTGCTGCTGCTCGACGCCATGCGCGGCGACAGCACGCGCTTCACCCGTCAGGACGGCGTCGAAGAGACGTGGCGGATCTTCCAGCCGCTGCTCGAGCAGCCACCGCCCATGCATCCATACGCCCCGGGCTCGTGGGGTCCGGCGGCGGCGAACCAGCTGGTGTCGGGGTTCGGCAGGTGGCACGGCCCGTGGGTGGAGTCGTGAGCCCTGCAGATCCGTGACCCCGATCAGGGCAGGTCCTCGACAGCGACGGAGAAGCTGGCCCGATGCCGCTCCCCCGGCGCCAGCAGGCGCAGGCCCTCGCCGCTGCGCAGCGCGTTGGCGGGCGCGCTCATCGGCTCGAAGCAGATGAACTGCCCGGCGCGGGGCGCGAACACCTGCGCGCACGGATAGCCCTGCAGGAACGTCAGCTCGATCCGCCGGCCGGCGCCCGCGACGCCGAAGCGGGCGGGCACGGCCACGCTGTCGAACCCGTCGTCGAGCTCCCGCCCGCCCAGCTCGAAGCGCTGGGGCGCGAGCGTCTGCGCGGGAGCGGTCGGGATCTGCCCGGGGTCGAGCGCCAGCGCGCGCATCGCCGGCAGCTCGACCAGCCAGCGCTCGCGCGGTGCGCCCGGCGGCGACAGGTACGGGTGAAAGCCGAACGACAGCGGAACGGCGTCCGCGCCGCACGCGTGCACCGACAGCTCGATCTCCAGGCGGCCGTCGCGCAGGCGCGCCTCGTAGCGCAGGTCGTGGCGGAACGGGAAGAGCTCGAACAGCGCCGGCTGTGCGTCGCTCCAGCTCAGACGAGCGGCGAGCGAGGACGCGTTGCGCTTGGGCGCGCCTGTCAGCTCCCACGCCATCCGGCCACCGATCACGCCGTGGATCGGAAGGCCGTTCGCGTCCACGCGCACGCGGCTGGGATCGCACGGGATGAGCACGGTCCGCCCGGCGAGGCTGTAGTCGAAGCCGGCCAGCCGGTTCGCCCACGGATACAGCAGCGGGATGCCCATCGTCTTGCCGCGCTGCGCGTAGGCGGCCGCGCCGGCGTTCTGCGCGAGCAGCTCCTCGCCGCGATGGCGCAGCGAGCAGCAGAGCATTCCGGCGCCGGGGACGAACGCGGCCTCCAGCGCCGACTCCTCATCGCGCACGCGCACGGTCTCCAGCGCACGGTCGGTCATGAAACGATCGGTTCGGAGAATCTGCGCCGGCGGCTCATGCGATGACCGCGCCCGAGCCTAGCGTCCGTGTGCGAGGATCGCGGCTGCCAGCCCGTCGCGCAACCCATAGGAGGATGACCGTGCCACCCAAGCGTCCGAGCGCCGACGCGCGCCCCGAGGGCCCCCCGTCCGAGCTCACCCGCAGCCAGATCGAGCGGCTCGAGGGCATCTACGGCAACCGCTATCTGCTGGAGCCCGCGCCCGACGACAAACTGCCGAGCTCGGGTATGAGCGCAGAGGAAGCGCTGGGCTTGATCCAGCAGGAGACCGTGCTCGACGGCCTGCCCATGCGCAATCTCGCAACGTTCGTGACGACGTGGATGGAGCCCGAGGCCGAGCAGGTGATCCAGGAGTCGCTTCGTGTCAACTTCATCGATCACGCTGAGTATCCGCGCTCGGCCGAGATCGAGCAGCGTTGCATACGGATGCTCGCCGACCTCTTCAACGCGCCGGGCGAGACGACGGGCGCGCGCACCCAGGGCTCCTCGGAGGCGATCATGCTGGGCGCGCTGTCGCTGAAGTGGAAGTGGCGCGCTCGCAGGCAGGCGGCGGGAGCGTCGGTCGAGCGCCCCAACCTCGTGTTCGGTGGAGACGTGCACGTGGTGTGGGAGAAGTTCTGCCGCTACTTCGACGTCGAACCGCGGATCGTGCCGCTGCAGCCGGACAAGTACACGATCGGGCCCGAGGACGTGGAGCCGCACATCGACGAGAACACGATCGGCGTCGCCGCCGTGCTGGGCACCACGTTCACCGGGCACGCCGACGACATCCGCGGGATCAACGACCACCTGGTGACGCTCAAGGAAGAGAAGGGCCTGGACGTGCCGCTGCACGTCGACGCCGCCAGCGGCGGCTTCGTGTGGCCGTTTCTCTACCCCCACTCGGAGTGGGACTTCCGCCTCGAGCAGGTGCGCTCGATCAACGTCTCGGGCCACAAGTTCGGCCTCGTCTACCCGGGGATCGGCTGGCTGGTGTTCCGGGAGAAGAGCGACCTCCCCGAGGATCTCGTGTTCTACGAGAACTATCTCGGCAAGCGCGACGCGACCTTCACGCTCAACTTCTCGACCGGCTCGGCGATGGTGCTCGCGCAGTACTACAACTTCGTGCGCCTCGGCCACGCCGGCTACCGCTACGTGATGGAGATCATGAAGTACAACGCGCGCGCGCTCGCGAAGGAGATCGAAGCGAGCGGCGAGCTCGAGCTGATCGGGGGCGAGCAGGACGAGCAGCTGCCACTTGTCGCGTTCAAACTCGCCGGGGAGCACAGCTATGACGAGTTCGACGTGGCGGCGCAGCTGGCCGCCGAGCGCGGCTGGATGGTCCCCGCGTACACGCTGCCGCCAAATGCCGAACACGTCAAGATCATGCGCGTGCTCGTCAAGGAGACGCTCGGCCACTCGCTGACGGTGTGCCTCGGCGAAGACATCGCGCAGGCATGCGCGACACTCGACGCCAAGGGCACGCTGCACCCCTCGGACCGCAGGCGCGTCAAGACCAACACCGGCTTCTGAGCGCGTCACAGCGGCGCGCAGGGACCGGCGAGCGAGCCGGGCCGAGAGTATGGTCTGGCGATGGCGAAGGCTCGGGCAAGGGGGAGCGACGCCGCCCCGGTCGTGGCGCACCTGAGCGTGGCCGAGCGCGTGGCCGCGGGCAAGGCGGCACGGGCACAGGTGCCGCGCGCCAGCCACGCCACCTTCGAGCCGGCGGGCGATCGCGTCGATCCGATCAAGCTGCTCGAACGCCAGGCCGAGACGCGCGTGCCCGAGCTGGTGCCGATCCGGTACGGGCGCATGCTGGTGTCGCCGTTTGCGTTCTATCGGGGTGCGGCGATGATCATGGCCGGCGACCTGGAGGCGACGCCGCGCTCGGGGCTGACGGTGCAGTGCTGCGGCGACGCGCACCTGTCGAACTTCGGCGTGTTCGCCTCGCCCGAGCGGCGGCTGGTGTTCGATGTCAACGACTTCGACGAGACGCTCCCCGGACCGTGGGAGTGGGATGTCAAGCGCCTGGCCGTGAGCATGCTGATCGCCGCGCGCGAGAACGGCTTTGCCGTCAAGGACCAGGACCAGATCGTGCTGGACACCGTCGAGGAGTACCGCACGGCGATGGCGCGCTTCGCCGCCATGAAGAACCTCGACGTGTGGTACGCCCACCTGGACGTCGACGCCACGCTGCAGGAACTCGGCTCCCAGCTGACGCCGAAACTGGCCAAGCGCACCGAGAAGTCGCTCGCCAAGGCGCGCACGCGCGACAACATGTCGGCGTTCTCCACGCTGACGCGCGTGGTGGACGGTGAGGCGCGCATCGTCGCCGAGCCGCCGCTGATCGTGCCGATCGACGACCTCGCGCAGGGCAGCGAACGCGATGAGATGTTCGACGCCCTGCACGAGCAGCTGCGCTCCTACCGCCACACGCTGGAGCACGACCGGCGCGTGCTGCTCGAGCAGTTCCGCGTGACCGACTTCGCGCGCAAGGTCGTCGGCGTGGGCAGCGTCGGCACGCGCGCCTGGATCGCGCTGCTGCTCGGCCTCGACGGGCAGGACCCGCTCTTTCTCCAGATCAAGGAGGCGGAGGCGTCGGTGCTGGAGGAGTTCCTCGGTCCCAGCGAGTTCGAGAACCACGGCGAGCGGGTCGTCACAGGACAGCGGCTGATGCAGGCCAGCAGCGACATCTTTCTCGGCTGGCTGCACCTCGAGTCCGGGCTCGACCACAAGCCCCGGGACTTCTACGGCCGCCAGCTGCGCGACTGGAAGGGCTCCGCCCAGATCGAACAGATGACTCCCAAGGGCATGGCCCAGTACGGCGGGCTGTGCGGCTGGACGCTCGCCCGCGCGCACGCCCGCAGCGGCGACCGCATCGCGATCGCCGCCTACCTCGGCAAGGGCTCCAGCTTCGATCGCGCGATCGTCGCGTTCTCCCACGCCTACGCCGAGCAGAACGAGCGCGACTACCAGGCCCTGGTGGCGGCGGTCAAGTCCGCTCAGATCACAGCCGAGACCGGCGTCTGACCGCGGCGGCCCTCGCTCATCGCAGTCATCGCAGTCATCGCGCGCCGACTCCGCTGCGCCCGTAGAAATCGGCCTCCTCGCGACCCAGGTCGGTCACCGGATCGTCGCCGTACATCCACTCGCGGGCGATCCTGTGCCAGTTGGCGCACGCCCGCAGCTGCGAGAGCACGGCCAGCGTCAGCATCTCCATGCGCCGGCCGAACAGGTGCTCGGGGCGCATGTGCTGGTGGCGCATCTCCCGGAAGTGGCTCGAGCGCGGGTCGGAGCTCTCGATCATCACCTGGGTGGCTATCTCCGGCGTCAGCTGGACGGCCTGGTCGGCCGTCGTGTACCACCAGATCGCGTCCCTGATGAACGCCAGCAGGTGCCCGGGGTCGACCCGCTCGGGTTCGGGCAGGAAGCCCGACTTCGCGAGCAGCTCGTGCAGGGTGGTCGCGTCGCCCTCGGCGACCGCTCGCTGACAGGCCAGCTCGAGCTCCACCGCCTCGATGTCCATGCGCTTGAACAGGCCGAAGTCCAGGAACGCCACGCGACCGTCCGCCAGCAGCAGGAAGTTCCCGGGATGGGGATCGCCGGAGAACTGCCGGTGGCGATACAGGCAGCCGAGGAAGAAGCGGAAGACGATCTCCCCGATGCGGTCGCGCTCGGCCTGGGGGCGGCCCTTGAGCTCCTCGAAGCCGGCACCGGTCACGAACTCGCTCACCAGCACCCGCTCGCGCGAGAGCGAGCTGACCACGTCGGGAACGACGATGAACGGATGGCCGGCGAAGATGCGCGCCAGCGACCGCTGGTTCTGGGCCTCGAGCTCGTAGTCGAGCTCCTCGACGATCCGCTCCTTGATCTCCCCGGCGATCGCCTTGGCATCCAGGCCCGGGGTCATCCGCTTGAGCACGCGCATGATCATGTCCAGGTTCTGCAGGTCCGCCCTCACCGCCCCCGCCACCCCGGGGTATTGGACCTTGACGGCCACCTCGCGCCCGTCCTGCCTGAGCGTCGCCCGATAGACCTGCCCGATCGACGCCGCCGCGATCGGCTCCTCCTCGAAGGACGCGAACACCTCCGAGATCGGCTCTTCCAGGTCCTCCTCGATCACGCGCCGCATCTGCTTGAACGACACACTGGGGGCGGCGTCGCGCAGCTTGGCCAGCTCCCGCTGGAACTCGTCGCGATACTCCTCCGCCACCAGGCCGACGTCCAGGAACGACATCACCTGCCCGAGCTTCATCGCGGCGCCCTTCATGGTGCCCAGCACCGCCACGATCTGCTTGGCGGTCTCCAGCTGGCGGCGGGCCATGGCCTCCTCGGAGGCCTCCTCCCCACGGGTCACGTTGGCTGCGCGGGTCCCGAACTGCTTGACGGCCTCGCTCGCGGCGAGCGTGGCCACCGTTGCCGTGCGCCGCGCGCGCGAGGTCGGGATCTTCTCGTTCTCGCGCGCCATGACCTTCATGCTAGGAGTTGGGCGCGGCGGGCGGCGGGCGGGGGGCAGGCGGGGGACGGGCGGGCGAGGGCGAGGGCGGGCGGGCGGGGCGGGCGGGCAACCCGTTAAGAGGGCCGCTCCACCCGCGACCCGGGAACGATGTCGTCGGAGCCGTCCTCCCAGCGCACCCACGCCTTCGTGCCGCCGTCGTAGTCGGCGCCCAGCAGCACCAGCGTGGCGGGCTGGCCGAGCGCCGCGCACGGCTGCGAGCCCTCCGGATCGAGGCCCCGCCAGACACGGATGAAGGCGTTGGAGTCCCACTCCCGCGCGACCGAGGTCTCCTCGGAATGACCGGGGTAGATCACCGTGTCCGGCGGCAGCTCCATCAGCGTGCCCATGATCGAGTCCCGCAGGTCGGTGTACGTGGTGTGGCCGGGCGCTTTGACGCCGCCGACCGAGTTCTTGAACAGGGTGTCGCCCGTGAACACGACCAGCCCCGCGCCGGCAAGACCGCCGGGTGCGGCGCTCCTGGCGGTGCGGGCTGGCGTCCCCTCCCCCTCCGAGCGCTCCGGTCGCTCGCCCACGAGGAACGACAGCATCCCGGCCGTGTGCCCGGGCGTGTGCAGCGGGCGCACATCGAGCGCTCCGAACCGCAGCGTCTGGCCAGCCTCGACCGAGCCCATGTCGGCCGCCGCGCCGGACTCCGCCGCCGCGCCGGCGCCTGCCCCGCCGGCGCCCTCGAGCAGCTCGCGCTCGCGCTGGCTGATCAGCACCTCGAGCTCGGGCCAGCGCTCGCGCAGCTTGCCGACCTCGCTTACGTGATCGAAGTGGTGGTGGGTCAGCAGCACGTGGGTGGGCGTGAGCCCGAGGCGCTCGGCGGCCTCGATCAGCGGCTCCACCGGCCCGCCGGCGTCGACGAAGAACGCGGGTCCCCCGTCGCCGTCGGCTACCAGGTACGTGTTCGACAGGAACTGCGGATGGCTGGCGCGCTCGACGAGCATGGCGCCATCCTTGCACGAATGTGTCAGCTGACGTTCGGGAGGAGCGCCTCCTCGCCGGCCTCCTCGCCGGCTGCGGCCTGCGGCGCGACCAACCGGACCAGCTCGTTCAGGTAGCGCTCGTCGCCCACGTCCCTGCGCCACTCCAGCACCGGCACCGAGGCGGCGCAATCGACCACCCGGACCCGCGCCTGCTCGAGCGTGGGCGCGGTGCTCGCCAGCGCGACCGCGCGGGAGGTGCCGACCGTGCGATAGGCGTTCTTGCCGACCTCGATGGCCGAGGAGAAGAAGACGTGACAGCCGTCGCCTTCGATCCTCTCCCGGTCGAGCGTGAACTCATACGCCGGGCCGGGCCGCAGCGCATAGTCGGGCGAGACGAGGTACAGCACCACGGAGGCCTCCTCGCGCAGCGGCACATCGTCCGCCCTGAGGCTTCCGGCCGAGATGCGCTCCATCACATCGGGCCAGCTGCCGCTGAACAGGCTCATGATGTTCATGCACTCGGGATCGCCGAAGCGTGCGTTGAACTCGATCACCTTGACGCCGTCGGCGGTGGCGAAGAAGCCGCTGTTCATCACCCCCGTGAAATGGCGTCCCTGCTGGGCCAGGCGCTCGATGACGCGCTCGATGATCGAGCAGGCCTGATCGTAGTGGGCGGGGGTCATGAACGGCAGCGTGGAGCCGGCCATCGACAGCGAGCCCATCCCGCCGGTGCCGGGCCCCGCGTCCCCGTCGTAGCGGAATGGGTAGTCGTAGGTGGACGGCGGGAAGACCACGGTCCTGCCGTCGCTGATCGCCTGGATCGTGAACTCGGCGCCGACGATCTTCTCCTCGATCAGCACCGACTCCTGGGGCCTGCCACGCGCGAGCAGGCTGAGCGCGTACTCGCGCGCCTGCGCGTGATCGGCCAGATGCGGGCCCATCACCTTCACGCCCTTGCCGCCGGTCAGGCCGGAGGGCTTGACCGCGACCGGGGTCGAGCCGAACGACGCGATCGCCTCACCGACCTCGTCGGCATCGCGCACCACCCGCAGCTTCGGCGCGGCCTCCGGCGCGACCTCCGCCAGCAGCGAGCGCGCGAACGCCTTGTTCCACTCGATCTCAGCCCCCGCCGCGGTCGGACCGACGGCGCGAGTGCCCTGAGCCAGCAGCGCATCGACCACCCCCGCCGCCAACGGCTCGTCGGCGCTGACCATCGCGATGTCGATGTCACGGGCGCGCGCGAAGGCGGCGACCGCCCGCGGGTCGCACACGTCGCCCACCTGATGGCTGCCCCCGGACGCCGCCGCATAGCCAACGATCGATGGATTCTCGTGGCCGACCAAAGCGTGCAGCTCGCTGCGCTCGGACATGCGAGACGCCAGCGCGCTCTCACGCCCGCCATGACCGACGATCAGAGTTCGCACCACGCCAGTCTAAACCGCCGCCATCGCGCGGCTGGCGGCGGTGCTCGTCAATCACCCGGACAGCGCGTGTACGCTAGTCAGCTGAGGTTGGGCACATGAGACGCTGGACTGTCATCGCGGTGACCTTTCTGGATGGGGCGGCGGTCGCCGCGGCACTGTTCTTCGGCCTTCAGCCACATTCGGCCGCGGTGGTGCGCCGTGCCACGGTCGCGCAAGCGCCGCCGCCATCGATCTCGACGACGCGACTGCTGCAGGAAGAAGCCCGCGCACGCGAAGCCACACAGGCCGCCGCCAAGGCGAGCAGAACGCAGGAACAGCATGCACGAGAAGCCAGGCGGGCCACCGCCAAGGCCAGCAGAGCGCAGAAGCTGCGCGCACGGGAGGCGAAGCATGCCGCCGCGCAGAGCAGGGCCGCCGAAAAGCAAGCACGCGCGGTTAGGCCAAAGACCGAGACAAAGACCAAGACCAACAAGCGCAAGCAGGCGAGCAAATCCAAGCCGAAGCAGAGCGCACGCTCAAGGGCAGAAGCGGAAACGAAGCGGCGGCTGCATCGCGAAGCTGCCGAAGAGAGGCGCGAACGCCAACGCGACGAACGTGAAGCCCTTCGCGACGAACGCGAAGCCCTTGCCGAAGAACGTAAAGCCCTTCGCGAAGAACGGCGAACCGCAGGCGACGCGCCGCAGGCCGTGTCCTAGACCTAGACTCCCGGCGATGGCCCTCATCCACACCTGCTACCGCATCACCGACATCGACCGCTCGGTGGCCTTCTACAACGCGCTCGGCTTCCAGGAGATCGGGCGCATCCCCATCCGCGACGAGGCCGTCAACGTGTTCATGAACCAGCCCGGCGACGGCGACATGCCGCGCCTGGAGCTGACGTACAACTTCGGCGTCGAGCACTACGACATCGGCAGCGGCTACGGCCACATCGCGATCACCGCCGACGATCTCGACGGCACGCTCGCACGCCTGGCCGAGCAGGGCATCGAGCCCGAGAAGCCCCCCTACTCCGTGCGTGAGGGCGGCTCGCGGCTGTGCTTCGTCAAAGACCCCGATGGGTACCGGGTGGAGTTGATCGAGACAGCGTGACGAGACGACCTCCGGCGGCAGCGTCGGCTGACCGCCATCCGCAAATCGAGTCGGACGAGTCCCGTGTCGATCGGACAGCGTGCGGCGTCAGGCAGCACCGAAGCGCATGGCGTGCAACTCCCGGATACGTCGCCAGGCAGGATCGTGTTTCAAGCGTCGTCCCGTCAGCCCCGTTGTCATACGGCGCCTCAGTGTCCAACGTATCGGACGTGGCCCCGGCCATCGACCTCGCGCACGACGAACGGGTACCGCTTGCCGTCGATCGTCGCCGTGCACGTGAAGACGATCCCGACATGCTGGAGCACCCCAGCCGGACAGGTCACGGTCGCTCCTAGGCCCCGCTGGTGGAAGATCGACGCCGTTATAGCGTGGTCGACTTTCGCGATGTTCAGTACGACCAGCGGCCTCCGGTTTTCGTAGCGTACGCGCCCGCTCCCGTTGGTCTCAGTGACCGTAACCGGGTAGGCGCCAACGTCCAGGTGCGCTATGCATGTGAACACGTGACCCGCCTTCTGCGGGACTTTGGATGGGCACGCCACTGTCGCGTGCAGGTCGCGCTCCGTCAAGATCGACTTGGCGACCGCGTGCTCGACCAGAGCGATGTTCAACCTCGGCGTGCTCGACCCACACGCGGAGACACACATGCCTGCAAGAAGAGCCACGGCGACGCTCGTGAGATGGGCACAGCCTGCAAGGCGCCCGCCGCGCGTTTGGGCCGGCTTCTGGCCAGAACAGCCACCAACCAACTCCACCTCCATCTCGTTGGCGCGATATCCGGTGGCGTCGCCGATCGTGGCCCGTGCCACCGCGTCCACGCCATTTGCCTCCAGCTGGATGCTGGCAACTGAGTTCATTCGTCTGGTCGCGTCCAGTCTCCACCGGCCCGGGGTGGTGACACGCGCTTCAAGGTCTTCCCTGCTTTTCCTGCTTTTCCTGCTTTTCCTGCTTTTCCTTCAGGCTGGATCGCGCCTGTGGGGCCTGCTTTGCGTGAGCGGCCCGTTCGCACCATGATGCACGCGCACGTCCTCCGTCGCTGTAGATGGCGCGGCGAAAGCGCCCTGAGACCAAGCCTTCTAATTGCTGCAAAGGGCGTAGGCGGTGACGCTCATCGTTTTATTAGCCGGAAGAGCGGTCGCTCCCACTATGCCAATAGTCGTCCATGTGGTTAGGCTGGTCGGATAGGAGCTCTGGGTATAGACGGGGTCCGTCCCAATCACCGCCGTGGTCGTCACATCGCCGCCCCCGCCCAGCAGAACCGCACCGGAATCGCTGCAGGTGGCGGTTGCCGTGACAAGTGTGCCTTTTGGCGCGGCGGTCGCGCTTGTCACAGTCGTACCCGTAACCAGAATGGCGCTGGCGGTACCGCTGGCGCCCGTCGCTCCCTGGGGGCCCGTTGCTCCGGTGGCTCCAGTGGCCCCTGTTGCACCAGTGGCTCCCGTCGGGCCTGGTTCGCCGGTTGCGCCTTGAGCGCCTGAAGCGCCGGTAGCTCCCTGGGGACCAGCAGCACCCATAGGGCCGGTGGCGCCAGTTTCGCCTCTGGCGCCAGTTTCGCCCTGTTTGCCTTCGGCGCCCGCGGCGCCTGTTTCGCCCTTGACGCCCTGTGGGCCGGCTTCGCCTTGCGGTCCCTGTTTGCCTTCGGCGGCGGTTTCGCCTTTGACGCCTTGGGGGCCTGTCGCGCCTTGCGGTCCTTCTTTGCCTGCTGGGCCTTCGGTGCCGGTTTCGCCCTTGACGCCGGTCGCGCCTTGTGGTCCCTGTTTGCCTTCGGCGCCCGCGGCGCCTGTTTCGCCCTTGACGCCCTGTGGGCCGGCTTCGCCTTGCGGTCCCTGTTTGCCTTCGGCGGCGGTTTCGCCTTTGACGCCTTGGGGGCCTGTCGCGCCTTGCGGTCCTTCTTTGCCTGCTGGGCCTTCGGTGCCGGTTTCGCCCTTGACGCCGGTCGCGCCTTGTGGTCCCTGTTTGCCTTCGGCGCCCGCGGCGCCTGTTTCGCCCTTGACGCCCTGTGGGCCGGCTTCGCCTTGCGGTCCCTGTTTGCCTTCGGCGGCGGTTTCGCCTTTGACGCCTTGGGGGCCGGTCGCGCCCTTTTCGCCCTGGGATAGTTGCGGGCCCGCTAGGCCAGTTGTGCCTTGTGGTCCTTGTTTGCCTTGGGGGCTTGTGGCGCGTTTAGGGCCTGCGGTGCCTCTTGCGCCTTCTTTGTCTTCCGGGCCTGTTGGCCCGGCGGGGACCGGAGACCCTTCGGATCCCTGCGGTCCTGCGGGCCCGGGCGGTTCCGCCCGGTGTACTGTTACTCGGTGCTGCTTGCGGGCCGCGCGCGCCGGTTGCGTGCTGGTCGAGGGCAGAGGCCTTTCATGGTGGTGGTGCGTCGCGGAGCCGGCCAGATCGTGGCCAGCGAGCAGCGCTCCTCCACCCGTGGAAGAGGCGATCACGAGCGTGGTGACGAGCGCGCGATAGGCGAGTGGCTGCGACATGTCAGATCTTCGATCTCTTGCAATCGCAGGTCAGGAGTCACCTCTGGCCGTGAAGCAGGCAACGGATACATTCTGTGGTTTGGATCCGAGTAGAGATCGACCGCGTGTCCGAAACCTTGAAACGTGGTGCATGTCTGTCGGTACGACGGAGTAGCGAAGCGCCTTCCGCGGAGCCCACGCGACCAGGGATCACGCGCCCACCAGGAGTCGCGTGGAGGAGCTGCTTCTGGGGAGCTGAGGCGGCTCGGCGCGCGGCCGCGGCCGCGTCCGCTCAGGACAGCACCCGACCGCGGAACTTCCGCAGACCCACCGTGAGGAACACCGCGCAGAAGCCGAGCAGCACCGGGTAGACGACGTACAGGTGCATGTGGGAGGCTTCGGTAAGGCCGGCACGCATGCCCTCGTTGATGTAGATCAGGGGATTGACCAGCACGAGGATCTGCAGCCAGTGCACCCCGCCGACCTGTACCGGCGAGAGCTTCGTCCACTGGTAGTAGGTCCCGCCGAGGAACGTCAACGGGAGCACCACGAACCCGAACATCAGCCCGATGTTGCGCGGCTCAAAGGCCGTCCCGAGCAGCAGCCCGAGCGAGGTCATGGTGACGCACGCCAGCGGGATCAGCGTCAGGACAACCCACCAGTGCACACTGAGATGTGCGTGCACCCCCGAGTCGTGCACGACGGCGGCGATCGGGAACACGATCACCGCGGCCAGCAAGCCCTGCGTGGCCCCCGACAGGACCTTCGAGACGGCCACCAGCCAGATCGGGCACGGCGCCTGCACGCGGTCCTCGATCTCGCGCGTGTAGCCGAACTCGGTGGACAGCTGCAGGGCGACCGCCTGGATGCCCTGGAACATGATCGAGATTCCGACCACGCCGGGAACGAGCACGGTGGCGAACTTCGACTCGTCGACCTTGCCCCCGCCGCCGCCGATGCCCTGGCCGATCTTGGGGAACACGAACAGGAAGACGAACACGAGCAGAAACGGCTGGACCAGCGTGCGGATCACGAACTCCCACTTGTTCTTCCACAGCACCACCAGATCGCGCAGGATCAACGCCCGCAGCGCGATGCGGCTGGCGGCCATCGTCGAGCGCGTGGGCTCGACCGCGATGTGCGAACGCGAGGCGGCGAGCGACGGGGCAGCGGCCATCAGTCGCGCAGGTCCTTGCCTGTGAGGTTGATGAAGACCGTCTCCAGGCTGGGCTCGGACACCGACAGGTCGACGACGTCGAAGCCTGCGCTCTCGGCCGCGTTGACGGTCCGCGGCACCAGATGCTCGACGCCCTTGACGTGCAACTCGACGCCCCCGTCGACCACGCGCGCGCGGGTCGCGCCCAGCTCCTGCGTGAGCCGCCCGGCCAGCGCATCCGGGTCGCCGTCCGCCTTGACGGTGACGATCGTGTCGGCCCCCACCGAGCGCTTGAGCTCAGCCGGGGTGTCCAGCGCAAGGATCCTGCCGTGGTCCATGATCGCCACCCGGTTGCAGAGCTCGTCGGCCTCCTCCATGTAATGGGTGGTGAGCAGGATCGTCTGGCCCTCGCGGTTGAGCTCGCCGAGGATCTCCCACAGCGCCAGGCGACCCTGCGGATCCAGGCCCGCGGTCGGCTCGTCGAGGAACAGCACGGCCGGCCGGTGGAAGATCGCCCGCGCCACCATCAGCCGCTGGGCCATCCCGCCGGAGAGCGCGAACACGGACGCCTTGCCCCACTTGGCCAGCTGGAACTGCTCCAGAAGCTGATCGGCCGTGCGGCGAGACTCCGAGGCGGAGATGCCGAACAGGCGGCCATGGAAGTACAGGTTCTCCCACACCGTCAGCTGGCGGTCGAGCGTGTTCTGCTGGGAGACGATTCCGATCAGCTGCTTGGCCAGCGCCGGGTGGGCGACGACGTCGATCGCGCCCACATAAGCTGACCCCGAGGTCGGGATCACCCGCGTCGTGAGCATCCCGGCGGTGGTCGTCTTGCCGGCGCCGTTGGGGCCGAGCAGGCCGAAGATCTCACCGGCGTGGACACTCAGGTTGAGCCGGTCGACAGCCGCGAAGTCCGTCCCGGCGTAGACCTTGGTCAGCTCGACCGTGCGGATGACGGCGCCGTCGCCGTGATCGGGCTCGGCATCCGCTCCCGCGCCGGCGTGGACGGGCACAGCCTCGATCGGTTGGGCGCCAGCCATCGCCCAAAATCTATCGCTCCCGATCTATCACGCTCGCGCTACCCTCCCCCAGGAGATGGCGGACACGGGCAAGATCGCCAAGAACCTCGAGCGCTTCGCGCAGGCGGTGGCCGCACACGACCGCGAGAACCCGACCCATACCGCCTACGGCATCGGCCTGGCCCACTTCGACATGGAGCGTCTGGGCTTGGAGGAGGGCGAGGAGATCCTCCCGGGCATCACCATCCACGCCGACGGCGGCGTCACCGGCAACTTCCGCGTGCTCTGCGACGGCGACCACGAGGAGGAGCTGACCGAGGCCGAGGAGCAGGCGGTCGAGGCGATAGCCACGCAGTCGATCCCCGCCTTCTCGCCGGGCCGCTCGCCATTCGAAGAGCAGTAGCCGCGCCGGTCAGACGGTCAGACGCAGATACCATGGCGCACCAAGTCGTCCTGCGCGCTCGCCCGAGCGCGAGCCGTGCCGCTCGCGGCGTAGCCCCCTGCGGGATACTGAGTGGCGATGTCGCAGGAGAACGTGGAGATCGTGCGGACGGGCTACCAGTTGTTCAATCGAACGCATGAACTGGACATGGACGCGTTGCATCCCAGCATCGAGTGGCACACACGCGACGATCTCCCGGATTCCGGTACGCACCAGGGATACGCTGGTGTGGCCCAACTCCTTTCCTCGTGGGTAGAGGCGTTCGAAGACCTTCGCGTTGATCCCGAGGAGCTGATCGACGCGGACGACTTCGTAGTCGCGGTCGTGCGTCTACGTGGCCGTATCAGGGGCAGCGGTCAAGACGTAGAAATGGAGGAGACGCACGTCTGGAGGCACCTCGACGGCAAGGCGAGCGAGGTGCGCGAGTATCGATCCAAGGCCGAAGCCCTCGAAGCCGTGGGGCTGGCGGAGTAGCCGTGCCGAGTTTCGCTAGTCGTTTCGCCAGACCCTCTCTAAAGCTCAACGCGAAAGACGTCAGCGCACGATGCGAAGCGTGTGGGGCGAATGCGTGGATCATCGACAAATAGCGCCATGCGCTCGTGGCGCTCTCCCCCGGTGGCGAGCTCACCGATCACGGAGTCCCGGTCTACACTGTGATCTGCAAGGCGTGCGGTTTCGTGCGCCTGTTCCATGCCGACCTCCTTTGGATGATTCGCAGCGCAACAATCGTCATTCTCGCCGCACTGGCCTTCCCAGCCGCCGCCTCGGCGAGCGCCGGCAAGGAATACGTCCTTCCGCACCCAGGGCGGGAACGCTGCAAAGCGCACTACGTCAAGAAGGTGGAGCGGGTCAAGGTCCACAGGCACCACAAGACGGTCGAGGTCAAGCGGACGTTCTGCGCCTACACGCCACCACCGCAGGACACGATGACGCCCACCGCCACTTTCGTTAGCGCTTCGGCGACTACCCGGAGCCCAGGCTTGGAACCGGCCGAACAGCACGTCTACTTCAGAGTATCGGGGAGCATCTTGGCCGGGAATATGCAGGTCGTTGGTCTGCGGATCACCTACACGATCACTGACGCCACGACCGGCCAGATGGTCGGCTCGTTCACGGGGCTCTCAAACGCCTACGCAAGCTGCACGGTAGTCGTAAGGACCAACGCACAGGACACCATCCGGACCTACACCGGGGAAGCTGCGGGCCCCGCACCATACTCCGCTTGCGCCCTCGCGCCCACCAGCATGCCCGCTGGTGACGTGGCCGTGTTCACTGGATCGTTCGCTGGCAACTCCACCTACGCGCCGTCAGTCAGCAAGCAGGAAACCTTCTGAGCACGGCGGGACCGACTTTCGCCAATCGTTTCGCCAAACCCTCTCTAACGGGAATGACCCGAGACGGACTCGGGCGAGCCGACCCTGGTGGCGATCATCGCGACCAGCCGCTCGATCGTCGGGCAGCGCATCCCGTGACGGGCGCCGGCGCGGAGCACCGAGCCGGGGATCGCGTCCAGCTCGGGCGCGCGCCCGGCGGCGATGTCGCGCTGCATCGAGCTTCCCGAGCGTGTCGTGGGCTAGTTCCAGCTCGGCGATCGCGATCGCCGGGTCGACGTCCGTCGCCCCCTCGGCCTTCCCGACGGCGCAGCCCTCCGCGATCGCCCCGACCAGGTCGGCGCGCAGCTCTGGCGTGGAGCGGATCTCGCCGAGCAGCTTGTCGTAGGCGCTGGTGGTGCACGCGAGCGCGTTGAGGCGCACGAGCTTCGACCACATGACCTGCGCCTCGGAGTCCAGCACCCGCACCGGCACCCCCGCCTCGGAGAGCGCGTCGGCCAGCGCCTGCATCGCCGGCCGGACGGCCGGCTCGCCGCTGGCCATGTCCACGAGCAGGAACGGGCTCGTGTGCACGACGACACCCGGCTGCGGCCGGTCGGCCTCGACGCGGATCGAGCCGGCGAGCACCGACCCGGCGGGGAAGCGCTCGCGCAGCACGGCGATGTGGTCGAGCCCGTTGAGCAGCGGCAGCACCACGGTCGGCTCCACGGCGATGCGCGCCAGCGCGGGCTTCAGCCCCCCGGCCTTCGTTGCCACGATCAGCGCGTCCACGGGCTCCTGCAGTTGCGCGAGCGCGCGCGGGCGGGCGACGAAGTCGCCGAACATCACGCTCTGTACGTGCACGCCGCGCTCTGCGATCACGGCGGCGGTCGAGTCGCGCGCGACGACCACGACCTCGGTGCCCGCGCGCTCGAGCACGCCGGCCAGCAAACCGCCCACCCCCCCGGGGCCAAGGACGGCGACTCTCATGGGATCGGGTCTATCAGCACGCCCGGATTCATTATGCCGGCGGGGTCGACGGCCGCCTTGGCGCCGCGCAGGGCGGCCGCGAACGGGTCGGGCCGCTGAAGGTCATACCAGGGCCGGTGCTCGCGCCCGACGGCGTGGTGGTGGGTGACGGTCCCGCCCTCGGCGAGCACCGCGTCGGAGGCGGCGCGCTTGATCGCGGCCCACTGCTCGACCTCCTCGCCCGGGCGCGCCGGAGCGAGGACCGTGAAGTAGGGCGCGGGTCCATCGGGATAGACATGGGTGAAGCGGCAGAAGACCCTCCCCTCGCCCCCGCACACCTCGCGCACCGCCTCCTCGGTGGCGGCGGTCACGCGCTCGTGCAGCGCGGGGAAGCGCTCCCACGTGATGGCCGTCTCGAACGTCTCGGCGAGCACACCGATCGCCACCAACGTGTCGCGCACGTAAGGCGCGCCCAGGAACGCGCCCCGCCAGGAGCTGACCGCGTCCCCGCCGCTGGGATCGCGACTCTCGGACACCTCACCGCCGTGGGCGGCGCACAGCTCAAGCGCCCGCGACATCGCCTCCGCCACCGGATGGTCGGTCGACTCGAAGCCGAGCACGAGCAGGGCGTGGGAGCCGTCGCCCGCCATCGTCAGCGCGGCCTCACCGGGGTCGAGCAGGCGGCAGTTGGACGGGTGCAGCCCGGACTGGGAGATCGCACGCACGCACTCGGCGCCCGCCAGCAGGCTTCCGAAGCGCACGCCCGCCGAGCTGCGGTGCGAGGGGCGTGGCTGCACGCGCACCCACGCCTGCGTGATCACGCCGAGCGTTCCCTCCGAGCCGGCAAGCATCCGGTCGGGGCTGACGCCGGCGCCCGATCCGGGCAGCCGCCGCGACTCCCACTCGCCCGCGGGAGTGATCGCGCGCACCGACTCCACGAAGTCCTCGACGTGCGTCCACAGGGTCGCGAAATGGCCTGCGGCGCGCGTGGCGATCCAGCCGCCGAGCGTGGAGAACTCGAACGACTGCGGGAAGTGGCGCAGCGTCAGCCCGCGCTCCCCGAGCTGGGCTTCCAGCACTGGACCGAGGGCGCCCGCCTGGATGCACGCGGCGCGGGAGCACTCGTCCAGCTCGAGCACCCGGTCGAGCGCGCCCAGGTCGATCGTGACCACGCCGTTGTAGGCGCCTGCGACTTGCGGGGTCACGCCGCCGACCACCGAGGTCCCGCCGCCGAAGGGGATCGCCGCGACCCGCTCGCTCGAGCACCACTCGAGCACCCGCTCCACGTCGGCCTCGTCGCGCGGGCGCGCGACGAGGTCGGGAGGATGATCGAAGTGCCCGCGAAAGCCGCGGACGACGTCCGCGTAGGACTTGCCCAGGGCATGGCAGGCACGCGCGTGGACGTCGTCGGCGCAGATGTCCGACAGCGACGGCGGCGCCTGGATGCGCGGCGGCGCCAGCCGCACAGACTCCAGCGCCACCGGGTTCTCGACCTCTCCGAGCGCCATCTCCAGGTGAGCGGCCAGCGCCGCCACCGACGCGCGCAGCTGCGCGGGCGTCGGCTGCTGGTCCTCGAAGCCCCACCCCCAGTGCTTGCGCCGACGGCTGCTCACAGTGACGGCGAGTCTATGCTCCCCGTGTTCCTCCCCACCTTCCCCGGCGCCTGCGGGAGATTCACTAGCCTTCCGCTGGAGTGTCCGATCGAGGCGAGCCCGCCACCCACGCACCGGAGATCCTCGCCCGCGGACCGTGGGCGTTGGAGCAGATCACGGTGCGCTGGCACGATCAGCAATTCGAGCCCTCGCCAGAGCAGACCGAGGCGGCGAACGCGGCCATCAGGGAGCTGCGGGAACGAGGATCGCCCAGCCACGACGGGATGGCCGCGCGCCTGGTCGACTACCGCCAGGACGAGGAGGGCCTGGCGCTCGAGCTGCAGCCGCTGCGCTGGGCGCTGCGACTCATCGACGACGACGCCTCCGAGAGCGTGGCCGCGCTGTGCGTGACCCGCTCGGCCGACGGCCGCTGGCTGGCCGGGCGGCGGGCCCCGTGGGTCTCCTCGTGGGCTGGACGCTGGGCGCTCGGGGCGGGCGGCGCGGTGGACCTCGGAGAGAACCCCGCCGAAACGCTGGTCCGGGAGCTGAGGGAGGAGTGGGCTGTCTCGCCCGAGCGCGTGCGCGGCGAGGCGCTGCTGCGGCTGCCGCACCGGCTCGTCATGTTCGTCGGCCAGGCCTGGCTCGCCGAGGGCGCCGAGGAGGCCGTCAGGCCGGACCACGAGCACGACGAGTTCGCGTGGTGGCCTCGCGAGATCGACGAGTGGCCGCCCGAGGCGGGAGACGTTCTGCCCCGAATGGCCAGATGGCTGTCGGAGTGAACACGCACCTGCGGCCAGCTGCCGGGCCGCTCACGTTCACACGCCTGAAGTGGACGTCGTTCACCCACTCCTGCGTGTACACGTCGCTGCTGGTGAGCGCGTTCGTGGAGGGCAAGCCCGAGCCCCTGACGTTCGTGCTCGGCATGACGCACGGGCTGATGTGGATATTCATGTCGCTGGCGTGTATTACCGCCGCGCGTCTGCGGGTGGTCTCGTTGAAGCTCGCGGTCGCCGTGGCGGTGCTCGGCGGGATCGGGCCGTTCTTCGGCAGCTACCAGTTCATCCGCGAGCAGCGCGAACGCACGGCGGGCGCACGGGCCGCGCTAGAGTGAGACATCGATGGCAACCAGCACCGCGGCAGCTCAGACGGTAGACGTCGTAACCCCTGCCGCGGGAGAGTCGGTCACCGAGGGAACAATCCTCGAATGGCGTGTCAAGGTCGGCGACTTCATCAAGCTCGACGACACGATCGTCGAGATCTCGACCGACAAGGTCGATGTCGAGCTGCCCTCGCCGGCCAGCGGAACGGTGAGCGAGATCCTCGTCGAGGAGGGCGAGACGGTCACCGTCGGGCAGGTGATCGCCCGCATCTCCCTGAACGGCGCAGCGCCGGCGGCGACGCCGGCGGCCGCCTCGCCCGCCGCGCCTGAGGCGCCGGCGGCCTCGCGGGAGACCGACGGCGAGAGCGCCACGGACAACGCCACGGACGGATCGGGTGGCCGCGCCCGGCGCTGAGCTCGCGCCCGCCGGCGAGCCTGCGCAGGCGCCCGCGGGAACGAAGGTCTCCCCGGTGGCGGCACGCGCGGCAGCGGTCGAGGGCGTGGACCTCGCCGAGGTCTCGGGCAGCGGTCCGGCGGGGCGCATAACCAAGTCCGACGTCCTCTCGGCCGCGGCCGCCGGCGACGGTGCTCGCGGCGCGGGCGCCGTCGCGACCAACGGGAAGTCGGCAACGGCGGCCGAGCCGAGCTCCCCAGCCGATGAAGGGAGGCGCCGCGGCGCTGGCCCGCTACATGGAGGAGTCGCGCTCGATACCCACCGCCACGAGCTTCCGCACGCTGACGGTGAGCGCGCTCGACGCGCGCCGGCGCGAGCTGAAGGCGGCGGGACGGAAGGTGTCGTTCACCCACGTGATCGCGTACGCGATCGCGCGCGCCGCGGAGGACATGCCGGTGATGGCCAATCACTTCGCCGAGATCGACGGCAAGCCCCACCGCGTCCTCGACGGACGGGTGAATCTCGGGCTGGCGGTGGACGTGGAGAAGAAGGACGGCTCTCGCACGCTGATGGTGCCGGTGATCGGCGACGCGGGGCGCCTTCCGTTCGACCGCTTCCTCGACGCCTACGACGCGCTGGTGGAGAAGGCGCGCACGAACACGCTCACCACCGACGATCTGGTGGGCGCCAACATCACCCTCACCAACCCCGGCGGGCTGGGCACGGTCGCATCGGTCCCTCGGCTGATGAGCGGCCAGGGCACGATCGTGGCGACCGGCTCGATCGGCTACCCGGTGGGCGTGGGAAACATCGGCGCGAGCATCGGCGCCGAGAAGGTCATGACGATGACCTCGACCTACGACCACCGCATCATCCAGGGCGCGCGAGTCGGGCCGCTTCCTCGCGCGCATCGAGGAATACCTGCAGGGCGAGCACGGCTTCTACGAGGAGCTGTTCGCCTCGCTGGGCGTCGATCTGAGTCCCACCCTCCCCGCCCCGGCCCCCGCCGCGCCGGCCGCCGCCCCGAGCGAGGGGGGAGCGCCGTACGCGGCGAGCGAAGAGCTGCTGCGGGCGGTGTACGCGGCGAGCACGTTCGTCAGCCGCGTGCGCAGCCACGGCCACCTGGCGGCGCACCTGGATCCGCTCGGCTCGGAGCCCGAGGGCGACCCGGGCCTGGACCCGGAGGCGCTGGGGCTGACGCCGGAGATCCAGGCGATGCTGCCGGCGAAGGTCTTCCACATGTACGTGCCCGGCGCGACGCTCGCCGACGCGCTGGAGCACCTGCGCGAGACCTACTGCGGCACGATCGCGTATGAGATCGAGCACATCGCCTCCCACCGCCAGCGCGTGTGGCTGCGCGAGCACATCGAGTCCGGCGCCTTCCGCCACGAGCTCACCGGCGACGAAAGCAGGACGCTGCTCAAGCGCCTGGTCGAGGTGGACGCGCTCGAGCGCTTCATGCACAAGGCCTACCTCGGCCAGCACCAGTTCTCGATCGAGGGCCTGGACATGACCGTGCCGATGCTCGACGAGCTGATCCGGCTGTCGGCCGCCATCGGCGGGCAGGAGGTCGTGATCGGCATGGCCCACCGCGGGCGGCTGAACGTGCTCGCCCACAACCTCGGGCGCGCCTACGACACGATCTTCGCCGAGTTCGAGGGCGCCTCGACGCTCGAGGCCGTGACCACGATCCCGCAGGGGGGCACGGGCGACGTCAAGTACCACCACGGCACCGAAGGCACCTACCAGCTGCCGGATGGAGAGGCGATACGCGTCAACCTGGAGTCGAACCCGAGCCACCTCGAGTACGTCTCGCCCGTCGTCGAGGGCGCCACCCGCGCCGCGCAGACCTCGCGCAAGGGCCCCCACGCCCACCAGGACACCAACGCGGCGGTCCCGATCGTGATCCACGGCGACGCCTCGTTCCCCGCCCAGGGGGTCGTCTCCGAGACGCTCAACCTGCAGGCGCTGGATGGCTACAAGGTCGGCGGCACGGTGCACATCATCACCAACAACCAGGTCGGCTTCACGACCGATCCGGACGACGCGCGCTCGACGCGCTGGGCCTCCGATCTGGCCAAGGGCTTCGACGTGCCGATCATCCATGTCAACGCCGACGACGTGCCGGCGTGCGTCAGCGCGGTTCGCCTCGCGTTCGCCTTCCGCCAGGAGTTCGGCCACGACGTGCTGATCGACCTGATCGGCTACCGCCGCTTCGGGCACAACGAGTCCGACGAGCCCGCGTACACCCAGCCGGAGATGTACGCGAAGATCAAGATCAAGAAGCGCGTGTCCGAGCTGTGGTCAGACCGCCTTGTGGCCGAGGGGGTCGTCTCCAAGGAGGAGGTCGACCGCCAGGCGCAGGAGGTGTGGGACAACCTGACGCTCCTCCACCAGCGCCTGAAGGCCAAGATCGTGGCCGCCGCCGAGCACGAGAGCGAGCACATCACGGGCGAGTACCAGCTCGACCGCTCACCCAGCCCGGACGTGGACACCGCGGTGCCGGCGGCGCGCCTGCGCGAGCTGGGCGAGGAGGTGCTGCGGGTGCCCGAGGGCTTCACGGTCCACCCCAAGCTCGTCAAACAGCTGGAGCGCCGGCGCGAGGCGCTCGCGGAGAGCGCCACTTCGGAGACGACCATCGACTGGGCTCACGCGGAGGCGCTGGCGTTCGCCTCGCTGCTGACCGAGGGCACGCCCCTGCGCCTGACCGGGCAGGACACCGAGCGCGGCACGTTCAGCCAGCGCCACATGGTCCTGCACGACGCCAAGACCGGCCAGACCGTCTGCCCGATCCAGAGACTGCCGGACGCGCTCGCCCCGCTGGAGCTGCACAACAGCCCGCTGTCGGAGCTCGCGTGCCTGGGCTTCGAGTACGGCTACAGCCAGGAGGCGCCCGAGACGCTCGTGCTGTGGGAGGCGCAGTTCGGGGACTTCGTCAACTCGGCGCAGGTGATCATCGACCAGTTCATCGTCTCCGGCCTGGCCAAGTGGGGCCAGACCTCGCGCCTGACGCTGCTGCTGCCCCACGGCTACGAGGGCTCCGGCCCCGAGCACTCCTCGGCGCGCCTGGAGCGCTTCCTGCGGGCGGCCGCCGAGGGGAACATCCGCGTGGCGAGCCCGACGACCCCCGCCCAGTACTTCCACCTGCTGCGCCGCCAGGCGCGCATCGCCAAGCAGCGCCCGCTCGTGGTGATGACCCCCAAGTCGCTGCTGCGCCTGGCGCAGGCGGCGAGCTCGATCGCGGACATGGCCGAGGGCACGCGCTTCCATCCGGTGCTGGCCGAGCCGGGAGTGCAGGACGAGCAGGTCACGCGGCTGGTGCTGTGCACGGGCAAGATCTACTACGACCTCGTAGGGCACCCCGAGCGCGAGGCGCACACGGGCCTGGCGGTGGCGCGCGTGGAGCTGCTGTACCCATTCCCCGAAAGCCAGATCCTCCAGCTGATGGGCCGCTACCCGAACCTGCGCGAGGTGCTGTGGGTGCAGGAGGAGCCGCGCAACATGGGCGCGCGCGCCCACATGTTCCCCCGCCTGATGCAGATCATGCCCCAGGAGATGCATTTCGGCTACATTGGGCGCCCCGAGCGCGCGAGCCCGGGAGAGGGCTATCCGGCCGCGCACATCGACGAACAGAACCGGATCGTGACGACCGCCATCGACCTGCGCCAGCCGATCTCCCAGTACCCGCGCAAGACGCCCGGAGAGCGCTGAGATGTGGGCGCTGTGGAAGCGGTTCTTGGCCATCCGCCGCCAGCGCAAGCGCCGGCGGCGGGGCTACTGAGTCGGGACTACCGCAGGATCTAGCGGTTCACGGTTTGAGGCAGCCGGTAGCGCGTCCACGGAGACCCCAGAGCACCATCCGCAGCACGAACTAGTGTTCGGTTTTTCCGGCTCTGCGCCTGAGACCAACCAACCAAGACCTGGGTGAAGCCATGCTCAAGACCAATCCAACGCGATCTGTCGGGCAGCCGACGGCGGGGTTCGACCCCGAGAGCGTCCTGCTGCGATCGGACCTCAAGCCCGTCCTGGCTACTCCGCGGGGTGCTCTCTTTCATGAGGACTGCCTTGTCATGCTGAGGTCGATCAAGGCCGAGAGCATCGACACCGTGTTCGCAGACCCGCCCTTTAACCTCGGCAAGAGGTACGGGGGGCACGTGAACGACAATCTGCCCGAGCGCGCATACCTCGAGTGGGGACAAGAGTGGATACGCGAGTGTGTTCGAACGCTGAAGCCTGGTGGCGCGTTCTTCCTCTACAACCTGCCGAAGTGGAACGTCCTGTTTGGCTCGTATCTGCTCGAACTGGAAATGGACTTCCGGCACTGGATCGCGATCAGCATCAAGTTTGGCCTTCCGATTCCGGGACGCCTTTATCCGGCTCACTACAGCCTCTTGTACTATACGAAGGGCAAGCCCAAGACGTTCGGCAAGGTCCGCACACCGATCGAAACCTGCCGTCACTGCGGCGGGGAGATCAAGGACTACGGCGGACACCGCGGAGCTATGAACCCAAACGGGGTCAATCTCTCGGATGTCTGGACGGACATCCCGCCCGTGAGGCACTGGAAGTTCAAGAGCAAGAAGCGGAGTGCGAATCAGCTGTCGACCAAGCTCGTAGAGCGCGTCGTACATCTCTCGACCCGCCCAGACGAACTGGTGCTGGACCCCTTCGGCGGAAGCGGCACCACATTTGCGGTCGCCGAGCGTCTGGGGCGTTACTGGATCGGCTCGGAGATCGAGAGTTGCGACGTGATCTTGGAGCGCTTCAGTTCAGACGATCTCCACCACCACGCGAGCTGCGACTTCGTTGAGCCAAAAGCTGCTTGACAAGCGCATTACCGTCCGTGCCCTTCGGGATCGGAGGAACGCTTTCGTCGGTGCGGTCGTGCTCGACGGCGTAGATCCGTAGCGCTGCCTCGCCAACGGTGGCGCTCGCGGCATTCCACAAGGGTAGATACGCGCGCAACTCATCCATGTTCCCTATGCGTTCGGTCAGGTACGGATACAGGGCGCGACTGCGCACGACGAGAAAGCACCCCGTGATCGCGCGATGGATCAGTCCGAGAACGAGCTTGTTCAGCGCGCGATGGCTTGACGAGATGTTCCCCGTCTCCCACTCGAACGCGACGTAGTGACCGTCCCGCACGACGAGCGCGTCGAGGTCTCCTGGATGCAGGACGTTCGATGCGAGCGGCGGCAGAGCCTCGACGCGCCATCCGAGCTCCTGCAGTCGGAGCGTGCATGGGACCTTGATCGGCTTCACGCCATTCCCGTGCCTTTGCGGGTTGATTGCAAACGCACCCGAGCCGTGCGGCCAATCAACCCGGCCGATCGCGTCCTCGACGTCTGAGCAGGCACGCTGCCATGTCTTGGATTTAGGGAATGCGCCTGCCGAGATCACATCCTCTGCCTCAGAGATCTTCACGATTGAAGCCTCGAGCCATGCCTGTCCGCGGACCTACTAACGCCCTTTCCAGACCGGGTCGCGCTTCTCCTTGAACGCGTTGGCGCCCTCTTTGGCGTCCTCGGAGACGAACACGGGACCCGAGATCGCGCCCTGCTTCTCCCACATCTCGGCGCTTGACCAGTCGAACTGCTCCTGCAGGATGCGCTTGGAGGCGGCCAGCGCCAGCGGACCGTTCTTGGCGAGGCGTGCGGCGAGCTCGAGCGCGACCTCGACCGCTGAGCCGGGCTCGGCGAGCGCGTTGACGACGCCGAACTCGTGGAAGCGCTCGGCGGGCATGGTGTCGCCGGTGAGCGCGAGCTCCATGACCACGTGGTAGGGCATCCTTCGCGGCAGGCGCAGGAGGCTCCGCCGGCGGCCACCAGCGAGCGCGTGGCCTCCGGTATCCCCAGCTTGGCGCCCTTGGCGGCGACGATCAGATCGCACGCGAGCGCGATCTCCAGTCCGCCGGCCACGGCGAAGCCCTCGATCGCAGCGATCAGCGGCTTGCGCGAGGCGCGCTGGGCGATGCCGGCGAAGCCACGGTCGCCGAACCACGGCGACTCGCCCCTGACGAACGCTCCCAGATCCATGCCCGCGCAGAAGAAGCCCCCCGTGCCGGTGAGCACGCCCACCGACAGTCCGTCGTCGCCGTCGAGCTCCTCCAGGGCGCCTGCCACCCCCTCGGCGAGCGCCGCGTTGACGGCGTTTCGCACCTGGGGTCGGTTGAGCGTGATCAGCAGGACGTTCTCGCGTTGCTCGGTCAGAACGGGCTTCGCGACGGTGGCTTGATCGAGGGTGGTCGCATCGGCGGTCATTGTGCGGCTCCTTGCTCGGACGGACGGCTTGCTCGGGAACAGCAGCCTACCCGTGCCGAGCGCGAGGGGTGCGCACGCACCGCTCAGGCGGCGAACAGGCGCAGGTCGGGCTGGCGCTGACCGCGCAGCACCTGCGGATCGACCTCCACGCAGTCGATTCCCCGCGCATTGGCGAGCACGCGCGCCTGCGGCTTGATCGTCTGGGCGGCGAGCACGCCGCGGCAGGACGCGAGCGCCGGGTCCAGGCGGATGCGCTCCAGGTAGCGCGTCAGCTGCTCGACCGCATCGATCGTGGCCACCCGCTTGATCTCCACGGCGATCCACTCGTCCTGGCCGTCCTTGCACATCAGGTCGACCGGCCCGATGTCCGTGGGCCACTCGCGCCGGACCAGCCTGTAGCCCTCCCCGCACCACTGCGGCGCGTCGGCGAGCAGCTCCTGCAGCTCGCGCTCGAGGCCCTCCTTCTCCAACGCGGCGAACGAGTCGAGCTCGTGCTCGACGTCGGAGAGCACCTCCGCGATGGAGATCTCCAACCTCTCCTCCTGGCCGCCCTTGCCTGTGCCCTTACGGGTGCGCACGAGCAGCCGCCGCAGGCGACCCTCCTGGTCACTCTCCTGCTCGATGACGGTCGGCGCGACCATCCAGTTCAGCGGCTTGACGTTGGAGCCGCCCCCGTCGGCCCACACCATGAACGTGCCGTCGGCCTTGAGCATCAAGAGGCGCACGGCCTCCGGCAGGACGGTGCTGAGGCGACCGGCGTAGGAGACCTGGCAGCGGGCGACGATCAGGCGCACCGCGCGACCGTAGCGGTCCGGTCGGACCAACCGGCTGCGGCCGCGCCGCGGCGCCCGCCGATCACCTCCGACCGGCCCCCTAGCCTCTCGGTTCGTGGCGCAGGCACCCACAGCTCTGCCCGGCCGTCCCTATCCGCCGCCGGCGGCCGCCGAATCGTTCTGGCCGGCCCAGCTGACGCTGCTGGCGGCGATCGGGCTGCAGCTGGCGCTGCCCGAGCGGCTCACCGCGGGTCCGTCGTGGCTGGTCCCGGCGCTCGAGGGCGCGCTGCTGGTGGGCCTGTCGGTGGCCACGCCCCGCCAGCTCGAGCACGAGCACACGGGACGCCGGCGAAGCGCCATCTCGCTCACAGCGTTGGTGAGCGCCGCCAACGTGTTCTCGCTGGTCGAGCTCACGCACTTCCTGCTGCACCACGAAGTCTCCAACGGCCGTCAGCTGATCGTCTCGGGCGTGCTCATCTGGCTGACCAACTTCCTGATCTTCGCCCTGTGGTACTGGGAGATGGACCGGGGCGGCCCCGGCCGGCGCGCGGCCGGGCACGACGGCCCGCCCGACTTCCTGTTCCCGCAGATGAACGACGACCGGATCCAGCCGAGCGACTGGCGGCCCCGGTTCATCGACTACCTGTACGTGTCGCTGACCAACGCGGCCGCGTTCTCCCCCACCGACACCATGCCCCTGACGCCGACGGCCAAGAGCGTCATGGGCGCCCAGTCGATCGTGTCGCTGGTCACGATCGGGCTGGTCGTCTCGCGGGCGGTCAACATCCTCTAGCCCGCGAGGCTCGGCTCGATCGCCAGGGCCCGAACCACGAGGTCGTGCACCTCGCCGTCGGCGCCCAGCGCGAGCGCCCGCCTGAACGCCTCCAGCGCGCCCTCGCGGTCCATCAGCGCCAGGCGCAGGCGCCCGAGGCGCTCCCACGCGCCGGCGTCCGACGGGCCGCGCTTGGCGGCGCGCTCGGCGGCCTCCTCTGCGAGGTCCATCGCGCCCATGTCTTCGTAGATCCTCGCGGCGAAGCGGTGCGCGGCCGGACGGCGGCCGTCGACGCGAGCCCAGTCGCGCACGGCGCGGGCGGCCTCCTCGAGCTTGCCCGCCTGCCAGAACGCGAGCGTCATCAGCCGCAGCACGGCGACGTTGCGCGGCTCGGCGTCGCGCGCGTAGATCAGCCGCTGCGCCGCCAACTCGTATTCGCCTTCGGCCATCGCGCGCTGGGCGGCGAGCATGAAGCGCTCGACGCGCTCCTCGGCGGGATCGGGCTTGGAGAAGTCGACGAATTTCATGCTGCCGGCGGGCACGGTGCGAATGCCGTGGCTGAACTTCACGCGCGCCCACTGCTGCACCTCCTCCCCCGCTCCGACTGGATCGGAGGAGAAGTAGATGCCGGCAACTGTCCCCACTCCCCACTCGGGGTAGGACAGGCAGCGGGCGTAGCGGTGCACGACCGAGTGGTCGGGCACCCTGCTGCCGAACGGGTCGTTTTCGGCGCGGTCCTTGGCCGCCGCGCGCGCGCGCTGTTCGGTTTCGTAGGCGCGCCTGCCGGCCTCTTCGCGCTCCCTGCGCGCCGCGGCGGCGCTGACCTTGACGGCATTGGCCGAGACTTTGCCGCCGCGCGAGCCCTCCGCGAGGCGCTCCAGCTGGTCGGCCGCCTCGTTGATCGCCTTCAGATGGCGCTCGTGCTCGAACTGCCTACCCTGCGGAGCCACGTCCGGGTGCCAGCGCTTGGCCATCCGCCGGCGTGCGAGCTGCACGTCGCGCTTGCTGAACGGCGCCTCGAGCTCCAGCAGGAGCAGGTGCTGCTCGACGTCGAGGACGGTGGTGGGCATGACCCGACAACGTTAGCGAGCGCGGCGAGGTCCTATCCTGCTTGCGAATGTCTTCCCAGTACATCTTCACGATGCACCGCCTGTCCAAGCTCCACCCCCCGGACAGGACGGTGCTCGACAATGTGTCCCTCGCGTTCTACCCGGGCGCGAAGATCGGCGTGCTCGGCTACAACGGCGCTGGCAAGTCGACCCTCCTGCGCATCATGGCGGGGGTCGATCAGGAGTACCGCGGCGAGGCCGCGCTGGCGCCGGGCGCGACCGTGGGCATGCTCGAGCAGGAGCCGCAGCTGGACGAGAGCAAGGACGTGAAGGGAAATGTGGAGGATGGCGTGGCCGAGACCAAGGCGCTGCTGGAGCGGTTCAACGAGTTGGCGGCGAACTACTCGGAGGACACGGCCGAGGAGTTCGGGGAGATCCAGGCAAAGATCGAAGCGGCCGACGCGTGGAACCTCGACACCCAGCTGGAATACGCGATGGACGCCCTGCGCCTGCCGCCGGCGGACGCGGACGTGAGCACGCTGTCCGGCGGCGAGCGCCGGCGCGTGGCGCTGTGTCGCCTGCTGCTGCGCGCGCCCGACCTGCTGCTGCTGGACGAGCCCACCAACCACCTCGACGCGGAGTCCGTGGCCTGGCTGGAGCAGCATCTGGCCGAGTACAAGGGCGCAATCGTCGCGGTCACCCATGACCGCTACTTCCTGGACAACGTGGCCGGCTGGATCCTCGAGCTCGATCGCGGCAAGGGCATCCCCTACCAGGGCAACTACTCGAGCTGGCTGGAGCAGAAGCAGGCCCGCCTGGCCCAGGAAGCGCGCTCGGACAAGGGGCGCGAGCGCACGATCGCCGCGGAGCTCGAGTGGGTGCGCACCAACCCCAAGGGCAAACGCGCCAAGTCCAAGGCGCGCCTGGCCCGCTACGAGGAGCTGGTGGCGGAGGAGCGCAACGTCAAGCTCGACGAGGTCCAGATCCACATCCCACCGGGCCCGCGCCTGGGCACGACGGTCCTCACCGCCACCGACGTGACCAAGGGCTTCCCCGGCCCGGAGATCCGGCATCGCTGCTGATCGAGTCGTTGTCGTTCGATCTGCCGCGCGCGGGCATCGTCGGGGTGATCGGCGCCAACGGCGCGGGCAAGACGACGCTGTTCAGGATGATCACCGGCGATGACTCGCCGGACAGCGGCACGCTCGAGCTCGGCGATACCGTCAAGCTCGCCTACGTCGACCAGTCGCGCGACGCGCTGGACCCGGATAAGACCGTCTGGGAGGAGATCTCCGAAGGCTACGACCACATCCAGGTGGGCGACCGGGAGGTCAACTCGCGCCAGTACACGGCCGGCTTCAACTTCAAGGGCTCGGACCAGCAGGCGCGCGTCGGCAAGCTCTCCGGCGGCGAGCGCAACCGCGTCCACCTCGCCAAGCTCCTGCGCAGCGGCGGCAACCTGCTGCTGCTGGACGAGCCCACCAACGACCTCGACGTGGACACGCTGCGCGCGCTCGAGAACGCGCTGCTGGAATTCCCCGGCTGCGCGATGGTGATCTCCCACGACCGCTGGTTCCTGGACCGCGTGGCCACCCACGTGCTGGCCTTCGAGGGCGACTCCCAGGTGACGTGGTTCGAGGGCAACTTCGAGGCGTACGAGGAGCACCGCCGCTCGCTGCTCGGCGCGGCCGCCGACCGGCCCCACCGCCTCACCTACAAGCGGCTGGTGCGTGGCTGAGCCGGCGCCAAGCGACGCGTCCATCGCCGATGAGCCGGCCGCGTCGCTGGGCAAGTTCGACCGCGACACGGCCGTGTGGCGCGAGGGAGGCGAAGACCGATCGAAGATCGGACGGCAGACGCTGTTCGGCGCCGAGGTCTCGCCCGACTGGCGCGCCGGCCGCGGTCCGCACGGCGGCTATCTCGCGGCGATGCTGCTGCGCGCCCTGACCGAGTCCATCGCCGACCCCACCGATCGAAGCTCGGCCCGCGCGCCACGCTCGCTGACCATCCACTACGCGCGCGCGCCCGAGCCCGGAGCGGTGCGGATCAGCACGGTGCTCGAGCGAGAGGGACGCTCGCTGAGCACGCTGTCGGCGCGGATGCACCAGGGCGAGGAGCTGGTGGCGCTGGTGCTGGCGGCGTTCTCGGTGCCGTGGGGCGGGCCGGAGATCTCCGACGTGCAGATGCCGCAGGTCGACCCGCCCGATCCCTCGCGCGAGGGAGTCTCGCTGATCGAGCACGGCGGCCCGGAATTCGCGCGGCGAATAGTCCTGCAGCCGCGGATGGAGGGTCGGCCCTTCGCGGGCACCGGGCAGCCGATGGAGATCCTCGGCTGGCTCGGGCTGACAGAGCCGCGGCCGATCGACGCGCTGTCGCTGGCGTTCTTCAGCGACGCGCTGATACCGGCGCCGTTCATGCGCCTGACGGAGTTTGCCGCGGTGCCGACGATCGATCTCACCGTGCATTTCCGCACGCACATGCCGCGCGAGCCTCAGCCGGACCCGCGGGAACTGTGCCTGGCGAGGACTCAGACGGGCTCATCCACGACGGCTTCTTCGTGGAGGACGGCGCGATCTGGGCGCCCGACGGCACGCTGCTGGCGCAGTCGCGCCAGCTGGCGATCGTGATCCCGCTGCGATCGTGATCCCGGCGCGAGAGCCGACGCGTTAGTGTTGCGCGCAATGGCCGACTACACCGCCAAGAGGATCGATGAGATGCAGACCGGCTTCGGCGGCGGCTTCGTCAAGGCGAGAGCCGAGCTGGGCGTCACGGCCTTCGGCTTCCAGGCGATCCAGCTCCCGCCGAACTTCAGCGACTATCCCGAGCACGATCACGCGGAGAGCGGCCAGGAGGAGGTCTACCTCGCGATCGGCGGCTCCGGCCGAATGGACATCGAAGGCGAGCGCGTCGATCTCGACACCGAGACATTCGTGCGGGTCGCCCCTGAGCCCAGGCGCAAGATCTACTCCGGACCCGAGGGCCTGCGAATGCTCGTCATCGGCGGCTGCCCCGGCGAGGTCTACAAGATCGCGCCGAACACCGAGCTCGACGCCGCGGCGTAGCAGAGTCGGCGCCTGGCGTCGGCGCGCTGCGCTGCCGACCGTGCGGGAGTATCGTCGCTGCATGCACGTCGACGAGTCGCCCGCGGGTGTCCTGCCGGAGCTGCGCGAGTTCACTGAGCGCTACGCGGCGGCCTGGAACGGATGTGACACGGATGCGATGGCGCAGCTGATCACCGACGACATCGTGTGGGCGGACCCGGCACTGCCCGATCCGGCTCGTGGTGTCTCGGAGGTGCAGGACTTCATGCGCACCAGCTTTCGCGCGTTCCCCGACCTACGCTTCAGCGAGCCCGACCCGCCGGCGATGGCAGCCAGTGGCGAGATGGTTCTCTGGGCGTGGCACATGGAGGGAACTCACCGCGGCGTGATCGCCCCGCCCGGCTTTGCCCCCACGGGCCGCACAATACGAGTCGACGGCGTCGACCAGTGGACGATGCGCGACGGTCAGATCGCCCGCTACCGCGCCTTCTACGACATGAATGACCTCGCCCGCCAGCTCGGCATCGTGCCGGCGCCGGGCAGCCGCGCCGAGCGGGGAATGGTCGCCCTTCAGCGCCTCCGAGCACGGCTCGGGCGCAGATGAGCGCCGACGCCGGCGCCTAGCCCTGACCGCCGAACGACGTCTCGCGCTCCAACCGCAGCGCGGCGGCGGCGATCAGGCGCGCGCAGGCGTGCACGTCGTCGAGCTGGACGAGCTCGACCGGGGAGTGCATGTAGCGGATCGGGATCGACACGAGCCCCGTGGGGACTCCGGCGCGGCTGATGTGGACGGCGTCGGCGTCGGTCCCGGTGGCGCGGGCGGAGGCCTCGACGGTGAAGGGGATCTTCTCGGCCTCGGCCGTCTGGTGGAGCAGCTCGAACAGCGTGGCGTTGAGGTTGGAGCCGCGGCTGATCACCGGCCCCGAGCCGAGCGCGTGCTTGCCGGCCTCCTTGACCTCGATTCCCGGGGTGTCGGTCGCGTGGGTGACGTCCACCACGATCGCCGCGTCGGGCTCGAGCGCGAACGCGCTCGTGCGCGAGCCGCCGAAGGTGGTCTCCTCCTGCACCGCCGCCACCGCCGCGAGCTCCCACTGCGCGCCACCGGCCTGCGCGACCAGGCGCGCCGCCTCCAGCGCGACGAACGAGCCCAGGCGATTGTCCAGCGCGCGCGCGGTCAGGCGCCCGTTGGGAAGCTCGACCGGCTGGGCGTCGATCACCGCGACGTCCCCCACCCGCACCAGCTCCCGCGCCTGCTCGCCGTCGCGCGCGCCGACGTCGATGTGCAGGTCGCGGACCTCGGCGACCTTCTTGCGGTCCTCCTCGCGCAGGAGGTGGATCGGCTTCTTGCCCACCACCCCCGTCAGCGGCCCGTCGCGCGTGTCGAGCACCACCCGCTGTCCGACCAGGATCTGCGCGTCCCAGCCGCCGACCCCGCGGAACCACAGGTAGCCCTCGTCGTCGATGTGCGTGACCATCAGCCCGATCTCGTCGATGTGCCCCATCACGAGCAGCCGCCGCTTAGCGCTCTCGTAACCGTGCTTGGGCTCCACGAGCGCCAGCGGCGTCCCCACCACGTCGCTGCTGACCTGCGCGAACGCGCTGGCCGCCTCGCGCCAGACCCCGGCCGGGGCGCTCTCGTAGCCGGAGGGGCCGCGCGCGCCGAGCAGGTCCAGCAGCAGCTGTGGCACGCCGTCTGCGCCCGGTCGCTCGCCGGGAGGTGTCCCCGCCTGGTCGCTCATGCGGCCAGCAGTCCCCGCAGGACGTACTGGAGGATGCCGCCGTGGCGGAAGTACTCGGCCTCGCGCGGCGTGTCGATGCGCACCCGCGCGTCGAAGCGCACCCGCGCGTCGAAGCGCACCGACCGATCGGAGATCGGCTCGCCGCCGTCGCGCTCGGCGATCACCTGCACCTCGCGCGGTGGTGCGCCGCCGCCGGCCATCGCCTCGGCGAGGCCCGTGATCGAGAAGGTCTCCGCGCCGGTGAGGCCCAGCGACTGCGCGCCCTGTCCCTCGGGAAACTGCAACGGCAGCACGCCCATGCCGATCAGGTTCGAGCGGTGGATGCGCTCGAAGCTCTGCGCGATCACGGCCCTCACCCCGAGCAGCTTGGTGCCCTTCGCCGCCCAGTCGCGCGAGGAGCCCGAGCCGTACTCCCTGCCCGCGAGCACCACGAGGTCGATGCCCTCCTGGATGTAGCGCATGGCGGCGTCGTAGATCGACATCTGCTCGTTCGAGCCGTCGGCGAGGTAGCGCGTGACCCCGCCTTCGGGAAGAGAATCCCACCCACCCCCCCCGTCCGCCCCGCTGCCGCCGAGCAGGTTGTGCAGGCGGATGTTGGCGAACGTCCCGCGCATCATCACCTCGTGGTTGCCGCGGCGCGCGCCGTAGGAGTTGAAGTCCCTGGGCGCCACGCCCTGCTCCTGGAGGTACGCGCCGGCGGGCCCGTCGCGCTTGATCGACCCCGCCGGCGAGATGTGGTCGGTGGTGACGCTGTCGCCGAGCAGCGCCAGCACGCGCGCGCCCTCGATGTCGCTCACCGGCCCAGGCTCGGCGGGCATGCCCTGGAAGTAGGGCGGCAGGCGCACGTAGGTGGAGTCCGGGTCCCAGGCGAAGCGCTCTCCCTCGGGCACCGGCAGGCTGTTCCAGCGCTCGTCGCCGGCGAACACCTCGCCGTAGCTGTGACGGAACATGTCCGCCCGCACCGCCTCCCCGATCGTCTGCGCGACCTCGTGCGCGGATGGCCAGATGTCCCTCAGGTGGACGTCCTCGCCGTGCTCGTCCTGGCCGAGCGGGTCGCCCACGATGTCGATGTCCATCGTGCCGGCCAGCGCGTAGGCGACGCACAGCGGCGGCGAGGCCAGGTAGTTCATCTTCACGTCCGGGTTGATGCGGCCCTCGAAGTTGCGGTTGCCCGACAGCACCGACACCACCGCCAGGTTCGCGTCGGCGACCGCCGCGGAGATCTCCTGCGCCAGCGGCCCGGAGTTGCCGATGCAGGTGGTGCAGCCGTAGCCGACGAGGTTGAAGCCGAGCGCCTCCAGCGGCTCGCTCAGGCCGGCGCGGTCGAGGTATTCGGTGACGACCTTCGAGCCGGGCGCCAGCGAGGTCTTGACCCACGGCTTGGAGCGCAGGCCACGCGCGAGCGCGTTGCGCGCGAGAATGCCGGCGCCGATCATGACCGACGGGTTGGAGGTGTTGGTGCAGCTGGTGATCGCGGCGATCACCACGTGGCCGTGGTCCAGCTCGAAGCTCTCTCCGCCGACTGTCACCGGCGTCGCCGCGCGACAGCGCTCGAGCGTCGCCGACGCGTGCGTGCCGGCGGGTTGCGAGCCGACCGTCAGCGGCGGCTTGTGCCCGGGCGCGCCGTTGGCGGGCGGGTCGGAGGCGGGGTAGGACTCGGCCACCGCCTCGTCCTGGGCGTCGGCCTGCTCGCCGTCGCTGGGGACGTAGTCTTCAAGCGCTCGCCTGAACGCGCTCTTGGCGTCGCTCAGCGAGACCCGGTCCTGGGGGCGCTTGGGACCGGCGAGGCTCGGCTCGACCGTGCCCAGATCGAGCTCGATCTCCTCCGAGAACGTCGGCTGGCCGATCTCCGATCGGTCCGAGCGCTCGTCATGCCACAGGCCCTGCTCCTTGGCGTAGGCCTCGACCAGCGCGATCTGCTCGCGCGAGCGCCCCGACAGCTCGAGGTAGGTGAGCGTCTCGGCGTCGATCGGGAAGATCGCGCAGGTCGAGCCGAACTCCGGCGACATGTTGCCGATGGTCGCCCGATCGGCGATCGGCAGGCCGGCCAGACCGGCGCCGTAGAACTCCACGAACATCCCCACGACGCCGCGCTGGCGCAGCATCTGCGTGACCGTCAGCACGAGGTCGGTCGCGGTGGCGCCCTCGGGCAGCTGCCCGTGCAGCCGGAAGCCGAGCACCTGGGGGATCAGCATGGACAGCGGCTGGCCGAGCATCGCCGCCTCGGCCTCGATGCCGCCCACGCCCCACCCCAGCACGCCCAACCCGTTGATCATCGTCGTGTGCGAGTCGGTCCCGACCAGCGTGTCGGGATAGGCCTGTCCGGTCCGCTCGTTGGGAAATACCACGCGGGCGAGGTACTCGAGGTTGACCTGGTGGACGATCCCCGTGTCGGGCGGCACGACCGCGAAGTCGTCGAACGTCCCCTGGCCCCAGCGCAGGAAGGCGTAGCGCTCCTGGTTTCGCTCGAACTCACGCTCGGCGTTGAAGCGGAAGGCGTCGCGCGTGCCGAACGCGTCGACCTGCACGGAGTGGTCGATCACGAGCTCGGCCGGCGCGAGCGGGTTGATCGCAGCCGGGTCGCCGCCCATGTCGGCCATCGCGTCGCGCATCGCCGCAAGGTCGACCACCGCGGGCACGCCCGTGAGGTCCTGCATGAGCACGCGCGCGGGGGTGAACGCGATCTCCTTGCTCGGTTGCGCCTTCGCGTCCCAGCTGGCCAGCGCCTCGACATCCGCCGCGGTGACCGAGCCGCTGCCCTCTGTGCGCAGCAGGTTCTCGAGCAGCACCTTCAGCGAGAACGGCAGCCGCGCCACGTCGAAGCGCCGCTGGAGCGCGTCCAGGCGGAAGATCTCGTGCCTGCGCCCGCCGACCTCGAGCGTGTCCTTGGCGCCAAAGCTGTTCTCCGACATGGGCATCTCCCGTGCGATCTCCGGGTCTACAGGGACTTCTCGCAGTCTCGCAGAGTCGCCGTCCCCACCGACCCGCCCCGACCGGGGAGGCACGGACGCTACCGGTGTGTCGCGAGCGGCGGTGTGCTCGATCGGGCGGCGGCGAGGAACCGCTCGACCGCGTCGACGTCGAGCGGGCGCGAGAACAGGAATCCCTGCCCGTGGTCGCAGTGTTCGCGTTGCAGGGTCTCGAGCTGGGCCTGGTCCTCGATGCCCTCGGCGAGCGTCTCGATGTCGAGTGCCTTGCCGAGCTGCACGAGGGTGTGGATGAGTGCGGCGGACGCCTTGGAGGTGGCGATGCCGTCGATGAACGAGCGGTCGAGACCCCGATCACGGTCTCTGAACGCAGGTCGAAGGTGGGTTGGTAGAGCAGGAAGAGCTGCCGGCACTCGAGCGCGTCGGCCAGGTCCATCTCGAGCGTGAGCCGGTCACACGAGGCGGTCTGCATGCTCGACTCGAACGACGCGAAGCGGTTGCGGCCGGTCGCCTTGGCCTGGTACAGGGCCAGGTCGGCGTCGCGCAGCAGCTCGTCGGCGCTTGTGCAGGGTCCCACCGCGATGCCTACGCTGGCGGTAACCGACAGCTGTCGTCCGAGCATGTCGCCCATGTCGTACGGCTGGCGCAGCACCTCCAGCAGGCGTTCGGCGACCAGCTCGGGTCCGGCGTCGAGCGGGGAGCCCTCGAGCAGGACGACGAACTCGTCACCGCCCAGGCGAGCCGCCGTGTCGCCCTCTCTGACGACCGTCATCAGCCTCGCGGCGACGACGCGCAGAAGCTCGTCGCCGGCGGCGTGCCCAAAGGTGTCGTTGACGTGCTTGAAGCCGTCGAGGTCGACATACAGCGCCGCCACCGCGATCTGCTGGCGACGCGCGCGGCGAGCATCTGCTGCGCGCGGTCGAGCGCGAGGACGCGATTGGGCAGGCCGGTGAGGGCGTCGTGCAGCGCCTGGTGGCGAAGCTGTCCGGTCTTCGCGTGCACCATTCCGAGCGCGCGATCGCGCGAGCGCGCCAGCACCAGGATCAGCGCGAAGATGAGGACGCTGACGAGCGCGCCGAGGACGAGCACGAGCAGCCCCTGGGCGTCGGCGGACATCCCGCCGGCGACCGCCGAGCCGCGCACGAGCGCTCTCCACGTGCCGTCGATCTGCAGCGTCGTTTCGTGGCTGAGAGTATCCCGCGAGCCGACGGCGCCAACCCGACCGACGAGTTCTTCGGACTCCCCTGGGTTTCGGTGGTACAGCGCCACGCTGAGGCCGCGGTAGGCGCCGACGCGTTCGCGGATCAGCGCGTCGATGTCGAACCAGCCGCCAACCCAGCCGCGTACCGCAGCACGACGTTGCGCGGCGCTAGCGGGCGAGCTCGGAGGCGCGCGTCACGCGCCCCTTGCCCTGGCGCTTGGAGCGCATCAGCGCGGCGTCGCAGGCTTCGAGCAGCTCGTCGGTGCTCATCGGCGCCCGCCACTGGGCGACGCCGATCGAGGCCGACACGCCGGCGCCGGCGCCGTCGTGCGCCGGTATCGCCCGCAGCCGTTCGAGCGCGCGGGTCGCCGCCGCGGCCGCGCTGTCGAGCTCGGCGTTTGGAAGGATCACGACGAACTCGTCGCCGCCGTAGCGCGCCACGCGGTCGAACGCGCGGAACTCCCCCACCAGCGCCTGGACGACGCCGCGCAGCATCGTGTCGCCGGCCTGGTGGCCGTGATGGTCGTTGACCAGCTTGAAATCGTCGAGGTCGATCAACAGGCAGGACAGCAGGCCAGCGGTGCGCGTCGCGCGGCCGATCTCCTCGTCGAGGCGACGGCGCATGGCGCGGTGGTTCATGCAGCCGGTGACGGCATCCGTGCCCGCCTCGGCGCGCGCGCGCGCAAGCGCGAGCGCCGTCGCCGCCTGGTCGACCAGCGCCACGGCGAGCTCGACCTCCGCGGGGGCGAAGACCTCGGACTCCCGGCGCACGAGCACCACCACCGCCTCCACCTCCCCCCGCTCGGCGAGCGGCAGCAGCAGCGCGCTGCTCACCGGCCCGGTCGCTGCCAAGCGCGGGAGGCTGGCGGCGAGCTCCTCGGGGTCGGCGGCCAGGAAGCTGCTGCGGGTGCTCGCCACCCAGCCCACGCCCGGCGGGCGCTCGGCGCGGGGCAGCAGATAGCTCAGCCGTCCGATGCCCCCGAACATGTAGACGGCCACCAGCTCCTCCTCATCCGCGCCGTCGACGAGCAGATGGTGGATGTGCACCTCGTCGGCGCCCGGAACCGACAGCAGTTCGCGGGCCAGGGCGCGGAACAACGTGTCCGCGTCACTGGCGCCGTCGGCCAGCGCGGTCAGATGACGGATGCCCGCCAGCAGGCGATCGACGCCCGTAGACGACGCTGAGGTATCCATACCCGTAACGACATCCATGCCGACAATGTAGGGCATGCGCAGCCCCCACGACCCGCGGCGCCGGCTGGCCGACGACGAGGGCGCCGCGTCCGTCATGCGACGGGCGTAGAAGGCCGAGACGGTCCGAGCCGGTGCGGGGGGCTACGAACCGGTCCCCCCGCTCGGCTCCGGGCCGTCAGCCGAACTCGACCGTCACGTACGCGACTGAGGTGGGGCCCTTCTTCTTGGGCACGAACCCAACGCGGATCTTCGTCTTGAACGGCCGGCCCCTGCTGCGTCCGGCGCCGGAGAGCGGAAGCTTGAGCGCTGCCGCTTTGTTGGCATTGCGCAGGCGGCGGAAGACCGTGCTCAGACCCGAGCCGCCGCCGCTGATGCGTCCCGCGGCAAACGTCTTGACGGTCAGGTAGGCGGTGTTGCCGACGATCTTGTGACCGACGATCTGGACACCGCAGCCGGTCGGCTGGATCACCGTGTTCTGTTTTAGCTGCTTGCCGTTCTGTGCGGTGATCGTCGTCGGCATCACGAGCTTCGCGGTGCACAGGTTCGTGGTGAGCCTTTCCGTCGCCAGCGCCGAGTGGGGACCGAGCGGCAGGCTCACCGTGATGCTCGACACCGGGGCATCGGGCGTCGTCGCGAAGTTCGTCGTGGTGATCCCTTTTTTGATGTCCGTCTTCCCGACCACGATCACGCGCACGCCGTCGGCTTGGAGCACGAGCTCGAGGCTGGGGAATGATTCTCCACCGTGTGAGACGAGAATCGCCGGTCCGGTCAGTTTGCCAGGCAGCAGCAGCGTGTTCGCCCTCGCTCCGCCGACGAACGAGCCAGACGGACAGGCGAACGGATTAGCTTCGAACGTCGCCGCGAGGCACGCTTTCTGGAGCGTCGTCAGGCGCGAGGGCAGCTGTTTGGGCAGCTGCACGAGCACCGACCTGGTGTTCGCCTGGCCCGGTGCGTAGTTCAGCGTCGTTTCGATGCTCGCGCCGTTGGCTTTGGAGGTCTTGCCGCTCGTCTTCGCGGTGAACTTGGGCGTGAACGCGAGCGCGGTGCAGTTTGCGAGCTGGAACGGCGAGGACAGGTTCACGGTCGTGCTTTCACTGGTCCCCGGCACGAAGCCGGTGACGGCCGATTCCGTCGCGAGCGCGCCGCAGTTGGTCGGGTTGTACAGGAAGCCCTGCTTGTTGATCGACACCGTGATGCGCCTCAGACGCAGCGGTATGCCCTTGAAGATCCGCGGCAGGGCGTTCGCCACGGTCACACGCGCGGTGTACTGGTTGACGTTGAGCGTGGCGCGCGTGACGACGGTCCCGAGGTTGAACGGGCCGGCGATCGCGGGCACCGCGACCGAGAGGCCAAACGGAGCGCCGTCGTACGGTCCCGTCAGGTAGACGGGACCGGAGAACGTGAACGGCGTCGCGCCGGATCCGGCCAGGACGACGGCGGTGCCGATCTGGCTGGTCGAGGGACATTCGCCTTTGCCGGCGCCCGGTTCCGCGCACTGCGTCGCCGTGGGAATCGCTCCGGCGAGGCCGGGCGGCAGCGTGGTCGAGACCTGCGACAGATACTGCTGGCCGTCTTCACGCACGAGGTTGAGCGTGAACGACGTGTTCCCGCCCCCGTTCCCGTTCTGGTTTTCGGTGCTCTGCGTCGGCGCGAACGGGAGCGGGGAGGATGCGCAGCCGGTGACCGAGACGCCGAACGCGGCCCCGGCCGCCGAGACGCCGCTCGCCACCGGCGTGAAGCTGGTGGAGCCGGTCGGCGTGCCGCACACGAGCGGGTTGGCCACCGACGTGAGCACGCCACGGTTGAAGTGCAGCGTCGCGTTGGTGAACGGCTGTTCGGGGATCTTGTTGAACACCGCCGTCACCTGACCGGTTACTTCGTTCGGTATCGCTTCCCCTTTGACGCGGACCGAGACGCCGTAGCGTTTCGAGTTGGCGACCAGGTAGAACTTGTACGGCGGACCGGTGATCGGACCCGATTCGGGGCCGGCGAGATACATCGCCCCGGTGAACGAGCCATTCGGCAGCGTCGGCACGTTCAGGCTGACCGTGCCGAGTTCCGATCCCGCCGGGCATTCGACGCCGAACGCTCCGCCGAACGCTTCGCCTTCTTCGTGGGCCTGTTTCGGGGTACACGCTTCAAGGCCGTGCGCGGCGGACGGGTTGAGCGTCATGCCTTCGGGCAGCGTGATCGTCGCTGTCTTCAGCTGCGACTGGGCGTTCGCCGTCGGGTTGTTCGGCACGGACACTTCGGCCTTGGCCTGGTCGGGTTGATCGGAGAGCGCCGGTTCCGTTGACAGCGCGAAGGACGGCTGGAAGAGAAGGCTCCCGCAGCCTGCGAGCGGGATCGGAGTCGTGAAGGACCTGCGCGTCGTCGCGCCTTCGGTGTTTTTCAGCGTCACGAACGTCGTGTGGTCGCCCGGGCAGCTCGTCGCGTTCGTAATGAAGTCGCCCGTGCCGGCGCTTGTGCTGCCTTCGGGGCTGGTGCCGTAGAGGACCTGCCGGGAGCTGATCAGCGGGTCTTCGGGGTTGACTTCGACTTCGAAGTAGTCGTGGTAGTCGCCCTGGTCGGTTCCGGCGGCCTGCTTGCCCCATTCCACGTTGCCTTTGACGAAGGAGTGCAGGTAGTACTGGGCTTTTTCAATGGCCGGTTCAGAGCCTCCGAATATTTCGAAGAGTTTGGCTTCGGTGAGTTCTTCGGGGAACTCGAGCGCGACGCCGTAGTAGGACGCGAGCCCTTCCGGCTGGACGAGGTTGTAGACCTTGCCCGCCAGCGGCAGATCGCCGAAGCCCTCTTTTTCTTCGAGTTCTTTGATGTAGATCGTCACCTGTTCGGTCCCGATTTCCGTTTTGGCTTCGCAAGTGGGCGCCGGGTAGAGGCCGGTGGTGGGGAGCGCTTCTGTTTCGCCGAATTCCGCGTTCGTGCACATCGGCACGGCGACCGGAGCGGTGGCGAGGCCGCTGGCGACGTCGACCCTGACGCGGTTCACGGGCGCGCCTTCCGGCTTCAGGTTCGGGAACACCCCTTCGGTCTTCAGTTCGAAGTCCGTGACGCCGTAGGGGACGCGTCCGCCCGCCTGGACGAAGCCTTCCGCTATCGCTTCGGGTTCTTCGGGTTCTTCGGGAAACGAGTAGGGCGGACTAGTCGGGAACAGCCCGGGCTCTTCGAAGCTGGCGCATTGTTCGTGCCCGAATTTGCAGTTGACCGCGGCGAAGGTTTCGACGCCGAAGGAGGCCTGCGCGGCCGACGCCACGAAGCTCATGACCGCGCCCACCACGAGCGCGACAAGCGAAACACGGAAGTGCGAGCTCATGCCAACCTCCCTATGGAACCGAGCATCTGCCTTCTACTCCTCTGGACTCCTCCAAGCGCCCGAAGTTTCGGACTCGGCCGCCTTATTAGACGCAATTTACGAATGTCCTGCACGGTAGGGACGGCAGCGGACATCTCCGCGTCGGTCCCCTCCCTGCGCATCTTGATGCGCCGTGCCCTGGGGTGGACGCGCTCAGCCCTCGGAGCCGCCGGCCGGCGCGAGCTCCACGACCGGCCCGAAGCTCACCCGCAGCAGCGCGCCGCCGTCCGGGGCGTTCCGGGCCTCGGCGAAGCCGCCGCACGCCTCCGCCGCCTGGCGCACGATCGCCAGGCCGAGGCCGGAGCCGGGGAGCCTGCGTGCGTCGCCCGCGCGGTAGAAGCGGTCGAACACGAACGGCAGGTCCGCCTCCTGGAAGCCCGGGCCGTGGTCGCGGACGCTCAGCACGCCATCCTTCAGCGCCACCTCGACGGCCGCCGCCGCCGGGCTCCACTTGCGGGCGTTGTCCACCAGGTTCGACACCGCCCGGCCGATCCTGTCGGCCTGCCCCCGCACGATCGTCGGCTCGAGACTCAACTCGAAGCCGACGTCGCCCCGCCGCTCGCCGCGCCGGCGCGCGCTCGCCACCGCCCCCCGCACGACCTCGTCCAGCCTCACGTCGTCCACCGAGCCGCCCGGCGCCGCGCCGCGCGCCAGCTCGACCACGTCGCCCACCAGCGCCGTCAGCTCGTCCAGCTCCGCCACGACGTCCCGGCGCAGGCTCTCCTGCTCCTCGCGCGGCAGCCGCTCGGCCTCGCCCAGGATCTGGATGTTCGCCCGCAGCGAGGAGATCGGCGTGCGCAGCTCGTGGCTGGCGTCCGCGATCAGGTGGCGCTGCGCCTGCACCGAGCGCTCGAGCGCGTCCAGCGTGCCGTTGAAGCTGTCCGCCAGCCGCGCCAGCTCGTCGCGGCCCTCCACGTCCAGCCTCCGGGACAGGTCGAGGTTGCCGGTCAGGGTCTCGGTGCGCTGGGTGAACCGCCCGATCGGCGCCAGCGCCGTGCGCGCCACCAGCGCCCCCAGCAGCGCCGCCAGCACCACGCCGCCCGCGCCGATCAGCGCGAGGATCAGCAGCAGCCGGCTCAGCTCGTGTTCGACCTCGGTCAGCGGCTGCGCGACCAGCACCGCGCCGCTCGGGCCCGTGCCGAGGGTCAGCACGCGCAGCTTCGTCCCATCGACGCTGCGGTCGCTGAGACTGCTGCCGCTGCCGCGCGCCGCGATCGCCCGGTCGCCGGCCGTCAGGGCGATCTTCCGCGACGAGGAGCCCTGACCGCCGGGCACGTACACCTCCCCCTGCGGCGAGATGAACTGCACATAGCCGGACGCCGCCCCGAACGGCGCCGGTTCGACGCTGCCGGGGAAGCCGCTCGGACGGCCGTCCACGGCGCCCGGGAAGGATCCGCCCGCGGCCGGCGGACCGCCGCCGGGGTACGCCCCTGCGGGCCCGACCCCGCCGAGCCCCGCCGGCGCGGGGGCAGCAGGGCCGACGAACGCCCGGGCGCGCGCCCGCAGGGCGCTGTCCACTTCGCCGCGCAGATCCGAGCGCACGGCCGCGTACAGGCCGATCGCCGCCGCCAGCACCGCCAGCGCCACCGACACGCTCGCCACCGCAGCTATCCGGGTGCGCAGCGTCATCGCCCGCCCGCCGAACGTCGATCGGTCGCTCACGGCTCGCGCAGCGCGTAGCCGACACCGCGGACCGTGTGGATCAGATGGCGCGCGCCCGCATCCTCGAGCTTGCGGCGCAGGTAGCCGACATACACGCGCAACGCGTTCGACGTCGGGCCGAAGTCATAGCCCCACACGCGGTCGTAGATGAGGCTGTGCGACAGCACCATGCGCGGGTTGAGCATCAGCAGCTCGAGCAGCTGGTACTCCGTTCGCGTCAGCTCCACGAAGCTCTCGCCCACCTGCGCCCCGTGGCGTGTGGGGTCCAGCCGCAGCTCCGCGAAGGACAGCCCGCCGCTGTCGTCCGCCTCCGGTTTCGCACGACGCAGCAGCGCCCGCAGCCGCGCCTTCAGCTCGCCCACGTCGAACGGCTTGACCATGTAGTCGTCCGCACCCACGTCCAGGCCGTCGATGCGGTCGGCCACCGCGTCTCGCGCCGTCAGGATCAGGATCGGAACGCGGTTGCCCACCCCGTGTTGGGGCGCAGGCAGGCGACGCACCCGCCGGCACACCTCCAGGCCGTCGATCCCCGGCAGGCCCACGTCGAGCACCACCGCGTCGGGCACCGCCTGCACGATCTGCTCGAGCGCCCGCTCGCCGTCCTCGGCCACCTGCACGTCGTACCCGGCCAGCGCCAGCGTGCGGCGCAGCGCTTCGCGTACCGCACGGTCATCGTCGACGACCAGGATCCTCACGAGCTTGATTGTTGCGTGCTCACGCTCGCCGGCGCTGCCAGCAGGTGTGGCGACCGGCGCCGCAGACGTCGTCGGTGATGCGGCCGAGCTTGTCTCCCAGGAAACGCTCACGCGGGCAGCATCGCCGCCGCATGTAGGACCAGCGTGTGAGAAACCTCAAAGTTGCATAAGCGCGCCCCGTCGATCTGGGACGCCGGTCCATATCCCCGCGGCGCCAGTTCCGGCAGGCTGGCGCAGGCTGTCTGTAGTGCATCCCCGACCAGCGAGTGAGGCATGCCAGGTAAGAGCTCCCCAGATCGTCGCCCTCGGAGGCGGCGGCTTCTCGATGGAGAACGACGGCTCGCTGCTCGACGACTACGTGCTCTCGCTCACGGACGTTCCCCGCCCGCGCGTGTGCTTCCTGCCCACCGCCTCCGGCGACGCGGACCACTACGTGGTGCGCTTCTACCGCCGCTTCTCCCCCGGCTGCGAGGCCAGCCACGTGTCGCTGTTCCGCCGCGACCAGGGCACCGGCGGCGTCGAGGACGACCTCGCCACCCACCTGCTGGGGCAGGATCTGATCTACGTCGGCGGCGGCAACGTCGTGAGCATGCTCGGCGCCTGGCGCGCGCACGGGCTGGATGCGATCCTGCGCAGGGCCTGGCGCAGGGGCATCGTCCTGTGCGGGCCCTCGGCCGGGTCGCTGTGCTGGTTCGAGCAGGCGCTCAGCGCCTTCCACGGCGCGCCCCGGGCCGTGCGCGGGCTGGGGCTGCTGCCGTACTCCAACTGCGTCCACTACGACGCCGAGCCGACCCGCCGCGTCGAGTACCACCGCTTCGTCGCCGACGGGATGCGCCCCGGGTTCGCCGTCGAGGACCGCGTCGCGCTGCACTTCCGCGCCAGGAGCCTCGAGCGGGTCGTCAGCTCGCGCCCCGACGGCAGCGCCTTCCTGGTCGAGCCCGCCGGCAGGAGCGTGCGCGAGACGCGCCTGGAGGCCTCCCACCTCGGCTCCGCCGGCGCCTGCCAGGACCCGCCGGCGAGCGCCCCGGCGGAGCCGGTCGCGGCGTGATGGGCGCCCGACCGGTCCTCGGCACGGACGAGCGGCTGATCTTCGCCATGGGCGGGGGTGGCTTCACGATGGAGCCGGCCAACCCGCTGCTCGACGACTTCGTGCTGTCGCTCGCGCGCGTCACCGAGCCCCGCATCCTGTTCCTGCCGACCGCCTCCGGCGACACCACCGCGCAGATCAACGCCTTCAAGGCCCGCTTCGCCCACCGCACCTGCGTGCCCGAGCACGTCTCGCTGTTCCGCCTGCGCGAGACCACGCGCTCGCTGGAGGAGATCGTGATCGAGCAGGACATCGTCTACGTCGGCGGCGGGTCGATGCGCAACCTGCTCGCCATCTGGCAGGCCCACGGACTCGACAGGCTGCTCGTCGACGCGTGGCGGGCGGGCATCGTCCTGGCCGGGTTGAGCGCCGGCGCCATGTGCTGGTTCCAGGCCGGGATCACGCGCTCGAGCGGTCCCCCCGAACCGATCGCCGGGCTCGGTCTGCTCCACGGCTCGCTCACCGTCCACGCCGACGGCGAGCCCGAGCGGCTGCCCGTGTGGCTGGAGAACGTGCGCGATGGCGCCACCCCCGGCGGATGGGCCCTCGACGACGGGGTCGGGCTGCTCTTTCGCGGAACGCAGCTCGAACGAGCCGTCAGCTCGCGCCCGGGCGCCGGCGCCCAGCGCGTGGACGCGATCGCCGGCGAGCTCGTACGCCACCGCCTGGAACCCGAGCTCCTCGCTCGAGGACGGCCCGTCGGGGGCGCTCGGCGGCCTCGACGAGGCCGTCCAGGAGCTCCGGCGCGTGCACCGAATGCGGCGCGGAGCCTCGGGGGGACGCGGCTGATGGCCAAGCCTGGCGCGCCAGCCCGGGGCCGCGCCCCGATCCGCCGGTCGCCCGAATGCCGACGATCGCGATCGCTGCTACAGGTCCCCGCGGGCCCTGCCGAAGAGCACGCCATGCCCGGATCACGTCCACCGCGCCCGCCACGAGATCGCGCGCACATGGACGTTCTCTAACCAGAAAGTTAGCGCCGCTTCAGAAGCACTCGGCACAGTGTCCCTACCCCACACCGGAGAACGAGCATGGGTCAACAACAACAACTGACCATCAAGCAGACCCACACCGGCTACTGGACCGTTCAGCGTGGAGCCGTTCACCTCGCCGGCGCCATGACCCGCAAGGGAGCAGAAGCCGAGCGCGAGCTGCTCAAGCGGCTGAGCCGTCGCACCGTCAGACGCGCCTCCGAGCGCGCCGGCGCTGCCACCGCCAGGTCTTCGAGCTGACCCTGCCGGCGGCACGGCCGCCCCGTTCGCTCGCGGCTGACCCGTTTCGCTCGCGGCCGCCCCGTTCGCCCAGTGGCCGCCCCGCTCGCTCGCGGCTGCCCGTTCGCTCGCGGCTGCCCCATTCGCCCAGTGGCTGCCCGGTCCGCTAGTACAAGCGGCCAAATCTCTGGCGATCTGCGGAGGTAGCGCTCACAATCGGCGAAATTGCCCGAAAAGAACGACACGAATTGCCCGAGACGGGCAGGCCAGCGTCGTCCCAAGAGAACCACATCCCATGCAACCAACATCGATATCCATTACTGCGAGACGCGCAACGCGCGAAGGCCGCTTGGACGGTCTGCTCCGATGCGTGTCGTCGGGCTATCTCTCCGACGGCTGCTCCTGCCAGGCCACGATCCCGACCAGCGTGGTCACCGCCGCCTGGGCTCGCGAGCTCGAGCAGGCCGGCGCGCGCGAGGACGGGTTCTTCCGCTTCGCCTGGCGGGGCGGCTTGTGGCTCGGGTTCGGCCTGCGCGACGGTGGCGTGCGCGGCGTGTACTGCCCGGAGCACAGCGCGGAACGCGCCGCGCGGTCGCCCGTCCAGAACGTCGGCGTCGCATCCTGAGACGCGGCTATGCGTCGACCCGCTCGAAGACGGCCGCCAGGCCCTGCCCGCCGCCGATGCACATCGTCTCCAGGCCAAGTCGCGCGTCGCGCCTGCACATCTCGTGCACGAGCGTGGCCAGAATCCGCGCGCCGGTCGCGCCCACGGGATGGCCGAGGGAGATGCCCGACCCGTTGACGTTCACGCGCTCGAGGCCGTCGTGGAGGTCCCACTCGCGCAGGACCGCCAGCACCTGAGCCGCGAACGCCTCGTTGAGCTCGATCAGATCGATCTCGTCGAGCGTGACCCCGGCGCGCTCCAGAGCGCGCCGCGTCGACGGGACCGGTCCGATGCCCATCGTCTCAGGCGCCACGCCGGCCACCGCCCAGGAGACCAGGCGCGCCAGCGGCTGCAGGCCGAGCTCGGCCGCCCTGTCCGGATGGGTGACCACGCAGATCGCCGCGCCGTCGTTCTGGCCGCTGCTGTTGCCGGCCGTGACCGTCGCCTCCGGGTCGCTGGCCCCCATGATCGCCCGCAGGCGGCCAAGCGCCTCGAGGTTGGTGTCGGCGCGCGGATGCTCGTCCACGTCGACGACGCCGTCGCCGACCGGCACTGCGACGATCTCCTGCGCGAACCTGCCGCTGCTCTGGGCAGCGACCGCCCGCTCGTGTGAGCGCAGGGCCAGCTCGTCCTGCTCGTCTCTGGCGATCCCGTACTGCCGCCGCAGGTTCTCCGCGGTCTCGAGCATCCCGCCCGGCACCGGGTGGTTGACGCCGCCGGCGTTCACGCGGGAGCGTTCGAGGCGATCCTCGAGCTTGGCCCCGCCGCTCCTGACGCCCCAGCGCAGCCTGGTCGAGTAGAGCTCCGCCTGGCTCATGCTGTCGACACCGCCCGCCAGGACCAGATCGGCGGCGCCGGTCTGCACCTGCATGCAGCCGTACAGCACCGCCTGCAGCGCCGAGCCGCAGCGCCGGTCGACCTGAAGGCCAGGCACCTCGACCGGGAGCCCGGCGTCGAGGGCCGCCACGCGGCCGATCGCCGGAGCCTCCCCGTTGGCGTAGCACTGGCCCATGATCACGTCGTCGACGTCCTCGCCGCGCAGCCCCGTGCGACCGACCACCTCGCGGATCACCGTGGCCGCCAGGACCGCCGCGCCCACGTCGCGGAACACGCCGCCGAAGCGCCCCACCGGGGTGCGCAGGGGCTGGCAGATCACCGCGTCTCTACTGGTCATGTGCTCGAAGTGGCCTCACGGGGACGATGTTTCGGCCATGACCCTACCTGGCGGCGGCGCGCGGGGGACGCCGGCCCCGCCCGAGCTTGCGACCGCTGCACTGCGCACCGGCGGCGCCATCGCTCTCGCGCCCGCGACATCTCGGGGCCTCCTCGACTCGGAAATGCGTGCAAACGGCACTGCAAGCGTAAAGCGCTTCTAAGCCACCGGCGATGCCCCCAGGTGAAGGACACGCCTGTGTCCACGATCCCAAAAAGGGGGCCTGAAGTGTTTATGCGTAAAGGCAAGCGAACCTTCGCTAGCCGCAAGCGAAAGATAGCAGGCCTGTGCGCGTTCGTGCTCGCAGGCGTGATCGGGGTGGGCGCGTACGCGTTCACCGCCAGCAACACGATCAAGAACGAGATTGCCGGCGTCGGCAACAACACGCTGACCTCTTACGAAGTCACAGGAAACGACTCCTACACCATCAAACCGACCGGCTTGGAAACGACGGAAACCGTGTTCGTCGTCAAGGGGGCAATCAAGCCGTCGGACGTCGAGGCGGCGTTGAGCACCAGCGCCGGACCGACAGTCGCGGGTGAATGGGCCGATTGCAAAGCTGGAATCGGCGCAGAAGTAGCCGCAGGAGAATGGAAGGTCTCATGCGACATCGCCGACAACTTCAAGACCGGCGAACAGCTGTGGGTCGCCGCCGTCAGTGAAGGCGAAGTCAAAATCTCATAGCAAGACCGATATGGCAACGCGGGGCGGCCGGCACACCCGGCCGCCCCGCGCCCAGCTTAGACCCGCACCGCGCTTAGACCCGCACCGCAAGACTCCAGACCGGCATGCGGCTCGTCACAGAAAACTTCTCGCCAACGCCCTGGGACTGATCGTCCTGGGGTGTCTGTGGTTCTACTTCGCCCCGGTCCCCCTCGGCGGCTCCACGACCTACGTCGTCACCAAAGGGATCAGCATGGAGCCTCGCTTTCACACCGGCGACCTGGCGCTCGTGCGCAGCCAGAGCAGCTACCACGTCGGTGAAGTCGTCGCCTACCACAACAAGATGCTCCACACGGTCGTGCTGCACCGGATCATCGGGCGAGAAGGCGCCCGGTACATCTTCAAGGGCGATAACAACAACTTCGTCGACCCCGAACATCCGGCCGCCAGCCAGCTGATCGGGGCCCTGTGGCTGCACGTCCCTGGCGTGGGCGGGCGTCTTCAGTCGATCCGCTCGCCGGCGCTGGTGGGAGCCCTCCTCTTCTTCGGGATGCTCCTCCTCACCGGAGGGGCGTTCGCGCAGCGCCGACGGCGCAGGCTCAGGCAGAGGCGTGCAGGCGAGAGCATCACGCATCCGCCTCGGCGCCTGCCACAGCGCCCCGCGGAGCCTGTCGCCGGCGTCCTGGGAATCGGCCTGCTCGCGCTGCTCCCGTTCCTCGCGCTGGCGCTGCTTGCGTTCACCCACGCACCGACGGCGCGCCGCCCCTTCAATATCCCATACAAGCAAAGCGGCACGTTCTCCTACTCAGCCAACGCAGCACCGGGACCCGCCTACCCCGGCAACCGCGCCGTGACCGGCGACCCGCTCTTCACGCACGTCCTCAGCACGGTCAACCTCCGCTTCGGGTACCTGTTTGACAGCGCCGCCGCGCACTCGCTCGCGGGGAAGGCCTCGCTTTCGGCGACGATCACCTCGACGAGCGGCTGGCAGACGACGCTCGCGCTCGGAGCGCCGACGTACTTCCGAGGCGATCACGCGCTGGTCACGGGAACGCTCGACCTGAGCTCTCTCCTGGCACTGATGCACAGCGTCGAAACCACAACGATGGTGAAGGGCACCTACAGGCTCACGATCACCCCCCACGTGAGCGCGACCGGGAGCCTGGATCTCGCGCCACTGCGCACCACGTTCTCGCCGGAGATCCAGTTCTCGCTCGGCGAATTCGAGGCCCAGCCGACCACCTCCGAAGGCGGCTTGTTCGCCGCGGGGAAGCCCTCGACCAGCCAGTTCGCTCCGTCCACCACCGGCTCGGTGACGGGCACGCGCTACCAGCCGCTGTTCCTGTCGCTGGGAGTCGCGCGGCTGTCGGTCGCGACGGCGCGAACGATCGCGCTCGGCGCGATCGCGATCCTCGTCGGCGCCCTGCTGGCGATACTCGCGCTCCTTCGACCGATACTCGCGTTCGTTGCACCGCGACGCCGAGACGAGTCGGCAACCATACGGGCACGCTACGGGGGGCTGATCATTCCGGTCGCGCGCGTCTGGCAGCTGCCCGGGGTCGCGGTGATCGACGTCGCGGACATGGAGGCGCTTGTCCGGATCGCTGAACACTACGACCGCTCGATCCTGTACGAGACGGGCGATGAGGGCGAGGCCTTCTGGGTGACCGACGAGAGCGGACAGTTCCGCTACGCGGTCGGCGCGCCGGCGTGGACGGTGGACGACGAGGCCCTCGACGAGAGCGGACAGTTCCGCTGCGCGGTCGGCGCGCCGGCGTCGACAGTGGACGACGGGGTCCTCGAGCAGCCTCCGTCCGACCGTCTCGTGAGCGAAGTGTACGCCGACGAACTCGAGCTCGGGGGGGTGGTCTCGGCGTACGAGACGCAATCAGCAGCCGAGCCCGTCGCCACCGACTCAGCCGAGCAGTACGACTGGGCGGCCCACGATGCGGCGGACACGCTCGTGCTGGATGGCAACCAGTGGCGTGCTGCGTGCGAGGCCGTCGATGTGAGCCACCCCGGGATCGTCGGAGGCCTGATCCGCTGACAGGCCCGGCAGTGGCCGTGTCCCATCCAGAGGTCACGGTTGGCGATCAACCGACGCAGGTCCTCTGCGAGATGGTCGGCGCTGTCGACGCCCGCGCGCTTGGCGAGCAAATCGGTCACCTTTCCCACAACGAGCTGCGCGCCGTCGAGGATGCTCTGCTGTTGGTGCTCGATCTACCTTGAGCAGCCGAGACGGCGGCACGGTCGGGGGCGTACGCGACCTTCCGCGACGAGCAGCAGGCCGCTCCTAGAGCAGCTCGGCGATGCGACTTGCCGCCCTGGCGGCGCCGTCGACCTCCACGTCGCGGTAGCTCACCTCGCGGCCGATCTCCTGCGCGATCGCCGCCGCGATCCGCTCCGGCGGGGAGTCGTCGAAGTCCATGTGCCGGCCGGCGCCGTAGCGTTCGAGGCGGTGGCGGACGTGGAAGCTCTGCTCGAAGTGGTGGCGCAGGGGGAAGTAGATGAACGGGCGCTTCTGCGCTGTCAACTCCATCGACGTGGTCAGACCTCCCTGCACCACCGCGAGGTCGCAGGCCGCCAGGTGTCGGTAGAGGTTGTGCACGTACGGGACCACCTCCAGACCTTCGATCGGCGCCCACCCGCCCAGCGACGCCGGGTCGATGCGCGGGCCGGCGACGACGACCATGCGCAGCTCCGGCACGCGCGCCTTGGCCTGCTGGTGGGCGGCGATCACCCGCCGCAGCAGATCGGCGCCCACGCCCGAGCCGCCGACGGTGACGATGCACACGCGCTCCTCGTCCCCATAGCCCAGCTCCGCGCGCAGCTTCGTGCGCTCGCCGAGGTCGGCGGGGTCGAAGCCGGTGACGTAGCCGGTGAAGTCGAAGTGGCGCTCGGTCCAGTCGCGTATCGTCGGCAGCTGCGGCCCCAGGCGCGCCGGCACGATGTCCCCGGGGTTGCCCACGAACAGCGCGAGGTCGCGGACCTCGGGATGGTGGGCGACGTGGTCGACCATCTCGGCGTTGTAGTCGGCCGTGAGAAAGCGCTCGCGCTCGTGCCTCTCGTCCATCGGCAGGAAGCCCACGAAGTCGGTGAGCCACGCGAACGGAACGCGCTTCTCTCGCGGGTTCTCGTGCAGGTAGTAGTCGAGCTCCCACGCCTCGTCTGCGATCCACAGGTCGTATCGGTGCTCGCGCACGAGGTCGTGAAAGACCATGAAGTTGGCGGCGAGGATCTCGTCCATGCGGCGCAGCGCGTGAAAGCAATGCAGGTCGTGCTCGGCGGACTCGGACTCGATATGGCGCGACTCGTTGGCGAGGTGGGCGCTGGCAGGGTGAATCCGCTCGCCCTCGGCGGCCAGCACGCGCGTGACCGGGTGCTGGGCGAGCCAGTCGATTTGCAGGTCCGGGTGCACCCGCCGCAGCTCCCGGGCGATCGCCACGTCGCGCTGGGCGTGGCCGAGCCCGATCGGCGAGGACACATACAGAGCGCGGGGCCTGCCGTCGGGGCGGTACACGGTCGGGTCGCGCGGCGTGCGGGGCCGCCCGAACGCGTCCTCGGAGAGCTCGCGCAGCGCCACGTTCACCTGCACCGGCTCGCGCGCGTGCGGCATGTGGCCTGCGCCGGCCACCGCCTCCAGCCGCCCGCCGCTCAGTCGCGCCAGCGCGCGGCCGTCGCGCGGCGGCGCGATCTTGTCGCGCTCGCCGTGGATCACCAGCACCGGGCAGCGGAGGTTCCGCGCGAGCGAGCGCAGGACGCGCCGGCCCCGGTAGTTCTCCCCCGCAGCCGTCGCGATCAGCGTGTTGGGGTCGGTGTCCAGCGCCCACCCCACCCCGTCCTCGATGGCCTTGGTCGAGTGCGGCTCAGGAAAGCACCGCGAGATGAACCACTCGGCGAATGCCGGGTAGTCCTCGCGCCAGTGCACCGCGTTCATGCGCCCCCACCAGCGGTACACGGGCAGGCGCCGCCGGAACGAGAGCACGAGCGACAGCCGGCTGAGCAGGATCGTGTGGTGCGAGGGGGTGTACGGGAACAACGGCCCGATGAAGGCCGCGCCGGCGACTCGCTCGGGAGCGATACGGGCAAGCTCCAGCGCGTACTGGGCGCCTTTCGAGAGGCTCACCAGCACCGCCCGCTCGGTGGCGCTCGCGTCCATCACGGCCACGCAGTCGCGCGCGAACTCCGTGGCCCCGTAGCGCCGCGGGTCGCGGCAGCGGTCCGCGCGGCCGTTGCCCAGGCCGTCCATCACAAGCACGCGGAGGTGACGCGAGAGGTAGGCGATCTGCATCTTCCAATGGCGTGAGTGCACCAACGACCACGTGGGGATCAGGAAGACCGTGTGCTCGCCCTCGCCGTAGACCTCGTAGAAAAGCCGCTGGCCATCGCGCTCGACGACGCCCTCGTAGTCGGGATAGCGGGCGCGGCTCTGCTCGGGTGCGCCAGGCAACGTCTTCACCCGATGCGCCCCTACAGCAACGCGGCCAGGAGCCGCGCTGCGGTGGCCGCGCCGTCCGCCCGTACCTCGCCGTAGTCCACCCGGCGGCCCACCTCCTCGGCGATCGCGCCAGCGATCCGCTCCGGCGGTGACTCCTCGTAATCCATCGGGCGACCGGCGCCGTAGCGTTCGAGGCGGTGGCGGACGTGGAGGCTCTGCTCGAAGTGGTTGCGCAGCGGGAAGTAGATGAACGGCCTGCGGTTTGCGGTCAGCTCCATCGTCGTCGTCAGGCCGCCCTGCACGATCGCCAGGTCGCACGCGGCCAGGTGCCTGTGCAGGTCCGCGACGAACGGCCGGACCACCAGCCCCTCCTGCGCTGGCAGCGTCGTGGGGTCGATCCGCGGGCCGGCGACGACCACCATTCGCAGCCGCGGCACGAGCCGCTGCGCCATCGGGAGGCTTTCGATCACGCGCCGCAGCAGCGGCGCGCCGACGCCGGAGCCGCCGACCGCGACGATGCACACCTGCTCGTCGCTGGCGTATCCGAGCTCCGCGCGCAGCGCATCGCGATCCCCCAGCGCCGCCGGGTCGAATCCGGTGACGTAGCCGCAGAAGCTGTAGTGCCGCTCGGTCCACTCGCGGATAGACGGCAGGGACGCTCCGAACGTGTCCGGGACGATGTCGTCGGGGTCGCCCACGAAGATCGAGCGGTCGCGCACGCGCGGGCAGCGAGCGATCTGCTCGATCATCTCGGCGTTGTAGTCGGCGGTGAGCGCCGCCTCGCGCGCGTCACAGCCGGGCATCGGCAGGAACCCCACGAAGTCGGTCAGCCAGGCATACGCGGCCGACTTCAGCTCGGGGTTCTCGTGCAGGAAGTAGTCGAGCTCCCACGCCTCGTCCCCGATCCACAGGTCGTAGTGCTGCTCGCGCACCACGTCGTGGAACACCATGAAGTTCGCGAGCAGGATCTCGTCCATGCGCCGGAACGCCTGGAAGCAATGCAGCTCGTGGGCGCTCGCCTCGGACTGCATGTGCGCGGACTCGCCCGCGAGCTGCGCGCTCGCAGGGTGAACCCGCTCGCCGCGTTCCTCCAGCACCGCGGTGACAGGGTGCTGGGCGAGCCAGTCGATCTCCAGATCGGGGTGCAGCTTGCGCACCTCATCGGCGATCGCCAAGTCGCGCCGGACATGGCCGAGGCCGATCGGCGAGGAGATGTACAGCGCACGCTTGGCGCGCGAGGCGCTGCGCCGCCAGTGCCGCGGCGGCGCCGGCGGGCACAGGAAGTCGCGCAGCAGCAGGTTCACCTTGACGGGATCGCGCCCGGTGGGCATGTGCCCGGCGTCCTGGAGCGTCACCAGCGCACCGTTCGTCTCCCGCGCCAGTGCCTGGCCCTGCGCGTGCGGGCGCACGAGGTCCAGGTCGCCGTGGATCACGAGCGTCGGGCAGGCGATGCGCGCACACGTCTCGTGCACCGGTTCGCGCGTCGGCAGCCCGAGCCCGCGCGTGGTGTCCGCCAGCACCTCCGGGTCGGTGTCGAGCGCCCACGCCACGGCGTCCTCGATCTGCTTGGTGGAATGGGGCTCGTTGATGCACTTCTCGAAGAAGAACTCGAGGAAGCCGCGGTAGTCCCTGCGCCAGTAGTGGCTGTTGTACTTCGCCCAACCCTCGTCGGTGTCGAGCGGCTCGTCGAACGCGTGCTCCTCGCGCTCGGGCAAGTTGGGCGCGAGCGCAAGCGCGGGCCCGACGAAGACGATCGAGTCGACGCGCTCAGGGTGCTCGGCGGCGAGAATCGTGGCCCACCGCGCGCCGCAGGACAGGGCGACGAGGCTCGCGTGCTCGGTGTCGGTGGCGTCCATCACCGCGAGCGTGTCCTGCGCGAACTCGTCGGGGTGGTATGCCGCGGCGCCCGCCGGCCGGTCTGAGCGGCCGTTGCCGCGCCCGTCGAAGGTGACCACCCGGCAATGGCGCGCCAGGTAGGGGATCTGGGCCTTCCAGAAGCGGGAGTGCACGATCGACCACGTCGGCAGCAGCAGCACGGTCGGCTCGCCCTCGCCGTAGAGCTCGTAGAAGACGCGCACTCCGTCGCGCTCGACGTAGCCCTCGCGGTCGGGATAGCGGGCGCGGCTCTGCTCCGGCGCACCGCGGCCTGCCTGCGCGTCGAGCGGCTTCGATCCGGTGCGGGTCTGGATTGCCATTTCGCGTCCCCCTCTCTTAAGCTTCACTGTTTTTGTCGTTTAGTCAACACGGCGACCCTGTAGCGGGTCGCCGCGTGGCTGTTCTGTGCGTTGCTATGCCTTCAGTTCGTAGAGCACCGAGAACGGTTCCTCGATGGGGAGCTTGCGGAAGTGCGCGAAACCGGCTGCGTAGGCAAGCTCGCGCGCCTTCTCCTCCCCCATGCACGCGCCGATGCCGGCGCCTCCGTGGGCGAGCGAGGTGGTCATGCAGTAGAGGGTGCTGACGTTGTAGAGGAACCTGCCGAGCGGGTTGCGGTTCTCCTCGACCTCGCCGGAGGCGTTCATCTCCAGCATCAGGTACGCGCCGTCCTGGCGCAGCGCCCGACGGATGGCGCTCATCAGCCCCACCGGATCGACGGAGTCGTGGACGACGTCGAACGTGCTGATGAGATCGAAGCTTCCCTGCGGCAGCTCGGCGCCGTCGGCGACCGTGAACGTCACCCGCTCGGCCACGCCCTCCGCCTGTGCTTTCGCGCGCGCGCGCTCGATCGAGCCGGCGTGCACGTCATAGCCGTGGACGTCGGCCGCGGGGAACGCCTTGGCGATCGTGATCGGAGCGCGACCGGACCCGCAGCCGACGTCGCACGCCGATCCCCCCTCCTCGAGCTTGCGCTGGACGCCGGGCAGCGCCGGAATCCACGTCTGCACGAGGTGATGCTTGTACCACGGCGCCGTCAGGCGCTCGATCGCCTCGTACATGTCCGGCAGGTAGCGATCCTGCGTGACACCCCCGCCGGCCTTGAACGCCTCGGCCACCTGCGGCGCCACCGTCACCGTGGGCACCACCATCTGCACGAGCCCGCCCGTGAAGAACGGGAAGTCCTCGTCGGCGAGCGGCAGCGCGTGCTCGGGCGGCAGGAAGTAGGTGTCGCCATCGCTGTCGTGCTCGAGGTACTCGGCGGTCGCCATCGACCCGAGCCACTCGCGCAGGTAGCGCTCGTCGAGGCCCGTCCTGTCCGCGAGCTCCGCGGCCGTCACCGGCCCCGACTGCGCCAGCGCGGAGAAGATGCCCAGGCGGTCGCCGATGTACGTCAGCCCCCCGCGCATCGCGGTCCCCGCATCGAGCACGATGCGCTCGACGAACGCTTCCAGCTTCTGCTGGTCAAGCTGCACCTCGGTTGCCATGTGAATCTCCCTTCGTGGTTTGCCTTGTGCGAGCGACTCTCCCATGGCCCCGTGGCGCTACCGCGAAGCGCTCGCGAAAGGCCCGTGAATGTGCGTAGGCTTCGTTCATGCTGCGCGTCAAGCTGCTGGGGGAGCTGGCGCTCGAGGTGGACGGCAAGCAGGTGGAGCTGCCCGCGAGCCGGCGAGCGCGTTCGCTGCTCGGCCTGCTCGCCCTGGAGCGGCGCACCCATCCACGTGGCCAGCTCGCGGCACGCTTCTGGCCCGACGTGCTCGACGAGAGCGCGCGCACGAGCCTGCGCAGCGCCCTGTCGGCTCTGCGGCGCGCGCTGGGCGCCGACGCTGATCGCTACCTGCTCGCCACCCGCGAGACGGTCGCGCTCGCCGGGCCCGACGAGGTCTGGACCGACGTGGGCGAGTTCCAGCGGCTCGTCGCCGCCGGCCAGCTGGAGGACGCGCTCGAGCTCGCCGACGGCGATCTGCTCGCGGACCTCGACGACGACTGGGTGTACGAGCGGCGCGAGCAGCACCGCGCGGGGCTGGTGGCGTTGCTGGAGCGGATGGCCACCGGCGCGGAGACCGCCGGCGAGCTGGCGGCGGCGATCGCGCTCACCCGCCGCCAGGCCACGCTCGACCCGCTCTCCGAGGAGGCCCACCGCGAGCTGATCCGCCGTCTGGCGGCCAATGGGGACCGCTCGGCGGCGCTCACCACCTACCGCCGCCTCGCCGACCGCTTCGCGTCGGAGCTGGGGATCGTGCCGTCTGCGGCGACGCGCCAGCTGGTGGAGCAGATCCGCGCGGGCGAAACGCCGGCGGCTTCTCCCGCCTCGCCGCCGCGCGCACCCGGGTCCTCGCCGCCAGCGCAGGCGCCGCCGCCCGCCGGCTCTCCGCCGCCAGCCGTCTCCCTGCCGCCAGCCGACTCCCTGCCGCCCGGACCTCCTCTCCCGGCCGCGGAGGGCGCACGCAGGACCGGCACCGTGACGCTGCTGTTCACCGACCAGGTCGGCTCGACGGAGACGCTCCAGCGGCTCGGCGACGAGGAGGGCGAGCGGCTGCGGCGCGCGCACTTCGCCCTGCTGCGCGATGCGGCCGCGATGCACGGCGGCGAGGAGGTGAAGAACCTCGGCGACGGGCTGATGGTGGCGTTCGTGAGCGCGGTCGACGCGATCGCCTGCGCGATCACCATTCAGCAGGCCGTCCACCGCGCCCGCGCCGGCGGCGAGCAGGCGTTCGCGGTTCGCATCGGCCTGAACGTAGGCGAGCCGATCCGCGACGAGGGCGACTACTTCGGCACGCCCGTGGTGATCGCCAAGCGGCTGTGCGACGCCGGCGCCCCGGGGCAGATCCTCGCCAGCGAGCTTGTGCGCGGGCTCGTGGGCACGCGCGGCGGGTTCTCCTACCGCGCGCTCGACCCGTTCCTCTTGAAGGGCGTCGCCGAGCCGGTTCGCCGCCTGCGAGGTGATGTGGGAGCCGTCCACCGAGCAGCGCGTGCCGCTGCCGGCGCTGCTGACGGGCGATGACCGTGGCGCGTTCGTCGGGCGCGTCGAGGCGGCGGCGGCGCTGGAGGCGGCGTGGGCGGCCGCGCGCGAGCGCGGCTTCCGCGCCGTGATGCTCGCGGGCGAGCCCGGGATCGGCAAGACGCGCCTGGCGAGGGAGTTCGCGCACACCGCGCACGAGCAGGGCGCGACGGTGCTCGCGGGCAGCTGCCACGAGGAGACGCTCGTCCCCTACCAGCCGTTCGTGGAGGCGCTGCGCCACTACGTCACCAGCTGCCCACCCGCCGAGCTGGCCGTGCAGGTCATCCCCCGGCGCGCGCAGCTCGCGGCGATCGTGCCGGAGCTGGAGGACGTGCATGCCCCCTCCGCACCGACGGGCCTGGGCGCCGAGCAGGAGCGCTTCCGCCTGTTCGAGGCGGTCTCCGCGCTGCTGGCCGACGCCGCGCACGTTCGCCCGCTGGTGCTGTTCCTGGACGACCTGCACTGGGCCGACCAGCCGAGCCTGCTGCTGCTCCGCCACCTTGCGAGATCGGCGAGGGACACGCCGTTGATGATCCTCGGCACCTTCCGCCCCGTCGAGATCGGCCCCGAGCATCCGCTCGCCGAGGCGCTCGCCGAGCTGCGCCGCGCGCGGTCGGTCGAGCTGCTGTCGCTGTCGGGGCTCGGCGAGGCCGAGGTCGCCGAGCTGATCGCCGGACGCGCCGGGCGCCAGGCGCCGCGCAGGTTCGTGCGCCGCGTCGCCGACCGCAGCGAGGGCAACCCCTTCTTCATCGAGGAGCTGCTGCACGACCTCAGCGCGGAGTCCGATTGGGAGGTGGCGTCGGGCGGCGTGCCGGACAGCGTCAAGGATCTGCTGCTGCGCCGCCTGCGCGGCCTCGGCGAAGACTGCCGCCAGGCGCTCTCGGTGGCCGCGGTCGCCGGCCGCGACTTCGAGCTCGACGTGCTGGAACGCGTGCTCGAGCATCCGCGCGATCGCCTCATCGACCTCGTCGAGGAGGCGATCGACGCGGACGTGCTGGTGGAGCCGACGCAGTCGGTGGGGCGGCTCAGCTTCTCCCACGCGCTCTTTCGCGAGACGATCTACGAGCAGCTCTCGGCCACGAGGAAGGCAGCCATCCACGGGCGGATCGCCGCCGCGATCGAGGAGGCGCACACCGATCGCCCCGACGAGCGCGCCGGCACGCTCGCCTACCACTACCGCGCCGCCGGCGAGCTGCGCAAGGCGTTCGACTACCATCGCCGCGCCGCGGCGGCGGCCGAGCGCGTCCACGCCCACGAGACGGCGCTCGAGAACCTGGGGGGAGCGATCGTGGCGGGCGAGATGCTCGGCATGACGGCCGCGTCGGAGGAGTCGATCCGCGACCTCTACCGCGCTCGCGCATGGATGCTCGAACTGCTCGGCGAACCCGAAAAGGCGCTGGCGGACCTCGAACACGCGCTGGAGGGCGCCCGCGCGGCAGGCGACCGCGCGAGCGAGATGCACGTGCACAACGCCCTGGGACTGCACTGGCATGTGCTCGACCCGCAGACCTCCCGACGCTGCCACGAACGGGCGCTGGCGCTGGCCGAGGAGCTCGGCGACGAGGCAGGCCGGGTGAGCGCGCTGAACCGGCTCTCGCTGGTGCTCGCCAACGAGCTGGAGTTCGCCGAGGCGATCGAGTTGGGCGAGCGCGCGCTCACGATCGCCGGGGCAGCCGGCGACGAGGTCGCCGTCAGCCGCGCGATGGACGCTCTCAAGCTCGCCGCCCTCCAGCTCGGTGACATCCCGCGCCTGGAGGAGCTGTGCGCAGAGCTCGAACGCTCCCAGCGCGAGCGCGGCGACCTGTACTACTTGCAATGGACGCTGAGCGAGTCCTGCTATGCGCCGCTGGAGCGCTGCGACTGGCCGGAGGCCGAGCGGCGCATCGCCGAGGCGCTGGCCATCAGCGATCGCATCGGCGACCCCAACAGCGGCGTGCTGATCCGCGACACGTTGAGCTGGATCGCGCGCTGCCGCGGCGAATACGCGCGCTCGCTCGCATGCGGCCGTGAGGCCGTCGCTCGCGCGGACACCGCTGGCGCCGACTGGCTCGGCTGGGCCGCGGCGGGCCTGGCCACGCCCCTGCTCGACCTGCGCGCCGCCGGGGAGGCCGTGGCTGTCCTCGAACGCGGGCTCGCCGCCGCCGAGCGCAACCGCGCGCGCGGGCAGATCTTCCGCTGCCTGGGAGCGCTCTCGTCGGCGACACGGCTGGCGGGCGAGGAGCCGCGGGCGCGCGCTCTCGCCGAGCGGGCGCAGGAGATCGCCGAGCGGGTCACCACGCCGCCCGGCAAGGTCGACTTCTGGGGAGAGCGGGCCTACTGCGCCATCGCCGAGACGCAGCTCGCGGCCGGCGAGGTGGCGCAAGCCGAGCAGGCGATGCAGGCCCGGCTTCAAGCATGGGAGCAGGCCGGGGCGTGCCGGTCGATCGCCGCCACCGCCCGCCTGCTTGCCCGCTGTGCGGAGCTTCGCGGCGACTGGGCTTGCGCGGCACGGATGCTCGCCCGCAGCGCCGAGGCGGCTGGCGACGAGGGGCCGATCTGCGAGCGCTGGCAGATCGAAGCCGGGCTGGCCCGCGTGGCCGCCGCGGCGGACAGGCCCGAGGAAGCCGAGGATCGGCGCCGGCGGGCGCGTGAGCTGATCGACACGATGGCCGTATCGGCGGGCGACGAGAACCTCGCCACGCACTTCCGCGAGCGCGCGCTCGCGGAGATCGACCATCCGGGGCGCACGCTAGGCCACTAGCGGCAGCCGCCAATCGACCTCGAACCCCAGCAGCTGGGGATCCTCCAGGAAAGATCCGAACATCCGCTGCAGCGGCCCAACCTGCGTGGCGTAGACGAGTACCGCCTCCAGCTTGCGCTCGTGCTCCTGCGCCGCCAGCCGGTGCGCCGACGCCACCATCCGCTCTGGCGCGATGCCGGTGCCTTCGAGCTGGCTCGCCCATTGCTCGCCCGCCCGATCGCCTGCGGAGGACCCGCCGTCGAGCACCCACCGGGGCCACCCGAGCACCGTCGCATGCGGCAGGTCGGCGTACAGCGTCACGTCGGCGCCTTGCGCGTGCAGCGCCAGCGCCGCGGAGCGCACGGCCGCGTGGTCGGGATGGTGGTCGCCGAGGCTGGCGGGTGCATAAATGTGGGCGTCCGCGACGGGCACCTCGCGCAGCGCCTCCACGATCTCCGCCGGCGGCTGGTCGCCGTCGCGGTACTGGCTGTCCAGGAACGGCAGTCGCACCGCCGCGCGCCCAGCGAGCGCCAGCGCGCGGCGGTCCTCCTCGACACGCGCGCGCACCGCCGCGGCCGAGTCGGGGGCGCCCGCGAGCCGGTCCCACCAGCCGAGCACCTCCGCGGGAGGCTCGCCCGCGAAGACATTCACCACGAGCACGGTGTCGGCGCTTGCCAGCACATGCCAACACGAGAGCACCGCGTCGTCGAAGTGCGGCGAGAGGATGACCGTGGCGGGGCTCATCTGCGCTAACTGTCGCGCGCGTCCGTGTAGCCATCGTGAAACCGTCGCGAAAGCTCGCATCAGGCTACTGCTCTTGGACGATCTACTATGTCTCGTCATCCCGGAGGGGTGGCAGAGCGGTTGAATGCGGCAGTCTCGAAAACTGTTTCGGGGGAGATTCCTCCGACGAGGGTTCGAATCCCTCCCCCTCCGTTTTTTCGTCGGGTATGAGGTTGTCGTTCGAGCTCTTTGGGCCGGTGATCCATGCTGGTACAGCGCAAGCGCTTGGCCAAGGATGTAGCGCGACGCTGGGTCAACTACCTACCGGAGAACGCCGATGCGGCCGCTGCCGCCGGTTGCCAACGTCTTCTCAGACAGGTCGTCTCCTCTCGGTCATCCGCCGCAGCCGCTCATCAGCGCCAGTTGGGGCGGTATTGGATGCCGTATTCGAGGTCGCGCGGACGCTCGCCGATCGGCCGCGCGGGGACACCCGCCACGATCGTATAGGGGTCCACGTCGCGCGTGACCACGGCGCCGGCCATCACAAGCGCGCCCTCGCCGATCGTCACGCCGCCGAGCACGACCGCGCGCAGCGAGATCCACGCGTGGTCGCCGACGACGATCGGCGCCGAAGCGGTCGAGAAGGTGCGCGACTTCATCTCGTGCTTGCCCACGACGAGTATGGATTGCGAGGTTATGTTCACGTTGCGCCCGATCGTCACGGTGAGCCCGTCGAGTTTCGAGCGGCAGTCGAGCACGCACTGCCTGCCGATGACGGTGTTCGCGCCGATCGAGAGATTCGTCGGCGCCCAGACCTCGCTGGAGAGCATGATCGTGGTCGTCTCGACGTCCTCGAAGGTCACGCCGAGCGCCGCGTACGCCGCCATCCGCGGCGCCCGCAGGGGGATGCGGTTGACGACGTGGTTGAGCACGTACTCGCGGTCCGGCCTGCCCGTGCGTAGGAGTTCTCGCAGCAGCTCTTGTCGCACGGTCATCGCCAGCCTTTCCAGGTGCATCCGCGTGCCATCGGCGCTCGACCGGCCCTCCTGGCCCTTCGAGCCCCACCGTGTCCCCGTCCGGATCCACCCCCAAGGATACCCAAGATTGCCCGCAAACCGCGGGCAATAGGCTGAGTCCTACATGGCCATGACCACGCTAGCCCGTTCGGCGACGAGGCAGCGCGCCGGACGCGACATCGTGATGCAGGTCGTCGTGCGGGTCGCGAACCTGGGACTCGGCGTCATCGTCACCGCGCGGCCAGTGATGGCCAAGCGGACTCAGGAAGAGCGCCATCACCGAGCCTGCATAGATTGCGAGGCACACGCGGCTTCCGGGCAGTCCTCGCGTGATCTCCCGAACCGCGAGCACGTCTACCGGCGCGACGCGAAGAATCCGCTGAGCAGTTGGCCGCACTCCTGCGCGAGCAGACCGCCGGCGACCTCGGGGCGATGGTTCAGCCGGGGCTCGCCGAGCACGTCCAGCACGCTCCCGCACGCCCCCGCCTTGGGATCGCTCGCGCCGTAGGCCACGCGCGGGATCCGCGCGAGCACGATCGCCCCGGCGCACATCGCGCACGGCTCGAGCGTGACGTACACGACCGTGTCGAGCACCCGCCAGGTGCCGGCAAGCCGGGCGGCCTCGCGCAGGGCGATGATCTCGGCGTGGGCGGTGGGGTCCTGGCGCAGCTCGCGCTCGTTGTGGGCCGCCGCAACGACCTCGCCGTCGCGCACGAGCACCACGCCGATCGGCACGTCATCGTGTTCCAACGCACGCTCGGCCTCTCGCAGGGCCAGGTGCATGAAGTACTCGTCGCGTGGGAAGAAGCGCTCGCTCATCGATATTGCCCGCGGTGTATGCGACAGTGCCTCCCCGCCGCATCTTCCCCGGCACATCATCATTACCAAACCCCGTGCTCTCCCCCACCGGCCGCCCAACCCTCCGCCTGCTCGCTCGCCGGATCTCGATCCTGACGCTGGTTTGGGCCGCCTTGGCGGCATTCGGCGCACACGTGCCGGCGGCCCGCGCCGCCGCCAGCGCGAGCTACGCGCCCGACGAGATCGTCGTCGGATACGCCCCCGCGACTGCGCCCACGGCGGCCATCACCGCCCGCATCGCCAGAACGGCCGGACAGGTGGCGAGCGCCCACACCCGGCTGCTGCGCCTTGCCCCCGGCGTGAGCGTCGCGACAGCGCTTCGCCGCGTGCGCGCGCAGCGGGGCGTGGAGTGGGCCGTGCCCGACTACGTCGCGCACGTCGCCGACGGCTGGATCCCGAACAACGAAGGCAGCGGCCACGAACCCGGCGACTGGCGGGAATTGCAGTGGAACTTCGTCGGCCAGTTCGGGGTTAACGCGCCCGAAGCCTGGACCAACGTCGCTGCCGATGGCGCCCCCGGCGGGGAGGGGGTGATCGTCGCTGTGCTCGACACCGGCGTCGCCTACGCCAACCGCGGCCCCTTCCGCCGCTCGCCCGGCTTCAGCCCCTACACGTTCGTCAAAGGCTATGACTTCGTCGCCAAAGACCCCTACGCCAACGACCGCAACGGCCACGGCACGTTCGTGGCCGCGACAATCGCCGAGGCCACCGACAACCACTACGGCGTGACCGGCCTGGCGTTCGCCGCCCGCCTCATGCCCGTGCGGGTGCTCGACAGCCAGGGCGAAGGCGAAGCGTCGACGATCGCCGAAGGCGTGTACTTCGCCGTCCGCCACCACGCCCAGGTGATCAACCTCAGCCTCGAGTTCTCCCCCGGCGTAACCGGCGCGGACATCCCCGAGCTGATGCAGGCGCTGCGCTACGCCCACCGTCACAACGTGCTCGTGGTCGCGGCCGCCGGCAACGAGGGGTACCGCACGATCGCCTACCCGGCGCGGGCACCGGACGTGGTGTCGGTCGGCGCCACCACCGAACACGGCTGCCTGGCCGACTACTCCAACGACGGAGCCGGCCTGACGCTGGTGGCGCCCGGGGGCGGCGCCGACGCGAACCTCCCCGGCGATCCGAACTGCTACCCAGAAAAGCCGCCCGGCGGGGACATCTTCCAGGTGACCTTCACCGGCAGCTCGTACACCAAGTTCGGCCTGCCCTCCGGCTATGAAGGCACCTCGATGGCCACCCCCCACGTGGCCGCGACCGCCGCTCTGATCATCGCCAGCGGCGTGCTCGGCCGCCACCCCACGCCCGCGCAGATAACGGCGCGCCTGAAGGCCACCGCGCGCAAGCTCGGAGGCGGCGGCGACGAGGGGCTGTACGGGGCCGGCCTGGTGGACGCGGCCGCGGCCACGGCTCCCGGCGGTCCCGGCGCAGTGGCCCAGTAGCCTGGGCTCGGTGTCGAGCGCAGCCGCAAAGCCCACCCAGGCGCCAGAGCGCTGCGACCTCGCGGTGGTGGGAGGCGGGATCGTGGGCCTGGCGGTCGCGCGCGAGCTGATCGGGCGCAACCCGCAGGCGTCGGTCTGCGTGCTCGAGCGCGAGGCCGAGATCGGCACGCATCAGACCGCTCACAACTCGGGTGTGATCCACGCCGGCGTCTACTACGTGCCCGGCTCGCTCAAGGCGCGCCTGTGCGTGGAGGGCGCGCGCGAGCTGTATGAGTACTGCGCGCAGCGGGGAATCGCGAGCGAGCGCTGCGGGAAGGTGATCGTCGCGACCGACACCTCCGAGCTCGGCCGGCTGGAGGAGCTCGAACGCCGGGGGAAGGCAAACGAGGTGCCCGGCCTGCGCCGGATCGACGCCGCCGGCATCGAGGCGATCGAGCCCCACGCGCGCGGCGTCGCCGGGCTGCACTCGCCGGACACGGGCATCGTCGACTTCCCCGCCGTGGCGCGGTCCTACGCCCGGGACATACTCGACGCGGGCGGCGCCCTCACCACCGGCTGCGAGATCGAGGGGGTCGACGTCGAGGGGCGCTCGCTGCGCATCGCCCATTCGCACGGCAGCACCGAGGCCGGCCATGCCGTCTTCTGCGCCGGCGCCTGGGCCGATCGCCTGGCCGTAGCCGCCGGCGCCGACCCCGACCCGCGGATCGTGCCCTTTCGCGGCGCCTACCTGCGCCTGGTGCCCGAGCGCCGTCATCTGGTGCGCTCGCTGATCTATCCCGTGCCCGATCCGTCCCTGCCCTTCCTCGGCGTCCACCTGACCAGGCACATCGACGGCGAGGTCCTGATCGGACCGACCGCGCTGATGGCCGGCGCCCGCGACGCCTACAGCCTTGGGACGGTGCGCCGCAGGGATCTGCTCGACACGCTCGCTTGGCCGGGCACGTGGCGGATGCTCGCCCGCTGGTGGAGCACCGGGGTCACCGAGCTGCGCCACGCGGCGCGGCGCTCCGCGTTCGTCCGCGCCGCCGCGCGCTACGTGCCCGAGCTGCAGGTGCGCGACGTCGAGCCCGCGTTCGCCGGCGTGCGCGCGCAGGCTCTCGCCCGCGACGGCCGGCTCGTCGACGACTTCGTCTTCTCCCATACCGAGCGGACCCTGCACGTGCGCAACGCGCCGTCGCCCGCCGCCACCTCCTCGCTGGCGATCGCCCGCCACGTCGCCGACGAGGCCGAGCGGGCGTTCGGCCTCGGGGCATGAGCGCGCCGATCGACGCGTAACAGCTGCAGGCGCGCAGCTCGGCCGCGCTCCGGCACGGCTTTCGCTGCACGGCCACCGGCGGCGTTTGCCCAAATCCCAATTGGCGGGTATCCTCGCGCGACTCGTGTGTTCGATGGCCAGGTGACGCGGTCGCCAGGGAGGGAAGGACGATGCGCAGGATGCGCGCGGTATCAGTGCTCTGCACATTGTTCCTGGTGCTTGCGGCCGCGGGGTCGGCGATGGCGTCGGAAATGCCCGGATCGGAACCAACCAATTCGGGCGGAGATCTCCGTAGCGGGTGGTATCCCAACGAGCCGTCGATCACACCGGAACTCGTGAGCGGGGGCACGTTCGGTCGACTGTGGTCGACGCCCGTCGTGGGCCAGGTGTATGCGCAGCCGCTGCTGGATGACGGCACGCTCTTCGTCGCCACGGAGGAAGACAACCTCTATGGCCTGAATCCGACCACCGGCGCGGTGCAGTGGTCCAAGCACCTCGGCGAAGCGTGGAACCCGAGCGACATCGAATGCGGCGACCTCACCCCGAAGATCGGTGTGACCTCGACGCCGGTGATCGACCCGGCTACCAACATCGCGTATCTGACCTACAAGGACTATCGCGAAAAGGACAAAGAACCGCAGTGGTACATGGACGCGGTCGATGTTTCGACCGGCGCGCAGGAGCCGGGCTTCCCCGTGCAGCTGGGCGGCACGGCCCAGAACGCGCCCGGCCAGGAATTCCATCAGTGGACCCAGCTGCAGCGCCCGGGACTGCTGCTGATGGAAGGCGTCGTCTACGCGGCATTCGGCTCCGACTGCGACACCCAGCCGTGGCAGGGCTGGGTGTTCGGCGTCTCGACCGAAGGCGTGGTCAGGGCGCGCTGGGTCGCGGATGAGACCGGTGAAGGCGCCGGCATCTGGCAGTCGGGCGCGGGCCTGACCTCGGACGGCCCAGGCACCATCCTGTTGAGCACCGGCAACGGCGGCGCGCCGTCGAAGCCGACGCCCGGCGACACACCGCCACCGGACCTCGGAGAGTCGATCGTGCGGCTGGATGTGCAGCCCGACGGCTCGCTCAAGGCGGTGGACTTCTTCGCCCCGTACAACGCCAGCTACCTGGACACCTGGGACGCCGACTTCGCCTCCGGCGGGGTGACCGGCCTGCCCGAAGAATACTTCGGCACACCGGCCATACCGCACCTCGCCGTCGCGGTCGGCAAGGACGGCTACGTGTATCTGCTCAACCGCGACAACCTCGGCGGGATCGGCCAGGGGCCGTCCGGCTCTGACGATGTCGTCCAGCGGATCGGCCCCTACGGCGGCGTCTGGTCACGGCCGGGCGTGTGGCCCGGCGAAGGCGGCTGGGTCTACATCCCGACGGCGTCGGATGGCACCAGCGCCGGGGGCTCCTCCGGCAACCTGCGTGTCTATCAGTACGGCCTCTCCGGCAGCGGCAGGCCGACGCTCTCCCTCCAGGGCACCTCCGCTGAAGCGTTCGGCTTCTCCTCGAGCGCGCCCGTCATCACCTCCGACGGGACCACGCCCGGCTCGGCGCTCGTCTGGATCGTCTGGTCACCGAACGGCGCCGGGGAAGGGGCACAGCTGCGGGCCTACGATCCGATCCCGGTGGACGGCGAACCGGTTATGCGCTGGAGCGCGCCGATCGGCACCTCGGCGAAGTTCGCGCTGCCCGGCGTGGGCGCCGGGCGGCTCTACGTGGGCACCCGCGACGGGCACGTGCTCGCGTTCGGCTCGCCGGTCACCCCCGTGCTCGCCGGTTCGACGACCGTATTCCCGACGACGACCGTCGGCGACTCCTCCGAGAAGGCGCTGACGCTCACGGCCACCGAACCGCTCACGCTATCGACCCTCGCGTCGAGCTCCTCCCAGTTCGCGCTCGGCACGCCCTCCAGCGCATTGCCCGCGACGCTCACGACGGGCGAAACCATCCAGGTGCCGATCACCTTCTCACCGAACGGGCCGGGTCCGATCGGCGCGACGCTGACGGCCACGACGAGCACCGGCACCAAGGTTATGTTTGGACTCTCCGGCATCGGCCAGACGGCCGCCGCGAAGCTCGAAGGATCGCCGCTGGTCGTGACCTTCGGCGGCACGAGCATCGGTACCAAAGTGTCCGCGGGCGCGACGTTCCGCAACGTGGGCGGCGCGCCGCTGACGATCAACAAAGTGAACCTGCCCTCCGCGCCGTTCGCTACCGAAGGCGTGCCTGAAGTCGGATCGACGATCGCGCCCGGCGGTTCGGTCACGATCACCGTCACCTTCGAACCGACGGCGACGGGCACGTTCAACGGCGAAATCGGCCTGGAAACGACCGGCGGCGATGAAGCGATCGGCCTCTCCGGCAGCGCCGGCCTGCCCGGGGCGCTGCAGATCGGCAACGAAACGATCGAATACGGCCAGGTGCCCCTCGGCTCCAGCGAGAGCAAGAGCTTCACGGTCACGAACACCGGCGGTACCGCCGTCCCCATCACGAAGTCCAAGCCGCCAGTCGGGGGCGCCTTCGCGGCGACGACATCGCTGCCGGAGGGGACGACGATCGCACCGGGCGAAAGCCTGACCGAGACCGTCGAGTTCACGCCCACCAGCACAGGACCCGCAAGCGCCGTCTGGTTCATCAACGGTGAAGACAGCACCGGGCTGCACGAAGTCAAGTTCAGCGGCGAGGGAGTCGTGGCCCAGGCGCCCTCCACCGAACCAGGTGCGACAGCGACGGCGGCCAGCCTGGTTACGCCGCTGGGCGGCATCAGCGCCTTCAGCGCAACCATGGAACCACCGGTGAGCCTCACGAGGCTGCAGATCCGCGCGAAAGCCTCGCGGAGCAGCCCGCACACGCACAAGCTTCTACTGACCTACACGCTCTCGGCGCCGGCCACCGTCGAGCTGGGGGTCTACCACCGGACCGTCACCCACCGCTGCCAGCGCGGCATCAGGACGTGCGTTCGCTGGACCCTCACCAGGGTCAAGCTCGAGGTGACCGGACGCCCGGGAGCCAACAGCCTCAAGCTGAACCTCGCAGGGCTCTCCCCGGGCGACTACCGCCTTGACGCCACGCCGATCGCGCGATCGGGCGCCTTCGGGGTCACGCGGTACCTCGGCTTCAAGACCGCCGGCTAGCTCCCCCGCAGCCGCGCGACGACGTCGGCGACGCCCTCGCGCGCGCTCGGGAATCGCGGCTGCCAGGCGAGCTCGCGCTTGATCTTGGCGTTCGAGGAGCGCGCGGAGCGCACGGCGGCGGCGACCGCGGCCTCTCCGGCGACCAGCCGGGCAAGCGCCGCGGGGATGCGCCTGGGGGCGCCGAGGCCGAGCGCGCCGGCGGTCAGGGCCATGAAGTCGTAGAACGTGATCGGCTGATCGTCGGCGACGTGATAGATCGATCCGGCGGGCGCGCGCTCGGCGGCCAAGAGCAGGGCGGACGCGACGTCGTCGACGTGCACGACGTCCCACAGGTTCTCGCCGCTGCCGATCACGGCGAAGCGGCCGGGCTGGCGCAGGTGGGCGATGAGCTCGTTGACGTACCACCCTCCGGGCCCGTACACGTGCGAAGGGCGGATGACCATGGCGGGCAGCCCGGAGGCGAGGACGAGGCGCTCGCCCTCCTGCTTGGAGCGCCCGTAGGGAGTCTGCACGGGCAGCGGCTCCTCCTCTTTCAGCAGCGCTCCGTGGGCGTCGCCGGTGACGACGGTCGAGGCGAACACGATCCGCGGCCCGACGGCTGGGTCCGTGCCGGCGAGACCCAGGCACGCGTCCAGCAGTCGCTGCGTGCCCGCGACGTTCACCTCGCGGACCTTGCGCTCGCTGCGCTGGGATGCGATCTCGGCGGCGAGGTGGATCACGCAGTCCGGCCGGGCGGTGGCGAGCGCCTCGGCCAGGCTGGGGCCGTCGCCCAGGTCGGCGAGCACGCCGCGCGTCCCGGCGGGCTCCGAGCCCGCGCGGCGCACAAGCGCCACGACCTCGTGTTCCGGTTGCGCCTCGAGGAGCTGGCGGCAGACCGCGCCGCCGATGAAGCCGCTGGCGCCCGTGACGAGCACGCGCATGATCTACATCTCGAAAGCGGTGCGCCCGCCGCAGTCGACGAGCTCCCGCAGGCCTCGCGCCCGTCGCCGACCACCGGGCCGCCGTGGGCGAGCAGGAGGTGGTCGAAGTCGAGCTCCGCCAGCAGGCGCGCGCACGCCGCCAGCAGACCGCGCCTGGTGGCCGGCGGGTCGTCCATGAACGAGTCGGGGACGAAGCCGAGCGGGCCTGACTGTCCGTACGGGCCGCCGCGCACGACGCCGTCGGCGATGACCAGCGCCCGCTGATCGGGCAGGTGCAGGGCGGTGTCGTCCGGACAGATCGCGTCGAGCTCGCACGCGACCACGCCCCCGGGGAGCTGCTCGCCGAGGTCGAAGCCCTGGACGGCCTCGCCGTGAGAGAACTCGTGCAGGCCCGCGCGGTTGCAGTGCACCGAGCAGCCGAACCGCTCGGCGAAGCGGCCGGATTCGCGGTAGTGGTGGCGGTTGGACAGCAGGATCGCGACGGGTGTGACAGCACGCTCGGCGAACCACTCGAGCCCCGCCTGCGGCGGCACCAGCGGGTCGAACAGCACCCCGGAGCCATCCAGCCAGTAGGAGGACACCTCGACGCCGATCTTCGGGTGCGGCGCCGTCCAGTGAAACACTCCCGGGAGAACCTCCTGCACGGTTGGACACACTAGCGCCGGCCGCGCGCCGCGGAGGCCCGGTCGATCACCGCCGCCATCTCCGCACGGAAGCGCTCGCGGCCGAAGCGTCGCGCGTTCTCGCGTGCGTCCTGAGCGTCCAACCCGAGGCCCTCGAAGCGCTCGATCGCTTGCGCCAGCGCGGTCGCGCTCTGCTCGGCGAACAGCACGCCGGTGCGGCCGTCGATGACGGTCTCGCCGGCCCCGCCGACGCCGTAGGCGATCACGGGCACGCCCGCCGCCTGCGCCTCGACCGGCACGATCCCGAAGTCCTCCTCGCCCGGGAACAGCAGCGCGCGGGCGCCGGCCAGCAACCGGTCGCGCTCCGTCTCGGAGACCTTGCCCAGGAGCTCCGCGCCCTCACCCGCCTGCGCTCGCACGGCGTCCAGCCCGCGGCCGTCGCCTGCGACCTTCAGCGCCCGGCCCAGTCTCGCGCACGCCGCCACGGCGAGGTCCACGCGCTTGTAGGGCACCACACGCCCGTACGCCAGGTAGTAGTCGCCCGGGTTCCGCTCCAGGCGCAGGAAGCGCTCGACGTCCACCGGCGGGTGGACGATCTCGGCCGAACGTCCGTAGTAGCGCTCGATGCGCTCTGCCACGTGCCTGGAGTTGGCTACGAACACGTCGGGGCCGGCCGCGCCCGCGAGGTCCTGGCGGCGCAATCGCGCCAGCAGCGGCGGCAGCGCCAGCCGCAGTGCGCGCCCGAGTTCCTCACCCTCGAGGAAGCCCTCCTCCCAGGCGTAACGCATGGGCGTGTGGCAGTAGCACACGTGCAGCGCCCGCTGGGGCGCTTGCACGTTCTTGGCGCACGCGTGGCTGCTCGACAGCACCAGGTCGAAGCCGTCCAGGTCGAAGGAGCGGAACGCCCTGTTCATCAGCGGCAGCAGCTTCGGGTAGTGGCGCGCGGCGCCCGGAATGCGGTTGAGGAACGAGCTGTGAACGGTGCGCTGCGTGATCTGGGCGGGCCACGGCGAGGGGTCATAGACCGATGTGAACAGCTCGGCGTGCGGGAACATCTCCAGCAGCTCCAGCACGACCTGCTCGGAGCCGCCGGGAATCGTGAGCCAGTCGTGCACCACGGCCACGCGCGCGAAGCGCCCGCGCAACTCGTCGAGGAACGGGGACCCGCCCGCCGCGCCCGCCCCGCCCGCTCCGGCCGCTTGACCGCCTGTCGGCACCAGCACCAGACTACACGCCCCGACGCCTGGGATCATGCCGCCGATGCCCGACTCGCCCACCCTGCGGGGTCGCGACATAGTGTGCGTCGGATTCGCCGACTGGGACACGGAGCTGTGGACCAACCAGCACCACCTGATGTCGCGCCTGGCGCGCGAGAACAGGGTGCTGTTCATCGAGTCGCTGGGCCTGCGCCAGCCACAGCTCGCGGGGCGCGACCTAGCGCGCATCGCCCGGCGGCTGCGGCGCGGCCTTGCGCCTCCGCGAGCCGTCGACGGGTTGCACGTGCTCTCTCCGCTGGTCGTGCCGCTCCATCGCAGCCGGCCGGTGCGAGCGCTCAACGGCCGCCTGCTGCCGGCGCTCGTGCGGCGGGCCGCCCGCCGGCTCGGCTTGCGAGCGCCGATCCTGTGGGCCTACGTGCCGCAGGCGGAGGTGCTGATCGACGCGCTCGAACCGTCGCTGATCGTCTACCACTGCGTCGATGACATAGCCGCTCACGGCAGGATCGACACCGCGAGCTTCCGTGCCGCCGAGGAGCGCTTCGCCGCCCGCGCCGACCTGGTGCTGGCGAGCGCGCCGGCGCTTGCGGAGCGGCTGAGGAGGCTATCGAGCAACGTCCTGGACGCGCCGAACGTGGCCGACACCGAGCTCTTCTCGCGTGCGCTGCAGCCCGGGCCGCTGGACCCTGGGATGGCCGCGCTGCCCACGCCCCGGATCGTGTTCACCGGCGCGATCGTCGCCGTGAAGCTGGATCTCCAGATGCTGGCGGGCTCGCCCGCCGGCGGCGGTCGTGGTCGTTCGCGCTGGTCGGGCCGATCGGCCCGGGCGATCCCCACACCGACATATCGGCGATAACCGCCGAGCCGAACATCCACCTGCTCGGCCCCCGCGCGTACGGTGAGCTGCCGAACGTCCTGCGGGCGGCCGACGCGGGCCTGATCCCCTATGCGCACAACGACCTCACCGACAGCATCTTCCCGATGAAGGTGTACGAGTATCTGGCGGCAGGGCTGCCGGTCATCGCGACGCCGCTGCCCGCGCTCGCGGACGTGGCGGGGGTCCTCACCGCCCCCGACGCAGACGGGATCGTCCGCCTGCTCGACGAAGCGCTCGCCAACGACAGTCCCGAGCGCCGCGCCGAGCGCTCGCGCGCAGCAGCCGCCCATTCGTGGGATCGGCGCCTGGAGGAGATCGCCGCGGCGATCGACGCCCTGTGAGGGGCCCGCTCCTCACCATATTGCCGGCAGAAGCACGTTATATAGGATGCAGACGTGCCCACGAGCGTCTATCTACGACCGGCGAAGTGGCGCAACGCCGCACGACGACGGATCTTCGAGGCAGTCGTATGGCGACGCGTGCCGGTTCGAAGCGACTGCGCAACCGAGTACGTGGGTAACAGTTACGGTGGCTGGCCGGTCCCGCTTCAACTGCTCGATCGAAACTCAGTCGCCTACTCGATCGGGGCTGGAGGCGACGTGTCATTCGATGCGGAGCTGATCAGACGCACCGGGTGCGTCGTGCATTCCTTCGATCCGGCTCCGGAGGCGAAGATACATGCCGACCAGCAGACCAGCCCGAACTTCTTTTTCCACAATGTGGCGATCTGGACCCACTCCGGCGAGCTTGAGATGTTCCGCGCAGCCAATCCCAGCCACATGGCGCTGTCGGCCGTTGACCTGCAGCAGACGCAAAATTCTGTCGTCGTTCCCTGCCGAACGATCGAGTCGATCCGCACCGAGATGGGACATGAGCGGATCGATCTTCTGAAGCTCACGATGGATGGCGCCGAGTACGACTTCGTGCCGCATCTTGACCTGTTGCGCTGGCATACGAAGGTGCTCGTGGTGAATTTTCAACACAACCGTCCGATGCGCCTCGCATGGACACTGATCGCCAATTTGCGAGACATGGGTTTTGTGCCGATAGCGCGCAAGCCTCCCGCGGGGTATACGTTTGTCGATGAGGCGAGTGTGGAGATGCCAGCGAGCTAGGCCACCCTGTGAGGGACCTGCTCGTCACCACGCACACGCCCGTGCTGCGCACCGGCCAGGCGGTGCGCACCTACGGCGTCGCCCGCGCCCTGGCCGCGCACCGCGGACTCGATCTGCTCTACGTCCGCTTCGGAGCGGCCGAGGCCGACGCGGCCTTCCGCGGGATTCCCGGAGTACAGCTGTGCGAGGTCGTGCCATCGCGAGGTCCGCGGCGGCTGCTCCCCTATGCAGCGGCTCGCGTCGCCGGCGTGCCGGAGGATTTCGCGCGTGGGGTCTCGGGCGAGCTCGCGGCCGCGGTGGCCCGGCTCGCGGCCGAACCCGACCGCGGGCGCGTGATCGCCGACGGGCCGATCGCCGCTGCCGCGCTCCGGCGCCTGGCGCGCCGGCGCCCGGTCATCTACAACGCACACAATCTCGAGTCGGGTTTCCGCCACGAGTTGAACGCCAGCGGCACGCGCCGGCGGCACGCGATGCGCTCGTTCGAGCACAGACTGCTGGAGCGTTCGTGCGAGTCATGGATGGTCAGCCACGCCGACGTCGCCGCCGCGCGCGAGCTTTGCCCGGGCGCGCAGCTGCGATACGTGCCCAACGTGGTCGACGTGGCCGCGATCGCGCGCGTGCGGCCCGCGGTGGAGGAGAGGCGGGTGATCTTCGTGGCGAGCTTCGCCTACGAGCCCAACCGCAACGGCCTGCGCTTCCTGCTCGGGGAGGTCTTGCCGCGGGTGTGGGCCGAGCTGCCCGATGTCCGGCTGACGCTCGTCGGCGCGGGCCTGGAGCAGCCGCCCTCGATCGACCCGCGCGTGGAGGCGCTCGGATTCGTCGAGGACCTTCGAGAGGCCTACGCGGGCGCGTCGTGCGCCGTCGTCCCGCTGCTTCAGGGCGGCGGCTCGCCGTTGAAGTTCATCGAGGCGCTCGCCTACGGGCTGCCCGTGATCGCCACGCCTCGCGCCGCCGCCGGGCTGGAGGTGGGTGACGGCGAGCACTGCCTGATCGCAGGAGATGGCCGGGCGTTCGCGGCGGCGCTCGTGCGCGTCCTGCGCGAGGGCGCTCCAGAGCTGGGCCGATGTGGCCGCGAGCTCGTCGAGCGGAACTACTCGATCGAGGCGCTCACTGCGCTGCTGGCGCCGTAGGACCCAGCAACGTCCCCCGCGGCGCGCTCGTGATCGCCGATCCACCGGCGGGCGAGGACCCGGCGGTCGCGGCAAGAAGCGCGAGCAGCCCCACCTGGGTGGCGAACAGCACCGTGAAGCGGGGATCCACGCCGGTGAAGCTGGCCGTCGTGTCGATCACCACCAGACCCGCCATTCCGCAGAGGGATGCAAGCGCGAAGGCGCGCAGCAGCGGCTCGCTGCTCCTTCGCCATGCCTGCCAGGCGAGCCACATGCTGCCCAGCATCACGCCCACATACGCACACAGACCGAGCACGCCGAGCTTGAGCCAGAACCACAGCGCGGCGAAGTGAACGTACTGACGGCCTTCTGGTTCGTGTTCCACCGACAGCGTCGCCGCGGTCGCCGCCCACGGGATCGTCACCCCCAGGCCGGCGATCGGCTCTGCCCGGATCTCGGCGAGCACGTTGGCGCGCTCATCCAGCCGGTAGCGGTCCTGCGCGCTCGCTTCCAGCTTCGCGGGCGCAAGCGACGCGGCACGCTTCGCGAGCGAGTCTGGCCTTGGAAGTGGATCGCTCCCAACAGCCAGATCGCCGCCGCGACGGCCAGGCCCGCGGGCACGAGCAGGCGCCGGCCGACCGGCGTCGTGCCCAGCATGAGCACCAGCAGCAGCCCGAGCGCAGCCCCGATCCAGAACGAGCGCCGGTATGAGAGCAGCAGGCAGGCGACCAGCAGCGGGCTGGCAAGCGCCAGCCACAGCGGCGGCTTGGCACGTGCCAGGAGCGTGGCGAAGATGGCCAGGATCGCGATCATGATCAGCCAGTTGGCGGTCGGTTCGTAGTAGGTGAGCGTCGCCGCGCCTTCGATCGAGACGCCGAGGTGCCCAGCCACCTCGATCAGGCCCAGAAGCGCCTTCACGATCGCCAGCGCGGCCGCGCCTCCGAGCAGCCACGTGATCTGACGGCGATCGAGGTCCAGGTTGGCCACGGCGGTCGGCAGGAGCAGCAGATAGGCCAGCACGTGCTCTGAGGTGATCGCGAACCTGAGGCTCGCGCCGGCGGCATGTCCGACCACCACGCCGACGACCATCGCCAACGCAAGCGTCACGGATGGGACGATCAGCGGCCGCGGCACTCGCGGAGGTCGGCGATGGCGCATCAAGTCCAGGCCAACAGAGGCGATCGCCAGCGCAACCAGCACGTCGAGGGGCGAGATGTCTTTGTACACCACATACAGCTGCGAGCTGAAGGTCAGCAGCCCGAAGGTGGGCCCCTCGCAGATGACGGTCAGCACCAGCACCAGCGACACCGCCACAACCGGCCGGACGAGCAGGATCGCGGCGAGCACCACGAGCGATGGGGCGAGCAGGCCCGCCGTGCCCAGCTTGTGCATGGCAGCGAGGGCAATCAGCGCGGTGGCTCCCGCGGCCACCGCTGCGAGGAGCAGTTCGCGGCGGGGGAGCGCCGTCAGCGGCAACCGTCGCGCGCCCATCGCCAGCCGCTCAAAGTCGCAGCCCGCGCGACTGGACCGGCGCGGGGGCGGATGACCTGCGGCCGAGGTCGACGTCCAGCGTGGGGTCCTGGCCTCTGTACGCGCTGTAGCCATAGAGACTCGCGTCACGCAGGCCGGTCACGACGACTCCGATCGGGCTGACCATGTGACGGTCGAGGATCCCGCGCGCACGACGGACCTCGTCGCGCGTGGTCTGGTCCACGCGCGCGACGATGATGCTCGCGTGGATAACGGGGTTGTTGAGCAGAACCTGCGTGTCCGCGACCGGGTTCAGCGGCGGCGCGTCGATGATGACCATGCCATCGTCGGTGGCGAGCTCGGAGATCATCTCAACGATCCGTGGAGAGCTGAGCAGCTCCGAGGGATTGTGGGGCAGGCGTCCCGCGGGCAGCACGGTCAGGCTGGGCACGTCCGGGAGGGGCTCGATGAGTAGCTCATCCAGCGAGGCGGCGCCCACGAGCGCTGTGGTGACCCCACGGCTGGCGTCGATGTCCAGGTGCCTGGCGAACGTCGGACGGCGCATGTCGAACTCGACCAGCACGGTGTGACGTCCCGTCAGCGCCACCGCATGGGCCAGGTCGACGGCAACCGTGGTCTTGCCCTCTCCCTCGACGGCGCTCGTGACCAGCAGCGTGTCGAGCTGATGGCTGACGGCGGCAAGGTCGAGCGCGCTGCGCAGGATGCGGTAGGGCTCGAGCTGCTCCTGGCGGTCTGCGGCGCGGCGCGAGCGAAACGCCGACTGTGGTACGCCGGTGAGCGCTGGGAGCCGGTACTCGGCCTCCAGCTCCTCGATCGACTTGATGCGGCGATCCAGCGACTCCAGCAGGAACACGAGCGAGAACGCGAGCGCCAGCCCGACGAGGACGCCGACCACGAGGGTCGTGGACAGGCGCATGCCCGACGGCGCGCCGGGCGCACTCGCCAGGCCGATGACGTTCGCTCCTCCGCCCGCCACTGCCCGCAGCGCGTTGAGACGCTGAACCGACTGCTGCAACGCCGCAAGTTCGGGAGAACCGGGGGGAAGTCCTGCGATCTGCTGCTGCAGCTTGGTCTCGGCCGTTTGGATGCCCGATAGCTGCGAGCTCGCCCGGAAGGCGATGTACTGCTGGGCGAACGCGTTGGCCAAGGCTGCCGACCGGGCGGCGTTGGCGGTCGTGGCGATGACGTTGAGGATGTCGGCGTTCGAGGCCGCTTCGACCTTGACTTCTTCCAGGAGCTGGCTCGCCGAGATCGACGTGTGCACACCCTGAGCGACCAGCTGGTGGATCACGCCCTCGGCGACTTCGGGCGAGTGGGCAACAAGCACTTCGGTGTCCGCTTCGCGCTGCGGTTCGCCGCTGCCAGAGGGGGAGACCTGCAGCGCGGCATCGGAAAGCGTGCCGCTCTGGAAATGAACGCTGGCTGTGGCCGTGTACGTCTTGGCCGACCTCTCGTGCTTCAGCACCGCCGCACCCACGCACGCGATCAGCACGCCGGATATCAGCAGCCAGCGCCGACGGAACACACGCACGGCGCTCGTCAGGGCATCGCTTGCGTTCGGAGCCCGGGGCTGGTCGAACGGGCTCATGCGATCTCCTCGTACGGAACTGACCGCGTCATCTCCAACGACAGGATAGCTGCGCCAACGACGGGATAGGTGCGGCTGCACTCACTGCACACTCATCGTCGTTTCGGCGAGTGCACTTGAACCAGCGCCGGCAGCGCGCCTGCTCGCCCCGTGGCCGGCCGATATCTGTCCAGGTTGTCCGCGGGCGTTCACAGCCGAGGGGAGCGCGCCCGAAAGATTGCCTGCAGAGCTCAAGCAAAAGGCGCACGACACGAGAGCTTGAGAAACGCCGCATCACACGAGAGCTTCCGGGACAGCCACCCTGACGCCCACTCGCCCCCCCCCGACAAAGGCACCCCCGTCGCGAGACGGGCTCGCAAAGCCAGGGGTCTCCCAGCGGAGACGGCCCAGCCACCGAAGGAGATGACAAGCAAAATGACACCGGAAACCCGCCGCCTCTGGGCATGGGTTCGCTCGCTGACCCCGGTGGTCGTGTCGAGCTGCCTGCTTCTTGCCGCGATCGACACCACCGCATCGGCCGCGCCCGCGCGCACAGGGCGCACCCACGCCACCGCCACCGCTGCCTCGCACCGAGCGCCCCAGCTGAACGTCAGCGGCTACCGCTTGACGTGGACGCGCGTCGCGCACGTCAAGAGCTATGTGCTCGCGCGCGATGTGGCGGGCCAGGCGAGTCAGTACTCCCTGGTCAGCGCCACCTCCACGACGCCGCCGCCGGCACCGGGGGTGAGCGTCAGCTACGCGGTCAGGACGGCCGTCGCCGGGTCCGCCTGGTCCAGCCGGAGAACGGTCACCTACTCGAGGCACCCCAGCTCACCCACCGAAGCCGTCGACACGCAGACCGCTCCGACGCTCAGCGTCTCGGGCCAGACGCTCAGCTGGAACGCGATCGCGGGTGTCAGCACCTACATACTCGCGAGCAAAGTGACGGGCGAAGCGGAAAAGCTCACTTCGGTCAGCGGCACCTCGGTCACACCGGCGCCCGTACCCGGCACCACCGTCCACTACAGCGTGCGCACGGCCGTCGAAGGCAGCGCATGGTCGGCTGAAGTGGCGATCTCCTACCCCGCTTCGCCGCCCCCGCCCCCGCCCCCGCCCCCGCCGCCGGTCGAAGAACACCACGAAGAATCCCCTCCGCCTCCACCTCCGCCCTCGCCGGGATTCAGCCCCGGAGTCGACGAGGGCGTGGAAGCGCTCGACTTCAAGGCCGACGGAACCCTCGGAGCGCATCTGGCCCGTGTCGAGTTCGGCCTCGGCGAAGCGGACATCGTCGAGCACGTGAGCGGGACGCTCGAAGCGTTGGCTAAAGAGGGCACGAGACTGCTGCCGCTCTTCACCTTCGACCGGCGCATACCGTCGTCGACCGAAGCGAAGGAACTCGCGAAGGTCGCCGCAGTCCTGCCCAGTGGATCGCGCCTGGAGTTCGGCAACGAGACCAGCTACGGCTATCAGTACGACGACGGCTACACCGATGCCTCCTACCACGAACGCGCCCGTCGCTACGCGGTGCTGGTCAAGGAAGCCGCCGAAGCGGTCGCACCCTACGGCGACGGCATCCTGTGTCAGGCCGAGGATGGCGGCTCGGGATCGTCCGTGTGGGTCGATGAAATGTTCGCGGCGGTGCCGAACCTGTCCGAGTACGTGGCGGGGTGGGTGATCCACCCCTACTCCAATCAGGCGACCGCTCGCTCCACGGACACCAGCGGCATACCGAAGATGGAAAGGATGGTGGCCGACCTCGCCGCGTTCGGCAACACGACCACGCCGATCGACGTGACCGAGTGGGGCATCACCTCCGACAACGGGCCGACCCTGAGCAACGGCGTCCACATGAGCTACGCGGAAGCCGGCGAAGCGCTGCGGGCGGACGTGCCGCTGCTGCGCAAGGCCGCCGGGAGCCACCCGATCGAAGATTTCATCGTCTACCAGGACCGCGACCAGGCGGAACCCGGCGCGAGCACCAACTCAGAAGAGTACTTCGGGGCGCTCACGCGCGCCGGTGGGCCGAAGGGCGCGTACACCGAAGCCGTCGAGAAGCTGATGGCCGAATGAGTCACCGCAGCGGCCCGATCGGCTGACATAATCGCTCAGGTGAGCACCCCTGTAGCGGGCCGGCCCGCCGCGCCCAGCGCGCGCGGCGGGCCGGCGGCCGATGTGGATCGTCGGGTCGCATCCCTGCCCCGGCTTGGCCCGACCGAGATCGTGATCGGGCTCACCGTGCTCGGTGCGGCGCTCCGCTTCGCGACCTTGAACGTCCAGAGCATCTGGCTGGACGAGTCGGCCACGATCATCCTCGTGCACGGGGGGTTCTCGGGCATGCTCTCGCATCTCTCCTCCAGCGAGTCGACGCCGCCCCTGTACTACATGCTCGTATGGGCCTGGACCAAGGTCTTCGGCGTCGGCCCGATCGGCTTCCGGTCCCTCTCGGCGCTCGCAGGCACGCTGACCATCCCCGTGGTGTACGCCGCGGGGAGGGAGATCTCACCTCGCGTCGGCCTGTGGGCGGCCGCGCTGGCGGTCGTCAACCCCGCCATGTACTACTACTCGCAGGAGGCGCGCGCGTATGCGCTGCTGATCCTGTTCTGCGCGGCGTCGTTCGTCCTGTGGCAGCGTGCGCTGCGCGCGCCGGACGGGCGGCGCCTGGCGCTGTGGGCCGGCATGTCGATCCTCGCCGTGCTCACGCACTACTTCGCGGCCTTCCTGTTCATTCCCGAGGCCGTCATCCTCGCCAGGCGCCTGGGCTGGCGGCGCGTCTGGGCGCCGATCGGCGCGGTCGTGCTCGCCGGGATCGCCCTGCTGCCGCTGGCGATCAGCCAGCGAGCCGACGGCAAGGCCAGCTGGATCGAAGAATCCTCGCTGAGCTCGCGCGCCGGAGAGACCGCCAAGGAGTTCCTGGTGGGCCTCTACGGCCCGGTGGAGATCCTCACGGGGCTGATCGCCGCATTGCTCGCAGCCGGCGCCATCGTGCTGCTGCTGCGACGAGGGCAGGAGCGGGAGCGCAACGGCGCCCGGGATGCGGCGATCGTCGGGGTGACGGGCCTCGCGCTGCCGCTGGCGCTGGCGCTCACCCACGCGCTGGACGTCTTCGACGGGCGCAACGTCATCGCCGCCTGGATCCCGTGCGCGGTGCTCGTGGCGGTGGGCCTCGGCGCACGGCGTGCACCCCGCGCCGGCGCGGTGCTCGGTACCGGGCTCTGCGCGCTGTCCCTCGCGGTGATCGTGGCGATCGACGCGATACCCGCCTACCAGCGCGACGACTGGCGCGGCGTCGCCCGCGCCCTCCCGACACCGGCGAGCGCTCGCGTGATCGTCGGCGAACAGTACTTCGCCTCCCCGCTGTCGATCTATGTGAGCACCCTGACGGGCGTCACCGGCCCGAGCGTCTCCACCCGTGAACTGGACTTCGTCGGGCTGCGCATCAAGCGCACGGGCTCCTCGCCCGCCCCGGCGGTGGTCCCGACGCAACCGCCGCCCGGCTTTCGCCTGGCCGAAGTGCACAGGGCCGAAGCCTTCGCCGTCTCGCGGTTCGTGGCGCCGAGCGCCGTGCGGGTGAGCACGGCCGCACTTCGTCGCCTGATCGGCGAGCCGAAGGCTGAAATCGACGTCCAGCGCTGACGGTCGCCTAGAGTGCCCCCGATGAGCAACGGTGAGCTCATTACCGACGTCGGCGGACTCCAGGCGCTCGCACCCGAGTGGGACGCGCTTGCCGTCGCCGCCTCCAATCCGGTGGCCGCGCCGGCCTGGATCCTCTCCTGGTGGGCTCACGTCGCCGCCCCGGACTTCGAGCCACGGGTCGTCGCCGTGCGCGATCACGGGACGCTCGTGGGCGTCGCCCCCTTCTACCTGGCCTCCCGGCAGCGCGGGGTTCGCGAGTGTCGCCTGATGGCGAGCGAGTTCGGGGTATGCATGGAGCCGCTCGCGCTGCCGGGTCGCGAGTGGGATCTCGCGGGTGAGATCGGTCGGGTGCTCGCGCGGTCACACCCGCGCCCCGACGTCGTGGCGTTCGGACCGATGACGCTCGCCTCGCACTGGACGACGGCTGTGCGCGCACAGTGGCCCGGTCGGATACTCGGCGTGTCCCGCCAGTATCGCGTCGAAGGCGCACCGGTCATCTTTCTGCGCGAGCCGTCCTTCGAAGCGTGGTTTGCCTCGCTGAGCGCGAAGATGCGACACACGCTGCGCCGGGGCGAGCGGCTCTTCCAGGAGGCGGGTGGCACGACCCGCTGGAGCACCGCCGAGACGTTGCGCGCGGACGCCGAGGCGTTCTCGCGCCTGCACGACAGCCGCTGGAAGGACCGCGGATGGTCGCGGCTGTCGGACCTTGGCAGCCGTCTGCCCGATTGGCTCGAGCAGCTCGGGCTGGGGCTGATCGACCAGGGCCGCTTCCCGATGTGCGTGCTCGAGATCGACGGGTCGCCCATCTGCGTGGACTTCGGTCTGATAGCCGGCGAGGAGCTCGCCGCGGTGAACGCAGGTTGGGACGAGCGCCACGCGAAGCTGGCCCCCGCCAAGCTCGCCGTGCTGCGTGTCGTGCGCAACGCCTACGAGCGAGGGTGCCGTCGCGTACACCTCGGCTGCGGCGAGAAGGCGAACAAGCTGCGCCTCGCCAACGGCAACGACCCAGTGGCCTGGACGGTGTTCATGCCCCCGTCGCCGCGCCTGCTCCAGGCCTACGGGGGCGCGCTCCCCGGCCTGCTGCGCAGGCGCGCCCGTGACGCCGCCGAGCGAGCGCTGCCCGCCGCCCAGTTCGAGGCGCTGCGCGAGCTGCGCCACCGCTCAAGCCGGGTCGGCGCTGAACCTGGCCGGGGCGGTGGACGAGCGAGCCAGCAGTAGCGCCGCATGGGCATCTCCGACGAAACGCTCCTGCGCGTCCAGATAGGGCGCCAGCCGGAACCTCTGGGCGCGCTCGTACGCACGCTCGACGCGCGCGGCGGTCTGCTCCTGCTCCCGCAGCAGGCGCGCCAGCGCGTCAGCCGCCAGGCGGGCGTCGCCGCGCGGAAACAGCAGCGCGTGCTGCTCGTCGTGCATCCCCTCCCCGATCCCGCCCACGTCGGAGGCCACCAGTGGCACTCGCGCCAGAGCGCCCTCGATCGTGACCAGCGGAAAGGGCTCCTCCCACACGGACGAGACGATCAGCGCGTGCGCCCGAGCGAGCTGGACGGCGACCTGCTCCGGAGTCAGCTGCCCTCGCCAGCTGATCTCCCCCGCCACGCCCAGGCCCTCGGCCAGTCCTCGCACCCAGGCACCGTGCCCGCTGTCCTCGGGGCCGACCACGACCAGGCGCGCCCGGATGCCGTGCTCGGATCGCAGCAGCGCGAGGGCCTGGATGGCGACGAAGACTCCCTTGTAGGGGGTGACGCGCCCGAGGAACACGATCTCGGGCTCTGGCGACGGTTCGCGCACGACTGCGGCGTAGAGGTCTCCGTAGCGCGGGACGGAGTGGCCGACGCGCTCGAGCACCGGCTCGATGAACGGCTGCACCCGCACCATGCGCCTGATCGCCTCGGAGTTCCAGGAGATCGCGGTGCGCAGCGGGGCCCGCGGATCCAGGCGCAGCGCCGGCAGCAGGTTGAGCGCGCGGCAGCACGCGGCCCACGCGGCCCGCGCCGGCGGGCGACTTGCCGGCAGCAGCTCGCGCATGAACTGATCGCCGACGAAGATGCCTCCGAACCAGTGCTCGCAGACGCGAAAGGCGAGCGGGACGCCGCTGTCGGCGAGCACCCGCAGCGCCGCCTGGGGGATCGAGGAGCCGTTCCAGACGTAGACGAAATCCGGGCTCCACGCCAGCGCGCGCCGGGCGGAGCGGACCGCCCGCACAGACGCTGCCGGCGCGCGACGCGCTCCACGCGCATCCGGCGTCAACCGGCTGAGCTCGCGCCGCACGTCCGGCTGCGCGGCGATGCCCGCCCGGTCCCGGTCACTCGTCAGCACGAGCACGTCGTGGCGCTCGCGCAGACGCTCGACGACGCCCGAGCACTCGACCTCGTAGCCGCCGAATGCCACGGGAGGGTAGAGCGCCGAGACGACCAGGATGCGCATCGGCTAGACGGTATCCATCAGCGCGAGAGCCTCGACGGCGCCGATCAGGCTGTGGTTCCGCGCCGCAGCAGGATCCGCACGTCGTCGAGTCCCAGCGCGCGCAACGCGAACAGCAGCGCCGGGTAGGCCAGGCAGGCGGCGACGACCAACACCGCCAGCGGCGCCTCCACGAGTCGCAGCGCGTCCAGCCCGGCCGCGAGCAGCGCGGCCGCGAGCACGGTCCGACCGATCCGGCCGGGCCTCGGCAGAGGCAGCTCAAGCGTCTTGAGGATCAGCGAGAGGCTGGCGGCGAACACGAGCGCCTCGGTTGCCAGCGTCATCCATGCCGCCCCCATGAAGCCCGTGAGCGGCACGAGGATGAGGTTCCCGCAGACGTTCACCAGCAACGCGATCAGGCTGATGCGCAGCATTCGCCATTGCAGGCCGAGGACGACGAGCAGGTTGGTGTTGAGGTAGCCGAAGGAGATGAACACGAACGCCGCGCCGAGCACGGGCAGGATGGGCGCCGCGGGCACGAATTCCTGCCCGAAGATCAGGCGCACGACCGGCTCTGCCGCGACGATCGCGAACGCCAGGGCGCCGAACGAGGCGACCGCCAGCAGCTCCGCGCTCAGTCGCGCCGCCCGCAGCAGCCGCGCGCGATCGGCCGGCCAGGCCGCCGCGATGACCGGCGAGAGCGTCGTCAGGACCGACATCGGCACGAAGTGCGCCTTGTTGAGCAGGCTGTAGACCGCGCCATACAGCCCTGCCGCGTTGCTGCCGACCAGCACGTAGACGATGACCTGGTCGATGCTCGCATAGGCGATGATCAGCACGCCGGAGATGCCGATGGGCAGAGCTATGCGCGCGACCTGCCGGATACGTGCGCGCGAGGGCCGCGGCAGGCGCGCGTCCAGTTTCAACACCGCCACCACCTGGACCAGAGAGCCCACGGCGTTCGTGCCGGTCAGCGCGATCGCCAGGGCGATCATGCTCCCGTGTTCGAGGTAGATGATCACGACCGCGACGGCCCACAGGACGCTCCTGACGGTCAGCACGAGCATCGGCACGCGGTTGTCGACTCGGACCTGGAAGAGGAGCCCCAGCGCACCGACGCCGCCGAACGGCATCGCCACGATCATGATGATGCCGGCGATCAGCATCTGGTGGCTTCGGTGCAGCACCACGATGGCGGCCAGCGACAGGAGCATCACGGGCAGCAGGGCGAGCAGCCGCAGCATCATCATCGCGCCGATCCACTCGTGCTCGTGCTCCCGGTCGCGAGCGGCTTCGCGCAGCGCGACTCCTTCCATGCCGAAGCTGGCGAAGTAGGCGATCAGCCCGAGCGCGGCAAAGCCGGTCGACCACTGACCGAAGCCGTTCTCGCCCAGCGTGCGCACGACGAGCGCCGTGACGACCGCGCCGAGCGCGAGGTTGGCGATGCGCACGACGACCTGCATGAGGATGTCGCGCGCGGCGCGCTGCTTGGTGGTATCGCGAGCTAGGGTCGACATTGGGACGAGCGGATGGGGTCGACATCGGACGATTTGCTCGTCGGCGCGAGAATGAACAGTACCCCTGCATCTGCCGGACGCTCGAGCATGCGCCGGCGCCGGCCGATGGCGACGGTACGATGCCGATGTCCCGGATCGCAATGATCTCGGGGCGTGGCAAAGCGGCGATCGAGTCAGCGTGGCCCGGACAGCGGGCCACGGAGCTACAGAAGGGACCCCCGGGTGGGCAAGACGACATTGGTCACGGGCGGCAGCGGCTACATCGGCGCGCTGCTCGTCCAGGAGCTGCGCGAGGCGGGCCACGAGGTTCGCGTGCTGGACTCGCTCCTGCACGGTCAGGAGGACATCGCCGCCGAGCAGGAGCTGGCAGGGGTGCAGGTCATCCGCGCGGACATCCGCGACGCCGACGCGCGCAGGCGCGCTCTGGCCGGCGCCGACGCCGTCGTGCACCTCGCCGCGATCGTCGGCGATCCGGCGTGCGGGCGCGATCCCGAGCTTCTCCGACGAGGTCAACGTCCAGGCCACGCGAGCGCTCGTCGCCGACGCCGGCGAGGCGGGCGTGCAGCGGCTCGTGTTCGCCTCCACCTGCTCCAACTACGGCCGCATGGCCGATCCGAGCGTGCCGATCGCCGAGGACGGGGCGCTCAGCCCCGTGTCCCTGTACGCCGAGCAGAAGGTGGGCATGGAGAAGCTGATCCTCGGCGGCGCAAACGGCGTCGGGACCACCTGTCTGCGCTTCGCCACCGTCTACGGCGTGGGCAGGCGCATGCGCTTCGACCTGACCGTCAACGAGTTCACGCGCGAAATGTGGGCCGACCGCGAGCTGGAGGTCTTCGGCGAGCAGTTCTGGCGCCCGTACATCCACGTGCGCGACGCCGGGCGAGCGGTCCGCACGGTGCTCGAGGCGCCGCGGGAGAAGGTCGCCGGCAGGGTCTTCAACGCCGGTCGCTCGGGCGAGAACTACCGCAAGCTCGACCTCGTGCAGGAGATCGGCAAGCAGATCGACCGCGGCAAGGTCTCCTATGTGCGCCGCGACGAGGACCCGCGCGACTACAAGGTGAGCTTCGACAAGATCCGCGCCGAGCTCGGGTTCGAGACGCTGATGACCGTGCCCGACGGCATCGCCGAGATCATCGCCGCGCTCGACGCGCAAGCCTTCGGCGATCCGTTCGACGGGCGCTACAAGAACATTCCATGAGAAACACCGGCGTCTGGCTGGCGCGTGGCCTGCGGCGCAGCTCGCTTGCATGCTTGCGGCCGTTCGGCTACCTGGCGTTCGTGCTGGCGCTGTGGGCGCTTTCGGCGACGGCGAGGCTCCTCGGCGAGGAGCACGAGCTGGGGTTCTTCGCCGGGCGCCTCAACCGGATGATCTGGCGCTATCCGGCTGTCACGCGTCGCGGTGTGCAGACGGCGTGGCTGGTGTGGATCGTGCTATTCTGCATCGCGATCAGCCCGTACGATCCGCTCGCTACTCGGTGGGACGAGGTTGTACTCGCGGCGCTTGCCGCCGGCGTCCTCTGGCGCCGGAGGTTCGAGCGCCGAGTCGAGCGTTGAGGTTCTCGAGCGCCTGCTGGAGCCCAACCTCAGCCGGGTCGAGCGCGCGCATGGCCGCCGCCAGCCGGTACTCGGCGAAGTGGGTTGGCTGGACATCGCACGCCTGCGCGACGAGCTCCATGGCGCGCATGGACGGCTTGTCGTGCCCGTTGGCGAGCATGTTGATGTGGGCGTGGGTCATGCCCCTGCCGTCGAGCTCGCGCGTGGCCTCCGCGAGGCTGCGGTAGCTCAGGTCGCGTTCGCCCATCAGCGTGCGGAGGGCGTCTCCGAAGGGCCTGTCGCTGAAACGCTCGATGCTTGGTCTCCTCGTCGGCTGAGCTGGCAGTCCGGTTGACGATCGGGTGCCAGAGCCTACCGCGGCCGGCCTGTCCGGGACGCTATTTTGGTAGGTTTCTTACCTAACCTTATGCTTTCGGTCGCGATCCAGGGCGACAGCCGCCCGCTGCAAGTGCTGGTTGGCGCCGGCCGATGGCGCCTGTACGATGAGCATTCCCTGAACATCCGGTGCGCGTGACGCCTGCGATCGACCCGATGGCCACGAGCGAGACCTTCCCCGAGGCTCCCCGCTGTTCGACCTGCAGATGCAGCCGCAGGACCTGGAGGCGGTGGCCGAGACGCTGCGCTCGGGCTGGCTGACGCTCGGGCCCCGCACGGCTGAGTTCGAGGAGGCGTTCGCCGCGCACCTCGGCGCCCGCCACGCTGTCGCGCTGTCCAGCTGCACCGCGGCGCTCCATCTCGCCTACCTGGCCGCGGGAGTCGGTCCGGGCGATGAGGTGATCATGCCGGCGTTCACGTTCGTGGCCACCGCCGCGGCCGCCCTGTACTGCGGCGCGACGCCCGTGTTCGCGGAGATCGCCTCGCGCGCGAACCCGAGCATCGATCCGGCGGATGTTGAGCGGCGCATCACGCCGCGCACCAAGGCGGTCTGCGCCGTGCACTACGCGGGCTACGCCGCAGCGGTGGACCGCCTGCGGGAGCTCTGCGACGCGCACGGGCTCGCGCTGATCGAGGACGTCGCACACGCCCCCGGCGCCACGCTCGGTGGGCGCAAGCTCGGCACGTGGGGCCTGGCGGGGGCGTTCAGCTTCTTCTCCAACAAGGTCCTGTCGGCCGGCGAGGGCGGCCTGCTGTGCACCGACAGCGACGAGGTCTGCGCGTTCGTGCACTCGCGACGCTCGCACGCCATGACGAGCGGCACGTGGGACCGCCACAGCGGGCGCACCGACACCTACGATGTGGTCGGCCTCGGGTTCAACTATCGCATGGACGAGCCGCGCGCGGCGCTGCTGCTTTCGCGCCTGCAACGAATGGAGGCGGACATCGCGCGCAGGCGCGAGCTCACGGTCCGCTATCGGGAGCTGCTTGCGCAGGTCGACGGGATCATCGTTCCGTTCGAGGACGCCGCGGTGGCGAGCTCGTCCTGCTACGTGATCGCCATCATGATCGAGCAGGACGGCCGCCAGGCCCAGGTCGCCAGCCGGCTGCGCGAGCGGGGCATCCAGACGAGCATCTTCTACCCGGCCGTCCACGGCTTCACGTCCTACCGCGAGCGCTTCCCCGGCATATCGCTGCCGATCACCGAGCTGGCGTCGCGAACCGAGCTGACGCTGCCTTTCTATCCGCACATGACCCACGACGACCAAGACCGGGTCGCCGCGGCGCTCGCCGAGGCGCTCGCGCCATGAACGACTGGCGCGTGGCGCTGACCGACATCGCGATGCCCGAGCAGGATGTGCGGGCGGTGCTCGACTGCCTGGAGTCCGGGTGGCTGACGATGGGGCCGCGCACGCAGGCGTTCGAGGCGGCGCTCGCCGACTGGGTGGGCGCACCCCACGCCGTCGCGGTCTCCAGCGGGACCGCCGCCCTGCACCTCGCCTGCCTGGCAGCGGGGATCGGTGCGGGGGACGAGGTGATCGTGCCGGCGTTCACGTTCGTGGCCAGCGCCAGTGCCTCGCGCTACGTCGGCGCCGAGCCCGTGCTCTGCGACGTGCGCAGCCCGCAGGACTTCAACATCGACCCCGAGGACGCAGCGCGCCGGATCACGTCCCGAACGAAGGCGATCGTGGCCGTGCACTTCTGCGGCTATCCGGCCGACGTGCTCGCCCTGCGCGCCCTCTGCGACGAGCACGGGCTCGCCCTGATCGAGGACTGCGCCCAGGCGATCGGAGCGCGCGTGGACGACACCGGCCGCCAGGCCGGCACGGTCGGCGAGCTCGGCGCCTTCAGCTTCTTCTCCAAGCAGCAGCTGTGCGTCGGCGAGGGCGGCATGGTGACGACCGGCGATGAGCAGCGCGCCGAGCGCGTGCGGCTGCTGCGCTCGCACGCCCTCACGAGCAGCACCTGGGAGCGCCATCGCGGCCACGACCCGGCCTACGACGTGATCGATGTCGGCTTCAACTACCGCCTGGACGAGCCCCACGCGGCCCTCGGGCTCAGCCGCCTGCAACGGCTGGAGGAGAGCATCGCTGCCCGGCGCGCGATCGTTGGGAGCTACCGCGAGCGCCTCGCGGAGGTTCCCGGCATCGAGCTTGCATTCACCGAGCAGGCCGTCGAGCGCGGCTCGCACTTCGCCTTCCCGGTGCTCCTGGCCGACCGCGCGACACGCGATCGCTTCCGCGACGAGCTCAAAGCCAGCGGCATCCAGACGACGTGGTATCCGGCATTGCACACCTTCACCGAGTATCGCCGCTTCGCGCCGCCCGACGGGCTTCCGACAGCGACGGAGGTGGCTGACCGCCACTGTGCGCTGCCACTGAGCTCGACCATGGACGAGGCCGTCGTCGAGACCGTCGTCGAGGTCGCGCGGAGCGCCCTCGCCTGAGGACCCTACTGTTCCGGCGGGATCAGGCGGTCGCGCACGGACTCGAACTCTTCCTGGGCCTGCTCGTAGTCGTCGTGGCGCCCGATGTCCAGCCAGTAGTCGTCGCTCGGCCAGGAACGCACGACCTCCCCGGCGGCGATCAGGCGCAAGACCAGATCCGGGAAGTCCAGGCGCTCGCCCGGCTCGATGTAGGACAGCGCACGCGGCGCGAAGCAGTAGACGCCCATGCTCGCGATGTAGTCGATCGCCGGCTTCTCGTCATAGCCGGTCAGGCGGGTGCGGTCGCCGTCGTCGCCGAAGCGCAGCACTCCCAACGAGATCTGTATGTGGCGCACCTTCGTCGCGATCGTCGCCGCGGCGTCGCTGTCGCGGTGGCGGTCGAGCAGCGCGCCGTAGTCGATGTCGGTGAGCACGTCGCCGTTCATCACCAGCACATCGTCCGTCACCAGCCCCTCGATCAGCGCGAGCGCGCCCACGGTGCCGAGCGGCTCGCGCTCGCGGTGGTAGTCGATCGGGATCCCGTAGCGCTCACCGTCGCGAAAGAAGGCCTCGATCAGCTCCGCGAGATAGCCGGTGGCCATCGTGATCCGCTCGAAGCCGTGCGCCCGCAGCTGACGCACGACGATATCGAGCACCGGACGATCGCCGATCGGCATCAGCGGCTTCGGCAGCACCGTCGTATATGGACGCAGACGGGTGCCCTCGCCGCCCGCGAGGATCACGGCACGCCTCACGTCAGGTTGGGATCCAGCCGAGGGAGAACGATCACGCCGACAGGATATGGTGGATGATGGACGCCATTGCGGCGATCGCCAGGGGGCGATCGCTCATGCACCTGCGCAGCCACCGCTTAAGAACCGGCATCCGCCGTCGACATCGCTCCTACGATGTCCCTCAGCACGACCAAGCTCCGTCCGAGCAAGATAAGAAACGGGCTGACGCGCCGCTGGTTCGAGTTCGCGCTCGAACGCACACCTCTCCACGACGGCGTCGACACCATCGAGCTGGGAAGCTCATACGGTGGCTGGACCATGCCGGATGGCGTGATCGGTGCGTCCTGGCTGTGCTACTGCGTGGGCTGCGGCGGGGACGTCAGCTTCGACCTCGAGCTCATCCGCCGCTACGATGCGACGGTCCGCGCGTTCGACGCCGTGTCCCAGTATGTCGACTCGGCGATCAGGGAGGCTGGAGATGAGCCTCGCTTCTCGGCACGCCAGGCGGCGCTGGCCACGCGCGACGGGCCCATTCGGATGCAGATCACCCACGACGCGCACAGCCGGTCCGTCTCGGCGGCGGGGCTGTATGACTCCGCCAGCTTCGTCGAGCTGCCGGGGCGAACCCTGTCCTCGCTGATGGCCGAGCTGGGCGACGGCCACATCGACCTGCTCAAGCTCGACATCGAGGGCTCGGAGTACGAGCTTCTGGCGACCCTGGACCTCCGCGCACTCGGGGTGAAGGTCTTCGCGACCCAGCTGCACCACACCGGCAGCGTGCGTGAAGCGCGCGAGCTGCATCTCGCGTCTGAGGGGGGAAGGCTACGAGCCGGCCGCGCGCCGCTCGGCCGTCAAGCTCACGTTCGTGCAGAAGGAGCTCCTCCAGCCGGGGGAGCCCCGCTGAGCCGCACCGCCGCCAGGAAGTCCTCCCAGCTGGCGCTGTAGGGAGCGATCAGCTCCAGCAGGCGCTCGAGCGCAGCCCGGTCGTCCTCGGCCTCCCAGCCCCAGTGCAGCACGATCGGCGCCCACAGCCCCACATGTCCCTCGATCAGCCTCCGTGCGGCGGGCAGGACCTCCCGGGCGTGTCCGTAGAGGGGGAAGTAGGAGGGCAGGTAGACGGCCTCCCCGCGCCAGACGGGCGTGGGCTGGAAGCCCATGAGGGCGACCGACTCCGGACCGCCGCAGACGACCGCGAAGCGACGTGCCAGCAGGTCGTACTGCGCGGCATCGAAGCGGTTGTAGGGCGCTACGAACACCTGCGGCGAGATGCCGAGCGGCGCCAGCTCGGACAGGGCTTCGTCGAGCAGCGCCTCGGTCGCGGCCGGGTCGAGGCCGCAGAGCTCGCCGCTGGCGGCGGGGCGACGCGAAGCGCGTGCGGTGGTCCAGGCCATGCAGGCCGAAGGCGACTGCGTCCTGGGGAAGCCTCCGCAGCAGCTCCCGCTCGTGATCCTCCAGCGGACGCCAGCGGCCGCCCTGCGGATCGAGCGCCTCGCGGCTCACGCGGGGCAGCACGGCGATCAGGTACGGCACCCCGGCGGCGCTCATCACGGCGTGGAAGCGCAGGTAGGCCACCGTGCCGTGGCGATCGGGGTCATCCCAGGCCATGTAGTGCGGGAACTCATCGACCCGCACCAGGAAGCGGGGGGCCGCCAGGGCGCCGTCGCCGAGCGCCGCGCGACGGGCCGCCTGCAGAGGATCGGCCACCGCCCGCTCGTAGTCCAGGCGGCCGAGCTTGCGCTGGACGCGCTGGAAGAAGCGGGTCGGGGCCGACGGGGTCGCTCGTGAGCGCAAGGCCGAGCGCACGGGCGGCGAGCCCAGGGCCTCGGCGGGCGCGTCGGGGCCGAGCAGCAGGCGGGCGCTGCGGAGCTCATCGACGCGCGAGCGCTCAGCCATGATCGAGCACGTCCCGGTAGAGCTCGTCCGTGCGCCGGGCTATCGCCGTCCAGGAGAAGCGCTCCTCGGCGAGCTTGGCGCCCTGCTCGCCGCGGCGCTCGCACTCGGCCGCACCGGCATCGATGCTGGCCGCGAGCGCGTCCACGAGCGCGTCGACGTCGGGGCGCTCGCAGATCCAGCCGGTCTCGCCGTCGATCACCGACTCGGCGAGGCCGCCGACGGGGTAGACGACCACCGGCCGGCGGAAGCCGTAGGCGAGCAGGAGCACTCCACTCTGGCTCGCCGCCCGGTATGGCAGGGCGACCGTGTCCGCGGCCGCGAACAGCCGCGCGGCCTCGCTCATCTCGAGGAAGCCCTCGCGCACGATCACGCGACCAGCCAGCTCGGGGCTCTCGAGCTGCTCGGGAGACCTCGGCCAGCGCCCCGGCGTCCTGCCCGCCGATCAGCAGGTGCAGCGCGGGCAGCCGCCGCAGCGCCATGACCAGGTCGCCCAGGCCCTTGTCATGTCGCAGCTGGCCGAACATGAGTGTGACCGGTGCCTGGGCCGGGATCCCGAGCGCAGCTCGTGAGGGCTCGCGCTCGGCGCTTCCGCCCGAGCGCGCGAGCTCGCCGTACTCCCCGTGGGGGATCACGACAGCCCGCCCGCGAGCCCCCGCCGGGACACGGGCCAGGTCAGCCTGCGTGTGGACGATCGTCCTGGCCGCCAGACGCGCTGTCAGTCTCCTGACCAGCCGCCGGGTACGCAGGAACGTCGTGGAGCGCTCAAAGGTGCCGTGCGAGGTCTGCACCACGGTGGCGCCGGCAAGGCGCAGGCAGCCCATCGCCACCAGCCCGATCTGCGGGATCTCCCATCCCTGCGTATGGACGATGTCGGCGCTGCGCGCCAGGCTCATCAGGCGGGGGAGCGAGAGCAGGAAACGCACGCCGTTGACGATCCGTCCCAGCCCGCGCCTGCGCAGCGCGTGCCCGATCGCGGTGTCGTCGCGCAGGTAGTGGAAGACCGGACGGACGGTCACTGCGCCGATCGGCGCATAGAGGTGATCGTCGGCGGTCGCCAGCGTCACGGACCATCCCTCCCGAACGAGCGCGCGGAGCAGCTCGGCGGTGTAGTCGGCCACACCTCCGCGGCCGCCCTGCTCGATCATCAGCAGGCGCCTGCGCGAGCCCACGCTCATGAGGGCTGGCGCGAGCGCGCGCCCCCGGGCGCGATCACGTCGTCGAGCAGGCCCTCGATCAGCTGCGCCACCAGTGGTGCAGCGTAGGTTCGCTCGGCGTGGCGGCGCGCCTCGGCGCCCTCGCGGGCCACTCGCTCCGGATCGTCGACGTAGCGGACGAGCAGCTCGCGCAGCGATGCCGGGTCGTTCTCGGGATCGGCGATGCCGCCGATCTCCGGGGTGATCATGTCGGAAACCCCCTCGGCCCCCGTCGACAGGCAGGGGCGGGTCGCGAGCATGCCCAAGATCACCGCGCGCGGCGCTCCCTCGGTCGGGCTCGGGCAGAAGACCGAGACGTCGAAGGCGGAGAGCACGTCTGGAACCTCGCTGCCGGGCGTCGCGATGAAGTGCGCGCGCTCGCCCAACGGCGCGGCCAGCGAGCGCAGCTGCGACTCGGTCTCGCCGGCCCCCGCCAGGATCAGGTGCACGCGCGGGTCGTTCAGATCGCGAACAGCCTCGACCACCACGTCGTTGCGCTTCTTGGGATGAAAGCGCGAAATGCAGCCGACCACGAAGGCGTCCGCGGGGATACCCAGCTCGCCGCGGACGCGGGCGCGCCCCTGCTCGGTGTACTGGATCTCATCGGTGCGCAGGACGTTGGGAACCACCACGACCTTCTCCGGCTCGACGCCCACGTCGGTGACCGATCGGCGGGTGCCCTCGGAGACGGCCATCACCAGCCGGACCTCGCGCGCCGCGGCCAGATAGGCCCTGCGCGGAAGCCCCTTTCGCAGCGGGAAGGGGACCGGTCCCCACTCGGCCCAGACCACCGTCCGGCGCAGCCTCGCCGGCAGCATGCGCGCGAGCAACTGCTCCTTCTTGTAGTGCACGAGCAGAACGTCGTATGGCGCCTGGGCTCCCAGCGCCGAGCGCAGGCGCCACAGCAACAGTGGCCATCGTGCCGCCAACCCCATCCAGCTGCCGGTCGCGAGCTTCGGCCCGAGGGCGATCGGCTCGACCTCGACCCCGGTGTCCCGTCCGATCCCGGGTTGGTCGGTGAGCATGACCGTCCGGTGGCCGCGGCCGCGCAACGCCTCCAGCATCTCCACGGCGGCGAACTCGGCGCCGCCGCGGGAGTCGGTTGTCATGACGCTCACGATCTTCATTGGAGCGATTATCCCGGCGGTCGAGGACGGTCTCGGCCGCCGCGACCTGCGACGCCGGCGCGGTGTCTCGGCAGCGCGGGGCACTGCACTAAGCTGGCGCGCATGCGCGCGCTGCTCGTCGATCAGGGCCGAGACCGCGCGCTGGTGGTGGCGGTGCGCTCGCTGGCGGCCGCCGGCTACACGGTCGCGACCGGCGCGCCCCAGCCGAGCTTTGCCAGCAGATCGCGCTACGTGCAGCGCCACCACACCGTGCGCGAATGCTCGCAGGACGAGGACCGCTTCCTCGCCGACATCGCCCGCGCCGTGCGCGAGGGCGGCTATGACATCGTCTTCTGCACCTACGAAGCCGGGCTCTTGGCGCTGTCGCGACGGCGCGCGGAGATCGAGCCGGCAGTGTGGCCGTACGCGCCCCTGCCGGTGGTCGAGCGGGCCTTCGACAAGCTCGAGCTGTTCCGCGCCACGCAGACCGCGGGACTCGACGCCCCGCACACCGAACCGGCCACCGCGGAGGCCCTGGACGCATGGACGGGGCCGGTGGTGGTCAAGGCCCGCAACCACGTGCCCAAACGCTTCGACACCGGCCTGTTCGCCTCGTCCGCCGAGGGTCGCGCGCTCGTCGAGCGGATTCTCGCCGAAGGCGGCGACCCGCTGCTGCAGGCGCCGCTCAGCGGGCGCATGGGCGCGGTGGTCGTGGTCGTTGGACGCGAGGGTGAGCTCGTCGTGGAGATTCACCAGGAGGCGCTCCACACCTGGCCGCCGGGCGCAGGCGACACGGTGCGCGGGCGGATCGTCGCACCCGATCCTCATCTCTCGCGCGGGGTGCATGCGCTCGTCGAGGAGCTGGGCTGGTTCGGCCTGGCCCAGATCGAGTTCGTCCGTGATGCGGAGGGGGTGGCCCGGATCACCGACTTCAACGGACGCTTCTACGGCTCGATGGCGCTCGCGACGGGCGCCGGCGCGAATCTGCCGGCGCTGTGGGCCGACCAGGCGCTTGGCCGAAACGACGCTCCTGCAGCCGCCGCCCGGCAGGGCGCCCGCTTTCAATGGCTCAACCGCGATCTCGCCGCCAGCTACGCGGATGGGCCGCGCGGCCTGCTCGGTGCGCTCGCCGTCGCCCCGTTCGCCGCCCACTCGATGTGGGACCTTCGCGATCCGCTCCCGGCCGTTCGCTACCTGGTGCCCGAGGGGCTGCGCCGCCTGCGCGCGCGCCTCACCCCGTCCTCTCGGAGCTGATAGAGGGCTCGGCGTGCGCCCGCGTCGCGCCGAGTCGCCCGCGGCCCTGCGACGGATTCAGGTGGTGCGAATGATCAACACCGAGCAGGGCGCATGGTGGGAGACCTTGTTGGGGACCGAACCGAGCAGGAAGCGCTTGGCTCCGGTCATGCCCTTGTTGCCCACGACGATCAGGTCCGCCTCCCGCTCCTCGGCGATGTCCAGGATCGCGTCGGCCGGATCGCCCTGACGCGGGTACACGTCGACCGCCACCCCCGCATCGCGGCCGATCGCGGCGGCCGCCTCGAGCGTGGCATCGACATCCTCGCGCGGATTGATCGCCCACTGGAGATCCTCGGGCGCCTGCCGCCGTTCCTCGCTCAGGCGTTGCGAGGGCACCGGCTCATACGCGCTCACGAGCTCCAGCTTCGCCCCGACGGCACGAGCAAGGTCCACGGCTTGACGCACGGCCTGATTGGCCGTGTCCGAGCCATCGGTTCCAACCACGATCGATCTGAACATCACTCTCCCTTGCTTTGTCGGGAAGGCATCGCCGCCACAGCCGGCGACGCGATCATATCCTCGCGACGGTCCTCGAGAGAGGAGCAGACGAATGCGCCCGCGAGGTGCGCACTAGATTACGGCGAGTGGCGAGCGCCGAGATCATCGAAGATGTCGCAGGCGCGGAATCGATCGCCTCCGAGTGGGACGCTCTCGCGGTCGCGCGCTCGCTGCCGCTGTGCGCGCCCGGCTGGATGCTGGCCTGGTGGAGGCACCTCGCGCCGCCCGACAGCGCCCTTCGCATCATCGCCGCGCGCGACGGACCGGAGGCTCGTGGCCCTCGCGCCGTGGTTCGTGCAGATCGGGGCAGGCGGCCGAACAGACGTGCGCTTCCTCGGAGCCGAACTGTCGGATCGCGTGGACGTCCTGTGCTCGGACGGTCGTGAGCGAGAGGTCGTCGGGGCGCTGCGCCGGGCGTTGGCGCGCCTGGAGCCGCGTCCCGACCTGATCGCATTCGAGGCGGTGCCGATCGGATCGCGCTGGACGCGGTGGCTCGCCGGCGGATGGGAGGGGCGAATACGGTTCGGTCGCTACCGCAACTCGGCCTATCAGGCCCCCGCGGTCACGCTGCCCGCCGGCCCGCCCGGGGCATGGCTGTCCGGGCGCTCGCGCAACTTCCGCGGCCAGATGGGCCGCCTGCGACGCCGGCTCGAGCAGCGCGGAGGAGCGGTGCGACAGATCGTCGAGCCCGCGGAGGTCGAGCGCGCCTTGAGCGCGCTGCTGGCGCTGCACGCAGGGCGCTGGGAGGGTCGCGGGGCCTCGAATCTCGCGCGAGAGGGTCTGGCCGAGCTGCTGCGCCAGGCGGCGGCGACGCTCGGTCCCGACCGTCTGCGCCTGTGGGCCGTGGAGATCGACGGCGAGCCGATCTCGGTGCAGCTGTTCCTCGCCGCCGGCAGCGAGCTCAAGTACTGGAACGGAGGCTGGTCGGAGGCGCATGCCGATCTCAAGCCATCGATGCTGACGATCCTCGCCGCGCTGGAGGACGCCATCTCGCGCGGACAGAGAAGGCTCGATCTGGGCGTAGGCGAGCACGCATACAAGCTGCGCTTCGCCGACAGCGAAGACACCTTGACGTGGGGAGGCCTGGTGGTGCGCAACCGCCGCTGGCCACGGACGCGGGCCGAGCTCATGCCGAGGGTGCTGCGCTATCGAGCCAAGCTGCTCGTCAAGCACCTCCCCGCACCGATCGCCGAGCGCACGGCGAGCGCCGTCCGGGCGCGGCGCGAGCAAGCGGACCGATGATCGACCTGCACTGCCACGTGCTTCCGGGCATCGACGACGGCCCAGAGACGATCGAGGGCGCGGTGGCGCTTGCGCGCGCGGCCGTCGCCGCGGGCATCGACACCCTCGTGGCGACCCCCCACGTGAACTCGCGCACTCCCAACGACGCCCGCACGATCGCCCGCTTGGTGGACACGCTGAACGAGCGGCTGGGCCGCGAGCAGGTGGACCTCGACGTCCTTCCCGGCGCCGAGATCGCGATCACCCACCTCGCCGAGATCGAGCCCGCGGAGCTTTCGCGGCTCGGTCTCGGCGGAGGCCCCTGGCTGCTTGTGGAGCCCCCGTTCGCGCTCGTGGCGGCCGGGCTGGAGGGCCTCGTGCTCGGTCTGCAGCGCCAGGGCCACCGTGTCGTGCTGGCGCATCCCGAGCGGTGTCCCGCCCTGCAGCGCGACCGGCGGGTGGTGCGCTCGCTCGCCGACGCCGGGGTGCTCATGTCGATCACCGCCGGATCGCTCGCGGGCCGCTTCGGGGGCGAGGTGCGCCGCTATGCGCTCGAGCTCGCGCGTGAGGGGCTGATCCACAACGTGACCTCCGACGCCCACGACAGCGTGCGGCGCCCGCCGGGCATGGCCAGGGAGCTGGAGCAGGCGGGGCTCGCTCCGCTGGCCGACTGGCTCACACGGACGGTGCCCGCCGCGATCCTCGGCGACGAGGAGATCCCGCCCCGGCCGGCTGGAGCGCTCCCCGGCGCCCGGTGGCGGCGTCGCGCGTGGCGCCTGCGCCGCTGACGCTCACCTACGCCAGCTTCGTGATCGCCACGACCATGCCGATCAGGACGAATACGACGATCGCGATCTGCATCCAGATCCAGGTGGGCGACATGGCTGCAGACAGCCTACTTCGGCGACTGGCCCCGGGAGCCTGCGGGGTCCGCTGCGCCCGCGACTATCGTGTCGGGCATGGGCAGGCACGTCCCCAGGGCAGCGGTCGGGCTGGCGCTTGCGCTTTGCGCGCTGGCCGCGTCGGCTCCGGCCGGCGAGGCCCGTCAGAGCAGGAGCGCGTCTCACAGCAAGGGCGCGCCGGCGTCAACCGCTCTGCTGGGCGGTGTGAACATCGGCAGCGTCGAATACGGCTCGCTCCCGGCCCGAGCGGACAACGAGATCGCCGAGGCACACGCGCTCCACGCCAGGGTCGTCCGCATCGAGATTCCCTGGTCGGTGTTCGAGCCGCTGGAACCGGAACACATCGAAGCGAGCGCGCAGGCTTTCGCCGATCGTCTCGTCAGCGACGCGGCCGCCGCAGGCATACGCGTGATCATGACCGTCGACGACACGCCGTGCTGGGCATCTTCGGCGCCCAGCTCGCTGCTGGCGAGCTGCAACCCGTCGAGCGGGAGCGAAGCCAACGCCTGGCCGCCCAGCAACCCCGCCGACTACGCCGCGTTCGTCGCCTATCTGGCCCGTCGCTACGGCACGCAGCTGGCGGCGATCGAGATTTGGAACGAGCCGGACCAGTCCAACGAAGCGTATTTCGCGGGGGAACACAAAGCCGAACGCTACGCCGCCGTGCTGCGGGCGGCCTATCCTGCGATCAAGGCGGCCAATCCTAGCGTCCCGGTGCTCGCCGGCTCACTGGTCGGCTCGAATGGAGCGTTCCTGCGCGCGCTGTACGCAGCGGGCATCAAGGGCTACTACGACGGGCTCGCCGTCCACTACTACACCCTGACGCTCGGCGCGCTGCGCGCGATCCGCGAAGTGCAGCTCGCCAACGGCGATACCAAGCCGCTGTGGCTGGACGAGTTCGGCTGGAGCAGTTGCTGGCCGCAGGAAAGCATCGAGCAGGAACAGGCCTGTGTGACACCGCAGACGCAGGCGACCAACCTCGCCAACACGTTCCGTGCGCTCGCGCGCAGCTCCTACGTGGCCGCCGCGGTCGCCTACAAGCTGCAGGACTCCTCCTCCGAAGACTTCGGCCTGATCTCTGCAAGCGGGGCGCGCAAGCCCGCGTTCGCGGCGTTCGCCAGCGCCCTGGCCTCCCCGTTCGGCAGCATCAGCCCGATCACCCTGAGCCTGCGCCGAACGCACGGACATGTGCTCGCAAGCGGTTCCGGACCCGTTGGCGACTTCATACAGCTGGAAGCCTTCAAGGGCAAGCTGCTGCGCTACCGGGCCCTGTTCACGCTGGACCGCTTCAACCGCTATTCGATCGCCCTGCCGTCGGCGCTGGGGACCCACGGCCTGCGCGTGCGCGTCTTCCAGTACTGGAGCGGCCTCGCCAAGGCCGCCCAGAAGAAGATCTGATCACTCTGCGTTGTGGAACAGCGCCACCAGCGTCAGCGCCAGGATCTTCAGGTCCAGGCCAAGCGACCAGTGGGCGATGTAGTAGTTGTCCCACTCGACCCGCTCGGCCAGGGAGGTCTGGCCCCGCAGCCCGTGCACCTGCGCCCAGCCGGTGATCCCCGACTTGACCCGGTGACGGTCGCCGTAGCGGATGATGTCCTGCCTGAACAGCTCCACGAACTCGGGGCGCTCGGGGCGGGGACCGACCAGGCTCATGTCCCCGCGCAGCACGTTGAACAGCTGTGGCAGCTCGTCCAGCGAGGTGCTGCGAAGCAAGCGCCCGACGGCCGTGCGGCGGTCCTCGCCCTCGACGCCTCCGGGCGCTATGTCCCCACCCAGCAGGAAGTCCAGCGCGCTGGTCCCCTCCTCGTCCTCCTCCGCATGCGCCACGCGCATCGAGCGGAACTTGTAGAAGTCGAACACCTTCCCGTCGCGGCCGACGCGGCGCTGGCGAAAGAACGCGGGGCCAGGGGAGCTGAGCCGCACGGCCACCGCCGCACAAACGATCACGGGCAGGAAGACGACCAGCAGCACCAGCGCCAGCACGCGGTCGACAGCGTGCTTGATCGCGAACTGCACGCCTTTCAGGTCAACCGCGCTGAACGACAGCAGCGGCAGCCCGCCGACCGTGTCGTAGCCGACGCGATCGTTGATCGTGTCGAACATCCGCGGCACCACCGAGACCTCTACGCCCAGTTCCTGGCAGCGCTGGATCAGGCGGCTTACGCGTGCGTCCGCGACCGACGAGAAGGCGACGATCAGGTGCCGGACGCCGGTGCGCTCGATCGTCTCGTCCAGATCCTCGATCGTGCCCAGCACGGGGACGTCGCGCCCGCCGACCTCGGCCACCGATCTGGGATCCTCGTCGAGGAAGCCGATCGGGAAGAGCCCGTACTCGGGATGGGACTCCAGGCGCCGCGCCACCTGCGCGCCGATCACCCCGGCGCCCATGATCAGGACCGACTTGCCGACAAGGTGCCGCGCGCGCGCCCAGCGCTGGGCGAACGACATGACCACGCGTCCGAGTCCCACGCCGATCAGCGCGAACAGCCAGCCGCGCAGCCAGTCACTCTGGCCGGGCACCTGCCCGTTGAAGAGCATTCCGAGTGTCGCCACCCCCATCGCGGCCACGGACACGCCGCTCAGGACGGGAACGATCCCGTCGAGGATCAGGGCACGAAGGCGGGTGCGGTACAGGCCCCTGAGATAGAAGACCAGCATGACCAGCGGCGGCAGCGCCAGCAGGGGAGCGCGCACCGGGGAGACGTGCAGGGTGGCATCGACCCCGCCGAGGGCGATGACGACGGCCGCGCACAGCAGGATGAAGTCGGCCGTCGGACGCACCACACCCCAGCCCGGACCCTCCAGCGCCCACTGCAGGGGACCCGTGAAGGTTCCTCGCCACAGCGCCCTGGGCGCCGGCGCGTCGTGGGTCAACTCGCCGCGAAGCGGGAGCGTGGTCGATGTCTGTTGGGTGATTCGGCTGCTGTCCATGAAGCGCGGGCTTCCCCGTCCCTCTATTTGATTACTCGGGTCCTATGTCGCATCGCTTTAGCCGGCGTCCCCTTCCAACCCGGGTCCTCGCACCAGCCTCTTGGTCAGAACACCCGTCAGCAAGAGCGCGCCCAGCGCAAGCAGTATGTACAGAAGGTCCCCGCCGGAGAGTCCCAGCGTCGGCGAACCGCCGACGCCCGCCCGCGAAGCCGCCGAGCCGGATGTCCGTGCATGAGGCTGAGAGGCGCTGCCGGACGCCTTTGCAGCCTGCGGGACCTGTCTCCCTCTAGCGGCGGACTTGGAGGCGTGCCTGCCGCCCACCGCGCCCGCGGGCACTCCGCTCGGGCGGCTGCCCGCAGCTCCTTCGCCGCCGGTGCGGGCCGTCGTCGAACCGCCCTGGCCCGAGCCCCCTCCGCCCGAGCGTCCGTTGAGCAGTGCAGAGCCGAGGATCGCCTGATTGCCCTGGCCGGGGCCGCCGTAGCCGCTGAGGAGCGAGCCAGCGCCGGCTGCCGCCGGGGCCAGCGCCGACAGAGCCAGCCCCAGCAGCGTTACCGCGGTGGTCAGGCGATGGCTTCTCATGCGTCCGTGCCCCGAAGTCCTTTCTGGCCCGAGCAAGCTGTGCTCCAATCCGTGCCAAGTTTCATCGTCGCCTTGACCCCCCGACCGCCAGCTCACTTGAACGTACAGGCTTGTCATCGACGAATCGACGAGTATTCGCGCACACGCTACCGGAGGTTGGCTGCCGTGTCGAGCCAATTTCCTCCTTTCGCAAGAATCAATTCAACGTTTTCATGCGAGTTGCTGAGCTTTGAGGAGGATCAGGCGGTTGAGTTCGTCGATGTCGACGCGGCGCCCCTCGCGCACCAGGCCGAGGGCTTGCCGGGTGAGCGGTTCCCGTGGGTCCAACCGCACGGCCCGTTCGAGCAACCCGAGCGCGACCGCGCGTTCGCCCCTGGCCGAGGCGATCGCTCCCCGCTCGAGCGTCGCGTACGCGTCGCCGGGGGTTCGCGCGAGCGCCGATGAGAACTCGCGATCGGCGCGGGCCAGTTCGCCGTAGCGCAGGGCGATGCTGCCCGCGACCAGATCGGCCTCGTCGCTGAGCGGGTTCAGGCGGGCGGCGTCCCGCAGGCGCGCATAGGCCGTCTGCGGCGCGCTCGTCCAGATGCGCGCCGCGCTCTGCACCTCGAGCTGGCTCAACCATGGAGCGGCCAGCGAGACCACGGCAGCGAGCGCCACGAGCAGGCCCGCGACGACGGCCAGGCGCCGGCGGCGGACCGGACTGCCGTCGGCCGGCGACCGCCGGGCGGACGGCACCCGCGCCGGCGACAGCGCGCAGGCCAGGCCGAGCAGCGCAAACGCCGGGGCTCCCAGCCCCGCGAACTCCCAGAACCAGTCGAAAGAGCCGTGGACCACCCAGTAGGCGAATCCGGCCAGCGCCGCCCCCGCCACCGAGCGCACGAGCGGATCGGAGCTTCGCAGGGCGCGCGCCGCCGCCAGCAGCGCCGCACCGAGGCCGACGAGCGCCAGCAGCGCGCCGACCAGGCCCGTCTGCGCCAGCGTGCGCAGCTCGACGCTGTGCGGATAGTGGGGCGTCTCCTCGCTACGGCCATGGGCGAGGTACTGCTGCTGGAAGTTGTCCGCTCCGATCCCGACGAGCGGATGGGCGAGGAATTCGTCGAGCGCCACGCGGTAGAAGTCGTAGCGGTTGCTGCCCAGACCGCTGAGGAGCCGGTCGCCGGCCGTGCTGTTCGCGCCGTAGCCGCCCTTGAAGCTGTCCCAGCCATCCCTGATCCGCGTGACCGGGTTGCCCGCCGCGACCAGGCCGCCCGCGAGCACCGCCACCAGCGTGACGATCGCGACCCCGCGGAGGCCGGTGCGCATCCGTCCGAGAGCAGCCTGCGAGAAGCTGCGCCGCGTCTCGGCGGCCGCCCCCAGCGCCACCACCAGCCCGACCGCCACCGCGGCCGCGAACGTCGCGACCGTCGCGCTGTGCACCGCGGCGGTCGTGACGGCTCCGTTCTTCAGGTGCTCGCCCACTCCCAGCACCGCCGGCGCGGCCGCCCCGATGCCCGCCGCCACGGGCACGAGCACGGCGAAGGTGCGCGTGCGCCCCGGGAGCAGCGCGAACACCAGAACGAGCATCACGGGCGTGGCGTACAGCGAGCCGCGACTGAGGCTGAGCAGCGCCACGTCCGCCAGCAGCACGGACCCGCCGGCCAGCAGGCCGCGCACGCCCCACGGCAGGCGCTCGCTGCGCGCCAGCAGCACCGCCGGCCAGAAGGCCATCAGCCATTGCGCAGCATTCGCATTGGGGTAGCCGCTCGGATACACCAGGCGTCCTTCCGGGAGCAGCGCCTGCAGGCCGGCCCCCCCGGTGGCGTTCACGTGCAGAGCCGTGAACGCCGCCAGGGCGACCAGCGCGAGCGTCCACGCTGCGAGCAGCAGCGCCGCGCTGGCGCCGCGCTGGCGCCAGCAGGCGAACAGCGCGAACACCAGCAGGTACAGCAGGGTCCGGTCCGCCCCTTCCCACGCATCGCCGGGCACCGCCGCCCACAGGATCGACAGGAAGCTGAGCGCCGTGTACGCCGCCAGCGCGCCGAGCGCGATCAGCACCGGAGTCGGAACGTCCGCCGCGCGGAGCCGGACGAGGCCCAGCGCGATGCCGACGAGCACCAGCACGATCAGCCCTCCCGGGGCCCAGTGGGTGACCGGGTAGCCCGCCTGGTCGGTCGCCCACACGACGAACAGCGCGAGCGCGGCAAGCGCCGGCACGGTCGCCGGCGCCTCGCGCAGCGACGCCGTGAGCTTCGCTGTCATCGAGCCCACAATAATCCCCGGTGTGGAGGACTCCGCCGCCCTCGTCCGCTTCTACGACGACGCCTACTCGCGGGAGGGAGCCGAGGCGGCTCTGTACGCGCGCTGGCGGGCGTTGGGGGCCGTCGGCAAGGCCGACCATGTGATCGCCCTGTGCACGCGTGCGCGCGTGCTGCCGGCGAGCACGCTCGAGGTCGGCTGCGGCGACGGCGCGCTGCTGTGCGAGTTGCGCCACCGTGGCTTCGGCGGACGGCTAGCAGGGGTGGAGATCGCCGAAGCGGCCGTCGAGATCGCGCGCGCGCGGCCCGAGATCGAGTCGATCGAGCTATATGACGGGCTGCGCCTGCCCGCTGCGGACGGCGCCTACGAGCTCGGCCTGCTCTGCCACGTGCTCGAGCACGTCCCCGATCCCGCGGCGCTGCTCAGCGAGGTGGCCCGCGCCTGCCGGGCGGTGCTCGTCGAGGTGCCGCTCGAGGCCAACTGGTCGGCGCGGCGGGCCGGCAAGCGCGAGCACGCGGCCGCGGTCGGCCACCTGCAACGGCTGGACCGCCGCGCCATCCGGGAGATCGTCGCGCGTGCGGGCCTGTCGATCGTCGCGGAGCTGGAGGATCCGCTGCCGCTCGAGGTCCACCGCTTCTTCGCCACGGGCTCGCGCGCGCGCGCCATCGGGACCGCCAAGTGGGCTGTGCGAAGCGCCCTTCACCGCCTCGCTCCACCCCTGGCCCGGCGCGTGTTTACGGTCCACTACGCGTGCCTGTGCGTGGCGCCGGACGGGTAGCGGCGGACAGCAGCAGCGAGAGCACCCTGCCCATCAGCTCGTCCGGGACGGCGTCCGGATCGGCCAGCTTCTGGCGGGCGATGCCGTCGGCCAGCGCGTCGATCGCCACCGCCAGCTGCTCGGCCGGCATGTCCAGCTCGAGCTCGAACTCGCGCACGCCGTCGGCGATCAGCCGCGTCAACACCTGGCGCACCTGCGCGAACCGCGCGGCCACCTTGGGCCTCACCTGCGGGTCGCGCACGCCGTACGCCCAGAACTCCATGAACAGCAGCAGCAGGTCGGGCTCGCGCTCGATCATCGTCATCCACTGGCGCGCGCCGCCGGCGGCCCGCTCGGCGACCGATGCCCGCGCACGCACGGCGTCTGCGATCTCGCGCGCGTGCTCGTCGATCTCGCGCTCCATCAGCACCAGGAAGAGATCCTCCTTGCCGTCGAAGTTCGAGTACAGCGCACCCGTCGAGAACCCCGCCTGCGAGGCGATCTCCTCGACCGACGCTCCATGGAACCCGCTGCGCGCGAACACGCTCCGCGCCGCGGCCAGCAACCGCTCGCGCGTGTTCGCCCGGCTCTGCTCGCGGGTCATGCGATTCGCGCCCGCCCCAGCCCCTCCAGCCTCCGTGCGCGTCCCACCTTCGGTCTGTGCGGTCTCCATGGCTCTCCATCTTACTTGACAGAGCGAGCGCTATTTCGATAGCGTTCGTTATCGATTCGAGCCGGCAACGGAGCGACGGGAGCGACGACGATGGCGACGGCAACGACCTCGGTAGCGGCAGGCGCAACCAATATGACCGGCCTGCCCGCTGACGCGATCTCCTACGAGGACCTCTACTCGCGCTGGGAGCGCGGCAACTGGTCGGCCACCGAGCTGGACTTCACCGAGGACGCCCGCCAGTGGCGGGAGGACTTCACAGAGTTCGAGCGCCAGGCCGCAGTGTGGAACTACTGCCTGTTCTTCTGGGGCGAGGACGCCGTCGCCGACAACCTGTCCCCGTACATCGACGCAGCGCCGCGCGAGGAGCAGAAGTACTTCCTGGCCACACAGCAGGTGGACGAGGCCCGCCACGCCGTCTTCTTCAAGCGCTTCATGCAAGAGGTCTGCGGCATCGGCGACGGCTCCATGTCAAGTGGCCTGCAGGCGGTCAAGCCCCAGCTGACCTCCGGCTTCCGCAAGATCTTCGATCGCCTCGACCGCATGGCCGACGAGCTCCGCGCCGACCGCTCTCCCGCGCGGCTCGCCGCAGCGGTGACGCTCTACCACGTGGTGATCGAGGCGGCTCTGGCCCAGCCCGGCCAGCACTTCATCTGCAGCTACCTGGAGCGGCGCGACCAGCTGCCGGCGTTCCGCGAGGGCATGGCGAACATCGCCGCCGATGAGCAGCGCCACATCGGCTTCGGCGTGAAGCTTCTCTCCGACCTCAACCGCGAAGACCCGGTCGGCGTGCCGAAGGCGGTCGCTCGCATCCTGCGCGAGGTGACCCGCTACACCGCCCAGGTGCTGATGCCGCCGGGATGGGACGAACGCTACATAACGGTCTTCGGCGCCACCTTCGACGAGGTCGGCGTGGAGGGCCTCACCTCGATGACCACCAAGCTGCGCTCCGCCGGTCTCGCCGTGGACACGCTGCCCGGCCCGCCGCTGCTGCCACCGGGGCTCTCGCCGCTCGAGCTATCCCAGCGCGGGCGGGCGCTCGCCAAAGCCGGCGTGATCGGCGTGCGCGAGGGCCCCTCGATGCGCGACCAGGAGACGGTGGCGCTGCTGTTCGACACGATCCGTCGCCAGGTGAACCCCAATCACGGGCTCGCGCGCCCCACGACCTTCCAGTGGGAGTTCACCGACCCCGACATCCCCACCTGGCACCTGACCGTCAACAACGGCTCCAGCAGGGTCGAGCAGGGGGAGGCGCCCAATCCGGACCTGCGCCTGCGTCTGTCATACCAGGACTGGGTGGACCTCGTCGGGGAACGCCTGGACCCCTTGCGCGCCCTCGCCTCCGGCAGGCTGCGCCCGCGCGGCAACCCGCTCGCCCTCAGACGCCTGGGCAAGGTCTTCCCGCGGGGCTGACCACCGCCGCGCTGGTCCCCGCTCGTTGTCGGGACCGCCTCGGCTAGAACGCCCAGCGAAACGCCGGCCAGCGTCGCCCGAGGATCGCCTGGGTGAGCGCGGGACCTGTGTATGCGGTGCCCACGACGAAGCGCATCACCGGCCCGAAGCTCTCACACGCCGGCGCTCCCACGAAGTGAAGGCCCGGGACCGAAGACTCGAGGCCCCTGCCCAGCATCGGCGAGCCGTCGAGGATCCGCAGCTTCGCGGTGACCCCGGGGCTCAGAAAGGCATAACGGCGAACGTCGATGTCATAGCCGGTCCCGAGCAGCACGCGATCCACACACCGTTCGGAGCCGTCGTCGAGGCGCAGCTGCACCCGGCCACCCAGATCGCGTGCCGCGACGACGCTGCGCGAGAGGCTGATCTTCACCTCCCGCAGCCGGTCCGGTAGCCACTTGGCACCCGCCGGACGGATGCAGCTACTCGTCACGGGCGCACGGATGCGCCGCGGGAAGTGGTGCAGCACGTCCGGCGCCGCGCCGAGCCAGCTCTCAAAGCGCCCACCCACCTCGGTGGGCGCGGGACGCCAGTGCAGGCCGGTGCGCGCACGCCACGTCCGGTTGGGCGGCGTCCTGACGCTCGGCACGGTCGGGGCCTGCGCGCAGCCGTTCGAGCGCGCATCGCTCCAGGCGCCCAGCCAGAAGATTGCGGACCGGCGTCCGAGCACCTCGACCTTCGCGCCCGCCTCGTGCAGCAGCGCAGCGCCCTCCAGCGCGCTCTGCCCCATCCCCACCACCGCCACCGACCTGTCGGAGAACGCCTCCATGGCCGGGCTGGCCGAAACATGCGAGACCAGCGCGGCGGGTAGATCCGCGAACACGGGTGGCGTGTAGGCGAAGGGGCCAAGCCCGGCGGCCACCACCACGCGCTCGACGCTCAACCGCTCGCCGTCGGAGAGCGTGACGCTCGAATCCGCCGTCGCTGTGCTGCACCCGGGCCACCGATCGCGGATCCAGATCGGAGACCGCGCGGTCCTTGAACCACATCCCGTACTCGATGAAGTCCTCGATCGGGAGCACCTTCCCGAGCTCACGTCCCTGCGCCCTTGCCCAGCGGGTCAGCGACAGCTCGTGGCGAGGGTCGCTGATGCTCGAGGCGCGCGGGGAAGAACGGAGCAGCATCCCGCCGGGCATCGCGTCACGCCAGAAGGCCATGGCGTCGCCGAACGCCACGGTCGGCACCCCGGCGTCGCGCAGGTGCGCAACGGCCGACAGGCCGTGAGGGCCGGCGCCGATGACCGCGACCGGGGAGGTTGGCGAGCTGGGCGAGGGCATTTCGAGGTGATGATCGCGGGTGTGGCGCCGGAAGCGTGCGCTTGGTCTATATAGCGGTCGTAGCGAGCCAGCGCTTGCCCGTCGAGGCTATCCGGGCGAGAACTCACGCTCGGCCGCGGTTGAATCGCCGGCCGGGGATCCTGGAGTCGACCGACCGCCGGCGGGAGCCGAGGCTTCGCCGTGGCTGGACCCGCCGGCGAAGGATCCGGCGTCCGTGAGCGGCGATCGTGAGCCGGAGGACGCCGATCGCGCGCTCGGGGCCTGACGGCCGCCGCCGGAGGCCGGTTCGGCGGCGCCGGACGCCAACGCCTGCTCCGGCCCGAACTCGCGGCTGGTTCTCGCTGATGTTGTGAGCGACGCCGACGACGCGGTGTCAACTCGGGCGGCCGCGGAGAGGGATCGGCCGGCGCCGTCTGCCAGATCGCCCAGCTGGTGGGCGGCTGGCGTGCGCGCAGCCGCACCCGCACCGGACCGAGACGCATGGTGGCGTCCGTGGCGGGGCCGCTGCGCTCGATGGCCGCCGTCGAGCGCTATGCAGCCGGCTCCGACGCCGAGCGCGAGCAGGCATCCGACGGCAAGCTTGGCGCCGAGCGGGCCGGCTCCGAGCAGCCATCCTCCGCCTGCCGCCCCGCCCGCGCCGGCCGCCCCGGACGCCGACAGTGCACCCCCGAGCCCCCGCCCCGCCTGCAGACCCGCACCCGCCCCGCCGCCGGCGCCACCCGCCCCGCCGCCGGCGCCACCCGGGGCGCCACTCGCCGCTGCGGCCGTTCCACCGGCGTGGACGCCTTCGCCGGCGCGCGCGAGGACCCCCGCGCCGAGCCCCCACGGCAGGAACACGGGCGGCAGCACCGCCGCCAGGCCGCGCAGCGAGGCGACGTACGCACGGCAGGCTGGACACTGGCTGCGGTGCATGAGCGCCAGCCTGTAGCGCTCCCCTTCGGGGTCGAGGATGCCGTAGGCGAGAGCGCGCATCAGCGAGCCCTGCTCCTCGCACCAGCCGCCCTCGCGGATCGTGTCCACGAGCGCGCCGACCTTGCCCGCGACCCCGGGTCGGTCCGGCCCCCGACCCTCCATCAGCCTGCGCATCCTCGCCTCGCTCACGCCCATCCGCGCGGCCGCCTCCGAGCGCGACAGGCCCTGCAGGTAACACAGCGCCGCCGCCTCGCGCTCGCGCCCGTCCAGCCGCCCACGCAGCCCCTCGAACAGCTGGCGCAGCCGCATTCGGTCATCGAGCTCGGCGGCGAAGTCGCGCTCCCCAGCGCCCCCGCTCTGCATCTCGGGCCGGGCGCCTCCGTGCGCACCGCCGGCGCCGTTCGGCTGGAGCTCGCCGCCGCGATGGGCGCGAGCACGCGCGCGCTGCTCCTCGATCGCCCGGCGGAAAGTCACCAGCACGAGCCAGCCAGCCGGGCTGGCGATCTGCTGCCCCTCGATCACAGCCATGTACAGGCCCTGCCACGCCTGGCCATAGCAGGCCTCGAGGTCCCCCTGATCGAGGCTCACGCCGCTCGCTCGCAGCCGTCCGCGCACGCTCGCCAGCACCCGTCCCCGCAGCCCCTCGAACTCCTGACGCAGCAGACGCTCAGCACGGTAGCGGCGGAGGCTCAGCGGGCTCATCCGCCGGCAGCTTACGGATATTGCCTGTCAGGCGAATTCTGCGATTTGGTCGCATGAAAGATGCCTGCAAATGCGCGGCAAGCTAGCCGAGGCTCCCGATCTGCGCGAGGCTCACACGCCGCATGTCCTCCCCCTTGCGGTGGGCCCGGTGCCACTCGACGACCAGCTCGAGCGCATCCTCCAGCTGCCACGCCGGCCGCCATCCCAGCAGCTGTTCGGCCGCGCTGGAGTCCAGCTCCAGGTGTCCGGCCTCGGGCGGGTTGGCTCCCTCGTCGAGCTGCCATCTCAGCTCGCCGCCCCACAGCTCGGCGAGGCGCTGCACGATCCAGCTCACCGGCCGCGCATCCCGTGCTGCGGGCCCGAAGTTCCATGCACGGGCCGCCTGCTCGCCCTGTGAAAGCGCCTGCGCAAGGCGCAGATAACCGCTGAGCGGGCTGAGCACGTGCTGCCACGGACGCACCGCCCGCGGGTTGCGCACCCTCAGCGGCTCGCCGGTCTCGACCGCGCGGACCGTGTCCGGCACGAGCCTGTCCTCGCCCCAGTCGCCTCCACCGATAACGTTGCCCGCGCGCGCCGTTCCGAGCCGTGGCGAGTCCTCTCCGGAGAAGAACGACCGTCGGTAGGCGCCGGCCACCAGCTCGGCGCACGCCTTGGAGCTCGAGTAGGGATCCGACCCTCCCAGCGGATCCACCTCCACGAACCGCCGCGCGCCGGCGCCCGGATTCTCGTAGCACTTGTCCGAGGTGACCACCACGGTCGCGAGCACCTCGCGGCCGGTCTGGCGGACGGCGTCCAGGACGTTGACCGTGCCCATCACGTTGACCTCGTAGGTCATCGCGGGATCGCGCAGCGAGCGCCTGACCATCGGCTGGGCGGCCAGGTGGAGCACGACCTCGGGGCGCGCCTGGCGCAGCGCCTGGCGCAGCGCGACCGCGTCGCGCACGTCGGCCGTGAGCTGGCGCATGTGAGCACCGACGCCCGCCAGCTCATACAGCGACGGCCGTGTCGGAACGCCGGGAGCCAGGCCGGTCACTGCAGCGCCCAGGGATTGCAGCCACAGCGACAGCCACGCGCCCTTGAAGCCGGTGTGACCGGTCACGAGCACCCGCCGGCCCAGCCAGAAGTCGGTGTCGATCTCCACGAGGGCGGGTATCTTCACGCAATCTCCACGCCTCCCGCCCGCACCCCACCCGCCTCGGCCCTTCCCGCCCCGCCTGCGCGCGCAGAGATACTCGACATCCCGCTGGCGGTCTCCGACTACGAGGAGGTGATCGATTGGATGGAAGCGATGATCGCGGCCGGAGGCCGCGGATACGTCACGGCCGCCGCAGTCAACCTGATCATGGCCGCCCGCGAGGATCCCGAGGCGCGCGCGGCCGTGCTCGGGGCCACGCTTGCGGTGCCCGACGGTCAGCCCCTGGTGTGGGCACTGCGCGCGCTCGGCCACGCCCGCGCCACCCGCGTCTACGGCCCCGACCTCATGGCCCGCTTCTGCGAGCGCGCCGCGCGCACCGGCACGCCGATCTACCTCTACGGCGGTCGCACGCCCGCGGCGCTCGAGTTGCTCGAACGGCGCCTGCGCGAGCGCTTCCCCGGACTGCAGATCGCGGGCGGCTTCTCGCCGCCCTTCCGCGCACTGAGCGCCGAGGAGGAGGAGAGCGTGATCGCAGCGATCGATTCCTCGGGCGCCGCGGTGGTGTGGGTCGGCACCGGACAGCCCAAGCAGGAGAAGTGGATGCTGCGGATGCGGCCACGCCTTTCCGCCCCGCTGCTGGTCGGGGTCGGCGCCGCGTTCGACTTCCATGCCGGCCTGGTTCCCCAGGCCCCGGGCTGGATGCAGCGCAGCGGCCTGGAGTGGGCCTACCGCCTCTCGCGCGAGCCGCGGCGTCTGTGGCGACGCTACGCCCGCTACAACCCCCTCTTTCTCGCCGGCTTCCTGCGCCAGTACGTGCGCCACCTGAGGGAAATGCGCGACTGAGCTCCGATGAGGACAAAACTCATACCGCTGAGCGCTCTGCAGGCGCGCGACCTCGGCCGCTGGCACGAGCTAGCCGAGGTCGCGCTCGAGCCGAACCCGTTCTTCGAGCCGGACTATGTCCTGCCCCTGGCACGCGGCCTCGACGAAGTCGACGAGGTGGCACTGGCCGTGGTCGCCGAAGGCCAAGCGTGGGTCGCCTGCATGCCGGTCCGTAGGGTGGACCGCTGGCACCGGATACCGCTGCCATCGATGTCCGCGTGGCGCGGGCACGGGTTGTTGCCGGCGCTCCTGGGTACGCCGTTGATCTCGAGCGCTCGCGCTCACGATGCAGCTGTCGCGCTCGCTGGCAGCCTTGCACGAGGCCCCGGGTCGTCCTTCATCGCCTTCGAATGGCTTGTCGAGGGCGGGCCCGTGTTCGAGGCTGTTGGTTCGGCTCTGGTCGACACGAGACTACGGTCGCTCCGCTTCGAGCATTTCGAGCGCGCCTTCCTGGAACGGCGACCCGAGGGCGACTATCTCGAGCACGCGATGGGCGCAAAGCACCGCCGAACGCTGAGGGCGCAGTGGCGCAAGCTCGAGGAGCAGCTGGGGGCAGACCTCCAGATCGTCGACCGCGCCGGCGAGGAGGCGGCGGTGGCGCAGCTCGTCGACCTCGAGGGTCGCAGCTACCTTGCCGAGCGTGGATCCGTGCTGAACGCGAATCCTGGCCACGTCCGCTTTTTCCATGAGATGTGCGCGGCGTTCGCGGCCCGGGGCCGACTTCAGCTGCTCGCGCTTCAGGCCGGAGATCAAACGATCGCGATGAAGTGCAATATCCTCGCCGGTCCGGGCACCTTCTACTTGAAGATCGCCTATGAGCAGAGCTATGCCAGGTTTTCACCCGGGATCCAGCTCGAGGGCAAGGATGTTCACGCTGTTTCATGAACGGTCTCAAGCGGGCTGGATAGACTCCTGCGCAGCCGCGAACAACAACACGTTCAACAGGCTGTTGCCCGCTCGAAGATCACTCGTGACGCTGACGGTTGCCGACCGGACGATCCGCACGCTCGCAACGGTTCCGATCATGCGCGGCGCCCGCAATCTACGCGATCGAGCGATACGGGCAGGGCGCCGCGATCGACTCCTCGGGCGCCGCGGTCGTGTGGGTCGGCACCGGACAGCCCAAGCAGGAGAAGTGGATGCTGCACATGCGACCCCGGCTCGCCGCGCCGATGCTGGTCGGCGTCGGCGCCGCTTTCCACTTCCACGCCGGCCTGGTCGCGCAGGCGCCGGGCTGGATGCAGCGCAGCGGCCTGGGTGGGTCTACCGCCTCTCACGCGAGCCACGGCGCCTGTGGCGACGCTATGCCCGCTACAACCCTCGCTTCGTCGCCTGCTTCCTGCGCCAGCACCTGAGCCAGCCGAGGAGGCGCTGAACTGAGGGGCCCGGGCGCTCCGGAACCCTGACCGTCGCTGCGATGTTGGGGACGATCGCGCGGAACACCTCGATCCGCTGCTGCGGGATGTGCCGGCGCGGCCCAAGGCTCGTCCTGACCCGCGTGAAGCGCCCCGTGGCCAGCAGCTCCGGCGCGCACTTCGGATACACGTAGATGATCGTCAGCGGGCGCGGCCGCCGATCCAGCGACTCGAGCAGCCGGTCCAGCATCATCCGGAACGTCTCGCCCCAGAATGGGTTGAACATGTAGACGTAGGTGACATCGTCGGGGACCGGCCAGACGGTCGCGTCCGCCGTGACCACCTCGATCTGTGAGCAGCGAAGGCGCGGAGCGGCGATCGTTGCGTTGGAACGCGCGATCTCGCAGTCCCACTCGTTCAGCTCCACCCCGATCACGCGGCCGAACGGATAGCGAGCCGCCGCCAGCAGCGCCCTGCCCTTCCCCGATCCGTAGTCCAGGAACGCATCCTGGCGGCCTACCCGGCATCCCCAAAGACCGCGGGCGACAAACAGGTATCCCGACGACACGTCAGGGACCCAAGTGCTCTGCAGCCCACGCTCCAACACGGCGTCTTCGAACAGCCGCTGGGCACGCCGATACCGTCGGCCGACCCTGCCCTTCAGTGAGGATGGCCAGCGGATGACGCCGGGCATGCACGGTCCTTTCCGTGAAAGTCCAAAGCGAGCGCAGCTTACTCCGGAGCAGCTCGACAGATGATCCGCGCGCAGGGCATGCGGGCGCCGCTAACCTCATGACTCCGATGAACGCGACGCAGAACACCGCCGACGTGGCCGTCGTCGGCCTCGGCCGCGTCGGGTTGCCGCTGGCCCTGTCGTTCGCCGACCGCGGCCTGGAGGTGGTGGGGATCGACAACGACCCCGCCCGCCTGGACGCCGTGCGCGACGGGAGGATGCCCTTCCAGGAGACCGGCGCGCAGGCGCTGCTCGACCGCGTGAGATCCGATCCCGCCCACCCGCGGCTGTCGCTGTCCGAGCGCGTCGTCGACGCCGCCCGCGCGCGTCAGATCGTGATCACGCTGGGAACACCGTCGTTCTCGCACATCGAGATCGACATGCGCGACATCCGCTCGGCGCTCGACGACCTGCTGGGAGTGCTTGCGCCCGGGCACTCGCTGATCCTGCGCTCGACGGTGGCGCCGGGAACGACCGACTTCGTGGCCGGCTATCTGACCAAGCACCGCGGCTTCGACATCGGCGAGGAGGTGTTCGTGGCGCACGCCCCCGAGCGCATCGCCGCCGGGCGCTTCCTGACGGAGATCGACACGCTGCCGTGCATCATCGGCGGCGTCGGCGCGCGCTCGGGAGACGTGGTGGCGGAGCTGTTCGGGGTGTTCGCAGCGCCGATCGTGCAGACCACGCCTGTGCAGGCGGAGCTGGCCAAGATCTGGACGAACATCCTGCGCTACACGCACTTCGCCCTGCCCAACCTGCTGATGATGGACTGCGAGCGCTACTCGGCGAACGTGTTCGAGGTGATCGACCTGATCAACCGCGACTACCCCCGTGGCGGCATCGCCCAGCCCGGCTTCACGGCCGGCACGTGCCTGCGCAAGGACTTCGCCTTCTCGGAGGAGCGCTCGGCGGCGCCCGGCATGCTGCTGGCGGTCTCGCGCGTGAACGAGTCGGTGCCCCTGTTCCTGGTCGAGGGGGCACGACGGCGGCTGGGGTCGCTCGCCAACCGCAAGGTCGCCGTGCTCGGCCTGGCCTTCAAGGCCGACACCGACGACGAGCGCGACTCGCTGGCGCACAAGCTGATCCGGCTGCTGGAACGCGAGCTGGCCGACGTCGCCGTGCACGATCCGCACGTGCCCACGCCGACCATGCCGTTTGAGGAGGCCGTCGACGCAGCCGAGCTGGTGGTCGTGGCCACCAACCACTCGGAGTTCCGCGACCAGCGCACGCTTGCCGCGATCGCCGAGCGCGCCGCGCGCGACTGCCTGATCGTGGACCCCTGGAACTGCTGGGGCGCCGCCCAGGTGTTCGCCTACGCCTCCGAGCTGGTTGTCTTGGTCCCCACCCACCCAAGCGGATGAGCCGGGCCCTGGTCACCGGCGGCGCCGGCACGATCGGAGCGGCGGTGGTCAAACGGCTGCTCGCCGATCCCGCCTACGAGGTGCGCGTGTCCGACCAGCGGATGGCGCCGCAGTGGATGCGCGAGGGCTGCGAGGTCCACACCGGCGACCTGCGCGTGCCCGAGCAGGCACGCGCGGCGATGAGCGGCTGCACGCACGTCATCCACCTCGCAGCGATCGTCGGGGGAATCGCGAACTTCCACCGGCTGCCGCACACGCTGACCGAGGTCAACAACGCGCTCTACAACGCGGTCATCCGCGCGGCGCTCGAGCTCGAGGTGGAGCGCTTCGTGTACGTGTCCTCCTCGATGGTGTTCGAGCGCGCGGAGCTGTTTCCCACGCCGGAGGACTATCTGCCGCAGTGCCCGGTGCCGCTGTCCGCGTACGGCTTCTCGAAGCTCACCGGCGAGGTGTACTGCCGCGCCGCGCACGAAGAGCACGGCTTCCCGTACACGATCTGCCGCCCGTTCAACGCGTACGGCCCGGGCGAGATGCCCGACGCGGAGCCCGGGATCGCGCACGCGGTGCCCGACCTGATCGACAAGGTGCTCTCCGGGCAGCGGCCGCTGGAGATCTTCGGCTCGGGCGAGCAGACCAGGACGCTGACCCATATCGACGACATCGCCGACGGCATCGTGACCGCCATGAGCTCGCCGGCGGGGCTGACCGAGGACTTCAACATCTCCTCCTCGCGCGAGCTGACGATCGTGGAGATCGCGCGCATCGTGTGGGAGACGTGCGGCGAGGACCCGGAGGCGTTCGAGCTGACGCACCTGCCGACGTTCGCGGTCGACGTGCAGCGGCGCTGGCCGTCGGTCGAGAAGGCGCGGCGGCTGCTCGGCTGGGAGGCGCGGATCGAGGTGGAGGACGGGATCGCAGCCACCGTGCGATGGCTGCGCGGCGTGAAAAACGCGGGCGAGCGAGTTGCCGAGCCGGCGTCGTCGGCCTCGCGCTGAGCATCCACGGGCCCATCGCCGGCGGCCGATAGGCTCCCGGCAATGCCAGATAAACGCTCAGCGCTGATCACCGGCGTCACCGGCCAGGACGGCTCCTACCTGGCCGAGCTGCTGCTGCAGAAGGGCTACGAGGTCCACGGCATGGTGCGCCGCGCGTCCACCGAGAAGTTCGAGCGGATCGAGCACATCCGCGAGCGCCTGACGCTGCACCAGGGCGATCTGCTCGACCAGCGCTCGCTCGTGGACGCGCTGCGTGCGTCCAAACCGGCGGAGATCTACAACCTCGCCGCGATGTCCTTCGTCGCGGTCTCCTGGATCCAGCCCACGCTCACGGCCGAGTTCACCGGCGTGGGCGTCACGCGGATGCTCGAGGCGATGCGCGAAGTCTGCCCCGACGCGCGCTTCTACCAGGCGTCCTCGAGCGAGATGTTCGGCAAGGTGCTGGAGGTCCCCCAGACGGAGACGACCCCGTTCTACCCTCGCTCTCCATACGGGGTGGCGAAGGCGTACGGTCACTTCATCACGGTCAACTACCGCGAGTCCTACGACCTGCACGCGACGTCAGGGATACTGTTCAACCACGAGTGTGTGTCTCAAAATACCCCGCTGATCGTCAGACAGCTGGGCATCGTTTCGATCAAGACACCCGCGGACCTGGTGCCGCTGCGGCGCAAGGGCCAGAGTATCCAGAGCTTCACGACCGACAATGTGGTCGAGGTGTGGGACGGCGAGGACTGGACGTACGTCCGGGCGATCACGGCAACACGGCGCCGGCACGCGGACCCGGACCACGAGCTTCTCAGCATTCAGGCGCGCGGTGGCGTGGTGGACGTGACCGCACACCACACGATGCTCGACGATGAGCGCACCCCGATCAGCGCAGGCGAGGTCCAGGAGGGCGACGAGCTTGCGATAGCCCGCTGGATGCCCGATTCACCGGCGTGGACCGCGATCACTCCCGAGATGGCCGAGCTGCTGGGGCTCCTCGCGGCCGACGGCTATGTCTCGGCGGACGGTGGCCAGATGAGGCTCACCAACAACGACTTCCTCATCCGCTGCCGCGCGATGGAGCTGTGGTCACGAGTCTTCCTCGGCCTGTCGCGTGAATCGACGGGTACATCCGGCTTCGATCCCGATGCCTCGGTTGACGTCGTGAACTTCTCGGGCGCCGGCGGCATCGGGCCCTGGTTGCGAGAGCAGCTGTACACGTCAGCGGCCTTCAAGCAGGTTCCGCCGGTCGTGCTCAACGCGGACGGCGAGCTGCAACGAGCGTTCCTCTCCGGCTACTACGCGGGCGATGGCCTGAAGAGAGGCAACGGAGACTCGATCAAGACCAACAGCGCGGTGCTCGCTCAAGGTCTATGTCTTCTGTACTTCAACCAACGACAGCCGGCCTCGGTCTATGTCGAGCAGCGCGCCGGACGGACCTACTACCAGCTGAACCTCCGGTCGCCGGTGAGGGTGGGCGCCAAGGGTCGGCACCTGCTGCGCAGCCCGTCCGAGGTGCGCCGCATTGCGAGCGCAACCGTGCCAAGCGATGAATGGGTGTTCGACTTGGAGACCGAGAGCGGCTTCTTCTGCGCCGGGGTGGGTCGACTGGTCGTGCACAACTCCCCCCGCCGGGGCCTGGAGTTCGTGACGCGCAAGATCACGTGGCACGCGGCGGCGATCAAGCACGGGCTGGCGAAGGAGCTGCGCCTGGGCAACCTCGACGCGGAACGCGACTGGGGCTATGCAAAGGACTACGTGGAAGCGATGTGGCTGATGCTACAGCGGGATGTCCCCGAGGACTACGTGATAGCGACCGGGAAAGCCCACTCGGTGCGCGACTGCTGCCAGATCGCCTTCGACGAGGCCGGGCTGGGCGACTTCGAGCGCTACGCCACGATCGACCCGGCGTTCGTGCGCCCGGCCGAGGTCGACCACCTGATCGGCAACGCAGCGAAGGCCGAGCGCGACCTGGGCTGGAAGCCGCAAACCAGCTTCGAGGAGCTGATCCGGCTGATGACGCGCGCCGACCTCGAGCTGCTGGCGGCGCGCTGAACGCCGTGGGCGTGCCGCTGTTCGACACCTCGACGCCGCTGGTCGCCCTGCGCGTGCAGCTGCGCGCAGCGATCGAGCGGGTGCTCGACTCCGAGCGCTACATCCTGGGCCCGGAGGTGGCCGCGTTCGAGCGGGAGTTCGCGGCCTACTGCGGCTGTGCCCACGCCGTCGGCGTGGCCAATGGCACGGACGCGCTCACGATCGCGCTGCGGGCGATGGGCGTCGGGCCGGGCGACGAGGTGGTGGTGCCGTCGTTCACGTTCTACGCCTCCGCCGAGGCGATCCCGCCGACGGGGGCGAGGCCGGTGTTCTGCGACATCGACCCGGACACCTACTGCGTGAGCGCTGAGACGGTCCGCGTGGTGCTCACCCCTCGCACGAGGGCCGTCATCGCGGTGCACCTGTTCGGCAACGTAGCGCCGATCGCGGAGATCGAGGCGCTGGGCGTGCCCGTGCTCGAGGACGCGGCTCAGGCCGCCGGCTCCACGGCGGGCGACGGGCGCCCGGGGGCGCTCGGCACGGCGGCCACGTTCTCGTTCTTCCCCTCCAAGAACCTCGCCTGCTTCGGGGACGGCGGCGCGATCACGACCTCCGACGATCGGATCGCCGAGCAGGCGCGGATCCTGCGCTTCCACGGCTCGCGCGATAAGGTCGACTACGAGCAGCTCGGCTACAACTCGCGCCTGGACGAGCTGCAGGCGGCGATCCTGCGCGTGCAGCTGCCGCACCTGGAGGAGTGGGCCCGCGGCCGCAGGCTGGCCGGACGCCACTACGAGGAGGCCGGGCTCGGCGAGCTGGTCGGGCTACCCCGGCCGGTCACCGGAGCATCGCCCGCCTGGCATCTGTATGTGGTGCGCGACCCCGAGGTCGAGCGCCTGGAAGCGGCGCTCGCAGCGCGGCGGCATCGGCTGCAAGGCCTACTACCGCACGCCGGTCCACCGCCAGCCGCCGATGCGCGAGTGGGGCGCGGGCGTCGAGCTGCCTGCGACCGAGCACGCGGCGCGCACGCACCTGGCGATCCCCATGAGCCCGGTGCTCACGCGGGCGCAGGCGGACGAGGTGGTCGCGGCCGCCCGCAGCGCAGCCGGTCTAGCGCCAGCGCTCGAGCAGGTCCTCGTCGGGCACCTCGCGCACGAAGCGCGCCGGCACGCCCATGACGACCGCGCGGGCGGGGACGTCGCGCGTGACCACCGCGCCGGCCGCCACGAACGCCTCCTCGCCGATCTCCACACCGGGGGTGAGGACCGCGCCGCCGCCCACACGGCAGGCGCGTCGCAGCGTCGCGCCGCGAATCGAGTCCCGCCCACCCTCGAAGTCCCCCCCACCCCGTGACGGGCCATCGTGTCGTCGTTGGTGGTGATCGCCCCGGGACCGACGAACACGTCGTCCTCGACGAGCGTGAACGCGGTCAGGTAGACGTCCGTCTGCACGCGCACGCGCGCCCCGACCACGACGTCGTTGTCCACGACGCTGCCCCGGCCGATGACCGACCCGGCGCCGATCAGGGCCCGCTCGCGCACGAAGCACTGGTCGCCCAGGATCGCATCCGCTTCGACGCGCGCTCCCGCGAACACGACGGCGCCGGTGCCCACGCTCGCCCCCGCGCCGAGCTCGAGCACGCCCACATCGCCGTGCGCCTGCGAATGGCGCGCGAGCCGCGGGCGCTTGCCGAGCACCGCGTGGTCCTCGATCGAGCAGCCATCGCCGATGACAGTCCCCTCGTGCACCACCACGTACGCCCCGAACGAGACCCCCTCTCCCACCTGCACCCCGTCTGCGAGCAGCGGCCCGGGAGCGCTCGCGCCGGCGTCCGCCCCCTCGCGAATCACAGCCGGACGACGTTGGGAGTCGCTCGAGGTGCGCGTCACGCCGCGTAGGTCCACGACCAGGCGGGCGCGCCGGGCGATCAGCTCGTGGTCGACGCCCGGGTGGGCGGTGACGATCAGCGCGAGGTCGGCGTCCGCCACGGCATCCTCCAGAGGGGTGCTCGCGAGGGCGAACTCCGCGAGGCTGGGCACGTGCGGGTCGTGGTAGAGAACCTCCGCGCCCAGGTCCCTGCAGCAGGGAGATGATCTTCAGCGCCGGCGATTCGCGCACATCCCCCACGCCGGGCTTGTAGCTGACGCCCACGACCGCGACGCGGGCGCCTTTGACGGACATCCCCCTGTCGTTGAGCGCACGCTGCGCCTTGGCCACGCAGTGGTAGGGCATCTGCTGGTTGACCTTGCCGGCGAGCTCGATGAACTCGGTCGCCATGTCGAACTCGCGCGCGCGCCAGCTCAGGTAGAACGGGTCGACTGGCAGGCAGTGACCGCCCATGCCCGGGCCCGGCTCGAAGCGCATGAATCCGTACGGCTTGGTCGAGGCGGCGTCGACCACCTCCCAGACGTCGATCCCCATGCGGTCGGTCAGCATCGCCAGCTCGTTGACCAGCGCGATGTTCACCGAGCGGAAGATGTTCTCCAGCAGCTTCGTCAGCTCCGCCGCCTCGGGGCTCGACACGCGCACCACCTGGTCGCACACCAGCCCGTACAGCGCCTCCGCGCGTTCCGCGCAAGCCTCGGTCAGCCCGCCGACGACCTTTGGGGTGTTGCGCAGCGTGAAGTCCGTGCGTCCGGGGTCGACCCGCTCGGGCGAGAACGCCAGATAGAAGTCGCGCCCGGCCGCCAGCCCTGACCTCCTCCAGCAGCGGAGCCACCCGCTCGCGCGTCGTGCCCGGGTAGGTGGTCGACTCGAGCACCACCAGCTGATCGGCCTGCAGCACCTCCGCCAGCGCGCGCGTGGCATCGACCAGCGGGCCGAGATCGGGCTCGCGGTTGCGCGTCAGCGGGGTCGGCACGCACACGAGCACCGCGTCCGCCTTGGCCAAGTCGCGCAGTAGCGCGTCGTCGGCATGAACCGCTCGGCGACCTCCCTCAGCACCTCGGAGGAGACGTCCTCGACGTAGGACTGCCCCGCCCTCATCGCCTCCACCTTGCGCGAATCCACGTCCACCGCGACCACCTCGCAGCCCTCCTGCGCAAACGCCACCGCGAGCGGCAAACCCACGTAGCCCAGCCCGATCACGCCGACGGTCGTCATCCAGGCCGCCAGTTTATGGCCTCACTGGGACGCGGTGGCCATGGCCCGCAGGGAGCGCAGGTCGGCCTGCACCATCCGCTCCACCAGCTCCTCGAAGCCCACCCGCGGCTCCCAGCCGAGCCGCTCGCGCGCCTTGGCGGGTCGCCCACGCTCGGGGTGCTCTCCGCCGGCCGCACCAGCGAGCGGTCCACGCGCAGGTAGCGCTCGGCCTCCAAGCCCACGCACGCAAACGCCGCCGTGGCCAGCTCGGCCACCGTGTGCGGCACGCCGCTGGCCAGCATGTAGTCGTCCGGGCGGTCCTGCTGGAGCATCAGCCAGGCCCCGTGACGATGTCCCCGGCGAACGACCAGTCGCGCACCGCCTCCAGCGAGCCCAGCGTCAGCTCCTGCTGCAATGCCCAGGCTGATCGCGGCCGCCCCGCGGGTGATCCTGCGCGTCACGAACTGCTCCGGCCTGCGCTCGGACTCGTGGTTGAAGATGATGCCCGAGCTGGCGTGCAGCCCGTCGTGGGCGCGCAGCGCGCCCACGAGCTGGTGCGCGGCGAGCTTGGCGATCGCGTACGGCGTCGTCGGCCGGCACGGCGTGTCCTCGCGCTGCGGGCTCTCGGGCGCCTCGCCGAAGATCGCGCCGGAGGCGGCCACGAACACCCGCGTCTCCCGGTCGACGTCGCGCACCGCCTCGAGGATCGCCGCGCACGAGCCCGCGATCGCGCGCATCGTCTCGCCCGGCCGCTGCCACGACGCCGGCACGAACGAGGGCGCCGCCAGGTGGTAGATCTCGAAATCTCGTGCGAACCGTCGATCGCGCGCGAGCCACCTGCTCGATCGCCGCGCGCAGCGTCTCCGGCTCGCAGCAGATCGCCGTGCACCAGCTGCACCCGCCCGCGCAGGTGCTCGCTGCAGCCGAGCGACTCCTCGGCCGCGCCCCTGACACGCCGGTGACGCTGTAGCCCTTCTCCAGCAGCAGCTCGGCCAGGAACGAGCCGTCCTGGCCGGTGATGCCCGTGATCAGGGCGCTGCGGGCAGATCGCACGGCTGCGGAGCTTACGTGCTCGACGATCCCGGTTGTGCTACGCGGTCGTAGACGTCTGCGAGCGCGCCGCGCGACCACCTCCGGGGCGCACAGCGCGCGCACCCGCTCGCGGCCCCGCTCGCCGGCCTCGCGATCGCCGGCCAGGCGCGCGATCGCGTCCGCCAGCGCGCCCGCGTCGCCGGCGGGCACGAGCGCCTCGGGATCGACCAGCTCGGGCAGCGCCCCCACGCGGCTGGCGGCCACCGGCAGCCCGGCGGCCATCGCCTCGGCCGCCGCCAGCCCGAACGTCTCGCCCGAGCGCGACGGCGCCAGCGCGATCGCCGCGCCCGGCGCGCAGCGCCGCCAGCCGGGCGTCGTCCGACCTGCCCGACGAAGCGCACCGCGCCGTCGCCGGCGCGCTCGATCAGCGCCGCGCGCTCGGGCCCGTCGCCGGCCACCACCAGCGGCATGCCCGCCATCCGGCAGGCGTCGATCGCCACGTCCACGCCCTTCTCGGGCGCCAGGCGCGCCACCACCAGCGCGTAGGCATCCGCCGTGGCATCCGATCTCGCCGGGCGATCGGCGCGCGCAGGGGCGGAGCGAGCACGTGCACGCGCTCCCAGGGCAGCGGCGCGCCGAGCTCGCGCAGGCGCTCGCGCGCGAACGCGCTGGGGACGATCACGGCGTCCGCCTGCTCCACCAGGCGGCGCTGCCAGAGCGCCAGCGACGCGCCGTAGGCGACCGCCTCGGGCACGCTGCCGCGACAGTTCAGGCGCACCCCCGGGAGCGTGTCGCGCCCGTGGCAGCGCGTGCACTCGGCGCCGCGCGTGAAGCACACGCCGATCGCGCACACCAGGCGGTACTGGTGCAGGTGCAGCACCACCCGCGCGCCGGCGGCCCGCGCCGCGGCCAGCGCGCGCCAGCCGAGCGCCGGCTGCAGGTTGTGGGCGTGCACGACGCGCGCGCCGCTCAGCCGCACCGCGCCCGCGACTTCCCCGGGCTCGAGCCCGCCGCGCAGCAGCCCGACCGCGGCGCGTGCCCGCCCGAGGCGCGCCGAGCGCTCGGGCCGGCGCGCGCGCCAGCAGCTCGGCGGGCTCGCCCAGGTGCTCGCGCACGAGCCACAGCAGGTCCTCGACCGCGCGCTCCTCCCCGCCGGTGGTGCGGTAGCGGTTGTGCAGGAACAGGACCATCCCGGCGTCAAACCTAGACTCTCTGCCAGTCATGGCCCCGCCAGCCTCGATCGTGATCCCCACGCGCGCGCGCCTGCTCCTACCTGGAGGTGGCGCTGGCCTCGATCGCGCCCGACGCCGCGCAGGCCGGCGCCGAGGTGCTCGTGGTCGACGACGCCGGCCCCTCGCAGGCGGCGCGCGAGCTGGCCGAGCGCTTCGGCGCCCGCTACGAGCCCCACCCGGGCCCGCTCGGCCTGAACGTCGCCCGCAACACCGGCGTCCAGCGTTCGCACGGGCGAGCTCGTGGTGTTCGTCGACGACGACATCCGCGCGAGCCCCGGCTGGCTCGGGGCGCTGCTGGCGGCCGCTCGCGAGCACCCGCAGGTGGACGTGTTCACCGGGCCGATCAGGGCCTGCCTCGAGGGTCGCCGCGCCGCGCGCCTGCGGGCGCGAGCACCCGCCGATCACCACGCTCGAGCTGGGCGCGCACGACACCGACGCCCGCTATGCGTGGGGCGCGAACATGGCGATCCGCCGCAGCGCCCTCGAGCGGGTGGGGCCGTTCGACGTCTCGCTCGAGCACGGCGGCGACGAGCAGGAGTGGCAGGAACGCCTGCGCGCGCACACGCCGGGCGCGCGCGTCCTGTACGTGGCCGGCGCGTCGGTCGAGCACCGTCGCGCCGGCGCCGACGCGCGCCTGCGCTCGCTCGCGCGCGCCGCCTACGCGCGCGGGCGCGCCGCCCGGCGCTTCGACGCCCGCCGCGGGCGGGCGCCCTCGCTCGGGGCGGAGCTGCTCACGCTCGCCGGCTGCCTCGGGCACGTCGTGCGCCGCCGCTGCCCGGCGGGGCTGACGATGGTGGCGCACAGCGGCGGGCGCCTGCGCGAGGCGCTGCGCGAACGCGGTCGGGGCGCGCGCGACTCGATCGGCGGCCGCGGAGGACTTCCTGTCCGGCGCCAGCGGCACCGTCGGCGGCCTCGACGCCCTGCGCCGCGAGGCGAGCGACGAGGCGGTGAACGCATGGGAGATCCTCAGCGGCAGGCGCCTGCGGCTCGAGCTCGCCGCACGCCACGCCCCCCCCTGCGGCGGGTGCTCGCGCTGGGAGTGCGAGCGCCCGGAGCGGCGCAGCTGGCCGCGGCGATCCGCGCCGAGCTGCTGCGCTCGCGCCACGACGTCGAGCTGCACACGTGCCGGCCGGAGGGACGCGGCAAGTTCGAGAACCTCAACCTGCTGCTCGCCGCCCATCCGGCCGACGGTCACGACTGGCTGCTGGTGCGTCGACGACGACGTGGAGCTGCCGCGCGGCTTCCTCGACCGCTTCCTGTTCCTGTGCGAGCGCTTCTCGCTGGCGCTCGCACAGCCCGCCCATCGCCTGCACTCGCACGCCGCCTGGCCGGTCACCCGGCGGCGGGCGGGGAGCGTCGTGCGCGAGACGTGCTTCGTGGAGATCGGCCCGGTCACCGCGTTCGCCAGTCCCACGTTCGGAGTCCTGCTGCCGTTCCCCGAGCTGCGCATGGGCTGGGGTCTCGACGTCCACTGGGCGGCGCTCGCGCGCGAGCACGGCTGGCGCTGCGGCATCGTCGACGCCGTCTCGATCCGCCACCGCGCCGCTCCCGCCGCCGCCGGCTACGCGCGCGGCGAGGCCGTCGCCGAGGCGCGCTCGTTCCTCGCCGAGCGCCCGTACCTGAGCGCGCGGGAGGCCGGACGCACGCTCACGACCCACCGCAGCTGGTGAACGGATCTCCCCGCAGGGGGCCGAGGGTGGCGGTCGTGGCCGAGTTCTACCCGAGCCGCCGCGATCCGGTGCTCGGGGTCTGGGCCCACCGCCAGGCGCTCGCCGCGCGCGACGCCGGCGCGGAGGTGCGCGTGCTCGTGCTGCACCGCCTCGTCCCGCCCCGGTCCTCGCTCGCGGCCGGCCCGCGCGGCGCCGCGAGCGCGCTGGCCGAGCTCGTGCGCGAGCCGCGCACGCAGGCGCGCGACGGGCTGCCGGTCACCTATGTCCCCTACGTCTCGCCGCCGCGCGAGCGCTCCTACGCGGCCTGGGGAGCGTGGGCGGCGCCCCCGCTGGCGCTCGCGCTGCGCCGGCTCGCGCGCTCGTTCCCGTTCGAGCTGATCCACGCCCACAACGCGGTGCCCGCCGGCGACGCCGTCCGCCGGGCGCGCATCGACCGGCCCGTGATCGTCTCCGTCCACGGCGGCGACGTGCTCTACACCGCCAGACGCGGCCAGGACGGCGCGGAGGCCGTGGCGCGCGGCCTCGGCGCCGCCCGGCTCGTGCTCGCCAACAGCCACGGCATCGCCGAGCTCGCTCGCGCCGACGGCGCCGGCGAGACGCGCGTGGTGCACCTCGGCACCGATCTCCCCTCCGCCCAGCGCCCCGCGCCGCGCGACGGGTGGGAGGGGGGACGCGAGGGACGGAGGGGCGGGACCTCCATCGCTGGTCACGGTCGGCGCACCTGGTCGCCCGCAAGCGCCACGCCGACGTGCTGCGCGCGCTGGCGGTGCTCGGCCAGCGCCACCCCACGCTGCGCTACGCGATCATCGGCGACGGCCCCGAGCGGATCGCGCTGGAAGGGCTCGCAGCCCGCCTGGGAGTCGCCGCGCGGGTCGACTTCCACGGCCAGCTGCCGCCCGAGCAGGCGATCGAGCAGGCGCGCCGCTGCACGCTGTTCGTGATGCCCTCCACCGAGGAGGCCTTCGGCGTGGCCTACGTCGAGGCGATGGCCGCGGGCGTGCCCGCGATCGGCTGCCGCGGCGAGCCCGGGCCCGAGGAGATCGCGGCCGCCGGCGACGGCTTCCTGCTGGTTCCGCCCGGCGACATCGAGCGGCTCACCCAGCGCATCGACGAGCTCCTCTCCGACCCCCACCGCCTGCGCGAGGCCGGGCAGCGCGCGCGCGCGACCGTCGCCGCCAACTTCACCTGGGAGCGCTGCGGCGAGCAGACGCTGGCCGCCTACGAGCACGTGCTGGCGTGAGGCCGGTCCTGTTCGTCACCGGACACGCGCCCGCCTACCGGGTGGGGGCGCTCGCGCGCCTGCACGAGCGCGAGCAGATCGAGCTCGCGCTGTTCGGCGGGCGCTCGAAGCACGGCGGCGCCGACTACGCGGGAGAGCTGCCGTTCCCGCACCGCCGCGTGCGCCCGCGCGAGCTGCTCTCGCTGGCCGCCAGCGGGCGCTACCGCGCCGTCGTGTGCCCCACCGGCGGACGCCTCGCGCCGCTGGCCACGTGGGCGGGAGCGCGTCGCGGCGGCGTCCCGCTGATCCTGTGGGCCTCGCTGTGGGCGCACCCGCGAACCGCCGCGCACGCGCTCAGCTACCTGCCGCTGCGGCGCCTGTACCGCTCGGCCGACGCGGTGGTCACCTACGGTCCGCACGTCAGCGCCTACGTCAGCGCACGCGGCGCGCGCAACGTGCACGTCGCCCCGCAGTCGGTCGACAACGACTTCTGGCGCTCGCCCGAGATCAAAGCGCCGAGCGATCCCGGATGGCCGGCCGAGGCCGAGGTCAGATTCCTGTTCGTGGGCCGGCCGGCCGCCGAGAAGGGCGTGCCGGTGCTGCTGGCGGCCTGGCGCGCTGCGGGCTTGGCCGCGCCGGACGGCGCGCTCATGCTCGCCGGGGTCGGATCGAGATCCGTATTGCTCGGCGGGCAGGGCGCCCGATCGGGGGCGCACGGCCAGGACGGCTGGGTCGGCCAGCACGGATCGCCGATCGTCTGCCTCGGCCGGCTCGAGCCGGTGGCGCTGCGCGACGTGTACGCGGCGTGCGACGTGCTGGTCGTGCCCTCGGTCCCCACCCGCACCTTTCGCGAGCCCTGGGGGTTGGTTGTCAACGAGGCCATGAACCGGGGGCTCGCCGTGATCGCGACAGACGCCGTGGGAGCCGCCGCCGGCGGCCTGGTGCGCGACGGGCACAACGGCCTGATCGTCCCGGCCGGCGACAGCGGCGCGCTCGCCGACGCGATCGCGCGGCTCGCGGCCGACCGTCAGCTGCGCAGCCGGATGGGCAGCGCCGGCTCAGCCGACGTGCTGGCCTTCAGCCACGACGCCTGGGCGCAGGGGTTCTCGCGCGCGCTGTCCAGCCTCGGCCTCTCCCGCACGCGTTGGTAGCGTTGACCGGTCAGCCTATGAGCATCGCCCGTCTCGAGAGCCGACCGGCAGCGCTGCTGGCAGCCGCGCTGCTTGCAGCCATGCTGCTGGCGATCGCCCCGCCGGCGAGCGCCAACGTCGGCGAAACGATCATCCTGCGCTGCACCCACGGGCAGTCGCTGAGCGGGTTCAGCCAGAGCGCGTACGGCCAAGCGCTGAAAGAGCTGAGCGCCGACACCGAAGAGTACAGCGACTGCTCGTCCCTGATCCGCCAGGCTCAGCTCGCGGCTGCGGCCGGCGGGCGGGGCGCCAACGCGATCGCGGGCCAGAGCGTCGCGATCCCCGCCACGCCGTCCGAGCAGCGGGCGCTCACGCACGCGCAGCACGCCAGCCCTGCACCGGTCAGAGTGGGCGGTGCGGTGGTCCATCCCGGCGTCGTGCACGTCAACGTCGCATCCGCGCTCAGCTCCCTGCCCACTCCCCTGCTCGCGACCCTGGCCTTCCTGCTCGCCTGCCTGCTGCTGGTCGTGGGCAGCGCAGTGCGCAACCGTGTCCGTGCCGACCGCTCCGACTGAGCCCGCACCGGCGCTGGGCGTGGCACCGCCCTCGGCGCCCGTGCGCGGCGGATGGCGCCCACGGGCGCCGAGCGCTCATCCGGCGGGCGCCCGGCACGGGCTGTGGTGGCCCACGCTGCTGATCGCGGCGATCTTCTGCTTCATCACCTTCTACGCCAAGGGCGGCCTGAACCTCGAATCGATGACCACCACCGAGATGGCGCTCACGCTCGGGGCCGGCCTCGTGGTGGCCGCGGCCGTGATCCTGGCCCCTTCGGGCGCGCGCGCGTACGGGCTCTGGCCCGTCGGGCTCCTGCTCGCGTTCACGGTCCTGACCGCGCTCTCGATCGTTTGGTCGGTGCAGCCCGACCACAGCTGGCAGGACTCCGGGCGGCTGCTCGCCTACAGCGGCGTGTTCGGCGCGGGGGTGGCGCTCGTGCGCGTCGCTCCCGAACGTTGGCCGGCGGTCCTCGGCGGGCTGACCCTGGCGGCGGTGGTCGTGTGCGGCTACGCGCTGCTGACGAAGGTCTTCCCGGGCAGCCTTGCGCCGTCCAACACGTTCGCCCGCCTGAACGAACCGTACGGCTACTGGAACGCGATCGGCCTGACTGCCGCGATGGGCGCCATCTGCTGCCTGTGGCTGGGCGCGCGCCGCACCGGCCACGCGCTGCTGCGCGCGCTGGCCTACCCGGCGATGGGCGTGCTCCTGCTGACGCTGGTGCTCGCCTACTCGCGCGGCGCCCTGGCGGCGCTGGCCGTCGGCCTGGTGCTGTGGTTCTGCCTGGTGCCCCTGCGCCTGCGCGGCGCCGCGCTGCTGATCGTCGGGGCGCTGGGGGCGGGAGCGGTGGCCGCGTGGGACTTCTCCAGGCACGCGCTCAGCTCAGAAGGCGTTACGCTCGCGCAGCGCACCACCGGTGGGCACCAGCTGGGCGCGCTGGTGGTCGCGATGATCCTGCTGCTGGCGCTCGCGGGGATCGCCATCGGATTCCTGACGGGCCGCCGGGCGCCCTCGCTCGCGCTGCGCCGCCAGGCCGGGACGGCGCTGCTGGCGCTGATCGTGCTCGCGGTCATCGCGTTCGCCGGGGCGCTCGCCCACAGCCACCGGGGGCTGACGGGAAGCGTCTCGCATGTGTTCGACACCCTGACCAACCCGAATGCCAAACCTCCGCCGAACACGCCGGACCGTCTGACGGCGGTCGCGAGCGTGCGCGCGCGCTACTGGAAGGAGGCCCTGCAGGTCTTCGAAGCCCATCCCACGCTCGGCGCGGGCGCCGAAGGGTATGAGACGGCGCACCTGCGCTACGAAACGGAGACGCTCGAAGTCAGGCACGCCCACGGCTTCGTCGTGCAGACGCTGGCCGACCTCGGACTGGTGGGCCTCCTGGTGGCGCTCGCGCTGCTGCTCGCGTGGATGGCCGCCGCGGGGCGGGCGACGCATCCCCTCAACCGTCGCTGGACGAGCTGGCGTGCGTGGCTGCACATCCGCTCCGGCGATCGCCCGGGCTGGCGGCGCTTGAGTGGGCGGGATCTCGTTCGATACACCCCCGAGCGGATCGGCATGCTGAGCATGCTGTGCCTCGTGGTCGTGTTCGGCGCGCACTCGCTCGTCGACTGGACCTGGTACGTGCCGGGCGATGCCTGCGTGGCGCTGCTGTGCGCGGGCTGGCTCGCCGGCCGCGGGCCGCTGAGCGTCCCGGCGGGTGAGCGCTCGCCATCCGGGGCCGCGGGGCGGGGGCAGTCCGCTGGCTCCAGCCGGCGACCCGGCTCAGGGGTACGGCCGGGCTACGTCCGCCTCTGCGTCGCCGGCGCTGCGATCGTCGCCGCGCTGCTCGCCGCGTGGTCGCAATGGCAGCCGCAGCGCTCGGAAGAAGCCCGCCAGGAAGCGGATGTGCTGCTCGAAGCGCACGATCCGCGCGGAGCGACCGCCGCCGCCGACCGCGCCGTCTCGCGCGACCCGCTCTCGGTCGAAGCGCTGTTCACGCTTGCCAGCGTCCAGCAGGTGTCCGGCCGGCCGGCGCTGGCCAGGGCGACGCTCGAGCGGGCGGTGCGCCTGCAGCCCTCCAACCCGCAGACGTGGCTGGAGCTGGGACGCTACGACATCGCGGGCGACCCCCAGGCGGCCGTGAAGGAGCTCCAGGCGGCGATCTATCTCGACCCCGAGTCGATTGCCCCCGAAGCGATCGCCGACGGCCGGCGCGAAGCGATCGAAATCCACAACGACTACATCGTGGCGCTGCAGGCCTCGGCGCGGCTGCCCGCTCCCCTCAAAAGCGCGACCGGATCGCGTGCGCGAGCAGGAGGCGGCGGGCGCCCGGCGGGCCGCCGGCGCTCCGCACCTTGATCCGCTCGAAGCCGAAGTCGCCGATCAGCCGGGTGAGCGTCTCACGGCTGTAGAAGCGCAGGTGGTCGCCCAGCGGGTCGAAGTGGTCCGCGAAGGCGCGCCTGGAGAGCGCCAGGCGCATGAGCGTGAGCCGTCCGTGAGCGGGCGTGCTGAGCAGCAGGCTTGCACCCGGCCGCAGCACGCGGCGGACCTCTGACAGCCAGGCCGCGGTATCGGCGACGTGCTCGATCACCTCCCCGGCCCACACGAGATCGAAGCCCGCATCGGCAAGCTCCCACTCTCGCCCGTCGCCGACGAGCCGCAGATCGAGCTCGGGATGGCGCGCCCGCGCGCGGCGCAGCGGCTCCTCGGCAACGTCGATCCCCACCACGCGCGCGCCCACCCGGGCCAGCTCGGCCGTGAATCGCCCCTCGCCGCAGCCGACGTCCAGCACACGCTGGCCCGCCCCCACGCGATCCAGCAGGAAGCCTCGGCGCAGAGCGAAGTCGGACGGCTCCAGTCCCTCCGGCACTCCCTGCCAGAGACCTTCGTGGTATTCGCGCGAGGGCATCGTGCAGTAAGGCTCTCATCTCTACCCAGCCGTCCGCAAAGGCACTAGTGTTGACACGATGCAGATTCGGGGGATCGCGTGAAGGCGGGCGGCGAGGCGTGAGGGTTGCCTTCGACAGCCGCCCTGTATCCGATCCGGACGGCGTCGGGCGCTACTCGCGGTGCCTGCTGACGGCCCTGCGCGACACCGCCGCGGTCAGCGATGAGATCGTCGAGACGCACCGCCCGTCGGCGCTGGCCCGCTCGCGCAGCGCAGACGTCTTCCATTCGCCGTGGATGGACGGGGCGATGCTGCACAGCCCCTGTCCGATGGTTGTTACGATCCACGATCTCGCGGCGCTCAAGCGCCGCAGCGAGTACCTCCGCAGCGGCCTGCGCCTGCGTCTGCGTCACCTTGCGGTCCAACGCGCGGTAAGCGTCATCGTCCCGACCGACGCGGTGGCCCAAGATGCGGTGGCCCACCTGAGGCTGGAGCGCGAGCAGGTCGTCGTCATCGCCGAGGCGGCCGACCCGGCGATGTACCCGCGCACCCCGCAGGACATAGCCGCGGTCAGAGCGCGCTTCGCGTTGCCCGAGCGCTTCCTGGTGTGGGTCGGCGGGCTGCAGCACCCCGACCCGGGCAAGCACATCGCCAAGCTCGCCGCCGCTCCCCGCGAGCTGCCACTGGTGCTGGTCGGCTCCACCCGACCCTGGGCGCACGAGCTCCCCGACGTGATCCTCACGGACCAGGTCTCCGACGAGCAGCTGGCGGCCATCTACAGCGGCGCCCACGCGCTCGTGCTGTCCTCCAAGGACGAGGGCTTCGGCCTGCCCGCGGTCGAGGCGCTGGCCTGCGGCACGCCGGTGGTGGCCTGCGACGCGCCGGCGCTGCGCGAGGTTCTGGGCGGCCGCGCGACGTTCGTGGCGCCGGGGGACATGGAGGGCCTGATCGCAGCCGCGCAGGCCGTGCGGCGACCGGCCCCGCCGCCGCCGCCGTGGAGCTGGCAGGACGCGGCGCGCGCCACCTGGAGCGTGTATGCGCGGGCGACGTCCGCCGCCCAGCAGCCGCGCACGGCCGGGCGGATACTGCGCCGCCGCCCGGCGGGAGCCCGGGGAATCGACGGTCTCGAGCCTCAGTAGGCGCCCCGCCGCAAGAGCACGGCGGGAATCGTCTTCAGCAGGATCGTCAGGTCGAGCGCGAGCGACCAGCTCTCGAGGTAGATGAAGTCCAGGTGCACGAGATCGTCGAAGTCGAGCTCGGAGCGGCCTGAGACCTGCCACAGCCCGGTGATGCCGGGCAGCACCAGATAGCGCTTGCGGTGCCAGTCTTCGAGCATCGCGTAGTCGCGTTCGGGCAGCGGGCGCGGGCCGACGAGCGACATCTCGCCACGGAGCACGTTCACCAGCTGCGGCAGCTCATCCAACGAGAAGCGCCGCAGCAGGCGACCGACGACGGTCAGGCGTGGATCGTCGCGGATCTTGAACAGCGCCCCCGAGGCCTCGTTGAGCTCTTCCAGGTCCGCCTGGAACTCCTCGGCGTCGGTGTGCATCGTGCGGAACTTCAGGCACGCGAACGGACGCTGGCCGATCCCACGTCGCATCGAGCGGAACACGACCGGCCCGCGGGAAGCTCAGGCGCACGGCGAGCGTGATCGCCAGCAGCAGCGGGCTGAGAACGACGAGCAGAAGCGTCGCGCCCACGATGTCGAAGGTGCGCTTGAGGGCGAAGTCGACGCCCTCGAAGACCGGCGGGCCGAGCTCGAACAGCGGCACCGACTGCCCGGGGACGAACTCCGCGCGGTGGATCAGGATCTCCATCGTGGAGGGCGCCAAGCGCACGCGCACCCCGCGTCGATGACACTGGTCGACGAGCTCCACCGCATCGTCCTGCGGGAATTCGGGATCGGCGATGATCACCTCGTCGATCCGCTCCTGGCCGAGCACGTGCTCCAGGTCCTTCAGGGAGCCCAGCGGACGCAGGCCGTCAGCGGGCAGTGGGTTGGGCGAGAGGAAACCGACGACCTCGATCGGAGAGTGCGGCGCATCCCCGAGCGCGTGGGCGACGTCGCCGATGTGCCCGCCGCTGCCCACGAGCACCGCGCGGCGCTGGTAGCCGGCCGCTCGCAGCAGGACCGCCGTGATCCGCTCATACGTCGCGCGCGCCGAGGCGATGTAGAAGATGGCGAACGCCAGCGAGCTCCAGAAGAGGTAGTAGCTGGAGAAGTGTTCGCCGCTGACGACCGCGTAGATGAGGGCCACGAACGCGACCTGGAACAACGACCCGACGATCCGCGAGAGCCCGGGGCGCAGGGCGCGCTCGGCGTACAGCCCTGAGCGCGCGAACAGAAGGGCGGTGAGCAGGTAGGCGAAGGGCAGGAAATGTTCCGTCGTTTCACGAGAATGCCCCAGCAGGACTTCGCCGTGCACCGCTTCCTTGAGCACGAGTGCCGTAAAGATCGCCAGCGCCACGCCGGCGAAGTCCAGTGCGAGCAGGGAGGCCACCCGTCCGACCCGTCGCAGCGTGGACAGGCGCAGCAGGAAGGACAACACGGGTGGGCGCCTGCGGCGGATGTCGTGATCGGAGCGCTGCAGGCGCTGGGTCGCCCCGGAGAGCGCCGATCTCGCCGACGCGGACCTCGCCGACGCGGACCTCGCCGACGCGGACCCCGCGGGCGCCGAGGAGGCGGCGCTCGCGGGAGCGCGCGCGGGGGGCGCCGACGGAGTGGACGTTCCCGACAGGCGTGGTCCCATCTCGCTGCTCACAACACCGCAGCCTCGCAGATGGAGCGGTCGCGCGGCCGGACGGCGAGACCGCTGCACCGGCGCAGCTCGTCAGCTGGCGCGGCCACCGACCAGCAGCTCGACGCCCGATTGCTCGATCGTGCGCTGCAGCCCCTCCCGCAGCGGCACCTCCGGCGCCCACCCGAGCAGCTCGCCCGCGAGCGAGATGTTGGGCTTGCGCTGCTTGGGGTCGTCTTCGGGGAGCGCCTCGTAGACGATCTCGGCCGTCGAGCCGGTCAGCTCTTTCACGATCTCCGCCAGCTCCAGCAGGGTGAACTCGTCGGGGTTGCCGATGTTCACGGGATTGTGATGGCCAGACTCGGCGAGCGCGATGATTCCGCGGATGAGGTCTGAGACGTAGCAGAAGGAACGCGTCTGGCTGCCATCGCCGAACACGGTGATCGGCCGGTTGCCCAGCGCCTGGCGCAGGAACGTCGGGATCGCGCGGCCGTCGTGCGGGCGCATTCTCGCACCGTACGTATTGAAGATCCGCACGATCGCCGTGTCCACGCCCTGCTGGCGGTGGTAGGCCATGGTCAGGGCCTCGGCGTAGCGCTTGGCCTCGTCGTAGACGCCCCGAGGGCCGATCGGGTTGACGTGCCCCCAGTAGCTCTCGGACTGCGGGTGTTCGAGGGGATCCCCGTAGACCTCGCTCGTCGAGGCGATCAGGAACCGTGCGCGCTTGGCCTTGGCCAGCCCCAGCGTGTGATGCGTCCCGTAGGAGCCGACCTTCAGGGTGTGCAGCGGCAGCCGCAGGTAGTCGATCGGCGAGGCGGGCGAGGCCAGGTGGTAGACGAAGTCGATCGGCTCCTCGACGAAGTACGGGTCGATGATGTCCGCCCCGACGTGCAAGAACCTGTCGGGGTCGCGGATGTGCTCGATGTTGGCCAGCGACCCCGTCTCGAGGTTGTCCACGCAGATCACGCGGTTGCCTCGCGCGATCAGCTCGTCGCACAGGTGCGATCCAAGGAAGCCGGCGCCGCCGGTGACCAGGCAGGTGGCCATCGCGGAGAAGCTTAGTGATTCCCGGGACTATCCTTCTTGACATGGCGGCCACCGAGGAGCACCCGACGGTCGCGCCGATCGTCGGGCCTGACGATCCGCGCCGGTTCACCGACTCCGGCATCGAGATCTCCGAGTGCTACACGGAGGCCGACCTCCCGCAGAGCCTCGACCTCGGCGAGCCGGGCAAGTTCCCGTACACGCGCGGCGTCCACCGCGAGATGTACCGCAAGCAGCCGTGGACGATGCGCCAGTACGCCGGCTACGCCTCGGCGAAGGAGTCCAACGAGCGCTACCGCTACCTGCTCTCGAAGGGCTCGACCGGGCTGTCGATGGCCTTCGACCTGCCGACCCAGCTGGGACTGGACTCCGACAACCCGCGCTGTCTGGGGGAGGTCGGGCGCACCGGCGTGGCGATCGACACGATCGACGACATGCGCACCGCCTTCGACGGCATCCCGCTCGATCAGGTGTCCACGTCGATGACCATCAACGCCCCCGCCGCGTGCCTGCTGCTGCTGTACGAGCTGGTCGGCGAGGAGCAGGGCGTGCCGAGCGAGCAGCTGCGCGGCACGACGCAGAACGACGTGCTCAAGGAGTACATCGCCCGCGGCAACTACATATACCCGCCCGGGCCCACCATGCGCCTGACGACCGACCTGTTCGAGTACTGCCACGAGCGCGTGCCCAGGTGGAACACGATCTCGATCTCCGGCTATCACTTCCGCGAGAAGGGCTGCTCGGCCGTCCAGGAGGTCGCGTTCACGCTGTCATCGGGGATCGCCTACGTGCAGGCGGCCATCGAGAAGGGGCTGTCCGTCGACGACTTCGCGCCACGCCTGGCGTTTTTCTTCAACGGCCACAACAACGTCTTCCAGGAGGTCGCCAAGTTCCGCGCCGCCAGGCGCATGTGGGCGCACATCATGCGCGAGCGCTTCGGGGCGAGGAACCCGAAGGCGACGATGCTGCGCTTCCACACCCAGACCGGCGGCGTCACGCTGACAGCGCAACAGCCGGAGAACAACATCGTGCGCGTCGCCCTGCAGGGCTTCGCGGCCGTCTGCGGCGGCACCCAGTCGCTGCACACCAACGGCTTCGACGAGGCGCTCGCGCTGCCGACCGAGCGCGCCGCCAAGATCGCGCTGCGCACCCAGCAGATCCTGGCGCACGAGTCGGGCGCGGCCGACACGGTGGACCCGTTCGCCGGCTCGTACTTCGTCGAGTCGCTGACCGACGAGATCGAAGCGCGCGCTAACGAGCTGATCGCGAAGGTCGACGCGCTCGGCGGCTCGGTGGGCGCGATCGAGTTCATCACCGGCGAGATCGACGAGTCCGCGTGGGGCTACCAGGAGCGCTACCGCATCGGTCAGGACATCGTCGTCGGCGTGAACGCCTACCAGGAAGACAGCGTCGAGGTTCCCGACCTGCTGCGCGTCGACCCGGAGTCCGAGCGCGAACAGCTGCAGCGGCTCAAAGATTTCAAGTCCGACCGTGATGGTGCGCTGGTTGAGCGCCGCCTGGGCGAGCTGCGCGACGTCGCGCGCGGCAGCGACAACATGCTCCCGGCGATCCGCCAGGCGCTGAAGGACCGCTGCTCGCTGGGCGAGGTGTGCGCGGCGATGCAGGACGTGTTCGGTAGGTACGCGCCAACTTTCTGAGCGCCCCGCGCGACCGGCGCGTTCTGACCACCGGCGCGACCCCCGCGCCGCGTGAGCGATTAGGGTGCAACTCATGCTCACCGACCCGGCTGCATCCCTGTATGAAGTAGTTCTCGCGGCTCACATCATGGCGGTCGTGGTCGCGTTTGGCGTGACGTTCGCCTACCCGATCATGTTCGCTGTGGCGGCCAAGCACGACCCGCGCGGGCTGCCGCTGCTGCACCGCATCGAGTACACGGTCGAGCGCGTGCTCGTCAACGGCGGCCTCGTGGTGGTGGTCGCAGCCGGCGTCTTCCTGGCCAGCGACGGGCACCACTGGAGTGAATTCTTCGTGCAGTGGGGTCTCGGCGTAGCCCTCGTCATCGGCGCGCTCGTCGGCGGCGTGATGATCCCCACCTCCAAACGCGCCGAGCACGCCGCCGAGCACGACATCGCCGCGGCTGGAGACGGGGAGATCGAGATGAGCGAGGAGTACCGCGCGCTCGTGCGCCGCCTATCGACCGTCGGCACGCTGCTCAGCGTGCTCGTGCTCGTCACGATCGCCATCATGGTGCTGCAGCCCTGACCACCGGAAGCCGCGCTGCGACAGCGCTTCGACGCCGGGGTCGTTGCGCTCGCGCCGGCGTGAGATGAAGCGCGCGGCGCCGCGCGGCCAGCAGCGACTCCGCCAGCTCGCGCTCGGAGGGCTCCAGCTCACACGTGGCGGCTGAAGCGTCTGCTCGAGCACCGACTGCACCGCCTCGCCGATCACGTCCGCGCCCCGGTAGTACGAGATGACCACGCTCATGGTCGGTGGCGGCATGCGGCCAAGAATCTCACACGCCTCATCCCTGCCGGTACCCTGGGGGCATGGGAAGCGGGTATCGAGTCGCCGTCGTCGGCGCCACCGGCCAGGTGGGCAAGCTGATGCTGGAGCTGCTGCGCGAGCGCGGGTTCCCGGCAAGCGAGATCGTGCCATTCGCCTCCGAGCGCTCGGTCGGGCGGGAACTCGACGGCGGGCTGGTCGTGCAGGGCCTCGATGACGAGTCCATCAAGGGCTTCGACCTAGCGCTGTTCTCCGCCGGCGGCTCCATCTCCGGAGAGTGGGCGCCGAAGTTCGCCGCGGCCGGGGCGACGGTCATCGACAACTCCTCGCGCTGGCGCATGCAGGAGGACGTGCCTCTGGTCGTCGCCGAGGTCAACCCGCAGGCGCTCAACGCCCACCACGGCATCATCGCCAACCCCAACTGCTCGACCATGCAGATGGTCGTCGCGCTCAAGCCGCTGTACGACGAGGCGGGGATCGAGCGGCTCGTGATCAGCACCTACCAGGCGGTGTCGGGGACCGGCAAGCGGGCGGTGGACGAGCTGCTCGACCAGTCCCATGCCCTGCTGCACGAGCGCGAGATCGAGCCGCCGAGCGCCTACGCGCACCAGATCGCATTCAACGCGCTGCCCCACGCCGGCAGCTTCGCCGCCGGCGAGGACCATACCGACGAGGAGCGCAAGCTGATCGACGAGACCCGCAAGATCCTCGACGATCCCTCGATCCGCATCTCCGCCACATGCGTGCGCGTGCCCGTCCTCAACGGTCACTCCGAGGCGGTCAACGTGCAGACGCGTCGCCAGCTCTCCCCCGAGCGCGCCCGCGAGCTGCTCGCCGCGGCGCCCGGCGTGACCGTCCTTGACGATCCCGACGCGGCGCTCTATCCGCTCGCGATCGACGCGGCGGGCAAGGACGACGTGTTCGTCGGGCGCATCCGGCGCGACCCCGGCCATGAGCGCGCGCTGGACATGTGGATCGTCGCCGACAACCTGCGCAAGGGCGCCGCCACCAACGCGGTCCAGCTGGCCGAGCTGCTGCACGAGCGCGGACTCGTGCGCCGGCTCCGAGCGCCTTCGGCTGCATAGCTCGTTCCGCTGAAGGAGTAGCGGACGATCGCTCGAATGTTGCAGCGATGATCTCCTCGGAGGTGCAGCGCACGCTGGTCAAGTCGCCGCCGGAGCTGTGGGCCGAGCTGAGCGACCCCGCCGCCCTGTCCCGACACCTCGGCGAGCTCGGGGAGATCCGCATCATCCGCACCGAGCCTGAAAGGACCGTCGAGTGGACGGCCGAGAACACCACCGGGACCGTGTCGATCAAGCCATCCGCGTGGGGAACGAGCGTCAAGCTGACCGTGACCCGGGAGCTCGCCGAGCCGCCGCTCGCGCCGGACTCCCCGCCCGAGGCGCGCGCCGCCATCGAGCCCGCCTGCCTACCCCGCGCCACGGGGGGTGCCCTTCAGGGTGAGCCCACCTGCCCGCCTCCCGGCATTGGGGGTTCCCCTCAGGGTGGGCTCGCCGCCGGCGCCGAAGCCGAGCCCGAGCACACGACCACCCTCGCGCCCGAGTCCGAGCACACGACCACCCTCGAGCCCGCGCCGACGACCTTCGAGCCGGAGATCGAGCGCAAACCGCGTCGCGGCTTGCTCGCGCGGCTGTTTGGCCTTCGCCGCCGGGAATACCCGGTCCAGATCGAAACCGCCGCGGGCGTGGCAACCGCGGAGCCGCCGCTCGACGCCTTCGCGGCGGTCAGTCGGGCGCTCGCGCCGACGAGCTTCGCACTCGCAGACCCCTTCGCCACGCATATCTCCGCCAGACCGACGCCCGAAGCGGCGGAAATCGAGCGGCGAGCCCAGGGTCGGACGCTCGGCGACATCTCGGCGGAGCTGATGGCGGCAGAGGAAGTGGCCGCCGAGGAAGTGACGGGGGTGCTCACAGCGGTGCTGGATCGGCTGGGGGCCGCGCATCACCGGCCGTTCTCCCGTGCCTAGTTGGAACTACATCTAGCAGTAGTCAGGCGGCTCGACGCCGGCCAGCTCGACCGACTTGCTGAAGCCGCGCCTGGCGAGCTCCGCCACGGCCGGGTCGACTGGTTCATCGCGCCGCTCAAGCACGCGCGCCGCCAGTCCGGGTGAGAGCGCCCCCAGGGCCGCCTTGGCCCGGGTGGCGCGGTCGAAGCCGCCGCCCACGAGCAGGTCAAGGGAGCGTCTTCGCGCGTCCGGCGCGCCGTCGAGGATCGCGTCGCGGGCCCGCGCCCGCAGCAGGGAGCGCCGGCGCCGGGACAGCAGCGACTCGGCCAGCCGGCGCTCGGCGGCGCTCAGGTTCGAGCCCGCCAGCGCCTTCTCGGTCATCAGCACCAGGTCTTCGCAGTGGGCCACACGGCTGACCGACGAGCGGCTCTCGGGCGAGAGCCGCCAGCGGTAGAGCGGCTCGTGCACGTAGGCCACCACCGCACCAGCCAGCACCAGCCGCAGCCAGCGGTCCCAGTCCTCGAAGACCTTGAAGCGGAGATCCCAGCCTTCCTCCTGCAGGACCAGCGAGCGTCGCGCCGCCGGCCAGGGGATCCAGTTGCGCTCGAGCATCGTCTCGCGCCCGCCTGTCAGCGCGGGCGGATTGAGCCGGCCCATCGTGGCGATCACGCGGTCTCCGTACTCGATCAGAGCGTCGCCTGTGATGATGTCGACGTCCGGTCGCGCCGCCAGCACGGCTGCGACAGCCTCCAGCCGCCGCGGGCAGAAGGCGTCGTCGACGTCCAGCTGCACAAGGTAGTCGCCCGTCGCGGCGGCCGCTGCGGCGTTCAGCGCCGAGCCCGTGCCGCCGTTCTCCTTGCGGACGATCCTCACGTGCTCGCGCAGCTCGCCCAGGCCGGCGTCGAGGTCGTCGGGGGAGCCGTCGTCGCAGATCACGATCTCGTAGGGCGCCAGCGTCTGCGCGAGGACCGAGCGGACCGCGCCGCCGACGGTCTGTTCACCGCGGAAGTAGGTGATGATCACGCTGAGCCGCGGCGCGCCCGACGCCTGCGGCCCCCCGGCGGAGCCCGCCGCCGGCGCGGGCACCGACACCCGCCAGTCTCCGGCGGTCAGCTCGCCGCTCGTGCCCTCGGGCGCGCTCACGGCCTGCTCACGCGATCCCACCGCCGCGAGCTTCCTCGGTCCAGTGAAAGCCCCTCTGCGCCAGAGCCTCCCGCGCCGGATCGGCCTGCTCGGCACGCCGCTTCAAGAAACGCCTGGCCAGCGCCGGGGACAGGACCGTCACGGCCGCCTTGGCGCGCGTGGCCCGGTCGAATCCCTGCCCGGTGAGGAGAGTCAGCGAGCGCCTGCGCGCCTGAACCGAGCGGCTCTCCACGGCCTGCCGGGCCCGTTCCCGGGCCAGCCAGCGCCGCCGCTCGCCGAGCAGCGCCTGCGCCTGCGCCCGCTCGGGCTCCCGCAGCAGCGGCCCCGCCAGCAGCTTGAGCAGCATCTTTTCGATCGCCTGTACGTTGGCGACCCGGTCCCGTGAGGAGCGGCTGCCGGCGGTCATCCGCCAGCGATACAGCGGCTCGTGAACGTACGCCACGATCGCGCCGCCGAGCACCAGCCTGGCGAAGCACTCCCAGTCCTGCATGACCGGGAAGCTCTCGTCGTAGCCGCCCGCCTGGACCAGCAGCGAGCGTCTGATGGCCGGCCACAGAAACGGGCACGTGCGGAGGATCCTCGCCCGCTGATCGACGTCCTCGTAGCGGCTGATGTCCTCCAGCGTCACCACCTCCCGGCCGTTCATCTCCACGACCCCGTCGCTGGCCACGACGTCCACATCCGGACGGGCAGAGAGCACCTCGGCGATCGCCTGCAGGCGGCCCGGCATGAAGGCGTCGTCCTGGTCCAGCTGGACCACGTAGTCGCCCCTGGCCGTCCGCGTGGCTGCGTTCATCGCCGAGGCGATCCCGCCGTTGTCCTGGCGGACCACCACCACCCGCTCGCGCAGCCCGCCCAGCGCGCCCTCGAGATCATCGGGGGAGCCGTCGTCGCAGATCACAATCTCAAGGGGCGCGACGGTCTGCGCCAGCACCGAGCGGACCGCATGGCCGATCACCTCGGCGCCACGGTAATAGGGGATCACCACGCTCAGCGTCGGCCCACCCGTGCCCCGCGAGCGTTCGGGCGGCGGCTCAGGGGCGGTCACCCTCCTCGGACCGATCTGCAGCTCTGGGCTCATCGGGGGCTCGTCATCTCGAACGGCTGGATATACAGGAGGATCGATTCGCCTGCAACGCCCGGGCCGGCGAAGGCCGGGTACCCTGAGGCCCATGTCAGATGGCTATCGAGTGGCCGTCGTAGGGGCGACCGGGCAGGTCGGCACGCTGATGCTCAGGCTGCTCCGCGAGCGCGCCTTCCCGGCCGGGGAGATCGTCCCCTTCGCCTCTGCCCGCTCGGTAGGGCGCGAGCTGGATGGAGGGCTTGTTGTACGCGGTCTCGACGCGGAGTCCATCCGGGGCTTCGACCTGGCGCTGTTCTCAGCCGGCGGGTCGACGTCGGGAGAGTGGGCACCAAGGTTCGCCGCGGCGGGCGCGACGGTGATCGACAACTCCTCGCGCTGGCGCATGCATGACGACGTCCCGCTGGTCGTCAGGAGCCGGCAGGCTGGTCGTCGAGCAGGTGCTCGACCAGTCTCATGCCCTGCTTCACGAGCGGGCGATCGACGCGCCCCGCCAGTACGCGACCAGATCGCCTTCAACGCCCCCCCCACGCCGGCAGCTTCGCCGAGGGCGACGACCACACCGACGAGGAGCGCAAGCTCTCAACGAGACCCGCAAGATCCTCGACGATCCCGCCATCCGCGTCAGCGCGACCTGCGTGCGAGTCCCCGTCGTCACAGGTCATTCCGAGGCCGTCAACGTCCAGACCCGCGATCGGCTCTCGCCCGAGCGGGCCAGGGAGCTGCTCCGGTCAGCTCCACGCATCGTCGTGCTGGACGACCCCGCGCGGCCATCTACCCGATGGCCGTCGAGGCGGCTGGCCGTGACGAGGTGTTCGTCGGGCGCATCCGCCGTGACCCCGGACACGAGCGGGCTCTGGACATGTGGGTAGTCGCCGACAGCCTCCATAAGGGCGCCGCGACCAACGCCGTGCGGATCGCCGAGACGCTTCACCAGCGCGGTCTCGTGCAGGCTCCGGCGGCCGCTCGCGCCGGCTAGCGCTAGCGCGGGCTCGCGGCTGGAAGACCTCGGTCCCCGGCAGGACTGAGCGAAGATCGCTCGAAAGGGCATCGATGATCTCCTCTGAGGTGCAGCGCACCCTCGTCAAGTCCCCGCCAGTCCTGTGGAGCGAGCTGAGCGACCCTCAGAGCCTCGCCCGCCACCGGGGCGAGCTGGGTGACATCCGCATCACCCATGTCGAGCCCGAACGGCTGGTCGCATGGGAGGCCCAGGGCACGACCGGCCAGATTCAGATCAGGGCTTCCGCATGGGCTACCAAGGTGACTCTCTCGGGCTCGCGGGAGCTGCCCGCCCTGGCGCGCGCGCAGGAGCAGCCCGAGCCGGAGGCCGGCGCGCCGCGCGAGCGGGAGACCACTCCGGCGCCCGCCACCGAGGCTGCCCCCAGGGCCGCCGGCTGGCCCTCTGGCCCGGGCGGCCAGGGATCGGCGGTCGAGATCCCCGTTCGAGCGACGGAAGTCGCCCAGGAGACACCGACGTCGGCGGCCGCCCTGTCCGCTCGGAGCTTCCCAGCTGTCGGGCCTGGCCGCCGGGGAGGCTCCGGTCGCGTCGGACACGTCAAGCCTCGAACCTGCCTCTGCGTCCCGGCCTGAGCCCGCGCGGCCTCCCGAGGGGCCGCCCCGCCGCGGCTTCCTCGCCCGCCTCTTCGGCGGACGCCGCCGGGCGAGCCTGTCCCCACAGGCCGAGCCTGCGGCTGTCTCCGAAGCGATCGAGATGGACGAGCAGGTCGCCGTCGAGACGTGCGGGCCCTGCTGATGGCCGTGCTGGACCGCCTGGGCGCCGCGCACCACCGGCCTTTCTCGCGGGCCTAGACGAACCACGGCCGTGGCCTACGGTCTCGCTGGGGTGCGCAGGTGGGTTCCGGGGGCAAAGGCGCTGCTCGTCTCGGCTCCGGTGCGGCGTCTGCGCGGCGCGTCTAGGGATGCCCGACCGGTTCACGGGGCGATCCGCTTCGTGGCGCTCGAGCTCCTTCCCCGGTCGAACCCGCCCCGGGCGGCCGGCCATCGCCTGCGGTCCTCGGGCCTGAGGGTCTTCCTGCGACACCGCACGAGGGACCTGTACATCTTCAAAGAGGTATTCGGGAACGGCCAGGAGCCTGGCGGCTACGAGCCGCCGCCCGTCCTGGCAGCGTTCCTGGATGCGGCACGCGGCCCAGCCGTGCTGGACCTGGGGGGCAACATCGGTCTGTTCGGGGCGTTCGTGATGGGACGCTGGCGCGCCGCGACGGTCCATAGCTTCGAGCCCGATCCGCAGAATCTGCAGGTGCTCCACCGGGTGATCTCAGCCAACGGGCTGGGCAAGTGCTGGACGGTCACGGCCGCGGCCGTGGCCGTGCAGGCGGGCGAGCTGGACTTCGTGTCGGGCCTGTTCGGCGAGTCCCAGATCGCTGGTGTCGGCGGGGAGTCAGACCGTGGACCCGCACCGGCCGCCCTGGAGGATGGCCGGCGGATCACGGTTGCAGCGGTGGACCTGTTCGCCCAGGACCACCGGGTCGATCTGCTCAAGATGGACATCGAGGGCGGCGAGTGGCCGATCCTCAGCGACCCGCGGCTGCCCGATCTGCAGGCCGCGGCGATCGTGCTGGAGTGGCATGCGATGGGCTGCCCCGAGCCGGACGCGCGAGCCGCGGCGATCGGGCTGCTGGCGCGGGCGGGCTACACCGGCCTGCACGAGTCCGAGGATTTCGGCTACCGGGGGCTGCTGTGGGCCTGGCGCGAGCCGCTGCCCGGCTAGGATTCCTGCTCCGATGGCCAGCCCCCACGATCGACAGACCGACGCGGCGCTGCTGGCGGCGTCCCGCAGCGGGCACCGCAAAACCCCGCGCCAGAAGGCGCCGGAGACCTACGAGGAGAAGTTGGCGCAGCTGCACGAGCTGCGCGCGGCGGCCCTGCACTCGGCGCCGGAGGCCGAGGAGAAGCAGCACGCGCGCGGCAAGTACACCGCGCGCGAGCGCGTCGAGAAGCTGCTCGATCCGGGGTCCTTCCAGGAGCTGGACACGTTCGTGCGCCACCGCACGTACGACTTCGACATGCAGAAAAACCGGCCGTGGGGCGACGCGGTGGTGACCGGCCACGGCACGATCGACGGTCGCACGGTGTGCGTGTTCAGCCAGGACTTCACCGTGTTCGGCGGCTCGCTGGGCGAGGTGATGGGCGAAAAGATGTGCAAGATCATGGACCTGGCGGCCAAGATCGGCTGCCCGGTGATCGGCATCAACGACTCCGGCGGCGCGCGCATCCAGGAGGGCGTAGTCTCGCTTGGGTCATACGGGGACGTCTTCCTGCGCAACGTGCGCTGCTCCGGCGTGATCCCCCAGATCAGCCTCGTTATGGGCCCGTGCGCGGGAGGCGCTGTGTACTCGCCGGCGATCACGGACTTCGTCTTCATGGTCAAGGAGACCTCGCACATGTTCATCACCGGGCCCGACGTGATCAAGACGGTCACCGGCGAGGAGGTCGGCTTCGAGGAGCTGGGCGGGGCGATGTCGCACAACACCAAGTCCGGCGTGGCCCAGTTCGCCTCCGAGGACGAGGACGCGTGCCTGGAGGACTGCCGCTACCTGCTGAGCTTCCTGCCTTCCAACAACCTCCAGGGCACGCCCCGCGTGCAGCCCACCGACGACCCTCTGCGCATGGACCCCGAGCTCGACCACGTCGTCCCGGACAACCCGAACAAGCCGTACGACATGCGCGACGTCGTGAGGCTGATCGTCGACGATCAAGAGTTCTTCGAGGTGCACGAGCACTACGCCAGGAACATCATCTGCGGCTTCGCCCGCCTGGACGGCTTCACGCTCGGCATCGTCGGAAACCAGCCGGCCCAGCTGGCGGGCGTGCTCGACATCGACGCCTCCGCCAAGGCCGCCCGCTTCGTGCGCACGTGCGACGCCTTCAACATCCCCCTGCTGACCTTCTGCGACGTGCCCGGCTTCCTGCCCGGCACCGCCCAGGAGTGGGGCGGCATCATCCGCCACGGGGCCAAGCTGCTGTACGCGTTCGCCGAGGCGACCGTGCCGAAGGTCACGATCATCACGCGCAAGGCATACGGCGGCGCCTATGACGTCATGTCCTCCAAGCACCTGGGAGCGGACTTCAACTTCGCGTGGCCGACCTCCGAGGTCGCGGTGATGGGGCCGGAGGGCGCGGTGAACATCATCTACCGGCGCGACATCAGCGGCAGCCCCACCCCGGAGGAGCGGCGCAGGAAGCTGATGGCGGACTACAAGGCGCGCTTCGCAAACCCGTACACGGCGGCCGAGCGCGGGTACATCGACGACGTGATCGTGCCGCACGAGACCCGCCCGAGGCTGATCGTGGCACTGCGCACGCTGCAGGACAAGCGCGAGCCCGGCCCCAAGCGCAAGCACGGCAACATCCCGCTGTAGGCGGCGGGCAGCCGCCGAAGCACACAGCCACAGCGTGCAGCTACGCATGATGGTGGATGGCATGGCATCCATATGTCTGAAATTCCGTCCATATGGACGATATAGTGTCCACGATGGACGTGGCGCACCCATATACGGCAGTCTGCCCGACCCTCGATGGCGAGGTCCTCCGTGTGCTGGCTGGGACGACCATGCTGATGACCGGTCGCGAAGTGGCGCGACGAACCGGCAGGAACTCTCACAGCGGCGTGCTCGACGTCCTGCACAGGCTCACAGCGCATGGCCTCGTGAAGCGGGTGGAACTCAACCGAGCGTTCCTGTTTGCACTCAACCGCGATCACGTCGCAGCACCGGCTGTCGAGCTCCTGGCAGGGCTGCGCGTAGAGCTCTTCAACCGCATTCGGCGCGCGATCGGCGCCTGGCAGATCGCTCCTGTCCACGCATCGGTGTTCGGCTCGACCGCTCGCGCCGACGGCAGCCTCGACAGCGACATCGACCTGCTGATCGTCCGGCCCTCGTCCATCGCGGATGACGAGCGTTGCTGGCAAGCACAGGTGGACGAGCTCCGCGAGAAGATCGAAAGCTGGACGGGCAACCACGCGGGCATAGCCGAGATATCGGAGGCTGAGCTAGCGCGACTTTGTGAGGAGGAGCGGCCGATCGTCGCGGAGCTTCGCGCAGACGCAATCATGGTCGGCGGATCGGAGGTCCCGGCGCTCTTGGAGCCAGCGTGAGTCCACGCCAATCCGGGAGAACGCAGTTCTGCTCGGAGGCTGACGCGGCAACCCGCCTGCGCAATGCGCGCAAGTTCGTCGAGGTGGCAGAGCTGGTGGCCGGCGAAGGCGATGACATCGAGTACGCCAGCCAGGCGGCCGCGCTCGCAGTGCTGGCCGGAATCGCAGCAGCGGACGCCGGCTGCTGCAAGGCGCTCGGCCGTCGCTCGCGTGCGCCAGATCATCGTGCCGCGGTGGCGTTGCTGGAGGAGATCAGGCCTGGTGGCAGGCAGGCGGCGCAGTCGTTGAGTCGGCTGCTGGACCTCAAGGACCCGGCCCACTACGGCCTGGAAGACGTCGGCGGTCAGAGCCTCAAGTCGGCGTTGCGCCAAGCGAACGACTTGATCGGGTTCGCGCAGGAGGTCTTGCAGCGTTGAGCGCCTTGCGCCTCGCTGTCGTCACAATGCGGCGATGGCCGACAGGAGCCCAAGCCTGACGCTTCTCGCCCCGTCTGCCTCCCCCGAGGAGGCCGCGGCGATCGTGGCGGCACTCGAGCGCTTCATGCGTGCAACCGCGCCGCCGGCGAGCCCGCGCGAGCCCGCCCCCGACGACTGGCGGCGCGCGGCGATCCTCGAAGGAGTCTCGCGCGAGCCGCGCGACGATGTTCCTGACCCCTGGATAAATACCTAAAAGTCGCTAGGCTTTAGCGCAATAGCTTTTCCGCGGGTCCGTATCGTCGATGACAGCAGCCCGGGCAGGAGCGGCCCGGATCAGGAGGTTTTCGCAACATGGAGCCAGGTTCCATCTCTGCGCAGCGCGGCACGCTCGCGGACCCGGAGGTCCTGCAGAACGTGCCCGGGCACGTGATCCCGATCCTCGAGCGCGAGTTCGACGACTTCAAGACCGAGGCCGGCAGGTTCCTGGCTGGAGACATTCCCGAGGACGAGTTCATCAAGTTTCGCCTCAAGCAGGGTGTGTACGGCCAGCGCCAGGCGGACGTGCAGATGATCCGCGTGAAGCTGCCGTTCGGCGGGATCACGCCCGAGCAGATGGAGAAGTTCGCGGACGTGGTCGAAAAGTACGCGCCGCTGAACAAGGGCCACATCACCACGCGCCAGAACGTCCAGATGCACCACGTCCCGCTGCCGGAAGCCGAGAAGGCGATCCGCGAGCTGGGCGAGGCGGGGCTGTCCAGCCGCGAGGGCTGCGGCAACACGATGCGCAACGTCACCGCCGACCCGTGGGCGGGCGTGGCCCCGGACGAGTTGTTCGACCTGACGCCGTACGCGGGCGCCTACGTGCGCTACTTCGTGCGCCACCCGACCACGCAGGCGATGCCGCGCAAGGTCAAGACCGCCTTCGACGCCTCGTCCGCCGGCCGCGCGATCGCGGAGATCCACGACGTCGCCTTCCGCGCGCGGATCAAGGAGATAGACGGCCAGCAGGTGCGGGGCGTGCAGATGCTGGTCGGCGGCGGCACGTCGATCATGCCCCGCAAAGCCCAGGTCCTGTACGACTTCGTGACACTGGACGACGGCGAGTACCTCAAGCGCACGGAGGCGGTCATGCGCATCTTCGACCGCCAGGAGTGGCTGCGCGCCAACCGCGCCCGCGCGCGCATCAAGGTGTTCGTGGACAAGTACGGGATCGACGAGCTGCGCCGGCAGGCCGAGGAGGAGCTGCAGGGCGAGTGGGTGGCCGAACGCGACTTCTCGATCGAGCACCGCCTGTTCGCATACGACGAGCGCGAGGGCGCGCCCGCGCCGCCGCAGACCCACGGCTCTCCCAACGGCGACTCCTCCGAGTTCGAGCGCTTCCGCGCGGCCAACGTCGCCGAGCAGCGCCAGCGGGGCTTCGTGACGGTCGAGGTCAAGATCACCCGCGGCGACCTGACGCCCGAGCAGTTCCGCGCGCTGGCGCAGATCATGCGCTCATACGCCGGCGGCTACGCGCGCACGACCGTCCAGCAGAACCTCGTGCTGCGCTGGGTGCGCGAGGAGTGCGTGTACGACCTGTGGCGGGCGCTTGCCGAGCTGGGCTTCGGCGACGCCGGCTCGCGCCAGATCGACGATGTCGTCTCGTGCCCGGGCACCGACTCGTGCAAGCTGGGGATCACCAGCTCGATGGGGCTCAACCAGGCCGTGCAGGAGCGCATCGAAGCGATGCAGATCACAGACCCGCTCACCCGCCAGATCCACGTCAAGATCAGCGGCTGCCCGAACGGCTGCGGCCAGCACCACGTCGGCAGCATCGGCTTCACGGGCGCGTCGATCAAAGTCGGCGAGCACACCATCCCCGCGTACATCCCTCACCTCGGCGGCGTGTTCGAAGGCGACGAGGTCAAGTTCGGCACGCGCCTGAAGCTGCGCCTGCCGTCCAAGCGGGTGCCCGACGCGGTCGATCGCTGGGTCCGTCACTACGAGGCCGCCCGCCACGACGGCGAGGAGTGGACGGAGTTCGTCGAGCGCGTCGGCACGGGCGAGCTCGAGGGCTCGTCAAGGACCTGTCGATGCCGGTGGACTTCGGGCTGGAGACGATGAACCAGTTCATCGACTGGAGCAGGAACGTCCCCTTCGAAGTCATCCGAGGCGAGGGCGAGTGCGCGGTATAGACGGAACGGACCTCAAGGCGATGAGGAAGCGAGACGACGACATCAGATGGCCCCAATAGAGACCCACATAGAATCAGTGACCTCCAACTTTGACCCCGGCCTCAGCCTGACGCACACGCTGCGCGAGGCGGCGCGCCACGGCGAGCGCGCGGTGCTGCTGTGCTCCTTCCAGAAGGAGGAGTCGGTGCTGCTCGACGAGCTCCTGCGCCTCGACCAGGGCACCGGCAAGGCCGTGCGCATCGTGACCATCGACACCGGCGTGCTGTTCGCAGAGACCCTGCAGACATGGCGCGCGTTCGAGGAGCGCTTCGGCGTGAAGATCGAGGTGTTCGACGCGAGCAATAGGGAGGGTGGGCCCAATCATCCATGGAGCGGGCCCGAGCACTGCTGCTCCGCGGCCAAGGTGGCGGCGCTGGAGAGCGCGCTCACAGGCGCCGAGGGCTGGATCACGGGCATCCGCCGCGAGCAGGGCCCCACACGCGCGAACACCGAGCTGATCGAACGCGACGACAAGCGCGACCTGTGGAAGTACAACCCGCTGGCCCACTGGACGGACAAGCAGCTGTGGCGGCGGATCCACGAGCGCGAGCTCCCCTACCATCCGCTCCACGATCAGGGCTACGAGTCGATCGGCTGCGCTCCGTGCACGCAGCCGGGAAGCGGTCGCGAGGGCCGCTGGGCGGGCACCGACAAGACCGAGTGCGGTTTGCACGTGGAGGGCGTCGACCCGTGAGCGTCGCGGCACGCCCCCAGCTGAGCCACCTGCGCGCGCTGGAGTCGGAGGCGATCCACGTGATGCGCGAGGTGGCGGCGGAATTCGAGCGCCCGGTGCTGCTGTTCAGCGGCGGCAAGGACTCGATCGTGCTGCTGCGCCTGGCCGAGAAGGCGTTTCGCCCGGCGCCGTTCCCGTTCCCGCTGATGCACGTGGACACCGGCCACAACTTCCCCGAGGTGATCGAGTTCCGCGACCGCCGCGTGGCGGAGCTGGGCGAGCGCCTGGTGGTGGCCAGCGTGCAGGCGTCGATCGACAGCGGCCGGGTGGTCGAGGAGACCGGGCCGCGGGCGTCACGCAACAGGCTGCAGACGGTCACGCTGCTGGACGCGATCGCCGAGCACGGCTTCGACGCGGCGTTCGGCGGGGCGCGGCGCGACGAGGAGCGCGCACGCGCCAAGGAGCGCGTGTTCTCGTTCCGCGACGACTTCGGCCAGTGGGACCCCAAGAACCAGCGCCCGGAGCTGTGGAACCTGTACAACGGGCGCATCCGCAAGGGCGAGCACGTGCGCGTGTTCCCGCTGTCCAACTGGACGGAGCTGGACGTGTGGGAGTACATCGACCAGGAGCAGCTGGAGGTGCCGTCGATCTACTTCGCGCACGAACGCAAGGTGTTCAAGCGCGACGACATGCTGTACGCGTGGAGCGAGGGCACCGAGCTGATCGACGGCGAGGAGGTCTTCACCGAGACCGTGCGCTACCGGACGGTCGGCGACATGAGCTGCACGGGCGGCGTGCGCTCGCTGGCGAGCACGCTCGAGGAGGTGGTGCTGGAGATCGCCGCCACGAGGATCACCGAGCGCGGTGAGACCAGGGCCGATGATCGTGTGTCCGAGGCAGCGATGGAGGATCGCAAGAAGGCCGGCTACTTCTAGTGACCCTCGATCTGCTGCGCTTCACGACGGCCGGCTCGGTCGACGACGGCAAGAGCACGCTGATCGGGCGCCTGCTGTACGACTCGAAGCAGGTGTTCGAGGATCAGCTGGCGCAGGTGGCACAGGCGAGCGAGCGGCGCGGCGGCGAGGGCACGCTGGACCTGGCGCTGCTCACCGACGGGCTGCGCGCGGAGCGCGAGCAGGGGATCACGATCGACGTCGCCTACCGCTACTTCGCCACCGCCAGGAGGCGGTTCATCATCGCCGACTGCCCCGGCCACCGCCAGTACACGCGCAACATGGTCACCGGCGCCTCGACTGCGGACGTGGCGGTGGTGCTGATCGACGCGCGCAGGGGCGTGCTCGAGCAGTCCAAGCGCCACGCGTTCATCAGCGCGCTGCTGGGGATCCCGCGGATGGTCGTGGCGATCAACAAGATGGACCTGGTCGATCACTCCCGGGCTCGCTACGAGGAGCTGGTCGAGGAGTTCGGCGGCTTCGCGGAGAGGCTGAGCGGGGTCAAGGAGATCTCCTACATCCCGATGTCCGCGCTGAACGGCGACAACGTCGTCGAGCGCTCGCAGCGGATGCCGTGGTACGACGAGCCGGTGCTGCTGGAGCTGCTGGAGCAGGTCGAGGTGGTCTACGACCACCCCTACGAGAAGCCCGCGCGCTTCCCCGTGCAGTGGGTCATCCGCCCGGGCTACGGCGACTACCGCGGCTACTCGGGTCAGCTGGCAAGCGGGGCGTTGCGGCTGGGCGACCAAGTGACGGTGCTGCCCAGCGGTGGGCGCACGCGGATCGCCGGGATAGACACCTACGATGGCGAGCTCGAGGAGGCGATGGCGCCGATGTCGCTGACGCTGCGCCTGGAGGACGAGCTGGACGTCTCCCGCGGCGAGCTGATCTGCCATCCCGAGGAGGGCCCGGCGGTGGCGCGCGAGCTGGAGGCGGACGTGTGCTGGATGGCCGAGCAGCCGCTGCGGGCGGGCTCCCGCTACGTTCTCAAGCACACCTCGCGCAGCGCCACCGCGGTGGTGGACACGATCGACGACGTCATCGACGTGCACACGCTGCAGCGCACACCGCCGCCGGCAGGGCTCGCCCTCAACGACATCGGCCGCGTGCGCCTGCGCACCAGCGCCCCGCTCGTGTTCGACCCGTACACGAGCAACCGCCGCACGGGCAGCTTCATCCTGATCGACGAGTCCAGCAACGGGACGCTCGGCGCAGGGATGATTGCGGCCGCCGCCTGATCGCGGCCGCCGCCTGATCGCGGCCGCCGCCGGCCGAACCAGCCCGCACCCCGCGGGGCGGCCCTCGAGGCCGCCGCTTAAATAAGCTGTCCAAGCTGATGTTCTCGAAGGTCCTGGTAGCCAACCGCGGCGAGATCGCGGTCCGCATCGTGCGTGCGCTCGACGAGCTCGGCGTGGCGAGCGTGGCCGTCTACTCGGAGCTCGACCGCGACGCGCCGCACGTCAGGCGCGCCGGCGAGTCCTACAACCTCGGCGAGGGTCCGGCGGCTGAGAACTACCTGAACGTCGAGAAGATCCTCGACGTCGCCAGGCGCGCGGGCGCCGAGGCGATCCACCCGGGCTACGGCTTCCTCGCCGAGAACGCCCCGTTCGCGAAGGCGTGCGAGGAGGCGGGCATCGTGTTCATCGGGCCGCCCGCCAGCGCGATCGAGGCGATGGGCTCCAAGACGCGGGCGCGCGAGCTGATGCAGGCGGCCGGCGTGCCGATCGTGCCGGGCACCACCGAGCCGGTGGCCACCGTCGCCGACGCGCTGCGCATCGCCAACGAGGAGATCGGCTTCCCGGTCGCCGTCAAGGCCGCCGGCGGCGGCGGCGGCAAGGGCTTCCGTGTGGCGCTCGCCGAGGAGGAGCTCGAGGGCGCCTTCGAGGGCGCCAGCCGCGAAGGCGAGAAGTTCTTCTCCGACCCCACCGTCTACCTCGAGCGCTACCTGCACGATCCCCGCCACGTCGAGGTGCAGGTGCTGGCCGACCGCCACGGCAACGTCATCCACCTGGGCGAGCGCGACTGCTCGATCCAGCGCCGACACCAGAAGGTGATCGAGGAGTCCCCCGCGCCCGAATGGGTCGTCGACCCGCAGACTGCGCGAGCGCATCGGGCAGATCGGCGTGGACGCCGCCAGGGCCGTCGACTACGTCGGCGCGGGCACGATCGAGGGGCTGTTCTCGGCACGCGAAGGCGCCGGGCCCGAGTACTTCTTCCTGGAGATGAACACGCGCGTGCAGGTCGAGCACTGCGTCACCGAGATGACCACCGGCATCGACATCGTCAAGGAGGGCATCCGCGCGGCCGCCGGCGAGGAACTCTCCTACGCGCAGGAGGACGTCGAGCTGCGCGGGCACGCGATCGAGTGCCGCATCAACGCCGAGGACGCCTCCAAGAACTTCGCCCCGGCCCCCGGCAAGATCGGCGCCTACAGGGAGCCGACCGGCCCCGGCGTGCGCGTGGACTCGGGCGTGGAGGAAGGCGGCGAGGTCTCGCCGATGTACGACCCGATGGTGGCCAAGCTGATCGTCTGGGACGCCGACCGCGAGCAGGCCACCAGGCGCATGCTGCGGGCGCTGGGCGAATTCGAGATCGAGGGCCTGAAGACGCTGATCCCCTTCCACCAGGCGCTGCTGGCCACCGAGCAGTGGGCCCGGGGCGAGACGTGCAGGGACCTGCTGGAGGACAGGAAGTGGCTGAAGACGCTCGCGTTCCCCGCGCCCGCGCCCGCGGCGAGCGACAGCGACGACGAGCAGGAGAGGGTCGAGCAGACCTACGCGGTGGAGGTGTCGGGCAGGCGCTTCGACGTGCGCGTGATCGGACCCCCGTTCGCCGGCGGCGCAGGCGCCGCCGGCGGCGAACGGCGCCTCGCCGGGCACCGCGCCCCGGGCGCCCAGGCGCGCGCCGATCGAGGCTCGGCGGCAAGTCCTCCGGCGGCGGGGGTGGGCGGGGTCCCGATATACTGCCCTCGCCCCTGCAGGGGAACATGTGGAAGGTGCTCGTCAAGCAGGGCGACACCGTCGCAGGAGGGCCAGCTGCTGTGCATCATCGAGGCGATGAAGATGGAGAACGAGATCACCGCCCACAAGGCGGGCACGATCGTCGAGCTGCCGATCACCGAGGGCGCGCCGATCCAGGCGGGCGCGCCGATCGCGACGATCAGCTCAGCCGAGTCGAGCTAGCGATGGCGCGCACGTTCTCGGCGTGCAGCCTGCGCTGGGCCGCGCCGCGGCGACCGTTCGGGCAGCTCGGCCTCGGCGCCTCTGCTCGGCGAGCGCGCCGCAGGTAGGCGACATCCTCATCCAGGACGCGCGAGCGCGCGCGCGCCGTCCAGCACCGGACCGTGGCCGGGCACGACGTGCTCCGCGCCCGCGAACAGCGGGCGCAGGCGCTCGAGCGTCGCCAGGTACGCGTCGACGCTGCCCCCCATCGCTCGAGCGTTGGCATCTCGACCGCTGACAGGTAGTCGCCGGCGACCAGCACGCCCGCCCAGGGGATCAGGACCGCCATCCCGTCCGGCGTGTGGCCGTCGGCGGGATGCAGCTCGAGCTCGCAGTCGCCGAGCTCGCAGCGGCCGGGCACGGGCAGCGCCTGGACCGAGCCGAGCGCGAGCGGGCGCGGACGCTCGATCAACAGCTCTTCGTCGAAGGCGCGCAGCTCGCGCTGAGCGTCGCCCGGCGCGGCCTGCAGGCGCTCGGCGGTGCTCTCGGCGCAGCCCAGCGCCACGCCGGGAAACGCGAGCCGCCCGAGCAGGTGATCCCAGTCGCCGTGCGTGGCCAGCAGGCCGCTGGGAGCGGGAAAGCGGGCCTGCTCGAGCAGCGTGGGCAGCAGCGTCGAGCTCGTCGGGCAGGACCGGCGAGTCGATCACGAACGTCTCGCCCGGCCGAGACGCGCCGCGGCGGCCTCAACGACCGACCCGCCGGCCGCCGGCCCTCCGGCGGCCCCTCCGCCCTCCCCATCGGCACCGCGGACGATCACGCAGTTGACGTGCAGGAGCGCGCTGGTGACCACGAGCACGTCGCGATGGAGCGAGACGGCCCGCACGTCCGCGCGGCCCCGTCTAGGAGACGCCGAGCAGCTTGGCGGCCTCTCGCAGGTTGCTGACCTCGGCCGTGGGCTTCTTCTGGGAGGAGTCGAGCGTCTCCTTGTTGCGGTTGACCCAGATGACGGGCACGCGCTGTTTGACGCAGGGCACCACGTCGTGGTAGTGGCTGGCGGCCACGTGCACCCAGCCGCGCTTGCCGCCCATGCGCCTTGCGCACTCGGTGAAGTGGGGCAGTTCGGGCTTGTAGGAGCGCACCTGCTGGGCGGTCACGACCAGGTCGAAGTCGATCGGGATGTGGCGGCGGGTCTGACCGAGCAGCTTGTCGTCGATGTTCGACAGCAGGCCCAGTTTGTATTTCTTGGCGAGCTTCTGCAGCTGGGGGTTGGTCTCCTTGAACGGCTGCCAGCGCTGCACCGAGTCGGGCAGGAAGCCCGAGCGCGAGGGCTCGAGCGCCCAGTCGAGGCGTTTGGCGATCTCGATCGCCGTGCGCCGCAGGACCTCCGCGTAGAGCTCGTAGGAGCCTCCCTCGATCTCGCGCGAGATCTCGTGGAACATCGGCATCAGCACGCCGCGGTCGATCTCCACGCCGTCGCGGGCGGCCTCCTTGGCGAACGCCTCGTAGATCCCGGTCTCCCAGTCGATCAGCGTGCCGTACACGTCGAAGGTGACGAACGTGACGTTCTTGGGGATGGGCATCGCGCGGCATTATGCCCTGCGCGGCGCCTCGCGCGCGCTCAGCCGTCTTGCGTTAGAGTCCCGCGCCGCTAATGGACCTGTTGGAGTACCAAGGCAAGCAGCTGTTCGCCCGCCACGGACTGAGGGTCTCCTCCGGAAAGCCTGTCACCACCGTCGAGGACGCCGTGGACGCGGCGCGCGAGGTCGGCTACCCGGTGGTGATCAAGGCGCAGGTGCTGATCGGCGGACGGGGCAAGGCCGGCGGAGTGAAGCTCGCGGCCGACGAGCGCGAGGCGCGCGAGCACGCCGGCAACATCCTCGGCATGGACATCCGCGGGCACGTCGTGCGCACGCTGTGGATCGAGCACGCGTCGGACATCGCCTCCGAGTACTACGCCTCGGTGCTGCTCGACCGCTCCGCCAAGCAGCCGCTGGTGATGTTCAGCGTCGAGGGCGGCGTCGACATCGAAGAGGTCGCCGAGCGGACGCCCGAGAAGCTGATCCGCCATCACGTGGACGCGCTCGAGGGCCTCACGCGCGAGGAGGCGCTGAAGATCGCCACCGAAGGCGGCGCCGACGCGGACGTGATCGACGGCGTGGCCGACGCGCTGGTGGCGCTGTACGAGGTGTGGCTGGCAGAGGACGCGACGCTCGCGGAGATCAACCCGCTGATCGTCACGCCGGAGCGGGAGGTCAAGGCGCTGGACGCGAAGGTCTCGCTGGACGGCAACGCGCTCTACCGCCACCCCGAGAACCAGGGGCTGTCGGACAGCGAGAACGAAGACCCGATCGAGCGCCGCGCCAAGGAAGAGGGCGTCCAGTACGTCAAGCTCGACGGCGACATCGGCATCCTCGGCAACGGCGCCGGCCTGGTGATGTCGACCCTCGACGTGGTCGCCCAGGCGGGCGGCTCGCCGGCGAACTTCCTGGACGCCGGCGGCGGCTCGGACGCCGAGAAGATCAAGCAGGCGGTGGACCTGCTCCTGGCCAACGACGCGGTCAAGGCCGTCCTGTTCAACATCTTCGGCGGGATCACCCGCTGCGACGAGGTCGCCAGGGGCCTGATCGCGGCGTTCGCGGAGATCAGGCCGTCGGTGCCCTTCGTGGTGCGCCTGGACGGGACCAACGACGTCGAGGGACGCCGCCTGCTGCGGGAGGCGGCACTGCCGAACGTGCACGCGGCGAAGACGATGAACGAGGCGGCCGAGAAGGTCGTCGCGCTGGCCGCCGGGCGCGAGGTCGCTGACGTGGGAGCGCAGGCCTGATGCCGGTCCTGGTCGATGAGGGCACGCGGCTGGCGGTCGCCGGCATAACCGGGCGCGAGGGCACCTTCCACACGCTCAACAACCGCAACTACGGCACGAACGTCGTGGGTGGCGTCACCCCGGGCAAGGGCGGCCAGGACGTCGAGGGCATCCCCGTGTTCGACAGCTGGGCGCAGGCGGTGGCGGAGGTCCAGCCGAACACGGCCATGATCTTCGTGCCGCCGAGGTTCGCCGCCGACTCGATCCTCGAGGCCGCAGCGGCCGGTGTGGAGCTGGTGATCGCGATCACCGAGGGCATCCCCGCGCACGACGAGCTGCGCGTGTACAACATCCTCAAGCGCGACCGGGTGGGTGGGCGTTCGACCCGCCTGATCGGCCCGAACTGTCCGGGCGTCCTCTCGCCGGGCAAGGCCAACGTGGGGATCATCCCGGCGTCGTTCTTCAAGGAGGGCAGCGTGGGCGTGGTGTCGCGCTCGGGCACCCTGACCTACCAGATCGGAAACGAGATCGCCCAGGCGGGCGTCGGCTGCAGCACGATCGTGGGCATCGGCGGCGACCCGGTGCCGGGCTCGTCGTTCGTCGACGTGCTCGAGCTCTTCCAGGCGGACGATCAGACCGAGCTGGTGGTGCTTGCGGGCGAGATCGGTGGCTCCGCCGAGGAGGAGGCGGCGGAGTACATCGCCGAGCACATGAGCAAGCCCGTGGTGGCGTACATCGCCGGGTTCACCGCACCCGCGGGCAAGCAGATGGGCCATGCGGGGGCGATCGTGTCGGGCAGCGCGGGGACGGCCGCCGCGAAGGCGCAGGCTCTGGAAGCCAAGGGCGTGCGCGTCGGGCGCACGCCCACCGAGACCGCCAGGATCGCGGTCGAGGTTCTCGGCGGCGCGTCGGTCACCGCCTCCTGATCCAGCCGACCGCCGGCGACTGGCCCACCCCCCGAGGACCGCTGCGCACGCCAGGGCCACCGGCGGATGGCCGCGCGCGCTGGCGGCCGGTACGCTAGGCAGCCCATGGACCAGGAGGTGGCGAGGACGCTGGGCGAGCTGGAGCAGAAGCTGCTCGAGCTCGAGCGCACCCTGAACGCGATCAGCAGCGGCGAGGAGGCCAGCGGTGGCGACGAGTCGGGCCAGCACGCCGCCGGTCTCTCCCAGACACCCCCCGCGCCGCCGACACCCCCCCCACCGTCGACACCCCCCGCGCCGCCGCAAAGCTCCGGCTGGAGCAGGATCGTGGACGAGACGATCGAGCACGCGCAGCCGCCCGCGCCGGCACACGCCCAGCCGCCCCACACCGCGCCGGTGCCCCGTGCGCCGCAGCCGCCGCGGGCGCCGCAGCCGCCCCCTGCGCCGCAGCCGCCGACCCCGGCGGAGCTGCTGCGCTTCCGCGAGCAGCTGGAGCGCGCGGCACGGGAGCTGACCCACGACTACGACGAGTTGCTCGGACGCCTAAGCTACGCCGCTGTGCCGACGACGACCGGCCCCACGATCTCCTTCGCGCGCGGCGCTCCCTCCCTCGACATCGTGGACGTGGACGGCCTGCGCGATGCGGCGGTGCGGGCGTTCGAGAGCGACCCGGCGGGAACGACCGCGTACGGCACGTCGGTCGGATACCCGCGACTGCGCAGCTGGATCGCCGATCGCCACGGCGTGGAGCCCGAGCGGGTGCTGGTGACGAATGGGTCGCTGCAGGCGGACGCGTTCCTGTTCGAGCACCTGGTGCGCCCAGGAGACGACGTGATCGTCGAGGCCCCCACCTACGACCGCACGCTGCTTTCGCTGCGCGAGCGCGGGGCGCGGCTGCACGCGATCGAGCTGCAGACGGACGGCATCGACACCGACGCGCTCGGACGCCTGCTCGGCGGCGGCGCGCGAGTGCGGCCGACGCTCGCCCACATCATCCCCAACTTCCAGAACCCCGCGGGCTACACGCTGTCGCTGGACAAGCGCCGGGCGCTGCTGGCGCTGGCGGCCGAGCACGGCTTCGTGGTGTTCGAGGACGACCCGTACGTGGAGCTGCGCTTCAGCGGCGAGACGCTGCCGACGATGCTGTCGATGGACCCCGACCGGGTGGTGTACGCGTCGTCGTTCTCCAAGACGGTCTGCCCGGGGATCCGCGTGGGCTATCTCGTGGGCCCGCCTGAGCTGATCGGGGCGGTGGCGAAGCTTGCGACCAACACGTACATCTCGCCCAACATGGTCGCCCAGTCGATCGTGTACGAGTTCTGCGCGTCGGGGGCGATCGAACGCTCGATCGAGACCGTCAAGGCGGCGCTGGCCGAGCGCGCGCACGCGCTGGCGAGCGCGCTGCGCAGCGAGCTGGCCGACGCCGAGTTCGTGACCCCGCAGGGCGGCTACTTCATGTGGGTGACGCTGCCCGAGGGCACCGACGTAGCAGCCCTGCATCACGCGGCGGCCGAGCGGGGAGTGTCGTTCGTGAACGGCAGCGACTTCCTGCTGGAGGGCGGCCAGAACGCGCTGCGCCTGGCCTATTCGGGCGTGACGCCCGAGCAGATCGACTCGGGCGTCACGCGGCTGGCCGAGGCCTACCGCTCGCTGTAGGTCGCGACTGCACTCGCCGGGCTCCCAGGAGCATCTCCGCGTGCGGAGTCAACTACATGCGCCTAAAAGGCTAAACGTGATCAGCAATTTTGGACGCAGGTGTTGAGCGAGGCGCGAAACCATGGTCTGTCCTATTGGGTTATAGGCCAGGGAAATAGGCGCTCCCTGAGCTGCAAGGCCCCTCTCGCGAACGATGAGCCCCCCTTGTCAGCTTTATCTGCGCGTTAGACGACTCGGCCAATCGTGCCGCGAGGCGACGTGATGGAACCCGACAGCTGGCCCCTTGACCCGGTATCCGCCGCCGCGCTCGTGATACGGGTGATCGACGACATCGACGCAAGCGAGGACGAGGATCGCGACGCCCTGCTCTCCGATCTGCTGTGCGCGACCTGGGGAAGCATCTTGGCTCAGAACCAGTGACCGCCAGCCCCGGCCGCATCTAGCGCCCGTAGCGCTGGCCGAGGACCAGCTGCTCGGGCAGGGCGGTGCGCGGCGGCGGCGAGGGGTCGGCGATCACCGAGACGGTCTCGGCGACGCTGGCGGTGAGCGCCAGGCGCTGGCCGTCGGCGGTCTGGAGCACCACGTGCTCGGGGCCGCGCTCGGCCATGACGCCCTCCAAGCCGGGCTCGAGACCGGAGGCCTTCAGGTAGTGCAGCAGATCCTCGGCCTCGTTCTCGAAGCGCAGCACGCGGACGGAGGCGCCGACCTGAACGTCGGCCAGCGGGACGCCGGCCAGGCGCGCGCCGGCGACGATCGGGTGACCGTGCGGACAGGTCTTGGCGTCGCCGATGGCGGCGCGCATGCGCTCCTCCAGCACAGGTGACATCGCGTGCTCGAGGCGCTCGGCCTCCTCGTGAACCTCGTCCCAGGGCACGCCGAGGATATCTGTGAGGAAGCGCTCGATCAGGCGGTGGCGGCGCACGATGCCCTCCGCGTGCGCGGCGCCGCTGCCGGTGAAGGCGATCGCACGGTCGCGGCCGCGGGTGATGTAGCCGTCGCGCTCGAGGCGGCCGATCATCTCATGGACGGTCGGCGGGGACAGCTGCATCGCGCGGGCGACGTTGGCGCCGGTCATCGGCAGGCCCGCCTCCTGCAGCCAGAAGAGGATCTGCAGGTACTCCTCCTCGGCGACGGTCGCCGTCGTCTGACTGTCGCCGCTCACGCAGACGATGCTAGACGACGCTCAAACGCTCACGTGTACAGCTGCCCGAACGTGCACTCCCGCGGGGGCTTGTCCTCGCGCCAGCGGCGCAGCTTGGCGCCGTGGCGGATGCGTCCGGCGGAGACATGGTCGAAGTCGATCTCCACCACCAGCTCCGGGCGCAGAGCGACCCACTCGAGGTCCTTGCCGGCGCTCCAGCGGCTCGGGTCGGCGGAGCCGCGCTCGCCGGACTCGTACGGGGCGAGGAACTTGATGAGTCGCCGCTTCGCAGCGGCGGTGAGGCCTGCGCAGTGGCCGACCACGCGCAGCTCGGCGTCATCGTAGAGGCCGAGGATCAGCGCGCCGACGGTGTCGGGCTCCTTGCCCGGGCGCCAGCCGACGACGATCGCGTCGATCGTGCGCACGCGCTTGACCTTGGCCATGCCCTTGCGCGCGCCCGGGCGGTAGGGCGCGGAGCGCTCCTTGGCGATCGCGCCCTCGGCGTGCCCGAGCCACCGCCGGGCCTCCTGCGCGGTGGCGACCGAGGGCATCAGCTCGACGGGCGACCCGGCGAACTCCTCGCCCGCGAGCACGCCCTCGAGCGCGGCGCGGCGCTCGGCGAAGGGACGCTCCAGCAGCGACCTGTCCTCCAGCGCCAGCAGGTCGAACGCGACGTACACCGCGGGCGTCTGCGCGGCCAGGAGCTCGACGCGCGAGGCCGCCGGGTGGATCCGCTGGCCGAGCGCATCGAAGTCCTCGCGGCCGCCTGAGTCGCGCACGACGATCTCCCCGTCGAGCACGTAGCGTCCGGTCGGCAACACGAGCTCCGGGAAGTAGCGTCCGAGCGGCCTGCCGTTGCGCGACTGCAGGAACACCTCCTCGCCGTCCACGAACGCCAGGCAGCGAAATCCGTCGAGCTTGATCTCATAGCAGTAGTCCTCGCCCTCCGGCAGCTCCTTGCGCGAGAGCGCCAGCTGCGGCTTGACCGGGGGCGACAGCGGGAGGCTCAAGCCCCCGCCTCCTCGCCGGCCGCACGCTTCTCCTCGCCGGCCACACGCTTCTCCTCGCCGGCCGCGCGCTTCTCCTCGCCGGCCGCGCGCGCCCGGCTGGGCTGCACGCGGGGCGGCTCGCCCTTGTGCTTGCGGAAGTGGGGCGGCCACGGCGCGTCGCCCAAACCCTCGCGCTCGTCGCGCGCGGCCAGCTCGAGCAGGCCGTCCAGGCGACCGGGGCTATCGTCGATGGCCGCCGAGGGGTCGCCGCGCTCGCGCAGGCGCGCAGGGACCGTCTGCAGGCGCAGCTCGCCCGGCTCGACATCGGCGACCTCGTCCCACTGCAGCGGACAGGACACGCGCGCGTCGGGGACCGCCCTGACGGAGTAGGCGGAGGCGACGGTGCGGTCGCGGGCGTTCTGGTTGTAGTCGATGAACACCCCCTCGCGTTCCTCCTTCCACCAGCGGCTGGTCGCCCGGCCGGGCATCCGCCGCTCGACCTCCCGCGCCAGCGCGAGCGCCGCGCGGCGCACTTCTTCGAAGCCCTCGACCGGCTCGATGCGCACGTACACGTGGATCCCGCGCGAGCCGGATGTCTTGGGAAAGCCGCGCAGCGTGTGCTCCTCGAGCACCTCGCGCACGCCGAGCGCCACCTCGCGGACCTCGGCGAACGGGACACCGGGGCTGGGGTCGAGGTCGACGCGAAGCTCGTCCGGATGGTCGAGGTCTGAGCGGCGCACGGGCCACGGGTTCCAGTCGATCACACCGAGATTGACGCCCCACACCAGGTGCGCGGCGTCGTTGGCGACCAGCTCGCGCGCGTGGCGCCCGCTGGGAAACGTCACCGTGGCCGTCTGCAGCCACTCCGGAGCCCCGTCGGGAACGCGCTTCTGGAAGAACGGCTTGCCCTGCACCCCGTCGACCCAGCGCTTCAGCACGGTCGGGCGCTCGCGCAGGTGGCGCACCACCGCCTGCTCGCACTCCACGTAGTAGTTGACGAGGTCCATCTTGGTCAGACCGGCGTCCGGGAAGAACAGCTTGCCCGGGCTGCTCACGCGCACTTCTCGCCCGCAGACCTCGACGACCACGTGCTCACCCTTGTCCCCTGCCATTGCTGGAAGGATGCCGGATGGTGACGTCGTCGACTCGCACCCCGCTGCGCATGCTCATCGTGAGCGGCCCGTTCGGTCCGGGACTTCCAGCGCCGGCGGTGGCAGCGGCGATCGCGCGCGGCATGCGGGCGGGCGGGGCGCCCGAGCCGGACGTCTGTCCCCTGCCGATCACGGGAGAGGGCGAGGACAATGATGTGCGGGCGCTGCTGGACGCGCTTGGCTTCGACGCGCGCATGCGCCTGGCGCACGCTGTGGTGGTGGGCGCGAAGCGCCTGGAGGAGCGGACGCTGGCCGGCAGCGTGACGTTCGAGATCGCCACCAGGGCTCGCCAGGGCGGCGTGCCGGCGTACGCGGTGACCGGCAAGAACGCGCTGGAGCCGTTCGACGCGCGCATCCTCGACCTTCAACTCGTGCTGGAGGCGGACGACCGCAGGGCGCTGGCGGCGGCGGGCCGGACGCTCGCGGGTCTCGTGTGAGCGTGGCCGCCGTCAGGGTGAGCGTCCCACCGGCTGGCGATCACGCGCCGGCATCTCCGCGGCGGCCCGCGGCAAGCGTGCGCGCCAGCTCGTAGACCAGGCGGGTGGCGTCGGCGATGGTGCCGTAGTCAAGGTTGGCGGGCACGTCGCTCGGCAGGTGGTAGTTGGCGGGGCTCCGCCAGTCGGTGATCGACACGAGCGTCGCGATCGGGTACCCGGCGCGGCTGGGGATGACGCTGTCGGTCGAGGCGCGCGCACGGAAGCCTCGCTCCAGCGGGATCTCGATCCGCAGCGCGCTCTCGGCGAGCAGCTCGCGCAGCCACGGGCCGGCGTACTCCTCCATCCAGACCGGCCCCTCCCCCTCGAGCATCACCAGGTGCGGCGAGCCGACGGTGTCGAGGTTGACGAAGCACGTGCCCTGCGCCGCGAGCTCGTGGCGGTGGCGGGCGAGGAACGCGCGGATGCCGTCCTGGAGCGTCTCCTCGGCGCCGCAGGAGACCAGCAGCACGCGCAGGCCCGGCAACGGTCGCTCGCGCAGTAGCTCGGCCAGTGCGACCAGCGCGGCGACGCCGGAGAGGTTGTCGTTGGCGCCGGGAACGGTCGCGGCTGCGCCACACGTCGGCGACGATCGCGGTGCCGAGCGCGCCGATCATCACGCCGGCGCGCGCCGCCCCGCGCCGCCGAAGCGCCGCCCCTGCGATCGTGCACAGCGGTCCGGCCAGGCCGATCCACCACTGGGGCGGGGGTGTCTTGACCCGCTCGAACAGCTGCGGAGCCAGCTCGTAGAGCCGCCGCTGCAGCGTCTGGTCGAACAGCAGCCCCGTCTGGGGGGCGTCGTGGTGGGCGAGCACCACGAGCGTGTCGATCCGGCCGCCGCCGCGCTCGCCGACGCGCGCGACCAGGTTGACGGTGCTGCGGCGGCGGCGCACGATGCGGCGCAGGATGCGCGGGCCGTTCTGGGCCTCGTCCACGATGCCGGCGAACGTCCCGGCCGCGAGCAGCGCGCCGAGCGCCCGCCGGCCGCCCAGGACGAGCGCCGCACCGGCCATGCCCAGCAGGCCGAGCCCGGTGGCGGTGGGCGGGAACGTCCCCCAGGAGGGCTCGTCCTCGAGCGACACCTCCACTCCGCCGACCGCGCGCAGCCGCGCGGCCAGCCACTCGGCGGCCTGGCGCTCGCCGGGCGAGCAGGGCGTGCGGTCGATCGGCGCGAGCGTCTCGACGACCTCGCGCAGGACCCCCTCCAGCGCCCCCCGGTCGAGCCCCGCCTGGTCGCGGCTCACAGGAAGCATTGTCCCTCGCCGCGGTAGGTCGGCGCCTCCTCGACGATGCGCTCGCCTTCGAGCAGGTGCAGGCTGGCGAAACGCTCGCACAGCTCGCCGGCCTTGGCGTGGCGCATGTAGACGCGATCGCCGATGCGAAGCGTGTCGGCGGCGGCGCCGAGCAGCGGCGTCTGCACCTCGCCGGCTCCCTCCAGGTGGTCCAGGCGCAGCCCTGTCGGGAGATGGGGTCGGGGCAGCCGCGCGGCGTCGGCCGGGCCCGAGGCGAGGTAGCCTCCGCCCAGCGCCGTGGCCACGCGGCGGCCCGGGCGGCGCACGACCGGCAGGGCGAAGAGCGCGGCCGGGCGCGGGGTGAAGGCGCGGTAAGCGTCGAACAGCGTCGGCCCATACAGGCCGGAGCCGGCGGTCACCTCGGTGACGGCGGGCTCGGCGGCGGTGCGCTCGAGGCTGCCGGTGCCACCGCCGTTGACGAGCTCCAGGGCGGCGCCCGCCTGCGCGGCGACCTGTTCGACGGCGGCCACGATCGCGGCACGGCGCGGGGCGAGCTCGCGCGCGGAGCGCGCCTGCATGGGGCGGATCGCGGCGCCGCGCAGCGGCCTGCCGGGCGGCGCATCCCCCAGGCCGGCTATCTGCGCCTCGTAGGCCATGATCCCCACCAGCCGCAGGCCGTCGCGAGCGACGATCGCGCGGGCGAGCGCGGCGGCCTGCTCCGGGCTGCGCACGGGCGAGCGCTTGGCGCCGACGCGCATCCGCCCGCCGAGCATCGGCCAGCCGGCATCGATATCGATGCACACCCGCAGCGGCGCGACGTGCGGGGAGCGATCGGCCCGCGGGGGCCGGGTGGACCGCTCGATCAGCTCGAGCTGCTCGACGCAGTCGACCATCACGGTCACGGACTCGGCCGGCGCCTTCAGCTGATCACCGCCGTTCGCGTCGGCGGTTGCGAGCAAGCGCAGCGCGTCGCTGTCGGCGGTGGGGTAGGCGACGAGCAGATCGTCCGTCCCGTGGGAGGCGAGCCACAGCGCCTCCGGCAGGGTGAAGGCGAGCGTGCCGCGGAAGCCGGCGCGGGCGAGGATGCGCTCCTGCAGCGCGCGGCAGCGCACCGACTTGCTGGCCAGCCGGATCGGCTTGGCCGCGGCGCGCCGTTCCAGGTCCGCGGCGTTCGCCCACAGGGCGTCGAGGTCGACGAGCGCGAACGGCGCCTGCAGCCCGGCGGTCGCGCGCTCCAGCCGCGCGTAGCGGTCCGCAGTCAGGGACGGGCGGGCGCGTGGGTCGGGTGCAGGTCCCAATACCCGCTCGGACCAGCCGTTGGCGAAGCGCCCGTGGGGGTCCAGGCGCGCGCGCACCGCCTGGAAGCGATCCCAGTCGGGGTAGCGCGGACGCAGCGTGGCGGCCGTCTGGAAGTGGCGCTTGCCCCAGTGCGGCCGCCCGTCGAGCTCGTCCATGATCGCCTCGACGGCGCGGAAGTACGGCTCCCAGGCCATTCCCCGGTACATGTGCACGGCCACGAAGCCGCTGTCGCGCCCGGCAGCGGTGCTGAGGAACGCGTCGTCGGGCGCGACCGTCCTGACCTCGATCGGGAACGGCACCGCGAAGCCGCGCCGCTCGGCCAGCTCCATCACCTGGCGCACGGCCGCCGCCGTGTGCTCGCGTGGCAGCGCGTACTCCATCTCGGTGAAGCGCACCAGGCGCGGGCTGGCGAAGATCGCAGCTGAGCGGTCCACCCGCTCCGAGCGCCCGGCGAGGCGCGTCACGAGGCGGTTGATCTGCGGTATGCGCCCGGGAATGCGGCGCCCGGCGCGGCAGAACAGCTCGAAGGCGTGATTGGTCAAGAGCACGTCGTTGGCGTACGCAGACAGCGCCCGCGCGGCCGCGGCGGCTCGTCGGTGCGGTTGTTGGTGCGCGTGAGCGCGATGTCGGCGTAGGGGAAGACGAAGAACTCGAAGTGGTCGTTGCCCAACGAGCTCCTCGAAGCGCTCGAGCGTCTCCGACAGCGGCGCGGGGGCGTCGACGCCGCGCAGCGTGAACGCGGGCACGCAGCGGAGCGTCACCTCCGCGATCACGCCGAGGCACCGAGGCCCACGCGCGCCGCGCGGAAGACCTCGGGGTCGCGCTCGGGCGAGCACGCCAGCGTCGAGCCGTCCGCGAGCACCAGCGTCAGCTCGCTCACCTGGGCGGCGATGTTGCGCAGCCGCGCGCCGGTGCCGTGCGTGGCGGTCGAGATCGCGCCGGCGATGGTCTGCGCGTCGATGTCCCCGAGGTTCTCCAGTGCGAGTCCGTGCACGTCCAGCCGCCGGCTCAGCTCGCGGATCGTGATGCCCGCCTGCACGCGCACCAGCCCGAGGCGCGATCGACGTCGAGCACGCGCATCATGCGCTCCAGCGAGCAGCATCAGCCCATCGGTGCAGGCGATGTCGCTGAAGGAGTGCCCGGCCCCGGCCACGCGCACCCTCCAGCCCTCGCGCGCCGCGTGCCCGAGCGCGCCGGACAGCTCCTCGAGCGACGCCGGCCGCCGCACCGCGCGGGCGCGCAGCGCTGATCGCCAGCCCAGTTGCGCCATGCGGTGGCGCGCTCGTGCGGATCGCTAGTCTCGCGCATCTGATGACCGAGCCCGAGCCTACTCCGAGCCCGGGTGTTCCGCCCCGCCGAGCCCGGGCGTTCGCGCCTCGCGCGCGCGCTCGCTGCCCACGCCGGGCGCGAGGCGGGCGACGGTGATCGGCGCCGGCTCGTTCGGCACCGCGCTGGCGGTGCTGCTGGCGCGCGGCGGGCTGCGCACGACACTGCAGACGCGCACGGCCGAGCAGGCCGCGCTGATCGACCGGGAGCGCGAGAACCGCCGCTACCTGCCGGGCGTGGAGCTGCCGGCGCAGCTGCGCATCGAGCCCGCCTCCGCGGGCGTCGCGCGCGCCGACTACGTGTTCCTGGCGGTCCCCTCGCGCGGGCTCGGCGAGGTGATCGAGCAGCTCGGCGCGTCCGGCCTGGGCAGGCGCACGGCGGTCGTGTCGGTCGCCAAGGGCCTGGTCCCGCCGCAGGGCCTGCCGCCGACGAGCGTGCTCAGCGCGAGGTTCGGCGCGGACCGCGTCGCCTGCGTGGGCGGCCCCGCGCACGCGCAGGAGATGGTGCACGCGGGCGCCGCGCTGGTGGCGGCCTCCAGCGACGAGGAGCTCGCGCGCTCGCTCGCGCAGGTGTTCACGCGCGCCGGCGTCGTCTGCGAGCAGTCCAACGACCCCGTCGGCGTGGAGCTGGCCGGCGCCGCCAAGAACGCCGCCGCGCTCGCCGCCGGGGCCACCGAGGCCCAGGGTCTCAACGCCGCCGGCGCCGCCGCCGGGCACATCTTCGCCGAGGTGTGGCGCTACGCGGAGGGGCTGGGCGCGCGGCCGGAGTCGATGATCGGGCTGGCCGGCGCCGGCGACCTGGTGGCGACCGCGCTGGCGCGCGAGAGCCGCAACCGCCGCGCCGGCGAGCTGCTCGCCGCGGGCGTGCCCGCCGCGGAGATCCCCGCGCGGATCGGCCAGGCGGTCGAGGCGCTGGAGTCGGTGCCGCTGCTCGCGCGCGCGCTCGAGGCGGGCGGGCGTCGGCGCGCCCGTCACCGAGCGCGCTCGGCCGCCTGATCTCCGGCGAGCTGCCGCTCGACGACTGGGTGGCGCTGGTGCGCGCCACCGTCCCGCCGCCGCGCGCTGGCGCCGGCGGGCCCGAAGCCGGGCTTCTGGCGGCGGGTGTGGCGGCGGCTGGCCTCAGGCGCGTGAGCGTCACGCGGGACTCGCCGCGCAGACTTCGGTTCGCGCGAGCCGATGAGTGAGTTTGCCGCCTCACACATCCCGTATCGTATATCTATAGTATTAATGCCGTTAATACCATAGAGCACACTCGATGCAAAAGGAGAAACAACATGCCACGCCCACGCCCCGGCGAAGTCGACCCCGCCAAAGGCCTGTCGCTCGACCCGGACGAGTTCCTCGAGCAGCAGGCCAGGCGCGAGAAGGCGCTGCGCATGCAGGACGCGATCCGCCCCGGCCGCACCACCCCGATCGCCATCCGCTTCGACCAGTTCACGCTCACGCGCCTGAAGGCGCTGGCGGCGCTGCGCAACACCGGCTACCAGACGCTGCTGAAGGAGTTCGTCGTCGAGCGCCTCTACGAGGAGGAGAAGCGCGAGGGCATCATCTAGCGCCCAGCGCATCCGGCGCCCATCAGCGTGCTGACCACCGCCTCGTACACGCCCGGCGCCGTGGCCCGCCTCGGTCACGCGCACGTTCGCGTGGGCGGCGAGCGCCTCGCGCATCGAGGGATCGCGCTCGAGCGCGTTGGCGACCAGCCAGAAGACGTCCACCTCGGCGGCGCACGCGAGATCCTCGCGCGAGTCGCCCACCGCGAACGTCTCCTCGCGCGCGTAGCCGCGCGCCCGGCGGTGGAAGGCCACCGCGCCGGCCTTCGACGCGCCGCCGGCACGAGGTGATAGCCGCGCACGTGCGGCAGCTCGGCGAGCGCCGGCGAGCGCCGGCTGACGACGCCGTTGTCCACCAGCCGCAGGTTCTCGTGGCCGTGCTCGGCGAGCAGCGCGGTCGACCTCGACGGCGTCGACCAGCCCGCGGAACAGGTGCGAGACCTCGCGCTCGAGGTGCCACGGCTCGTGGTACTCCAGCCGCCCCGCGTAGCGCTCGAGCAGCAGCGCCGGCGCGCCCGAGCGCTCGATCTGCTCCGCGATCGTCAGCTCGCCCGGTGCTGCCGAGTCATCGGTCCCCGGTCAGCCAGTGCTCCTCGCCGTCGAGCACCACGCACGCGCCCGCCTCGAAGATGAACGAGCTCTGGCCCAGCAGCCGCGCGTCCTCGAACACCTGCGCGCGCCGGCGGCCGGACATCAGCACGACCTCGACGCCCGCGCGCAGGCACGCCTGCACCGCGCGCACGCCGTCGATCGTCACCGTCGCCCTCGCCGTCGTGCAGCAGCGACGCGCCCGCGCCGAGCAGCGTGCCGTCGAGGTCCAGGTACAGGCAGCGCATGCACGCGCGCTCACGCGCGTCACGCCGGCGAGCGGCGGGCGTTCGACCGGCCCGCCGTCGACGTCCGGCCAGCCGCCCCTCCTGCTCCAGGCGGCGGGCGATCGTGGCGAGCACCGTGGCGCCATCGGCGCGAGCGCCGACAGCGGCTGGTGGCGGTTGCGGTGCTCGTCGAGGTCGACCTGCGCGATCCCCTCCAGGCCGAGCTTGCGCCAGACGTCGATCAGCATCGCGATCTCCACGCCGTAGCCGGTCGCGAACGGCAGCCTCTCGAGCAGCTCCCGCCGCGCCGCCACCTCCCCCGCCAGCGGCTGGCGCACGCCGGCGAGCTCCGGGTAGAACAGCGCGAGCGCCGGTCGCGCCAGTCAGGTGGTTCACGCGCCCGCCGCCGTCCGCGTCGGAGACGCCGTCGTGCGCGAACGGCCGGCGGTAGAAGGCCTTGACGAACGACACGCCGGGCTCGCACACCAGCGGCCCGAGCAGGCCGGTGGCGAAGTGCGCGGAGAAGCCCTCGGTGTCGGCGTCCAGGAAGCACACCAGCTCGCCCTCGAGCACCGACAGCGCGCGCCACATCGCATCGCCCTTGCCCAGCACCGGCCCGTGGGCGGGCATCAGCTCGGCCTCCTGCCAGACGATCGCGCCCGCGCGCTCGGCCACCGCGGCGGTGCCGTCCGCCGAGGCCGCGTCGACGACGACGACCTCGTCGATCGCGCCCGCCTCGCGCAGCTCCGACCAGCGCGCCGACGATCTCCCCGACCGTCCCCGCGCACTCGCGCGCGGGCAGGCACACCGACACGCTCTGCTCGGCGCTCGGCGGCGATCCGCTCGGCCGGATACAGCGAATGGTGGAAGGAGCGGGCTTTCGCCCAGCGCTCGGCGGCGGTCGCGGACATCGCCTCTACTATCTCAAGTCCTTGGCCCTCGACCGCAGAACCGAGCCGTGGAGCGCGCTGCTGGACGCGGGGCGCGAGGACGGGCGGCTGGTGCGCGAGGCGCAGCGAAGGACCCGGGCGCGCGCGACGCTCGTCGAGCCGCCCGCCGGAGCTGCACCCGGACGTGCTCGCGGCGCTCGAGCGCATGGGCATCGAGCGCCTGTACTCCCACCAGGCGCAGGCGCTGCACGCGGCCTGCGCGGGGCCCGACGATCGTCACCACGGGCACCGCCTCGGGCAAGTCGCTGTGCTTCAACCTGCCCACGCTCGACGTCCTCTGCCGAGAGGCGCCCGCGCGCGGGCGCTGTACCTGTACCCGACCAAGGCGCTCGCCCAGGACCAGGCGCGCGCGCTGGCGGCGTTCGGCCTGACCAAGCGCGTGCGCCCGGCGATCTACGACGGCGACACGCCGCGCGAGGCGCGCGCGCAGATCCGCAGGAGCGCCAACGTCGTGCTCACCAACCCCGACATGCTGCACGTCGGCATCCTCCCCAACCACGCCGCCTGGGCCGAGCTGTTCGCGAACCTCGCGGTGGTCGTGATCGACGAGGCGCACGTCTACCGCGGCGTGTTCGGCTCGCACGTCGCCAACGTGCTGCGCCGGCTGCGGCGGATCGCGGCCGCCTACGGCACCGAGCCGCGCTTCCTGCTCACCTCCGCCACGATCGCCAACCCGGTCGAGCTGGCCGAGCGCCTGACCGGCCTGGAGGACGTGCAGCCTGATCGACGAGGACGGCTCGCCCGCGCCGCGGCGGCGGATCGCCGTGTGGAACCCGCCGCTGACCGACGAGGCGCTCGGCACGCGCCGCTCGGCGCTCGGCGAGGCGGCGGAGCTGCTGGCGCGGCTCGTGCGCGACGGCGCGCGCGCGATCTGCTTCATGAAGTCGCGCAAGGGCGTCGAGGTGCTCAGCCGCCTGGTCAAGCAGGACCTCGCAGACCAGCCACCCCGAGCTGGCCGAGCTGGTCGCGCCCTACCGCGCCGGCTACACCCCCCAGCAGCGGCGCGAGCTCGAGCAGCGCCTCATGCGCGGCGAGCTGCGCGCGGTGATCACCACCGACGCGCTCGAGCTCGGCATCGACATCGGCGAGCTCGACGCGGCGGTCGTCGTCACGTTCCCCGGCACCGTCGCCTCGCTGCGCCAGATGTGGGGCCGGGCCGGGCGGCGCGGGCGCGGCCTGGCGGTGTACGTCGCCGGCGAGGACGCGCTCGACCAGTTCTTCTGCCGCCACCCCGAGGAGTTCCTCGAGCGGCCGCGTCGAGGCGGCGATCCTCGACCACGAGAGCCCGCTGATCTACCGCGCGCACCTGCTGTGCGCCGCCCACGAGGGCCCGCTGTCGCGCACCGACGCCGAGTTCCTGGGCCCGCGCTGGGAGGCCCACGCCGAGCTCCTGGAGAGCGCCGGCGAGCTGCGCCGCCGCAGCGGGAGCTGTCTCGGCGACACCTACGTCCCGCGCCGGCCCGGCGGCTACCCCGCGGCGGAGGTGTCGCTGCGCTCGGCCTCGCCGGAGAGCTTCGCGATCGTCGACGTCTCCTCCGGCGAGCTGCTCGGCTCGACCGAGGCCGCGCGCGCCCACTCGACCGTCCACGAGGGCGCGATCTACATGCACCTGGGGCGCTCCTACGAGGTGCGCGAGCTCGACCTCGAGCGCAGGCGCGCGCTGGTGGCGCCGTTCGACGGCGACTGGTACACCCAGCCCAAGCGCGAGACCGACACCGAGATCGTGCGCCTGCTCGACCGCCGCGAGACGCTCGGGGTGACGCTGTCCTTCGGCGAGGTCAGCGTCACCGACACCGTGCTCGCCTACCAGCGCAGGCGCCTGTCCGACCACGCGCACTCGTCAGACCTCGTCGCGCTCGAGCTGCCCCCGACGAGCTTCCCCACGCAGGCGCTGTGGTTCGAGCTGGACCCGCGGCGAGCTGGCCGAGACGCTGCCGGCTGGAGACGCTGCTCGGCGCGCTGCACGCGACCGAGCACGCCCAGATCGCGGTGCTGCCGCTGATCGCCATGTGCGACCGCTGGGACATCGGCGGCCTGTCCACCAACTTCCACCCGCAGACGGGCGCGCCGACGATCTTCCTCTACGACGGGCACCCCGGCGGCATCGGCATCGCGCGCACGGCGTTCGCGCGCTTCGAGGAGCTGTGCGAGGACGCGCGGCGCCTGATCGCCGAGTGCCCGTGCGCGAGCGGCTGCCCGTCGTGCGTGCAGTCGCCCAAGTGCGGCAACCTCAACGAGCCGCTGCACAAGGCCGGCGCGCGTGCGCTGCTGGAGCGGCTGCTGGCGGCCGCCGCCGAGCCGGCGATCGCGGCGCCGCTCTGAACGCGGCCGGCGATTGTTGAAGGGGCAACCGGAGCCGCCGACAATGATCGGCTCGTGCCCGGCCCGCCGAAGATCATGCTCAGCGCTCTGAAGACACCGACAGTCGCGATCGTCGCTCGCCTGCGTGGCGCTCGCGGCGACGGTCGCCGCGGCGCAGGCCCCGCCGCGCCAACCGGTGATCTTCGAAGGCCCCGGCGGGCGCATCGCCGCTGACGCGCTGGACGCTGCGCAAGGACCCCGCCAACCGCGGCCTGGCGCTCGGCTGGCAGCGCGGCGGCTTCGGCGGGACGCACGGTCAGCGTGCCGAACGTCGTCAGCCCGACGCCGTACACCGGGCAGGCGGGCGGGCGCAACTACGAAGGCTCGGTCGCCTGGTATCGCACGAGCTTCCAGGCGCCCACGGCGGGCGTCTACGCGCTGAGCTTCCAGTCGGCCAACTACCTGGCGAGCGTGTGGGTCGACGGGCACGCGCTGGGCTCGCACCGGGGCTCCTACCTGCCCTTCGAAATGCGCAGCGAGGCTCGCGGCGGGCACGCACACGGTGGTCGTGCGCGTCGACTGGCGCGACCCGGCCCAGCAGTCGCGCGAAGGCTTTCACCGCACGTGGTTCAACTGGGGCGGGCTCGACGGCGAGGTGGACGTGCGCCCGATCGGCGAAAGCGAACTGTCCGACCCGACCGTCCAGACGACGCTCACGCCCGACGCGGCTGCGACCACCGCCCAGCAGGCGAGCGTGAAGGTGAGCGTGCAGGTCCACAACTACGGCCCGAGCCGCACGATCGTCCCCGAAGGCTCGCTCGTGCGCGGCGCGCAGACGATCCCGCTGAGCTTCCCGGCCGTCACGCTCGCGCACGACCAGGTCGGCCACCGACACGACGACCGTCACGGTCGCACAGCCCGCGCTGTGGTCGCCGGCGAGCCCCAACCTCTACCAGCTCACGCTGGCGGTCGGCAGCGAGAGCAGCTACTCGGCGCGCGTCGGCCTGCGCCAGCTGACCTGGCACGGCGGCCACGTGTACCTCAACGGCCAGCAGCTGAGCCTGCACGGCGCCTCCATCCAGGAGGACGCGCAGGGGCACGGCGACGCGCTGACGCCGGCCGACGAGGACACGATCGTGGACGAGCTGAAGGCGATCGGCGCCAACGCCGCGCGCTCCCAGCACCCGCTGGACCCGGCGCTGCTGGAACGGCTCGACGCAGCCGGCATCCTCGTGTGGCAGGGGATCGGCCCGGTCGAAGGCGCCGGCAACTGGTACTCGACCACGCCGCAGCTGCTCGCCGAAGCCGAGCAGCAGGCGCGCACGGCCGTGCTGGCCGCCGAGCTGCACCCGTCGATCTTCGCCTGGAACCTCGTCGACGAGGTCGCCGGCAACGGGCGCGACAGCGCACGAGGTCGACTACGTGCGCACGCTCGCCCGCTGGCTGCACCAGCACGACCCCGACCGGATGGTCGCGGTGGACGTGTGGGGCGACCATCCGCCGACGCACGCCGGGCCGCTGTACTCCGAAGTGGACGCGGTCGCCGAGACCGACTACTCGGGCTGGTATGACTACCCCAGCGACACGCCCGCCCAGCTGGCGCGCCAAGATGCGCGCGCGGCTGGCGGCGATGGAGCGGACGTTCGCCGGCAAGGTGCTCGTGATCAGCGAGTTCGGCGCCGAATCCAACGCCCTGAACCCGCCCGGGCAGCCCGGGCAGCTACGCCTACCAGGCGCAGCTGCTGGCCGAGCACATCGCCGTGTACGAGGCCGACCCGCAGCTCACCGCGATGATCATCTGGGTGCTGCGCGACTACCCGCTCGACGCCGACCTTCGAGGGAGGCTCGATCCACGACGTGCTGCCGCAGCTGAAGCTGATCGAAGGCCTCAACCAGAAGGGCCTGTTCACCTACGCCGGGCAGCGCCAAGCCGGGGGTCGTCGTACGGTCGCGCGGCTGTTCAAAGCGCTGCCGCAGGAATAGGCCCTCGGCCGCAGCCGCCTCGCCGGGCTCAGGGGCGCTACCGGTTCCCGCGCGCGATCTCGCCGCAGGTCGATCGTCGCGTCGTACAGCTTCGCGTCGACGCCCTCCTCGAGCGCGACCTCGCGCAGCGGGCGCCCGGAGGCGGTGGCCTTCTTGACGATCTCGGTCCCCTTGTCGTAGCCGATCGCGCCGTTGAGCGCGGTGGCGACCGCGAGCGTCGCGCCGGCGGAGGCGTCGGTGCCGGCCCTGTTGACCTCGATGCCGTCGACGCACTTCTCGGCGAACACGCGCGCGGCGGAGGACAGCAGGCGCAGCGACTGCAGCAGGTTGCGGGCGATCAGCGGGATGCGGACGTTGAGCTCGAACTGGCCCTGCATCCCGCCGACGGTGATCGCGGTGTCGTTGCCGATCACCTGCGCGGAGACCTGCAGGACGACCTCGGGGATCACGGGGTTGACCTTGCCGGGCATGATCGAGGAGCCCTTCTGCAGCTCGGGCAGGAGCAGCTCGCCGATGCCGGCGCGCGGGCCGGAGCCCATCAGCGCGAGGTCGCCGGCGATCTTGGTGAGCGAGACCGCCACGACCTTCAGCGCGCCGGAGAGCTCGACCAGCGCGTCGCGGTTGGCCTGCGCCTCGAACGGGTCCAGCGGCGCGGCGATCTGCTTCAGGCCGGACTCCCTCTTCAGGCGCGCGCGCACCTTCTCGGCGAACCGCGGGTGGGTGTTCAGGCCGGTGCCGGTGGCGGTGCCGCCGAGCGGGATCTGCCCGACGTGGACGAGCGCGGCCTGGACGCGCTCCTGGCCGAGGGCCATCTGGGCGGCGTAGCCGGCGAACTCCTGGCCGAGCGTCACGGGCACGGCGTCCATCAGGTGGGTGCGCCCGGCCTTGACGACGTTCTGGAAGCTCTTGGCCTTCCTCGCGAACGAGCGCTCGAGCTGTTTGAGCGCGGGCAGCAGCTCGTTCTGGGCGACGTCGAGCGCGGCCAGGTGGACGGCGGAGGGGAACACGTCGTTGGAGGACTGGCCCATGTTGACGTGGTCGTTGGGGTGCACGCCCTCGCCGGCCAGGCGGGCGATGACCTCGTTGGCGTTCATGTTCGTCGAGGTGCCCGAGCCGGTCTGGAAGACGTCGATCGGGAACTGGTCGTCGTGCTCGCCGGCGGCGATCTCGGCGGCGGCCTTCTCGATGCGCGCGGCGCTGCGCTTGGAGAGCAGGCCGAGTTCGCCGTTGACGGCGGCGGCGGCGCCCTTGATGCGCGCCAGCCAGTGGATGACCGACACGGGCACGGTCTCGCCGGAGATCGGGAAGTTCTCGACGGCCTTGGCGGTCTCCCCGCCCCACAGCTGCTTCTCGTTGGCATCTGGTCTCCTCGGAGTGCTGGGGCCGCCGCCGGCTCGGGCAGCTGCAGCTGAACCCTACCCGCAGAACGCGGCGAGCTCCCGCGCGAGGCCCGACGGGGTCGTCGTAGGCCATCAGGAAGCCGGTGCTCTGCAGCACGCGCAGCTGGCCGTGGGGCAGCAGCGCGCAGCGCCTCTTCGGCCGCCGCCAGCGGGTGCAGGCGGTCCTGGTCGGCCCACAGCAGCAGCACGGGCATGTCCAGGCGCGGGTAGTGCTCGAGCAGCTGCGTCTGCGCGCCGCGCGGCCAGCTGCGCGCGCACTTGGCCCACGAGCGCGGCGAGGCTCGGGTTGCCGGGCACGTCGGCGAAGGCGTGGCGCACGAGATCGGCGGCGGCGGGATTGCCGCGGGCGGACAGGCGCAGGCCGCGCTCGGGCGTGAACACGGCGCGCGGCGCCGTAGGAGAGCAGGCGGTCGAGGCCGGGGACGGCGGCCGCGCTGCGCGGCCAGCTGCCAGGCGGCGCGCGTGCGCGCACGGGCGGGCGCGGCGTGCATGCGGTTGGACATCAGCACCAGCCGCGCGGGCCGGATGCGCCCGCTGAGCACGGCGTGCAGCAGGATCTCCGCGCCGGCGTCGTGGCCGGCGAGCAGCGGCCGCGGCCCGAGCACCTCGGCGGCGAAGCCGCCGAGCACCTCGGCGAACCAGTCGAGCGTGTAGGGATGGCGCGGGCGGTCCTCGGAGTCGCCGTGCAGCGGCAGGTCGGGCAGCACCACGCGGAAGCGGTCGGCGAGCTCCTCGACGGCGGGCTCCCACTCCTTGTGCGAGAGCAGCCCGGAGTGCAGCAGCGCGAGCGGCGGGCCGGCGCCGAGCTCGCGGTAGGCCACGCGCGCGCCGTCGGGGTGGTGGTAGAGGCGCAGCCTCATCGCTCCATCGTAAGGACCAGCGAGGGCCAGACGAACGCCGCACCTACAATGGGCCGCCCCGTGAGCGACCGCCACGACACCCGCTGATCCCGCCGCGCGAGGTCGATCCCCGCCAGGAGCTGCCGGCGCTCGAGCTGGAGGTGCTGGAGCGCTGGCGCGAGCGCGACGTGTTCGCGGAGTCGCTGCGCCTGCGCGAGGGCGCCAAGCAGTGGGTCTTCTACGAGGGCCCGCCGACCGCGAACGGCCCGCCGGGCTCCCACCACGTGCTCTCGCGCGTGTTCAAGGACATCTACCCGCGCTTTCAGACGATGCGCGGCTACCGCGTCGAGCGCAAGGGCGGCTGGGACTGCCACGGCCTGCCGGTGGAGATCGCGGTCGAACAGAAGCTCGGCATCCACCACAAGGCGGAGATCGAGGAGTACGGGATCGCCGCGTTCAACGCGAAGTGCCGCGAGTCGGTGTTCACGTTCCTGGAGGAGTGGAACCGGCTGACCGAGCGGATCGGCTTCTGGATCGACCTCGAGCACGCCTACCGCACGCTGGATGAGAGCTACATCGAGTCGGTGTGGTGGGCGCTGGCGCAGATCGACGAGCGCGGGCTGCTGTACGAGGGCCACAAGGTCGTGCCCTACTGCCCGCGCTGCGAGACGACGCTGTCCTCGCACGAGGTCGCGCTCGGCTACCGCGACGTGGTCGACCCGAGCGTGTTCCTGAAGCTGCCGGTGGCGGACGGCGAGGAGCAGCTGCTGGTGTGGACGACGACGCCGTGGACGCTGCCGGGCAACGTGGCGGTGGCGGTCTCGCCGACGGCCACCTACGCACGGGTGCGGGTCGATGATGATTATTTCGTGCTCGCCGAGGCTCGCGTGGAGCCGGTGCTCGGCGAGGGCGCGCAGATCGTGGAGCGATTCTCGGGCGCGGAGCTGGTGGAGCGCTACGGCTCCTATCGCGGGACCGATCTTCGCGGCGACCGACCGCGAGCGCGGGCCGACTGCCGATCCTGGCGGACGAGTTCGTGACGACCGAGGACGGCACCGGCATCGTGCACCTGGCGCCGGCGTTCGGCGAGGACGACTACCGCGTGGCGGCGGCCTCGCCGCTGGTGCCGTTCGACCCGACGCAGGCGGGCACGCTCTACAACCCGGTGCGGCCGGACGGCACCTACGACCAGCGCGTGCGCGACCACGACGGGCGCTCCTACGAGGGCCGCTTCGTGAAGGACCCGGCGCTGACCGAGGAGCTGATCGAGGACCTGCGCGAGCGCGGCCTGCTGCTGCGCGTGCAGGAGTACGAGCACTCCTACCCGCACTGCTGGCGCTGCGGCACGCCGCTGCTCTACTACGCGAAACCGTCGTGGTACATCGCCACGTCGAGGCTGCGCGAGGAGCTGCTGGCGGCGAACGAGACGGTCAACTGGCACCCGCCGCACGTCAAGCACGGGCGCTTCGGCGACTGGCTGAAGAACAACGTCGACTGGGCGCTCTCGCGCGAGCGCTACTGGGGCACGCCGCTGCCGGTGTGGCGCTGCGCGGACGGCCACGTGCACGTGGTCGGCTCCTTCGCCGAGCTGGCCGAGCGCTCGCGGGCACGGAGCTCGAGGACCACCACCGCCCGTACGTCGACGAGGTCTCCTTCCCGTGCACCACACGCGGGGCTGCGAGCGAGCCGATGCAGCGCGTGCCGGAGGTGATCGACGTGTGGTTCGACTCGGGCGCGATGCCGTTCGCCCAGCACCACTTCCCGTTCGAGAACGAGGCCGTGTTCGAGGAGAGCTTCCCGGCGGACTTCATCTGCGAGGCGCAGGACCAGACGCGCGGCTGGTTCTACTCGCTGCTGGCGGTCGCGACGCTGCTCGCGCGGGAGGCCCCCTACCGCAACGTCGTGTGCCTGGGGCTGATCCTCGACGAGGAGGGCCAGAAGATGTCGAAGTCGAGGGGCAACACGGTCGAGCCGTGGCAGGTGCTCGACACCTACGGCGCGGACGCGTTCCGCTGGTACTTCTTCACCTCCAAGCAGCCCTGGGACGGCTACCGCTTCTCGACGGAGACGATCGGCGAGGGCGTGCGCCTGTTCCTCAAGCAGCTGTGGTCGACGTACTACTTCTACGTGCTCTACGCGCACGCCTCCGCGGACGAGCTGGCGCGAGACCGGCCGCCGCGCAGGGACCGGCCGACGACCTCGACCGCTGGGCGCTGTCGCGCACGGCCGGCACGGCGGAGCTCGTGGCCGAGCGCCTGGACGCCTACGACGCGACCACGGCCGGGCGCGCGATCGCGCGGCTCGTCGACGAGCTCTCCAACTGGTACGTGCGCCGCTCGCGCCGGCGCTTCTGGGACGGCGAGCCGGCGGCGTTCGCGACGCTGCGCACGTGCCTGCTGGCGGTGGCCAAGCTGCTGGCGCCGCTGTGCCCGTTCATCGCGGATGAGATCTACGACAACCTCGACGGCGCGCTGCGCGAGCGTGCACCTGTGCGACTTCCCGTGCGCCGAGGAGGTCGGAGCGCGCGACGAGGAGCTCGAGCAGGCGATGGCGCTCGCGCGCGAGACGGTGCGCCTCGGGCTGGGCGCGCGCGGCAAGGCGAAGATCAAGGTGCGCCAGCCGCTCGGCGAGGCGGTGGTGGTGGCCGACGGGACGCGAGCGCGAGGCGATCGAACGCCTGGCCGACGTCGTGCGCGAGGAGCTGAACGTGAGGCGCGTGCGCTTCGTGGCGGCGGCGGACGAGCTGGGCAGCTACGAGGTGAAGGCCAACTACCGCACGCTCGGGCCGCTGTTCGGCAAGGACATGCCGCTGGCGGCCGCGGCGATCGCGGCGCTCGACCCCGCCCACGTCGCCGCGGTGATGCGCGACGGCGGCGCAGATCGGCATCTCGGTGGGCGGGCGCGAGCACACGCTGACGGCGAGCGACCTGCTGCTGTCACGATGCGCGCGCCCGACGGCTACAGCGTCGAGCGCGAGGGCGCCCACGCGGTCGCGCTCGACCTGGCGATCGACGAGGACCTGCGCCGCGAGGGCCGCGCGCGCGAGATCGTCCACGCGGTCCAGAACGCGCGCAAGAGCGCCGGCCTGCAGGTCGAGGACCGGATCGAGCTGGCGCTCGACGGCGACCCCGAGCTGATGGACGCGGCGGACGCGCACCGCGACTACCTCGCCGGGGAGACGCTCGCGGTCAGGCTCGATCTGGGCCCGGCAGCCGGCGCGGACGCAGCGGAGATGGACTACTCAGAGCAGACCGAGATCGACGGCCTGCCGCTGAGCATCAGCCTGCGCCGGGCGAACCAATACGCCCCCTGAGGTTCGAGGGCCAAGCGAAGCAAGGAGGCAGGGAGCGTGGCGTGCTTGGCACGCGAGCGACCGAGGACGCCGCTACGCGCCGGCCATCGGCCCTCAGGCAGCCGTGAGCGCGGGCTCCAGCTCCTGCTCGAGCTTCTTCTTCGGGTAGGCGCCGATCACCGTCTTGACCGGCTGGCCGGCCTTGAAGAGGATCATCGTCGGGATCGAGAGCACCTGGAAGCGCGCCGCGGTCTGCGGGTTCTCGTCGATGTCGAGCTTGACGATCCGCAGGTCCGGGCGCTCGGAGGCGATCTCCTCGAGCACCGGCGCGACGACGCGGCAGGGACCGCACCAGGGCGCCCAGAAGTCGACGAGCACAGGGCCCTCGGCCTCGAGCACCTCGGCGTCGAAGTTGGTGTCGGTGATCTGCGTGAGGGTGCCTGCCATGGTGGATCTCCTTGGTCGCTTGCCCTCCACTATACAAAATGAAGGAAGGTTGGCCCGACGTGGCCCACCAGCTTGCGACGGGTATCTTGTGGCCGATGATCCCGCTCGCCGTCAGCGGACGTGTTGTGGTCGGCGTTGCGGTCGTCGGCGCGTTGGTGCTCGTGTGGGTGCTCCTGCGTATGGACGCGCGCGACAAGCCGCGGAAAAGCCCGAGGACGAGGCCGACCGAGACGACTGAGCAGGCCGTCCGGCGGTCCTGCGTTCGACCCCGGGCGCCGGCCAGCCGCCGGGCCGGCCCGGCCCGGATCAGCGGACGGTGACGACCCAGCCTTCGGACCGACCGAAGGTCGTCCAGCGCACGATCGGCGGGTGGATGTGGGTCAGCGCGGTGAACAGGTGCGGGGAGACGTAGACCTCGACGAACGCCGCCACCACGAGCACGGGCACGGCCAGCGCGACCGTCACGACGGTGGCGGCCAGCAGCTGCTCCCACTCGCCCCGGCGGCTGGCGATGATCCAGGCGGCGAGCGGCAGGAACAGCGCGATCAGCTCGGGGATCGCGTGCGGGAGCACGCCCAGCAGCAGCAGCGCCGGGCGACACGCGCAGGAAGTGCGGATACGCCCGCGAGCGCGTGCCCGATCACGTACGCCTGGGCGCTCAGCGAGAAGGCGGTCGCGCAGACCACGAACGCGATCGCCAGGCGCCCGCCGTGTTCGTGCACCCAGCGCGAGAGGCCGCGGCGGTGCTGCGCCTGCAGCGGCAGCGAGCTGCCGGCGATGAAGCCGGCGACGCACGCCATCGCGTGCAGCGCCAGCACGAGCAGGTTGCTCGCGCAGGACGCGCAGCACGTCGCCAGGTCCGCCCACCGCGAACGGCGGCTGCAGGGTGAGGATCTGCTGGTAGCCGTGGTCGAGCGAGGCGACGACCCACACCGCGGCGAGCAGGCCGGTCGCGGCGAGCGCCGAGCCGGCGACCCAGCGACCGACGACGCGCAGCGGGCGTGCGCTGCCAGGCACGCGAGCGTCGCGCGCGTGTGGCGCATGCCGTGGGCGAACGCGTAGGCCGAGGCATCCATCCCCAATCGCATCGGCCGGAGCTGGGTCGCTACCTGAAGCGCAGGAGCGGCACCAGCCACATCGCCTCGGCGGCGATCCGCCAGGACATCTTGCTCGTGCCCCGCTGGCGGTCGCGGAAGACGATCGGCACCTCGACCACGCGGAAGCCCGCCTGCACGGCGCGGTAGGTGAGCTCGACCTGGAAGGCGTAGCCCTGCGAGCGCACGCTGTCGAAGTGGATCGCCTCGAGCACCTCGCGGCGAAAGCACTTGAAGCCGCCCGTCAGGTCGCGCACGCGCAGGCCGAGCACCAGGCGCGCGTAGGTCGAGCCGCCCTCGCTGATGAAGCGCCTGCAGCAGTCCCCAGTCGCTGACGCCGCCGCCGGGCACGTAGCGCGAGCCGAGCGCGAGGTCGGCGCCGTCGTGGACGGCCTGCGAGCAGGCGCGCGAGGTCGGCGGGATCGTGGGAGAAGTCGGAGTCCATCTCCATCACGTAGCCCGCGCCGTGGTCGAGCGCGTGGCGGAAGCCGGCCAGGTAGGCGGGCCCGATCCCGTTCTTCTCGGTGCGGTGGAGCACCTCCACCCAGTCGTGCTCGGCGGCCATCTCGTCGGCGAGCCGGCCGGTGCCGTCGGGCGAGCCGTCGTCGACGACCAGCACGCGAAAGCCGTCGGGCGCCGCGCCGGCGAGCACCTCGCCGGCGGCCGTCACGATCGCCTGCACGTTCTCGGCCTCGTTGTAGGTGGGCAGTATCAGCCAGGGCTCGCCGGACATCGGTCGGGGTACCCTAGTCCGTGCCGAGGTCCTCGCCGCCAGCCGCCACGCGAGCGAGCGCGCGCGGGTCCCTACGCTGACGAGCGTGGCCGAGCCCGAGCTGTCCAACGCCGCGATCGCCGACGCGCTGGAGGAGCTCGGCGACCTGTACGAGCTCGACGGCGCGATCGTCCACCGCGTGCTCGCCTATCGCGACGGCCGCCAAGACCGTGCGCGAGGCGTCGGTGTCGGTCGCCGCGCTCGCCCGCGAGGGCCGCGCGACCGAGCTGCCCGGGATCGGCAAGACGCTGCAGGAGAAGATCCTCGCGCTGGTGGCAGACCGGCACGATCCCCGCGGCGGAGCGGCTGCGCGCGAAGTTCCCGCCCGGCCTGATCGCGATCACGCGCCTGCCCGGCCTGGGCCCCAAGCGCGCGCGGCTGCTGCACTCCGAGCTCGGCATCGACTCGCCGCAGGCGCTGCGCGAGGCGGCGCTGGGCCAGCGCCTGCGCACCGTGCGCGGGCTCGGCCCGAAGTTCGAGGCGAGCGTGCTGGCGGCGCTCGATCAGCTGGACGCCCAGCCGCGAGCGCCGGCGCCGCGCCGCGCATCCTGCTGCCGCGCGCGCATCGAGATCGGCGAGGCACTGCTCGCGGCCTGCGCGACGCTGGCGGGCGACGGCGCTCACGTCCAGCTCGCCGGGCTCCGTCCGCCGGCAGGCGGACTCGCGTCAAGGACATCGACCTGATCGCCACGACCACCCGCGCCCGACGCACGCTCGCCAAGAGCCTCGCCAAGCTCGAGCAGATCGAGAGCGTCAGCTCGGCCGGCAAGGCGGGCGCGAGGGCGCGCACCCACTCGGGCGTCGGCGTCGACCTGCGGATCGCCAGGCCCGCGCAGCTGGGCAACCTGCTGCAGCACTTCACCGGCTCGGGCGCGCACAACGCGGCGCTGCGCGAGGCGGCGGTGCGCCGCGGGCTGCACGTCTCCGAGTACGGCATCCTCGACGACGCCACCGGCGTCACCCACACGTGCGCGACCGAGCAGGAGGTCTACGAGCGCCTCGGCCTCGCCTACATCGAGCCGGAGCTGCGCGAGAACCGCGGCGAGCTGGAGGCCGCCCGCGACGGGCGACGCTGCCGCGGCTGATCGAGCTGGCGGACATCCGCGGCGACCTGCACAGCCACACGGTCGCCTCCGACGGGCACAACACGATCGAGGAGATGGCGCTGCGCGGCGCGCGAGCGCGGCTATGAGTACCTGGCGATCACCGACCACTCGGCCAGCCACGGCTTCGGCAACGACGTCTCGCCCGAGCAGCTGCGCCGCCAGATCGAGCTGGTGCGCGAGGCCAACGAGCGCGTGCGAGGGAATCGAGCTGCTGGCGGGCAGCGAGGTCAACATCCTGCCCGACGGCTCGCTCGACTACGAGGACGAGCTGCTGGCGCAGCTCGACTGGGTGATCGCGAGCGTGCACACCTCGTTCGGGATGGGCGAGCAGGCGATGACCGAGCGGATGATCGCGGCGATCGAGCATCCGCTGGTGCGACGCCATCGGCCACCCCACCGGTCGGCTGATCGAGCGCCGCGCCCCCTACGCGATCGACCTCGGACGCCGTGTTCGCGGCCGCCGCGCGCACGGGCACGATGCTCGAGATCAACGCCAACCCCGACCGGCGCGACCTGTCCGACGTGCACGCGCGCGCCGCCGCGCGCGCGGGCGTGCTGATCGTGATCGACTCCGACGCCCACCGCACGGGCACGCTTGCGAACATGCGCTGGGGCGTGGCCACCGCGCGGCGCGCGTGGCTGACCAGGGAGCGACGTGGCCAACACGCGGCCGTGGCGCGAGCTGGCCAGACGAGGCTGCCGGCATGAGCAGACGTCGGCGGATCGTGCAGGCTCCGATCAGCCGAGCAGTCGCGGAGCACCTGCTCGGCGACCAGCGCGGTCGATCGCCTCGCGACGTGAACGGCGCCAGCGCCTGCAGCGCGCGCGGCGGCGTAGTCGCGCAGCGGGTCGTCGAGCGCGACGCGCAGCGCGCCGGCCAGATCCTCGCTCGACCAGCCGCGGGTCCAGCGCGCGGGCGATGCGGCAGCGCCGCGTAGGGGCCGGGCGCGGGGGTGGTGACGAGCAGGCAGCCGTCGGCGAGCGCCTCCAGCTGGGCGATCCCGTAGTCCTCGCGCCGCGGGGCGCACACGAACACGCGCGCGCGGCGCAGCAGCGCGCGGTACTCCTCGCGCGGGCAGCGCGCCCGACGACGCGCACGCCCTCCTCGCCGGCCTCGAGGTCGAACTCCGGCGCGACGCAGCTCGCCGCCGACGCTCCCGCCATCGACGAGCTGCGCCGCCGCGCGCCGCGCAGCTCTTGCCTGCGCCGTCGTGCCCCGCCGCGCTGCACGCCGCCGCTCGCGCGCACGCTGCCGCCACGCCGTCGAGCACGCGGTCGAGGCCCTTCTTGGCGGGGTTGGCGGCGTAGGTGATCGCCGCGATGTCCCGCGCCGGCTCGGCTCCGGCGGCCCCGAGGGCTCGACCGGGCACGGGCAGCACGAGCGCGCGATCGCCGTCGCGCACCGCCGGCGGGCGCCTCGCGCAGCCCGCCCTCGCTCCACGGCAGCAGCAGCGGCGCCTGGCGCAGCCTGCGGCGCTCGAGCGGGCGCTGCCACAGCCCGTGGCGCCCGGGCCGGTTGCCCGCCGAGCGGGCGCGTCGAAGCGGATCGCGCCCGGGCGCGGCCACAGCAGCGCGGCGGTGGTGCTCGAGTAGACGATCGCCCGAGGCGGTGAGCGCTGCAGCTGGGCGAGCATGTGCGCGCGCGGCCGCCCGTGCCGCCCGCGCCCACGCGAGGTCGGTGAGCATCAGCGTGCGCATCTGCGCGGGCGGCAGCGCACGTGCGATGCGCCACGCGCGCGCCCGCCCGCTCGCAGCGAGTCGTCGCAGCTCCTCGTCGGCCGTGCGCAGCCCCGCGGTCGAGCCGAGCGAGACGATCAGCACGTCGACTGGACGGCCCGCCCAGCCGGGCGCATCTCAGGTGACGGCGCCGTTCGCGCGCTCCGGGCGGGCGGCCTTGAAGCCGGGCGTGCGCACCAGCGCCATCGGCCGCACCGGCGAGGTGCGGCGCACGTAGAAGCAGGCTCCGTCGCGCTCCTCGATCGCCGCCACCGCCGCGTCCTGGCGCCGCCAGGCGAGCGCCCAGATGATCGCGAAGCCGGCGGCGATGCCGGGGATCTGCGGCGCGAGGAACGCGAGCCCGCCGGACAGCAGCGTGAACAGCAGCAGCGGCCACAGGCGGTTGAGCAGGATCGCGCTCGGGTGGTGCTCGGGCAGCGTGGTGCTGGCCCGCGCGCCCGACAGCAGGCGCGCGATCGGCGGATTCGTCTGCGGCGCGCCTGCCCAGCCGCAGGCCGACCGCCGTGGCGATCAGCCACCAGCCGACCGCGACCGCCACGAGCAGGGTGTTCGGAGCGTCGCGCCGGCCGCGAGCACGGTGATCGCGGCCAGCGCCGTCGCCGCGCCGGCGCTGAGCAGTACGGTGGTCCTGAGGAAGTCGACGAACCGCACGGCGCTACAGCAGCGCCTCGAGCAGCTCCCGCACGCCGCCGGGGCCGTCGACCGTCAGGTCGGCCTCCTGCGCCAGCTCGGGAGGCGCTTCGTCGGAGCTGACCGCCACGCACACCGCGCTCGGCGAGCGCCCCCGACTCCACGAGCGAGCGCAGGCCGCGGAAACGCGTCGAGGTCGGTGGTGTCGTCGCCGACGTACACCGCCGCGGTCGACCGCCGCACCGCGCAGCAGCGCGGCGATGCCGAGGCCCTTGTCGAAAGCGACCGGCGGGCGCACCTCGAGCACCTTGCGCCCCCAGTGGACCGCGAAGCCCTCCTGCTCGGGCACGGCGCGCGATCTCCCGCACGGCCTGCCGCCGCCGCCTCCTCGTCGGGGGCGCCGCGCCAGTGGAACGCGGCGATCGCGTCCTTGTCCTCGCTGCGCACGCGCAGGCGCTGGATGCTCGGCCGGTGTAGGCGCGCGCGGCGAACTCGCGCACGCGCGCGCGTCCAGTCGGCGAGCTCGGGGTCGACCTCTGGGCGGGTCGCCCCCGGGCGCAGCAGCTCGCCGCCGTGGTTGCCGACATACGCGATCGTCCCGATCGCGACGATCTGGCGCGCGGTGGCTGGCGCGGCGGCCGCTCACGCAGCCGACCACGCGGTAGCGCCGGGCGATCTCGATCAGCAGCGTGCGCGTGGCCTCGGGCACGTGCGCGTCGGCCGCGTGGCGGACGATCGGCGCGAGCGTGCCGTCGATGTCGAGCAGCACGGCTGAGCGGGCGGGATCGGAGCGGATCGGCTCGAGCGCCTCCACGAGCGTTGCAGCTGGGGACACGAGGTCTAGTATGGCGCTCATGGTGGCCGGCCCGTCCGCTCGTGCACGTGGCCGCTGAGCGCTCTGCCGCAGCCGCTACGCTGACGCTGATGGCGATCGGCACGCTGGCGGGCTTTTCAGCGGCCTGTTCGGCGTCGGCGGCGGCAGCGTGATCGTGCCGCTGCTGATGCTGTGGCTCGGCTACGACGAGCGCGCCGCGACCGCCACCTCGCTCGCGGCGATCGTGTTCATCGCCGGCTTCGCCGCCGCCGTGCAGGGGCTGTACGGCAACGTGCGCGTGCTCGACGCCCTGCTCGTCGGCGTGCCGGCCGTCGCCGGCGTGCTGCTCGGCACCTGGCTGCAGCAGCGCCTGCACGCGCGCTCGATCGCGCTGCTGTTCGCGGCCGTGCTCGTGGCCAGCGCCGTCGAGCTGGTACGCTCGCGGATGACCGGCGCGATCGCCGATCGGGGTGCGCCGGCGGGCGATCATCGCCGGCCTGCTGGGCGTGGGCGGCGGCGTGCTGTTCGTGCCCGGGCCTCGTCCTCTTCCTGGGCCTCAACCAGCACCACGCGGAGGCGACGTCGCTGCTGGCGATCGTCCCGGTGGCGTCGTCGGCGACCTACAGGCAGGACCGCTACGGCAACGTGCGCCGCGCCGACGCGCTGCGCTCGGCCTGCTGTCGCTGGCCGGCGCCGCGGGCGGCGTGGCGCTCGCGAACGCCCTCTCGGGCGCCGTCCTGCGCGACGCGTTCGCGGCGCTGATGGTGATCGTCGCCGCCCAGCTCGTGCCCAGGACGCTGCGAGGCCGCGACTCTCGCCGATCGGGTTGCTCGGGGTGAGACGTGAAAGGCGTACACTGACAGCGATGGGACTTGACAACCCACTTCACATCGCCTTCCTGCGTCATGATCCTGCTGCTCGTGTTCGGCGCCAAGCGGCTGCCCGAGATCGGCCGCTCGCTCGGCAGCGGCATGCGCGAGTTCAAGGACTCGGTCAGCGGCGACGACGCCGATGCCACCCAGGCAACCAGCAGCAGCCGCAGGCCGCCCGGCAGCCTCGCCACGCAGGCGCCCGCTGTGGCGCAGCCGGTCAGGCGCCCGCCGTAGCTCAGGCCCCTGCCGTAGCGCAGGCCCGCGCCGTAGCGCAGGCGGTACCCGTAGCGCAGCCGGTCCAGGCTCCGGTCGAGCCCACGCCTCAGGCGTAGACCCGACGGATCAGGCGTAGGCGCGAGGAACGGGCGCGCGGGCACCGCCCGTAGCGCTTCAGCGTTCACGCCGGCGGTCGCTCTGCAGCACCGACGGGCGCGCCTCCTGCAGCAGCGGAGCGCCGCAGTGCCAACAGTAGGCCGCGCCGCGGCTGTGCACCGCGCCGCAGGAGCGGCACTGGCCGTGGATGCCCGCCTCGGCGTCGCCAGCAGCCGCTGCACCTCGCCCAGCTGGGCGTCCACCTCCTGCAGCTCGGACGCTTTGCGCGCGAGCACGTCCAGGCGGTAGTGGTCGCGGATGGCCATCTCGTAGGCGAGCCCGCCGAGGTCCCAGGTGAGCGCGGCCACCCGCTCGGCCAGCTCCAGGCGCCGGCGGCGCAGCTCGGACATCGAGCCGCTCGGCGTCGGCAGCCCACCGGCGGGGAGGACCATCCGCCGCGCTGCGCCTGCGCCTGCGCCTGGGCCGCGCCTGCGTTCGGTGCCGCGGACTGCGCCGGGGCGGACGGCCTGGTTCCGTTTCCGCCGTGTGCGCTCACTTGACTTCTATCGGTCCGGTGGTGAGTTTGTTGAGTTCCTCCTCGTGCTTCTTGCCTGTGGTGCTTTTCCAGTTTGGTGACGGCCGTGGAGCTGAGCTTCTTGGCTTCGCGCACTTTCGCCGGCGCTTTTTCTTCGGCTTTTTCTTCCGCCTTGGCTTCAGCCTGTTCCTTTTCTTCTTCGCTCTTGGCGGACGAGCTGGATTTGCCTGCCGGCCGTCGGCGTGGTGCTGGTCGTGCGGGCGCCGTGCTCGTCGCCGAGGCGCGGCGCGTGCCGCGCGAGGCCTTCGACCTTGATCACCTGCGGGCTCGCGGGGGCTTTGCTCTGCGTGACCCAGTGGCCGACGAGCAGGCCCGCGATCATCGCCAGCAGCAGCACCGAGGCGACGGCGAACAGCGGCGCGTAGCGGCGCAGCCATGCGGGTCCGGCCGGTGGGCTCGAGGTAGCGGCGTGTAGGCGACCGGCATCGTGCTCAGCGCGCCCGCGCCGAGCTGGGGTTGGCGCTCGGTCTCCAGCACGTCCAGGAACGCGAGCCGCACGGGCGAGCACGGGCTGCCCGCAGGACAGGCAGTAGCGCTGATCTGCGACGAGCGGGGCCGAGCAGTTCGCGCAGGTGGAGCTCTCGGACGGCACCGGGGCGAGGTTCGTCATGGGGAGGCCGACCCCTTGTCGGGCGCCGCATGAGCGGAACCGTGGCCGCGGCCGTGCGACCGGGTGCCGGCGTGCGTGTTGGTGGCCGGCTTCGATGCGGCCGCCCGGGCGGCCGCGTTTTCACGGCCGATCCTGGCGCTTTCCTGCTCGGTGCTCTCGCACGCGGACAGGCCCACGCCCAGCACGCCGCAGCCGGCAAGAACCAGTGCCCGCCTCATCCGCACCGCCCCGGAGACCGGCCGCGGTGCTGGCCGACCCGGCGGGCACACAGCCTGGAGGGCCGGGTCGGGCTGGGTGCCCCCGATCGGTCGCGTGCTCATCCGAAGGCTCCGCGGACGTATTCGCGCGTGCGCTGCCGCGCGCGGTTCCTCGAACACCTCCTCCGTGGTCCCGTACTCGATCAGGTCGCCGAGGTACATGAACGCGACCTTGTCGGCCACCCGGTGCGCCTGGGCGAGGTTGTGGGTGACGATCACGACCGCCAGGTCGCGGCGCAGTTCGCCGATCAGCTCCTCGATCACGCCGGTGGAGATCGGGTCCAGGGCGCTGCACGGCTCGTCCATCAGCAGCACCTCCGGCCGCGGGGCGATCGCGCGCGCGATGCACAGCCGCTGCTGCTGGCCGCCGGACAGGCGCAGCGCGGGCCGGTCGAGGTCGTCGCGGACCTCGTCGTAGAGCCCGGCCCTGGCGCAGCGCGTCGATCACCAGCGGCTCGAGCGCGCGCGCGCCCGGGCGCCTGCGCCCCTGCTCGCGCAGCGCGAACGCGACGTTGTCGAAGATCGACATCGGAAACGGGTTGGGCTGCTGGAAGACCATCGCCACGCGCGAGCGCAGCGTCGTGTCGACGAGGTCGTGGATGTCCTCGCCGTCGAGCAGCATCTCGCCCGAGCGCGAGGCGCTGGCGGTCAGCTCGGTCAGGCGGTTGAGCGTGCGCAGCAGCGTCGTCTTGCCGCAGCCGGAGGGCCCGATCAGCGCGAGCACCTCGCCCTGGTGGATCGACAGCGAGACCGACTTGACGGCCTCCTTGCCCGCGTAGGCGACGCTCGACGTCGCGCAGGCTCAGGCGCTCGGGCCCGGCCGCCGAGGAGCGGCCTGCGGACGCGCCTCGCGCTCGCGCACCGGGACGCGCCGGCGTGGGCGGACGGTCGAGCACGATCGTGCGCACGGGCGGCACCGTGCCGTCGCCCAGCGGCTGACGGGTCTCGGCTGCGGCTGGCCGTCCGGCGCTCGCCCGCAGGCGCCTGCTCGCGGCCGTCCGTAGCGAAGCTCCAGGGGTCGAGGACCATCTCCTCAGGACTCATCGGTCACTATCTCCATCGACTTGACTTTGGCCATCAGAGCACTGAGATTAGCGGGTTTCTGCGCGGATTTGTGAAAAGTTCTGGCCCACCTGGAAGATCCTTCTCAGCGCCGGATCGCAGACGACCGCTCCGACCGGTGTCAGCCCCGTCGCGCTGGCCTGGGCGCGGCCGATCCTGTCCACGATCAGGTTCAGCGCCAGCACGAACATCAGCAGCACGAACGCGGCCGCGTAGGCCTTCTGCGGGGCGCCGCCTTCGCCGGCCGGCGAGTTTTCGTAGATGTAGCTCGTCAGCGACGAGCCGGTGCCGCGCAGCAGGCCGATTCCCGGGACCGATCCCTGCGTTTCGATGCGCAGCGTGTCGCCGAGCAGGATCAGCACGATCGCGGTCGAGCCGATGATGCGGCTGACGCCGAGCGTGACGCCGGTGGCGATGTTCGAGCGCACGCTCGGGATCAGCACCCGCCGGATCGTGGTGATGCGCGTCTTGCCCAGCGCGAAGGCCGCCTCGCGCATGTGCCCGGGCACCGCCTGCAGCCCGTCTCGCGTGGCCGCGTACACGGACGGCAGCGCGAGCAGCGACATCATCGCGCCGGCCGCGATGAACGAGCGGCCGTACGCGGCGGTGGCTTAGGCGGTAAACGAGAACGGAGCGAGCAGCGACAGCTGGAAGACCGCGAGCCCGAAGATCGCGATCACGATGTCGGGCGTGCCGGCGACGACCTCGATGCTCGACTCGACCACGCGCGCGAGGAATTGACGACCCCGCCCACCCTGACCGTACTCGGCGATCCACACGGCGCTGGCGAGCGCGAGCGGCAGTGCGAGCACGATGCCGATCACCGTCAGCAGCAGCGTCCCGATCAGCGGGTCGAGGAACCCGCCCGAGCCGGCCTGATCGAGGCTGAGCTGCGGGCGGCTGAAGATGAGGCCCGGGCGCAGGTACTGGATGCCGCGGTAGCCCATGTACAGCACGATCGCCCCCGCGATCGCGCACAGCGAGATGCCGGCGGTCCACGCTGCGACGAGCGCCAGCCGGTCGCCCCAGCGCCAGGTCATCGGCGAGGAGCGCCGGCCGCGTCCGCTCGGGCCGCCCCCCGCCGGAGCACCCGGCGAGGGGCCCGGCTGAGGGATCCGTGGCGAGAGCGTGCTCATCCGCGCGTCTGGTACTTGCGCAGCGGGAGCTTGACCAGATAGCCGGTCACCGACAGCACGAACGCCGAGAACAGCAGCAGCAGCGCGAACGCGTACACGGCTGCGCCGAGCGCCGGCGAGCCGACGCCTTCGCGGTAGTCGACGATCGCCGAGGCGAGCGTGCGCAGCGGCTCGAAGAAGAAGACGATCCCGTCGACGGGCTTGGGCGCGAACGACTTCCCGCCGGAGACCATCTGGATCATCACGGCCTCGCCGAGCGCGCGTGCGGTCGCGAGCACGGCGGCCGCCACGATCGCCGGGCGGATCGCCCGCAGCGTCACGGCGCGCACCGCGCGCAGGGGGTTCAGGCCGAGCGCCACCGCTCCCTCGCGCCACGACGGCGGCACCGAGGCGAGCGCCTCGCAGATCAGCGCGATCATGATCGGGGTGATCATGATCGTGAGGATCACCGCGGTCACCCCCAGCCCGGCGCCCGTCAGCTGGACGACGTTCTGCACCGACTCTTTCTCATGGGTGGTGATGAGGTGGTGGCCGACGAACGGCACGAGCACGAGGATCCCGATCAGCCCGTAGATGACCGACGGGACCGACGCCAGCAGGCGGACCATCGGGATGACCACCCTGCGCAGGCGCACCGGCGCCAGCTCGACGATGAAGACCGACGAGAGCACCGCGATCGTCATGCCCAGCACGACCGCGAAAGCGCTCGTCAGCAGCGTGCCGTAGATGAGCGGCCATGCGCGCAGGTGAAAGACCGCCGCCGCCGGGTTGGTGGTCGCGGCGGTCATCCTGTTGATCTCGGCTTCGAGGTCCCCGCCGCCCAGCACCCAGCTGAGCCCGTTGTGCTGGAAGATCGGCCACGCCTTGGTCGCGACGAACACGATCATCGCCAGGACTCCGACGCCGACCAGCAACGACACCGCGCCGAGCGTGCGCTCGGCGCGGTGGTCCGGCCACGGCCTTCTCAGCCGCTCGATCATGGCCGTCTCAGCCTCTCGGACATCACTTTTCCAGCCGCGCTCGAGCAACCGGGGCTAACTGATCGGAACCCACTGGCTGGCGATGATTTTCTTCGCCGCCGAGGATTTTTCGATCCAGTTGATGAAGGCCGCCGCGCCTCCCGTGGCGCGACCTTTGGTCACCTCGAAGAAGACCGCCACGCCGGCGTACTTTCCGGCCTCTGCGGTTGGCTTGTTGCAGGCCACGCCGTTGAACTCGACGGAGTTCAGGCCGCCTTTGTCGGCCTGGTAGTTGGACAGGAAGCCGATCCCGCTCGCGGCGCTTTCGAGGGCCTGGCGCATCTGACCCTCGGTGGCCTCTTCAGTGGCGCTGTTTTACGACGCTGTTGCCTTCCAGCAGCAGCGACTCGAAGCTGGTCAGCACGCCCGCGACCGACGTGCGCGTGAAGACTTCGATCGGACCGCTTGCAGTGGCGCCCGGCACTTCGCTCCAGTTCTTGGTCTTGCCGGTGAAGATCGAGGTGACCTGTTTCTGGGTGAGGTTGCTGAGCGTGTTCGCCTTGTTCGTGACCACGCAGATCGCGTACTTGGCGATCGGGTAGAAGTCCAGGCCCGCGTCGGCTTCAGTCGGTGCCTGCGCGACGTCGGCGATCGTGTCGCTGCCGTTTTTGACGTTGTTCAGACCGACGGTCGTGCCGCCCTGCGTGATCTTGAACCTGACCTTGTGCGGGTGCAGCTTGACGTACTTGGCCGCGAGCAGCGTCGACGAGCGGATACGACGACGTGGCGCCACTGATGGTGACGAGTGCGGTGGCGCTGGCGGCCGCAGGCGCCGCAACCCCGAGCACGCCAGCCACCGTGAGGGCGACGGAGAGACGGCGGATTCGATGCATTGAAGAGAGGCTCCGTTTCGAGATCGATTGACATGGAGTTGACAACGTGGAGTGCCGAACATAGCATATCCTGATAGAGTCGATCGACATTGGCTATTTTATAGACAAGGTCAGGAAACCCCAGGGGTCCGAACCGTGTCCTTGGTTTACGGGAATTCCGCTCCACTCGATGAACAACACGCCTGAGAACCCAAAGCCCCCCTATCGCGCTCCCTCGGCCCGCATCACCGCCGCGCTTGCCGCAGCGATGCTCGCGATCGGCGTAGCGGTGGGCGCCGCGATCGGCCCGGCTCCGAGCCCCTCCCTGGCCAACCCGAGCCTTCCGGCGCTGCTCGGGTCGCTGGCCAGGAGCGCCGCCACGAGAGCGGCGCAAAGCGCGACCGCCGCCGTCCGGCCGCCGCCGGCCACCCCCGAAGCGACGCCCACGCGGAAGAGACGCAGGCGCAAGCGCAAGAGCGCGAGCGCGGAAGAAGCATCGAGCGCCACGAGCACCAGCTCCACGTCGGAAACGACCACGCCCACCTCGACGACGCCGAAGAGCACCACCAAGGCGAGCACACTGCCGCCGATCACCCATGTGTGGCTGATCGAGCTGGCAGGCACCTCCTTCGCCGACGCCATCGCCCAGCCGACGGCGGCCCCCTACATGGACACCCAGGCGATCCCGGCGGGAACGCTGCTGAGCGGCTGGTCCGGCCTTGACGGCGGCGCCTTCGCGAACGAGACGGCGCTGCTGGCGAGCGAACCGTCGCTGGCCGACGTCCCATCGGTGCTCGACACGATCGTCCAGCCGCCTTGCCCGGAAGGCGCGGCGGGGGCGTCCTGCGCGTCGGAAGCGGGCGCGCTGAGCACCGCCGACGAATTCCTGAAGGCCACGATGCCCACGATCACCTCGACCGCGCCCTTCCGCGAAAGCGGGCTGATCGTCGTCACGTTCGCGTCGGTCGCGGTCGCCACCACCACCGGCCTGCCTGCCGGCGCGGCGACCGCGACGCTCACCGCCCAGCCGCCGGCCGGCGTCCTGCTGATCTCGCCGTTTGCCTTAGTCGGCGCGCGCTCCTCCACAACCTTCAAGCCGACTTCACCGAAGCAGAGCCTCGAAAAGCTCCTGCGGCGATGACGGACCCATCAACGATGACCGACCCATCAACCAACGAACGGAGACCCCGTTGCACGCATTCCAACCAGCCCACTGCAAAGCGACATGGTGGCTCGCCGCGATCGTGGGCTCTGTGGCCCTGCTTCTCGCAAGCCCGGCGATCAGCCATGCCGAAGAATCCAACCCCAACAACTACAGCTGCATCGGCAGCATCGCCGCGGGCCAACCCGAAGCGGGCAGCGAAGAACACCAGGTGCAGTACACGTTCTACTGCGACGGCCCGATCACCGGCTATCAGCTGCAGGCGCAGATCCCCGTCACCGGGATCGCGGGCCAGCCGGTCGTGACGTCCAATGCGACGGGGAAGGCGCTGTCGGAAACGTTCTCCTGCTCCGGCGAAGTCCCGGGCTACGCGCTCAACTGCGTGGGCGCCACCAAAGCGGGCTACGAGACGATCACCGGACAGTTCGCGATCGGCAAGAAGATCTGCAAGGAGCCGCGCGTCGATCCGCTGCTGACGGTGACCTACGCGTATCTCGAAAAGAGCGTCGTCACGCAGGCGATCTCAGGACCGTTCGATCTGGGCCGTCCGAAAGGCTGCCCGGCGGACGCCGAGTCGGGCGCAACCCGCCTGAACCCCAAGCCGGTCGTCGGCCACGACAAGAAACAGCACAAGAAATCCGGCGGCAACAAGAAGTAGGCCGTCCACCCTCTCTCGGGCGGCGTCGTGTCATGCGTGCGGCGCCGCCACGAGGGCCCGCCCGACGTGTCCACAGCTTGCTGCTGGCCGATCTTCGAGTCGGAGCCTAGAGCAGGCTGGTCGTCATCCGTTCGACCTCGGCGATCGAGGTCAGGCCCTCGCGCACCTTCTGCAGGCCATCGTCGCGCAGGCGTCGCATCCCTTCCCCGAGCGCGACCGCGACCATGTCGTCGACCGAGGAACGCTCGAGTATCAGCGCGCGGATGGGCTCGCTCACGGACATCACCTCATACAGCGCCAGGCGGCCGCGATAGCCCGAGCCGGCGCACCGCGAACAGCCGACCGCCTCATACGGCTCGACGCCCGCCAGCCCGTGTTCGGCCAGGACGGCGTCCGAGACGCTCTGCCGCCGCTTGCAGTGCGTGCACAGCATCCGCACCAGGCGCTGGGCGACGATGCAGTCGACCGCCGAGGACACCAGGAACGGCTCGATGCCCATGTCGATCAGCCGTCCGAGCGCGCTCGGCGCATCGCGGGTGTGCAGCGTCGAGAGCACGAGATGGCCGGTCAACGCCGCCTCGATGGCGATGTGGGCGGTCTCGCGGTCGCGGATCTCTCCGACCATGATCACGTCGGGGTCGGCCCGCAGCATCGAGCGCAGCCCGACGTCGAACGTCACCCCCGCCTTGGGCGCGATCTGCATCTGCTTGATCCCGGCGATCCGCTTCTCCACCGGATCCTCGATCGTGAGGATGCTCCGTTCGCCGTCGTTGAGCGCGTTCAGCGCGGCATACAGCGTGGTCGACTTGCCCGAGCCGGTGGGCCCGGTCACGAGCACGGCGCCGTTGGGCCTGCGGATCGCGCGGGCGAAGCGCTCGAGCTCCGCCGCCTGCATCCCGAGCGACTCCAGCGCGTCGACCATCACGCCCTTGTCCAGGATGCGCATCACGACCCCCTCGCCGTTGACGAGCGGAAGCGTCACCACGCGGATGTCCACGCGCCGCCCGTCGACCGTCAGCGCGAAGCGGCCGTCCTGGGGCACACGCCTCTCGGAGATGTCGAGGTCGGCCATGATCTTGATCCGCGAGACGACCCCCATGGCCATCCGCCGCTTGACCGTGGCCGCCGGGGCGAGCACGCCGTCGACGCGGTAGAGCACCCGCGTGTCGCCCTCCTCGGGGTTGACGTGGATGTCCGAGGCGCCCTGCTGCACCGCCTGGGCGACGATCGAATGGACGAGCTTGATGACCGGCGCGTCGCTGTCGGCCTCGTCGACCGACAGGTCACGCTCGTCGGCGTCCTCGGCGTCCTCGTCGACGATGTCTTCGATCGACTCGTCCATGCGGGCCAGCCGCGCCAGCAGCAGGTTCAGGTCCTCCACCGAGGCCGCCGCCGGCCTGATCCGCAGGCCGGTCATCATCCCGACGTCGTCGATCGTGAGGACGTTCGTGGGGTTGGCCATCGCCAGCAGCAGCGTCCTGTCCTCCGTGAAGCCGACGGGGACCGCCTGGTAGCGCTTGGCCGCCTGGACGCTGATCAGGTTGACCGCGCCCATGTCGAGGTCGTAGACGGCCAGGTCGACGAAGTCCAGGCCGAAGCGCTCGGCCACGACGCGCGCGAGCTGGTCGTGGCGCAGGATGCCCGCGCTCGACCAGCACGACGCCCGTGGGCCGGCCCTGCGCGCGCGCGGCCCCCACCGCCTCCTCGACGCTTTCGCGGTCGGCCAGGCCGAGATCGACGACCACCTCGCCGATCATCCGCGAGGAGCGCCCCGGGTGGCGCGGCGGGTACAGGCCGTGCACCTCGTGATCGCGGCGCGGCTCTGGCCCGCGGCCTGCTCCGCGGCCGCGGCCGGCTGTGCGGCAACGGTTGGCATGGCGATATCGCCCATCACCGCTTTATCGGCATCGCCGCGGGCCCTCTTGACCGGTCGGTCGCTCCTCAGGCGCCCAATCCGCCAGCTCCGTGCTCGAGCGCGCCCTTCACCTGGGCGTCGAGCGCGTTCAGCCGATACAGCGCGAGCGCCTCGGCCGAGGCGAAGCGCTGCCCGGAGGCCGCCTCGGGCCCGTGGTGGAGGATCACGCAGTGCTCGAGCGCCAGCCTGCGCTCGCCGTCGAGCGCCCGCGGGGCGTGGCTCTGCGATCAGGCGCAGGCCCAGCTCGACGTGCCCCAGCAGCCTGCCCTCCCGGCTGCGCTCGATCTCGGCGCCGTAGGTGAACTCGCGCGTCTTGCCGAGGTCGTGGACGATCGCGGCGCTCAGCAGCAGGTCGCGATCCAGGCGCGGATGCAGCGTGCACAGCTCGAGCGCCATGCGTCGCCACCGCGACCGTGTGCTCGAGCAGGCCGCCCAGGTAGGCGTGATGGCTGGACGCCGCCCGCGTCGAGCTCGCCGGGCCGGGCGCGAGATCAGCCGCCGTGACCGGGGGCGAGCAGGGCGCGAGGCGTATCTCCGCGCGCAGCGCGCTCGTCGCCGAGCAACGCCTCCAGCAGCGCCTTCAGGGCGGGGTCGTAGACCTCCCGCGCGAGGTGCTCGAGGAAGCCTTCGAGCTCGTCGAGGTCGCGGTAGGCGGTGGGCAGGAAGCGCGTCGGGTCGGCCTCATCGCCCTCGGCGCGGGCGATCGTGCGGAGCTCGATCTGCAGCTCGTCGCGGAAGCGCTCCACGCGCCCGCGCACGCGCACCAGCTCGCCGCGCTCGAAGCGCCCGGCGAGCACGTCGGCGTCGCGGAACGCGCGCGCGCGGATCGCGCCGGTGCTGTCGCGCAGCTCGACCGTCAGGTAGGGAGTGCCCGCGCGGGAGATCTGGCGCTCCTTGCGCGTGCACGCGAACACCGCGTCGACCTCGTCCTCGACAGCGGAGCGTGGCGACGGTCTGGACCATGCTCGGGTGAGGAACGCGTGGCGGCGGTCATCGGCTCATGATGTACGGTGGTTCGGATGCAGCCCCTCATCTGGGACCGCCGTCCGGATGGCCTCAGGGCCCCCGCCATGGTGTGCGCGTTCCAGGGTTGGAACGACGCCGGAGACGCAGCCTCGAGCGCCGTCTCCTTCCTGGCCTCCGCCCTGGACGCGCGCCGCTTCGCGCGGATCGACTCCGAGGAGTTCTACGACTTCCAGGCCAACCGCCCGTGCATCCGCTTCAGCGAGCACGAGGGCACCGCAGCCGAAGGCGGGGGCACAGCCGCTGCAAGCGGGGGCACAGCCGCTGAAAGCGGTGGTCGGGAGATCGTCTGGCCGACCGTCGAGATCTTCGAGGCGCCGGCGCCACGCGCGCCGCGCGACCTCGTGCTCGTGCAGGGCGTCGAGCCGTCGATGCGCTGGCGCGCGTTCAGCTCCCACATGGTCGACCTCGCCGAGGCGCTCGGGGTGCAGGTGGTCGTCTCGCTCGGCGCGCTGCTCGGCGACGTCCCGCACACGCGACCGGTGGCGATGACCGGCCACGCTTCCGACGCGGCGCTGTTCGAGCGGCTCGGCATCCAGGCCTCCGGCTACGAGGGCCCGACGGGCATCGTCGGCGTGCTGCACACCGCCTGCGCACAGGCGGGGCTGCCGTCGGCGAGCCTGTGGGCGGCCGTGCCCCACTACGTCGCCGCCGCCGCCAACCCCAAGGCCGCGCTGGCGCTGCTGCGCAGGGTGGAAGTCCTGATCGGCGTGTCCGTCGACCTATCCGAGCTCGAATCCGCGGCCACCGACTACGAACGCCAGGTCGGGCTGGCCGTGCGCAGCGACCCCGACATCCAGGCGTTCGTCGAACGGCTGGAGCAGGCGGCGGACAGCGAAGAGCAGAGCGCGCCCGAGGACCTTCCCTCAGGTGACATCCTGGCCAGCGAATTCCAGCGGTTTCTGCGCCAGCGGGGGCGGGAGACGGAATAGGATCCCGCCCGCCCTACGCCTCCGCGGCGGGGCAGACGATGCGGTAGTCGCAGATCGAGCACGCCGCCCGCGACGGCGTCGGCTCGAACTCCTGCGCGAGGATGCCCTCGCCGACCTCGAGCACGACGTCCTTGACAGCCTCGGCGTCCTGCTCGCTGCGTGGCACGGGCACCTTGAGGTCGTCGAGCACGTAGTAGTAGGCCTGGCGGGAGGACTCCAGCTGCCAGTCTTCGCGCGCGGCGAGCGCGTACAGAGACAGCTGGATGTCGTCCCGCAGCTGCTCGGCGGTCTTCGGGCGCGAGGTCTTGTAGTCGATCAGCTCGTACTCGGCGTCGCCGCCAGCAGCGACCCGCCCCCGACCAGCGATCTGTTCCCCCCCGGCAACCCGATCCCCGCCACCGACCCGGTCGACCCGGTCCACCCGCCCGCGCAAGTGGTGCGGACCCAGCCGGAAGTCGAACTGGCGCTCGAACCACACGGGCTGGGACTCCTGGCCGTGCAGCCGCTCGTGGTAGCGCGCGAGCGCCGCCCGCGCCTTCTCCAGCAGCTCGCGATCGCGCTCGCCCTCGCCGAAGCCGGCTCTGCGCCAGCCGGCGTCGAGCAGGCCCAGCATCTGCGCGAGCGTCTGACCGTCTTCGGAGTGGTAGCGCTCGAGCACCTGATGCACGACGATGCCGAAGCGCTGGTGGACGGTCTGCTCGGTGGGGATGCGCAGCACGCGCGCGAACTTGTAACGCAGCGGACAGCTGCGGTATGTCTGGATGTCCGAGGCCGACAGCGCCAGGCCGATCCCCTTGCGCGGCAGGAACGGACCGAGCGAGTGCTCCTCGCGCGGCGCGATCGCGTGCGCGCGGGCGCGGTCATCGCCCTCGGAGTCGCCCGCGGCCGCGGTCAGCGTCTGGTCGAGCGTGGAGGTTTGGAGGATCTCGCGCTGCAGCGGGGTGGCGGCGGCGAGCAGGCGCACGTTGACGTCCGCGAGCGCGTCCGCGAGGCTCTGCCCCTCCGGGCGCTGGAGCAGGGCGGAGAGCTTGAGCAGCTCCAGGTAGCGCACCACCCCGTGAGAGATGTCCAGGTCTGTATCCAGCCGCAGCTCGCCCAGCCGCCCGCCGATGCGCGCGACGCCGTCGAGCACCTCCTCCCGCAACAGCTGAAACGTCGTCTGGAGATCGGCGTGCGCATGGTCATCATCGCCGGCGGCGTCGCCTGCCTCCAGCGGCTCCCCCGGGTGGGCTGGCGATCGGTCGAGTGCGGGACTCTCCGACTGCGCATCGGGCACGACGGTCGTCAGGTGCCGGACGAGATCGCGAGTGCTGGCGCTGGGCGTGGCGCGCACGAAGTCGACCGCGAGCCCGTGCAGCAGCTCGAGGCTGGCGCGCTGCTCGGCGGCGTCAACGGGCGCGAGCAGCGGGCGCCCGCGCACGCCCAGGCGCTCGATCAGCCGACCGACGAAGACGTCGGGCGCGACCGTGTCGAGCTCGGCCGCGGCGCTGCGGTGCAGCTCGACGAAGCGCTGGATGCGTTCGCGCGCCTCGGGCGGCACCTGCGGCGACTCGGTGGCGGCGGCGAGGCCGAGGACGAGGTCCAGCTTGCGCCGCCGTGCCACCTGGATGACACGCGCGAGCTCGACCTGACGCAACTCGATCGGGGGCCTGGCCAGCGCCCGCACGACCGCGGCGGCGTCCTGCGGATCGACGAGCAGGCGCATCCACGCGAGCACGTCGCGCACCTCCGCGCGCTTGAGGAACCCGCCCCCCTGCTCCGCGCCCGGCGAGACTCCCAGCTCCCGGTCCGGCGAGCCGGCCGGCGGCGCAGACGCGATTCTGGAGCCAGCCACAGCCCAAGGATACGCGGGCAGGTTTATCGGAGTCCCGCCCACCCTGGGCGGGAGGGTCATCGGAGTCCCCGTCCACCCTGGCTACGCTGCTTGTGTGGACGTGATCGATTGGGGCACAGCCCAGAGGGTCGGAGAGCTGATAGCGGGCTCGCCGCCGTTCGGGGGCGTGCGCGCCGCCTCCGTCGAGCCGCTCGTCCGCGAGTTCGCCGGGCAGGTGAGCGCCTACAGCGGCCTGAAGGTGCGCGGCGAGCTGCCGGCGCTCGAGCTGGTCGATCGCCCGGGTTGGATCGCGGCGAACCTGAAGACCATGCGACCGATGCTGGCACCGCTCACCGACACCATGGAGGTCGGCAAGGGCCCGTTCGCCGGGGCGCTGCGCTCGGCCTCGGGGCTGATGCTCGGGGCGCAGGTGGGGGCGCTCGCGGGCATGCTCTCCCAGCGCGTGCTCGGCCAGTACGACCTCGCGCTGCTGGACTCCTCGGTGTCGCCGCGGCTGCTGCTGCTGGCTCCCAACCTCGCGCAGGCTGCGCGCAGCCTGGGGGTCGACCGCGAGGAGCTCGTCCTGTGGGTGAGCATCCACGAGATCACGCACGCCGTCCAGTTCGCCGGCGCGCCGTGGCTGCGCGACTACCTCGGAGGGATGCTCAAGGAGCTGATCGACGGGCTGCACGTGACCATCTCGGGCCGGCCCTCGGACGACAGCGCGACCGGCGGCAACGGGCGGCGGGGTGGGTGGGTGCCGAACCTGCCCAAGCTGGGCGGGCGGGCACCGAACCTGGCGGAGCTGCGCGAGATGGTCGAGCGCGCCCGCCACGGCGAGCTGCTGCGGTTGACCCTCGGCGAGGACCGCTGGCGGCTGGTCGAGCGGATGCAGACGGCGATGTCGCTGATCGAGGGGCACGCCGAGCACACGATGGACGCTGTCGGCGCCGAGGTCCTCCCCTCGCTGCCGCGCCTGCGCGCCGCGCTGAACCACCGCCGCGAGAGCCGCGGCCTGCCCTGGCGGGTGCTCGAGCGGCTGCTGGGCCTGGAGCTCAAGCTGCGCCAGTACGAGATGGGACGGCGCTTCTGCGACGCGGTCGTCGACGCCGGCGGCCCGCAGGCCCTGGCACTGGCCTGGAGCGGGCCCGACGCGCTGCCGAGCCCCGCCGAGCTGGAGGAGCCCTCCCTGTGGATCGCCCGTGTGCCCGGGGGGCTGCCGGCGGGGAGCCCGATCCGCCGGGCAGGTGGAAAGCCACCGTATGACGCGGGTCTGCAGGCGCGTGGCCGCAGCGCTTGCAGGCCATGCACCAGGTTGAAAGAGGCCGCAAATAGCGGGCCTTTTAGTTTGACAATCCACCATTTTGCGCTAGACCACATGGAGTAGCGGCCAATCCAGACCCCCTCGAGGATGGCCGTTGCCGCCCCATCTGGCACGAAGCCAGACCTTGCAGAGGGAGAGGGGAAAGGAGCCCGGCCCTGTCCGGGCTCCGGGCGTGTTGGACTCGTCAGTACAGCCGCGATGCCCGCAGCGTGGGGTGCCGCCCGGAGCACACCTCGTAGCAGAATTCGTGGTAGCAGTCGCCCGCGGCACCGCCGCTTTTCGCCTGCTCAGCGGCCAGGGTGGTCTTGCGCTCCTCTGCTTCGACGAGCATCAGCATCGGCTCGTACGGATCGATCACAGAGCCGCACCACCGGCATAGGGCGACCTCGTCCACCGGATGACTATCGAGGCTGCCCGGCCCGCTGCCCTCGGGGTAAGGCCACCTTCCGGCCTCGGCGAACTACGCATCCGGGTTTGAGCCCAGCGCCCATACAGTGGCTTGATACTTGCCGGCGCATGGGCAAGTATAAAGCCTCTGTATAAGGCGATTTCAGGATCGGTGATCGCTGAGCCGCACGACCCCAGAGCCTTGTTGGCCGAGAAGGTGATCGACGAGATCGATCGAGAACTGCCATAGCGGAGATGGCAGCCGACGGTGGTACTTGCGCACTTGGCCTGGGTCCGTGTCGATGGGTTCAATCAGCCCCACGGCCGCGAGGCGCTTCATGAACTCGCTGAGATAGCTCGGCTCGCAGCCGGCATCCTTGGCGATCTGCCCCTGGTAGAACTTCTCCTGCTGCGCCATTGAAACCGTGGCCTCCAGGGCATAGAGGCTGCCCAATAGGGCTTTAGACGTGGGCTGAACGAGGGCACGCTGGGAGTCGTCCAGTGGCAGTGGTATCTTCATGATTCATGAAAGGCTATTGCGGATTGGTCAAGAGCCTCGAACTAACCGGACCACATAGGCTACGAACGTGCGCCCAGAGGGAATCGAACCCTCGACCTGCCGATTAAAGTCGGCTGCTCTTTAGCCATCGCCCTCCCCGAACTTTGCGGGCTCTGGGGGGTCTTGACCGTTGACCACTGAGCTATGGGCGCAAGTGCAACGACCATGCTCGGCTATGCACCGGACGGCAGCCTCGCTAGCCTGAGTGCATGAGCGAGCAGCCTGAGCGCGACGAGCCGAAACAGACGACGCCAGCGGGCCACGAAATCCCGATCCCGACGCGCGGGGACTTCGACGAGCTGGTCAGGAAGGTTGCGCCGCCGCCAGGAAGTCGTAAACGCCCTGACGAGACAGACCAGCCTCCCGAGCAATCCGAGCAATAGGCACGCCTTCGGCCTGCGCCTCGCGGATGCGCTCGCGCAGTTCATCGGTCGCCTTATGGCGCAGGCGGTCGGCGTACTCCCGCCGTTTGGCAGCACGCCGAATCGCCTTGATCGCCTCGGACTCGCTCATGCCGTCGCCCTGTCGAGCAGCGTCTCGAACATCGAGCGCGTCGTGTTGTTGCGCTCGTTGTAGCGGAACGTGAACTCGTCCAGATAGGACTGGAGCCACTTGCTCGACACCGAGTGGTAGGTGCCCCGGATGCCGTTCTTGAGGTTGCCGAACAGGCCCTCGACGGTCTGCGTGTGGACGATCCCGCTCACGTAGATTTTCTCGGAGTGGCGGATGCGTTTGTGCGAGATGTATCTGCTGCTGAGCCGGTAGGCGTCGTAGCCCGAGTAGTCGTCCGTGAAGATCATCGACGTGGGCAGCACGTAGCGGTAGATCGGCGCCTCCACGTCGGCCGAGGCGCGCGACTTCACGACGCGCACCTTCGCGCGCCCGCCACGCTCGACAGCGGCCCAGATCGTCGGGCGGTTGCTGATCTTGATGCGCACGTGCTGCTCGCCCTTCGCGCGGTCGGTCATGCGCAGCTTGCCGCCACCGGCAGTCTCGTCTACCTCCACGTCCCCGCGCAGGGGTCGCTCGTCCTGCTTCATCAGCTCGTTGCGGATCTTGTTCAGCATCCGCCAGGCGGTCGGGTACGAGACGCCTATCTCGCGCTCAAGCTGCTTGGCCGCGAACCCGCAGCGAGTGCTCGCCATCATGTACATCGCGTAGAACCACAGGTGCAGCGACGTGGAGGACTTCTCGGAGATCGTGCCGGCGGTCGGGTGGACGTGGTGCCCGCAGCCGGTGCAGGTCCAGCACTGGCGACCCTGAGCGGTCGCGTACTTGCGGAACACGCGCTCCTGCTTGCACTTCGGGCAGTCGGCGTGTTCGCCATCGGCCGAGAAGCGCGAGCGCCACAGGTGCTCCAGGCAAGCGGCATCGTCGGGGTAGTCGCGCATGAACTCCATGAGCGAGAAAGACGACTCCGAGCACGCTGTCCGGGTCGGATCATGTCGGTTGCCTGCGGCCATACTGTCAAGATACTGGACACTCGGCCGTTTGTCAAGCGTCTTGACATAAAGATTTTGGGGCTGGTTGCGCCGACTACGCCCGCAGCGGGGTGCATAATGGACGACCCCCGATGGGGGACATAAGCCCCTCGACCACCGCGTCAACGACGGCCGAGGGGGACCTACGAGAAAAGGAGGGCTGATACATGCCCTCTGGACTCAAGCCCGGCGACGTTGTACGCATCGCTGGGACCTACAGCCTCGTCAACCGCTACGGCAAGTCCGTAGACGTCGCCATGTGGCGCGAGGCAGGCGAACGATTGCCGATCGCAGTCGCCGCCGATGGGCCGGTCGGTTACGTCTTGGTGGGAGCCGAGACGGCCAACGCGGCCTAGCGCATGCTCAGCGGCGGCGGATTTGCGTCCGCCGCCGCTGGCATCCTTCGCCGGCCACTCGGCCGGACGATCAGAGCGGCCCTGACCCTTTCCAGGATGCCTAGCAAGCAGCCGGGTTGGGGTCGCTCCCTTCCTGGTGGGGAAGTCTTTTGCGGTCACGAGCATGGCGAGACGGGCATCCGTGCAGACGCGCTGGCGTCGATTCAACCTGGCGTCCGTGCCGGGAGGGCGGTCTCCGTTGTCGGGTCTGGTAACGCTGCGGCAATTTACACCTTCTACCAGCGGAACCGCAACCGGGGTTGCCGCCGGCCGGCGAACGGTATCCCGAGAGGGCATCAACCGCTCGCAGAACCGCAAGGCGATCCGCAAGATCATCCCCGAGCACGCCAGATCATCCACAAGCTGCGGGTCATCCTCGACCAGATCGAGGATGACCTCAGTGTGGTCATCGACCCGCTTCTCCGCTGTTCGCAACGTTTCCGGCTCCTTATACAGTCGCTTGATACTTGCCCATGCGCCGGTCGAACGCATGTTCCTCTTGTTACAAGCTGACGCGGCGCGATGGCCGGTGGCTACAGGGTTTTCCCGGTCTGATAGGATCGTCATGTAACGATCTTTCCCAAGCGGGGTACAAACAGGTGTTCGGCTGCTGAGCTCAGCAGCAACCTCCATCGCAAGCCAGCCCCCCCTCCTCGCAGCCGGCGAGGAAGAACAGGAGACCGCCCCAAGATGCCAACCGCAAGCACAACTTCCCCCACCCGGTCAAAAGCCCGGGCGAAAGCCGCCAGGAAACCGGCTTCCGCGAAAGCCTCCGCCGCCCGTCGCGCCGGCACACGCCCCACCACCCAGGCCAGGTCCACGCGCGCGCCGCGTCAGACACCGGGCGCGTTCGGCGACTACGCCGAGCGCGCGGTGCTGATTCAGGTCGGCGCCTACCTCACCGCCCGCGACCGCGTGGTCTCGACCGTGAGCGACACGATCTCGAGCTACTCCTCCCCGACCAAGGCCCAGGCGCAGCTGCGCCGATTCGAGCGCCGCGGCGTCACGGCTCGCAGCCGGCTCGAGCGCGAGGTCCGCAAGGCCCGCGTCCGCGTCGAGCGCCAACTGCGCCAGCGCCGGCGCAAGATCGGCAGCACGGTGAGCGACCTCGAGGAGCGTCGCGACGCGTTCGCCAAGAACGGAAGCGAGCTGGCCAACCTCGTGCCGGACCTCGCCAACCGCGTCCCCGACCTCGCCAACCGAGTGCAGGAGCGCATCCTGAGCGTCGTCTGATCCACCAGCTTCCCCCGCCCGGACCCGGAGAGGCCGGGGCACCTCCGCCGAAAGCGGAGGCACCGCCGTCGAAGACGGTGGTCGGGAAAGTCTGCCGGCCTCATATCCCGCCGGCAGTAGTAGCACCCTCTCCTCCCTCGACCCGCGGGCGGCCCCCACTGCCCGCGGGTCATTCTTAAGGACGCACTCGACGCCCGCCAGCGCCCGACCTCCATGCCGCCGATCAGGGAGATCGAACGGTCGCCGGTGAGAGTCGGGAACAAACAGAGCTTTTCCTTGCCTATCCCAATAAGTGGAACTAGTCTGGCCGTGTGCTCCACGGGGCCGGGAACGAGGAGGAGCGGATCGACGAGGGACGACACCCGCGCGCCCACCGCGCGTGGACCCCACTCGCCCGCGCCCTCACCGCCACCGGCGATCACTGGACGCTCATGATCGCGCTGGCGCTCGCCCCGGGGAGGATGCGCCTCACCCACCTGCACAGGCGCCTCCCCGGGGTCAGCACGGGGGTGCTCGAGCGCTACCTCCAGCAGATGGTCGCGCTCGGACTCGTGAGCCGCACGCGCTTCAAAGAAATGCCGCCGCGCGTCGAACTCGAGCTGACCGACGCGGGGCGCGAGCTGCTGCCGGTCGCGGGAGCGCTCGCGCGGTGGGGGATGCGCCACCTGTGGTCGCCGCCGCGGGAGCGCGAACAGGTCGACGTCGGCGCCCTGCTGCGCCTGCTGCCGGTGCTGCTCGAAGAGCAGGCCGGCCTTTCCGAGGGGTCCTTCGAGGCGCTCGTCGCGGACGCCGATCCGCCCGTTCGTCGCCTCTACCGGGTGCAGGACGGCCGCCTGCGGATGGATGACCGCCCGGACGACGCGCCCACCGCCGCGGACGATGCGCCCACGGCTGCCGATGCTGAGCCCACGACCGATCGGAGCTCGGCCAGGGTCCAGGGCGACGGGGACGCGTGGATCGCCGCGCTCGGACCTGCCGGCGACTATCAGCGACTGCGCTTCACCGGCGATCAGCGGCTCGCCAGGCGCGTCCTCGACGCGCTCCCCCGGCGCGCATAGCCTCCGTGGTGCGTGCGCTGAGAGCAGCCACGCCGGCAGCGCCGCCCGGGTTTGCCACAATGGACTGCGTGACCGACAGGGACGAGATCCGCAAGGCGCTGGAGGCAGTGATCGACCCCGAGCTGCACCGCTCGATCGTCGAGCTCGACATGGTGCGCTCGATCGAGGTCAGCCCCAACGGGGTAATCGACGTGACCGTCTCGCTGACCACGCCCGGCTGCCCGATCAAGGGCCACTTCCAGAGCGCCGTCGCGCAGGCCGTCTCGGCGCTCGACGGCGTGACGCACGTGAACGTCTACTTCGACGTCCTCTCCGACACCCAGAAGGCCGCCCTGCAGCAGAAGCTCGGCCGCGGCAGCCTGCCCGCGGGCGCGCTCGCGCAGGTCGCCAACGTGCTGTGCATCGGCTCGGGCAAGGGCGGCGTCGGCAAGTCGACGCTGACCGCCAACCTCGCCGCGGCGCTGACCGGCGAAGGCAAGCGCGTCGGCGTGCTCGACGCGGACGTGTGGGGCTACTCGATCCCGCGCATGTACGGGCTCGGCGCCACCCGCCCGGACGTCTCGGCGCAGCGCAAGATCATCCCCCTGAACGCCCACGGCGTGAAGGTCATGTCGATCGGCTTCTTCGTCGAGGAGGACGCCGCCGTCGTCTGGCGCGGGCCGATGCTCCACAAGGCGCTCACCCAGTTCCTGCAGGACGTCGACTGGGGCGCGCTGGACTACCTGCTCGTCGACCTGCCCCCCGGCACCGGCGACGTGTCGATGACGCTCGCGCAGCTGCTCCCGCAGGCGCAGTTCGTGATCGTCACCACGCCGCAGCAGACCGCGCAGAAGGTCGCGCGCCGCGCCGCGCAGATGGCGCACAAGGTCGACCTGGAGATCGGCGGCGTGATCGAGAACATGTCCAGCTTCACCACCCCCTCGGGCGAGCGCTTCACGATCTTCGGCGAGGGCGGCGGCCAGGAGCTCGCCGACGAGCTCGACGTGCCGCTGCTCGGCAAGGTGCCGCTGACGATGCCACTGCGCGAGCAGTCCGACGGCGGCGTGCCGCTGGTGATCGAGGACCCCGACGACCCCGCCTCCCAGGCCATCCACCAGATCGCCCGCGGGCTGATCGCGATGGCGCCATGCGAGCTGCCCGTGCTGCCGCTCGTCGAGGTCGCGCCCGCCGCCGCCCACGCCGGCGGAGAGCCCGAAACCCGTGGGCATGTCGCTGCCGATGGCCTGAGCCGCAGGCCGTCGCGAGGAGTGACATGCCCGTCCCCAGTTCCGCGCCACCGCGCTTGACAAGCGCACGCCACCTGAGAGGATCGTCTTCGACATGCCAGTCGAGAATCAACAAGAGGAGCCAGCGTAGAGGCCGACAGGCAGGACGACCGCGCGCCATCCAGCGCGGCGGAGCCGGCCCCGCCGGCGGAGCCCATAGACGGACAAGCGGAGGACGGCGCCGCCGCATCGTCCCCGGAGGGGGAATTCGACGAACGCCGCGCCAAGATGGAACGCCTGCGCGCGGAAGGCGATCGACCCCTACCCGCCGGTCACGCTGTGGGCGCAGCGCACGCGCATCGCCGACGTGCTCGCCGCGCACGACCCCGCCGCGCTCGAGGCGGGCGAGCACCCCGAGCTGAGCTCACCAGATCGCCGGTCGCCTGATCTCGCGACGCGGGCACGGCAAGACCGCGTTCCTGGACATCCGCGACCTCTCCGGCACGATCCAGGCGGTCGTGCGCGTGGACGCGCTCGGGCAGGAGACCTACGACCGCATCCTCGCCCTCGACATCGGAGACATCGTCGGCATCCTCGGCTGCGTGTACGTCACCCAGCGCGGCCAGCTCGCGCTGGCGGTCCAGCAGTGCACGCTGCTGACCAAGGCGCTGCGCCCGCCGCCGGACAAGCACCACGGCCTCGGCGACACCGGCACGCGCTACCGCTACCGCGAGCTCGACCTGCTCGCCAACGAGGACACGCGCGACCTGTTCATCAAACGCCACAAGATCGTGTTCGAGATCCGCAAGTGGCTGAACGAACGCAACTTCATCGAGGTCGAAACGCCCGCGCTGCAGTCGCTCGCCGGCGGCGCCGGCTCGCGCCCGTTCACCACCCACCACAACGCGCTCGACCGCGACCTGTACCTGCGCATCTCCGTCGAGCTGTTCCTCAACCGCTGCATCGTCGGCGGCATGGAGAACGTGTACGACATGGGCAAGGTGTTCCGCAACGAGGGCATCTCGCCCAAGCACTGCCCCGAGTTCACGATCATCGAGTTCATGTGCGCCTACTCCGACTACAACGACGTGGCCACCGTCACCGAAGAAATGTTCCGCGACGTCGCCCAGGCGCGCGCTCGGGCGAACCGTCGTCAAACGGAACGGCGAGGACATCGACCTCGCCAAGCCGTGGAAGCGGATCACCATGCGCGAGCTGATCCTCGAGCGCTTCGGCCTCGACTTCATGGAGTCCACGCGCGAGCAGCTCGCCGAGGTGCTCGACGAGCCGCTCGACCCCGCCGCCAGCTGGGCGGACGTCGTCGCCGACATCTACTCGAGAAAGATCGAGCACACGATCAACCAGCCCACGCACGTGTTCGACTTCCCGCTCGAGCCGTTCCCGATCACCAAGCGCCACTCCGTGCACCCGGAGCTGGCCGAGCACTTCGACGCGGTCATCGGCGGCATCGAGCTCGTCAGCGGCGACACCGAGCTCAACGACCCCGTCGACGAGTGGCAGCGCTTCGTCGACCAGCGCAAGCGCCGCGCGGTCGACGACGGCGACGTGCCCCACCCCAACGACGAGGAGTACACGCGCGCGCTCGAGTACGGCTACTCGCCCACCGCCGGCGGCGGCATGGGCGTCGACCGCCTGGTGATGATCCTCACCGAACGCGACACGCTGCGCGAGGTGATCCCCTTCCCGATCGTCAGGGAGCTGCGATGAGCGCCGCGACCCAGGGGGCGCACGGCAAGCTCGACCTCGACCCGGGCGTCGTGGCCGCCTGCCGCGCAGGCGGCCAGGCAGATCGCCGAGCAGGTCGCCGAGCAGATCGCCGGGCGCACGACCGTGTCGGTCGAGCGCAGCGTCACGCGGCTGCTGGGCGTGGACGGCGCCGACGACCTGGAGGTGCCGCTGCCGAACGTGCTCGTCGACCACGTGCACGACCGCGGCGGCCTCGGCCGCGGCGTCGCCTACTGGCTCGGCAACGCCATGCTCCAGACCGGGCCGCTCGCCGCAGCAGATCGCCGAGGCGGTCAGCGCCGGCGAGCTCGACCTGTTGCGAGCTCGCAGGTCGCCGACGAGGGCGCGATCCGCGAACGCGTCACCGAGGAGTGCGCGGAGCGCCTGCGCGAGATCTCCGCGCGCTTCGACGAGCGCCGCGCGATGCGCGAGCGGCTCGGCGAGACACGCCGACGCCGCTGCGCTACGTGCTGACGGCGACCGGCGACGTGTACGAGGACGTGGTGCACGCCAAGGCCGTCGCGCAGGCCGGCGGCGACATCGTCGCGGTGATCCGCTCGACCGCCCAGAGCCTGCTCGACTACGTCCCCTACGGCCCCACCACCGAGGGCTACGGCGGCACGTTCGCCACCCAGGCCAACTTCCGGATCATGCGCGAGGCGATGGACGAGTGGTCCGAGCAGCACGGGCGCTACGTGCGGCTGTCGAGCTTCTGCTCGGGCCTGTGCATGTCGGAGATCGCCGCCATGGGCGCGTGGGAGGGCTTCGACAACATGGTCAACGACGCCCTCTACGGGATCCTCTACCGCGACATCAACATCGTGCGCGGCCTGATCGACCAGCGCGTCTCGCGCATGATCAACGGCTACTTCGGCGTGGTGATCAACACCGGCGAGGACAACTACCTGCGCACCGCCGACGCGATCGAGGCGGCGCCGTCGGTGACCGCCTCGCAGTTCATCAACCACCAGCTCGCGCGCGACTCGGGCGTGCCCGACGCGCAGATCGCGCTCGGCGACGCGTTCGAGATCGACGTGCCGGTGACCAACGGCCTGCTGTACGAGTGGGCGCAGGCGCAGCTCACGCGCGAGCTGTTCCCCGACTGCCCCGTCAAGTACATGCCGCCGACCCGCCACATGGACGGCAACCTCTTCCGCACGCACGCCGCCGACACGCTGTTCAACCTCGTCACGATCGCCACCGGCCAGGGCATCCAGACGATCGGCGTGCCCACCGAGGGCATCTTCACGCCCCACATCCACGACCGCGTGCTCGGCCTGCAGAACGTCGACTACGTGTTCAACGCCGCGCGCGACCTCGGCGAGGAGATCGAGTTCAAGCGCGGCGGGATCATCCAGACCCGCGCGCAGCAGGTGCTCGCGCGGCGCGCACGAGCTGCTCGAGCGGATCGCCGCAGACGGGCCTGTTCAAGGCGATCGAGCGACGCCACGTTCGGCGACGTCAGCCGCACGCTGGACGAGGGCCGCGGGATCGAGGGGATCGTCGCCACCGAGGAGGGCTACCTCAACCCGGTGGTCGAGCTGATGCGCGAGGCCAGCTATGCCTGAGGTGCCCCTGACCGCAGTCGTTGCACGTGGCGGCGAACTCGAGGCACGCCATGCATGACGTCGACTTGACCGCCGTGCGGCCCTACGCCGACCACCTCGGACGACGGCCTCGTGCAGATGAGCTTCACGCTGCCCGTCCCCTACTCGCTGGCGGCGCGCAAGGCGGCGCTGGAGCTGGCCGGCAAGATGGGCTTCGAGGAGCCCGAGGTCGTCCACTACGAGCAGCTGACCGACGGCTACACCTACTTCGTCATGTACGGCCGCTGCGCGGCCAGCGTCGACTTCAGCGTCGCTGCAGGGCGAGGGCTTCGACATCGAGTACATGAGCGAGGACGAGATCGAGCGCTTCGCCGAGGAGCACATCGGGCGCAAGATCGTGGTCGTCGGCGCGAGCACCGGCTCGGACACGCACAGCGTGGGGATCGACGCGATGCTCAACCTCAAGGGCTACCACGGCCACCACGGCCTGGAGGGCTACCGCGCCTTCGAGACCCACAACCTCGGCAGCCAGGTGCCCAACAGCGTGCTGCTGGCCAAGGCGATCGAGGTCGGGCGCCGACGCGATCCTCGTCTCCCAGACGGTCACCCAGCAGAACCTGCACGTGCACAACCTCACCGAGCTGGTCGAGATGGTCGAGGCCGAGGGCACGCGCGGCGCAGCATGATCCTCGCGTGCGGCGGACCGCGGGTGTCCAACGAGCTGGCCAAGGAGCTCGGCTACGACGCGGGCTTCTCCAAGGGCACCGAACCCCACCACCTGGCGACGTTCATCGTGCGGGAGCTCGCCGCGCGGGTGTCCGCGCCCGGCTGATCCGCCCGATGCTCTGCGAGCTGACCGCATCGACCAGAGCGCCTGGCGCTGGTGGGCCTGGCCAAGAACACCGGCAAGACCGAGACGCTCGCGGCGCTGCTGCGCGAGCTCGAGCCGGAGGGCCGGCACGTGTCGGCGTGACCTCGGTCGGGCGCGACGGCGAGGAGCGCGACGTGATCGACTCCCGCATCGAGAAGCCGCGCGTGCGCCTGCGCGGGCGGGAGCCTCGTGGCCACGACCGACGGGCTGCTGCGCGCCAGCGGCCTCCCGCATGAGCTGCTGGAGGACACGGGCGTGCGCACGCCGCTGGGCGGGTGCTGATCGCGCGCCTGCGCGGCCCCGGCGCGATCGAGGTCGCCGGCCCGAGCGCCGCCGCGGACGTGCGCGCGGTCAGCGACGCGATGCTCGCCCACGGCGCCGAGCAGGTGCTGATCGACGGCGCGATCGACCGGCGCGCGGCCTCCTCGCCGGAGGTCGCCGACGGCCTGCTGATGTGCGACGGGCGCGGTTCTCGATCGCGACATCTCGCGAGGTCGTCGCACAGACCAGGCGACGCCGTCGAGCTCGTGCGTCTGCCGAGCGTGCCGAGGACGCCTCCGACGGCAGGCCGGCGCCGGCGGTCGCGCGCTCGCCGGCACGGGCGGACGAGCGTGCTCGTGAGCGAGGACGCGAGCCGGTCACGCTGCCCGGCCGCGTTCCTGCTGCTGCCCGGCGAGGCCGAGCAGATCGCCGCAGCTGCTCGACGCGCAACCCGACGCGCGCGCTGGCTGATCGTCGCGGGCGCGCTGCCCGAACGGTTTCGTGCGCGGCCTCGCTGCACCCGCTGCACCGGCGCCGGCGCGAGCTCGTGCTGGTGGTGGCCGACCCCACGCGGGTGTTCCTCTGGAAGCGCGGCCCCGAGCTGGTACCGGCGCCAGGGCGTCCAGCTGCGAGACGCTGCAACCGATCGAGCTGGAGGCCATCACCGTCAACCCCGTCGCGCCGCAGTCGCACCGCTTCGACTCCGCGCAGCTGCGAGGTCTGCTGGAAGAGGCGATCGGAGACGTGCCGATCTTCGACGTGCTGCACCCCGACTACGGCACCCTGCGGGAGCTCGCGCCGACGCCGTAGCCCGCCGTAGCGCGACCCCGTGGCTCTACTTGGCGTTGGCGAAGTACTCGGCGTTGATCTGCGTGTACTTCTGCCACTCCTCGGGCAGCTGGTCCTCGGCGAAGCACGCGTCCACCGGGCAGGCCTCGACGCAGGCGTCGCAGTCGATGCACTCCTCGGGGTCGATGTAGAGCATCTCGGCCGCGTCGTATCCGGGCTCGTCGGGCGTCGGGTGGATGCAGTCCACGGGGCACACCTCGACACAGGAGTTGTCCTTGGTGCCAATGCACGGCTCGGCGATTACGTAGGCCATTCGCTTCTTTCTTTGGGGTCGCGTTTTGCGTCGTGGGTCCCGCTGAGGGAGAGGCATATTGTACGAAGCATGCTGCTGCTTACCGGCGCGACCGGCCTGGTGGGCTCCACGCTGCTGCGCCGGCTGCTCGCCGAAGGCGACCGAGGTCCGCTGCCTCGTGCGCGACCCCCGGCGGCTGGGCGCGCAGCGCGTGCGCGTGCAGATCGCGCTCGGCGACCTCACCGACCCGCCGTCCTTCCGCAACGCCCTGCGCGGCGTGCAGACGGTCGTGCACCTCGCCGCCTCGATCCGCGACCAGCCGCGCGGGTCGATCGAGGAGCTCAACGGCATCGCGACCTGGCGGATGGTCGAGGCGGCCGAGCGCCAGGGCGTCGAGCGCTTCGTGTTCTTCTCGGCGCTCGGCGCCTCCACCCACCACCGCACGCGCTGCCTGCGCGCCAAGGCGCTGGCCGAGCAGGCGGTGCGCGAGGCGGACGCTGCACTCGATCGTGTTCGCGCCCTCGATCGTCTACGCCCCCGGCGACCCCTGGCTGACGCTGCTGGAGCGCCTGGCGCTGCTGCCGCTGATGCCCGTCTCCGGCCGCGGGCGCGCCGCTGTTCCAGCCGATCTGGGCCGAGGACGTCGCCGACTGCGTGATCGCCGCCCTGCGCGGCGCCGGACGGCGCGCACCACGCGCGCTACGAGCTGGCCGGGCCGGAGACGCTCAGCCACACCGACATCGTGCGCACGCTCCTGCGCTCGCTGCAACCGCAGCGCGCCCGCTGCTGCACGTGCCCACCCCGATCGTCTCGCGCGCGCTGCGCCTGCTCGAGCGGGCGGTCGGCTCGCGCGCGTTCGCCACCTGGGACGAGGCCGAGCTGATGGAGGTCGTCGATGGTCTCCGCGCGCGGCGCCGCCGACGCGGAACGCCTCGGGGTGTCAGGCCGCAGCGCGATGGCCGCCGTGCTCGGGAGCGAGTGAAGCCCCGCCGTCGGGCCGGCTCAGCCGGCCGGACGCGTCTGCGGCGATGCGCGCGTCGGCCGGCGCTCGGCCCACGGCTGCGCCTCTTCGAGCTGGGCGGCGAGCGCCAGCAGCGCGCCCTCGCCGGCCGGGCGCCCGACGAGCTGCACCGCCAGCGGCAGGCCGTCCTCGCCCTCGAACAGCGGCAGCGAGATCCCCGGCTGGCCGGTCGCGTTGAAGACGGGCGTGAACGGCGTGAACAGGCCCGAGCGGGTGAACGTGGACATCGGATCGGGCGCGGCCGTGTCGAGCGTCCCGAGCGGCAGCGGGCGCTCGGCCAGCGCCGGCGTCAGCAGCGCGTCGTAGGGGGCCAGGAAGGCGACCAGCCTGTCGCGCGAAGGACTGCAGCCGCACGGCCGCCGCCATGCTCTCGATCGCGTTCAGCTTCTGGACCATCGAGAAGATCGCCCAGCTCATCGGCTCCATGTCCTGCGCCGGTCGGCTCGCGCCCGGCGACCATGCCCGAGTAGGCGATCGACAGGGCGATGTGGGTGGAGAAGACCGCCCCGAACAGCTCCCTGCAGCCCGTCCGCCTGCCACGGAGGATCGACCTCCTCCACCTCGTGCCCGAGCGAGCGCAGCAGCTCGGCCGCGTCGGCGACCGCGCTGCGCGCACATCGGGTCGACGACCGCGTCCGGGACGGGCGGCAGCGTCGTGGCGGCGATCCGCAGCCTGCCGGGAGCGCGCTCGGCGCTCGCCGCGAACGGCTCCGCCGGCGGCGGCGCCCAGGTGGCGTCGCCCGGCTCGTAGCCGGCGAGCACGTCGAGGATCGCCGCGGTGTCGGCGACGGTGCGCGTGAGCATGCCGTCGATCGCCCAGCGAGGAGTCGCCCAGCTCGGGGGCCGCGCGAGATCCGTCCGCGGCTCGGCTTCAGCCCCACCAGCCCGCAGCAGGCGGCGGGGATGCGGACCGAGCCGCCGCCGTCGTTGCCGTGGGCGACCGGCACCATGCCGCTGGCCACCGCGGCCGCCGCGCCGCCGGAGGAGCCGCCGGGGGTGCGCCCGAGGTCCCACGGATTGCGGGTCGGCCCGAAGATGCGGGCCTCGCTCGTCGGGCAGGATGCCGTACTCGGGCAGCGTGGTCGTGCCGACGATCACGAAGCCGGCGTCCTTCAGGCGCCGTGTGACGTTGTGGTCGTAGTCGGCACACGTAGCTCGGCCATCAGCGAGCAGCCGTAGGTGAGGCGCAGTCCCTGCACGGGGCGGTTGTTCTTGATCGCGATCGGCACGCCCGCGAACGGGCGCTCGTCGCCGGGCCCGCATCGTGTCGGCCGTGGCCAGCGCCCGCTCGGCGTCGACCTGCGACGAACGCGTTCAGGGCGGGGTTGAGCTCCTCGATCCGCTCGAGCGAGATCTGCGACGAGCTCGCGCGCGGAGATCTCCCCCGCGCGCACCATGCCCGCGAGCTCGAGCGCGGAGCGAAACATCAGATCGCCGTCGGCCACGGCTGCACCTCACTCGCGGCCGGCACTTCGCGTGGGCGAGCGCATCGTGTGCAGCCTACCCGCACGGCATTCCTGCGACGATGCGGGCCTGCCCACAAGGCAGCCACCCCGTCAAGCTTCAAGCCCAGAAAGCGAGTGCCATGAGCGCGGTCCAGGCAGCACCAGAGGTCCAGTCGGGCCTTGAAGGCGTCGTCGCCTTCGCCACCGAGATCGCAGAGCCCGACAAAGAGGGTGGCGCGCTGCGCTACCGCGGCGTCGACATCGAGAACCTCGTCGGCGCCGTCCCCTACGAGCAGGTCTGGGGCCTGCTGGTGGACGGTCGCTTCAAACCCGGCCTGCCTCCGGCCGAACCGCACGCGCTGACCGTGCGCTCGGGCGACCACCGCGTCGACGTCCAGTCGGCGCTGGCGATGCTCGCGCCCGAGTGGGGCTTCGGTCAGCTGATCGACATCACCGACGAGGAGGCCCGCGACAACCTCGCGCGCGCCTCGGTGATGGCCCTGTCCTTCGTCGCCCAGTCGGCGCGCGAAGCCGGCCAGCCGCCGGTGCCCCAGGAGGAGGTCGACCAGGGACGCACGATCCCCGAGCGCTTCCTGATCCGCTGGCGCGGGGAGGCCAACCCCGACCACGTCAAGGCGATCGACGCCTACTGGGTCTCCGCCGCCGAGCACGGCATGAACGCCTCGACGTTCACCGCCCGCGTCGTCGCCTCCACCGGCGCCGACGTCGCCGCCGCGCTGTCCGCCGCGGTGGGCGCGCTCTCCGGCCCGCTGCACGGCGGCGCGCCCTCGCGCGTGCTGAAGATGCTCGACGAAGTCGAAGCGACCGGCGACGCCGAGCGCTGGGTCTCGGCCGCCCTCGACCGCGGCGACCGCCTGATGGGCTTCGGCCACCGCATCTACCGCGCCGAAGACCCGCGCGCGCGGGTGCTGCGACGCACCTGCGCCGAACTCGGCTCGCCCCGCTTCCAGGCCGCGGAGGCGCTCGAGAAGGCCGCGCTCGCCGAGCTGCACGCGCGCAGGCCCGACCGCGTGCTGGCCACCAACGTCGAGTTCTGGTCGGCCGTGATCCTCGACCTCGCCGAAGTCCCGCCGGACCTGTTCACGCCGATGTTCACCTGCGCGCGCGTGGCCGGCTGGTCGGCGCACATCCTCGAGCAGAAGCGCGAGGCCAAGCTGATCAGGCCGACGGCGAAGTACGTCGGGCGACGGGCCGCGGTCGGTCGCCGAGGTCGAATAGGGACGCGGCGCGGTGCTGACCCTGCCTCGCGCCGGCCTCGCGGCGCGTTCGCTCAGCGGCCGTCGATGCCGTCGAACCAGGTAATCTGATAATCTGATTTGGGATGAGACGGCTGACCGCAACAGAGGCGGCAAGACACTTCTCGGACCTGCTCGACCACGTTGAGCGTGACGGCGAGACATTTGTGGTCGAGCGCCGCGGGCGGGCAATAGCGAACATTGCGCCCGCCACGGTGAGCTCGGGCCGAGTTGTCAAGGACCTGCTGCGCAAGCAGCCCGCCGATACGGGCTGGCCGGAGGAGCTGGCCGAGCTGCGCACGCGACTGGAACCCGAGGAGCGAGACTGGAACGCCTGATTCTCGACACGACGATCCTCATCGCAGCGCAGCGCGGGACGTCGGCGATCGACGAGGTGGTAGACGACGAGGACGACGTCGCGATCGCTGCCATTACAGCAGCCGAGTTGCTCGTCGGCGTGCGGCTCGCGGACCGCCGGCACAAACCGTCCCGCCAAGCGTTTGTCGACGCGCTGCTGTCGAGCATCCCAGTCGAGCCGTACGACCTCGAGATCGCAAGAACACACGCAGAGCTCCTCGTCTATGCGCGCAGGAGCGGCCGGGCCAGGGGCGCGCACGATCTTCTCATCGCAGCTACAGCCCGCGCCCATTCGCGAACCCTCGTCACCGCTGACGGGAGAGGGTTTGACGGCCTCCCCGGGCTCAACGTGCAGATCCTCCCCGCCGACGGTAGGTCGGGATAGCCTGAGCATTAAAGACAGAGGACCTGGCGTCATGCCAGGTCCTCCGTGTGCTCATCGGCCGCAATGCGCGCCGCCTGAGCGCAACTGGGCGCGCTGGACGGTCGGCTACATCATCCCGCTCATGTCCGGCATCCCTCCGCCGCCACCGGCGCCTTCCTTCTCGGGCACCTCGGCGACGATCGCCTCGGTGGTGAGGATGTTCTTGGCGATCGACGCGGCGTTCTGCAGCGCCGAGCGGGTGACCATCGCGGGGTCGATGACGCCTTCGGCAACGAGATCGACGATCTCGTTGGTCGCGGCGTTCAGGCCCCACCCCTTCTTGGCCTTGCGCACGTCGTTGACGACGACCGAGCCCTCCAGGCCGGCGTTCTCGGCGAGCTGGCGCAGCGGCTCCTCCAGCGCCCGCAGCACGATGCGCGCGCCCGTGCGTTCGTCATCGGACCCGTCGGCCGAGGCGCCGTTGGCGTCCACCGTGACCGCCGACGACGCCTGCAGCAGCGCGACGCCGCCGCCGGGCACGATGCCCTCCTCGAGCGCCGCCCGCGTGGCCTGCAGCGCGTCCTCGACGCGGTGCTTCTTCTCCTTCATCTCCGTCTCGGTCGCCGCGCCGACCTTCACCACGGCGACGCCGCCGGAGAGCTTGGCCAGGCGCTCCTGGAGCTTCTCGCGGTCGAAGTCCGAGTCGGTGTTCTCGATTTCGGCTTTGATCTGGTTGATGCGGCCCTTGATCGCGTCGGCGTCACCGGCGCCGTCGACGATCGTGGTCGTGTCCTTGGCCACGACCACGCGACGGGCGCGCCCGAGCTGGGAGAGCTGGGTGTTCTCCAGCTTCAGGCCCATCTCCTCGGTGATCACCTCGCCGTTGGTGAGGATCGCGATGTCCTCGAGCATCCGCTTGCGCCGGTCGCCGAAGCCGGGGGCCTTGACCGCCACGCCGGTGAACGTCCCGCGCAGCTTGTTCACGACCAGCGTCGCCAGCGACTCGCCCTCGACGTCCTCGGCGATGATCAGCATCGGCTTGCCGCTCTGGATCACGGCCTCGAGCACCGGCAGCACGTCGCGCACCGAGCCGATCTTCTGGTTGGCGATCAGGATGTAGGGGTCCTCCAGGATCGCCTCCATGCGGTCCTGGTCGGTGACCATGTACGGGGAGATGTAGCCCTTGTCGAACTGCATGCCCTCGGTGAACTCGAGGTCCATGCCGAACGTCTGGCCCTCCTCGACGTTGACCACGCCGTCCTTGCCGACCTTCTCGATCGCGTCGGCGATCACGTCGCCGATCTCCTCGTCGCCGGCCGAGATCGTCGCCACGCGGGCGATCTGGTCCTTGCCGGAGACCTCCTTGGACTGCGAGGCGATGTTGGCGACGACCTGGTCGACGGCCTTCTCGATGCCGCGCTTGAGCGCCAGCGGGTTGGCGCCGGCGGTCGACGTTCTTCAGGCCCTGGCGGACGATCGCCTGGGCGAGCACGGTGGCCGTGGTGGTGCCGTCGCCGGCGACGTCGTTGGTGGCCGTGGCCACCTCGCGCACCAGCTGGGCGCCCTGGTTCTCGAAGACGTCCTCGACCTCGATCTCCCTGGCGATCGTGACGCCGTCGTTGGTGATCGTGGGCGCGCCGAACTTCTTGTCGAGCACGACATAGCGGCCCTTGGGGCCGAGCGTGACCTTGACCGCGTTGGCGACCGCGTCGACGCCCGCCTCCAGCGCCTTGCGCGCCTCTGAGCTGTACTTCAGTTCCTTGTGAGCCATGTCTTTCAGATCTCCTTATGCGACCTTGGCGAGGACGTCCGACTCGCGCAGCACGAGCAGATCCTCCCCGTCGACCTTGATCTCGGTCCCGCCGTACTTGCTGTAGAGGACCTCGTCGCCCTCCTTGACGTCCAGCGGGATGCGCTTGCCGTCGTCGTCGAGCTTGCCATCGCCGACGGCGAGGACCTTGCCCTTCTGCGGCTTCTCCTTGGCGGTGTCGGGCAGGACGAGGCCACTGGCGGTGGTCTCCTCCTCCTCGATCGCCCGCACGATCAGACGATCGCCCAGGGGCTTGAGCTTCATGTTGAAAAAACCTCCGTCTAGAGAAT